>AVDB01000003.1 GCA_000472185.1 Rhodobacteraceae bacterium HIMB11 | reverse complement strand
TGCAACATGGTTGAAATAGAGACGTATTTTAGGGCTCAGTAACCTCGGTTTGGGTCGACAATATTGAATAACGGATCATCGTTTTCCCAATTCTGTAGATTATCAAGGAACAGATCAAAGGAGTCCTGTTCCCATTGATCGTGAACCGCTGAGCAATGTGGTGACAGAATGATATTATTCAGGTCCCAAAATGGGCTGTCGCTAGGCAATGGTTCGGTTTCAAACACATCTAGCCACGCACCCGCGATTTTACCCGATTGAAGGGCGCTCAGCAGGGCAGACGGGTCAATCACTCCGCCACGCGAGACATCGGCCAAAATGACGCCCGATTTCATCGCGCCGATTTCATTTTGACCGATTAGTCCGCGCGTTTGATCGGTAAGTGGAGTTGAGACCGCAACAAAATCTGCCTGTGGAAGCACGTCCAATAACTGAACAGACGGATAAACCTGATCAATGTTGTCCATCTTAGTTGGGCGCATGCGCGTGCCTAGAACTGTCATTCCAAATGCTTTGGCGTGCGCGGCAATTGATCTGCCTGTGTGTCCCAAACCAACTATTAATATTGTTTTGCCCTTTAGCGGCGTGACAAAACGTGGACGCCAAATGCTGGCTGCTTTATCGGCCTGCAATCCGGGTACATCCAACGAAAAATGCAAAAAACACCCCAACACGTATTCCGCCATCATGTCGGCTGCGACACCCGCGGCGTTGGTGACAGTTGTGCGTTTTGGATCCCATGTGCCCAAATGATCTGTGCCCGCACCCCCATTTGCGATCCAGCGCGGTCCGTTTTCTGCAAAAAAGGCGGCAACCGGATATCCATCTGATCCCGCAAATCGAATGGCGTAGACAACATCAGGTTCAAACGTTGCAATCACATCGGGCAGGTTTTCATATGTGTTGCATTCGCCAATTTCGATGGTTGGAAACCGTTCTTTAAGTTTATCGGCAAGATCGTGGGTACGGTCATTATGCAACAATACTTTGGTTGGTTTACGCATGCTGTTCCTCGATTGGCGGATGTAGTAGGGTTAATAATTCAGAAAACGGGGTGTTTTCATCCAAAAATTTGTCGGTCATTTGCCAAATTTGATGACGACGTGGTGCATCCATACGTGCCGTCATGGTTTCAAATTTACGTTCAATTTCGCTCATGTCCATTGGCGCTTCTGGGCCACCGCGTGCGTGAACATCGCCAGAATGCAGGACATCTCCGTTTTTCAAGGTAACTGTTACATCGGACCAACGTCCTGCAGGAAAGCGGCGCGCGTGTTTTTCGACCTCGCTGACGTTGATCTTTGCCAAAATACTCTTGATCTGTGGATCGCCTAACGCTGGACCTTGAATATGATCTGGTGCGATTTCACCATGCAACAGCCGAACTGCCAATGCGAATGGCAATGAGTATTGCGCCTGCGAACTGGTGTCCGGCATCCCTTGAAATAATGCCGCTGCTTGCGAAAACGTGCGCACTTCGATGTGGGCAATATCCTGATTATCCAAATCGTGCTGATCCAGTATTGAGCCAAGCGCATCAATCGCGGCGTGTGCCCATCGACAAATAGGATAGGGTTTAATGTAGTTTTGATTTATCGTGAAATTTGCCCCAAGATCCGACCAATATTCTGACGCTTGTTCAACTGTGATCGCAGGTGCGCCTTGAAATCCTTCTTCTGCCAAGAACGCGGCCATCGCCCCAACCATTGCCCCCATCCCCGATCCATCGTGCAGCATGGTTGGGTTGGCAATTTCCCGCATCATTTGACTGCGCGGGCCATGGTATTCTGCAATGCCAAGTGCATGTCGAAATGTTTCCAAATCGTGCCGCCGTAATCGACTTGCCAGCGCAACGACCCCCAGTGCATTCCAAGCCCCAGATGTGTGATAATCATCAACCGTTGCATGAAGGGCGATGCCCGCACGTGCCGCAATTTCATAGGCAACAATCAGCGCGATCAGCGCGTCACGCCCTGAGAGGTCAGGGATTTGTTCACCAAGTGCGCAGAGGGCAGGGACAACAGCGCATCCAATATGTCCCTTGGTCGGGTTATACCCGTCATGTGCATCCAAATTATCGATTTGTGTTGCCATGGCAAAGGCCGCACCCGTGATCGAGACCTCGCGTCCGTCAAACAGCATATGGGCACTGTCGCGTTTCTGGGTTGATGTCATAAAGCGGGCTGCATAGTTTCGTGCGATCACGCCTGCGTGCATATTTGCAGCGCCCGCGGCGACACCCAATGTATCAATCAATAGCAAACTGGCAACTTTTAACGTTTGCGCATCTGGTTCAATGTGGCCAAGCGCAAATTCGGCAATATCCTTGAACTTCATCCGTACACCCGTCTAAGTAATGAACCATACCCATCAATCACGTCAGTCATCTGAAGTTTTTGAAGGCAGGTGAACAGCATGGCCTGATTTGAGGTTACGACTGGTTTTCCCAATCTTTCCTCCAACGCATCGATTACCTCAACCGATCGCATGTCGGTGCATGACAAAACAATCGCGTCTGCATTTTTATGTTCTGCGCCGCATCCAAGTTCGTATACACGATCAGGTGTTAGGCCGCCCTGACCGTCATTATCGAGGGTTTCTTGAACCTCTGATCGGGCAATCGTTTTTATGCCTGAGCGTTCCAAAAAATCGATGGCCATATCGTTGATATTGGGCACATAGGGAGATGCGAAACCAATGGTTTTTGCTCCGATCGCCTGAAGCGCCTGAACCAAACTCCCCGCTGCGGTCACCGTTTGTGCGCCACTGTCTTGTTTGATCTTGGCTGTCAGGGCACGGTCAAATTCGGGCCCATGCGTCAGGGTCGCAGATGTGCAGCCGTAAAGAATAACATCAGGCTTAACTCCTGACAGCAAGGCCAGCGGCTCTTCCAGATCCGCGGCACCCAATCCCTGCATCTGTGCTTCGTCAGGGATTTCATCGGCGTCATATCCTCCCATTCTGGCGAAGTGCATTGATACACCGTCTGGGCGCAAAAGGGCCATATCTGGTTCAAGATTTGAATTGGTGAAGGGAACCAAAACTCCAAATCGCGCTCTGCCACGTGAATTATGCATCAGGGTTCTCCTGTTTCCACTTTTTCAAAATTTCGATGGCGAAGGACACATCCTCCTGCTGTCCCAATGTCATGCGCAAACAATGGGGCAGTCCTGCGCCCGCTTGGCTACGCAAAACCACACCCTCTGACAGCAACATCGTTTCTGCTGAAATTGCATGATCTGCGGTTTTCAGGTCGATCAGAATAAAATTGGTAAAACTCTCATAAACCTTGAATCCCACAGTGCTGAGTTCATGCGTTGCCGCTGCTGCCATTTCAGCAGTGCGTTCACATGTTTCGCGCATATATGCCTGATCTGTGATTGCCGCCACGGCGGCCACTTGCGAAAGGTAAGCGATGTTGTTTGGGTTCATGACCTTTTGTAATTCGGCCCGAATTGTGGGCGCAAATACGCCCCATCCAACACGATATCCCGCCATGCCGTAAGCCTTGGAAAGCGTGCGCAAAACCGCCGTATTTTCCGAAACCATGTCGAATGTGGGTTCATCTAAATGGTCTGCAAATTCGCCGTATGCCTCATCAATAACCAATAGGATATCATCGCGTAAATTTTTGCGGAGGCGCTGTAATTCACGTTTGGGAATGCGCGTGCCTGTTGGGTTTGCGGGATTGGCAATGAATATAATTCCCGTATCCGGTCTTACATTTTGCAAAAGGGTATCCGCATCGACGACAGCATTCTTTTCGGGTGCGGTATCAAACCGTGCGCCTGACATTTCGGCCGCAGACCGAAAAAAGGGATAGGCATGCTCAGGGGCCAAAATCGACCGTGTCGGACCCGCAAAAACATGTGCTATGCGGCCGATCAAATCCAATGACCCTGTTCCACAGAGTATGGCATCCGCATCGATCCCATGTACCTCAGCCAAGGCAGAACGAAGATCCGTCCACTCTGGATCAGGGTACAGTGCACCGTTATTGATCATGCGGTCTATGGCATCATTGATCATGGGTGATGGTGCGCGCATGCTTTCATTCTGGGACAGAGAAATCAGGCGCTTACCGTTGGGAATGTCGAATTTAGATAACGCGTAAGGCGCCATGCCTGCGATATGTTTGGCGGGGTGTGTCATGAGCGCTTCCCGTATACTGTTCTTGCGGCTGCATCACTGATGACACCCGCTGATAGATCAAATGCCACTTTTTCAGGGTCACGTTCACTAGGATCACCAAAGCCACCTCCGCCAGGTGTATCAAAGATCAATGTCTTTCCATGTTCTACGCGCAGTTCGCCCTTACCGGCGATATCCGACCCGTTTTCACCAATTCTGATGCGCCCCGCGGCACCAGCGTGTCCGCCATTTCGTCCCTCGGCTGGGTTCAGAATGCGTTCGACCGACAAAAAGACCATGAAATCCTGATCTATGGCCGAGCTGACCTCGACCCGCTGTCCTAACCCGCCGCGATATTTTCCTGCGCCTCCGCTATCTGTTCGCAATTCGCGTTTGTGAAAAATCACGGGCGCAACAGCTTCGGTCGTTTCAATTTGACTGCCCCACACACCGCTTGGAAATGCAGTGGTCGAAAGCCCATCAAGATGCGGGCGCGCGCCTGTCCCACCGTTGAACACAAGTTCGACCGCAAATTGTGTATAGCCACGATCCACCGCATCTGCCGTATGCCGCATGGGCAGATCGTACATGCAGGACGCCCCCTCTGCAGGGACCATGTCGGGAAGTGCCTGTGAAAGGCAGCCATATACCAAATCAGGCGTCATCTGACCCAAGGTGTGACGCATGGCAACAGGGGCAGGGGGCTGTGCGTTTAAAATGCAGCCTTTGGGTGCAATGACGCGAAATGGCTCTAACGATCCAGCATTGTTTGGAATGTCGAACCCGATAATGCAACGCAGTGCAAAAACAGAATAGGCTGTGGCATAATTCAGGGGTACATTGATCCCTTTATTGGTGCATCCAGCTGTTCCTGCAAAATCCAGTAACAAACCGTCTTCGGATATCGTAAGTGCAGCGTGCAGTTCGATTTCCGCATCATAACCGTCAACGCGCAGGACGCTTTTCCATGTCCCTTTGGGCAGGTCTTGGATCGCGGATAACGTGCCCTGTTTTGATGTTTCAATGATGTATTCGGACAATATTTTTAAATCCGTAATTTGGAATTCATCCATCATTTGGATCAAACGATCTGCCCCTGCTTCGCAACAAGCGATTAAGGCATAGATGTCCCCTTCATTTGCGATTGGTTCGCGGGAATTGGCCTTTACTATCTCGAGCAAGAGCGAGTTGATGTCACCTTGATCTACCAGTTTGCATGGCGGAATGAGCAACCCTTCGTCATAAATGTCCGAGCCCTCTGGGCCCATTCCCTGTCCACCCAAATCGACGAGGTGTGATGTACAAGAGGTAAACCCGATCACACGTTCATCATAAAAAACGGGCATCAAAAGTAGGAAATCATTTAAATGACCTGATGCAATCCATGGGTCATTTGTCATGTAAATGTCCCCTGGTTTCATGTCTTGAATTGGGAAACTCGCGCGGAGCGTTTTGACGGCCTCTGCCATAGTATTGATGTGACCTGGGGTGCCAGTCACAGCCTGAGCTAACATGCGGCCTTTATAATCAAAAATGCCTGCTGAAATGTCACCGCATTCTCTTACAATCGGACTAAAGGCTGCGCGAATAAGGGCCTGACCTTGTTCTTCGACCACGGCCAGCAATCTGTTCCACATCACCTGTAGACGCGTTTTTTGCACACTCATCCCGTGGCCTCCTGTGTCCGTGTCATCCAAATGTTCCCGCCAAGATCTATGAATGCGGAAAAATCGGCACTGACCAATGTTGTGGTTTGGGCTTCGAGAATAAGAGCAGGGCCAATGATTTGCTCACCTGACTGCAAATCCGCCCGATCAAAAACACCTGCCAGTATTGTTTCCCCAATTACGTCACAGGTTATTTCGCGAAATTCAGTTGCCTCTCTTATCCGATTTTCGGCTGTTCGGAGTGCTGGTTTAAGTGTGGGCGCATGCGATGATACGGTCACACCCCAATTTAGTATTTCAATTGTCATACCTGGCACAATGCGACTGAACTGACGGCTATATTCCAGTTCGAAATGATTTTTTAAGTCTGCAAGGGCCGCCTGAGTGAGCGCAGAATTAGGCAATTCAATTTCGATTTCATGGCCCTGACCGTGATAGCGCATAAAGGCAACACGACGTGTGTGCAGATCACTTTTGGGCGCACCAGAAAGAACAACTGCGACCGCTTCTGTTTCTAGATCATTCAAAAATGCGTCGATGGCATTGGGGTCGAGATTGTCTAAAGTTGTGTATCGCGACCGTATGATTTCAAAGGACACAGGCGCATAAAGAAATCCAACCGCGGATCCGACGCCCGGATTATTCGGGATCAAAATTCTGCGTACTTGCGCGCGCCTCGCAACACGCGTTGCATGCAGCGGGCCATTTCCACCAAAGGCAATCATAAGGCGCGATGAAATATCTTTGCCCGACTCAACGGCGTGCATTCTTCCTGCACTTGCCATGTTTTCATCAACGATTTCGCTAATTGCGAACGCCGCGCCTTGCGCATTTATCTTTAACGGTTTTGAGATTTTATGATCAATGGCTATTTCGGCAGCACTGCGATCGATCGTTAGTCGCCCTTCGGCAAAGCGGCCTGGTTCAATCAGGCCCATTGCAATGTCTGCATCTGTTACGGTTGGCTCTGTTCCACCCTTGCCAAAGGCGACTGGACCTGGCTCTGACCCCGCGCTTTCGGGGCCAATTTGCAGGCGGTCTAAGCGATCAACCGTGGCAATCGATCCTCCGCCTGCACCAATTTCAATCATTTCGATCACGGGGATACGAACGGGCATTCCAGAGCCTTTGATAAAACGTTCAGCCCGTGAAATTTCAAATTTTCGAGCGGTTTGGGGGCGGTAGTCGTCGATCAGACAAAGTTTGGCCGTCGTGCCACCCATGTCAAAAGACAGGACATTTTTTTCCGATATTTCTTTGGCGATGCGCGCCGCCAAAATTGCACCGCCTGCGGGTCCGCTTTCCACCAACCGAATTGGCAGCCGCGCGGCTGTGTCAAGTGTGGTCATCCCCCCGCCCGCGGTCATCATCAAGATTGGACAGGTTAACCCGTGTTCCATAAAACGTGCCTCAAAGTCACTGAGGTAGGTTTTCATTAAGGGTTGGATGTAGGCGTTTGCAATTGTGGTGCAAAGGCGATCAAATTCACGGGCCTCTGGGCTGACCTCATGGCTGAGTGATATTTCAACACCTGGCAATAGTTTGCGCAGTTCTGTACCCAACGTTTGTTCGTGTGTTGGATTGGCATAGGCATGCATCAAACAGATTGCGACTGCCTGTACGTTTTGCCCGCGAAGCTCAGCAGCGAGTGCGGGTATCGCGGCGCTGTCGAGCGTGATTAGCTCTTCTCTAGCTGCATTCATCCGACCTGCGATGGTGTACGAAAGCTGACGTGGGACAAGCAGGTCAGGTTTTTCGATGTTAATTGCGTACTGGCTATAGCGACGTTCGTTAGCGATTTCTAAAATATCGCGAAACCCCGCGGTTGTTATTGTCGCAACTTTCGCCCCCCGCCGTTCGATGAGCGCATTGGTCGCAAGCGTTGTGCCATGAATTTTACCGCTGACCTGATGCCACTCAATGCCCGCAGCCTGCATCACGTGCTGCGCACCTAATAATGCACCTTCCGCAGGTGCCCTGGGAGTGGTTGGCGTTTTTGTTGTCGCCACAATCGTGTCATTTGCATCAATTAAAACGGTATCTGTAAATGTACCGCCAATATCGCTGGCAAGACGAAAGGTATTTTCATGTTTCATTCAGGGGATCCAGGGTGTGATTGGCATAGACGTGGAAAAACGTATTGCCTGCTAGGCGACCAAATCACATCCAGTCAGGCGGCGCAGTAACGATATATTTTGAACAAAGTTCACGTGCCATAATCCTCGGGTCTCATACAAAAACTAGAAACCCGATTTCGTAATCAGTCAATATAATTATTTTCAGACTTACTGATTTCCGAAATGCTCAATGGCTTTGGCAAGCACAATCAGGCCAGCGATTAAATCTGCCTCATTGGTGTCTTCGGCGAAATCATGACTGATCCCATTTATGGATGGCACAAACAACATTGCAGTTGGCATAAGCGACGAAACATTGGCGGCATCATGGAGTGCACCTGAGGTCATCTTTCGCCACTTTCCTGCACATTCGCTCCCGGCTGCGTTGGACAATATGGCTTGCAGGTGATCATCCATGGCGGTTGGTTTAATGCCCAAAACGGGACCAAAAGTCACCTGCATATCCATCTCTGTGGCGATTTCATCCACGGTTTCACGAATGATTTTTTCCATGCGATCTAATCGAGCAATATCGCCGTCCCGCCACTGCATCGAAAAACAGCAACGGCCCGGGACGACAGAATGCGCATTTGGATGCAGATCAACATGACCGATCGTCCACACCGTGCAGGGAACGACGACATTCTGAAACCTTTGGTTAATTTTTTGGCTGAATTGGCTGAGCGCTTGAAAGGTATCCTTGCGCCGATGCATGGGTGTTGTCCCTGCGTGGTTTTGTTCCCCGCCAAACGTGATTGTGCAATCCCGAATGCCCACGATGTCCGTTACGACACCAATTGTTTCAGCTGCCTCATGCAGCCAAGGACCCTGTTCAATGTGGCATTCAATGAAACCGCTAAAGATGTTTGGATCCAGAAATTCTTTCGCACGGTTTGGCATTCGATTGCGCGCATCCAAGAATGTCATGCCATTTGCATCGGTCAGATTGTCAGCTTGGTCCAATGGCAATGTGCCTGCCCAAATTGCGCTGCCTGTTGTAACGCCAAATCGTCCTTCTTCGTCCTGAAAACTGACGACAGAAATCGCAGGCCCGCCCGCCTCCATGGCGGCGCGCGCCAGTTCCAGACCGCACACAACCCCCAAGGCTCCATCCAACCAACCACCTTCGGGTTGTGTATCCGTGTGGGATCCAATCAAGATTGATTTTCCTTGGGCCAAACCAAATGTGTTCCCAACAGGATCGACGTAGGGCGTTAAGCCGATTTCAGAAAATTTTGCGCACAACCAATCCCGTGCGGCTATGTCCGTTTCCGAAAATGCAGGGCGCACGACGCCTTTGCCTACACCTGACGCTCCGATCCGCCGCAATTCATGCAGATTAGATAAAAAGCGTTTCGGGTTTACGTTCATTAGATGGGATCCCTTCGCTATCCTGCTTGATCCAGAATTGACCATTCGTTTTCTGTCGACAAGGATTTTGTTGCCAATCCACAAACCAGGGTAGAAGACAGGATCACCTAATCAGGCGTTGTTCGCCGTGTCAGTCCATCCATTCTTCATGATTAGATCATTGATGTCGATCCGATGTCGCCACCCGCGGGCAGAGAGTTCGGGTTTATCAAACAGCTCTTCAACGTATCCGACGCAAAGATAGGCAACCAATTCAACATGCGCTGGGATATTGAAAATCGCCTTCACGCGGTCTTTTTCAAAAATGCTGACCCATCCAATTCCAATCCCTTCGGCCCGCGCTGCGAGCCAAAGATTTTGAACCGCGCAAACTGTCGAATACACATCCATCGCCGCATCATGGGTGCGGCCCCAAACAACCTTGCCCCCGCGTGCGCGGTCACAGGTCACGATGATGTTTAAGGGTGATTTTTTGATCCCTTCGAGTTTTAGTGATCGATAGGTTTCCTGCCGATCTTTGGAAAACATCTGTTCCGCTTCGGCATTTGCGTCGGCAAATGCTGCGTGTACCTTTTGTTTCTGTGCTGGGTCATCGATCACTATGAAATTCCACGGTTGCATGAAACCAACCGATGGCGCGTTGTGCGCTGCGCGTAGGATGCGCATCAAGGCGTCAGGTTCAATGTCATCAGGTAGAAATTCGTTGCGCACGTCGCGACGTGCTTCGATTATATCGTATAACGCCTGACGTTCGGCATCATCAAAGATGCGCGCGCTGACAGGCTTTGGGTCTGCATTCTTCATGCTTGGCCTCCGCAATGACGATGGTGCTGCGGTGTCCAATCGCAGACCTGTGTCATCAGGCCGGTCTTCTGGCTTTGGATCTTCCGAAATCACCACCTTCCCAAGTTTCCTCAGTGGTCTTTGACGTTTCGTCCCCATCACAGCGGCGGGCCCGCGCCAGATCTTCACTGGCTTCCCGATTCTCCCTACTGGGCACCTGATGGAGGATGGTTAGCAGGACGCTAATCCGGGCGTCAAATCAAATACGTGGTCATTCCTGCGATGAACGGGCTAGGTGGCAATGCCCAACTTTCCAACCAGCCAATCGGCAAAGTCGCAAGCGCGCGTATTCTCTTGCCTGACGGCTAAAAAATAACCTTCAGAGGATGGGATTTCCGTTGGATCAATCTGAACCAAGCGTCCTTGTGCGATCAAAGGTTTTGCAAGAAGTGAACTGACCAAGGCAATTCCGACACCGTTCACCGCCATGGAAAGCGCAATGCCGTATGAGTCCACAAAAATTGTTGGTTCTGTACTTAAGGCTATTTCCGATTGTCCGCGCCAGTCTTTCCAACCCTCTGTCGTTCCGACAGCTTCGATCAATGGAAGCATGTCCCAAGGATCAGTTGTGGGCGCGCAAACCGCGATCAATGCATCAGGCATCAGGCGTTTGGCATTTTGACCAACGTTGCTGGCCGCACCAAAGCGTACTTCGACATCTGCTATTGAGGATTTGAAATCATCCGCCCAAATCGTTCCCAATATCCGCGTTTTCAGGTGGGTATGTGTTTTTGAAAATTCGGCCAAATGGGGTGCGATAACCCACTGCGCAATACTAACCGACGCTGCAACGGTTAGGTTTCCAGCACTGGGACCAATGTCAAACATGTCCGTTGCATTTTTTAAATTCTCAATTGAGGAACTCACTTTGGGAAGTAATTTGCGCCCTGCGTCGGTTAGCAACAGACCACGGGGTTGGCGCAGAAACAGCTGCGTTGCCAGACGTTCTTCCAATGCTCTGATCTGCTGACTGACTGCGGATTGTGTCATGCCCAATTCATCCGCCGCGGCGGTGAATTTTTGATGTCTTGCAGCGGCTTCGAAAACGCGAAACCAGTTCAATGGCGGAAGATGTCGGGTCATCGTATTTTTTGATATTAGCTTAACTTATATCTAACACCAATATTTCATAATTTGTCAAATTTTGCTTATCGCGGCACCTTGCCCAGAAAGGCAAAGGATTGTGGCATGGACCCTGAAATTCGCAAAATTGTAACCTATGACGAAGAAACGCTGATCGAAGGGTATCGCGCCGCGGAAACGCCGTGGCGCATGTTCGCGGTTGCGGCTGTTGTTCGCAATCCTTGGGCAGGTCGATTTGTCGAAGATTTGAAACCTGAAATTATGGCCTATGGACCGAAATTGGGTGAGATGATGACACAGCGTATGATTGCGCTTGCTGGTAGTGGTGATGCAATCGAAGCCTATGGAAAGGCAGCAGTCGTTGGTTTGAATGGCGAAGTTGAGCATGCTTCGGGACTGATCCACACACTACGATTTGGGAATTTCTATCGCGAGGCGGTTGGCGCGAAATCTTACTTGGCCTTTACCAATACCCGTGGTGGGGCGAATGCACCTATTATGGTACCGCTCATGGACAAAAACGATGCGGGTCGGCGGTCCCACTACCTGACGATCCAATTTTCAATTCCTGACGCCCCGCGTGATGATGAAATTGTGGTTGTCCTCGGGGGTGCAACATCCGGTCGTCCGCACCATCGTATCGGAGACCGTTACCAAGACCTAAAGGATCTGGGCCATGATTTGGACAACCCGGCCGCGGTCTAGGGTCGGCTCTCTTGCCGCGATTTGTGCAGGGCAGGGGCCGTCCGTGACCCTTTTGCATGGCGTGGGGCTGAACGCGGAAGCCTGGGGAGCGCAGATTGATGCGCTGTCGCAGGATTATGGGATTTCCGCGTTTGATATGGTGGGTCACGGTGACAGTGCAGGGGTGAAGATAGCTAAGCCCACATTATCCGACTACGTCGATGCGGTGCGTGCCAATCTGACTGCACCAACTGTTGTTGTGGGGCATTCAATGGGCGCAATGATCGCATTGAAGCTGGCACAGGATCCCGCCGTGATTGGCGTGGTTGCATTGAATGCGATTTACCAGCGAACGTCAACGGCATCCGCTGCAGTGCGTGCAAGGGCCAAGCAGTTGTGGGATGAGCGTTCGGTCAATCCCAAATCCACATTGATGCGTTGGTTTGACGATCTGACCTCACCCGAGGCGACGGCCTGTGAACGCTGGCTACGCGCGGTTCCGATGGACGGGTATCGTGCCGCGTATTCCGTGTTTGCCAATGAAAACGGCCCCACTGCATCCGAATTACAATCGCTACACAAACCTGCGCTTTTCATCACAGGCGAGCGAGAGCAAAACTCAACACCTGAGATGAGCATTCAGATGGCGGAATGTTGTCCCAGGGGTCAGGCGCATATTGTCAAAGATGCCGCGCATATGATGCCCATGACCCATGCGGGCGAAGTCAATGCACACTTGCGAACATTTATATCGCACTGTCACCAAGGAGAGGTCTGATGGATTTTTCACTATTTGCGCATATGGAACGGGTCGATGGGACCGATAGCCATGAAACCCTATATTCGGATTTCATTGATCTTTGCAAAATGGCGGATCAGGGCGGTATGCGCGCCATTTGGACGGGTGAACATCACGGCATGGATTTCACGATTGCGCCAAACCCCTTTTTGTCACTGGTCGATATTGCACATCACACCCAAAATGTACGTTTGGGAACAGGTACTGTTATTGCGCCGTTTTGGCACCCCATCGCGCTTGCGGGTGAGGCCGCAGCCACCGATTTGATGACCAAAGGACGTTTGGAAATTGGAATTGCGCGTGGCGCCTATAGCTATGAATATGAACGGATCATGCCAGGCATGGACGCCTGGGAAGCAGGGCAAAGAATGCGTGAAACGGCCCCGACACTGCGCAAATTGTGGCAAGGGGATTATGCGCATGAAGGCGAATTTTTTCAGTTTCCCGCAACCACATCTGCCCCCAAACCTGTTCAAGAAAATGGCCCACCGATTTGGATTGCCGCGCGCGATCCAAACAGTCATGAATTCGCCGTTGCCAATGATTTCAATGTTCAGGTCACGCCTTTGTGGCAAGGGATGGAGGAAATCACATCCTTGATGGAACGTTTTAATGCGGCCAAGGCGCAGCATCCAGAAAAGTCACCCAAAATCATGCTGCTGCACCATACATATGTCGCCAAGGATGCCGCAGATGCGGATCGGGCGATCCAAGAATTGACCAAGTTTTATTGTTATTTTGGCGCTTGGTTTCAAAACAAGCGTCCAGTTACTCAAGGAGCGATTGAAAAGCTGACAGACCAAGACATCGCGGATAATAAAATGATTTCAGCAGACAAATTAGCGCGTGATTTGACAGTTGGAACGGCGGCAGAAGTCATTGATCAGATCAAACGATACGAGGATTTGGGATATGATGAATTTGCATTTTGGATTGACAGCGGCATGTCGAGTGATCGTAAAAAAGAGAGCTTAGCGCGCTTTATCAACGACGTAATGCCAGCATTTCAGTGAGGACAAAATGACAAACCCGCATTTTCAACTTTATATCGACGGTTCATTTTGTGAGGGCGCTGGAGGTGCGGTTATGCATAGTCAAAACCCAGCCGATGGTAAAAATTGGGCCAGTTTTGCCTGTTCGGACAAACAGGATGTTGAACGTGCGGTTGTTGCCGCAAAGCGTGCCTTGGACAATCCCACATGGCGCGACATGACACAGACCGCGCGCGGAAAGCTGTTGTTCAAATTTGCGGATTTGATTGAACAACATGCAGGCCGCTTGGGTGAGTTGGAAACGCAGGATAGCGGTAAATTGTTGGCCGAAACTGCGACGCAAACTAAATATGTCGCAGATTATTATCGCTACTACGCGGGACTTGCCGACAAGGTGGAAGGCGCGGTTTTACCAATCGACAAACCCGACATGCATGTGTTCACCAAACGTATGCCAATCGGTGTGGTTGCGGCGGTGGTTCCGTGGAACGCGCAAATGTTTTTGTCTGCCACGAAATTGGGTCCTGCCTTGGCGGCGGGGTGTTCAGTGATCCTAAAGGCCTCTGAAATCGCACCGATTCCGATGTTGGAATTTGCCAAACTGATCGATCAGGTGGGTTTTCCCGACGGTGTGGTCTCTGTGATAACTGGGGATGCCGAAAATTGTTCTATTCCATTAACACGTCATCCACAGGTCGACCGAATTGCATTCACAGGTGGGCCAGAAACCGCGCGTCACGTTGTGCGAAATTCTGCGGAAAATTTTGCGGTGACCACCCTGGAATTAGGGGGAAAATCCCCCATTTTGGTGTTTGAGGATGCGGATTTGGATAGTGCGGCCAATGGTTTGATCGCTGCAAATTTTGGTGCCTCGGGTCAGTCCTGTGTGGCAGGCTCACGTGGCCTGATCCATCGAAGTATTTTGCCCGACCTAATCGCCCGCATAAAAGATAAGGCCAGTGGAATTGTCGTCGGTGATCCGTTGAACAGCGCCACGCATGTGGGCCCCTTATGTACAGGTGCCCAGATTGATCGCATCGTTGATACATTGGATAAGGCACAATCGCAGGGTGCGATAATCCATTTTGGGGGTGCGCCCCTTGAACGGGACGGGAACTACATGGCACCAACCTTGGTGGAATGCGCCTCAGAGGATACCGAAACGCTGCACATCGAAATGTTTGGACCTGTTATGTCATTGATCCCATTTGATACCGAGGAAGAGGCCATAATGATGGCCAACAATTCGCAATTCGGATTGGGCTCTGGTGTGTTTACCCAGAATATTGCCCGCGCGCATCGTGTTTCTGATCGCATTCGGTCTGGGATTTGTTGGGTCAATACATATCGTGCAATCTCACCAATCGCGCCGTTTGGTGGATTTAATCAATCGGGCTATGGACGCGAGGCAGGTCAGGATGCGATTTTGGATTACACACGCACCAAAACCACGTGGATAAATACATCGGATGTACCGATGCAAAATCCGTTTGTGATGCGCTAAGACTATGCAGGGTTGTCGGTTTTGGGCATGTATTCAATGCTAAAGGACGGCATTATGGTACGAGAGTCCCACAGGTGATACATGAGCAAAACAATCACAGAACCTGCAAAACAAATTGATGTCATCCATGAAACTGATGTTTTGGTGGTTGGGTCGGGCCCCGGTGGTTTGGCCGCTGCGCTGGCCGCCGCGCGCATGGGGGTGAAGACGACCCTTGTTGAACGTTTCGGATGTTTTGGGGGCAATATCACCACTGTGGGAGTTGAGGGGTTTGCATGGTATCGCCACGAACAAACCGTCGAAGCGGGCGGGTTGGGCCGCGAATTTGAAGATCGCGCCAAGGACATGGGCGCGGCAGTGCCTGAAAGCCAAAGCCTATCTTACGAATTGGACTCAGAAGGGTTCAAACTGGTCGCGGACCACCTAGTCGAAGAAGCGGGTGTTATACCGATGCTGCACCGTTTGTTCGTTGCGCCAATTATGGACGGGGATCGCGTCACGGGAATTATCACAGAATCCAAAGCGGGCAGAGAGGCCCTGTTGGCGAAGGTTGTGGTTGATGCCACAGGGGATGCTGATATCGCGCATCGTGCGGGTGCCCCCATCACCAAAACACCGAAAGAGGACTTGCAAGCGGCAAGTGTGATGTTCCATTGCGCAGGTGTGGATAAGAAAAAGTTCATGGAAGATGTGAAGGAAAATCCTCTGACCTATGCGGATTGGTCAACGGGTGAATGGACGGTGGAAACGGATGGGAAAGAGGACACCATGTTTTCCCCATTCATCAAAAAACCCTTCGAACAGGCACGTCAATCGGGACTGATCCCTGCGGATTTGTCCACGATTTCGGGAACATGGGGCGCGGTGCATGACACGGGTGAAATTACCTATATGAATTTGGTACATCTGCCAGAATGCGATGGTACTGATCCCGCGGATTTAACCCATTTCGAAATGGAAGGTCGGCGTCAGGCGATGCTGGCAATTGATGCGCTACGTGAATATGCGCCGGGCTGTTCGGGAATTCGGTTGCGAAATTTCGGCATGACGATTGGCATTCGCGATACCCGCAAAATCGACGCACACTATAACATGACCGAAGACGATGTACGCCATCAGGCCCGATTTGAAGACAGTATCGGAATCTACCCCGAATTTATCGACGGATACGGCATTCTTGTCCTACCAACGACGGGGCGTTATATGCATATTCCCTATCGCTCCATGCTTCCAAAAGGGATCAAAGGTTTGCTGGTCGCGGGTCGTGCAACGGGTGGGGATCGGGTGGCACATGCCGCAACACGAAACATGGCCTGTTGTGCGGTATCTGGACAGGGTGCAGGGATCGCCGCAGCCTTAGCGGTAAAAACACGCTGCGACTTGGCTGATGTTGACATGACTGCTGTGCAGGGCGCGTTGACCAAGCAGGGTGTTCGGTATCACTAAATCCAGCGTTTTCGATTGTGGTGTTTCGCCGATCACTCAAAGTTCATTTTGACACGGGCACAAGTCGCTCTAACAACACAACGTTGGTTTTCATGATTGGATGTGCACATGCGGCTCGTAATTTTATTTATGTTGTTGTTACTTTCCCATGCAGGTTTTGCCGAAACCATCAAGGGCAGCCATGATACAAGCCTACATCTGACATACATCGCCGAATTTAACGAACCTTGGGCAATCGAACAGTTGGACGATCAATCGATTTTGCTGACGGAAAAATCCGGTCAAATGTGGCGTGTGGATGATGCGGGTAACAGAACGCCTATTCGTGGTGTCCCCAATGTCGCGTATGGTGGTCAAGGTGGATTGGGGGACATCAAACTGCACCCAGATTTTGCCGAAAATCGCCTCATCTATTTTTCGGCTATCGCTTCATATGACGGTGGTGCAACCCGCGGTGCTGTGGTCTTTCGCGCGGAATTTACGGGTGATGCACTTGAAAACGTGCAGCAGATTTGGCGACAAGAACCGTTTGTTTCTGGAATGGGACATTTTGGTCATAAACTTGCGTTTGCAAAGGATGTCGCAACAGATCGGGATGTTATTTTGATAACATCGGGGGATCGTCAATACATGCATCCTGCGCAAAATTATGGCACCAACATTGGTAAAATCGTTCGTATTTTTGATGACGGTGGCATCCCTGAAACCAACCCGTATTTTAATCGTCCGCCGCCCACGAACGAAATTTGGAGTGCGGGTCATCGCAATCCATTGGGCACTGCATTTGATCCCACAGGTGCCTTGTGGAGTGTCGAGATGGGGCCAGCAGATGGGGATGAGTTAAATTTGATCCAGCCTGCCCGCAACTATGGTTGGCCCATTGTGTCCGAGGGTGAGCATTACGATGGCACACCAATTCCGTCACATGCGACGCGTCCTGATTTCACAGCACCAATCAGAAGTTGGGTGCCTACAATTGCCCCATCTGCCATCCGCTTTATGCCCGCGCGTGATGAAAATGAATGGGCCTCACATGCCTTTGTCACGGGCTTACGTAGCCGCGCATTGTTTCGTCTGCAAATCGCGGAAGATCGTGTCGCCGTGGAAGAGATATTCCAATACAAACGCCGACTGCGGGATGTATTGCCAATATCAGATGATCGTATTTGGTTGATCGAAGACGGTAAATCCGCGCGCCTTCTCATCGCAAGAAAACAGGACTAACTAGGATGACGCGACAAGCGTCATCCTTATTCCGAACGCGTGATGAACGCGACTGTTTCACTACTTACGTCAGCGATTTAGAAAAACGGCAATTCGCAAACGCTACCCACATCAATGTTTCCATCTCGATGGACCTCAACACGATCACCGGGTTGGACATCGACACCTACAAGGATGAAACCAATGACGGTTTCTGCGCGTGATGACCAGCACCCATTGGTCATTTCCCCAACATATGCGCCGTTTTTATACACCTTGAACCACCGTAAATGTCCCGCTTGGGGGGATTGATTGTCCAGTTTTACGCCCAGTTGATGGCGTTTGATGCCTGCTGCATGGAGTTCACGCAACGCTTTGATTCCCACAACCTCATCGGGTAAATGCAGGTCCACATATTTTCCAAGCCGCACTTCAAATGGATTTGTATTATCGTCGTTGTCGCCGCCATAGGATAGTAGCCCACTTTCGATCCGTTCAATCGGGCTGGGGTTTCCGGGGCCGATGTCATAGGGCGCGCCTGCTTCGCGCATAATATTCCACAGCTCGTCCGCACGCGTTCCATCGCGCAGATAAATTTCATATCCCCCCTGTTTAGAGTATCCTGATTTTTGAACGATCAATGGGATGCCGTTTAATTCGGTTTCTTTGAACCAAAAATATTTCAAATCGTGGATCCAATCTCCAAACACATCGGCCACAACATTGACAGCCTTCGGTCCCTGAAGCGCGATTGGGGACACATCGGGTTCACACATGGTTACATTCAGACCACGTTCGGCCGCGATGGCGCGTGCCCACATCAGAATGTTATCATCCCCAATGGAAAGCCAAAAATGCGTATCAGAGTGTTTTAATACGACCGGGTCATTGATGATAACACCGCGATGGTCGCACATCGGAATGTATTTGCCTTTCCCCACTTCGATGTTTGATAGATCACGTACTGACAAAAGTTGTACCAGCGTCGCTGCATCCGGACCAATGATTTCCACTTGGCGTTCAACGCTGACATCCCATAGAGCCACGCCGTTCATCAAACGGTCGTATTCTTCCATCGGATGTCCATAGGACACGGGCATCAACATTTTGTTGTAAGGTGAAAACGCTATCACACCCTCTTCCACAGTTTTTTCAAAAAAGGGAGAAACGCGCAAGCGTGTGTTGGGTCCGATTTCAAACATTGTGGGTCGCCTTTTGATATGGGTTATTGGTTCAGTGCTGCCGTATGCAGTGCTGTTTTTCTAAGCAATTTCGACAATTCTTGTCGCTCTTGCGCATTTAGACCTGCAAAAACATCTTCTTGGCGTTGGGTAAGATAGGCTGCAATGCGCTCGTGTAATCTTTGTCCTTTTTTGGTGATGGTCAAACTTGCCTCGCGTTTGTCCACGCGATTGTGTCGACGCTCAATCAGCTGTTCTGCCACCATACGATGAACTGCACGGCTGATTGTGTTCCGAGGCCGCATCGAGATTTGTGCCACATCGCGCGCGGTCAATTCATCGTAATGGGACAGGCAAGCCAATAAAATGTATTCCGCACGTACAAGCCCAAAATCACGTTTGATCGCGGCATAGGTTGGAAACACGATTGAATTGGCCAGATATGTAATTCGATAGGCATCTGGGTATTCAATCGTGTCAAAAATTTCCGTCAGATCTGTTTGCCGTGCCGTTGAATGTGCTGTCGTCGTTTTCTGCATGTTCGTGATGAAATTCGTGTTGCGTTGTAAATTTTGATACGTCACTGTTGTTCCAAATGGAACAAAAAATTTAACGAGGGTATGACCTTGGATAAACGAAAACTTACGTTACCAGAATTGGCACAGAAAAAGGCTGCTGGTGGACGTTTGGTGATGGTTGCAGTGGGCGAGGTTTTGACCGCCGCATGGGCCGAACGCGCGGGTGTCGACATCATCGGTGTGGGCGATAGTTTGGGTATGACATTGCATGGACATGAAAATACACTGTCGATGACAGTTGATCAAATGATCATGCACACTCAGGCCGTGCGTCGGGGTGCGCCAAATACTTTGTGTCTGGTCTCAATGCCCTATGGGTCTTATGCGACGCCAGAGATGGCCGTAACCAATGCCGTCAGGATGATGAAGGAAAGCGGCGCTGACGCGTTGAAGCTGCAACTGGGGAAAGAGGGTGCGCATATCATCAAAGCGGTTGCAGATGCCGGTGTTCCTGTCATGAGCCATGTTGGATTGCTGCCCCACAAAGTGCATCTGATGGGCGGTTTTAAAATGCAGGGTGGCACGGCGGATGCCGCAATGAAAATCATCGAGGACGCCAAAGCCATTGAGCAGGCGGGTGCAATCGGGCTTGAGATTGAGGCGATGCCAATCGAAGTCGGGCGTGCAGTGGATCAGGCGGTGTCGATTTTCACATTCTCAATCGGTGCGGGCGCTGCGGGTACCTGTCAGTTGTTGAATGGTTATGACCTCTTGGGAGCATTTGATACCTTCAAGCCGAAATTTGCAAAACGCTATGCCAATATTGCCGAAATCGCCACACAGGCGTTTTCAGATTACGCCAAAGATGTGCGTGCAGGCCATTTTCCAGACGACCAACATAGTTATCATATGAAGCAGGAAGAGGCGCAAAAACTTGCTGCAATTTTAGAAAAGAAGGGGACTCGTTCATGAATATCGCTGCAAAGAATGGACAAGCGATTCCAAACGGAATGTTAGAGGACAACTATCCCCGCAATATGTGGTGGGTGGCCGCGCATAAGGATGAAGTCTCAACACAACCTCTGGCGCGCTGGATTCTGGAAACACCAGTCGTGCTCTACCGTCAAGAAGATGGGACGCCTGCTGCTCTTTACGATCGCTGTCCCCATCGTTGGGCGCCGCTGTCAGAGGGACATGTCAGTGGTGATAAAATCGTCTGCCCGTATCACGGCATGGAATTCAACAATCGTGGAGTTTGCACCAAGGCCCCAACTCAGCATATGAAGCCCAAGACGGCGGAAATCCCATCCTACGCCGTCCGTGAAGTTGGCGCGTACATCTGGATTTGGATGGGAGATCAGGATGCGATTGACACCGATCCGCCCGAAGTTGGCTATCAGGTTGATCCAGATTGGAGCCCTGTGAACGGATATTATGAGGTTGCGGCGAATTGGGTTTTGATCCGCGAAAATGTGCTGGACCTAACGCATATTGCGTTTTTGCACAAAAACACCTTCAAACAGGATGACTGGATCGTGGCCCCCGATGTTTACATGGAAGGGGAAACCATTTGTTATGAACAAGAATTTGATCTCGCCCCATTGTCGCCCCTGTTCTGTGCGGGGATGGACCTGCCCGAAGATAAGCCCATTAAACGCGTTCAAAAGGGGTGGATGCCAAGCCTTGCGATTTCGTTTTCTGATTGGAAGGTCCATGATCCAAACCCAGACCTAGGTGCGCGATCTGATTTCATTGTGCGCGGTTGCCACATCGTGACCCCTGCGCAGCGTGGCAAAACACATTATTTCTGGATGGCGGCATTTGACGTGCCTGCACTGACAGAAGATGTACAGGAAAAAACCCGCAAAAGTGTGACAGCGGCGTTTGATGAGGATAAGCACCTGTTGGAAAAGTTACAGGCCAGCATCGCTGCCGATCCGCGTGGTATGGATTTTCTTGAGGTCACTTTGGGTGCGGATGGTGCGGGTATTCGGGTGCGCCAATTGCTGAACAAAAAGCTGAAAGCAGAAGGCCGCACGTTGGGCTAATTTTGGGAGCAGTTCATGTTCACACGTGAAAAATTAGAATATCAGGCGATCGATGTCCCTGATCGGTTTGGTGTCTCTGCAGGGCAGAGTTTGGATTGCGCCACTGCGTTTTACGAACACATGCGCAAACGTCATACTGTTCGCGATTTTTCGAATAAGCCCGTTTCGAAAGAGGTGATCGAAACCTGCATCAAAACAGCGGGCTCTGCACCCTCGGGTGCCAATCACCAACCTTGGCATTTTGTGGCAATTTCAAATCCCGAGCATAAACGAAAAATTCGCGAAGCCGCAGAAGAGGAAGAGCGAAAATTTTATGCAGGTGGCGCAGGCGATGAATGGATCAAGGCGTTGGAGCCCATTGGCACCAATGATCACAAGCCTCACTTAGAGGATGCGCCTTGGTTGATCGTTGTCTTTGCGCAGCGCTACGGCGAACTTGAGGACGGGACACGGTACAAAAATTATTATGTCCCCGAAAGCACGGGCATCGCTTGTGGGTTTCTTTTGGCAGCCCTACATCACGCAGGGCTGGTTGCGTTGACCCATACGCCAAACCCCATGAAGTTTTTGAACCAACTTTTAAAGCGGCCAAGCAGTGAAAAAGCACTGATGATTATTGCCACAGGTCACGCGGCCGAAGGGGCCAAGGTGCCAGCGTTTGCAAAGATCAAGAAACCGTTGGATGAAATCTTGACTGTAATTGAATAGTCTCTGGGCGTTTACATCATAGATTTTGCGCCCTTGTCCTCGCCAGCTTGCGCCGCATAGATCGAGGAATAGCCACCTGACCAATCAGGTGGTAGTTGGCATGGGCGGGGATCATGATGCGCCCATCGCACCTGTGATCCTCGGACAACCTTATAGGTGTTTACGGTGGGCGATGGGTGTGGCGTATATGGTTTTGCATCGGCCGATGTGTAGCAATTCAACAGAAGCGGCCGCGGAACAGGATTTTTCGACGAAGGCGAATAATGTAACGTGCGCGCATTATGGATGGTAATTGAACCTGCCTTGCCCGTCATATATTCCACAGCATCCATGTTAATGCCTGCGGCATCTTTATCTGACAACATCCCTGTCCAATTTCCATCCGCGTCGTACTGATTAAACAGGTCCATATTGTGGGACCCTGTCAATGCAGCCAGTGGGCCATTGTCCATTGTCGTGTCCGCCAAATAGCAACCGATGGTCAAAACATTGTAATTGGTGTGCGGGAAAAATTGAATGTCCTGATGCCATTTGACTGTATCTGATGCATCGAACCATTTGAAATTTAGTTTAGAGTGATGAAAGACAACGTTTGGACCAACAAGATCGGCGGCCACATCCGCCATCAATCCAGTTGAAAAATTCCAATAGGCCTCACTTGCTGTATCCGGGGATTTAAGGCGCCGCAGCACGGGGTTACTCGCGTTGTGATCTGGGCCAATGTCAAACCGATCATCGCTTACGCTTACGCTTTTGCTTTGTTCAACAAAATCTTGCGTCGTGTCCTGCAGGGATTTCAGAATATCAGCGGGGACAATTTCGTCCACGTTTACAAACCCTTTGTCAAAGTATGTCTCACGTTGTTCTTGGGTCAGGACGCGCGCGGGATAAGATAGAATTTCATCTGGTGTCATTTTAACCCCCAAATCGGTGTCAACATCTGAATGAGGCCAATTTCAAACACGCCTGTCAAGGCCTTCGCCTTAGTTATTCAGTGTCAAATCACTTGGCATTCTATGATTAAGAACGGTTGCCGCGTTGACTATATCGTTGTCATGGGCCCGCTTTTTTGCGGCTGCGCGATCCAAACCATGGTCTAGCCAACGGTTGATCAATCGGCGTTCCAATTCGTTAAAATTGGCCTCAACAAACACGGAATAGCCCCAGAACTGACTTAGGTCGCGCCAATCCTCTTGATCCAGCAGTAGATAGTTGCCTTCAACGATGACATATTGATTGCCACCCGTAATTTTTGCCGCATTGGGTATTGTACAATCTTTCGCACGATCAAACAGTGGAACGGACACTTCGTCATCGCTCAACAGGCTTTCCAAGGTTGATTTGAAACCCGATACATCAAACGTTTCTGGTGCCCCTTTACGATGCAGTAACCCTTTCGCGATCAGGGTTTCGTTATCCATATGGAACCCGTCCATGGGAACAATGGCGGCTTGCTTTTTTGCAAGGTTCAACTTTTCACACAGGCATTCGGCCAATGTGGACTTTCCAACCGCAGGTGGCCCTGCGATCGCAACAAGGCAACGTTTGTCTGATTGGACATGTGCCGACAACGCATCAAAAATGCGATTGGTTGTGTGTTCCAACGTCATCGGTCGTATGCGTCCTAAGTCGGATTTTTCGCGCCTGTCATATAAGCGACGGCGTCAGACATCTCATGGTCTTTGGGGTTTATAACGGTCAGTCGTTTTCCCAGACGGTGAATATGAATACGATCACAGACTTCAAACACATGTGGCATATTGTGACTGATCAGGATGATCGGAATGCCACGCGATTTCACGTCTTGGATTAACTCCAGAACCCGCCTGCTTTCTTTGACGCCTAGGGCGGCTGTTGGTTCATCCAAAATGATGACTTTCGATCCGAACGCGGCCGCGCGCGCCACAGCGACACCTTGGCGTTGACCACCAGACAGTGTTTCGACCGCTTGGTTGATATTCTGAATGGTCATCAAGCCCAACTCAGATAGCTTTTCACGTGCAAATTCTTGCATACGCTTTTTATCCAATTGCTTGAAAACAGATCCCATAATTCCTGGTTTGCGCAATTCGCGTCCCATAAACATATTGTCTGCAATCGACAATGCGGGGCTCATGGCCAATGTTTGATACACAGTTTCAATGCCGTGCTTGCGTGCGTCAATCGGTGATGTGAAAGAGACTGGCTGACCATCTAAGTATACGTTGCCTTCGTCTGGTGTGACCGCGCCGCATAGTGCTTTGATCAGGGTTGATTTGCCCGCACCGTTGTCACCAATAACGCCCAAAATTTCACCGGGCATCAATTCAAAGTCACAGTGATCCAGTGCCGTCACACGACCGTAACGCTTCACAAGTCCTTTTGCAGAAAGAATAGGTTCCATTAGCTTGTTACCTTTCTGATCCATTGATCAACAGTTACCGCGCCAATGATCAGCATGCCGATCAACATGAATGTCCATTGGGGATCCGCACCCGCCATGCGTAGGCCCAGTTCAAATACACCAACGATCAGGGCACCAAAAAATGCACCCACAATAGATCCGCGCCCGCCGAATAGGGAAATGCCGCCGATCACAACCGCTGTGATGGCCTGAATATTTCCAACCACACCTGTTGATGCAGAGGGGGATACCGAACTAAACCGTCCGATCATAACCCATGCAGCCAAAGCGCAGATGAAACCAGCAAGCATATAAACGGACATCAATGTGCGATGCACGTCGACACCAGCAAGCTCAGCGGCCTCTGGGTCATCACCCACGGCATAAACATGACGCCCCCATGCGGTTGAACGCAGCGCGTAGGCAAGGATAATCACCAATGAAACCATCAGCACCACGCCAAAGGTAAATGTCGCGCCACCGAATTTGATTTTGGTGCCCAGGAACTGCAGGAAAGCCGCCTGTTCTGCAATATCCTGACTGCGCAGGGTTTCGTTTGCGGAATAAAGGTAGTTTGCGGCCAAAACAATTTGCCACATGCCGAGCGTTACGATGAACGGAGGAAGCTTTACGCGGCTCACCAACCAACCGCTGATCGCGCCAAGTCCCGTGCCCACAGCCAAGCCAAGCGCCACGGACATGGGCGCAGGAATTCCATATCGAAAACTAAATTGCCCCATGATCACTGTGCAAAATACAGCAATCGCACCAACCGACAGGTCAATACCTGCGGTCAAGATAATAAGGGTTTGCGCCGCGGCAAGAACACCAACAATTTGAACCTGTTGCAAAATAAGGGTCAGTGCGAAGGGCGAGAAAAATTTTGACCCCAATAAAACGCCAAATAATGCGATGGCAAACACAAGGACGATTAACGGAACAAGGGCAGGGGTCACATGAAGCGCGTGTTGCAAACGGCCGACAAACCCTTTGCGATGGTCGTCGAAATCGGCCACTTCATCGGATGCGCCCGAGACTGCCTTTTCATAATCTTGCGAAGATGACATTTACATTCCTTCCTCAATCGCCCGCAGTATCAGTTTGTATGTCGTATTATATGCTGAGAGCGGACATTTGTCCGCTCCCAAATTCCTGATGGCCCAGGGGCCAATCTGGAGGAGATATTATCCCCAGCAGAGGTTTGTACCTTCTGCGACATTGATGCTGTCAACACCATCAACTGCCTCTGCAGCAACCAATGATACACCGGTGTCTAGGAAGTTTTTGCCAGGTGTGTTTGCAGGCAATGTGCCGTCTTTTGCAAATTGTGCAATCGCTTCGATACCAAGGGATGCCATTAACAATGGATACTGTTGTGATGTCGCGGCAATCACACCGTCTGCAACGTTTTGAACACCTGGGCAACCGCCGTCCACAGATACGATTGTGACATCGTTTTCACGACCAATCGCCTTTAGCGCTTCGTATGCACCTGCAGCCGCTGGTTCGTTGATTGTGTAGACAACATTGATCATCGGATCTTTGGCGAGGCAGTTTTCCATCGCTGTGCGACCGCCTTCTTCGTTACCCGCTGTAACCTCGTTACAAATGATGCGTGAGTCTGTTTCGTCGCCCCATTTGTTTGGGTCACCTAGATCAATACCAAAGCCTTTAAGGAAACCTTGGTCACGTAGAACGCCAACTGTTGGCTGGCTGATCGCAAGGTCAAGCATCGCGATTTTTGCATTTGCCGCATCTGCACCAAGTGCTGCTGCTGCATATTGACCGATCAATTCACCCGCTAGGAAGTTGTCTGTTGCGAATGTTGCGTGTGCCGCGCCAATTGGCTCCAGCGGAGTATCAAGTGCGATTACCAATAGACCTGCATCTTTCGCCTGTTCAACCGAAGGAACGATTGCAGCTGTGTCAGACGCTGTCAAAAGGATACCTGACGCACCATCTGCGATACATGTTTCGATGGCTGCAACTTGGCTTTCGTTGTCGCCGTCGATTTTACCCGCATAGCTCTTCAGTGTGACGCCGAGTTCTTCTGCTTTTGCAGCAGCACCTTCGCGCATTTTTACGAAGAATGGGTTTGTGTCGGTCTTGGTGATCAAGCATGCGCTTGTAGAGTGGCTGCCCGCAAGTGCGGCGCCAGAAGTCGCGACCAGGGCAATCGCGGTCGCTGTCATTAACTTTTTCATTTTATTCTCCCATTGGTTGTGCCGGGCATCGCATACTCACAACTGCTACGCCCGAGTGTTCAATATTAAGCGACGATTCTTGAGGTTAGTCAATAAATAAATCAACTTTATTTATTATTGATTTTTGATTTGATTTCGGCGTTAATTAACGCGATAGACCGCAGAGCTGTGACGCGGGATGGTGACGAATGACGGACCAGGCTTCAAAATTTGACGTTGAAGGAACAAACCAAACGGGTGTGCGGGAACGCAACGAACGACTTGTGTTATCGATCCTACGTCGAGAGGGGCCATTGCCCAAAGCGGAAATTGCGCGACGTACTGGTTTGTCAGCACAAACGGCATCTGTGATCATGCGCGCATTAGAAAGTGATGGTCTGATCGCCAAAGGGGAAAAGGTGCGCGGGCGCGTGGGCCAGCCATCGGTTCCGATGTCACTGGCACCTGAGGGTGCTTATTTCTTTGGGCTTAGCGTGGGACGGCGTTCTGTTGAGCTGATCCTGACGAATTTTGTTGGCCAAGATATTGCGCATCGCCGCGAAAGCTATGCCTACCCTCTGCCGTCAGATGTCTTGGACTTCGTAAAGACAGCTTCAGACGAAATCTTACAGGGTTTAGAGCCTGCGCAAGCAGATCGAATATCTGGCATGGGAATCGCGATCCCATTTTTCCTATGGGATTGGGCGGTCACGATTGGTGCTGATCCTGAAAAAATGGATCATTGGAAAAGTTTTGATCTTCGGAACGAATTGTCCAAATTATTTCAATTTCCCATTTACCTTGGAAATGATGCCTCCTGTGCCTGTGGCGCTGAACTGGTGTTTGGCGCTGCGGAAACGCCTGCTGATTTTCTGTATATCTATTTTGGCCACTTCATCGGCGGCGGTGTTGTGATGAACGGGTCACTTTATAAAGGTTCGTCTGGTAATGCAGGCGCGATTGGCCCCTTTCCAATCAATGGGAAACAAATGGTGGATGTTGCGTCATTGAACGGATTGGAGCGTCGTCTTATCGAGGCGACAGGCAGTGCCGCTGAGATAGTCGAAAAAACGGAAAATTGGAATTTGGATTCCAAAATTCTGGAAGATTGGCTGGCCGAAGCTGTTCCCGCAGTCACGCGCATGATTACTGGTGCGATTTCCATCATCGATTTCCCTGCTGTTTTAATTGATGGCAATCTACCAAGTGATCTGCGGGAAGTTTTGGTCGACCGAATTACAAAGGAACTGAAAAACGAAAATCTGGCAGGATTGGTCGCCCCACAAATCATTGAGGGTTCACTTGGGCCCAAAGCGCGCCCGATGGGGGCCGTGAGTTTACCACTCGCCAAGCGGTATATGTTAGAGGCCTAAATCAGCAACTTAGCGAACGATACGCAGCGAAATTTTGTTTAAAATTCTGATAGGCCCGTTCAAAAGCATCCATGAGATTGGGATCAGGTTTAACGACACGGCTGACAGTTGGGCTATGCATAACGGTATTATGATCCAAACCACAGCTTGCAATTTTTGCAAGGCGCGCGGCGCCAAGCGCGGGTCCAAAATCCCCCTCCTCGGGGACCTGCAATTCGATTTGCAGAACTGTTGCTAATAACTTCAGCCAATAATCTGATTTTGCACCACCGCCGATCGCGTAAAGCGTTTTTGGCAGCGCGCCTGTTTGCCTAAGTGCCTCGAGCGAATCTCGTAATCCAAAGGCGACACCTTCCAAAACGGATTGGGTCAAATCAACCGCATCATTTTGAATGGAAACATTTAGGAAGCCTCCACGAACACTGGCATCATTGTGGGGTGTCCTCTCACCCGAAAGATAGGGCATGAACTTCACCGCATTGGGGGCACGCAATGCATCAGGCAAGGCACGGGTAAGTTGTGCGGGTGTTTGTCCAGTGATCTTGGACAGCCAATTCAAACTGTCCGTCGCCGATAACATCACACCCATTTGATACCACCGAGATGGCAGAGCATGACAAAACGTGTGTACGGCGGTTTCGGGTGCGGGATAACATCCATCGCGGGCGATTAACACTACGCCCGACGTCCCCAGTGATACAAAACCCTGACCTTCTTTGAACGCACCGATGCCACATGCGGCGGCGGCGTTATCGCCTGCACCGCCTGCGATGACGACACCTTGTTTCAATCCCCATTTCCGTTTCAAATCCTGTCGTAACGTACCAGCTTTGTCACAACCTTCGACCAGTTTGGGCATCTGTGACAGGTCCATGCCGCCAAGGGATAAAAGCGTATTTGACCAATCACGCGTGTGAACATCCAACCACGATGTGCCCGCACTATCGGACAGATCGGCAACATAGTCGCCCGTTAAGTGGTAATTAAGATAGGCTGCAGGCAATAAAACCTTTGCAGTTTGACTGAAAATTTCCGGTTCGTGTTTCGCAACCCAAGCAAGTTTTGGCGCAGTGAATCCTGGAAATACGATATTGCCTGAAAACTCGCGGAAAACGGAATTTTGATCTAGGGCTGTGGCTTCAGTTGCAGAGCGGGTGTCGTTCCACAAGATGCAGGGGCGTAGAACATTCCCCATGTCGTCCAATAGTGTTGCTCCATGCATGTGTCCAGCAACGCCGATACCGATTAGCTTTGAAAAGCGTGGTTCGGTGGTGCGCAGTTCCTCAACAACTGTATCCAACGCATCAATCCAGAGTTTGGGGTCTTGTTCTGACCAACCGGGTTCAGGAGAACGCGTGGTGTAGGCAGCCTCTACAGTTCGAATTGCCAAACCGGCCTCATCTATAAGCATCGCACGCAGGCCCGAAGTTCCAAGATCAATCCCCAAAAAGCTCAAAATACATCTCCGTTATGAACAATGCTGCTATGTCAGCATAAAACCGTAGAGCAAGGTGGATCAATGCGAATTCTCGCCGCCCGTACTGTGTTCATAGGTAAAATTTGGATTACGGACTAAGTGCGATATGCTAACATCAAAACAAACTATTTTTGTGGTGATTAAACAATGTTGCATCGCTTTTTATGGGCATCCACTCTCTCCCTTCTGTTGACAGGTCCAGTATTCGCAATGTGCGTGGACTGCGACTTTAGCGGGCAAAATTTGGCCTTTGCAGACTTCCGCGATCGAGATTTGTCGGGCGCAAATTTTTCCGATGCCTATTTGATCAACGCAAAGTTTGATGACGCAAATCTGGAAGGTGCTGATTTTTCGGGGGCAAGAGCAAATAACGCAACATTTCGCAACGCGCGGTTGAGCGATGCAAGCTTTGTTGGGGCCGAACTTGAGCTGGTGGATTTTTCAGGTGCGAGAATGGCGGGTATCGACTTCAACGATGCATTTGTACGGCATTCCAAGTTGACTAAAGATCAAGCGTTGCAGAGTAATTATTGCCAAGTGCCACTGCGCGATGCCACCGCACGCGGAACGTTGTGCGAATGAAAGCCAATTCACAAAAATAGGATTTATGACGATTTACGACATCTTGTCGTGAATCGAACAGATGGGTTTGCCGACTCAGTTTACAAATGACTCATGTCAATTTCGGCATGGCTTTCAAAAAACTGAATAAACATGACACTATCAACTGGGTTTGGTTCAACCTACGCGTTGGACAACAGGATCGTTGTGGGCAATTCGCTCGCTGTGGGCTCAATGGTTTTTTGGGCTGCGGGATTTCCTGCAGCGGATGCGCTGTTGCAAGTTTGGCATCCCGTGACCCTCATTCTGCTCCGTCTGATCACTGTTTTATGCCTTCTTTATCCGCTGTGGATATGGATGGAAGGACGCAGCACATTGCAAAATGTGGCGTGGACACGTGGGTTTGTCATTGGGTTTTTGGGGTTTGGGATTGGCACTGCGTTGCTGTTGTTTGCGCAGTGGTACACCGACCCTGTGACCGTTGCATTGATTGCAACGACAACCCCGATCATGGCGACCTTGCTTGAGGTTTGGCAAGGTGATCGCAAAATCACTATTCAGTTTTTGATCGGTCTGACAGCCTCTGTGATTGGGGGTATCTTTGCCGTTTGCGACACCTTCACGCTGGATACAGGGATTGGCCTGTTCATGGCAATTTTTGCGGGTGCATTTTTTGCATGGGCATCGGATGCTAGTGTCAAACAACTCCCCTCGCTTAGCACGTTGGGGCGTACCACCGTAACGTTTACGGGTGCGGCACTGTTTGCTGCAGTGCTGTTCATTTTCTGCTGGTATTATGAGATTGCCGCGCTTCCTGATACGTTATCGCTTACAGATGTAAGCAATCTGGCGATTTATGCAATTGCGGCGATGGCCATTTCGCAGATCATGTTTCTGGGGGCGGTTTCAAAAATCGGGATCGCATTGACATCGCTACACGTCAATATCGCACCATTTTATGTGATGATGTTTGTTGTGTTGCTTGGCGGGGTCTGGAATATTCAGGTCGCCTTTGGGGCGGCGATGGTGGCGATTGGTGTGATCATCGCACAGAAAAATAACCCCGCGTGATTGCGGGGTTTCAAGTACCTTAGATCTGCACGAATATGCGGTCACCTTCCACCTTCACGGGATAGGTCACCAAATCCACGGTGGCAGGTGCAGACACGGCTTTGCCCGTACAAATGTCAAAACGCCCTCCATGCAGCGGACATTCGATCACGCAATCAATCACCATACCATCTTCTAGGCTTTGTTCTTCGTGGGTGCACATAAGGCTTGTTGCGAAAAAACCCTCTTCTGTGTTGTAAATCGCAATTTTCTGACCCTCGTGTTCCCAACTGATCAGGTCCTCTTCGTCGATTTCTGTCGTGGCGCATGCATCAATCCAACTGCTCATATCTCTCTCCCGAATTTGATCGTTTATTGATGGACGGGTGTCCATTTATCCAATGCCTCAAGGAACTTGTCCTGTTCACCTGCATGCATGCCTATGTTTGTTGGGGCATATGGGAAGTTGCCGTTTGCCACTTCGCTGTGAAATTTACCTAATGCCTCTACGCGTTCGTCATGGATCTGTTTATGCAGGCGGCCCACATTGCCAAAGGCGTGTGCATGCTTTGGCGGTGTGTCTTCTTCGCTTGCCTCGCCGCAAATATCGGCAAGGAATGAAAATACCGCATCACCCCCCGCACCTGACCCAAGCGAAAATGTAACAACGGATGTTTTATCGTTTACGGCCAGCAAAACTTCTTCGGCCAAACATTCAACTTCAACCGCGAAAACACCCACATCTTCCATGCGTTTCAGCGTGTCCCAAACTTGCAGCGCCTCTTCTGCTGTGCGTCCAAAGGCACGCAATCCACCGTAATGATGACTAAACGTTGGGACCAGGCCAATATGGCTTTGCACGGGGATGCCTTCGCTTGCCATGCGTTCCATCATATCAAAAGAGCGAAGCGTGTAATACATATCCGCGCCGCGTCGCATCGCCTCAAACGCGTGGGCGATGATTTCATCATCTGACCCAAACTGCGCCCAGGATGATCCCGCACCTGTGAAATGCGTAGGTGCCAGTTCGCGGACATCTTCCATCTGATCGGTTCCCACTACAAACAAATCAATGCCTGCCTCGACACAGGCAGTGATTTGATCGCGATCTGCGGGATTGCACATGGTCAGTGTTTTTCCCGATCCTTTCAACGCCTTAAGATCGGCAACAGTGTAATTGCGCTGTGCGGGGTTTCGACTAAAATCATAAATACGCTTCATCCTACATGCTCCGTTCTGCAATCTTTTGAATTGGGCCACCGTTGGTGACCATATGTGGTGCCTGACGAATATGCTGTGCTTTGGTTGATTTGCCCATGGATCGACGCAGCGTGATCAAAAATACCTCGAAATTGGTGCGGAAAAACCCGGGATCAGGGGCGGGAACCTGATCCTTGATAGCTTGTGCCAATTGGGGTAGCGCATGAAAGGGAACGTTTGGGTATAAATGGTGTTCCATGTGATTGTTCATATTCATGTATAGAAAATCACCCAGCCTGCTGCCGCGAAAAGACCGTGTGCTTTCCACGATTGAGGGTGAATTTTCCATAAGTTCCACATGCTGTGTCAGCGTGAATAGCAACATAATTGGTGCGCCCATGATCCTTGGAACAATGATAAACCACAAGGGCCACATGATCCCAATCAACGGCAACAAAATCAAACCCGCATAGATCGCAATCATAATCCGCGCGTTTCTGGTCATTCTTGGAAATTCAGTTTCAGGTGTCACATCCCGCATGATCGGAGTGTAGCGGCGCAGGGCAAGTTGACCAAAAACCTGCAGGTGAAACCGCAACAGGGCAAAGCCAGTGATTTCGGCAATCCAACAACCGAACCCCATGGGGGTATCAAATGGCATCTGGCTATCCTTACCGACATGCCATGTGTGGGTGTGATGATTTGTATGCGTATAGCGGCGATGAAGGGGTTCCTCCAAATAGATCAGCGATGTGATCCACAAAACAGCCTCATTGATCCAGCGTGATCGAAAGGCGGTGCCATGCGCACATTCGTGACTAAAGCTATAGGCGGGCACGGTCAAAAATACGCCTAAAACAAACATCGTGGGCCACATCCAAATCGTGCCCAATGTCGTTGTAACCAGCGCACCACTTAGAACAAGGGTTGCAATCCATTTGGTAAGATAAACTAACCCCGGTCGATCCGAGCGTGCCGCGATTTGTTTCAGCGTCTTTTTATCCAGTTTAACGCCAGAGGACGCGGCGTTTGTGGGAACGTAATCAGGCATTGGGAAACCTTCGATGTTTGGTCGACTTTGTGTACTCTGTTTATTTGGCACGCGTGTTTTAGGGTGACAAATAATCATTTCTACCCTATATCATTAATAAAATTAATGCATAGGTACTGCATGTCAACTGGCGCATCTTCATTACCTCCTCTCGCATGGCTTCGTGCGTTTGAAGCCAGTGCACGACATCTGTCTTTTACCCGAGCGGCAGGTGAATTGGGGTTAACGCAGTCCGCGATTAGTCAGCACATTCGAAACCTAGAAGCGTACCTAGGGCGCGATTTATTTCTGCGTAAAACACGTGCCTTGGAATTGACCGAAGATGGTGGAAATTATCTGCCCATTGTGCGCGAGGCGTTTCAAATTTTATCCAATGGTACGCAGGCTTTCACGGGGGGTGATCGTGGGCGTGCCCTGACGCTGCATTGCAATTTGGCTTTTTCAATATATTGGCTCGCTCCACGTTTGCATAAGCTTTACGCTGCGTACCCTTGGCTTACGCTAAATATTGTGACGCCAATTTGGGATCCAGAGCGCCATGCAACCCATGCCGCATTGGAAATCCGTTTTGGACGTCCCGAAGATTTGGGCACAAACGCGCAAAAACTGTCTGATGCCACATATTTTCCTGTCTGCGCACCCGACTATCAGGATGGGTTGTTTAACGTAACAACTGCGAAATTATTTGATTGTGCTGGCGTTACGGGGTCATGGGGGACGTGGTTATCCGCGAGCGATGCAGCGCTCGCGCCAGGGCAAAACATCAACTTGGCCTCAACATATGTTATTGCGATGCAGGCGGCGTTGAACGGTGCGGGGATGGCGTTGACGCATGATATATTGGTTCGTGATTATCTGGAAAACGGAACGCTGGTTGCGCCATTCCAGACGAAGCTTACATCGAACGAAGGGTATTATTTGCTGCCCATGGCACAATATGCTGAAACCCCATCGGCAGTTGCATTTCGGGATTGGTTATTTTCGGAACTGTCGTTTGATTAATCAAACTGTGCTTCGCGTGCGCGTATGACGGCGCAGATCGTATCGTTGTAGGGGGTCGGTACATTCAATTCGTTACCCAATTTTAGGATTGCGCCATTTATCGTTCCAATTTCGGATGCGCGCTGTGCCTCGTGATCTTGCAACATCGAAGGTTTGGCAGCGCCGACGCGATCCGCGAACTCTGTGACATAGCGTACAGGATCATCGAATGAAAAATTGATACCCAACTGTGTACCAATGGCATAGGCCTCTTTCATGCAGGACAGGGCAATATTCCATTCCGCGGCCTGCGCACGCAGTTCGGCCACGTTTCGACCAAAGGCCGTACAAGGGCCAGAAAGGGTAACGTTGCACAGCAGCTTTTCCCAAATCAATTGGGCGATGTCATCATAGATTTCAATATGAAATCCTCCACTGCGCCAGGCGTCGACGATGCGGGATAACCTGTGGTCATCGGCTCCGTGCATCAGGCCCAAACGGATTTGTTTCATGGATGTGTGTGCTGCATGCGCAGGCCCCATCATTGACGCGCCAAACCCCTCAGCAACGCCCAGAATGATTTGGGATTTTGGAACGAAGGCGGCGACATCGTCGCCTGCGCCCAGGCCGTTTTGAATGGTCAGCACCATCGCGCGGGGCGTAAGTGTTTTGGAAATCGCCTCTGCACTATTGCGGACAGCAAAGGATTTTGTTGCAATGACATAGAGATCAAAGGGTTCATCGGGTGGCAGTTCGCGGGTTGCCCGAATGTTGGCTGCCCGTAATCGACCCTCTGGTCCATCAATCGTTAGGCCACCTGCATTCATGGCATCAACGTGATCTGCCCAAACATCTATGGCGCAGACAGAGTGGCCCGCATTTGATAATCGCGCCGCGTAAATGGACCCCATGGCCCCCGTCCCAATGATGGCTATTTTCAATGATGTGTTCATATCGATGTTCCAATTCCGAACTCTGCCGCCAAAGCGTCATGAATGTGTTTGGGTAGATGGGTTTGTTTTGGACCGTTTAGTATGTCGTGCGCCCGATGGATGGCACGCTGCTGCATGTCAGCTGCCCTAGATTGATCAAAGTCTGTTGACCCTGCACGTTCAGAGAGGTCAGGGTAGACAAAATCACTGCGCATGCGGGCATAGGTTTCTGGTTGACCCAAGAAATGACCCTCACCTTCCACCACCGCTTGGATGGTATCTAGTGCGAGTGTGTCTTGCGAAATCGTAACGGGTGCGTGTGCGCGTAATACTGCGCCCAGCATATCATTGTCTGCAACCATTCCAGCAAGGCTGGTTCCCATAAGGCTTGCTTGGCTACCTGCGGCTTGCGTCACCAAATTGGCACCTGCGGAAATTGCGGCCGAAATGCCCAATGCTTTTTCATAGCCTGCTTGGTGGTCTACATGTCGGCTCCCTGTCGCGCCCGCGATGATGGAACAGGGAACATTCAAATGCCGCAGAACCTGTAACGCCATTGTGTTGGCCAGCGCCTGTTCACCCGATCCACCCGCCAAACCACCTGTGCGTAGATCGGTGATCATGGGACGAGGCCCCGCGATGCGGGGGGCGGCGGGGTCTATCATGTGCACCCACACCAACCCTGCAAAGGTTTCCGCAAGCGTTTGTGCAGCAGCGCTCGCCAGTGTGACGGGGCTTGATGCGCCAACTTGGCCAAACACGTTACAATGCACTGGAATACCAAATTTGATGGCAGTTCGCATAACCAACATGCTTTCGTTGTGTAACCGTAGGGGCGGCACCGCATGATTGATATTTAGCGATAAAAAGGGGCGGGCGCGAAATGCATCCTCGCCGCCCGCGATGTCATGACAAAGCCGCGCGATGTCACCCACATGTGCCGCGTCTGAGGCTTGGACCACCACATGTTTGGCACATCCCATAAGCGATGCAGCCGTTGTCGCACGATCAAGTTTCAGGGGATCGTCGATATCGCGCGCGACAACGGAACGCGCAAAAAAATCGATGTGCCTGCAATTATGGGCGATGCGGGCTGCGTCATATAAATCGCGCAACTCGGCGGCCCTGTAATCCGTAGATGTCAAATCCTGCACCATGGGCGCTGCGCCACCCGTCCCTAAATAGACGTTTTCGCCGCCGACCTGCATATCAAACTCGGCTGCTTGGCCTGCCAGTAAAACGGTTTTCGGCATGGCATCGACGGCTTCTAAAACAAGGGTTCGGGGTATTGTGGTGCGCCCGCCCGATAGTTTTGCACCTGCATCACGCATGGTGTCGCTGATTTCGGATGAAACCTCGGCCAATCCAATGGTTTCCAAAATTTGAATGGCAGCGTCCAGCAATAGGTTTAGGTCGTCTTGTGATAGTCGATGGATGCCACCGCCGACGCGGTGGTTTATGGGCATCCCGCCTGCTTTTTCTGTATTCGATTTGTTTCGATTTCTGCGCATTCTGAAATCTGATCCTATTGAATTCGGCAATAGGATCAATTGCTATTCTTCGCCCAAGATCACAAAAGAATGCGGTTTGAAATCATACCTTGGGTGGTGGCGTCGCTCCGGGGGCGCCCAGCGCAAGCGCGGCATCGCGACCACCGTGGAATGCGATTAGATCCGCTTGATCCGCAAATGCGATCCTGTCAACGGACTCTGGGTCCAAAATGGCGCGAAGCTCGGCCTCTAGGCTTGCAAGCGTGTCGGCATATTCTGGATCATTGGCCAAATCAAAGTGTTCTTTCGGATCATTTTGCAGGTCAAACAATTCAGGCGGAAAATCAACGTAATAGTTCAGTTTCCAACGCCCTTTTTTATACATATAGGCCCCTGAAACCGCGCCTGCTGCGTGATATTGGCTTAGGATTGGGCGGTCTGGTTGTTCCACCGCTGCAATTACATCATGCAAGGGCTGATGGGATGCCCGGCCGTCGAATGCAACGCCAAAGTGATCAGGGATCGTATGGGCCAAATCTAAAAGCGAAACAGGTGTTTTGCATTCGCCAACGGGCACGTCAGGCCCCGCCATGATCATTGGGATATGAACACTTTCTTGGTATAGATTTGATTTACCCCACAGACCGCGTTCACCAACATTATCCCCATGATCTGATGTGTAGACCACAGTTGTATTTTCCGTCTGACCCGATGCGTCCAAGGCGTCCATGATCAAACCGATGTTTTGATCCAGCCATGTGACCAGACCATAATAGGCAGAAAAGGCGCGTTTACGTTCAGTGGCGTCCACAAATTGGTCTTCGCTGTTGAAATTGCCATTTTGTTTTTCAACCCAAGGATGGCGTTCATACCCGGTTTTGGGGTGTAATTCAGGTTCAGGAATGGAACCTTCTGGATACATTTCGTAATATTCTTCGGGAACGATCAGCGGGAAATGGGGCGCAACCAATCCCACATAGAGACACCATGGTGTATCGCGGTTTGCGGCCTGTTTGATCCATTCGACGGTCCGTTCGGTGACGGCGGCATCATATTCGGTGTACTTGCTTTCGCCCGGTCCGATATAACCGCCCAGCATACGGGCATTGGGGGTGATGCGTTCATCCTCTTTCCGTATGGATGCCCAAACCATACCAACGCCACCAACAACCATCATCGGAATATGTTCGACATCGAATCCTGCGGGGTCTTCTTGGCTGCGATAATGCAATTTTCCGATCGACTCGACAGGGATGCTATTGTCTTGCAAGGCGTGACCCCAGCCTGGCAATTGGCCCGTATAGGGCATTGCGTTGTCCCACAGACGCGTTTCATGCACATGTTTACCTGTTGCAAAGGACGCGCGGGCAGGCACACAAATCGGACAGGGTGTGTAAGCCTCGCTAAAGCGTGTTCCGCGCGCGGCAAGGCGATCCAAATTAGGTGTTTTTACAAAATCATGACCTGCACATCCCATGGCGCGGCCTTGGTGTTCATCTGACATGATAACCAAGAAATTTGATTGGCTCATAATTCATCCTCTGACAATTGTGCGGCGCGTTCCAGCTTTTCTAACGCTGAATAGATGGCCTTGATCTCGGTTTCGTCTAAATGGGCAAACAAACTGCGTTGCCGATTGCGCATTAAGGGCAAAGTTTGATCATAAATCTTCTGCGCCTTGGCCGTCAGCTTTAAATTCGATTTTCTGTGATCTTTTGCGTCTGTTTTAAACTTTACATAACCCGCGTCAGTCAGCCCGCGAATTGTGCGCGAAAGTTGCCCTTTATCCATCCCAATTTGACGTTCGATATCTGATGAATTTTTGCAATCTGTTCCTGCAAGTAGGGCGATCACCCGCCACTGCGTCAATGTCAGGCCCGCGTTTCGTTTTAGAATTCTGATCGCTTGCGCGTTTAACCGCATGTGCGTCCGCGCAAGCCGATAGGTCAAAAATTGTTGGACTTCTAGGTCATCTATATTCACGCACAGGCCCCAAATGTTATGTGAAATCCGGTGTTCATCAGCAAAGCAAACGTTAAATTAGTTGATACGTCAACTTTTTTCTTGACCCAAGAACGCCGAACGGTTCAGAGTATGTCAATCTAATCGGGAGGATTATTATGTTTCAATGGCTGAAAACGGGTGCGGCGGCACTTGGTATTGTCGCGGCAACAGCGCTTGGCGCAGCTGCAGAAGACTGGAAACCAGCGGGTCCAGTAAAACTTATGATAGCATTCGCAGCAGGGGGTGGCGCAGATACCCAAGCACGTTTGATCGCAGAAGAGTTAGAGGCAACTTTGGGTTGGTCCTTTATTCCTGAGCAAGTCACAGGCAAAGGCGGTTTGAACCTCGCGGCTGCGATGAAGTCAGAAGCAAATGACGGCACCGTTATCGGCATGGCCGTGACCGAAACGCTTGGGTACAATATGGCTGCTTCAAACAGTGGCATGACACCGGCGGACTTTACGCCGATTACAACAACTGCAGGTTTCCAAATGGGTGTTGTGGCGCGGTCTGACAAAGGTTGGAACACGATGGCAGATGTCGTCGCGGCGGCAAAATCTGGTCAGGATATCCGTTTCGGTGTGATGAGCCCACGCTTGGCCGATCTTGCTTATCTTTTGGGCAAGGCGCAGGGTGTTGATTTCAACATCATCTCTGTCAAAGGTGGCAAGGCTGTCATGAACGGTGTGAATGCGGGTGACATGGACATCGGTTTCATGGCAGGTATCCAAGCCAAGGGCGTGGCCGCGGGTGATTTGGTAAACCTTGCTTCTGCGCTTAAGGCACCCTTGGTTCAGACACCTGATGCCCCAACATTTGCGGATCTAGGCGTTGAATTTTCTGCCGATGGTTATTTCATGTTCATGGGTCCAGCTGGTATGCCCGATGATGCGCGCGCCGCGTTGGCCAACGCGATCAAAGGTGTTGTTGAAAACACTGAAACAAAAGCTGGCGGTTTGATCAAAAAGGCGTTCGGTGGCGCATCTGTCATCATGGGTGGTGATCTGGATGCAATGGTCGCGTCAGATTATGCGTCGGCAGGTGATCTACTGAAAGCAGCATCTGAATAAACCTAATTCAGCGAAAGGGCCCCTGAAACATGGGGCCTTTTTATTTCTTCATGACACCAAACAAATTCACAGCAGTTATATTTTTGGTCTTTGCCATCGTTGTCTTGGGCGTATGGATTCCCAATGATGTCGAAACAGGATTGTTGGAAAAAATGCGTCGGCACTGGGTGATCGGCGACTCCTTGGCGCCAACGCTTGCCGCGGGATTTGTGTTGTTTGGGGCGGCTTTGATCCTGCTATTTGAAAAGCGGGATGAGGCGCAGTTCACCATGGCGGCTGCGCAATTTGTCTTTTTCCTCAAACTTGTCATTGTCATCTTGGTCGCTCTCTCGGTGATGCGTCATTTGGGGCCGATTTTGATAAACACCTATGCGGCGATTTCTGGTCTGGAACTGGAATATCGATTGCTGCGTGACGTGATTGGGGTCAAACATATCGGATTTTTGATTGGCGGAATGATCATGATTGGCGGAATGATCGCCGTCGTCGAAGGACGCCTGTCGCACCGTGCACTTGTGATCGGTCTGATTTGGTCACTTGTGTTGATACTGGTCTATGACCTTCCGTTTGAGGATCTCTTGTTGCCGCCCAACGGGGATGTTTGATGAGCGTGCTGGATTACATATGGTTGGGCATTTTGGCCGTCTTTCAGGGGCCCGAGGCATTTTCGATATTTGGCCTGGCCATTTCGATCACTGTGATCATGGTGATTTCTGGTTTCTTTTTGGGCATTCTGGTGGGTGCAACCCCTGGGTTGGCGGGGCCTGTTGCGATGGCGATTTCGCTGCCCATTTTGATTTCGACATTCGGTTACAACACCGATGCGCTGCTACCCGTTCTGGGATTTTTAATCGGAGTGATGAAGGGGGCAACCGTTGGCGGCGCCGTGCCTGCCATCCTATTCAACACACCCGGGACACCGGATGCGTTTATGACAACACTGGATGGTTACCCCATGGCCAAACGGGGCGAGGCGAAACGCGCCCTGCGCATTGCACATTTTTCATCAGTATCCGGTGATACATTTTCGGATTTGGTGCTGATAATCGGTGCACCCTTCTTGGCGATCATGGTTGAACGTTATTTGGACCTACCCGAAAAAACGGCACTGCTTATCCTGTCCCTATCGTTCATTTCGGCTGTGGTTGGCGGCTCCGTTGGTCGGGGATTGATTTCGACAGGCTTGGGGTTGTTGGCGGTATATGTCGGAACGGGTGAGGATTTTTATCCACGCTTATCGGTGGGCACACAAACCTTGGCGCAGGGATTTCCAATTTCCACCTCGGTTCTGGGGGTGCTGATCATTGGTGCGGTGTTTAAGGAATTGGATGACCTGCGATCTGATCAACGTGCCAGTCGCATGAAACCTATTACAACATCTGATACCAATAGCGCACTGACACTGGCGGAACGTATTAAACTCGCCCCCACCATTTTCCGCTCGGCGGTTATTGGGACGGTCGTTGGTGCCCTTCCTGGGATCGGTTCAACCCTTGCGGCAACATTGGGTTACACCGCTGCAAAACGCCGTCACGATGATGCAGAAGGTGGCAAATTTGGGGAAGGTGTGCCTAAGGGGATCGCCGCAACAGAAGCGGCCAATTCTGCTGTTTCTGGGGCAAACCTGATGCCCGTTTTATCACTGGGCATTCCTGGTAACGCGGCTGCTGTATTCCTGCTGCTTGCGATGGACAGCATCAGTGGGTTCAACCCAAGCCCGACGGTGTTTAAATTCGATCCCGTCAACTTGAATCCTGAATTGGTTATGGCCTTTGGCATCTTCACGACAATGTTTTTAGCCAATGCGTTGAATTGGACAGTGGGCGGACGTGTCATGCGGTCAATGGGTTTCATGATCCGCATTCCAAAACACATTTTGTTGCCAAGCGTGCTGTTGCTAACCCTCACGGCGATCTATGTCCAAGAAACACGGATCGAAGCGCTGTACTTTGCCCTTGGGTTTGGTGTTTTGGGCTATTTGATGCGGGTGTTTGGCATTTCGCCTTTGCCGTTTGTCATTGCCTTTATCCTTGGCGCAAAATTGGAAGAAACCGCGCGTCAGGCCTATGCCGCTACAGGGAATGATCCGTGGTTTTTGTTCACCCATCCGATTGCCGCTGTTTTTGTGGCCCTATCGGTTGGAGTTATGATTTTAACATCTAGAAAAAGAGGCAGCGTATGACGCGTCCGAATATTTTGCTGATTTCGGCAGATCAACAACGTGCAGATTGTTTTGGGTTTAAGGGGCGCAATGTCAAAACGCCCCATCTTGATGAATTGGCTGCATCAGGTACGCATTTTGACAATTGCATCACGTCCTGTGTGGTCTGCCAGCCTGCGCGCGCCTCAATCTTGACGGGGCAGTTGTGCCGCACGCACGGTGTTCACGACAACGGGATCGATTTGAACCCAGAGATTGGGGAAAAGGGGTTTGCAGGATCACTCTCTGCCGCTGGGTATCAAACATCGTTTTTCGGCAAGGCGCATTTTTCCACCTATCATACTTTTGAAAAAACAGCGACGCCCGAATGTTTGAAATCATCTGCGGATTACCCTGATACATGGTTTGGGCCCTATATGGGATTTCAGCACGTTGAAATGATGTTGGTGGGGCACAATTGGTTTTTGCCTGAAAAACCGCCCGCTGGTCAGCATTACGAAAAATGGTTTTATGCCGATGGCAAAGGGGACGAGAAAAACGCCCTTTACCGCGAAAATGCGGGCGACACGAAGGAGGCCGCACAGACGTGGCATTCCAAACTGCCAACGGCATGGCACAACACCACATGGACCGCTGATCGCGCGATTGATTGGTTAAAAAATACCCGTGATCAGGACACCCCGTTTTGCACATGGATCAGCTTTCCTGACCCCCATCACCCCTTCGATGCCCCTGAACCTTGGTCGCGCCTGCACGATCCTGCCGAGGTTGATTTGCCAACGCATCGCACCCGCAGTTTTGAGGGACGTCCATGGTGGCACGAGGCGGTTTTGACGGCTGAACCTGCGGGCGAGAAAAAGCATGCAGAGGTGCGCAAATCCTATAGCCGCATATCCGAACAAAGTGACGATCAGCTGCGCGAAATTATTGCCAACACCTATGGTCAATTATCCTTAATTGATCACAACGTGGGCCGCATTATGATCGCCTTGGCCGAGGCGGGATTGGATGAAAATACAATAGTCATTTACATTTCTGATCATGGCGATTGGTTGGGGGATCATGGTCTGATCCTAAAGGGGCCAATGCATTACGATGGCCTGTTAAAGGTGCCCATGATCGTAAAGGGCCCAGGTGTGCCTGTTGGAAAACGGGTAGCGGATCCTGTTTCAACACTGGATCTGACAGCGACATTTTGTGATTATGCGCAAACGGATGCGCAATTACCCCAACACGGATCATCCTTGCGTAAGTTGATTGAAACGGATGGGGACAGTCGTGAATTCGCGATGAACGAATGGGAATTGTTGCCGACGCGCGCAGGTGTTGCGCTTTCCCTGCGGACAGTACGCACCAAAACGCATAAATTGGTTTATGATTATCAATCCCAAACGGGCGAGATGTATGATCTCGAAAACGACCCGCATGAATTGAACAACATCTACGACGATCCAAATGTTGCAAATATTCAGGGGGCTTTGTTTGCCATGTTGGAACAGCGGCCCGAGGATATTCAACCCAATGGAACCCAAGTCGGGTTGGCGTAAAGCGATGGCCTGCCGTTATTGCGGCAGGCTTAGTTTGCTCATCCTGCCGCCGTCTACACGATAAATTTCACCCGTGATGAAGGCTGCGTCATCTGATGCAAGAAAGGCAATAAGGGCGGCAACATCCTGTGGTTTGCCCGTGCTGCCAACGGGATGCATTTTGGCTATATCTCGGCGAAAGGCGTCTGGATCGGGCATGTTTTCGATGTAATCCACGTTCAAATCCGTGTCGATCCAGCCAGGTGCCACGGCGTTGCAGCGAATGCCATCTTTGCCATGATCCACCGCAATTGCCTTGGTCAGGCCATGCAATCCTGCCTTGGATGCGCCATAGGCTGCGTGCATTGGGTTTGATCCAAACCCCTCGATTGAGCCTGTGTTCACAATTGCCCCTTTTGTTTTGCGCAAATGCGGCAGTGCGGATTTGATCAATAGGAACGGGGCAGTCAGGTTCACATTGATTGTGCGCATCCAATCGTCAAGCGACATATCCTCGGCATAGGCCTCTTGCATGACGCCCGCGTTGTTGATCAAAACGTCCAACTGACCATGCGTCGAAACGACCTGATCCACCACGGCGCTGGTGGCGATGGCATCGGCGAAATCGACGCTGATTGATGGAAAGTCTGGATCAATCGCTCGCTGCGCCGTAATAACGGTTGCGCCTTCATCGCGTAGGCGTTTTGCTGTGGCCTGTCCAATCCCGCTGCGTCCGCCAGTGACAAGCGCAACTTTGTTTTCAAACCGCATCATGACACAGGCTTTCCGCCGTTCACCTCAACCAATGTGCCCGTCATGTAGCGCGACTGGTCCGAAGCAAGAAACAGCACCACATCGGCGATATCTTCGGGTTCTGCGATACGGCCAAGGGGCACAGTTTTACCCAATTCCGCAATGGCCGTGTCTGGATCAAACCCGCGTACGCGCAACCCTGTACGCAGCATTGGTGTGTTCACCTCGTTCGGGCAGACGGCATTGACGCGAATATTCTGGTGTCCGTGATCCATGCCCAGACATTCGGTCATGGATGCAATCGCGGACTTTGTCATACAATAAAGCGGGTGGTTGGGCCCAGGTGCCTTGCCGCCCCAGCACGAAGATGTATTTACGATAACGCCACCGCCCTGTTTTGCCATCACTGGGATCGCCGCGCGACAAATACGAAACGGCGCTTCGACATTGACGCCCATGGACAGCGCCCAATCAGCGTCAGTTGCTTCATCAATCGTGCCGCGCGTGATGACGCCCGCGTTGTTCACAATGATGTCGATGGATCCCAATGCTGCAACCGCCGCGGTTATCAATCCATCGCAATATTCTGGGTTTAATAGATCACCGTTCAAATGCGCATCAGCGGGAATGGCACTGCTGTCGCGATCTGCTGCAGCGACACGCGCGCCTTCTGCACGTAATCCCGCAACAATTGACTGCCCAATTCCACCAGCGGCACCTGTGACCAGCGCGGTCTTCCCAGAAAATCTCATGATCCGTTCCTTATCTATTTGGACCAAACCAATCGCAAATGATTTAGGAAAAACCGCTTAATTACGACATCGCAGGTGTTAACCGAGTTCACCGTGCAAAACATATTTCAGGATTTGTGCAACCTGTTCTGGGGTGGATGTCACGGCCAGCGCGGCGGCGTCCACCTCTTTCAGGGCGTGCTGATGATCGTCCCCATGCATAATGATCAATGATTTTCCAAGCGCGGCTGCATAGCCCGCATCAAACGCTGCGTTCCATTGTTTGTATTTTTCGCCAAAGCGGACCACAACGACATCTGCATCACTGATTGCTTTGCGCGTGCGGATGGCGTTTACTTTGGCGCCCTTATTATCATGCCAAAATTTATTGTCCTCAGCCCCCAAAATGGCGACACCGCAATCATCACTGGCTGCGTGGTCCAAAACAGGAGAGGTGAAGGTGACATCCAAGCCCTGACACAGTTCCATAATTTCGTCGCGCCAATTTGTGTGGATTTCGCCTGATAGATAAATTTGCATGATCCTCTTCCTTTTACTTTGACTGGATGTAATGGGATTTACGCATTTTGCAAATGTTGAAGATATGTGCGCGCGGCTTATTCTTCATAGGATAGATGCTTATACGGACAGTCTCATGGATAACAAAATACTGGAAGAGGGCGGCTGGACAATTGCACCCGATGGTCACTCCGCCAACAAAACATATCACTTCCCAAGCTTTTCTGCGGCGATTGCGTGGATGGCGTCACTTGTTGATCAGATCGACGCCCTAAACCATCATCCAGAATGGCAAAACGTTTACAATCGTGTAGAGGTGTGCCTTACGACACATGACGCAGGTACGCTGACCGAGTTGGATATCCAACTGGCGAATGTGTTGGATCAAAGTTTCGACCTCATGCAGGGTTGAATTCGCACTCTTTCAACACATCAAGTGGCACAATATCCAATGCGCGTGCATGCGTTGCCTCTAGCACAACTTTGGGTGCGCAGCCCTCTTCATAGGCTTGTAAAAAACGCCCCGCACATAGGCACCAATGATCACCAGGCTTTAGCCCCAGAAATCCGTATTCTGGGCGTGGGGTAGAGAGATCATTTCCAAGATATTGGGACAGCATCAAAAATTCTTTATCCATAATGGCGCAGACCGTGTGGCTGCCCCGATCTTCTGCACATGTATCGCAGGACCCATTGCGAAAGAAACCTGTCACAGGATCCATTGAACAGGGGATCAACTCACCACCTAATACATTTTGTGAGGGCTCTTTTTCCATGGGGTCTCCAAACTGTTGGCTATGACGAAGGTAGTGCAAGGCCAAAGCTTGTCATCCGAAATTTTCGACGCGTTATCTTTGGCTTTGTCGAATAACGCGCTCCAGTGCATCCAAAAATCGGGACCGATCTGATTTCGAAAACGCTTTGGATCGACCCTGAAAAAACGGATCGGCCGATCGAATATCCGACATCAAATCACGCGCGGCTAATACGGGCCCAATGTTTTTTGGCGTCAAAATTTCACCATTGGGCTTTACGACAAGTGATCCGTGTTCAATCGCACGGGCGGCCAGTGGAATATCAGATGTGACAACAATATCCCCTGTGCCGCAATGATCGGCGATCCACTGATCCGCCACGTCCGCGCCGTGGTCCACAACTACGGTTGTGACAATCGGGTTTTGAGATGGGCGAATGCCGCCGTTGCTGACAATAAATACTGGAATTTTGTGGCGTGTGGCAGTCTTTTCCACTTCTGCTTTGACGGGGCAGGCGTCAGCATCAACGTAAATCTTTGTCATCTAAATCGCCCGTTAGTCATTTCTTTCCCCGACATATCGTGAAACGCATTGGGGGTCACGGACAAATCGGAAAATCACGCATTGCTTTCATTTTGGGGACGGGTAAATTGAAGTCACTCAACTTTGCAACAGGAAATCAAATGTCCCAATTGCCAATGATCCTTGAACTGGGTGTGGGCAGTGCCCTGCGTTCAGGAAGCTATACCAAAGCCGCCTGCCGCGCAGTGCGTGACGCCCTGTGGCGTAATTCGATCAATTTGGTAGAAGTCTTTGGCGCAGAAAAAAGCAGCATGCAGATCAAGGCAGAAATCGCCTGCCAAAATCCGGATCTTATTGACCTAACCGCGGTTGAGGCGGAATTTCCCTATGGCAACGTAACGGCCACAGCCGTGCAAGGTGGCTTGGACATTCCAAACCCAAATAAACCAGATCAACCCAGTGCAATTATCGCACATGCAGCGATCATCGTGTCACTGGATGTCACGAAAAAGGAGCGTGCGGCATGAAACGGTTGATTTTGGAAATGGGGTCGGGTGCCGACCTATACGGGATGGATTATACTAAGGCTGCACTCAGGGCGTTTAACGATGCAATTCGGCATAGTTCGATCATTCTGTTTCGTTCACTGGATTTGGATCATTCGGTCATGAACGTCAAAGTAACGATTGGCGTGCAAGACCCAGAACAAGTTGATGTTGATCGCCTGATGGCCGAAGTGCCGCGTGGCAATCCGCAGATCAACGTTGTCTTTGGCGGTCATAACATCACAACGACCGCGGGCGAAAACCCAACCGTGGTGGCCACCTGCGTGATTGAAGCCTTTGTTCCTGATCTAAGTCAGGATTGGAGCGTTACTTAATCCGATTGCACCTGAAAATATCCTGTGCATTCATCAAATGAAAAGTGGTGGAGAAAAATATGCTTGAGCAATCCCAAATTGACGATTTCCAAAAAAACGGCGCTGTGTTGCTAAAAGGTGTTTTCGCGGATTTTGTTGAAACAGCTCGTGAAGCAATCGAAGAAAACATGCAAAATCCCAGTTGGCGCGAACGAACCTATCGCCCTGATGATGGGGGACAAGCGTTTTTTCAGGATTATGTTGTATGGGATCAGTTTGATGGATATCGCGCATTGGTACGGGACTCTGCTATGCCCGAATTGGCCGCAAAATTGATGCAATCAAAAACCGCGCGTGTGTTTCATGATCATATTCTGGTGAAAGAACCCGGGAATTCGGTCGTCACTCCATGGCATCAGGATCAGCCTTATTACTTGTGCGAAGGACGTCAAAGCGTCAGTTTTTGGGTCCCCTTGGATCCTATCCCGCGGGAACGTACGATTGAATATATCGCGGGTTCGCACAAATGGGGTAAAGATTTCAAACCACAGCGTTTTGATGGAACCGACCTGTTTGAAGGGGACACAAGTGAGGCTGTGCCTGACGTGGATAACCTGCGGGATGAATTGGATATCCTGGGTTGGGAAATGGAACCAGGGGATGCGGTTGCGTTCAACTTTCGCACGTTGCACGGCGCTCCCGCCAACGCCTCGCCAAACCGCCGTCGTGTGATTTCGATGCGTTGGGTTGGGGATGACGCTGTTTTTGCGAAACGCCTTGGAACCACATCACCTGCGTTTCCCGATTTAGATTACACCCCGGGCACGCCCTTTGATGCGCCAGAGTTTCCAGTTTTGTATTCAGAATAAAAAAAGGCCCCGCAAATGATGCGGGGCCAGTCCAACAGGGAGGTGTACTAATGTACACCACTGCATTTAGTCTCTGTTACATTCAATTACAAGAATATAAATGATACCTTATTGTCGCAGGGCAGGATCTAGTGGTAGTTGGGCCACAATTTAAACGGTCTGGGTTGTAAAACCTTTGGCAAATACCTCTGTAATGGAACGCAGCATGACGCACACTTCACATAAAACGGCCGATGAATTGATTGATCTTCTCACGCTTGAGGAACAAGTTTCCATTCTTGCGGGTGCCGATTACTGGTCGACCCCCGCGATTGATCGGTTGGGGATTGCAAAGTTACGTGTGACAGATGGGCCCAACGGTGCGCGCGGCAGTGGATCAATTATTGGTGGGGTGACGGCTGCCTGTTTTCCTGTTGGTATTGCACTGGGCGCAACATGGGACGTGTATCTGGTGCATCGCATTGGTGCGGCTATCGCGGATGAGGTGAAATCAAAGGGCGCGCATATGCTGCTGGGTCCAACGATTAATATGCATCGCACGGTCACCAACGGGCGGAATTTTGAATGCTATTCCGAAGATCCTGAATTGGCAGCCGATCTGGCTGTGGCCTATATCACAGGTTTGCAGAGAAACGGCGTGGCCGCGACAGTGAAACATTTCATCGGGAATGAATCCGAGATTGAGCGAACCACAATCAATTCGGCCATTGATGAACGCACACTGCGTGAGGTGTACCTGCGCCCGTTTGAGGCGGCCGTTAAAGAGGCGGACGTTTGGGGCATAATGTCCTCCTACAACAAACTAAATGGCATCTACACCGCCGAAAACGAATGGCTGTTGACCAAGGTTTTGCGCGACGAATGGGGCTGTGATGGCGTTGTGATGTCCGATTGGTTCGGATCTCGCACAACGGCCCCCACGGTGAATGCAGGATTGGATTTGGAAATGCCGGGTCCAACGCGCGATCGGGGTGCCAAATTGGTTCAGGCGGTCCACGATGGATTGGTGCGTGTAGAAATAGTGCGTGAACGTGCGCTTGCCATGTTGCGATTGATGGAACGTGTCGGTTCCTTGTCTGATCATCGACCCTTTGAAGAACATGCAGACAATCACCCCGAACATCGTGCCCTCATCCGACAGGCAGGGTCTGCAGGAACGGTCATGTTGAAGAATGATGGCGCACTGCCGCTAAACCCCGACAGCGGCACAGTTGCGGTGATTGGTCCCAACGCAGATGTTGCACAAATCATGGGGGGCGGATCGGCGCAATTAAACCCACATTATCGGATCACCCCGCTGGATGGCATGATCCAGCGCATCGGTCAGGACCGCATCAAATTTGCCAAGGGATGCGCAAATCACCGTTGGGAACCTGTGATCGAGGGTGAATTCCACGTAGAATATTTCGATAATGAAGACTTGCGCGGACCTGCGGTACACACCGATACAATCGATGGATCAGTGGTTTTCTGGCATGAAGAGGTGGCCGAAGGCAAAGTCAATTCAAACGCTTTTTCCGTCCGCGTGTCTGGAACCTTCACCGCGTCAGAAGACGGGGAACACAGTTTTGGCCTGCACGCTGCGGGGTATGCGAAACTTTACGTTGATGGCGCATTGGTTGTTGATGCGTGGGACACGTGGAGCAAGGGGCGCACGTTCTTTGAAGAGGGCTGCGATGAGCGCACAGGAAATGTCACCCTAAGCGCGGGGCAGACCGTTTCCGTAGTGATGGACTTGCGCACCAAACCCGCGGACAATTTGTATTTCACGGCGTTCCGTTTTGGTGTGTCGCGCGTCCTTGGCCAAACCGAAATTGATGCGGCGGTTGCTGCGGCAGCGCGCTGCGATACCGCTGTGGTTTTTGTGGGCCGTTCGGGCGAATGGGATACAGAAGGGTCCGATTTGGAAAACATCGACCTGCCACGCAACCAAAACGCCTTGATCTCTGCCGTCTGTGCCGCAAATCCCAATACGGTTGTTGTTCTGCAAACGGGTGGACCCGTGGAAATGCCATGGGTTGCACAGACCCCGGCAGTATTACAAACTTGGTATCCAGGCCAAGAATGTGGAAACGCGATTGCCGATGTCCTGTTTGGGGATGTCGATCCCGGTGGCCGTTTGCCGCAAACCTTTCCCGCGCGATGGGAGGATAACCCAAGCCACAGCCAAGACCCCGAAATATATCCGGGTGCTGCAGGAACAGTGCGATACGGCGAGGGTGTTTTTGTCGGTTATCGTCATTACGAAAAACACGGGATCACACCCTTGTTCCCATTTGGCCATGGGCTCAGCTATACTGAATTTTCGCTATCGAATGTCTTTACGCGTGCAAATGACAAAGATGTTGTGGTGTCTGTTGACGTAACGAACATCGGGAACCGCGACGGATCGAGTGTTGTGCAACTCTATCTTTCAGATCATGGCGCGGCCGTTGATCGCCCTGAAAAAGAACTGCGTGCCTTTGCAAAAGTGGCCTTGAAGGCGGGTGAAAAAACCACGGTGAATTTAACGCTTTCTCCTCGTGATTTTGCCTATTTTGATGTTGGTTCAGAATGCTGGCGAGTGAACGGGGGGACATACACCCTGCACATCGGGTTTTCATCAACAGATATTGTGATGACGCAGGATGTGACACAAGGGGCCTGCACGCTCCCCGTCTAATCAGTTTTGCATGGACCCAGTGAAATCACTGTGCCACATTTCCAAATAACAGATTGGGGAATTGGCAATGAAATGCGCGATGGTTGGTTTGGGAATGGTTTCTGGCACTTATGCGCAGGCCATATTGAACAGCGCGGATATCACGCTTGATCTGATCTACGCACGTACCACGGACAGCCGTGATGCCTTTGTCCAACAATGGCCCGACTTGGGTGCGCGTGCTGCAAACGACATTGATGAAATCATCGCATCGGATGTCGATTTTGTGATTGTCACAACGCCGCCCAATGCGCGGTTGGCTATCGTTGAACGCTTGGCACGTGCAGGTAAACCCATTTTGATGGAAAAACCTGTTGAGCGTAATTTGCAAAATGCACGTGATTTGATCGATATCTGTGCGCAGCATGATGTTCGCCTTGGCATCATGCTCCAACATCGCGTCCGTCCTGTTGTTGAGCAATTGCGTCTCCTCCTCGACGATCTTGGGGATATTCATGTGATTGAGGTTTCGGTTCCGTGGTGGCGTGATCAATCCTATTATGATGCGCCAGGTCGCGGATCCTATGCACGTGATGGGGGTGGTGTGATGATATCACAGGCGATCCACACCCTGGATTTGATGCTGTCATTGACGGGCCCTGTGAAGACGGTTTCGGCGCTGGCGGCCACATCGAAAAGTCATGACATGGAGGCCGAGGATTTTGTGTCCGCTGGTTTGCGGTTTGCGTCCGGTGCCATGGGTCATGTGTTTGCAACAACATCTGCTTATCCAGGGCGGGGCGAAACCATCACTGTGCATTGCGCAAAGGGCAGTGTGACCTTGGATGCAGGAACGCTTCGGATAGATTGGCGGGATGGTCGAGCGCAAACATTAGGACACGCGGCGACATCGGGCTCGGGTGCAGACCCAATGGCGTTTACATCCGATTGGCATCAATGGATGATTGAAGATTTTGCGCGATCACTTGCGGAAAATCGCCCCTGCCTTGTCACAGGGGAAGAGGCGTTAAAGGTTCATGCATTGATCGACGCGTTAGAGCGGTCTTCAAAATCAGGCACAATTTGCACAGTAGAGGTAGTATAAAAGATGGCGTTAAATCTAGGGATACTGGGCATTGATCACGGCCACATCTTTGGCATGCTGACGCATATGCAGCAGCAGGGGTGCACATGCGATATGTATTGGACCGATGGGCTAGCTGTGACCGAGGAAAAATTCAATCAGGTTTTCCCACAGGTCCAAAAAATGCAGGACCGTCGCCGTATTTTAGAAGATCCAAACATTGATATGATTCTGATTTCCGCCGTTCCTGCGGATCGCGCGAAACTGGCGATTGAGGCGATGGAAGCAGGCAAAGATGTGATGGTGGATAAACCCGGGTGCACAACCATGGAGCATTTGGCAGCGATTAAGGCGACACAAGAAAGAACAGGACGAATTTGGTCCGTCAATTTTTCCGAACGTTTTGAGGTGCGCGCCGTAACAAAGGCCGCTGAATTGGTGCGCCAAGGTGACATTGGGCGTGTTGTTCAGGTTGTCACTCTTGCGCCGCATAAACAAAATTTGAAAACGCGCCCACGTTGGTATTTTGAACGTGAACGATACGGTGGAATTTTATGCGATATTGGATCACACCAAGTAGATCAGTTTTTGCACTTTACCAGATCGACCGATGTTCAAATCGCCCATGCCCACGTTGAAAATACATCCTTGCCTGATGAGCCTGGGTTTCAGGATTATGGGGAAATGACTCTAATGGGGGATGGTGGACATGGGTATCTTCGTCTTGATTGGTTCACGCCCGATGGATTACCGACATGGGGGGACGGCCGACTGTTTATTTTGGGCACAGAAGGATCGATTGAGGTTCGCAAATATACCGATATCGGGCAGCCGCACCGCACCGATAACCTTTATTTGGTGAACCGTGATCAGAATATCTATATCGACTGCCGCGACCAACCCTTGCCATATTTTGCGAATCTTATAACAGATGTTCAGGACAGGTCAGAAACCGCAATGACACAGGCGCATGCCTATTTAACAATGGAAATCGCTATAAAATCTCAAAATTTTGCGGAAAAAGCGCGTATTTGATGAAAAGTTAACCTTAGATTAACGCTGCAATAACGGTTCTGAGGCTAAGATGCGTTTGCGAACCGATGTCCCGTCAGTAGCTTTCTAACCAGGTTCGTTGCGGTTCAATTTTGCTTATCCCTTCAAATTTAATCGCACCCTTAATTCAACTCATTTCTGATTTCTGGTAACACAGCGCGCAGTGGTGTGATCGGTGCCAAGTTGCGGTTAACCGATACGATTGGCTGTTCCAAAACATAAAGAATGTCGTTGGGACTCAGTTCCATCGCATCGGCCACGATCAAACGCATGGGGCTTTATGCATCTAAATGATAGGCAACCACAGGATCAGTACCGCGCAGCAAATCAACCTCTGATCTATTTGCGCCAGGTGCGCTTAGAACCCCATCGGATGTGAATAGGATATCCGCCAAGATTTGACGTATTTCAGGATCAATATTCACGATATTCGGGTTCACACTACCCAGAACAAACACCTTGTTCGATTTATATCCTAGACGTTCGACCGTAGTGCGATCGCCACTCTGTAAATAGACACGCGCAGAAGTGGTTTCGAGCAAATCGTGCAAGGTAAAGCTATATTTGCGCTTCGCATGCTGCAACACGATGCGATTGATGTGTTGCCCGTCTAATTTCACACCGCGTTAAGTCAGGGTCTGTTACAATGTGATGGAAATGTTTGTGATCTTCGTAAGCGCTACTTGTCCTAGTTAGGTTACAATGGCCGGATCTGTGTCAGTCTTGCGACGAAAGTTTATGTTCACGCCATATCACATAAAGCCCTGCTGCAATGATAGTGGCGCTTCCAAACCAAACGGGCAGACCAGGCCAGTCTGCAAATATCACCCAGCCCCATACAATGGACATGGGCAATAGGACATATTCAAACGGCGCAACTGTTGCTGCAGGCGCACTGCGATAGGCTTGGGATAGGCAATATCCAACCCCTGTCGCAAGAATACCAATTAGAACAAAATACGACATATCCGCTGCTGTTGGGACAATCCATGCACGAAGAAGAAAGACTAAACTCGGGTGTTGTACGCTGTCTACAAATTGACCATTTCCAACGATTAAACCGCTGATTCCGCAGAACAGAACAAATGTAATCTGGATGTAGAATGCCATTGCGGATGCTTTGGTTTTTGCAAGCTTTCGCGTCAACACTTGCATGGTTGCGTAGAAAAACGCAGCAAGGATTGGCAACAGGTAAATCCAAATACTGATGTCGCCCCGTGTGCTGCCTTGGGCGCGTACCATGATAAGTGTGCCGCAAAATCCAACGATCACCGCCCCCCATCTTCGCGGCCCTACGCGTTCACCCAGGATAGGAATGGACAGAACGGTGATCATAATCGGTGCGATGAAAAACAGGGCTGTTGCGTCGGGCAGGGGCAAAACCGCAAGTGCCGCAAAATATGTCATGTTTGATGCAAACACCATCACTGCACGCAATGCATGCAATCCCGGTTGATCCGTTTTTAAGATACGCCAGCCGCCTTCTAAGCGGATCAAAATAAGCGTGAAAAACATACCAATCGCTGATCGTAAGAACACCATCTGATGCAACGGATATTCACCAGAAAACCGTTTTATGACCATGTCATTGACCGAGATAAAGAACATCCCCAACACAATGAACAGAATGGCGTAGCCAGATTTTGAAGGGAGCATGCATCCTCCAATCATTCCGATCCCCGATCAGATTATTCGAAATTTGACAAGAAAACCGACATAATACCGACGTTACACCGACACGTTACCGACCTTGGTTTTGGAGGTGTTGTGGGCATGTCAGCATATGATCGTTCACCAATCCGGTTGCCTGCATAAACGCATAGACAATCGTCGGTCCGCAGAATTTGAACCCCTGTTTTTTCAACGCCTTTGACAGGGCCTCTGCTCTTTCAGTTTTGCTGGGGACTTCGCTTAGATCACTCCATGTGTTTTGGATTGGTTTGCCGTCCACAAAGCCCCAGATAAAATTGCTAAACCCCTGTTTCTTCTCGATGATTTGCCACGCCCGGGCTGATGCAAACGCCCCCTCAATCTTGCCACGGTGGCGCACAATACCTGCGTTTTGCAGCAATGTTTCAGTCTCCTGATCTCCCCAATTGGAAATTATGTCAGGATCAAAATTGTCGAATGCGGCTCTGAAATTCGCGCGTTTTCTGAGAATTGTGATCCAGCTTAAGCCAGCTTGAAACCCCTCTAACATGAGGCATTCAAACAATTTTTTCGAATCGTTAACGGGAACTCCCCATTCTTCATCATGATAGGCTTGATTTAGCGGATCTCCTTCCGCCCAGCGACACCATTCCATCGTTTTGATACTTCCTTCAGGGTTTGTTAGGAATTTCAGTTTCAAATCAGCCACATCATGGAGGAAGATGATGGTTGATCGCAAGCGTTATGACATTGCCGCATCCGAGGATAACCCGCTGGATTACGCAACAGCGCGGCGTGATTCCGATGTCTTTTCGTATTTGCGCACAGCGCTTGAGGAGAAAACCGCGCTTCTGGCCTATCAGCCGATCGTGGCAAGCCGCGGATCACAGGGTGCGGTGTTTTACGAAGGACTAATTCGCATTCCTGACCCAACTGGACGCATTATTCCCGCACGTGATTTTGTTTTTTTGGCCGAGGAAACTGATCTTGGCCGACAAATTGATTGCACCGCTCTTTATCTGGGTTTGACCCAGCTGACCAAATACCCTGATTTACGGTTGTCAATTAATATGTCCGCGCGCTCTATTGGCTATGGTCAATGGGTGGATATTTTGGGACGCGCCTTACGCCGCGATTCTTTGATTGCGGATCGTCTTATTCTGCAAATCACGGAAAGTTCTGCAATGCTGGTGCCAGAATTGGTGATGCACTTCATGCGTGATTTGCGACAGCGTGGGATCACATTTGCCCTTGATGATTTCGGTGCTGGGACAACGTCCTTCCGTTATTTGCACGACTTTGCGTTTGATATCGTCAAGATTGACAGGCAATTCACCAAAAATGCGGCTGCTGATCCCGACAATCAGGTTATGATACAATCACTTAGGTCGATCTCTGATCACTTTGTTAGGTTCACAATTGCCGAAGCTGTGGAATGCGAACGTGACAGTCCGTGGCTGAGTGAAATGCTGGTTGATTGCCAACAGGGATATTTTTGGGGCGCCCCAACGGTCAATCCAAATTGGCATCAAGGATATTTAGAAAAAAAGGCTGCGACGGCATAGCACTTTTATACTGTTGCCGCGATGCAGCAAGTTCGGTATGTCTCTGGGCGTGCGACACGCACCATGAGATGGAGGACTTTATGACAAACGTAGTTATCGCGTCTGCTGCACGGACCGCAGTTGGCAGTTTTGGCGGATCTTTTGCAAATACACCTGCGCACGATTTGGGTGCGGCTGTACTTGAGGCATTGGTGGAACGCGCTGGTATTGATAAAGCCGACGTTTCAGAAACAATCATGGGCCAGGTTTTGACAGCGGGTCAGGGTCAAAACCCTGCGCGTCAGGCACACATCAATGCAGGCCTTCCCATCGAAAGCGCGGCTTGGGGTCTGAACCAAGTGTGTGGTTCTGGATTGCGTGCCGTTGCGTTGGGTGCACAACACATTCAGCTGGGCGATGCGTCTATTGTTTGTGCAGGTGGCCAAGAAAACATGACACTTTCGCCCCATGTTGCGCATTTGCGTGCGGGTCAAAAAATGGGCGACATGAAATACATTGACAGCATGATCTGTGACGGCTTGTGGGATGCCTTTAACGGGTATCACATGGGTCAAACTGCGGAAAACGTTGCAGAACAATGGCAGATCAGCCGCGATATGCAGGATGAATTTGCACTCGCCTCTCAAAACAAAGCAGAAGCGGCGCAAAAGGCGGGACGTTTTGATGATGAGGTGATCCCATTCACCGTTAAAACGCGCAAAGGTGACATTGTCGTCGACAAAGATGAATATATCCGCCACGGCGCCACCATTGAAAGCATGCAGAAATTACGCCCAGCTTTCACCAAAGACGGCAGTGTGACGGCGGCAAACGCCTCGGGCCTAAATGATGGTGCCGCCGGGGTATTGTTGATGTCAGCTGAAGAAGCGGAAAAGCGTGGCATCACACCAATGGCGCGCATTGCATCTTATGCAACCGCTGGCTTGGATCCGAAAATCATGGGTGTTGGCCCCATTTATGCGAGCCGCAAAGCCTTGGACAAGGCGGGTTGGTCCGTTTGTGATCTGGATCTGGTTGAAGCGAACGAGGCCTTTGCTGCGCAGGCCTGCGCGGTGAATAAAGACATGGGCTGGGATCCCGCAATCGTAAACGTAAACGGCGGCGCAATTGCAATCGGTCACCCAATTGGTGCATCAGGTGCCCGCGTTTTGAATACATTACTGTTCGAAATGCAGCGTCGCGACGCGAAAAAAGGCCTCGCCACCCTATGTATCGGTGGTGGCATGGGCGTTGCGATGTGTATCGAACGTCCGTAATCGGAAATAATTGGGGGCTTCGGTCCCCTTTTTTGTGCCGCAGTGCGGCAATTTGACGTTGTAATATTATTGCTAAGAATTTAATAAATTAGTAATACAATTACGTGAAGACTTTATTTGGAGGACGAAATGGCTCGTGTAGCATTGGTCACTGGTGGTTCGCGCGGTATCGGCGCGGCAATTTCAAAAGCGCTGAAAGCGGAAGGATATGAGGTTGCAGCCACATATGCGGGCAACGATGAGGCAGCGGCAAACTTTACCGCCGAAACTGGCATCAAAACGTATAAATGGAACGTTGCGGATTACGAAGAAAGTTCCGCAGGCATCGCCAAGGTCGAGGCTGAGTTAGGCCCGATTGACGTGGTTGTGGCAAACGCTGGTATCACCAAGGACGCCCCATTCCACAAGATGACACCCGAGATGTGGCATCAAGTTGTTGATACGAACCTAACAGGTGTGTTCAACACAGTACACCCAATCTGGCCTGGAATGCGTGAGCGTAAATTTGGCCGTGTTATCGTCATTTCGTCGATAAACGGACAAAAAGGGCAGTTCGCCCAAGTGAACTATGCCGCGACCAAAGCAGGTGATTTGGGTATCGTGAAATCATTGGCCCAAGAAGGTGCGCGCGCGGGGATCACTGCAAACGCGATTTGCCCAGGTTACATCGCAACAGAAATGGTGATGGCCGTCCCTGAAAAAGTGCGCGAAAGCATTATCGGCCAAATACCAACTGGCCGTCTGGGCGAGCCCGAAGAAATCGCGCGCTGTGTAGTATTCCTTGCCTCTGACGACGCTGGTTTCATCAACGGCTCAACGATTTCTGCAAACGGCGGTCAATTCTTCGTTTAATGTGATCTGTGCGGGGCTGCACAGGCCCCGCGCATTTTTTGTAAATTTCCTTTTTGGCACGTGACCCTAGTTTACAAAAAAACAAAAAGGGGTCACCGATGTTACATCAGATCAATGGATTGCACCACGTCACATCATTGGCGTCATCTGCATCCGAAAATAACACATTCTTTTCCGAAGTTTTGGGCCTGCGCCGAATTAAGGCGACCGTGAATTTTGACAACCCCGAGGTATATCACCTGTATTACGGGGATGAGGTTGGAAATGCAGGCAGTGTTCTGACGTATTTTCCATTTCCAAACATTGCCCGCGGTCGCCGTGGCACGGGCGAAGTGGGCACAACAGCCTTTAGCATTCCAATGGGTAGCATTCCGTTTTGGCGTGAACGTATACACGCGATTGGTGCGGGCCACGCAACGCCAACCAATCGTTTTGGGGAACAGCGTTTGGAATTTTATGGCCCTGATGAAGATCACTTTGCCCTGGTCGAGGCCGCAGATGATCGCACGCCATGGACCACAGATGACATTCCGGCAGAGCATGCAATTCGCGGATTTCACTCGGCGGATATGCGTGTCAATGATGCGGCCCCAATGATCGAATTGCTGACTTTTATGGGATATTCTGTGTCTGCAACAGAGGGCGCAGTTACACGTTTGACAGTGGCAAATGGAAATGCGGCGAATAAAATTGATCTGATCGAACTGCCCAATGCCGAAAAATCGAAAGAGGGCGCAGGATCGGTGCATCACATTGCATTTTCCGTATCAACCAAAACAGACCAATTGGCGGTGCAATCGGCATTAACGGATGCAGGCTACCGCGTGACCGACGTTCGTGATCGCAATTATTTTCACGCAATCTATTTCCGCACACCTGCGGGTGTATTGTTTGAAGTTGCCACAGATGAACCTGGGTTCACCGTAGATGAAGATGTGGCATCACTTGGGACCGCGCTTAAACTCCCCGAACAGCATGAAAAACGTCGCGCACGTGTGCAACAAACCCTAGAGCCGCTGAAAAACCTACAGCATTGAGGGGACGACCATGTCTGGTGGGCGATGCCCGTCAGCAAAGGTCTTGATGTTAATAATTACCTTTTCCCCCATTTCAACCCGCCCCTCAAGCGTAGCCGATCCCATATGGGGCAGCAAGACGACATTTTCCAATTCCCGCAGGCGTGGGTTAATATCGGTGCCGTGTTCATACACATCCAATCCCGCACCCGCCAATTCGTTGGCGCGCAACATGCGCGTCAGCGCATTTTCATCAATGACTTCGCCGCGCGATGTATTAACGATAACGGCACTTGGTTTCAACAATCGCAAACGCCGCGCGTTCATCAAATGAAAGGTCGAGGGCGTATGCGGACAATTGATCGACAGGATATCCATGCGTGCCACCATTTGGTCCAAACTTTCCCAATAGTTCGCCCCCAATGTGTCCTCAATCTCGGGGCGTAATCGGCGACGATTGTGGTAGTGGATTTGCATGCCAAACGCGCTGGCACGTCGCGCTACGGCCTGACCGATGCGCCCCATGCCTAATATGCCCAACCTGCGTCCACCCAGTCGGCCGCCCAAATAGGCAGTGGGGGACCAACCTGTCCATTCCCCCGATTGCATCGCTTGCAAGCCTTGGGGGATTTTGCGCACAACGGCCATCAATAATGCCATGGCCATATCGGCGGTATCCTCGGTGACGACATCAGGTGTGTTTGACACCAAAATGCCCCGCTGACGTGCTGTTTCCACGTCAATGTGATCAATCCCTGCACCAAAATTCGCGATGAGTTTTAGATTTTCACCTGCTTGCCCCAATAGCCCAGCATCAATTTTATCTGTGATGGTGGGGACCAGAACATCACATGTTTTGACGGCATCTACCAATTCAGCGCGCGACATGGGTGTGTCATGATCACGAAGGGTGACGTCGAAAAGCTCTTTCAAACGGGTCTCGACGGGTTCGGGCAACCGTCGGGTTAACACAACTTTCGTCCGATTTCCTGACATCGATAGGCTCCGTAGGGTTTAATCCGTTTATCATTGGTGGCAGAGTGTGATAAAATTTCCTTGGGCACAAGAACCCATTCCAAAAAGAGCAGTACCGAGTGAGCAAAAGATGCATAAAGCGATTTTGATCTTAATCAGCGTGGCGATGTTTTTCGCCCAACCCATCCTTGCGGAACCCGCCAAAAAAGGACCTGTTACAAACCTGCCTATGCCGCGATATGTGTCATTAAAAGCGGGCGAGGCGAATGCGCGGCGTGGTCCGTCCCTATCCCATAAAATTGATTGGGTTTATAAGCGGCGCGGCGTCCCGTTGGAAATTTATGCCGAATACGAAAATTGGCGACGCGTCCGTGATTATGAAGGGGCAGGGGGCTGGATTCACTATTCACTTCTGTCTGGTGTACGCACGGTTTTAATCACGCAGGATTTGACCAATGTTTTTCGCAAGCCCAATGAAAATGCGATTGTCGTCGCACGGTTTGAAAACAACGTTGTTGCGGATTTGGGTACCTGCACCAAGACATGGTGTGAAGTTGAAGCGGGCGGATACAAAGGATGGGCGCAAAAATCCGCCCTTTGGGGTGTCTATCCCAGTGAGACGCGTGAATAGCCCTTTGCCAGCGGCGCGGTTGCTGATTATATGCGGCAAACAGAAATAAAATGACACATGAGGCGACCATGAAAATCGGTAATCGCGAAATATCACCGTCCCACCCACCCCTTGTAATTGCGGAAATCGGCATCAACCACGGGGGTGATTTAGAGGTCGCGAAAAACATGGTGCGCCTTGCGGCACTTTCTGGGTGTGAATGTGTAAAGCATCAGACGCATATTGTCGAAGACGAAATGACAGATGAGGCGAAACAGATTTTCCCACCGAACGCAGATGTGTCCATTTGGGATGTCATGGCGCAATGCGCATTATCGCGCGAGGATGAAGCCGAACTAAAACGCTACACCGAAGAATTGGGATTGATCTATATCTCAACACCCTTCTCGCGTGCGGCGGCGGATTTCTTGGAAACCTTGGACGTGCCTGCATACAAAATCGGATCGGGTGAGGCGGACAATCTGCCCCTCATTCGTCACATTGCGCGCAAGGGTAAGCCAGTGATCATGTCAACGGGCATGCAGACGATTGAAACTCTGCAAGAAAGCGTTCAAATTCTTGAGGATGCGGGCATTGAATATGCGTTATTGGAATGCACAAACCTTTATCCCTCACCGCCCGAAATTGTTAGTTTGCAGGGTGTCACCGATTTGAAATCGGCCTTCCCAAATGCGGTTGTTGGTTTTTCTGATCACTCAATTGGCCCTGAAATGGCGCTGGCCTCTGTCGCGCTGGGCGCGTCGATCTTGGAACGTCACTACACCGACACACGCTATCGCAAAGGGCCAGACATTATCAATTCGATGGACCCTGCGGAGCTGCGGTTTTTGATTGACCGATCCCGTGAAATCCACACCGCGTTGATGAACCCAAAACAGCGCACAGGTCCTGAAGAGGATGTGTATCGCTTTGCCCGTGCGTCTGTTGTCGCGGATGCAGATTTGGCCGCGGGTCACGTGATTACGGAATCCGATATCTGGGCGCGCCGTCCAGGATCAGGTGAGATTGCGGGATTTGAGTTTGATAAGGTTGTTGGCAAAACACTAACAGTGGCGGTGACACGTAACCAACAGCTAAAGTGGTCTGATTTCGAAGATTAATTCGGGCTTATGCCCCGATAAAGGCGCGCATGTGAAACTGGGCATGGGCCGCTGGTCGCTGTGTTTTCGCAGTGTGCGGGCACGCGCGCCGCGCCGCACATCCGAATGTTTCGCAACTTTCGGTGGCGTTCATTAGATATGATTTACATTTTGGAACATTGTAACCGTTTTCATACAATGCATCTGCAGGGCAACTGGTTAAACAGGGTGCTGCACATCCCGCACAAGGTGTTGATAAGACCGGGCGAGGATCTGAGATTTCATATGTAAATCCGATTGCGCCCCGAAACGAAACATAAAGGCCGCTTTCATGATCCACTAAAAACCGCAGAGGAGAGGCATAAACGCGCCCTGTGCTAAGCGCCCAAGAATAAAATGGATGATATGGCGCACCACCAAATGGGAAATAGGCAGTTCCACCAAATTCGGTGCTTAAATTCCCGATCACACGCGCGGACCAACGATCCATGGGGTGTTCAAACCCGTCAATATATTCAGCAGAGTTTGCGAACACATCCCAAAACCCCGGTTCGCTTGGGGCAAGCAACACCAATGATGCGAGCTCAGGCAGGCTATCATCCCCGCGCATATCGCACACCCCCGCAATCCGCAATCCATGTGCCGCGCACGCGCCCGATAGATTATCAAATCCTATTTGCGTCGAAAGGGTAGCCATAAACTCCACCATAGTTGATCAGGGCGCGTATCCTGCCATTGCAATCCAACGGTCATATCGTCGTGCCCTTTGTTTGGTTGGGCGACATAGGTGCGGAATATCTGATCCCATATTGATAGGGCAAAGCCATAGTTTGCATCATGTTCGCTGCGTTCAACAGAATGATGTACGCGATGCATATCTGGGGTCACAATGATTTTACGTACAATCTGGTCAATGCGTTGGGGCAGTTGGATATTGGCGTGATTAAACATGGCCAGCCCATTTAGCATGATTTCAAACACGATCACCGCAAGTGCGGATGGCCCCAAGAGGTAAACCAGTCCAATCTTTAACAGCATGGACAATAAAATTTCGATGGGATGGAAACGGATCGCGGTTGTCACATCCATGTCGCGATCTGCGTGATGCACGCGGTGTAATCGCCACAGGAACGGGATTTTATGTGTCAGCAGGTGCTGTAACCAAATGGCAAAATCCAACACCAAGATTGCCAAGATAAATTCAACCGCGACTGGCAAATCAACAATGTTAAATAGTCCCAGCCCAAGGGAATGCGCATCCAATGCCGCCCCAACTGCCAGCAGGGGGAGTGCCAGCGCCAGTAAACGCAATGCAAGCGTGTCAACAAGGATGATGCCCCAATTTGTGAACCACCGCTTTTTTCGGCTAACAACACGTGCGCGACGCGGATTCAGAACCTCAACCAAAGAGAGGGCTCCGAAAACCCCTAAAAAGATTGATAATCGAATGACCGCTTCGTGTTCCATGGGCTAAAACCTAATCAGCACCATTATAAAATCAACCGCGATCACGCCAACCTGATGATGGATCCCGCACCATGTTCTGTAAACAGTTCCAACAAACATGCGTTTGGCGCACGTCCATCCAGGATAACAACCGCCTTTACGCCTTCTTCTAATGCAGCAAGGGCGGTTTCCGTTTTGGGGATCATCCCGCCTGCGATCACGCCAGAAGCCGTCATTTCGCGAATTTGATCAGAGTTCATTTCGGTCAATACATCGCCATCCGCGTTTTTGACGCCGCTGACATCCGTCAATAACAACAAGCGGTCCGCGTTTAATGCGCCCGCAATGGCGCCTGCAACGGTATCCCCATTGATGTTAAACGTTTCACCATTGCGACCTGCACCCAATGGCGCGATCACAGGGATCAAATCGTTTTCGAAAAGTGTGCGAATGACCTCTGGGTTAATGTCCGATGGATTGCCAACCAGTCCCAATGCAGGATCAGCAGGATCGCAGACGACCAAATTTGCATCCTTACCAGACAGGCCAACAGCGCGACCGCCTTGTTTATTGATGGCTTGCACGATGCGTTTGTTGACAGTGCCTGATAGCACCATTTCGACAACTTCCATCGTTGCTGCATCCGTGACGCGTTTGCCATTTACAAATTCTGATTTGATTTCCAGCTTATCCAGCAGCGCGTTGATCATTGGCCCACCACCATGAACAATCACGGGGTTAATCCCAACCTGCCGCATCAATACAACGTCGCGCGCAAAGCTGTCCATCGCTTCGTCACTGGTCATCGCGTGACCACCTAGTTTAATGACAACAATCGCGTCCGAGTAGCGTTGTAGGTAAGGCAGCGCTTGGGACAGCGTGCGAGCGGTGGCAATCCAATCACGGTTCATATCTTGTTTCTTCATTTTGGCGCACTCCATTTCGTTGGCTTGGCGCAATCGTGGTGATCCAAATTATTGGATATGTGCAATTGTTGACCGTAGGGTGTCAATCCCAACACCCTTTTCGGACGAGGTCACGATGATTTCAGGAAACGCAGCAGGGTGTTTGGACAATGCGCCGCGGACCTGATCCAAAACCTTGTCTATTTGATGGTCTTTGATTTTATCTGCTTTGGTCATAACGCATTGGAATGTGACCGCAGAAGAATCCAGCAAAGATAGGATTTCTTCGTCTACTTTTTTCACGCCATGGCGACTGTCGATCAAAACAAATGCACGGCGCAGCGATTGACGGCCTGACAAATATTGCTTCAAAAGGCGCTGCCATTTTTCCACAACGGGTAAGGGTGCATTCGCAAATCCATACCCGGGTAAATCAACCAAATAGTGGCTTTCGTCTGTTGTGAAAAAATTGATTTCTTGTGTGCGTCCCGGTGTGTTTGAAGCGCGTGCCAATCCTTTGCGGCCCGTCAGCGCGTTGATCAGACTGGATTTTCCAACGTTTGATCGACCTGCAAAACACACCTCAATCCGATCTGCGGGTGGCAGTCCAGACATGGCAACCACACCTTTTAGAAAGTCGCTGCCACGCGCGAATAATAGACGCCCATTTTCGCGCGACATCTCATCGGGTTCAGGGGCCAAAGGAAAAGGAAGCTGCATCAGATCACCTGTAATTCATCACCAATGGTGATCTGCCCGCTGGTACTCGCAACACCATAAACTGTCATCTCTTGGTGATCCCACGTGTTCAAAACTGCCAAGGTGTCGGCGTCTCTGGCACCTGTTTCTGGATTTGCCGTTGTCGCAAGGCAGCGTGTCACAGGCTCCTTAATTTCAAAGGTAACCCCACCGATATGAATGTTTTTGCCGATCCATTCAAATTCTTCCCATGGTGCAGCTCCATCAACCCAAATGTTGCAGCGCCAGCGCAAATTTGAAAGTGGGCGGCCATGTTTTTGTTCAATCGCACGGTGGGTGGCCATGTTGCCAATCGAAATCGATGGATAATCGGTGTCGGTCATCCCTGATTGTTGCGCGCGTACAAGACGTGCGGATTGGGCACGATTTTCTGGTACCATCCCTTTGGTCCAATCAATCAATTTCGAAACCTCATGATCAGGATCGAATGACAGTGGTTCTTTGGAAGGGTGGGTTAGGGTCATCAGATGATTTTGATCATCCCACTCTGCGTTTATGGCCATCAACGACGGGGCCTTGGCCCCGCGTGAAAAATTGGTGCAGGATGCCCATTCCGATCCATCAACATTGGTTTGGTCATGCGCAACCGCCCATGCACGATCTAAAGGAAGCGTCTGCCCCGCTGTGACCGTAACCGTATTAAGCGCCTCGCGCCCATGCGATTTGATCGGGTGACGCCATATTTCAACAACCTTAATCATTCAGCTTTCTTACGTTGAAAGCTTTGACGGATGTTCCCAAACACATCTGGTTTGAAACCTTGTGAGCGCATGATCAAATACTGTTGGGTAAAGGTGATCATATTGTTGGCAATCCAGTAAATCACCAAGCCACTTGCAAAAGAACCCAACATGAACATGAAGACCCATGGCATCCATGCAAAGATCATCGCCTGCGTTGGGTCGGTGGGGGCTGGGTTCAATTTTTGTTGTAGCCACATCGAGATACCCAGCAAGATAGGCAAAATACCCAATGCGATAAAGACAAAAATACCATCCTGTGAGGGTACCGCGTAGGGCAGCAAACCAAACAAGTTCCAGATCGAACTGGGATCAGGCGCGCTTAGGTCTTTGATCCAACCAAACCAAGGGGCATGACGCAATTCCAATGTTACAAAGATCACTTTATAAAGTGAGAAGAAGATTGGAATTTGAACCAAAATCGGTAAACAACCTGCGGCCGGGTTCACTTTTTTCTCTTGATACAGCTTCATCGTCATTTGCTGCATCTTTTGGCGATCGTCACCAGCCTGCTTTTTGATTTTTTCCATCTCAGGCTGCAATTCTTTCATCTTGGCCATCGAGACGTAGGATTTGTAGGCCAATGGGAACAACAGCGCTTTGATCAATAGTGTCAGTCCAATAATCGCCCAACCCATGTTGCCAATCAAAAGGTTCAGCCAATGCAAAACCGCAAACATTGGTTTGGTGATGAAAAAGAACCAGCCCCAATCAATGCTATCAAGAAACCCTTCGATCCCTGTTTTTTCATAGTTGCGGATCGTTTCCCATTCTTTTGCACCAACAAACATCTGTGTTGTCGCGCTGACCGCTGTGCCGTTTGCAACTACCAATGGATTTAAAACAGCCTCGGTTTGGTAGATATTTGAGGCCTCAAAATATTTGGCCGTTGAACGGAAACCTGTGCCTTTTTCGGGTGCAAGGACTGACATCCAATAGTGATCTGTAAAACCAATCCAGCCACTTTCTGCAACGTCTTGGCGGTCTGCATGGGTGCCTTCACGTGGATCAATGTCAAAATCTGCAACATCGCTATAGCCGTCTTCGGCAAGTTCGCCATCTGTCATACGGATGATGCCTTCGTGCAGGATAAAGAAATTCTTCACATCCGAAGGTTCGCCATGACGCCGCAACAATCCATAGGGGCGCAGTGTCGCCTCTTGGCCGGATGTGTTTTCAACGCTTTGGCGAACGGTGAAAAGGAAATCGGCGTCAACGGAGACTTCGTGGATGAATTTCAGGCCCTGACCATTGTTCCATGTCAGCGTCACAGGCGCGTTTGGGGTTAGAACGTCATTCCCCTGAATTTCCCAAATTGTATCGGGTGTGGGCATGGCTGTTGCATCCGCGCCCGATAGTGCCATCCAACCAAAGGCGCTATAAAATGCGTCATCCTCGCCCAGCGGTTTCAACACACGAACGTTTTCGGCGCCTTCGTCCAACGAAATGCGGAAATCTTTCAACTGCAGCATGTCTAGGCGCGCGCCAACTGTTGAAATTGATCCAGAAATTCTCGGGGTATCCACCGTCACACGCGCGGCCTCAGCCGTGGTTGCAACCTGTTCATCGGCAACGATCTGCGTTTCCTGATCGGTGGCGGGCAATTCAACAGGCGTTGCAATTGCATCGGCGGCATCGGTCACCTGTTCTTCTGGGACGGGTGGGGGAAACAAAACGAACCATACGATCAGCACAAGCATGCTGAGGACCGAAGCAAGAATTAGGTTTTTGTTTTGATCATCCATTTTAGGCGCCACCTGTCGTGTCAATACTGAGGTGGGTTCAATAGAGATTGACTTAAAAGGTCAAGAGGCAAGAGGGCGTTTTTGCGGATCAACGCCTGTATCGCACGGGAAAATGCGCTAAACGGCGGCTTTGCGGCGTTGCTTTTTGAAATAGCCTTCCATCCATGCCACACCTTTTCTGAGGCCAGTGGATGCACAATTGATCCGATCATAGGCGTGTTGCAATAGCGTCCACGTTGCCTCTCGCCCAAATCGCGTGCGCCATGCATCAAGCCCGTCAAGTTGCATGGCAAACAATAGACAGGGTTTGATCGTTGAACTCTCGGCAAAGGGTGAAAAATTCGCCAATAGATGCTTTGCCGTACGATACATCTGTCTGCCAACAGTAGGGCGAATTTTTGCGGGGCGTGACCCCAGTAGCGCCAGCGCCGAACGGGATGTGCCGCACAACAATGCAACCTCTAGCGGCACATTTAACGCCACGGTGACGGAAAACAACTGCAATGCAGTTAATCCAAATCGACGCAGATTTAGCCGAACCGAATCGTCAAATTTATCGATGATGCCCATGTTGAGCGTCCCCTTGATACCGCAATGTGCCCAAGGTGAAGAGAGAATGCTAAGACGCGCTTAACGTAAATCGGGAATGTCGTGCGAATTTAGTTCAAATTTACCAGGATCACGCATCAACCCTGCAAAATCGAACAGTTTGGGATCAACCAAATGCGATGGCCGGACGTTCATAAGGGCGCGGAACATCACCTGACGACGACCAGGAGAGTTTTTTTCCCATTGGTCCAAAATTTGTTTCACTTGCTGACGCTGCAAACCATCCTGCGATCCACACAGATCACAGGGAATGATCGGGTATTGCATGGCGCGCGCAAAGCTGTCGCAATCTTTTTCTGCGACAAATGCAAGTGGGCGATAAACGAATAAATCACCTTCTTCATTCACAAGTTTTGGCGGCATTGTTGCCAAACGCCCGCCATGAAACAGGTTCATGAAAAATGTTTCCAACATATCATCGCGGTGATGCCCCAAAACTACGGCTGAACACCCTTCCTCGCGGGCGATGCGGTACAAATGCCCCCGTCTTAGGCGGGAACAAAGGGCGCAGAAAGTTCTGCCTTCCGGAACTTTGTCCATGACCACGGAATAAGTATCCTGATATTCGATGCGATGGGGAACGCCCATTTTTTCCAAAAACTCAGGAAGAACCGTGGCGGGAAAACCAGGCTGACCCTGATCCAAATTGCAGGCTAAAATTTCAACGGGCAAAAGACCCCGCCATTTCAGTTCGTACAAAACAGCCAAGAGCGTATAGCTGTCCTTGCCTCCCGATAAACACACCAGCCACCGCGCGTCCCGTTCAATCATGCCAAACTGTTCAATCGCTTCGCGCACGTTACGTACAATGCGTTTGCGCAATCTTTTGAATTCGGTTGTCGAGGGGGCACCCGCGAACAATGGGTGGATATCATCAAGGTCATCTAACATGGAGCCGATGTACTGAATCCGATGATGTTGCACAAGCAATGTTGTTTCTAAAATCCACAAAATATGGTACATTAGTTTTATTTTATTAGGAGATTTTATTATGGATTATATGTTGGTTGCCCGTTCCAAATCTGCAGATGGACGTAGCGATGAACCAGGGGTCGTTTATTTCTTGGGCGTACCGTCCGATGAGGATACCCCAAAATTTCGCCACAAAATGTCCCCTCGCGCTTGGTGTGATGCCGTTTCAGAACAGGCCAGTTCAGGCACGCGGAACACGCAGACGACGGGTGACATTGTATTTTATGTGCATGGGTACAATTCTTCCCAAGAAACCGTTTTAGAACGCCAACGAAAATTGCAGCGCGGTTTGGAACGCAATGGCTTTGATGGGGTTATTGTGAGCTTTGATTGGCCGTCAGTAGATTATGTTCTGAACTATCTTGAGGATCGTCATGATGCCAAAAATCAGCATTGATGTTGGTGAAACATGGCATTCATGCATTCGCAAAGATGCAAGAACCCGCGTGCAAAATCGACATGCATGTTATGGCACATTCCATGGGGGCATATGTCGTGCGAGAGGCATTTGATGATGCCGACGATACCGCAGATATCGCGCAAAAAAGTTGGTCCGTTAGCCAAGTGATGTTGGTCGGCGCGGATGTATCGGTTGCCTCGTTGTCTGCGGGGAATCCAAAATCATCATCATTATATCGGAATTGTGCGCGATTAACGAATTACCACAATCCATTCGACAATGCGCTGTCGGTTTCTGCGGTAAAACGCATTGGTGTCGCACCGCGTGCTGGCAGACGTGGGTTAGAGGCGCCATTGCATGACAAAGTTGCGGATGTTCATTGCGGTGAATATTACGAAAACCGTTTTCGCGATGAATCTTTCAACCACGGTCATACATGGTATTTTGATGACACGCATTTTTTGCAAGATGTCTATTTGACGATCTGCGGTGAAATTGATCGCGTATCCATTCCAACCCGCACCAAAACGCGGGATAGTGAGCTAGCTCTGCGTGTTTGATCGGTCTTTTTTGGGCGGAACGGGATCATAACCGCATCCGCCCCATGGGTTGCATCGCAAGATGCGTCGTGCGGCGTAAAATCCACCGATCAGGCCGCCGTGCTTTTTCAGGGCGTCTAATGCGTATTGGCTGCAGGTTGGTTGATAACGACAATTAAATCCAACCCATGGCGAAAAAATCAGGCGATACCCTTTAACAGGGAGCGAGAATATCCATGCAAGTGGGCTCATTTCGTGCCGCCGTTTGCAAGTTGGGACAAGCTATATTTCAAATCTGACTGCAGTCGATCAAACGGTAAATTCGCTGTGGTGTCGTGCTTGCCAATTAAAACGTAATCGCACCCCAATTGACCGTGGTGTGCCAGTATCATTTGTGCGGCCGCCCGCAATCGCCGTTTGGCCCGATTGCGTAACACGGCGTTTCCAACCTTTTTCGAACAAGTGAAACCAACGCGAATTCCCGCACCGTCCTCGCGGTCAAACTTTTGAACGATGACTGTTTTGGAATGATGGCGTTGTCCACGCGCTGCGCGCAAAAAGTCGGGACGCTTTTCAATGACTTGAATGCCAGAAACAGAAAAAGACACCGCTTGCAGGGTATTTGTGTGCTGTCTATCTGACATGCTCACGCTCCCAACTGGCGATGCCTTGGAACTTTTGTCGATGGCGCGTAAATTACGCGCTCAATGACTTCCGGCCGCGCGCACGACGTGCGTTTAGGATTTTACGGCCGTTCTTTGTCGCCATACGCGAGCGAAAACCGTGGCGGCGTTTGCGAACCAAGTTTGATGGTTGAAAGGTGCGTTTCATCGCTCCGTCTCCGTTTTTGATCGACGCAAAACCAGATTCGCGCCAAAGGTAATTCTGAGCTGCTGCGTATAAGGGGCATCTGAACATAAGTCAAACCCGCCTGAATGCTTTTGCAACATTTTTTCGCAAACGGCAGTCTATGTTTCAGATTTGAACGATTTTTGGCATATTTCTTCACAAAACAATAGAAATAATCACCCCTTTGTGAAGGTACTGGCATTTTGGCCCAAAGCAGGCTTCTTATGAGGCAGTGAGGTGACCATGAAACAGCTATTTCCACTTGCCGTACTCGTCTTGGGTGGTGTGCTTGGAAGTATATTCCTAGGCGACTACATTAATCTTGATAGTCTGCGTGACAATCAGGCCAGTCTGTTGTCCTATCGACAGGAGCACCCTGTTCTGATGGCTGCGTCATTTCTTTTGATATATTTCGCGATCGTTTCGTTTTCGCTGCCTGGGGCCGCAGTTGCATCATTGGTTGGGGGCTTTTTGTTTGGCTTGTGGCTTGGCACACTCTTAAATGTGACTGCGGCGACACTGGGGGCTATTACCATCTTTATGGCGATCAGACTGGGATTTGGTACAGCACTTGCCGCGCGAATTGACCAGTCAGACGGAACTGTTGCGCGTCTTTTCCGTGGTTTACGTACCCATGAAATCAGCATGCTTTTGATCCTGCGCCTTGTCCCGATTGTCCCATTTTTTGTGGCCAATATTGCACCCGCTGTCGTGGGTGTGCGCACCATTCATTTTGCTTGGACAACCCTGGTTGGCATTTTGCCTGGTGGGCTTGTTTATACATGGATTGGTGTTGGTCTGGGCGAGATACTTGCAAACGGTGGTAATCCTGATTTGTCGATTATCTGGTCACCAAATGTGCTGGGGCCGCTGTTGGGGTTGGCGGCATTGTCGGCGCTGCCGATCATTTTGAATAAAGGAAACTCTGATGAAGTTTGATGCGGATTTGGTGGTTATTGGTGCGGGCTCTGCGGGTCTTTCTGTTGCTGCGGGCGCTGTGCAAATGGGCGCACGTGTCGTTTTGATTGAAGGCGGTGAGATGGGCGGGGATTGTTTGAACACAGGCTGCGTCCCATCAAAAGCTCTGATCGAGGCCGCACGTCGTGCGAAGGGCACAGTATCTGCCAAAAAATTGGGTGTGTCCTGTCACGATGTGTCGGTGGATTACGCATCAGTCATGCGTCATGTGCGTGAAACCATTGCCGCCATTGAACCCCATGACAGCCAAGAACGTTTTGAGGGCTTGGGCGTTCGCGTCATCTGTGGTTATGCAGAATTTGCATCAAAAAATTCAGTGCGTGTGGGCGATGAAACAGTAACGGCGCGCCGAATTATTGTTGCGACTGGGGCGACACCCATCGCACCGCCAATCAATGGGTTGGACGCAGTGTCCTATTTCACTAACGAAACTTTTTTCGAAATCCGTAATCGACCCGACCATTTAATCATTATCGGGGGTGGGCCAATTGGCGTGGAAATGACGCAGGCACACGCGCAGTTGGGTATCAGAACAACGTTGATTGAACGATTTGAAATTTTACCAAGTGAAATCAAAGAAACACGTGAAATTGTGCGCGCCAAATTATTGCAGGATGGCGTTACGGTTTTCGAAAATTGTGATGTGAGCGGCATCAATGAAAACGAAACGACCAAAACGATTACCTTGGGCGATGGTCAAATGATTGAGGGGTCGCATATTTTGGTCGCCACTGGGCGGCGCGCGAATGTTCAGGGGCTAAATCTGTCCGCAGCGGGTATTGAAACCACGGATGTTGGGATCAAAGTAGATGATAGTTTGCGCACGACCAACCGTGCCGTTTATGCAATCGGTGACGTGATCGGACAGGAACAGTTCACCCATGTTGCAGGATATCATGCGTCCTTGGTTGTCCGTTCTGCCTTGTTTGGCCTGCCTGCAAAGGTCAGAAAAGACCATATCCCAAGGGCTACATACAGCGATCCAGAAGTTGCCAGTGTGGGGGACATTTCGGATGGTAAGGGTATTGAGACATATCGTGTGGCCTATGACGGATTGGATCGCGCAATCGCAGGAGCCCGTACCGATGGGTTCGCGCAGATTTGGGTGAAAAATGGCCGTGTGCGCGGCGCAACAATTGTTGGTGCGCAGGCAGGTGAATTGATCCACTTTTGGTCACTGGTGATCGCTCAGAACCTAAAACTGTCAAAGGCGTCTAGTGTGATCACGCCTTATCCAACCTTATCGGATATCAACAAAAAGCTAATTGGCGCCTATTTCACACCCCGCTTATTTGACAATCCAAAGATTAAGTCGTTTGTAAAACTTATACAACGCTGGGTGCCATAACGATGTTCAACACGCTTTCTGGTCGGTTTCTGATCTTGACGATCGTTTTCGTCATGCTGGCCGAGGTGTTGATTTTCGTACCCTCCATTGCGCGATTTCGGATGGATTATCTGAATACGCGCATAGAACGTGCGCAGATTGCATCACTTGCGCTGCTTGCTGATAATATGCTTGCCCCAGAGTTGGAGGCAGAGCTGCTTCAAAACGCGGGTGTCTACAACGTTGTCCTTGTTCGAAATGAAACGCGTCAGTTGGCCTTATCCTCGACGTTGCCGTCCCCCGTTGCGGATACATATGACTTGCGTGATCCTGGAATTGGAACGTTGATCATTGATGCGCTTTACGAAGTGACGCGCACAGATGATCGTATCATCCGCGCTGTTGGTTTGCCAAAATTGGATGGTGGTGACTTGATAGAGATCACTTTGGATGCAGGCCCCCTGCAGCATGCTATGCGGGACTATGGCCTGCGGATTTTATGGCTGTCAGCGATTATTTCAATTTTCACCGCGGTGCTTTTGAACCTTGTGGTGCGCTGGGTGATTGTGCGGCCAATCGCATACCTGGGCCGTTCAATGCGCGAATATGAAAAAGCGCCGCAGGATGCGCGTCGGATTATTCAACCGCGTGCAAGTGTGATTGAATTACACGAAGCTGAAATCGCACTTGCAAGCCTGCAGTCTGAACTATCGGCTGCCCTGCGTCAGAGGCAGCGTTTGGCGCAATTGGGCGAGGCTGTCGCCAAGGTCAGTCATGATCTAAGGAATATTTTGTCTACGGTTCAATTGTTGTCTGATCGTCTAGAAGAAAGCGACGATCCCGCGGTCAAGCGTTTGGCACCCAAACTGGTGCGTTCCGTTTCCCGCGCCGTCGCGCTGAGTGAAAATACCTTGGCATTCGGACGGGCCGATGAACCCACGCCGCAGCTACAACGTTTTTGCGTGAGTGACATCATTGACGATGTGGTGACCCAAGAAATACTTGCCCTTGAGAACACGAACCAAATTCAATTTCAGGTGACCTGCAATGTGGACGAGGTTCGTGCAGACCCCGAACAACTGTATCGCGTTCTGCAAAACTTGGTCCGCAACGCGCGTCAGGCGTTTGGTCCATCACACGGGCAGATTGATATTGTCTTGGGTGAAGACGAGGCCAGCTGGACGATTACAGTTCGCGATAACGGTCCGGGGTTGCCACCGAAAGCGATTGAGCACCTCTTTCACCCATTCAGTGGCGGAACCAAGCGCGAGGGCAGTGGACTGGGTTTGGCGATCGCGCACGAGTTGGTCGTTGGGCACGGTGGTACGCTTTGGCTAAAGGATAACTCTGAAAATGGCGCGTGCTTTCAAATCACTTTGCCCAAAGGGGAAATTTAGAACTGCGCGGCCTCTGAGTTTTTTGCCAAATTTTACATTTTTGCCCTTGCAAAGCCAACCGCAACCAATTAGTTCACGGCTCCACGGACCGATAGCTCAGCTGGATAGAGTACTTGACTACGAATCAAGGGGTCGGGGGTTCGAATCCTCCTCGGTCCGCCACTTTCCAAAAATAAAAATTGGCAACTGCAGACGTAGGCTTCTGATAACGCTTAGTTTTTAACCTTAGCGCCATTGTGCCTTAGCCTTTGACTGACCGTTATGCAGACCAGATTACTGATCAAGCCTGTGCCTTACACCTTCGTGCGTGGCGGCTACTATTACTTCACCCGCAGGGTTCCTGCCGATCTGACGCAGCATTACAAGTATCCTCGCATAGTGCAGGGATTACGTACATCGTCGCCTAAGGAAGCCAAGCTGCAGGCTAAAATAGAAGCTGCAAAGCTAGATGCCTATTGGACGCAAATGCGATTAGCCAAGTCCGAGGTTTTAGGCCGTTCGCTAATTAGGGATGGCATGGATGTCCCCGCAGTTCAGTCGCAAAATATGACGCCAAACGGGGCTTTGGAAGGTCCTACACTGATTGATGCCCTGGGAATTTATCTCGAACAGAAAGGTAACGGCAAAGCTAAGTCGTTCCGTCAATCCGCAGAAAGAGCCTGCGGTTATGTGATAGAGAATTGTGACAATAAACCATCAGCAGCTTATACCAGACAGGATGTCCTGGTTTTTAGAGATTGGTTAGTCGCCAGAGGTTTAACGGGATCAAGCGTCACCCGTAACTTTTCCTATGTCAAAGCAGTGATCAACTTTGCCCTGTCCGAATTTGCCTTGGATGTCCGTAATCCCTTTGTGGGCGTTTACCATGATCGGTCAAAGGGTGTTATCACCCGAAAGCCAATCCCACTGGATGACCTGCGCCGTGTTCAGCGAGAGTGTATGCAGATTGATGATGATATCCGATGGATTGTGGCTCTTGTGTCAGATACTGGAATGCGGCTGGCAGAAGCTGCAGGGCTGTCACTGGATGACTTTAACCTTCAGGGCGATATTCCTTTCGTGGAAGTACGCAAGCACCCTTGGCGCAGCCTGAAGACGTCTGCAAGTGCAAGAGTACTACCGTTATCTGGAATGGCCCTATGGGCTTCGCAGAGGATACTGCAACAAGCGGGCACTTCTACTTTTGCGTTCCCTAGATACAATCGTGGATCACGTACCAGTTCAAATTCGGCGAGTGCTACATTTACCAGTGGCTGAGGAACTATGTCCCTGCGGGCTGCACGATGCGCAGCTTTCGACATTCAATGCGGGACCGATTGCGTGCTGTGCAATGCCCTGCAGACATCGCAGATCAAATCGGAGGTTGGGCGACTAACGGGGTAGGGCAGGGCTACGGTTCTGGGTACCCGATTGAGGTGCTGATGGACTGGGTGGGAAAAATGGTAGCCGCAACTGACGTTGGTTAGCGGCTACCGATTGCCTTAAAGGGCGTTGCCTAGGGCAATTAGATCTTTTGAGAATTGCTGCGGATCCGACGGCATTTCACCGTCAACAACTCTTGCTTGTTCAAACAAGATTCTGCTTACAGCCTTTTGCAAATCTAGTGAAAGTGACGGAATTTTTTTCACGAGGTCGTGATTACAATTTACCTCCAATACCTTCTTGCCACCCTCAAAGTTGGGATTTTGTGCTTTGAGAATTCTTTCGAGGTTGAAGTCTAATCCACCCTCACCCGCTACGAGCCTTACGGGGCTATCCACCAGTGCTGTTGTGGGTTTTACATCCTCAACCAAGTCAGTGATGCACTCTTTGATCAAGGCAGCGATTGTGTTGGTTTCTTCATCATCTGATGTTTCTGCTGCAGCTTCATCATCCAAGTCTGACAGATCATACTTATCACGTGAGATGGATAAGAATGCCTTTTCCTTGAAGGAACCCATCTGAGACATCCAAAATGCATCAATGGGATCTGTCATGAGAAGAACGTCTACACCCTTAGCCTGGAAGCCCTCCAAGTGCGGACTCGACTTCGCCTGCTTGAGGGTATCGGCCGCTAGGTAGTAAATCTTGTCCTGTTTTTCGCCCATTTCTGCGATGTAGTCATCGAGGCTGATGAGTTTTTCATGTTTCAGCGAATAAACCCGAGTAATCGCTGCAATTTTTTCACGATTTTCAAAATCCTCGTACAGACCTTCTTTCAGAACCTTGCCGAATTGTTCCCAAAATGCATCGTATTCAGTCTCGTCCTTTTTCAGCTTCTTCTTCAGTTCTGACAGAACTTTTTTAGTGACAGATTTTGCAATCTTTTTGATGACAGGGCTGTTCTGCACCATCTCCCTGCTAACGTTCAGATCTAGGCTTGTCGTATCCAAGATACCTTTAACAAAACGTAACCATGTTGGAATTATCCCGTCGACATCTTGGCTAATAAATACTCGATTGATGTAGAGGCTGACTTTTGTTTTTCGTTCTGGTTCAAACAGGTCAAAAGGCGCAGTCTTTGGAACAAACAACATATTAGTGAAGTCTATGGATCCCTCAGTTTTGTTGTGTAGGGTGATGAATGGTTCATCGAATGCACCCAAGCTGCTTCTGTAAAATTCTGCGTATTCTTCCGCAGAAATTTCTGAAGGTGATTTTGTCCAAAGCGCTTGTGCGCTGTTGGCCTGTTCTTTCTCTGCATCCTTTGCGGTTACAAAAATTGGAACGAGAATGTGGTCAGAATATTTTTTAATGAGTGTCTTGAGTCTTTGGACATCAGCGTATTCCTTGGCATCTTTGCGCAAAAAGAGTTTTATCGAAGTACCAGTCTCATGTGCATCACTTGATGAAGTGATGGAATAACCTGTTTTGCCGTCACTTTCCCAAATGAATGTATCATCTTCGCCGGCTTTTTTTGTTGTGGCTACTACTTTTTCAGCAACCATGAAAGCAGAATAAAAGCCCACACCAAACTTACCAATAAGTGTCTTAGCTGCGTCTTTGTTATCTGTATTCTCATCGATAGCTTCTAAAAAAGATGAGGTTCCAGAACGTGCAATTGTCCCAAATGTTTCAGTCAGATCATCTGCATTCAATCCAATTCCAGTATCGATGATTTCGATTGTTTTCTTCTTTTCATTTACGTTGATTGAAATTTCGTCTTCATTGTTGTTGAGAAGTTGAGGTTCTGTTTGCCCGAGGAATCTGCGTTTGTGGATTGCATCAGAGGCATTGGACAATAGTTCACGCAAGAATATGTCTCTGTCTGAATAAAGAGAGTTAATCACAATGTTCAGAATTTTGCCTGTATCGGCCTCAAAATCGTGGGTCTGTACTGTCATATTTTCCTCCATTATTTGATGCGATAGATAATTAGAGAAGACACTTTTGCAATATATCGGGTGGTAGAAAATTTTTGCTTTTCAGCAAGTGTTTAAACCTGGCTTGCTTCGGCATTGATCGGACCAATGATAAAGCAGTTTAGATTCATGCTTCCAGTTATATTCGGGAGGTATTAGGTCAGTGGGTTAAAAGCGCAGCTAGCAATGATCAAATGCGCACAAAATGGTTTCCCAGAGAAATATTGTGTCGATTTTGTGCCAGTTTGTCGATTTTGTGCCAGAAGTGGATGGTAGCTGTATCACTGTGAGATAAGAGGTGGGCCTTTGCGTCCCATTTGTTTAGCGAGTCGGAAGAAACTTCATTTGTAGGTCCACCTCGGCCAGTATTCAAAAATAGTAGGAAAATTACAAATGCTTCACGTCGATGTAAGAGAAAATAACGTCGATCAGGCCTTGCGTGTACTGAAGAAAAAGATGCAGCGTGAAGGACTATTAAGAGAAATGCGTGCAAAGGAATTTTACGAGAAGCCGTCGGTAAAAAAAGCACGGCAGGCAAAAGAGGCAATTAAGCGTAAACGTAAAGCCGATCGCGTGAGGACTGCCAAAATGGGCTTTTGAGCCTGGTCGGAAATCCGCTTGCATCACTTCCACGAATCAAATAACTGCTTGTTACAAAGCAGATATTTATAAATTCTGTGTATCATTTTGTGGATAATCTGTGCATAAGTCACAAAAGTTGTTGATAAGCCTGTGGAACTACAATTTCCCTGCAAATAGTGCTTGGTACATCTGCAAACTTGTGTGATCTTAAAATTAATCTAGTCTGGGGGAAACGAAATTTCGGACTTAAAACAAGCAATTGGCTTTAAGTTCAAAACAAGTTTCAACTGTTGGATTACAGACATTGATGGTTGAGCGAATTTCGGTTTGAACGATTGTTGGCGTCGGCAGGAACGGTAGAGTGAAGGGTAACCGGAACAAGGCCTGGACTGCAGGATTTGGGAGTAACCCCGATGAAGGTAACTGGCAGATTTGATTAGACAGAATGACCGCTAAGAGAGGTTTCCTCCCGAGGCGGTCATTTGCTTTTCTAGCACCACATTGGCTTTTCTTAACTGATCTAAACTTAAAAAACGGTGTCAGATAGTGACATATACTTGTGCATACTAATTGTCGCAGGCCGTCGAAAGTACTTGCTTGTTGGCCTCCGATCTCCTAACCGCCTGCCAACGGCTACGCAGTTCTCTGTTTGAAGCCGCCAGGGCATCTTCCCCAGACTATAGCCCTGAAGTAATAGAGGCCCACCTGTTTCCGGTGGGCCTTTTCCTTAACAATATGACAGTATAGTGACGTTGCCCTCTACAGCCGATGAGATTTTTTGGCGGATCCGATTTATCGATCCTCGTTCTGTTTTCCCTTGCGAAACTGAAAGTGCCCAATAAGCTTTTAGGCCAACAGGGGAGGAAGATATGCCGATCAATAATACGAATGCGTTTTACGAAATACACGAAGGTCTGAACTTAGATCGTTCGCATTGGTATACATTGATAGAAGGGCAAAACGGACGCTTTGTTATTTATGAATATGATGGCTACAAAGTTGTGGCGAACGAGCCTGAAGGGTGCGAAATGATACCGCTAGAGACATTCCTAATGGATGGTAAGTTTGATGCAACTGCGCGATTAAAGTTGCGACTTCTGCTAGAGGATGAAGTTATCCAAGAAGAGACTGCTTGACCGTCGGGTCTGCATAACGGTCAGTCACAGGCAAAGGCAAAACAGCGCCAAGGTTAAAAACTAAGCGTTATCAGATGCCTACGTTTGCAGTCGCCAATTTTGATTTTTGGAAAGTGGCGGACCGAGGAAGGGTTGAGTTCCGCCACTTGCTTCCCCCTAAAACCTTGCAAAAGATTGTGCCGCCCACATTGGGTGATCTGCGATGTGTTGCCCAGCGTATACATCATGTGAAACGCAAAGGCAGCGACAGTGTCCAAGACCGTACCGAATAGAAGAATACTCATCGCGGTTGGCCTGTTTGGTGTGATGTTGGGGGCGGTCGGATTGCCTATCTACCTGCATGCGCCAAAGTATTTTTCGGATACATATGGTGTATCTTTGGCCTCACTGGGGGCGATTATGTTTGCGCTGCGGGTGGTGGATTTCGTTCAAGACCCATTATTGGGCCGCTTATCTGCAATTGGGTTTCTTTCTAATCGTCTTTTGTCTGCTGGGGCGGGGGCAATGATCATCGCGGGGGCAGTTGGGCTGTTTGTTGTGACTGCGCCGATCGACCCAACGATTTGGTTTGCCTTGTCACTTATGCTTTTATTCACAGGATACAGTTTGTCTGTGATCTTGCTTTACACGCACGCCACAAATAATTTTGCGGACACTGCACAGCCTATCTTTGCGCGTTGGCGTGAAGCGGGGCAGTTGATTGGAATTTGCTTGTCCGCGATTGCGCCTACGCTTTTCACAGAGATAAGTCATGTTCCCTACACGTTGTTTGGTGGATTTTTGATTTCGATAACTGGTGTTGCAGTCGTTTTGATGCACAACTCATGGTCGGAACAAATGACAACCACCTCGCAAAAATTTTCGTTTGTGGCACCTGACACTCGGATACGCCCCTATTTGATACTCGCTTTTGTGAACGCGATACCTGTGGCTATCACGTCCACCTTATTCCTGTTCTATGTCGAATACGCGATTGGATCTGCGACCGCGTCTGGACCGTTGTTATTGCTCTTCTTTGGGGCCGCAGCTGTCTCGGTGCCGATTTGGACGATATTGGCGAATAAATATGCAATAGAATGGGTGTTAGGGGTGGCAATGTTGGCGTCCCTGATCGCGTTTGTGGTTACCTTCACACTCGGGGCCGGAGATATTGTTGCTTTCGCAATAATTTGTGGGGTCACGGGCGTTTTGACCGGTGCCGACCTGACTCTACTGCCCATGATTTTTATCAAATTTTTGCAGCGAACAAATGTCCCGAGTGAAGAGGCCTTTGGATACTGGTCGCTGTCTTCAAAGCTGGCTTTGGCGCTTGCCGTCGGACTTGTTTTGCCAGGGCTAGAGGTGTCTGGATTTGATCCTGCATTTCCCACGCCTCTGGGTATCTATAATCTTAGTGTCGCATATGCCTTGGTACCCAGTGTGCTGAAAATTTGCGCAATTTACGCGCTATGGCGTGTCACCAAGCCTCAATCAGCCAGTGTACAGGGTTTAAGTCGATAAATCGTTTGCTGCTCCTCGCATGTCATTGGGGTGCAGGGGGCTTCTAAAACGGGCAATTCGATTGTTTCGATCAAAATCCAATTGTTATACAGGTAGACATTATAGGTAGTTTTAATCGCGTCCCCCTTAATCTTTGCTTTAAACCACAGGCTTTCCGCCCCGCGTTCCGCGATTGGCGTTTTGGGGTTGTTCTGACCTGCAAAACTGAATCCGCTGTCGAATTGCAATAAATCGTTGGTGGTATCATGGTGAACCGTGATCTGTGGTTGTGTTCCAAACCCATTTGCTTGGCAGATAAATGTTTCATCCTCCGCCATGGCGGATGACGCAATCAGTATAAATAGCCCTAAGAATAGACGCATGATTTCCCCCGTTTTCAAGATATAGGTAGGGCGGTGGGGCGGATTTCAAACGGATGAAAAACAACGGATGGCAGGCCCGTGCACACCTATATCAAGGGGCCCCAAAGCGCTATCGACACACAGTGAAAAATATCCCGCCTCGGGCATGTAGACGACGCTGTAGGATCCATTCGATTGTGTCACGCGCCAACATTCCTTTTGGATGCCGCCGCTGAAATTCACGATCACCTTTTCCGATTGGGTCCGCAAATCGAAGAATTCGGTGATTGTTGCGTCACCCAATTCACCCGAATTCTGCAGGTTCTGACGTTCTGTTTCCAACAGCGCGTCGATGTGTCCAGGAATGTTCATGTGCGCCAAAAATGTCCTCTGCACAAAAACTAAAGTGACGGGCGCAAGATTCAATTGATATGTGCATTGACTCTGGGGTGCGAGTCGATATAAGTCGCGCATTCATTGGTGTTGGTGGCCCTCGCAAGAGGATGCCTGTCGTACCCTCGGGTAAAAGGACAACGCCCTTCATAGTGGCCATTTGGCCTCGACCATAACGAAGGAGATCAGCGATGACAAAAAGAACCGCTGCCAAGTACAAAATCGACCGCCGCATGGGCGAAAACATCTGGGGTCGCCCAAAATCACCATTCAACCGCCGCGAATACGGACCAGGCCAACACGGTCAGGCGCGCAAAGGGAAATTGTCAGACTTCGGTCTACAGCTTCGCGCCAAGCAGAAGTTGAAAGGTTACTACGGTGATTTGACTGAGAAACAATTCCGCCGCGTCTTCTCTGATGCGGATCGTATGAAGGGCGATACGGGTGAAAACCTAATCGGTCTACTAGAGCGCCGCTTGGACGCTGTCGTATATCGCGCGAAGTTCGTTCCTACTGTATTTGCGGCCCGTCAGTTCGTGAACCACGGCCATGTCACAGTGAACGGCAAGCGCGTAAACATCCCGTCATACCGCGTAAAAGAGGGTGACGTGATCGAAGTACGTGATCGTTCAAAGCAAATGACAGTACTGCTAGAAGCGGTACAATTGGCGGAGCGTGATGTTCCTGATTATATCGAAGCGGATCATTCAAAGATGACTGCAACATTCGTTCGTACACCTGGTCTTGGCGATGTGCCATATCCAGTGATGATGGAACCAAACCTCGTCATCGAATACTACGCTCAAAACTAAAAGTTTCAGTTTTCAGCGAAAGGCCGCGACGGGGAACCGCCGCGGCCTTTTTCGTTTTGCCTCTGGCATTGATAAAATGCGCCGCGTATGAAGGTCACAACAATGGAGTTAAGCATGCCAAAGATTCAGCCCCAACCTGGGATTATGGACATCGAGCTTTATCAGGCTGGCAGTTCACACGCCACAGGTGCAGAAAATACGGTTAAGCTAAGTTCAAATGAAAACCCCTTTGGTCCATCGCCGGCCGCGATTGAGGCTTTGGGTAAAACTGCGCATATGCTGCACCGCTATCCGTCAACGGACCATTTGCCATTGCGCAAGGCGATTGCAGAAGCCTTTGATTTGTGGAGCGATAATATCATTTGCGGCGTGGGCAGCGATGAAATCATCAGTTTCCTTTGCTATGCCTATGCGGGGCCAGGGGATGAGGTTATTCACACCGAACATGGATTTGCGATGTATCGCATTTCTACGCTGGCAGCAGGCGCAACACCTGTTGAAGTTCCAGAGCATCGTCGCATGACCGATGTTGATGCCATTTTGGCGGCCTGTAACGAACGCACCAAAATCGTCTTTATAGCCAATCCCAACAATCCCACTGGTACCATGATTGCCGAGGCAGAAGTGCGCCGTTTGGCTGAGGGCATTCCGTCACATACCATTTTGGTTTTGGATGGGGCCTATGCGGAATATGTCGACGGATTTGATGGCGGTGCGCGTTTGGTGCATTCCTATGAAAATGTTGTCATGACACGCACCTTTTCTAAACTTTACGGGCTCGGCGGGTTGCGTGTTGGATGGGGCTATGGGCCCAAGCATGTTATTGACACGTTAAACCGCATTCGCGGCCCGTTTAACGTTTCCCTTCCCGCACTTGCCGCCGCAGAAGCCGCGGTGAAGGATCAGGCGTATGCAGATAAGTGTCGGGATGAAAACACGCGGCTGCGTGCTTGGTTGGCAAATGCCTTGGCCGAACATGGTGTGGCCTCTGATACATCTATGACGAATTTCATTCTGGCGCGGTTTAACTCTCTGGAAGAAGCAGAGGCTTGTGATGATTATCTTAAATCACAGGGTCTGATTGTGCGCCGTGTTGGCGGATATAATTTGCCCGAATGCTTGCGCATCACTGTTGGTGATGAAGCATCCTGTCGCCGTGTTGCGCACGCTGTTGGGCAATTCAAAGGGCAAAAGAATGACTAAGGTATACGATCGTGTGGCCCTCATTGGATTGGGGTTGATCGCCTCTTCTATGTACTGGGCCATCAAACGCGCGGGGCTCGCGGGTGAGGTCACGGGATTCGCCCGTTCCGCAGAAACACGCGATACAGCACGCCGTATTGGGTTATGTGACCGTGTGTGTGACACTGTTCAGGATGCGGCGCGTGATGCGGATTTGGTCGTCTTATGTGTCCCGGTTGGCGCAATGGGATCAGTTGCGCGGGATATTGCGCCCGTTTTGAAATCTGGAGCAACCATCAGCGATGTGGGATCGGTCAAACGGTCCGTGATTGACGCCGTTGCCCCACATTTGCCAGCAGATGTTCATTTCATTCCTGCACACCCACTGGCGGGTACCGAACATTCTGGACCCGAAAGTGGGTTTGCAACCTTGTTTGACAATCGCTGGTGTTTGTTGGTTCCAATGCCCGAAACAGATGCGGGTGCAGTTCAGCGTTTGCGTGATTTTTGGGTGGGGATCGGATCAAACGTTAATGAAATGGACCCTGATCACCATGATTTGGTGTTGGCCGTGACATCTCATACACCCCACTTGATTGCGTATACTATGGTGGGCGTTGCCGACGATTTGGGACGTGTCACCGATAGCGAAGTGATCAAATATTCGGCGGCTGGGTTTCGGGATTTCACCCGCATTGCCGCCAGTGATCCGACAATGTGGCGGGACGTGTTCCTAACGAATAAGGATGCGACCCTAGAAATTCTTGGGCGGTTTACAGAAGAGCTGTTCGCGCTTCAGCGCGCCATCCGTACAGGGGATGGAGTGATGCTGCACGATTATTTCACCCGCACGCGTTCCATCCGACGTGGTATTATTGAAGCAGGACAAGACACGGACGCCCCAGATTTCGGGCGTGCACAATTGGATAACAAAGAGTAAGTGACATGTTGCCAAATCAATTTCACGCAAATTCCATGTCTGAATTACTGAACCTGGATCAAATGCGTGAAATAAGCGGTTTGGAGTTCATGCAAGGGATTTTGGATGGGCGCTATCCATCACCACCGATTGGCAAAACGCTTGGATATTACTTGACCGAAGTTGCAGAGGGCCGCGTGGTATTTTCGGGTGCGCCAAGTTTTGATGCCTTCAACCCGATGGGGACGGTGCATGGCGGGTGGTATGGAACCCTCTTGGACAGCGCTATGGCGTGTGCTGTGATGACAAAGGTTCCCAATGGGTCAATTTATACAACGCTCGAATACAAAGTGAACATTATCAAACCCATTCCGCAAAATCGCCAAATTCATGCAATCGGCGTGACAAACCACGTTGGGCGTTCAACAGGTGTGGCCACGGCGGAAATCGTTGATGCAGAAACGGGAAAATTATACGCAACAGGCAGCACAACATGCATCGTGATGAAAATGTAAACCCTATGCGTGGATGAATTGTGAGTGTTCAGGTCAATCTTTTCAAACTTGCGCTGATCACATTTGTTGCAGTGTCATTGGTTGTTTTCGGGGATACGGCAGGCAAACTTCTGACGGCGCAGGGTGTGGCGCCTGGTCTGGTTGCATGGTCACGCTTTGCGCTGGCAACTGTGCTGCTTTTTCCCTTTGTCAGGGTCAGGAAAACTGATCTTTTGATGCTGCGTGACTGGCGTGTGCTGTTGCGAGGATGCTTCATCAGCGGTGGTATATTTTCAATCCTAACGGCGCTGCAGACAGAGCCCATTGCAAATGTATATGGTGCCTTTTTCGTCGGGCCCATTGTCTCATACGGTATCGCCTATTCATTTATGGGCGAGGCCGTATCGCGATCCAAAACATTGCTGCTATTGGTTGGGTTCGTCGGTGTTTTGATGGTTGTTCAGCCTGGTTTTGGAATGTCATCGGGCATTTTGTTCGCGTTGTTGGCGGGCTGTTGTTATGGTTCCTATCTGGCAACGACGCGTTTGGTGGCCGGGGCATTTCCAGCACCGCTTTTGCTTATCTCGCAACTTATGATCGGATCCTTCGTCCTTTTACCTGTTGGGATTTCTGAACCGCTATTAACTCTGAATGCCACATCATATTTTTTAATCGGTCTCAGCGCGATTTTTTCAGCGGCTGGGAATTACTTGCTTGTCCTTGCCAATCGCTGGGCCGAAGCGACGCTAATCGCTCCGTTGGTTTATAGCCAATTGATTTCTGCAAGTGTTGCAGGATTGGTTGTTTTTGGGGATTGGCCCGATAAGATTGCATTATTGGGCTTGTGCCTGATAATCGTGTCAGGCTGTGGAACATTGATCTTGAACCAAAGATCAGCAGATTAAACCAAGTGGTTTTAAAAAAAATTCAATGGTGCTGCTGAGTGGGATTGAACCACCGACCTCTCCCTTACCAAGGGAGTGCTCTACCACTGAGCTACAGCAGCCCGATGTAGGCGGTGATTAGACGGAAAATTGCCTAGGCGCAAGACAATTCTGGACGCTTTTTCAGTTGTGATGTAAGCATGGCTTATGACGCAGGCAAAGCAAAATAAAACTCAAAAAAATGATGCACAAGCACGTGAAGATCGCCTTAAACAAGCGCTAAAGGCAAATATGGCCAAACGTAAAGCGCAGGCCAAAGCACGTGCAAAACCAGAGCAGACGACGGCAGGGAAGGATACGTAATGGATTCCATATTGGTGACGGGAAATGGCCCATTGAATGGGCAAATTCCTATTGCGGGTGCAAAGAACGCATGCCTGACCCTGATGCCAGCAACGTTGTTAAGTGATGAACCACTGACACTGACGAATGCGCCACGATTGTCTGACATTAAAACAATGACCCAATTGTTAGAGTCTTTGGGGGCTGAGGTGCGAGCCATGGCTGATGGTCAGGTTTTGGCAATGTCGTCCCATGAACTGACAAATCTGCGTGCGGATTATGATATTGTGCGAAAAATGCGTGCATCAAACCTTGTGCTTGGGCCGCTTTTAGCGCGCGCGGGCGAGGCTGTTGTTTCATTGCCTGGGGGATGCGCAATTGGTGCGCGGCCCATGGATTTGCATATTAGCGCATTAGAAGCATTGGGCGCAGACATTGATCTGCGTGACGGTTATTTGCATGCCAAGGTGTCTGGCGGCCGATTAACAGGTGCTGTGCATGAAATGCGCTTTGCTTCTGTGGGGGCGACAGAAAACTTTGTTATGGCGGCGGCATTGGCCAAGGGCACGTCCGTTTTGAAAAACGCCGCGCGTGAACCCGAAATCGTTGATTTGATCCACTGTTTGCAAAAAATGGGGGCGAAAATTGACGGGGCAGGGACATCCACCATCACGATTGAAGGTGTCGACCGTCTGGGCGGTGCAACGCACCCTGTTGTCGTTGATCGCATCGAATTGGGCACTTACATGTTGGCGCCTGCGATTGCGGGGGGTGAAGTTGAATTTTTGGGTGGGCGCATCGATTTGATTGAATCTTTCGTTGAAAAACTGGACGCAGCGGGCGTAAATGTTTGGGAAACGGCGAATGGTATCGCCACCAAACGTCGTGCCGATCATATCAAAGCGGTTGATGTCACAACCGAAGTGTTCCCCGGTTTCCCAACGGATTTACAGGCGCAGATGATGGCGATGCTGTGCACTGCGGATGGTGTCAGTAATTTGGAAGAAACAATTTTTGAAAACCGCTTTATGCATGCGCCCGAACTGATGCGGATGGGGGCGCAAATTAATGTGCAGGGTGGAACGGCAAAGGTGACAGGCGTTGAACGCATGAAGGGCGCTCCCGTCATGGCGACCGACCTGCGTGCCTCTGTTTCATTGATCCTTGCGGGACTTGCGGCCGAAGGTGAAACAAGGGTCAATCGTGTCTATCACCTTGATCGCGGGTATGAGCGGTTGGTTGAAAAGCTCTCTGGTGTTGGAGCAAAGGTAGAAAGGGTACCTGGGGTATGACCCAAGATGTGGGATTTAATGATGCGCTTGATCGCCCATTGAATTTAGGTGCACAGGATGCAGAAGATTTACAGGTTATTTCATCGCTGACGCAGGATGCTGTCCTGACTGTTGACGACCTAAAATGGAGCCGTGCGGAACGCCAAGTGGTGTTTTTGCTGAAACGGTTTCGTTGGGAAGATGTCGAATTGGCCAAACAACAGGGACGCGATCCTGAGCGTGTTCAATCCCTTTTGGTGATCCAGAATGCGACTAGGTTGGCCTCTCAGGGGATTGATCGTAAACAGGCAGATGTTGTCTTGTCTCTCATGTCACTTGAGTTTTCAGGTGCAGAGGATGGGGTCGGGGATTTGATCCTAACGTTCTCTGGGGATGGGGCGCTAAAGGTGCAGGTTGACGGCCTTGACGTTGCCCTACGGGATGTGACGCGGCCCTATGTCGCTCCCTCAAAACAGGTTCCAAACCACGACGCGTGATGCACGCACTTGTGATTGCGGGGGTTCAGCGCTATTTCACCCAAGACTGATTGGAGTGACCGATGCCTGTTTTTTTGAACGCAACTGATCCAAATTTTGAAGCAGAGTTTCAAACCCTGCTTTCCGCCAAGCGTGAAGATAGCCCAGATGTGGACCAAGTCGTCGCGGACATCATCGCCGATGTGCGCGCGCGCGGTGATGCGGCATTGTTGGAATACACGGAACGGTTTGATCGGTTGACACTCGCTCCCGAAACACTTCGGTTATCAGGCGCAGAAATCGCGGCAGAAATCCAAAAGGTTGCGCCTGAAGATCGCGCCGCATTGGAATTGGCGGCGGATCGCATTCGTGCCTATCACGCGGAACAAATGCCCCAAGATGCATGGTGGAAAGATGCAAGTGGCGCGGAACTGGGATGGCGTTGGACACCTGTCAGCGCCGCAGGCTTGTACGTGCCAGGTGGGCTGGCCACCTATCCCTCATCCGTTTTGATGAATGCGATCCCTGCCAAGGTTGCCGGTGTTGAACGCCTTGCCATCACAGTGCCAACACCAGATGGGGCCATTAACCCTTTGGTGATCTTGGCGGCGGAATTGGCAGGCGTTGACGAAATTTACCGCATCGGCGGGGCGCAGGCGATTGCGGCACTAGCCTATGGCACATCATCGGTTGCGTCAGTGGATAAAATTACAGGGCCAGGAAACGCCTTTGTCGCGGCGGCTAAACGTCGGGTTTTTGGCAAGGTCGGCATTGATATGATTGCGGGCCCATCAGAAATCCTTGTGATTGCTGACAAAGATAACAACCCCGATTGGATCGCATTGGATTTGCTAAGTCAGTCAGAACATGACGAAAGTGCGCAGTCCATTTTGATCACAGATGATGCAGATTTTGCATCCGCTGTTTCGGCATCGGTTGATAAGTTCCTTCAAACCTTGGAGCGGCGCGATATCGCGGGTACAAGTTGGCGTGACTATGGCGCCATCATATTGGTGTCAGATATGGATCAGGCCGTTGCGCTGTCTGATCGGATCGCGCCAGAACACCTGGAAATTTGTGTAGATGATGCCATGGGTGTTTCCGAAAAAATTCACCACGCTGGTGCCATTTTTATCGGCGCGTGGACGCCCGAGGCGATTGGCGATTACGTAGGGGGGCCAAATCACGTCCTGCCCACGGCCCGTTCTGCGCGGTTTAGTTCAGGACTGTCTGTGATGGATTTTGTGAAACGCACGACGCTGTCGCGTATGACGCCAGATGCCTTGGCGCAGATTGGACCAGCTGCAGAACGCCTAGCATCCTCTGAAGGATTGGAGGCGCATGGCCTGTCCGTGACAGCCCGCCTGAAGCAGATCAATACACCCTGATCAGATCAATTTCCACACAGAACCATTGCAAAGCGTTCAAAGGTCAAGTAGCCCAAAAACGAAGGTGAAGAATTATGACCCGTATTGCACATATCGAAATCGACGATCGAAACCTACCGCCGCCCACGCCCGAAATTGAGCAAGAGCGGCGCGTCGCCATCTTTGATCTGTTGGAAGAAAATGTTTTTTCATTGCCCAAACGCGATGATCGCGTCGTTCCTGCGGGTCCTTATCGGTTGGATTTGTCCATCCGTGAAAAACGCTTGGTGTTTGATGTGTCAACAGAGGCGGGTGAAAAGGCGGTTGAATTCCATTTGTCACTGTCGCCGTTTCGCCAGGTTGTGAAAGATTACTGGGCCATTTGCGAAAGCTATTATGACGCCGTCAAAAACATGCCCCCAAGTCAGATCGAAACGATCGACATGGCACGCCGTGGCATTCACAACGAAGGCGCGCGTGTGCTCTCGGAACGCCTAGAGGGCAAGGCGGATATTGATAATGACACCGCACGCCGTCTGTTCACGTTGATCTGCGTTTTGCATTTCGGGGGCTAGGTATGGGGCAGGACCTTCCACAATCGGTCCTTTTTTGCTGCGATCATAATGCTGTGCGTTCGCCAATGGCCGAAGGCATTATGAAAAAATTCTATGGCACGGGCACATATGTTCAGTCGGTTGGTGTTATCAATGATCTGGAAATAGACGGATTTGCGATCGCCACCTGCGAAGAAATCGGTGTCGAATTGTCACGTCACCGTTCGCGCAGTTTTGATGAAATGGAACAATGGGGCGATGATTTATCCTCGTTCGATTTGATCGTGGCGCTGTCCCCTGCAAGCCAGAGACGCGCACTAGAGTTGACGCGGTTTTTCCATTTGACGGTTGAATATTGGCCAATCCTTGATCCGACGGGATTGGGGGAAACGCGGGAAACAAAGTTGGCATCTTATCGACAAACGCGTGATCAAATTGTTGATCAATTAACGCGGCGCTGGGGGCCGCCATTGGAGGGGTAGATGCATCCAACAATCCAAACATATTTCAATGCGTTTAATGCAGGTGATGTCGATGGCATGGTGAATTGTCTGGACGATGCAGTGGCGCATCATGTGAATGAAGGTCAGGTGCGCATAGGCAAGGATGCGTTTCGCAGCTTTTGCCAACATATGAACGAATGCTATCGTGAAAACCTGACCGATATGGTGATATTTTCAAACCCTGACGGATCACGCGCGGCTGCGGAATATGTTGTAAATGGTGCTTACCTAAAAACCGATGCGGGATTACCCGAAGCGCGGGGCCAAAATTATCAACTGCCTGCGGGGTCGTTTTTTTCGCTGTCGAATGATAAGATCACGCGCGTTGTGACCTATTACAATCTTGCGGATTGGACGGCACAGGTTTCATGATTGATGTCCGCGTTTTAACGGGCGCTGCAATAGATGCGGCATTAGAGGATGTCGCGCGGCTGCGTATTACGGTGTTTCGGGAATGGCCCTATTTGTACGACGGTGATTTAGACTACGAACGTGATTACCTAAATGCCTATCGCAATAATCCCGCCGCAGTTTTGGTTGGCGCATTTGACGGCACTGAGTTGATTGGTGCCGCCACAGGGACACCAATGTTGGATCACGCGGATGAATTTGCATCAGCCTTTCAGGACCTGAATTGGGATTTGTCGCAAGTTTTCTATTGTGCTGAATCCGTTTTGTTGAACACCTATCGCGGGTCTGGGATCGGGCATAGGTTTTTTGTTCTGCGAGAAGAGCATGCACGCGCCTTGGGATGCAGCAAAGTGGCGTTTTGCTCGGTCCAGCGCCCCGTGGATCATCCCCTGCGCCCCGCTGGTTATCGCCCGCTGGATGGGTTTTGGGAAAAACGGGGCTATCGCCCCATTCCAAAAGCCATTGCGCATTTTCGCTGGAAAGATACCGATGTAGCCCATGAAACCCCAAAACCACTTCAGTTTTGGGCACGGGATTTATAGATCCGATATTTCCGTCATCGCGGTCAGGAAACTGCGCACTTCGTCCATCGTGTTGTAGTGACACATGGAAACCCTGACGCAATCGCTCCACCCCAGCGGATCAAGGACATTACCAGAATAGTGGTCCGCCTTGCGCGTATGGGTTCGAATGCCGCGTTCGTTTAGCGCTGTTACAATTTCAGCAGAGGCCCTGCCTTTGATCCGAAACGACACCATTCCTTTGCGATTGGGGTTATCAAGCCCGCCGATGATTTCGACGTCTGTCATGTCCGCCAACCCTGACAGATTTCCGATGCCTTGGATCATTGCATCGCATAGTGCCTTTTCATGAGCCAAAATCGCCTTGCCCGCGCCAATCAGGCGTTCGCGACGATTTTCGGATGGGGCGGTTTGTGCACCCAACCAGTCAAGATAGCTGACCACGTCGCTAAATGTTGCATATGATCCTGTATCCCGTGTGCCAAATTCCCACGCGGTTTCGGGGCCGCCGATTAATTGTTCATGGGGGGCATGCATAAAACGATCTGATACCCACGCAAATCCATATCCATGTCGGGAAAACATTTTGTAGGGCGAAATCGCATATCCATCGACATCATATGAATCGATGTCCAATGTGCCATGTGCTGCGTTTTGTACGCCATCCACGACAATATAGCATTCAGGAGACACCGCGCGGATCGCGGCGGCAATTGCAGCCACATCCATACCCATTCCTGTGACAGGGGATGCGTGAAGGATGCAGGCAACACGCGTGTCGGGTGTTACATATTTTGCATAGTTCTCGGCACGGCTTAGGCCCGTTTCATTGTCATGCGGAACGCTGACATAGGGGCGGTTTGTGTTCTCTGCCCAGTGTTGTGCAGCACTTCGGGTGGCGGGATGTTCGATCGTTGATCCCAAAATCACGCCGCCCGCTTTGGCGGCGGTGGCGGCATTACGTACCAATCGGAACAATAATTCAGTCCCGCTTTCGCCCACAAAAAACTGACCCGATGATGCGCCAAACAAATCAGCCGCGTCAGATTTCGCCTTGTTGATTGTATCAACCAACCCATGAGAGGCGACATTGTCCCGCCCTTGGTTGTCGGGGATTGCCGCAAATTTGGTAGAGGTTTCAACAACAGAATTTAGCGTCAAAGCACCCCCAGCGTTTTCAAAGAAAATGCGCGATCCCTGAAACGGACAGGTATCCACATAGGCGAAACGCGCGCGCACCTGTTGCATCAATTGTGGGTCAAGCTCGGTCATTGGGGTCACCTTTTGGGGTTCAAATTGCTGTTTAGATTGATGATGACGCTACGGTCTTTGTCAATTGTCTTGAATGAGTTGGCACCAAATATATGCTGCAATCAAGACAAGGAACGACATTTATGGAAAAAGTCACGATTTTTGAAATGGGCCCCCGTGATGGTCTTCAAAATGAAGCGGCAATGATCAGCACAGCCGACAAAATTGCATTGGTGGATATGCTGACAGCAGCAGGATTTCAAAAGATCGAGGTGACAAGTTTTGTAAGCCCCAAGTGGGTTCCCCAAATGGCAGATGCGCATGATGTTTTGACGGGGATTAAACGCGATGCAAACGTACGCTATGCGGCACTCACCCCAAACATGCGCGGCTTTGACGGTGCCATGGCGGCACAAGCGGACGAGGTGGCCATTTTCGGATCCGCATCAGAAGGGTTTTCACAGGCAAATATCAATTGTTCCATTGATGAAAGCTTTGAACGTTTTGCCCCAATCATGGTTGCGGCCAAATCTCGGGGGATACCCGTGCGTGGCTATGTGTCATGCGTCACGGATTGTCCTTATGACGGACCAACAGATCCCGCCAAGGTGGCCTATGTGGCGGGGCGATTGATGCACATGGGATGTTATGAAATCTCACTAGGTGACACCATTGGTGCGGGAACGCCCAATACGATTGACGCAATGCTACGCGCTGTGCTTAATGAGGTGCCGCCGACGCATCTTGCTGGGCACTACCACGATACGCAGGCGCGTGCGTTGGATAATATTCAGGTATCTTTGGATCATGGCCTGCGCGTCTTTGATGCGGCTGTGAGTGGTTTGGGCGGCTGCCCCTATGCGCCAGGTGCCAAAGGAAATGTTGCGACCGAAGCGGTGAACGATTTATTGCTGTCGCTGGGGTTTGAAACTGGGTTGGATACGGCACAACTACAGGCCGCTGCCAATTTTGCAAAGGGGTTGCGCCATGACACATGACTATTCAACGATCAGTGTTCAAATGGATGAGCGGGGCGTTGTTTCCCTGCGCCTTGATCGCGCGGAAAAGAAAAATGCCCTGTCCGCGTTAATGATTGAAGAGTTGACGCATTTCGCATCGAACCTGCCCAAAGGCGCACGCGTTGTTGTGTTATCTGGCGCAGGTGATGTGTTCTGTGCAGGCGGGGATTTGGGGTGGATGAAGGCACAGATTGATGCAGACCGCGCAACCCGAATGCATGAGGCACGTAAACTTGCCATGATGCTAAACGCACTGAATGAATTGGATGCCCCGTTAATCGGTCGCGTTCACGGTGGTGCGTTTGGTGGTGGCATCGGAATGTGTTGCGTTTGCGACTGCGTGATTGCAGAACAGGGGACAAAATTTGGCCTGACAGAAACGCGCTTAGGTTTGATCCCCGCAACGATATCCCCATATGTCATCGCACGCATGGGCGAAGGGCAGGCGAGACGCGTATTTATGTCTGCCCGAATTTTTTCAGCCGGAGAAGCAAAGGAATTGGGCATCGTATCACGTGTCGCCGCAGGTGACGATTTAGACGCGCAAATCGAGGCCGAAGTTGCGCCATATTTATCGGTGGCGCCCAATGCTGTCGCGGTATCCAAAAAATTGGCGCGATCACTGGGGCCGAAAATTACCCTAAACATTATTGATATGACGATCCAAGCGCTTGCCGACACGTGGGAAGGTGAAGAAGCAGAGCATGGAATTTCAGCATTCTTGGGTAAAACCAAACCCCGCTGGATGCCCTAAGGTTCCCACGAGCACAGGTTATCGCAGGGGAACTGTCGCTGAATTGCAATATCGTCTAAGACCCCTCTATAAATCCAGAGAAGCGTTCCGCGAACCTTAGGGGGACACCAATATCTGTTCCAGATGTTGGCGGAAGGTGTCTTTGATTGGACTTGGCCGACCTGTGTCATCATCCACTTGGACTTGTGCGAAAAATCCTTCGGCAAATGCAGCGTTTTCTTCGTTGCGAAATAAACCAATTTCATAGGTCCAAGAGGTGCGTCCGATTTTTGCAACCCTCAGGCCCGCATGAACCGTATCAGGATATCGTGCCTCAGCGAAATAGGTGCATCCACTTTGGACCACCATAAATTTGACGTCATCAACATCGAAAAAGCCTCGATCCCGCTGCCAATTGGTGACGGCCGTATCAATCAGGGAATAATGCACGATGTTGTTCATGTGACCATAGGCGTCATTATCCTCCCAACGGGTCTGAAGGCTTTGGAAATCGCTATATGCGGAACGGGGGCTCGGGCCTGACTTTGACATGACTTCTCCTCTCTGCAAACTCTGCATAAAACCCAATTCAAATCAAGCGACGTTAAGTTCTGCAATTTGGGCATTGTGTTCTGGGGATTTGCGGAAAATATTGGGGCAACTTAGGAGAAGACTATGGATATTACAAAAGATCACGTGGCAATCGTAACGGGCGGTGCATCGGGACTTGGCGCAGCAACGGTTGCTGCACTGCGTGATGCAGGCGCCCAGGTGGTTATTTTTGATATGAATGCCGAGATGGGCGAACAACATGCAGCGGCGACTGGTGCGTCATTCATGCGCGTCGATGTTTCAAATGCGGACGAGATCGCCAAATCGATCGAGCAGGTTGTCGCAGATCATGGCGCGTTGCATATCGCGGTAAATTGCGCGGGCATTGGTCCTGCTGCAAAAACAGTATCTCGTGGTGAGGCGCATCCGCCAGAGTTGTTTTCGAAAACCATTGGCGTGAACCTGATCGGGTCGTTCAACGTGGCCTCGATTGCCGCGAAACACATGGCACTGAATGACCCTGTCACTGCGGATGGGGGACGTGGTGTGATTGTCAACACCGCGTCTGTTGCAGCCTATGAGGGCCAAGTTGGTCAGGTCGCCTATGCCGCATCCAAGGGGGGCATCGTTGGTATGACACTACCGATGGCACGCGATCTGTCACAGTTGGGTATTCGGGTTGTTTCAATAGCACCCGGTCTGTTCCTGACCCCCTTATTGGAAAGCCTGCCACAAGAGGTTCAGGATAGCTTGGGCGCGCAGGTTCCATTTCCATCGCGTTTGGGTGCGCCTGCGGAATATGCAAAGATGGTGCGTCATATCATTGATAATGACATGCTGAACGGTGAAACGATCCGCCTTGATGGTGCAATCCGGATGGCACCACGCTGACTATTCAAAATCTGAAGTAAGAGAGAGGGGAGGCGCGTTTGCGCCACCCTAGAACATCCAAGTTTTTTAGGTGCCGCGGATCATGCGGAAAAAGCTGGACGCAAGCCACCCCGCCAAAATTGCAATCGCCAATGATAGCAGTCCGTAAATAAAGGGCTGTTGACGAGAAAGATTGTAAAGGAAACGTTCCAAACCAACCTTTTTCACGTCGATGGTCGTTTCTAATTCGCTGGTAACCTGTCCGTCACGGGTCAGGAAAATGCGTGTGTAATAATCACCCTCAGTCAGGTTTGCGGGCATATCAACCGATGTCCTAAACAAAGTTTCTTGATCCACCAGAACAGAGTTTTCCGACCGTTTATAGAGGTCCTGAGATTTACGAATACGGATCACCGCATCGCTAAATGCATTGGCATCCGTAATTGTCATAGGGGCACCAACCGAACGGATTGCGCGTTCAATGGAAATTTGGTGACGCAAATCTTCGGTATCTTTCAGGATACGGTCCAATGGTGCGCTGGTTGCAATCGCATAAAAGCTGGGCGCGGCATCCACTTCGACGGTGTCTGTGTTTACCCATATGCCGAACCTGCGTTCCTTGCGGTGTACTGCGACGGGTTCTGATGGGCCGGCAATCGTAACGATGACCCCCAATTCCCCCTCGGGAATGGCGCTTTCGCGCTTGATAGCTCCAAATACGAGAATGTTTGAGCCATCAAATGTGGCGGTGATGGCCACTTCGTCCTGGCTCATCCCCAATACGATTTCCTCGCCAGAAGCGAAGAGAGGGATCATACAAAGGATGAGGGCCAAAATGCGCATCAATGGCCTCCTGCTGCGCCAAGGGAATAAAGTTCACTCGGCTCAATCAACAGGTCCAAGGCCAATTTGAAGCAGACCGCCAAAACCATCATTGCCAGCAAAATACGCAGTTGTTCTGCGCGTAGGCGTGTACCGATTTGCGTGCCAATTTGTGCGCCGATTACGCCGCCCACCAACAACAAAACAGCAAGCGCCATATCAACGGTATAGTTCGTGGTTGCGTGTAGCAGCGTTGTGAAACCCGTGACGAAAATGATTTGGAATAGGGATGTCCCCACAACGACCTTGGTCGGCATACCCAGCAAATAAATCATCGCGGGCACCATAATGAACCCGCCTCCAACACCCATGATTGCGGATAGGATCCCAACAAACAGTCCCACAACCAATGGCGGCAATACCGAGATATAAAGGCCAGAGGTGCGGAAACGTGTTTTGAACGGCAGCGCCTGCATCCAACCGCGTTGACGGCGTGTGGTTGTAACAGTTGCGTTTTTGCGCGATTTGCGCAGCGCATTCAGGCTTTCGACAAACATCAGCGACCCGATGACGCCCAAAAAGACGACGTAGCACAGCTTGACCAACAGGTCGACTTGCCCCTGCGCCTTAAGGTAATTGAAGATAACAACACCAACTGCGGCCCCCGTCAGACCGCCGATCAACAGCACCGTTCCCATTTTGAAATCAACGGTTTTTCGCCTGAAATGGGCCAGCACGCCCGAGAAGGAGGAGGCAACAATTTGGTTCGCCTCAGTCGCGACAGCCACGGCAGGTGGGATGCCAATGAAAAACAAGAGTGGCGTCATCAGAAAGCCACCGCCAACCCCAAACATACCTGACAAAACACCAACGATTCCCCCAAGTCCAAGGAGGAGAAAGATGTTCACAGAAACTTCGGCGATGGGCAGGTAGATTTGCATGAGCATCCCTAGCGCAAGACATTTAAAAATTGCAAGCCCTCAAGGGCTGGAAAGGCCCACGAGAGTGCAAAAATTTATCGTTCTTTCACATAAGGTTCGCCACCCGCACGTGGCGGGATTGCTTTCCCTACAAAACCAGCAAGGATAATGACCGTCAAAATATAGGGCAGGGCGTCCAATAATTGCACCTGAACCTCAAACCCAAGATACCCTTTGATCAAGTCTGGACGCAGGGCCACCGCCTGTAAGAAGCCAAACAATAGGCAAGACGACAGCGCATACCACGGACGCCACTTGGCAAAGATTAGGGCGGCCAAGGCGATGTATCCGCGTCCTGCGGTCATATCCTTTACGAACCCTGCCTGCAGACCAGTTGCCATATAGGCCCCCGCGATCCCGCATAAAACACCGCAAATAATCACCGCGCTATAGCGCATGCCAATAACCGACACACCCGCGGTGTCGACGGCCTCGGGGGCTTCGCCCACGGCGCGCAAGCGTAATCCAAAACGTGTTCTGAACAAAACCCACCACGTAAGCGGCACCATTAATAATGCGACATAGACTAGTATTGTGTGGCCAGAAACCACCTCTTTGTAAAACGGACCGATGATCGGAATGACACTTAACGCATCAGCAAAGGGCAGAGTTATGTTTTCAAAGCGACCGCCACTTAGCAGCGCAGGCGTACGGCCCCCTTGTTTAAACCAACTTTGGGCGATCAATACGGTCATCCCCGCCGCAAGGAAGTTGATCGCAACACCCGAGATCAGTTGATTGCCGCGAAATGTGATCGACGCCACACCGTGGAGCAGGGATAATAGCATCGACGCCCCAATCCCCGCGGCCAACCCCAACCAAACATTTTCCGTGACATAGGCCAAGGCCGCAGAAAAGAAGGCCGCGGCCAGCATTTTGCCCTCGAGCCCGATATCGAAAATTCCAGCCCGTTCGGAAAATAATCCCGCCAGACAGGCCAACAACAGTGGCGTGGATAGGCGCATGGTTGAATCAAGGACGGTTAGCAGATCGGTTAAAACATCAAACATCCTTTAACCCTCCTTGCGGCCAAACATGAGGATCAAACGTTCCAGCGGCATACGCACCATGTTATCCAGCGCTCCTGTAAACAGAATGACCAGCGCCTGAATGACGACGATCAAGTCGCGTGGGATACTGGTCCAGAGTGCCAATTCCGCCCCACCTTGATAGAGAAAGCCAAAGAGGATGGAGGCAACGACAACACCAACAGGATGGCTGCGCCCCATCAGTGCGACAGCAATCCCAATAAACCCTGCACCCTCGGTCGAATTCAGGATCAACCGTTCACCTTCGCCCATGGTTGTGTTCAGCGACATCATACCTGCGAGAGCGCCTGACACCATCATCGCGATCACAGTGATGCGAACTGGGTTTATTCCTGCATATCGTGCGGCCGATTCTGAATGCCCAAACGCGCGGATTTCATAGCCCAAACGCGTACGCCAAATCAGCAGCCACACAAAAACAGCCGCCAATAGTGCCACAACCAAGCTGACATTCGCAGGCGCAGCCTTGGAAAATTTGATGCCAAAGGGTTCTAGCAACATATGCAGTGTCGGTAGATGCGTGGCCTCAGGAAAACTTGCCGTTGCTGGGTCCATAGATCCCGCAGGACGCATAACGTTTACCAACAAATAATTTAGCAGAGCAAAGGCAATGAAGTTGAACATGATCGTGGTGATCACGATGTGTGATCCACGTTTTGCCTGCAAAATCGCGGGAATATAGGCCCATGCGGCCCCAAGCAATGCGGCCCCAATCGTGCAACCGATCAGCGCAAAACTCCAATGTGGCCAAGGGATATAAAGCGCGACGAGCGCGACACCAAGGCCACCCAACATCGCCTGACCTTCGCCACCGATGTTGAACAGTTTCGCATGAAAGGCCACAGAAACGGCCAAACCTGTAAAGATAAAGTTCGTCGCATAATAAAGCGTGTAACCCCACCCATAGGTTGACCCAAGCGCACCAGAAATCATCAGGTTCAGCGCGGCTTGGGGATCTTCGCCAATGCCCACGATGACAGCGGCGGATAGCAAGGCCGCAAGCAATAGCGACACAAGCGGAATTAGAATGACATCGGCCCAGACTGGCATTTTTTGCATTAGCTTGCCTCCCCTGTTACGCCGGCCATTAACAGCCCCAATTCGCGCTCATCCGTGTTTTGTGGCAGGCGTTCGCCCATGATTTGACCATCAAACATAACGGCGATCCGATCAGACAGCGACAGGACTTCATCCAATTCAACAGAAACGAGCAAGATCGCTTTGCCACGATCCCGCAGCGCAATGATTTGTTTGTGAATGAATTCGATGGCACCAATATCAACACCTCGTGTAGGTTGGCCCACCAATAAGATATCTGGGTCCCGTTCAATTTCGCGGGCCACAACAATTTTTTGCTGGTTCCCACCAGAGAAATTTTTGGCCATCAATCGCGGATTAGGCGGACGCACGTCAAAACGTTCCATCTTGCCCGCTGCATCTTCCTTGATTGCGGCGTTGTTCATGAACAGGCCTGATTGAAATTGTGGGTCCCCATGATAGCCAAAGACAACGTTTTCCCACGCGGTATAATCCATGATCAAACCTTCGCTTTGGCGATCTTCTGGAACATGGGCAATGCCGCGGGCGCGGCGGGATTGACCGTCTGATTTTTTACCTGTTAGGTCGATTTCCTGTCCGTTCACGGTGATTTTGCCACTGGCCGTTTGGTATCCGCCCAACACCTCAAGCAATTCTGATTGCCCATTACCTGCGACACCCGCAATTCCCAGCACTTCACCCGCACGTAAATTCAGGTTGATCCCCTTGACGCGTTCAACGCCTGCATCGTCGATGACGCGAAGGTTTTCAATTTCTAAAACTACGTCTTTGGGCTCTGCAGGCGCTTTGTCTACGCGTAACAAAACTTTGCGCCCAACCATAAGCTCGGCCAATTCTTGGGGATTGGTTTCGCTGGTTTTCACCGTTGCTGTCATTTCCCCGCGCCGCATAACGGACACGGTATCGGTGATGTCCATAATTTCACGCAGTTTATGCGTAATCAGGATGATTGTTTTCCCCTCTCCCCGCAGGCGGCGCAGGATACGGAAAAGTTGATCGGCCTCAGAGGGGGTCAAGACACCCGTTGGTTCGTCCAAGATTAGGATTTCTGCCTGCCGATACAACGCCTTTAGGATTTCGACGCGCTGTTGGTGCCCAACGGACAGATCCTCGATCACGGCATCTGGATCCACCTCAAGCTCGTATTCTTGGGCCAATTGGCGCAATGTTGCGCGCGCGTTGCGCAGGGATGTATTCAGTAGGGCGCCGTCCTCTGCACCCAAAATAACGTTTTCCAGAACGGTAAAGTTCTGAACCAATTTAAAGTGTTGAAATACCATTCCGATGCCTGCAGCGATTGCTGCCTGACTATCTGGTATTTGTGTTTTTTGACCGCTGATGAAAATTTCACCAGCGTCTGCCTTGTAATAACCAAAAAGGATCGACATTAACGTCGATTTGCCCGCACCGTTTTCGCCAATGATCCCGTGGATCGTGCCAGGCATGACGCGGATTGAAATATCTTTGTTTGCTTGAACGGGGCCAAAGGCTTTGGAAATACCGCGAAGCTCAATGGCTGGGGCGGCAGTTTCCTGCCGCCCCTCTGTGTTTGCATTGCCCATCGTGTTTATTCGACTGGGCAGGCATTGTCTGACATATAATCATGCACTGACAATGCGCCTGATGCGATTTGTCCTGCCGCTGCATCTACAGACGCTTGCATGTCTGCGCTGACCAATGATGCGTTGTGCTCGTCAAGTGCATAGCCAACACCACCGTTAGCAAGACCCATTACGTTGAACCCTGTTTCAAGGTTTGCGCCTTGTGTGAACGCATCGTAAACAGCGTTATCAACGCGCTTCAACATAGATGTCAAAACTTTGCCCGGGTGCATGTAGTTTTGGTTGCTGTCCACACCGATTGACAAGATGCCTTCGTCCGCGGCTGTTTGCAGAACGCCAACACCTGTGCCGCCTGCTGCTGCGTACACAACATCCGCACCTTGTGCGATTTGCGCTTTGGTCAACTCAGATCCTTTTAGTGGATCGTTCCATGCCGCTGGTGTTGTGCCTGTCATGTTTTGGATGACTGTCGCGCTTGGGTTAACCGCTTTTACACCTTGGACATATCCGCATGCGAATTTGCGGATCAATGGGATGTCCATACCGCCGATAAATCCAACGGTGCCTGATTTCGTCGCTTGCGCCGCCATCATACCAACAAGGTATGATCCTTCGTGTTCGTTAAAGACCACCGAACGCACGTTTGGTTTGTCAACAACCATGTCGATGATTGCGAATTTTGTGTCAGGATAGTCTGCGGCAACAGAATCCAACGCCGTTGCAAAGGCAAAGCCCGCCATCACGATTGGGTTAGCGCCTGCTTCGGCAAAACGACGCAGTGCTTGTTCACGCTGTGCTTCTGATTGCAATTCGATTTCGCGGAATGATCCACCTGTTTCTTCGGCCCAACGTGTTGCGCCGTTAAACGCAGCTTCGTTGAATGATTTGTCAAATTTACCGCCTAGGTCAAAGATCAGCGCGGGTTCTGCCAATGCGGCCCCTGCGCTTAGCGCGAATGCAGCTGTTGCGCCTAAAATTTTACTCATCATGCTCATGATATTTCTCCCGGTTGAGAACGCAGGCACCCCCTGCGTTGTTCCATGCATTATTAAGGCCGTTGAATGGTCAAATCGTCAACTGGTTTTTCACGAATTTCTGTGGAAAACAGAAAAATTTATTCTGTGTTTTCAGCTGTTTTTTGCAGGTGTTTTTCCATGACGATTGCATCAGCATGGCTTCCGTTGGGGAAAGTATAATAGTTTTTACGCACTGCGATCTGTTGGTACCCGTTTGCGGAATAGAGCGCCCGAGCCGCTGCATTTGTATCAGCGACCTCTAAAATGATGCGTCGAACTGCGTTTTGAAACGCCTGTTGTTCAAACGTTGCCAAAATACGGTGCCCAACCCCCTGCTTGCGATGTTCAGGTTTTGTCATGATCAAAAAGAGTTCGGCTTCGTCCAGTATAACCTGACCCACTGCGAACCCTGCGTCGCAAGTGACGGATAACGCATTACTTGCGGACATCATTGCGGAAAACTCAGCTTCGCTCCATGCGCGCTGTCCAGTTGGCTCGGCGCGGTGAAGCTCTGCCATCTCAGCCGGCGTCATCTAACACCTTTGGGGGTAAATCGCGTGCGGGCGCTGCATCTGCTGGTTTGACATACATTGGGACGGGGCGACCAAACCGATCTGCGTTTTCTGCGATACGTGCGATATTTTTGACCAGTTGTGCTGGATCAGGGCGGTCAATTAGGGGGCGACCAAGCTGCGCTGCCTGATCACGATCACCGAGTTGCGGGTTCAGACCGTGACCCGAAAAATATATCTGATCGCGGATCGCGGGCAGGCACGCGATGGCCTTATCGCTTTGTCCATAAAGCGTTGCATCAAACCCATTCACGCCAATCGCGGGAATTACAAGAGACAGGGCAAAACCACGCGCTGCGGATACTGAAATGCGAATGCCTGTGAAATTCCCGGGGCCAGTCCCCACGCCAATGTGCGACACATCCTGTAAGGTGACGCCAGAGGTGGTTAAAACATCCACAATGATGTTCATGATTGCTTCGGCTTGGCCGCGCGCCATGTCGTCGGCGCGACAGGCCGCAAATTCACCATTTATCAGAACAGCCGCCGCACAAAACGGACCAGATGTGTCAAATGCAAGGACAACCGTGTCAGAGGCCAACAGGACGGACCTCGGTCACCTCTGGGATGTAGTGGCGCAGCAGGTTTTCAATACCCATCTTCAGCGTCATGGTTGAGGATGGGCACCCTGCACATGCGCCTTTCATCTGAAGATACACCACGCCGCGTTCAAATCCGTGGAACGTGATGTCACCACCATCTTGGGCAACAGCGGGGCGCACACGAGAATCCAGCAACTCTTTAATTTGCGCCACGATACCAGCGTCTTCTTCGCTGTGCTGGGTGCCGTGGTCGGCTGCCTGATCACCCTGAATCACCGGTTGGCCAGACTGAAAATGTTCCATAATCGCGCCAAGCAGAGCAGGCTTCGCATGATCCCAATCGGTTGCTTCGTCCTTGGTGATCGTCACGAAATCACGCCCCAAGAACACACCACGTACACCCGCAACCGCGAACAAACGCTGCGCAAGAGGAGAGTTTCCCGCATCATCTGCATTTTGATAATCCGCCGTGCCTTCATCCATTACGCTTAGTCCAGGAAGGAACTTTAATGTTGCTGGGTTCGGGGTCGTTTCGGTTTGAATGAACATCACGCTCTCCAATTTAGAATTGTTTTAAATATGGCTTTCCTGACCAGATAAGTCAAGATTAGAGCGCGTCGGAAATATCAGTTTTTGTGGGGGCTATGTTATCAGCTCAAGCTGTTCTTTGGTAAGCGACCCAGGCACAATCGTCACGGGGATTGGCAGCGTCCCCGCATTTTTGGACATTTGGGTGACCAAGGGGCCAGGCCCCTTTTTGTCTAAACCAGCACCCAGAACCAGAACCCCAATTTCAGGATCGGACTGGATTTGTGCCAAAATTTCTGACACGACCTCGCCCTCGCGGATGACCAGTTCAGGTTCAATATTTTTGCGATCACGCATCCATTTTGCAAAGACTTCAAAATGGACTTCGATACGCTCGCGTGCTTCTTCGCGCATAATGTCGCTGACACCAATCCAGTGGTTAAATTCATCTGGACTGATCACTGACAATATCGTGACCCCACCCCCAGAGTTCGCCGCTCGCATCGCGGCAAAGCGCATCGCATTCAGACATTCTTTGCTATCGTCAAGGACGACCATAAATTTCCGCAAGATCCGCTCCTGATGTTAGCCAATCGGTCAAATTCGATCAGACAGAGTGTGGTTCAACTCTGTGTTTGGGTCAAGGCATTCTGCAAAATGCCCTGACCCGCATGTCAGTGGCCTTGGTTACTTTAGGCCGACAATTTCATAAGTACGTTTCAAAATAGGCGCCGCAATGGCGCGCGCACGCTCTGCGCCACCTTCTAACACCCGATCAATTTCGGATTTGTCATCCAACAACCGACGCATTTCCGCAGAGATGGGAGAAAGTTTTTCGACGGCACGTTCAACCAGCATGGGTTTGAATTCCGAAAACTGTTTTCCGCCCACCTCTGTTAGCACCTTTTCAACGCTTTCGTCTGCAAGCGCCGCATAGATCGCAACCAGATTGCGCGCCTCTGCGCGTCCTTCTAACCCTGCCTCTTCTGAGGGCAGCGCCTCGGGGTCTGTTTTCGCCTTGCGGATTTTCTGTGCAATGGTGTCTGCATCATCGGCCATGTTGATCCGGCTTAGATCGCTGGGGTCTGATTTCGACATCTTCTTGCTGCCATCGCGCAGGCTCATCACACGCGCCGCTGGACCGCCAATCACAGGTTCAGTAATTGGGAAAAAGTCCTGTCCAAAGTCATGGTTGAACTTGGTTGCGATGTCGCGTGTCAGTTCCAAATGCTGTTTTTGATCATCCCCGACAGGCACATGCGTCGCGTGATAGAGCAAGATGTCCGCCGCCATCAGCGCAGGATAGGTGAACAACCCGACTGAGGCATTTTGCGCGTTTTTGCCTGCCTTATCCTTGAACTGGGTCATGCGCTGCATCCATCCCATACGGGCCACGCAGTTAAACACCCACGCAAGTTGTGCATGTTCTTCTACTGCCGCCTGATTAAAGATGATGGATTTCGCAGGGTCCAATCCAGAAGCCAAATAGGACGCTGCAATTTCACGGACCTGATCGCGCAGTGTTTTGGGATCTTGCCAGACGGTGATCGCGTGTAAATCAACAATACAATAGATCGTTTCGTAATCTTCGTTTTGCATATCAACAAAACGTTTCAATGCACCCAAGTAATTCCCAAGCGTCAAGGCTCCGGTGGGTTGAACACCAGAAAAAACACGCTTTGTGAAATCACCATTGGATGGCGTTTGGACCGCATCCGTCATTTTTATTCTCCGTCTGGAACTTATATTGAAAACCGCTTACCCATTGCGGGTAAGAGCGTCAACCAAAAGCAAGGGCTCAGAATGTCAGAACCACAAAATCAACCGATTTTGAATGAAATGCCCTCGGTCATTATGGCCCTGTTCCTGCTGGTTGTCGGGATCGAGGGATTTATCGTTTTGGGCGAACAGGGGATGTTGGGAAATCGTTATGGTTTGGGCATGCGATATGGGTTGATCAACCAATTCGGCCTTATCCCTGCGGCATTGAACACGCAAATCGAAACGGGCGTTTTCAGTTGGTTTGAATTAAAACGCTATATTTCATTTAACTTTATCCACGGCAGTTCGGTTGGCACTGCCATCAGTTGCGCACTGCTGCTGGCGATGGGCAAATTTGTGGGCAGTGTGTTCAGCAATGTGGCCACATTAATCGTATTCATCGGGTCCGCAATCGGTGGGGCACTGGTGTATTCACTGTTGGTTCCAAATGGGCCTGTGCTGTTTGGGATGTTTACGGGTGTTTACGGACTTTTGGGCGCACATGCGTTTTTGCGTTGGGTGGCCTTTCGCGCTGCTGGTCAGCCGTCGCGCCAGGCGTTTTCACTTATTGGATTTCTGATTGGTATTCAAATTGTGTTTGCCTTTAGCTTTGGCAACACTTGGGTATGGGTCGCCGAATTAGCGGGCGCACTCATCGGGTTTCTGATCTGTTTTTTCGTGGCGCCTGGTGGGTTTCAGCGCATTTTAAACGTTATTAGACGCGATTGACGCATCACTATCGCCCCATTGCGCTACGTAATTCGCGTAAACGAAACGCGCCAGTCATCATCGCAAAAATAATATACGTAGTGGCTCCAAGTGCGATGAGGATAAGGGCCCAGATAAACTGCGTGATCCCATTTGTGAAATAACCACCTGCGCTAAATTGCGCAGCGCTCAGTACAACGCCCATCGCGATTGAAGCAATTGCCACACGCATAATTTTCGACTTCGTCTCTGATTTTAAGCGCGCTACATCGCCGAATGCGCGTGATGATAAATGGAGCAATCCAACCATTGCCCAAGATGAAACCACGGTTGCAATCGCAGGGGATAACCAGCCAAGAGCAGGCCAAAGCCCAATCGCCACGAAGGCATTTATAAACATCGAAACAACCGCCCAACGAAACGGTGTTTTGGTATCTTCGCGGGCAAAAAACAAAGGTTGCTGAAGTTTTTGCAACATAAAGGCGGGCAACCCAAGGGCATAGATCGCCGTGGCAAGCGCGATGGCCTGAACATCGGGAATGGTGTTTTGTCCATATCCATAAAGGGCCGCGGCCAAGGGCAGTGGGATCACGAATAAGGCAACTGTTGCAGGAAAACTAAGCGCGGCGGTGAAAAATGCACCGTTTGACAACGCCTCTTTTGCGGCACTTTCATCCCCCGATTTTAGGTGCCGTGACAGTTCGGGTAACAGAACAATGCCCACTGCAATTCCGACCACACCGAGGGGCAGTTGATAAAGGCGATCCGCACCATAAAGCCAACTGATTGCGCCAACCTGTTGACTAGACACCAACTGACCAACCAGCAGATTGATTTGCACCACTCCATTGGCCAGCGCCGCAGGTGTGGCAACGATCAACAAATGTTTCATTTCGGGCGAAAATTGCGGCCGTGCCAATGTTAGGTTCAACCCGTTTTGTCGGGCGTGATACCAAACAAGACCTAGTTGCAGGACGCCGGCGGCGGGCACGGACCAGATCAGAAACGTGATTGCAGATCCACCAATCATCCAAGATGTGCCAAGAGCCGCGATTATGATGACATTCAATAAAACAGGCGCGGCGGCAGCCACGGCAAATTTGCCAATGCTGTACAATGCACCTGATATCAACGCGGCCAGGCTGATAAACAAGATATAGGGAAACATCACACGGGCATAATCAACGCTTAGGTCAAAGCGTGGATCATCCGCAAATCCACTGGCCGTGGCCCAAATGAACAGCGGCATGAAAATCATGGCAAGTGCGGTCAGGATCAACAAAACAAAGCTTAGGCTGCCCATTGCCTGATTTGCAAATCCGATGGGATTATCGTCCGCCTCGACACGTTTTGAAAACATCGGAACAAAGGCTGCGTTAAATGCCCCTTCGGCCGTAAATCGGCGGAACATATTGGGCAGGCGAAACGCCGCGATAAACGCATCCAATACGGGGCCTGCCCCGATTAGCGCGTACAACATGACCTCTCGCAACATCCCCAAGATGCGGCTCATCAGGGTCCAAAACCCCACGGTCATCACATTGCGCAGCATGCCTTATCCCTCTGCCCGCTCTACCCCTTTGCTGATCGCCTCGGTGAGTTGACGTTCAAGGGTGCGTTGTTTGCTATCGCTATAGAATTTCAAACCAAACATGTCTTTTACATAAAAACTATCAACGACTTGCTCACCGTAGGTCGCGACCACGGCAGAGGCAATATAAACGTTTAGGTTCGCAAGCGTGCGCGTCAGATCAAACAACAAACCCGGGCGGTCGCGTGTATCAACCTCGATGATGGTGTATATGTCAGACCCATCATTGTCGAAAGTGACCGAGGTTGGCACTTTGAATGCCTTTTCACGCTTTTTGAATTTATCCTTCTCATGCACGGCGTCGCGCGTCACAACCTCACCCTTTAGCGTGCGTTCGATCATATTGCGCAGACGGGACAGGCGGGACAGATCATAGGCCTCTCCATCGCTGTCCTGTACCCAAAAAGCGGCGGTGGCATAGCCGTCTTTGGTTGTATAGGTCCGCGCATCAACAACGTTTGCACCGACCAATGTCAGCGCACCTGCAAGACGGGAAAAAATACCTGGGTGATCATGCAGGGCAAAACAAATGCGTGTTGCATCACGATCCGTGTCAGGGTGGACATCCAAACGGATTTCATCCGCCCCCAAATTGCGCAGCAGATTTGCAAAAACAACATGCGTTTTATCGGGCAAGCCCTGCCAATAGGGTTCGTAGTGTCGCTCAAGCTCTTCTTGAATTTCGCCCTTTTTCCAATCCTGTAGCGCACCTTTCAGGGATTTCTTCGCTTCATTGCTGCGGTTCTTGCGATTGACCGCTTCCAGCCCATCTTCCAGCGCGCGCCGTGTTTCGGCATAAAGTGCGCGGATCAATGTGGCCTTCCAATTGTTCCAAGTGTTTGGGCCAACGCCACGAATATCGCACACCGTCAGAACGGTCAGCAAATCCAAACGTTCGGTGGTTTGAACAGCCTTGGCAAAATCCCGCACTGTGCGCGGATCGGCGATATCGCGTTTTTGCGCCATATCGGACATCAACAGATGATAGCGGACCAGCCATTCAACGGTGTCCACCTCTTCCTGTGACAGGCCAAGCCGCGGTGCAACCTTACGCGCGATTTTCGCCCCAAGGATTGAGTGATCTTCGCTGCGCCCCTTACCAATATCATGTAACAGCAGGGCCACATAGATCACCTTGCGATTTATACCCGCCTGTAGGATCGAACTGGCAATGGGCAGCTCTTCTTCCAATTCGGCACGTTCGATCTGCGCAAGGCTTTTGATCACTTGGATCGTATGTTCGTCCACCGTATAGCTGTGATACATATTAAACTGCATCATCGCGACGATGGGTTCAAACTCTGGGATAAATGCGGCCAGTGCGCCCAATTCATTCATGCGCCGTAACGCACGTTCAGGGTTGCCGTGTTTTAGCAGCAAATCCAAAAAGATGCGCTGGGCCTCGGGGTTTGTTCGCATGTCATCATCGATGCGATCAAGCGAGGCAGAGACCGTGCGCATTTCATTGGGGTGGATGAGTAAACCTGTGCGCAGGCCCTCTTCAAAAATACGCAGGAGGTTTAATTTATCTGCGTAATAGGTATCTGGATTTTTAACGGCAAGACGGCCGTTGATTACTTCGTATTCCTTGCGCACCTTGGGTTTGCGACGGAAGATACGTTCCAACAATGGGGCATCTTTGGTGTGGTCCGCCTCGAGGGAGGTTAGCAAGATGCGCGTCAAATCTCCAACCTTGGTGGCATGTCGGAAATAGTCCTGCATGAACAGTTCCACACCGCGCCGCCCCTTTTGGTCGCGGTATCCCATGCGGTCGGCCACCTCGACTTGCAAATCAAACGAAAGCTGTTCTGCCGCGCGGTTTGTGACCAAGTGCAAATGGCATCGCGCGGCCCATAGGAAGTTTTCGGCCGCTTCAAACAGTGCGTATTCATCTGGGCGAAACACCCCAAGGTCAACCAACTTGGCTGTATTCTGAACGCGATAGACATATTTCGTGATCCAAAAGAGTGATTGCAGATCACGCAAACCCCCTTTGCCCTCTTTGACATTCGGCTCAACCATATACCTTTGGCCTTGCTTTTCATGTCGGGCGTCGCGTTCACCCAATTTGGCGTCAATGAATTCGCGTGCACTGCCTGCAAACAATTCTGACCATAGTTTTTCTTCAAGCTCTTGGGCCAATCCTGTGTCGCCACAGACATATCGTTGTTCCAACATGGCAGTGCGGATGGTGAAATCCTCACCACCTAGGCGCAAACAATCGCGTATGGTGCGCGATGAATGGCCAACCTTTAGGCGCAAGTCCCACAGCATATAAAGCATGCTTTCAATAACACTCTCGGCCCAAGGTGTTATTTTGTAAGGTGTCAGGAATAACAAATCGACATCCGAAAAAGGGGCCATTTCAAAGCGACCATAGCCCCCAACCGCCATCACGCTTAGGCGTTCTGCCTCGGTCGGTGTGGCGTTTGGATGCATTTGATTTGCCGCGCGCCACGCACACTTAACCAATTCATCGGTCAACCAAGCATAACTTTGCACCGCCTGACGAGCAGCGTTTGGGGTACCGGATAGCGCATTGGCGATTTGTTTCATGCCCGATTTGCGCATCTGTTTAAGTGCATCAACAAGTGCACCACGCAATTTATCAGGCGCGCTATCCTCAAAAATTGGGGTTAGCGCCTCTGGATCGAAAATAGATTTCGGGTCACAAATTAGATTTAATTCTTTAGAATCCTGTGATTGCGAAGGAGCGTGGAGCGGGGTCAATGATTAGTACCTGTTTGTCTTGGACTGTGGCAATCGCCAAGCCGCGTTCGTTTGTACCATCATCCTTCAAACGGAATATCCCGTCCACCCCCTGAAAGCCAGAAGGCTGCGTCAAAGCTTCGCGTGTCAGGATATCGTCAAATCCTGCCTGCGCCAACGCGCCAATCGCGGCAATCCCATCGAACGCCAAACTGGCCAACTGGTGGGGGCGATTTCCAAATTGCTCTTGGAATTGCGTCGAAAAATTTTCAGTGCGCGTCAGATCAGGAACCGCAAACCAACCGCTTTGCAAACCGTTTAGCTCAAGCGTTTGTGATGGGATATCCCAACGGGTTAGTCCCACATATTGTACATTCGCCGGGTCCAATCCTGCCTCGGGCAATAACTGCGCCAACAGCGGTAGAGCACCAGCAGAGGAGGAGGTCAGGAACAGTGTATCGACATCTTCGATTTCGGCAGACGCGCGGATTAGGGGGACAGTATTCACCACACTTTCTTGGGTCAGCTCAAAACTTTGCGCCGAAACGATCCGCAGGTTTGTGTCCGCTGTGGCACTCTGAAATGCGTTCAGGCTCATTTGTCCATCGATCCGATCAGAGTGAATGACCATCGCGCGTTCTTTGCCTTGCTCTGCGGCGAACGAAACGATGCGGCGTGCAGTATTGTCAAAGGTTTTGCCCAACACGAACACATTGCCACCAGCGATGGTTGTGTTGTTAGAAAAGCTCAAAACATTTATGCCGTCATCTGCAACAGCGGTGCCCGCCGCATTTGCAGCCTCGGCATAAAGGGGTCCAATGATGATTTTTGCCCCGTCATCAACGGCCTGTTGCGCAACGCTGGCTGCAACGGTTGCATCGCCCGCAGTGTCATAGACACGCAGGTCAATTTCCAAATCGTCCAATTGTGCAGCGGCAAGGCGTGCAGCATTTTCCAGATCCGCTGCAATCTGCGCCGTCCCATCAGAAGATTGTGGCACCAATAATGCAACAGGAACAGGTTTTGATGTATCAACCGTAGGACCTGTTGTCGTTGTTGGCATTGTCGGCGCACAGGCTGTCATGAGGGCCAATGCACTTATCGCCACAAAGCTTTGGACTTTCTTGCCAATTTTGGTCATAGGCATCATCATACCGTCATCTCCCGCACCCGATCTTTCTCGTTACTCGGTGGGACGATAATGCGCATGAATATATGGGTCTAGATGTGAATCATAAAATATCGAAATTAGCCGCGGGTTTATATTTTGTTGCAACACCTATCGGGACGGCGCGTGATATTACGCTGCGCGCGTTGGATATTTTAGCATCCGCAGATGTGATTGCGGCCGAGGATACGCGCAGCATGCGCAAATTGATGGATATTCACGGCATTCCATTAAACGGTCGTCCGTTGTTGGCCTATCACGATCACAACGGTGAAAAGGTGCGTCCAAAGGTGATGCAGTATCTAGAAGAGGGAAAGTCAGTTGCCTATGGGTCAGAGGCGGGTACGCCCATGATTGCCGATCCTGGGTATCATTTGGCCAAACAAGTTGCGGATGCGGGATATCTGGTGACATCGGCCCCAGGACCAGTTGCCTTTATCACTGCACTCACGCTGTCGGGATTGCCAAGTGATCGGATTTTGTTTGAAGGGTTCTTGCCCAATACAAAATCACAAAGGTGTTCAAAACTGTCCGAATTGTCCGAAATTCCAGCAACTCTGGCATTCTATGAATCGCCAAAACGCATTGCCGCCACATTAAAGGACGCTGCCTCAACATTGGGTGGAGAGCGGTGCGCGGCCCTTGCCCGTGAACTAACGAAAAAATTCGAAGAAGTGCGGCGTGGCACGCTGGCCGAATTGCTGGACAGTGTCACGCAGCATCCGCCAAAAGGTGAAATTGTTCTGTTGATCGACCGCGCCCGTTCACAAACCGTTAACCAAGATGACATAGATGATCAGATCAGAAGCGCATTGGATAAGATGTCGGTAAAAGATGCGGCTGATATGATTTCGGCAGCAACAGGACAACCAAGGCGCAAGATTTATCAAAGAGCCTTAGCGATTGACAAAAACGACGACGGGTAAAGTTTCATATCACTCTGGGCAGGCCGCTGAACTTAAAGTCGCGCGGCATTATGAAAGCGATGGATGGCGCGTTTTGCAACATCGGTTTTAAAGCGCAGCGGGTGAAATAGATTTGGTTTTGCGCCGCAATGATACCGTGTTGTTTGTCGAGGTGAAGCGCGCACGCACGCATGACATCGCCGCATCCCGGATCAGCCTGCAGCAGATCGCAAGGATCAATCAATCCGCCGACATTTTTGTTTCTGAACATTTGTCGGGTAAGAATTTTGAAATGCGGCGGGATGCGGCGTTGGTGGATCAAAAAGGCGAAATTCAGGTCATTCCTAACGCGCTGGCCGGTTTTTAGCAGCTGGGTGATTGTCAAATCACTTTGGACAGGCCATCTATAGCGAAACGCAAGTGAAGGCAGGAAGTGATGAAAATTGCATTTCAGATGGATCCGATCCAAACCGTAAATATCGACGCAGATAGCACATTTCGCATCGCCGAAGAGGCACAAGCGAGAGGTCATGAGTTGTTTTTTTACACGCCTGATCACCTTGCGTTCCAAGAGGGCAAGGTCACAGCCCGTGGTCATTATTTCACGGTGCAACGCGTGCAGGGCCAGCATGCTGATCTATCCGAAATGCAAGAGGTGGATTTAGCGGATTTCGATGTCGTGTGGTTGCGCCAAGATCCTCCCTTTGACATGCACTACATCACGACCACGCATTTGCTTGACCTGATCCATCCAGACACATTGGTGGTGAATGATCCGTTTTGGGTGCGCAATTATCCTGAGAAACTATTGGTTTTACGTTTCCCCGAATTGACGCCCCCCACGACAATCGCACGTGATCTAGAGACGATTAAAGCGTTCAAGGAAAAGCATGTTGATGTCATCCTGAAACCTCTTTATGGGAATGGTGGTGCGGGCGTATTCCGTTTGGATCAAAATGATCGAAACCTTGCCTCGTTGCATGAGGTGTTCACTGGATTTTCGCGCGAACCTTTGATTGTGCAGAAATTCCTGCCAGATGTGTCAAATGGGGATAAGCGCGTCATTTTGGTTGATGGCGAACCGATTGGCGCGATTAACCGCGTCCCTGCCAAGGGGGAAACACGATCCAACATGCATGTGGGCGGTCGTCCTGAAAAAGTGGGTCTGACAGAGCGTGATCGTGAAATTTGCGCAGCGATTGGACCGCTTTTGCGTGAAAAGGGCCAGATTTTTGTCGGAATTGATGTGATTGGCGATTATCTGACAGAAATCAACGTAACTTCCCCAACAGGCATCCAAGAGCTTGAGCGTTTTGATGGCATCAACGCTGCGGAAAAGATTTGGGAAGCGATTGAGGCACGCCGCGCAGGCTAGGCCGCATGTGCGCTATTGCGGAAGCTGATCGCCTCGCCGACGTGATGGCGCGCAACATTTTCGGATTGTTCCAAATCCGCAATAGTGCACGCGACACGAATAACGCGGTGAAATCCGCGGGCCGTTAAGTTTAGCTTTATTGCAGCCTGCTCAAGATAGGTTTGCGCATCCTCCTCCATCTGGATAAGGCGATCCAGCGCATCGCCCTTTAGATCAGAGTTTGTTGCAATTTCAGTATTCGCATATCGCCTGTCCTGCAGCGCGCGTGCGGCTAACAAGCGTTTTGCAATCACATGACTGCGTTCGCCGCTTGCGCGCAGGCTTAAGTCCTGAAACCGCACGGCAGGGACCTCGATCCGCAGATCAAAGCGGTCCATAAGCGGGCCTGATATCCGACCCAAATAATCATTTCCGCATTTTGGCGCACGGCCAAAGGCCTGATCAGGATCGGTCATAAATCCGCATTTGCAGGGATTTGCCGCCGCGATCAAAGAAAACTTGCAGGGATATTTCACATGCGCATTTGCCCGGGAAATCATAACCTCGCCTGTTTCCAATGGTTGGCGGAGGGTTTCCAAAACATGGCGCGGAAATTCGGGCAGTTCGTCCAAAAAAAGAATACCATTATGCGCCAGTGAAATTTCCCCTGGTTTTGCGCCTTTGCCCTCGCCGACAATTGCCGCCATGGAGGCTGTGTGATGGGGTTCGCGAAAGTGGCGTATGGATTGAATGAGTCTGACCCCAACAATCCCGCAACGGATTGGATCATGGATGTTTCTAACGCCTCCATCGCGTTTAGGGGAGGGGGAAGAATGCTGGCCATGCGGGCGGCCATCATGGATTTACCTGACCCAGGTGGACCCACTAAAAATACATGATGACGGCCCGCTGCGGCAATTTCCAAGGCGCGTTTTGCGCGTTCTTGTCCGCGCACCTCGGCCATATCCAACATAGATTTTTGTGGTGTGATTTGCCTTGCTACTGCGGGTTCGCGCGGTGCCTGACCTGTCAGGTGTTGAATGATAGCCATGAGGGATTTTGTCGCAAAAACTCGCGTGGCATCAACCAAGCGGCCTCGGCCCCTGATGTTTCGGGGCAATATAAATCCTTGCCCAATTCAGCTGCTTTCAGCGCTGCGGGCAGGGCGCCGACCACAGGTTGCAGGCGCCCATCAAGCGAGAGTTCACCAATGGCAAGCGCGCCTTCGCTATCTTCATTTGTTATGATGTTCAGTGCCGCTAACAGGGCCAGTGCAATCGGCAAATCCAAATGCGACCCTTCCTTAGGCATATCGGCAGGGGACAGGTTGATTGTGATCCGACGCGAGGGCAGTGCGATCGACAGCGCGCCCAATGCGGATCTGATGCGATCACGTGCCTCGCTGACCGCTTTATCTGGCAGGCCAATGATTGAAAATGCGGGCAGGCCCGGTGAAATCGCGCATTCGATTTCAACAAGCTGCGGTTCAATGCCCTCAAAGCAAACGGAAAATGCGCGTGTAATCATCTTTTGTTAACCTCTCACCTGAGGTCGCAAAGAGAGGTTACGAATTGGTTAATGGGCCCGTATCATTGATGCGCACCGCATCCCACGCGCCATCAATGATGCGTATGTGTGTTAGTGAAAGGTTATCGATACGATGTGAAAAGGCCTCGTAAGCGGACACATCTAAAGCGCGTTGAATGGCGGCAATCACTACCCCAAAATGCACGGCCGCGATCAGTGGGCCTTGGGTGTTTCGCAATAATCTGTCAAATCCTGAATGTACGCGTTCGTGAAATCCGTTCCAGCATTCGCCATTCGGGGCGGTAATTGATCCGGGCGTTTCGTAAAAGGCACGAATATCCTCGGCGTGGGTTTCTTGAATGTCCGCAAAGGTTTTCAATTCCCAATCGCCAAAGTTTATTTCACGTAAATCTGGACAATGCTCTAAACGCTCTCGACCCGTGGCCAAGCGATCTGCCGTGCCAACAGTACGGCGCAAATCGGAGGATACCAAATCGGCGGGTTGTGGAAGGAACGCGTTTAAGGCATCAAAACGATCTGTGTCGCTGAAATCTGCGTCAACATCGCTCCACCCGACCATGGATTTGCGGTGGGTTGGTGCGTGACGAATAAGGTACAGGTCCATTAAATTCCGCCCTTCAACCACATCGGCAATCCCGCAGCAACAAATGCAACGCGATCCGATTGTTCAGCAAGTTTTTGGTTCAAAGTCCCCTGAAGACGCGCGAATTTACGGGTGAGTGCATTTTCGGAAATCCCGCCCAACCCAACCTCATTACTGACGAATGTGATGTCCAATTCAGACCGCGCAAGTGTTTCCAACAAGTGTTGCGTGTAATCGTCAACATCAAGTTCGAGATACATCAAATTATTCAACCACATGGTTAGGCAATCAACCAATACAACTGATGCTGTTGGAAGCTGTTCTAATGCTGCCCCAAGGTCCACAGGCTCTTCAATGGTGTGCCAATCCGGTCCGCGCATATTTTGATGGGCGTTAACCTTATCCCGCGTTTCTTGATCAAGCACAACTGAGGTCGCGACGTAGTAGGGCGTAGCAGTCTGATTTGTGATCAGGGCTTCTGCAAAGGCGGACTTTCCAGAGTTGATACCACCCAACACCAATGTCGTTAATTTCGCCATTTTCCCCTCAAAGTGATCTGATCCCTGCGTTGCCGCGTATCTTATGCAAAGAACAAGAAATTAAACAGGGTTGCAAGTATAAGGAGCTACTGAGATGGCTTTGGATCAAGCGAATGCGATTTCACTTTCCCGCCGGGCGATGAAGGCGGAGTTATTGGATGCGGAAACTGAACTACAACTTGCGTATCTGTGGCGCGATCACAAAGACGAACAAGCGCTGCACAGATTGATCACAGCATACATGCGACTGGCGATCTCGATGGCGTCAAAATTTAAGCGCTACGGCGTACCCATGAACGACCTTATCCAAGAGGCGGGATTGGGGTTGATGAAGGCTGCCGAAAAATTTGACCCCGATCGCGGTGTGCGGTTTTCGACATATGCCGTTTGGTGGATCAAGGCGAGCGTTCAGGACTATGTCATGCGGAATTGGTCCTTGGTCCGTACAGGATCAACCAGTTCACAAAAAGCGCTGTTCTTTAACATGCGCCGCATTCAGGCACAGTTAGAGCGTGAAGCCATGCAGATGGGCATTTCATTAGATAGCGACCAACTGCACCGCAAAATCGCAACCGAAATTGGTGTGCCACTGGGGGATGTTAAAATGATGGACGGACGCCTGTCAGGCTCTGACTATTCATTGAACGCAACACAATCGACAGACGAAGAAGGCCGCGAGTGGATTGAAACACTTGAGGACGAAAGTGAAGGCGCAGACAGCCTGTTTGAGCAAGCACATGACAATGCGCATCTGCGTAAATGTTTGTTGGATGCGCTTTCCACGTTGAATGAACGTGAACGCCTCATCGTGCGCGAACGCGCAATTCGCGAGGATACGCGCACGCTAGAAAGCCTTGGAAAAGAGCTCAGCCTTTCAAAAGAGCGGATCCGCCAAATCGAAGCGGCGGCGTTTCAAAAGTTGCGCAAGCATCTGCAAAACAACATGGCAGAGGTTGCACACTACCTATAAGGCATTGGTCGATCTGCTCTTGCAGAAGGGTGGCGAAACAAAATAGTGTCGCGAGCATAGGAACACGAGGTGGCGAATATGCTTGCGGGTAAAAACATCCTTTTGATCATTTCGGGCGGGATTGCTGCGTTTAAATCGCTCGACCTGATCCGACGGATGCGTGAACGGGGTGCGTCGGTGACTCCCGTCATGACACAGGCAGCATCTGAATTTGTGACCCCGCTATCGGTGTCTGCTCTTGCGGGTGTGCAAGTGTATCAGGATTTATTTGATCTAACGGCTGAATCGGACATGGGCCATATTCAACTGTCTCGCAGCGCGGATTTGATTGTCGTTGCCCCTGCCAGTGCGGATTTGCTGGCAAAGATGGCGAATGGGTTGGCGAATGACTTGGCCTCAACTTTGCTGTTGGCCACGGATACGCCTGTTCTGATCGCCCCTGCCATGAATGTGCGGATGTGGGATCACCCTGCGACACAGCGCAATTTGGCGCAATTGGTTGCGGATAGGGTCCATATTGTAGGCCCGAACCCTGGTGACATGGCTTGTGGCGAATATGGACTTGGTCGCATGTCAGAACCATTGGAAATCATTGACGCCATCGCCGCGCATTTTGCGCCGCGCCCACTTGATGGTCACAAGGTTCTGGTGACATCTGGTCCAACGCATGAACCGATTGATCCCGTTCGGTATATCGCAAATCGCTCCTCTGGTGCACAGGGAACCGCGATTGCTGCCGCATTACAAGATTTGGGTGCGGATGTGCGATTTGTGACAGGACCCGCTGATGTGCCACCCCCCAATGGCGTCCACGTGATCCAAGTAGAAAGCGCTCAGGACATGTTTGATGCGGTGAAGGCGAACCTAGATGTAAGCTGCGCTATATTCGCGGCTGCTGTTGCGGATTGGCGGGTGGAAAATGCGTCTGGTTCGAAAATCAAAAAACAAAATGGGGCCTTGCCCGAATTGTCGCTGACTGAAAATCCTGACATCCTTGCGCATGTTGCACAACTTGGAACAGATGCGCGTCCACCCCTTGTGATTGGGTTTGCGGCGGAAACGGATGATGTCATTGAAAACGCCACCGCCAAGCGTGCGCGCAAAGGATGTGATTGGATTGTTGCAAACGATGTGTCACCCGAAACTGGCATCATGGGTGGCAGTGAAAATCAGGCAATTTTGGTGACAGAACAGGGTGCGGACCAATGGCCGCGCCTAAGTAAGGGTGACGTCGCTGCAAAATTGGCCGAACGGATCGCGGATCAGATTTTGGGGACATCGTAAATGGTCAATATAAAGGTTTCTTGGTCCGATGCTGTGGATCGCGATCTTGGGCTGCCGACGTATGAAACAGCTGGGGCGGCGGGCGCAGATTTGCGTGCCAATCTGCCTGATGATCTTCGCGACGCAGGTATCGAAATATCCCCGGGCGGGCGTGCCCTGATTCCCACAGGACTGCGCTTGGAAATCCCGGTTGGGTATGAGGCACAGGTGCGCGCGCGTTCTGGTCTGGCACTGAAACACGGGGTTACCTTGGCCAATGCGATTGGGACCATCGACAGCGATTATCGTGGTGATTTGGGTGTGATCCTATGGAATGGGGGGGCAGATGTGTTCCGCGTGACCCATGGAATGCGGATCGCACAAATGGTTGTCGCGCCTGTGGTTCAGGCGACCTTTGCGATTGTAGATGCACTTGATGAAACGGATCGGGGTGCAGGTGGTTTTGGATCAACAGGGGCATGATAGGATGACGCGTAGAATGTTGATCAATGCGGTTGTGACCATCCTGATCCTGTGTGTTTGGATAATGGTTGCAGGATCAATCGCGCCGGACCTTGTGATTTTGGGGCAATCATTGGCCGCTTGGTCGGTTTTGATAACTGTGGTTGGTGGTGTTTACCTCTATCGTCAATTGTTAACATTTTTACGTGCACGTGCCCATCCGCCAGAGTCACAGCCAACAAAATCAACGGGGCCTTTTTCAAGTATCGAATTGGAACGCTACGCCCGTCACATCGTGATGCGTGAAATCGGTGGGACGGGGCAAAAACGACTAAACGACGCCAAGGTGTTGGTTGTCGGGGCAGGGGGATTGGGTGCACCGGCGCTGCAATACCTTGCTGCTGCGGGGGTTGGTACAATCGGTGTGATAGATGATGATACCGTTGAAAACGCAAACCTGCAACGACAGGTGATCCATACTGAAGAGGGGATTGGAACGCCCAAGGTGTTTTCCGCCAAGGCACAAATGTTGGCACAAAACCCACATATCGAGGTGAAGCCCTATAATCGGCGTCTTGATAAAGAGATCGCCGAGGAATTGATCGCAGACTATGATCTGATCCTAGAAGGTAGTGACAATTTTGAAACCAGATATTTGGTGAACAAGATCGCTGTTGCGCAGCAAAAACCGATGGTGTCAGGTGCCCTTAGTCAGTGGGAAGGGCAGATTTCCGTGTTCAATCCCGCACGCAAAGGGCCCTGTTATCAATGCATCTTTCCTGAAAAACCCGCTGATGGTTTGGCGCCAAGTTGTGCCGAAGCAGGGGTTTTTGCGCCGTTACCAGGTGTGATTGGCACAATGATGGCGGGCGAGGCGATGAAGTTGATCCTGAAAACGGGGGCAACTTTGACAGGGTCGATGTTGATTTATGATGCCCAATTTGGTGAAACCCGTCAGATCCGATTGAATAAGCGAACCGACTGTCCCATCTGTTCAGGACAAACATAACGCAGAGAAAGGCGCGCAATATGACAAATCCATTGTTGGACGTTTGGGATACCCCGTTTCAGGTTCCCCCATTTGCAAAAATCACAGTGGCGGATTTTGCACCAGCATTGGACATTGCCATGCAAGATGACTTGGCAAAAATTGATGCCATTGGCCAAAACCCAAGGCCTGCGACATTCGCCAATACCATTGAAGCATTGGAAACAACCAGTGAATTGATGCACAAGGTGCTGTCACCGTTTTACGCGATGGCGGGTGCGCATACCAATTCAGAGCTTGACGCATTGATGCGAGAGTTTTCGCCAAAGCTGGCCGCGCATGGGGCCAAGATCAGCGGGAATAAAGCTCTGTTCCAGCGAATTGAAACCCTTTGGAATTCCAAAGATACCCTAGGATTGAGCGAAGAACAGATGATGTTGTTAAAGGATCAATACCTTGGCTTTGTGCGTTCGGGTGCGGCGCTGACGGGGGAGGCCGAAGCGCGACTGACGGAAATCAAATCGCGGCTGTCAGTCCTTTGCACAACGTTCACGCAGAACGTGTTGGCCGATGAGCGCGATTGGTTCATGGAGTTGACGGACGATGATTTAGAGGGCCTGCCCGATTTCTTGATCGAGGCTGCGCGTAATGCGGGCAAAGAAAAGGGTGTGAACGGACCTGTCATCACCACGTCCCGATCCCTGATCGCACCATTTTTGCAATTTTCGTCCCGCCGTGATTTGCGTGAAATTGCAAAGCGCGCGTGGGATGCGCGGGGGGCAAATGGTGGGGAACATGACAATCTGGCCATCGCCCAAGAAATCCTATTACTGCGCCAAGAGCGTGCGGAATTGTTGGGTTACAAAAACTTTGCCGAATTTAAGCTGGAAACAGAAATGGCAAAGACGCCCGATAATGTGCGCGACCTGCTGATGAATGTTTGGGAGCCTGCGAAATCAGCGGCAGAGCGCGATGCAAAAATACTGTCTTCGATGCTGCATGCGGATGGCATCAACGATGCGCTGCAAACATGGGATTGGCGTTATTATGCCGAGCAGCGTCGCAAGGCAGAGTTTGATTTGGATGAAGCGGAAATCAAACCCTATTTCGAACTGACGAATATGATTAACGCGTCCTTTCATGTCGCGGGGCGTTTGTTTGGACTGCAATTTGAACCAATTGAATTGGACCTATATCACCCCGATTGTAAATCATGGCGTGTAACACGTGATGGTGCTGATGTTGCTGTGTTCATCGGTGACTATTTCGCACGCGGATCAAAACGCTCTGGGGCATGGTGTTCGGCGATGCGTTCACAAACCAACTATCCCAACGCCGAAATCCCGATCGTTGTGAATGTCTGTAATTTTGCCAAGGGCGACCCTTGTCTGCTCTCGACCGATGACGTGCGCACCTTGTTCCATGAATTTGGCCATGCGCTGCATCAGATGTTGTCAAATGTGACCTATCGGTCGCTGTCGGGTACAAGCGTTGCGCGCGACTTTGTTGAATTGCCTAGCCAGCTATATGAACACTGGGCGATGTTGCCCGAAATTTTGAAACAATTTGCGCGTCATGTTGATACGGATGAACCCATTTCCGATACGTTGATCGAACGTATTGGTCAGGCCGCGACCTATGACATGGGATTTTCGACGGTAGAATATTTGGCATCTGCGATTGTCGATTTAGAGTACCATACGAATGTGCCGAACGATGACGTTATGGCAGCACAGTCACGTGTGTTGGATCAAATTGGAATGCCGAGCGAAATCACGATGCGACACGCCACGCCGCATTTTGCCCATGTCTTTGCTGGGGACGGGTATTCCGCAGGCTATTACAGTTATATTTGGTCCGAAGTCATGGATGCAGACGCATTCGCCGCATTTGAAGAAATCGAGAATCCGTTTGACGCGGACTTGGCACAAAAACTGGAAAATACCGTGTTGTCCAAAGGCGGATCGGTCGAACCTGATGTGCTATACACCCAATTCCGCGGGCGTATGCCAGGAATTGACGCGCTTTTGCAGGGGCGCGGATTGGCGACATAAAAAAGAGTCAGATTTTTTAGAGGTGAGTGTTGACACTCGTTTACGTGATCCCTAACTATGCGCTGTTAGCACTCGATAGGTGTGACTGCTAATAGCCCGAAACGGGCGTAACGAAACATATTTAGGGAGCCTCTGAAATGGCATTAAAACCGCTTCACGATCGTGTGCTTGTTCGCCGTATTGAGAGCGACGAGAAAACTGCTGGTGGACTGATCATTCCTGACAGTGCAAAAGAAAAGCCAGCGGAAGGCGTAATTGTTGCATGTGGCGAAGGCGCACGCAAAGACAGCGGCGAGTTGATCGCAATGGCCGTCAAAGAAGGTGACAAAGTGTTGTTTGGCAAATGGTCAGGCACAGAAGTCACAGTTGATGGCGAAGAGCTGTTGATGATGAAAGAAGGCGACATCTTGGGCATCTTGTCCTAATCGCGCATCACAAGAATTTTAACATTTTAGACGAGGATCTGCACAATGGCTGCAAAAGACGTCAAGTTTAACTCAGACGCACGCGACCGCATGCTACGCGGCGTAAATATCCTAGCGGATGCGGTAAAGGTAACATTGGGACCAAAAGGCCGTAACGTTGTTTTGGATAAATCATTCGGTGCACCACGCATCACAAAAGACGGTGTTTCTGTTGCGAAAGAAATCGAACTAGAAGACAAGTTCGAAAACATGGGCGCACAGATGGTCAAAGAAGTTGCAAGCCGCACGAACGACGAAGCGGGCGACGGCACGACAACTGCGACTGTATTGGCTCAAGCCATCGTAAAAGAAGGCATGAAAGCGGTTGCAGCGGGTATGAACCCAATGGACCTAAAGCGCGGCATCGACATGGCAACATCAAAAGTTGTTGAAGCGATCAAAGCATCAGCGCGTGACGTAAAAGACAGCGACGAAGTCGCACAAGTTGGTACAATTTCAGCAAACGGCGAAGCGGAAATCGGTCGTCAGATCGCAGATGCGATGCAGAAAGTTGGCAACGAAGGCGTTATCACAGTTGAAGAAAACAAAGGTCTTGAGACCGAGACAGTTGTTGTGGAAGGTATGCAGTTCGACCGCGGTTACCTATCACCATACTTCGTGACAAACCCAGACAAAATGACAACAGAACTAGAAGACTGCATGATCCTATTGCACGAGAAGAAGCTTTCTTCTCTGCAGCCAATGGTTCCACTTCTAGAGTCAGTGATCCAATCACAAAAACCATTGTTGATCATCGCAGAAGACGTAGAAGGCGAAGCACTTGCAACTTTGGTTGTGAACAAATTGCGCGGCGGCTTGAAAATTGCGGCTGTCAAGGCACCAGGTTTCGGTGATCGTCGTAAAGCAATGCTTCAGGACATCGCAATCCTAACTGGCGGTCAAGTGATCTCAGAAGATCTTGGCATGAAGCTAGAAGGCGTGACAATGGACATGCTGGGCACTGCGAAGAAAATCCAAATCACCAAAGACGAAACAACAATCGTTGACGGTGCAGGCGACAAAGCCGAGATTGAAGCCCGTGTTTCACAGATCCACGCACAGATCCAAGAAACAACGTCTGACTACGATCGCGAAAAGCTACAAGAGCGCGTTGCCAAATTGGCAGGCGGTGTTGCAGTGATCCGCGTTGGCGGCATGACAGAAGTTGAAGTGAAAGAGCGTAAAGACCGTGTTGACGATGCATTGAACGCGACACGCGCGGCTGTTCAAGAGGGCGTCATCGTAGGTGGCGGTGTTGCACTTGTTCAAGGCGGTAAAGCGCTTGAAGGTCTTGAAGGTGTTAACGCAGATCAAAACGCAGGTATCGCAATCGTACGCCGCGCGATCGAAGCGCCACTACGTCAGATCGCTGAAAACGCAGGTGTTGATGGTGCGGTTGTTGCGGGCAAAATCCGCGAAAGCGCAGATACATCATTCGGCTTCAACGCACAGACAGAGGAATATGGCGACATGTTCTCATTCGGTGTGATTGACCCTGCAAAAGTCACACGTACTGCTCTTGAAGACGCGGCATCTGTTGCTGGCCTATTGATCACAACCGAAGCAATGGTTGCTGACAAGCCAGAGAAACCAGGCGCAGCAGCTGGCGGAATGCCAGACATGGGCGGCATGGGCGGTATGGGCGGCATGATGTAATCATCCGAACAGCTGCACATCGTGTTGCACGCTATTGGACCCGCGTATCTTTGATGCGCGGGTTTTGTTATTTAGGGATGCCAACCATAGCTGTGTTCAAAGCTAATTTGGACAATCATGCGTTTATTTATTTTATTTGCCGTTTCTATTTTTACTTGGATCCCGCCCGCGCTTTCCACGGAAAATCGCTGCATCATTATGCTGCACGAATTGGGACGCAGTGCAAATTCCCTCTGGATTGCGGAACAATTTTTCACCGCCCGTGATTATGAGGTGCACCGTCTGGCCTATCCATCCACCAAAAAATACTTTGATCAATTAGGTGAACAAATAAGGAGAAAGGCGCAAGGTTTGTGTTCAACCACTCCAAATTTCCTGACGCACTCAATGGGTGGGATAATCCTGCGTGTCATTAAATCCACGCACCCTGATTTCGCCGTGGCGCGGGTTGTTATGTTGGGCCCGCCAAATCATGGATCAGAAATCGTTGATGAATGGGGGGATTGGAAACTGTTTGTACAGCTGAATGGGCCCGCGGGGGCGCGTCTTGGCAGCGATGGGATAGTCACGGAACTTCCCAGCGTTGATTTTGACCTCGGCATCATTGCAGGAAGCCGCAGTTTAAACCCATATTATTCGCATCTGATCACAGGCCAAGATGACGGAAAGGTATCGATTGAGGCTACAAAAAGTTGCGGGAATGAAAGATCACATCGTTTTACCCGTCACGCATACATTCATGATGAACAGTGGCGAGGTTTTAACCAAGCCTTGCATTTTTTCCAAAAAGGGTATTTTCGAAAGGAATGAAGCCTTGTGCTGGCGTGTGTCAGCCGTTTGGAAATGGATCAGATCGATGCACTTCACTCTTTCAAATGTGACTTACTTGGGTGCCACTGGCAGGCAGGTTGGGCATATGGCTGTGGCGGGGCATGTCTTTTCTGAACGCACAACAGGGCGATCCATTGATGCCTCTGGCTATACGATTTTGCCAGGTTTGATTGACTTGCACGGGGATGGATTTGAACATCATATGGCGCCACGCCGCGGCGCGGTTAAGGATTTGCACAATGGGTTGCGCGCAACCTGCTCTGAATTGGCAGTGAACGGGATTACGACAGCCGTAATGGCGCAATTCTATAGTTGGGAAGGGGGCATGCGCGGCCCTGATTTTGCGAGTGACGTCTTTGCCATACTACGTGATCAACGCGCGCATACGCCTGTCGATATCATTCCCCAGTTGCGCTTTGAATATCTGATGCGCGATGATTGGGATCGCGCTGCCGCGATGATCCGCGAATTTGACATTCCCTATGTCGTTTTAAACGACCATGTCCCGCACGAGGCATTGGCCAAGGGTAAGAAGCCGCCGCGTTTGACAGGGCAGGCATTAAAGGCCAAGCGCAGCCCAGAGGCGCATTTGGCCCTGTTGCAACAGATGCACGAAGGGCAAGAGGCGGCCTTGCACAATCTGCCCAATTGGATTGCGCAGTTCCCCAAGGTCCTATTCGCAAGCCATGACGATGCAACCAAATCACAGCGACACCAATTTTCACAAATGGGCGTAAAAATCGCTGAATTCCCAGAAACGCAAGAGGCCGCAGGCGCCGCGATTGACTTAGGCGAAGCTGTTATATTAGGCGCACCAAACGTGATGCGAAGATCATCCCACAAAGGCAATGTTTCAGCGCGTGATTTGGTGATGCAAAATTTGTGTACTGCGCTTGCCTCTGACTACCATTATCCATCGCTGTTGCAAGCAGCGCTGCAATTATCTACCGAGATTGGATTTGAAAATGCTTGGCCATTGGTCTCATCAAACCCTGCATCCGTACTTGGCCTGAATGACAGGGGGAGTGTCAGCGCAGGGCAGCGGGCAGATTTTATGGTTCTAAACGCGGATATGCAGATTGAGGCGACATTTTCAAATGGTCGCCCCGCATATCTCACAGGGGAATTTGCAGCCCGTTTGTTAGCCTAGTTTGACGTGACGCGGTTAAAGTGGCCCATTTTGCGTCCCTTTTTCACGTCTGCCTTGCCATAGAGGTGCAGCGAAACCTTAGGATCTTTGGAAAGGTCTGGCACACGGTCCATATCATCACCAATCAGGTTTTCCATAACAACGTCCAAATATCGGGATCCATCGCCCAATGGCCACCCCGCCACCGCGCGGATGTGTTGTTCGAACTGATCAACGGCACATCCATTTTGCGTCCAGTGGCCCGAATTATGAACACGCGGTGCGATTTCATTCACGATCAAACCTTGGGGCGTTACGAACATCTCAACGCCCATGACACCCACATAATCCAGTGCATTCAAAATTTTCCCGGCCATCAACGCGGCGTCCATTGCCATCATCGCAGGAATTTCCGCAGGGATCGTGGTGGTATACAAAATGCCGTCACGGTGCACATTCTCACCGGGATCGTAACAGGCGATCTCACCGTTTATGCCACGTGCGGCGATCACAGAAATTTCGCGCGAAAAATTGACGAACCCTTCTAAGACCGAGGGCGCACCCGCCATGTCAGAATGGGCGGGTTCAATGTCATCTGTGGATGTCAGACGGGATTGACCCTTGCCATCGTACCCAAAACGACGTGTTTTCAAAATCGCGGGCAGGCCAATTTTTTTTGCGGCCGCTTGCAAATCGGCAAGTGTATCAACTTGGGCATAGGGTGCCGTCGTCAGGCCCAGATCATTTAAGTAATCTTTTTCCGTGATGCGATCTTGGGACACTCGCAGGGCCTCACGGTTTGGGTAAATCGGCTTGATCGCCTCGAGCACGTCAAGCGCATCTGTCGGGATATTTTCAAATTCATAGGTAATCACATCCACAGACTCTGCGAACTCACGCAGCGCTTCGATGTCCGCGTAAGAGGCCGTCGTGCATTGATCCGCAACTTGTGCGGCGGGTGGGTTTGCGCCTGGTTCATAGATATGCGTTAGAAACCCCAGTCGACTTGCGGCGACGGACAACATGCGCCCTAACTGACCGCCCCCCAAAATTCCAATTCGCGCGCCTTGGGGTAATGGATTACTCATCTGTTGGCACCTCTGGGATCGAGGCAGAGAGCGCATCGCGCCACGCATCAAGACGTTCTGCCAATGCATCATCAGACACCGCCAAAATACCCGCAGCCATCAGTCCCGCGTTTGCAGCACCCGCTGCACCTATCGCCATTGTGGCAACGGGAAAACCCTTGGGCATTTGAACGATAGAATAGAGGCTATCCACGCCCGACAGCGCCTTGGTTTGAACAGGTACGCCAACCACAGGCACGCGCGTTTTGGATGCCATCATACCGGGCAAATGCGCTGCGCCACCGGCACCTGCGATGATCACCTTTAACCCTTTGGACGCAGCTGTTTTGCCATAATCCCACAAACGATCAGGCGTGCGATGCGCAGAAACAATTGCGGTTTCATAAGAAATCCCAAGTTCATCCAAAATATCCGCGGCAAGTTTCATTGTGGGCCAATCAGATTGGCTTCCCATGATAATGCCGACTTGTGGTGATGTGCTCATTTTGCCCTCGTCACGCTGCCTGAGCGCGGCACTATAGCCATTTCCAAAGCTTAGGCAATGATATCTGGTGTCAGACGATCTTCGATCACTGCAATTTTGTCTTTCAACAGTAGCTTTTTCTTTTTCAACCGTTGAATCGTCAGTTGATCTGCAGTCCCTTTTTCAATCAAGGCTTCTATCGCCTGATCCAAATCGCGATGTTCATCTCGCAGAACAATAAGCTCCAGCCGAAGCACATCGTCGGTTTTCATGGAAAAGTCGTGGGGGGTCTGCATCGTTTGTTTGTCCAAATTAATGCATTAAGTATACGTTAAAATTTCTACACTGCCTAGGCTTGCATTGTCGCACGCGAACACTCATATCTTACACGTGGTCGCCATATGGGGCCCAAATTTCTGTCGCTTAGATAAGGACACGATGATGACAAAACTTACCTTGGGGTCACATCCCCACATGCTTGGCTTCGAGCAATTGGAACGCCTGCTAGAACGGACCGCGAAAACAGGCAACGAAGGGTACCCCCCATTTAATATCGAGCAAACATCGGATCGTGGATATCGAATTACGCTGGCTGTTGCAGGGTTTGCAGAAGAAGACCTGTCTATCACTGTTGAGGATCGCCAGTTGGTCATCCGAGGGCGTCAACGCGACGATAGTTCAGAGCGTGTCTATTTGCATCGTGGAATTGCGGCGCGGCAATTTCAACGTTCATTCGTTTTGGCAGAGGGTGTAGATGTTGGGGATGCAACCATGGAAAATGGCCTGCTGCATATCGACCTAACCCAAGTGATGCCTGAAACAGTTGTTCAAACAATTAAGATTAAGCGGGGGTAAACGTATGGAAAATACAGTTGACGAAATCCTGACTGACGAACGCATCGTGTATGTGCGCCCTGTTTCTACTGCAATTCTGCCTGATGATGTTCGTGAAGAACTAGGCAATATTGATGAGGTTTACGCCGTGCACTCGGCGGCTGGTGAACGCCTTGCGCTTGTGACGAAACGCGACATGGCATTTGTTCTTGCGCGGCAAAACGATTTGTCACCTGTGGCCGTGCATTAGGAACAAATGATTGCCTTTTCATGGTGCGATGATAGCGTTGCGCCATGACAGATTTTGAATGTGATTGGATTGATGCATTCACCGACCAAGCGTTCGGTGGAAATGGCTGTGCGGTTGTGTATGACAAAAACGGGCTGCCTGATGAAATATGCTGCGCATTTGTTAAGGAAACATCACTGACCGAATGCACCTTTGTCGGTCCCTCTGATGTTGCGGATTTCAAAGTTAGGTATTTTTTAGCAGGTGGGGAAATTCCGTTTGCAGGGCACCCAACTTTGGCAACGGCCATTTCGCTGATTAATCGTGATCAAATCCATGCATCACAGATCACATTTGAAACGCGCACGGGAATTGTTCCGATTGAAATTGATGAAAGTTTCGGACTGCCCAGAATTACCATGACACAACGCGCGCCCGATTTCGGGCCAGAGTTGGACCCAGAGTTGTTGGCGCGTATTGGGGGAATTTCCGCAAATGATATCATTGCACCGCCACAAGTTGTCAGTACGGGATTACCATTTTGCATTGTTCTTTTGCGTGATCACGATGCGTTGAAACGTGTCCAATTGCATCCTGAACTGACCAAAAAATTTCAAGAAGTCGGCATTTATGAGGGGCTGATGGAACCCTATTGGGCAACCTTGCAGGGCGCCACAGAGGTGGGCGATACATTTTCACGTTTGCCAATGTTGGCGCCGAACCCGCCAGAGGATGCATTTACGGGATCTGCCACGGGCTGTTTGGCGGCCTATCTATGGTCCCGTGGTTTGATTGATGATCGCAATTTCATCGCCGAACAGGGGCATTTTATGGGCCGTCCCGGTCAGGCCCAAGTGCAAGTTTTGGGCCCGCAACGCGGCATTCAGGGGATCCGCATGGCCGGTCATGGCCACGTGTTGATGAGTGGTAAACTGCATTTGCAGTAGGGCTATTCGCCCTCTGCCAAAAAGCGTTCTGCGTCCAATGCGGCCATACATCCCATTCCTGCGCTGGTGATCGCCTGACGATATGTATGATCGGTTAAATCACCCGCTGCAAACACTCCTGGAATGGATGTGCGGGTTGATCCAGCCTCAACCTGAACATAGCCGCCGTTGTGTGTTTCCAATTGGTCTTTTACCAATTCGCTTGCGGGTGAATGGCCGATGGCGACAAACACGCCTTTACACGGAATTTCAGTAATCTCGCCTGTTTCAACGTTACGCACACGAACGGCCTCGACCCCTTTTGGATTATCGCTGCCGACAACTTCTTCCAATTGGTGGAACCACAGGGGTTCAATCTTGTCGTTTTTCATCAGGCGATCTTGTAGGATTTTTTCCGCGCGCAATTCATCACGACGATGGATCAACGTGACTTTAGAGGCGAAATTCGTCAGGAACAACGCTTCCTCCACGGCTGTGTTTCCGCCACCAATTACTACAATCTCTTGGCCACGATAAAAGAACCCGTCGCAAGTTGCGCATGCTGATACTCCAAACCCTTTGAACGCCTCTTCTGAGGGAAGGCCCAACCATTTCGCACGTGCACCAGTTGCCAAAATAACGGCATCTGCTGTGTAAATCGTGCCAGTGTCCCCTGTCGCGGTGAACGGGCGTTTGGACAAATCAAGATTATTGATCATGTCACCAATAATTTCACACCCCATTGCGGATGCATGTGCCTCCATCCGAACCATCAAATCGGGGCCTTGAACTTCGGTATCACCGGGCCAGTTTTCAACCTCGGTTGTGGTGGTTAATTGGCCACCGGGTTCCATCCCTTGAACCAAAATTGGTTCCAACATCGCGCGGCTTGCGTAAACGCCGGCGGTGTATCCCGCAGGCCCAGAGCCGACAATTAAAACTTTTGTGTGACGTGTGTTTGACATAATATCTGTGTCCCCAGATCAGAGAATTTTACGCATATATAATCACAAGAATAGGCAGTGGAAACCCATCGCGCAGAATAGTGAGTGAAAAATAACAAACAATATTATTGCGTCATTGTGAAATATTGTTGCGTATGCCGCGCCTGTCAGGTATTGATCGTGCAACTTGGGAGTACATGATGCCATTAACACGTTTAGATCCGATTGACCGTCTTATTCTTGCTGAATTGCAGGCTGATGGCAGGATGACAAACGTAGAATTGGCAAAACGTGTTGGGATTTCTGCGCCACCCTGCCTGCGGCGTGTGCGCGCATTGGAAGAGCAGGGGTTCATCAATGGATATCACGCACAGGTGGACGCCCGCGCGCTGGGGTTTGAGGTGCAGGTGTTTGCAATGGTCGGATTGCAAAGCCAGGCAGAATCAGACCTGCGTGCATTTGAGGACCGCTGCCGCGAATGGCCGTTGGTACGGGAATGCCATATGTTGAATGGCGAAGTTGATTTCATGCTGAAATGCGTGGCCCCTGATCTCAGCACCTTTCAAAGTTTCCTGACAGAGGAATTGTTGTGCGCTGAAAATGTTGGATCGGTCAAAACATCACTAGTCATTCGTGGGTCCAAAGATGATCCTGGCGTCCCATTTGAAGTCCTAGAAGAGCGCCTAACCAAACAATCCTAACTATAGTTATAGTGTAATACAGGAAATCAGGCGGCCATAATCGGCCTCGCCGCGATGTGTTGTTCTGCGGTAGGAATAGTAATATTCCTCATTAGAATAGGTGCATTCGTGTATCCAATGCGCCCTTTTGATCCGTTCATTCCTGAGAGTGCGAAGGCCAAATGCAGGCAGATCGAATTGGAATTTTTCCTTTTGCGCGCCTTCAATGAAAAAGGTTTCAAACGTCGGATCATGTGACACAAATTGATCGCGAAATTCAGCGCCAACTTCATAAGCGGATTGTGAAATACAGGGCCCGATTGCGGCGTTTATGTTTTCTCGTTTTGCGCCCAGTGCGATCATCGCTTCAACCGTCGCGCCAATGACGCCTGCAAGCGCACCTTTCCAACCTGCGTGGCAGGCCCCGATCACATCCGCGTCTGGATCATGAAACAACACGGGTTGGCAATCCGCGGTCAGGATCGTCAGGATGTCGCCCTTACGATTGCTGACAACGCCATCCGCATGTGGACGGTCTGCGAATGTATCATCGACTGTTACAACCTGAGCAGAATGAAATTGATGCAGCGCGATGAGATTGGAGGTGTTGCCGCCCATATCCTCGGCAACGCGGGCACGATTTATTTCAACGATTTCACGTTGATCACTGGATCCAATGCCGCAATTCAATCCACTAAAAATTCCCGATGACGCCCCGCCCAAACGCGTATAAAACCCGTGATTTATATTCGGTAAATTTGGGCTTCCGATGCGTTTTAAGGTCATGCTTCAAATCCGGTGGGGCAGGGGCCATTTTGGGGGAATAGGGATATTGCTTTGAACAATGTTCCCATTTCTTCTTCGTGGGTCAAGCGGCGATAGGCCGAAATGACGTCATTTTTTTGTGCCTCATTTGCGGCACTGGACACGAGTGTTTGGGTGCGATGGGAAATGCCCAGCCGTTCTAACAAATCCTGCTGGGTGCACATTTTGGAAACTGCACAATGACAGGCAGTCGCGATTTGTTCAAAATCGACGTGTGCGGTTAGGTCTGCATCACCCAAGGAGTGCAGCACGTTTGAATATTGGTGATCTACCACGGCCTGCAGTGTATCCCCCTTTGACGTCCAATCCCCATAATCGATGATCAGCGCATATCCCCCGTGTGTTTGGATATGCTCGCTAAGCTGACCAATCACGCTTTGCGTGGCCTCGGATACTTCTACAATATCGCCGTGCTGTGTATCATCCAGACGCGTTTGCAGATAATCTGCTGTTTGCGCAACGGGTGAAAGACCAAAGCAAAGTTGATTGTCCTGCGCTCCGATTAAACGTTCATGCCAAACATCGCCGACACGCACATATTGTCGGATGGGCAGCGCATCAAAGAATTCGTTCGCAACGACAAAGATTGGTTTTTCGGCCAATTCATCGAGCGATGAAATCCATTTGACCTGATAGCCTGACAGCGTGTGTTGTTGACGCTTTTGCATCGTATCAGATGCTTCCAGCAACGTGATATCTGCCGCGCGGTGCAGCCCAGGCACACTACGCGTTGCGCGCAAAATATCCGACATCAGCGTTCCGCGCCCGGGGCCCAATTCAAGCAGATGAAAAACTTCAGGCGCACCTTGATCCATCCATGCCTGCGCAAGACAGAGGCCCAGAAGCTCTCCAAACATCTGCGAAATTTCGGGTGCAGTGATGAAATCCCCCTGAACGCCAAATGCAGGGTTTTTGACGTAGTATCCATGTTCAGGATGCAACAGACAGATTTGCATAAAATCCGAAACACGCATTGGACCATCCAACGCAATACGTTCACGTATGATGCGATCCAGTGGCGTCATGCAGATACGGGTTTGCTGCGGATGATCAGGAATAGGCCAATCAATATCATTGGAATTGACAACAGTTGTCCCATGGTCAATCCCCATTCGCCAAATTGGATGACATAACCGATTGGATTTATGGCAGAGGTAAATTGCGCATCAGGTTGACGGACCAATTCAACGATTGATCGTGCGATGCCGTAGCCGACGAAAAATGTACCACAAACAAATCCTGGCCGTTTCAATGTACCTTTGTGAAATGCCAAATACATCAGCACCGCACCAAGTAACAAACCCTCAAGCAATGCTTCATACAATTGTGATGGATGTCGCGCGCAAAGGCCCACGATTTGACCACAGGATTGCGCGGCCTCACCCGGGAAAATGACGCCCCATGGCAGATCAGTTGGGCGCCCCCAAAGCTCGGCGTTGGTGAAGTTGGCAATGCGTCCCAATAACAAACCCACGGGTGTTGCCAAGGCCAACAGATCGGCCCCAGATAAAAGGGGCGTATAGGTTTTTCGGTAATACAAATATGCGCCCAGGATCACACCCAATAGCCCACCATGAAAGGCCATGCCACCCTTCCACAGCATTAGGATTTCTATTGGGTTGGCGATATAATGTGCCGTATCATAGAAGATCACATATCCAAGCCGACCGCCGAAAATGACCCCCAAGATGCAATATGTCAGCAAATCTTCAAGCTGTACTGGATCAAGCGGCGCTTGATTGCGCGGCCAGATCAAGGGGCGTGACACCGCGAAATAGGCAATACGCCAGGCAAGGATCAGGCCCAAGATATACGCCATCGCATACCAGCGCAGCGCAAGATCGATACCAAAGACGTTTATTGAAAAAATCTCGGGCGAAATATTTGGAAATTCTATCACGTTTGTACCTCTCCAAATATGACTTCATCCAACAAGAATGACTTGTCAACCTTGCGGTGCGCCTCAATTCGTACCATATGTAACATGAAACAAACGTGGAGAGTGCGATGACCCCCCGAAATAAAATGTTCGATGACTTGTCCCAATTGATGACAAACGCGATGGGTGTTGCGCAGGGCGCACGGGACGAGGCCGAAAATGCGATGAAATCGTGGATGGACCGTTGGTTGGTGGATCGTGATTTCGTAACCCGCGAAGAATTTGATGCGGTGCGCATGATGGCCCAGAAAGCGCGCGAAGAAAACGCAGAGCTAAAAGCGCGCCTTGATGCATTTGAGAATAAATAAACGTAAATACACGCATTCCCTTTGCCGCGCTGCTGTTCGCGAACTGGGCAAGGGGCAATGCATTCGATCACACGTGATCAATCAAAATCGGGGCGCTTCGGTTAAATAAAAACGAGTGGAACGCCCAAACACTATCATTGAATTCAGAACGTATTTTTAAAAATCGCACATTTTCTGTGGATAACTTTTTTATCCACAGCATTTTGTGTGCGTTACAAATATTTTGCTTTACATATCAATCAAAGCACAGCACCATATCTAGTAAGGGGCCGGGTCATCCCCCCAGCCTCTTGAGCAGGCACCAAGCGATTGGGGAAGCTGCCACTTCCCTACGCTAAGCATAAAAGAGGTGGCGCTATGGCATTGAACGAGCAGTTCTTAGAAGAAGAAATTCACCCAATCGATATTGTCGAACACATCGCTGAGCACCATGAGTGGGAGTTCGATCGTATAGAAGAAAATCAAATTGCAATGGCCGTTGAGGCGCAGTGGCGGACATATTCGTTGACATTGGCGTGGTCGGGATTTGATGAAACGCTGCGGTTGATTTGTACCTTCGAAATGGAGCCGCCGAAAGAGCGATTTCCTGCCCTATATGAAGCGTTGAACGAAGTAAACGATCGCTGCTGGACCGGTGGTTTTTCCTATTGGGACGAACCTGGTTTGATGGTTTATCGCTATGGTTTGGTTTTGTCGGGGGGGCAGTTTGCATCGCCTGAACAAATCGACACCATGATCGGTGCGGCAGTCATGAATGCGGAACGGTATTATCCCGCCTTCCAATTGGCGGTATATGGAGAGCACACGCCGCAGCAAGCGATGCAGGTCGCCATTGCAGAAGCCTACGGTCACGCATAATACTGCACCCCAAATGAAATTGATTGTTTGGGGTTGATATGACGTTTGACACACTTTCTCAGCAGGGTTTGGTTCTGCTTGGTTGCGGAAAAATGGGTTCTGCCATGTTGGCGGGTTGGCTTGCAAATGGCTTGAACCCATCTTCTGTTTACGTTGTTGATCCCTATCCATCGGAATGGGTGCTTGCACAGGGCGTCCATTTGAACGAAGAATTACCTGCCAAACCCGCACTTGTTTTGATCGCTGTTAAACCACAGATGATGCAAGAGGCGCTTCCGACGCTTCAGGCAATGGGGGGCGGGGAAACTGTGTTTCTGTCGGTTGCGGCAGGGATCTCTCTTGGAACTTATGAAGACATTTTGGGCGCAAATTCCCCAATTTTGCGGGCAATGCCAAATACACCTGCCGCAATTGGTCAGGGGATTACAGCATTGATTGGAAATGCCGTATCGACAAAAGATCACATTGATCTGGCGCATGCGCTCTTATCCGCGATTGGTGAGGTCGTTGATTTGGACAGCGAAAGTCAAATGGATGCGGTCACTGGTGTGTCGGGGTCTGGACCAGCTTATGTGTTTTACATGATCGACGCACTGGCCAAGGCAGGCGAGGCGCAGGGGTTGTCGCCAGACTTGGCCATGCAATTGGCCAAAGCCACTGTTGCAGGTGCAGGCGCATTGGCTAATGCGTCCGAGGAAACGCCCGAACAGTTACGGATCAACGTCACCAGTCCGAATGGAACAACGCAGGCGGGGCTTGAGGTGTTGATGGATCAAAATGCGGGTTTGAGCCCATTGATCGGTGGAACCGTCGCAGCCGCGACAATGCGTTCAAAGGAGCTTTCAAATGGCTGATATCACATATGATGATTTTCTGAACGTTGATATCCGCGTGGGCACAGTGATCCGTGCAGAACCCTTTCCAGAGGCGCGAAAGCCAGCGATTAAAATGTGGATCGATTTTGGCGGTGAAATTGGCGAACGCAAAACATCTGCGCAGGTCACAGCACACTATACACCTGAGCAATTGGTCGGAAAACAGGTGATGGGCGTCGTGAATTTCCCGCCGCGACAGATCGGGCCGTTTATGTCCGAGGTTCTGGTTCTGGGATGCATGGATGATTCAGGTGCAGTTGTTCTGATCGCCCCAGATCAAATTGTGCCAAACGGCGGTCGGATGCATTAATCCCCGATCGCCTGTCGCCAATGCACACGACATAGCGAGACATAGGTTTCATTTCCGCCAACTTGCACCTGCGCGCCGTCTTTCAACACGTTTCCGTGTTCGTCTTGTCGCACGACCATCGTCGCCTTTTTCCCGCAGTGGCAAATGGTGCGTATCTCTCGCATCTCATCCGCCAATGCCAAAAGTGCTGCTGAACCTGGAAAGAGCTTGCCCTGAAAATCCACGCGCAATCCGTAACACATGACGGGCACCTTCAAATCATCCACCACGCGGGCTAGTTGCCAAACTTGATCGGCGGACAAAAACTGCGCCTCATCAATGAAGACACAGGCGCAGGGGCCAGCTTTTATGCGCGCTTGTATTTTGGAAAACAGGTCTGTTTTGGATGCAAAAGTGTCCGCATCCGCCCCGATCCCAATGCGTGATCCGATTCTGCCAGCACCCGCACGATCATCAAAATTTGCAGTCAACAGATAGGTCTGCATCCCCCGTTCAACATAGTTATAGGACGCCTGCAGCAACAGCGTGCTTTTGCCCGCGTTCATTGTTGAATAGTGAAAATACAGCTTGGCCATAGCCAAGTCATGCCGCGAAGGACGTTGAATTTCAAGCTGAAAGGGGTGGGAAAAACACTAAGCAATGCAACACTTACCACAATCGTTAACCCAACCCCGAGGATGCCTAACCCCGACTGGTTTGCGGCCGGGAGTGATTGTCACAGTTTCCCACCCCAATTCGGCAACTTGATCGGCATAATGCCTCTGCTTGCACGAACTATAATTATGGCATTGCCTAAAGTATTATTTAATGGAAAAAAATAGTATTTTATCAATTTGGTTAGTATGAGGGAATTTAGTATGCAAGTAGTTGGAAGTTACTTGAAAAAGCACATCGAGGCTTTGGTCAAAAATGTGGGAATTGAAAACGCCTGCACAATTACCGGCAGGTCAAAGGCAACATTAGGCGGGTATTATTCCGATAATCCCGAACATTATGACCGCTATATGCCCATTGATGCCGTTACAGCCTTGGACAAAACGGCCAGCTTTCCACATGTTACAACTGACTTGGGTGAGGTGATCTGCGCAACATTGTCCCGCAATAGTCGTGATCAAGTTCAGAAGAATATGGGGCAGGGGGCGTGAATTCTGATGTTATTGCCCTGTCGCAACGGTTTGCGATTCTAATGTCAGAGTATCATCAATCCATCGAAGACGGGATCATCGCGATCAACGAAGCAAAGCGGTTATTGCGTGAAACTGTTGCTTTGCAGCAAGTTTTGGTTGATATGAAAATGCATCTTGAGGAAGAAACCAACTAGCACGCATGAAACAGATTGATCCAGTTTTAACGGACCGTGGTTCCAAATACGCGGTCACTGGGTCAGAGGCCAAAACCAAGGCAGATGCCTTGGCTGTGTTAAAGCAATTAAAACGTTCGAAAAAATTTGCCAAGGCGACCCATAATACATGGGCGCTTTTGTCATCGAGCGAGGGTGGCATTAAAAATGACGATGTCGAAGCGGGGGCAGGCATTGTCATCCTACGCATGCTAGAACGTGAAGAACTGTTTGATCACGTTGTTATTGTCACCCGATGGTTTGGTGGTACGCATTTGGGGGCCGATAGATTTCGCCGCGTCCAAGACTGCGTACGCGCCTATCTGAATCAGGATTAAAGCCCGTCGAATTCGCACAGGACCTGCACGTCCATGTTCATGGACTGAAGCTTTTTGCGCCCCCCCAATTCAGGCAAATCCACAATAAACGAACATCCAATAATGTCCCCGCCAAGGCGTTCAATCAACTTTATGCCCGCCTCTGCAGTGCCCCCTGTCGCCAATAGATCATCAACAACCAAGATACGCTCGCCCGCTTCGATCGCGTCGTCATGGATTTCCACGATCGCTTCGCCGTATTCCAATTTGTAATCTTGCGAAATGGTGGTGCCGGGCAATTTGCCCTTTTTGCGGACAGGTACAAATCCTGTACCCAGCTGATGGGCAATGGCCCCACCAAGGATAAATCCACGCGCCTCTAACCCAACAACTTTGTCAATTGGCTGACCTGCGTAAGGGTGCAGCATTTGATCGATGCACATGCGAAATCCACGCGGATCGGCAAAAAGTGTCGTGACATCGCGAAACATGATCCCCTCATGAGGGAAATCAACGATGGTGCGAATATAATCTTTTACGGTTTTCATGTCTGATCCTTAAAGTACGCGACCTGCGATTGCATCCAGTTTCGCAATCAAGTCGGGATCGCGTTTATCGGGGGCGGTCATGATTGCGAAGTCCAATGCCTTATCGCAGCCATGTGGACAGTCATCACGTTCGTGGCACAGCAATGCGGGTAGACGGCCAACCAAGTCACGTGCCTTGCCTGCGTTTCCCTGCAATGTTGCGATGATTGACGTTATATCGACGCTACCGTGTTCTGGGTGCCAACTGTCATAATCTGTGATCATCGCGACCGAGGCATAGCATAGCTCGGCTTCGCGGGCCAATTTCGCCTCTGGCATATTGGTCATGCCAATCACATCCGCGCCCCAGCTTTCGCGGTACATTTTGCTTTCCGCGATGCTGGAAAACTGTGGACCTTCCATTGCCAAATAGGTGCCGCCTTTGTGGACGGTGATCCCAGCATCACTTGCCGCCTGAATGCAGGCTGCCGAGAGGCGTGGACAGGTGGGATGGGCGACTGAAACATGAGCCACGCAGCCCGTTCCAAAAAACGACTTTTCGCGGGCAAAGGTACGGTCGATAAATTGATCCACGATAACAAAATCGCCAGGGGCCATTTCATCTCTGAATGAGCCGCAGGCAGAAACACTGATCACATCAGTGACGCCCAATCTTTTCAGCGCATCAATATTCGCGCGATATGGCACCGTTGTTGGCGAATAGACGTGCCCGCGCCCATGGCGTGGCAAAAACACCATATCAACGTCGTTTAATGTGCCTGTTAAAACCTGATCTGATGGCGCCCCCCAAGGTGTTTCAACATCTGTCCATGTTGCGCCCACCAAACAGTCGATATCGTAGATTCCTGAACCGCCAATGATTGCGATTTTTGTTTTACGCATAATCCGTTCCTTACGTCTGAGTCTGGGAATAATTACCTGTGATGGTGCGATAGGTAAAATGACATTTTACGTGATTTTGGGTCATCCTGCTTTCCAATATTAGAAAACTTGGATATGTGGGCGCAAAATCACACCAAAGGGGTACGTTATGACACCTGCAATTATGGCGCGCTTTGCACGCATGGCAAAGCCGGATCTGAGCCTTATGAATGACGAAGGGTTCACCGCATCGCGCCTGCGGATTGAAATTTTATCTGGTCTAACGGTTGCGCTTGCCTTGGTACCCGAGGCTGTCGCCTTTGCATTTGTTGCCCATGTGCACCCTTTGGTGGGGCTTTATGCGGCCTTTATCGTTGGTTTGATCACTGCGCTTTTTGGCGGACGTCCTGGAATGATTTCGGGTGCCACAGGTGCCTTGGCGGTGGTCATGGTTGCCTTAGTCATTGAACATGGTGTTGAGTATTTGTTCGCCACCGTCGTTTTGATGGGGCTGTTACAAATTTTTGCGGGTGTGATGCAATGGGGTAAATTTATCCGATTGGTCCCGCATCCTGTTATGCTGGGATTTGTGAACGGTTTGGCCATCGTAATCTTTTTGGCGCAATTGACGCAATTTAAGGTCAGCGAAGGCGATAGTCAGGTTTGGTTAAGCGGTACACCCCTGTACGTCATGTTGGCATTGGTGGCCTTAACAATGGCGATCATTCACTACCTTCCCAAATTGACTAAAGTCATTCCAGCGCCCCTGGCGGGCATCGGTATTGTTGCAGCCATTGTCATTGTTTTCGGACTGGACGTTCCACGCGTGGGAGACATGGCCTCGATCGAGGGTGGGTTGCCGCCATTCCACATTCCTGCGGTCCCCTTCACATGGGAAACGCTGCAAATTATTTTGCCCTATTCGATCATTTTGGCGGCGATTGGTTTGATCGAAAGCCTGCTGACGCTGAACCTTGTTGGTGAAATGACTGGTAAACGGGGCGGTGCAAGCCAAGAATGTGTGGCCCAAGGCTTGGCCAATACTGTGACAGGGTTCTTTGGTGGTATGGGTGGTTGCGCCATGATCGGGCAATCTATGATCAACGTGAAATCAGGCGGGCGAACGCGCATTGCGGGCATCGCAGCGGCGTTGTTCCTGCTGTTCTTCATTCTGGCAGGTTCGTCCATCATTGAACAAATACCGCTGGCGGCACTTGTTGGTGTGATGTTCATGGTGGTCATTGGAACCTTTGCCTGGAACTCGTTCCGCATCATGCGCAAGGTGCCATTGATTGACGCATTTGTCATTGTTTTGGTGACGATTGTGACCGTTGCAACCGACTTGGCCGTGGCTGTGGTTGTGGGGGTGATCGTCTCTGCCTTGGCCTATGCATGGAACAATGCGCGCCGTATCCACGCCCATACCGAAATCGATGCAGAAGGGGTTAAGGCCTATCGCATTCAGGGTCCACTGTTCTTTGGATCTTCAGACGGGTTCATGGAACTATTTACAATTGATGCAGATCCATCAATGGTGATCGTTGATTTCGCCGACAGCCGTGTTGTGGATCAATCCGCACTCCAAGCGATTGAGGCTGTGGCTGCAAAATACGAAGCAGTTGGAAAACAAATTCAGCTGCGCCACCTAAGCCGAGACTGTCATAGTTTGCTGACCAAAGCGGGGCATTTGATGGTGGATAGTGATGATGATCCAGAATACGAAATCGCCGCAAATTATTCGGTGCGCACTGGAATACTAGAAGGCGGGCACTGACCTACAAAAAAAGGCGCCATCAGGCGCCTTTTTCATTTGAACGGTTATTTTCCCAGACACCAACGCATCACCGCCTTTTGCGCGTGAAGACGGTTTTCAGCCTCATCAAAGATCACGGAATTTGATCCGTCCATGACTTCGGACGTGGCCTCTTCGTTGCGGTGTGCGGGAAGGCAATGCATAAACAACGCATCCTCATTTGCATGCGCCATCAATTCGGCATTCACCTGATAGGCGCGCAATTGATTGTGGCGGCGTTCGCGGGTTGTTGGGTGATCATGCATACTGACCCAAGTGTCGGTCACGACCAAATCAGCGCCCTGAACCGCCTTATGCGGATCGCGTTCGATTTGCACATTTGATCCTTTGGCGCGGGCTTCTTCTATGAACCCCATTTCTGGATCCAATTGTTCTGGTCCGGTAAATGTCAGGTCAAACCCAAATTGGCCGGCTGCGTGCGCAAAGCTGGCAAAGACGTTATTGCCATCGCCCGACCAGACCACTTTTTTGCCTGTGATCGGGCCACGGTGTTCTTCGAACGTCATGATATCGGCCATGATTTGACAGGGATGTGTGCGGTTGGTCAGTCCGTTGATAACTGGCACGTCGGCATGTTCGGCCATTTCCAACAATGTGGCCTCTTCAAAGGTGCGGATCATGATCATGTCCACATATCGGCTTAGGACACGGGCCGTGTCGGCGATGGTTTCACCGTGGCCCAATTGCATGTCCGCACCCGAGAGAACCATGGTTTGTCCACCCAATTGACGCACACCTACATCAAAACTGACCCGCGTGCGTGTCGAGGGTTTTTCGAAAATCAGCGCAACCATGTGACCCGCCAAAGGTTGTTCGGCGTCCATCGTGCCCTTGGGCTGACCCTGACGTGCATCCTTCATCTGGCGCGCGTGATCAATGATTTTTCGCAGCTCTGTCGGTGCAATTTTGTTGATATCTAAAAAGTGGTTCATCGTTATGTCTTTCATACTTATCCGAGGCTTTGCGCCGCAGATGAAAGTCGTGCCAGCGCCTCGTCAATGTCTTCTTTTGTGATCGTCAGCGCGGGAACAAATCGCACCACATTACCTCCTGCAGGGACCGTCAGGATCAGCGCATCATACCCAGCATTCACAACATCCATGTTGGGCACGGCGCATTCCAGTCCCATCATCAATCCTTTGCCACGCACGGATTTGAAAGTGTTTGGATGGCGGGCCACCAAAGCCTCAAGACCTGCTTTGAAATAGGCGGCTTTTTCTGCGACCTCGTCCAAAAAAGCCGCGTCACCAACCAATTCCAAAACTTTGTTACCAACCGCGCAGCCCAGCGGGTTGCCGCCATAGGTTGATCCGTGTGTGCCCGCGGTCATGCCAAATGCGGCGTCTTCACTGGCCAAAACAGCGCCCAGTGGGAAACCACCGCCGATCCCCTTGGCCACCATCATGATATCTGGATCTATACCCGCCCATTCATGAGCAAATAACTTGCCCGTCCGACCAACGCCGCATTGCACCTCGTCAAAAATCAAAAGCAGACCGTGTTCATCACACAGATCTCGCAGACCCTTCAGGCACTGTTCAGGAACGGGGCGAATGCCACCTTCACCTTGGATCGGTTCAATCATAATTGCAGCGGTTTGGTCCGATATAGCCGCCTTGATTGCATCGTGATCGTTCCATTTCAGATGTACAAACCCAGGAAGCAGTGGGCCAAAACCCTTGGTCATTTTTTCGGACCCCGCCGCCGCAATACCGGCAGAGGAGCGACCGTGAAAGGACCCTTCGAACGTGATGATTTCAACGCGCTCTGGTTGGCCCTTTTCATACCAATATTTGCGGGCCATTTTTACCGCCAATTCACAGCTCTCTGTGCCGGAATTGGTAAAAAATACCGTATCGGCAAAGGTTAATGACACCAATTGATCCGCAAGGCGCTGTTGATTTGGGATTTCGTATAAATTCGAAACATGCCACAGGTTTTGTGCCTGATCGCTCAAGGCTTTGACCAATTCGGGATGCGCATGGCCTAATGCATTCACGGCAATACCTGCGCCCAAATCCAAAAATCGGCGTCCATCTGCCTCGATCAACCAAGTTCCTTCACCTTTTACAAAATTCAAAGGTGCACGTGCATATGTTGGTAGAACGGACGCAATCATCGTCATAATCCTTTAAAAGTTAGAGCCCTTTTCGTGCAGTATGGGCATGGACAAGTCAATCAATTAGGAGGGTTTCGCGCATATTTGCGCAGATAACAAAAGGCAACGCCACTGGATCAGTGGCGTCGGCGTCGCAAGCAATATGAGGTGTTCGCTGTTATCATGTAATCGCAGTTAGACCCGTGACCCGCGAAATGCAAGGTTAATCGTCTGGGCGTGCAAGGGTAAAGGTTTTGTCGACCATTGAATAATCACGGTATCCCAGGCGGCTAAGTGGAATAAATTTGGTCACATCAAATTTGCCATCTTCGATGAACGCATCGTTCATGTGCACTCCGACAACCTCGCCAAAGACCGCGTGATTTGATTGCCCCTCAAGTTGAACGATTTGCGTTAGCCGGCATTCAAACGTTGCGGGTGCAATCGCAACACGCGGGCAATTGATGATTTGGCTTTCTGCCTTTTTCAATCCAGCGGCGTCAAATTCATCCATGTCTTTTGGCAGCGTCGCAGATGTTTTGTTCATGGCATCCCGCAGTTCATAGGAAACCACATTCACACAAAACACGCCTGTGTCGCGGATGTTGGCCACAGAATCCTTGGTGTCATCCTGATCTGGTTTCGACGATGTCGATGCGAACATGACCTGTGGGGGCGTATAGGCCACGGCGTTGAAAAACGAATACGGCGCTAGGTTGTCAATCCCATCCGCGCTGCGTGTTGAAATCCAACCAATGGGGCGTGGGGTTACGATTGCGTTAAATGGATTGTGTGGCAGGCCATGGCCGTTGCGGGGTTCGTAAAACATCTGCATTCTCCTATTTGCTACCGACTTAGTGCCGTGTTAGGCAGCATTCTAGTCATAATTTTCGCACAGGGGGTGTGAGTGTTCCACATCACACAAGAAACAGCGGCAGATTGGTGGGAGGTTGAAGCCCTCTATGATCTGTGTTTCGCCCCAGGTCGAACGGCATTGTCGTCCTATCGACTGCGCGAAAGCGTTGATCCAGTTCCTGAGTTATCATTGATTGCGCGGGACCCAGATCATATTTTGGCAGGCGCCATTCGCCATTGGCCTGTGCGCATTGGGAATGATTATGCCCTATTGTTGGGCCCCGTCGCCGTTCACCCCACGCGGCAGGGTGAAGGATTGGGTGGTCTCCTTATCCGTGAAAGCATTCAAATCGCATCTGCGATTGGCTGGGAACGCATTCTGCTGGTGGGGGACGCGCCCTATTATTCACGCTTTGGGTTTCAAAAACTATCTGATGTGATCATGCCGCACCCAACAAACCCTGATCGTGTGCTGGGCCTTGCGCTTCGTGAAAATGCATGGGCGGGATTAAAGGGTGCCGTGGAAAAATCCGAAATTTAATCAGGTGTTTTATCAAAGATACCCGTCAGCGCACGACCTAACACGATACTGATTTTTGGGCGTTCTTGCATGTTAAATGGCAGTGGGCGACAAACATCAATCGTCGCCCTGCCAACTCGTGCCGCTAGGGCGGCATTCACCATGCCCTCGCCAAATCGGCGCGATAGGCGCGACAACAAACTGCCGCCAAAAACGGAACCGAGCCAGTCATCCCCAACCGCCAATGCCCCTGTGGCCACCAGATGTGCCGAGACGGACCGCAGCAGACGCCATGAACCAATTGGACCAGAGCGCCCACCGTATATTTCCCCAATGCGACGGATCATGCGGAGGTTTGTTCCAAAGGCGGCCAACATATCAATCCATGGGATTGGCACCATCGCAGTGACGGTGGCAACTTGGCGGGCGGCGCGTTCAATTTCCTTTTGCGCTTCTTTGTCTAATGCCGCAACAACATCGGTTTCATATCGGCTTAGCATCGCATTTGGATCAACGCTGTCTTTTGCGGCTTGGACCTGATCGCGACAGATAGAAGTCAGGTGCGATCGACGGCCATAAATGCGATTCAAATCAAAAATGATCCGTCGCGTTTCTGCCACGTCGTGGGTCGATAAAACTGCGTCGATCCGCGCGCGCAGACGTTCCATGTTTCGCATTTGCGCGATGACAAAAAATTCACGGATGATCACGGCAAAAATGATCGCAACAAACGTGGCCGCAAGTCCGCCCAAGACCCAGCCAAGGATGATATTGCGCGCAAATTGAGCCAGAACAAAATCCCAAAATCCAATTGCGAGATACGCAAAAAGCAAAGATACCCCAAGCGATGCGGCCCACCCAAATAATCCCAACCCGCGTCCTGACGACATCGAAATTTTGGCAGGCGGCGAAACATCACTTATCTGCTCAACCTCGGCGGGGTGGGGCATTGGGGTTGTTTCTTCCAGTTCGATTGTAAACGGTTTTTTGTCATCCATATCAATGTGCCCTCCAGGTTAGGCAAACATCTGGCAAGCCTTCATCATTTCCCGAACCATCTGTAAATTTCACCTCTGAAAAGCCATGCTTTGCATAAAATCGCCGCGCTAGGGTGTTTTGTTGGAATGTGCATAATTCCAATTCATCCCGTATTGATTGGGCATACTGTATCAGTGCGCTGCCATATCCCTGACCGTGCTGATCGTTACGGACATAAAGCGCATCTATTGAATTTTGGTGCAATGCGATAAATCCCAATGGGCGATCCACCCCCCAGACGAAAACCGAATGTCCCGCAATAAGTTTGGCCGCAAATGAAATGTCTTCTGCGCGGCTATGCAGGCAGGGCATCCAATCGGTTACCTCCACGAAGTCCGACAAAATCGCGCCCAGAGCGCCTGCATCTAAATTACGCGCGGGTCGGAGCATATGCGATCCCCCAATAAAAATTCCAAGGATTGATCCAGCCTGATATGCGCAATCCCGCGATCAGGGTGAAATGCATCAACAGGTGGAGCGAACGGGGTGGATGTGAATTCTGCGCCCAACCAATTTGATCGACCATCTGAAATATCGCGCAACAATTGCTGCGCATTTTCGGGAAGTGATCCTGCGTAGGACAACGTATTTTTGCGATTGCTAAGCAAGGTGCCACGCACGCATGGATGATCCTCGTGTAATGCCTCGGTCGTGCTGCGCACACTGGCTAACGACAGGGCTGCGGTTTGGGCGCCTCTAAATTTCGCGTGTCGCAGGGCGTCATCCATGATGGCACGCATGATATTGGTGTAATTGCCGTGCTGTGTGTGGTGCAAATGATCGGCTTTGGTCGCGGCAAATAGGATTTTATCAACCCGCTGTCCTGACACAAGGCGCGTTAAAAATGAATTCTGACCGGGGCGAAATGCGCGCACAACATCGCTCATCGTGCGCTGTAAATCGGACAGTGCATCAGGTCCGTTGTCCAGTGCGCTAAGCAGATCGACCAATACAATCTGTCGATCAATCTTGGAAAAATGATCCCGAAAAAATGGGCGGACCACATGTGTTTTGTAGGCGTCATACCGGCGTTTCATTTCGGCCCAGAATGTTTTGCGGATGCTGCCAGTTGGTTTTGGAACAGGTGCAAATGTTAGGGCGGGTGATCCCGCCATATCACCGGGTAATAAGAAATGACCAGGTGATAAATCCGAATATCCTGCCACACGTGCATTTTCTAAGTAGTCTGTGAAACACACGGCAAGAGATCTTGCCGCGGCGTCCGTGAATGGGTCGCTGGGGTCTAGATTAGTCAGCGCATTTACGTATTCTGCGCCAAAGACACGGCTTGCCATTCGGTGAAGTACATCTGAGCTCCATTCCTCATAGGATTTATCCATCAAGCACAAATCAAGCAGCCATTCACCGGGGTAATCCACAATGTCGATATGTTGTTCGAAAGCTCCACGCAGACCCGAAAGTAAGCCTGTCGGGCGCAGTTTTAGGGTTAAGCGCAGGGTGCTGATCCCCTTGGTGTTATCGGGCCACGTCGGGGGATGTGCGCACAGTTGCGCCAAATGCGTTTCATAGTCAAACCGTGCAATCGTGTCGTTTGGCTGTGGGATGAGATAGGCAAGCTCGATGCGATCCTGCGCGCTTGCTGCAAACTGAGGTAACTTTGCACCTGATAGCAAATTGGCGATCAAAGAGGTTATGAAAACGGTCTTGCCTGAGCGCGCTAATCCCGTGACACCCAACCGAATAGGGGCACCAAATATGGTGTCAGACATCTGTGTGCCCAACGCATCAACTCTATCGATAATGCGATACCCAATGTCCGTTATTGCCAATATTCTGGTCCCTTTTTGTTCATGTATCACATGGGGAAAGGGCCTGTGCAATTCAACAGGTTGGACAGGGGGAAATTTTGCGGTATCTGGGCAACTATGAACCGATACGCATTAAAAGTTGAATATCACGGCGCCCCGTTCGCGGGATGGCAACGGCAGGCTGATCGACCCTCAGTTCAGGGCGCGATCGAGGATGCCTTGGCCAAATTGGAACCGCGCGCGCATACGATTGCCGCCGCGGGTCGCACGGATGCAGGCGTCCATGCCACAGCGCAGGTCGCACAGTGTGACATGGAAAAGGACTGGGATCCGTTTCGATTGTCCGAGGCGCTGAATTATCATCTGAAACCCTTGCCTGTGTCGATCACAGCTTGTGCCCAAGTTGATACAGAGTGGCACGCCCGCTTTAGTGCGGTGGAACGGCAATATGTATTTCGCCTGCTGTGTCGTCGTGCACCTGCAACACACGATGCGGGGTTGGTTTGGCAGGTCAACCACGATTTGGACCCCGACGCGATGCAAGAGGGGGCCAATCATCTGCTGGGTTTGCATGATTTCACAACCTTTCGATCATCGATCTGTCAGGCGGAAAGTCCTGTCAAAACATTGGACGAACTAACGGTTACGAAAATTGACGGATGGTCCGGCCCCGAAATACGTTTTTTCGTGCGGGCGCGCAGTTTTTTGCACAATCAAGTACGCAGTTTTGTCGGCACGTTAGAACGTGTTGGCGCTGGCGCATGGGATCCGATTGATGTGAAAACGGCGCTTAATGCCTTTGAACGCGCGGCCTGTGGGCCCGTTTCCCCGCCGCAGGGATTATATTTGGCGGGTGTGCGCTATCCCAAGGACCCGTTTGCCTAAGCTTTAATCACGTACCGCGTGGTTTTGCACGCAGTGTTGGATCAGCCTGTGTTGGATCTTCGGGCCATGGATGTTTGGGGTATCGCCCGCGCATGTCTTTGCGCACATCAGCATAACTGGTCGCCCAAAAACCTGGGATGTCCAACGTTGTTTGAACGGGACGCCCCGCAGGAGAGAGCAAGGTGACGCGCAATGGTTTGCCCACGACCTGCGGGTGTGTCACCTGTCCAAACATTTCCTGTAGGCGCAATGCGATCTGTGGATGTTCACCATCATAATCAATTGGGATTTTGCGTCCAAGTGGGGTTGTAAAGTGACTGGGGGCCAAGCGATCCAAGTTGCTTTGTTGATCCCAGTTCAATCTGGCCTTTAGCGCGGGTGTGATATCAAATTTACGCCAAGCTTCCGATGTTGTGACCCCAGTTAGATACGGCAATAACCAATCCTCCAGTTCCTGCAATAGCGTTCCCTCGTCAAACCCTGCAAACTCGTCAGGTGCTAGGCGAACGCGTGCTAAAAACCGCTCTGCGCTGGGTGTCAGCGTCAGTCCCAAATCGCGCACACCATCCAACATTGCTGCTGCTAATTCCGCATCACCCACGCCTCTCCAAATTTGGTCGTTTAGGATGAGGGTGCCAAAATATTCCCGTTTGCGGGCCAGAACCCGCCCATCGCGTTTAGACCATTCACATACGTTTCGCCAATGGATTTGATCGTCAAACAGATCGCGAATTTCGCCTTCTGTTATTGGCAGCGCAAGGCGTATTTGTGCCTCTCTTGGATCGCCATCTAGCTCAATCGCTACTATGTAGCGCTGAGAGACAAGCGCGTCTTCCTCTCGCATAATTGCGCCTTTGCCGCCCGACAGAATGAAACGCGGTGTTTTCCCACCACGCCGTGCGCCAATCCGATCAGGAAAGGCTAACGCCAACATTTGCCCAACGCTGTAGCGTGGGCCATTTTTCTCTGTAAATCGGGTAAGCCGCTTGGCCTCTGATTTTACGCGATTGCGCGTTGGTTTGGGGACTTGGGGATCGGCATCAACGATGGCTTGGATCCGTTTTGTGAAATCACTTTGCCCCGATTTTTGCAATATATCCCGTTCGCCCAACAGTGCCGCGGGTAGTGTTGCGTTTTCGCCTGCCGTGGTGATCATATGGGCAATTCGGGGATGCGCGGGCACCCGCGATAGGGCGCGACCATGATCGGTAATGCGCCCTGTCTCATCCAGCGCGCCCAACATCTTCAACAGAGCGCGTCCGTCCTCCAAAGTTGCCGCGTCGGGTTGGGTCAGCAGGGCAAGATCATGTTCATTGGTTCCCCATTGCGCAAGGTCCAAAGCAAATGTTGCCAGGTCCACGCGTTCAATTTCTGCAGGCGCGAATTTGGGCATCTGTCCCTCTTCCGCGCGGGACCAATATTTGAAACATGTGCCTGCCGACAAACGTCCCGCACGCCCCATACGTTGTGTTGCCTCGGCCTTGGACGCTTTGGTGGTGATCAGGCGGGACATCCCTGTGCCGGCATCATAAATTGCGCGACGCGCCAATCCACTATCGACAACCGCCGTGATCCCTTCAATCGTGAGGGATGTTTCCGCAATCGATGTCGCCAAGACCACCTTGCGCCCTTTTGGGGGCGGGGCAATGGCCAACTGCTGTTCCTTGAAATCGAGGGCTCCGAATAGGGGATGGATGGCGATATCCTGTGTCAGATCAGCTGACAGGACGCGCATGACGTTTCGAATTTCCCGCTCGCCTGGCAAAAAGACCAACACGCTTCCATCGGTTTCCTCTAAGGCCTGATGGATCAGTTCGCTGATCCCGATTTCAAGGCGCTGTTTTGTAGGGGCGGGTCGCGGCAGCCAGATTGGCGTGACAGGATAACTGCGCCCTTCAGCGGTGACGACTGGCGCATCACTCATCAATTTTGAAATAGGGTCCGCTTCCAGTGTCGCCGACATCACCACGATCCGCAAATCATCGCGCAGGGCATCCCGTATTTCCAAACTTAGCGCCAATCCAAGATCCACATTCAATGAGCGTTCATGAAATTCATCGAAAATGATGCAGGAAATCCCCTGAAGCTCTGGGTCCGACTGGATCATACGTGTAAGAATGCCTTCGGTAACAACCTCGATCTTCGTTGTGTTGCTTGTTTTTGAATCCCCGCGTACGCGATAGCCAACAGTTTGCCCTACCTTTTCAGAAAGAGTTGCGGCCATGCGCTCGGCAGTTGCGCGCGTCGCCAAACGCCGCGGCTCTAGCATGATAATTTTTCCGTCAAAACCGAACTCGTTCAACAGGGCCAACGGGACGACAGTTGTTTTCCCCGCACCAGGTGGTGCGCATAAAACAACCCGCTGTTCGGCGCGCACAGCGCGGATCAGTTCATCCAGAACGTCGTGAATCGGAAGTTGGGCATTCATAGATAGCGTTATCTACGAACAAAGGCCGCCCGTCCACGTGCAGATTTCACATCAAATCTTTGAAAATAGTAGTTTTGGTCCGTTTTTTGGTAGGTGATGGTGAAAGGAAATGTTTTTCCCTGCTTCAATTCGTTTTTTGAAAATCCACCTTCGCGACTATAGACCCCATCACATGTGGCGCGTGTTCCTGCCTCTGTGGGATTTGATAGCGCAATACGAACCCGACGCGCCCCATCAAATAGAGTCACATCCTGATCACACAATTTTCCATGCTCTACATCGCGTAAGATTTCGAAAATCGCGGTCATCGGGTCCAACGTGCCTTTTTGCGTTTTCGGATCCAACCAATGTGGTTTTGCCAGTTTTGCCGAGCGAATATTGGGAACGCCAGAGCGATAGATGATTTCCCGTTCTTCTTTGCGTTTGCCAGTGTCCGATTTTTCTGAATATCGCGATGGGAAATATTGACTACCCTTGTGCGTCCCCGTGATAGTCACATCATAAAGAAATGTTGTCATGGTTGCGGCAAGGCCCGTTGGGTAAAGCAAACCTGACGCCGCATAGGATGTGTCATCCTTTTGCAGCGTGTAGCGCAACTCGCCCGCCTTCAGCCCAAGGATCGTCACATCAAAATGCATCCGTGTCGTTTCGGCCTGCGCAGATTGGAACATCACCGCAAAAACTGCGGTACTCGCTGCACCAATTAGATTTCGAATTTTGACTTTTTGCACTTAAAACCCCGTCGCACACTGGACATTACCCGTGTAATCAAGGCAAGAAACGAAGCCAAAGGTCAACTTACACAATCGTGTTCTGCGGAAAGCTGCCGAAATGGGTGTTTCAAAAATTGATTTAGATAAGCTTCTTTCGGGGGATCGCCGTGCATTGTCCAAGGCGATTACATTGGTCGAAAGTTCGCGTTCGGATCACCGCGCAGCAGCGTTGGAATTGCTCGAGGGGGCGTCAAAGGCAAACCGTCAGGCTCTGCGCATCGGGTTGTCGGGAACGCCCGGTGTTGGCAAATCAACCTTTATCGAAAGTTTTGGCACGTATTTAACGGATCAGGGATTGAAGGTTGCTGTCCTTGCCGTTGATCCCAGTTCTGCCCGCACGGGTGGGTCCATACTAGGTGATAAAACACGCATGGATCGGCTGTCGCGCAACCCAAATGCATTTATTCGACCTTCGCCTAGCCAATCGCACCTTGGCGGTGTGGCACGCCGCACCCGCGAGGCTGTTGCGATTTGCGAGGCGGCTGGTTTTGATGTTGTTTTGATTGAAACGGTTGGCGTTGGGCAATCTGAAACAATTGTATCGCAGATTTCCGATTTGTTTTTGTTGCTGCTTGCGCCCGCTGGCGGCGATGAATTGCAGGGTGTCAAACGCGGCATCATGGAGATCGCCGATATGATTTTGGTGAACAAAGCGGATGGCGATTTAATGGCAACAGCGACGCGAACATGCGCGGATTACGCAGGCGCACTGCGGCTTCTGCGATCACGCCCTAATGATCCTGACGGGTTTCCAATGGCAATGACGGTCTCGGCGATTGAAGAAAGTGGCCTTTCAGATGCTTGGGATAAAATAAATGAACTGATTACCTGGCGACGTTCTGAAGGATATTTTGACCATACGCGGCAAAGCCAAGTTGCATTTTGGTTCAAAGAGGATATTCGCCAAATGCTGCTGTCACAACTGGATGGTGCAGAGACGCGTGAACGCATGGACGCGCTAGAACGTGCGATTCAGGCGGGCGAAATATCAGCATCCCTTGCAGCCGATTCTTTCATCAATGATTTAAAGTCGAAACGATTCGATTAACGGGGTGTTTGACAATTTTTCGTCCAGCAAAAACACGGATGTGCGGTTTATAAATATTCAAAGGCCTGAAAATTCGTAAATTGCGGGTTCTGGCTTCTTGACCTTACCCAGATTTGCACATAGAAGCACACGAACTGAATTTCGGCGCGGCCCTATTAGCGGCGCCTTTTTATATTGGCCAGCGGTTGATGCAGGTCAGACGAAAAAAGATGAGGATAAGATCATGTCGCGACGCTGCGAATTGACTGGAAAAGGCCCGATGACTGGCAACAACGTCAGCCACGCCAACAACAAAACACGTCGTCGCTTCTTGCCAAACCTGAACGACGTAACACTGCAGTCTGAAACATTGGGCCGTGGGTTCAAGTTGCGCATTTCTGCAGCGGCTCTTCGCTCTGTTGATCACCGTGGTGGTCTTGATGCGTTTTTGGCAAAAGCAAAAGACGGTGAGCTATCTGACAACGCGCTAAAGATCAAAAAAGAGATCGCAAAAGCACAAACAGCGTAAGTGTCGCACCAAGATTTATTGAAGACCCTGTCGGAGTGTGGCAGGGTTTTTTTGTGTCCTAGTGTTGGGTGATCCCATTCCTAACTTGCTTCGCATAAGCTTGATCCTTGCCATGATCATTGGCGCGTTTTCGCGCGTCCATGCGATGCCGCATCAACAGGATGTCGCCCATATCGTCCCCGTTTGTAGCGGCGGTTCGATGATTGTGGTGACGCTGGATGCCAATGGTGATCCGATAAAGCGACATGTCACGTGTCCCGATTGTATTTCTGTATTAGCGCTTGTCGATGCGTCCACGGGTGTGGTGGTTTTACAGGATACCCATGCGCAGGAGCATCAATATTGGACCGATCAGGCCCAGGGCGCCTCAGTCGTGTTTGACGGCTTTCAGCAGCGGGGTCCGCCCCTCTACTCTTGATTTCAAAACCAACACAAAAAGATCAGGAGATAAAAATGAAACTTAGAAACCTAATTTCAGCGGCCTCTTTCGCATTGTTCACGAGCACGCCTTTGTTCGCGGGTGACGTTATGGTGATGGATGCCTATGCACGCGTCGCAAGCAAAGTTGCCAAATCGGGTGCCGCATTTATGATGCTTCACAATCATGCAGATCAGGATGATCGTTTGATTGCGGCTGCATCTGATGTGGCGAAGCGTGTCGAACTTCATACCCATATCGAAGAAGATGGCGTTATGAAAATGACCAAGCTTGAAGATGGCATGATCATTCCTGCAGGTGGCATGCATGCGCTGAAACGAGGCGGAGATCATGTCATGTTCATGGGGCTTACGAGGTCATTAGAACATGGGGATATGTTTGAACTTACTCTGACCTTTGAACATGCGGGGGACGTGACGGTGACGGTTCCCGTTGATTTGGAACGTCAGGGCAAAATGTCTGCGCACACGCATTCACACTAAATTAAATATGGGCTGGGTGCGATCCAGCCCTTTTTACACTCCTCCCTTGGCAAGCCAATGAATTGCGCGTATACGGCCAGCCTGAAAATAAGGATATTCAAATGCAGCAAGGTAGCGCCAATCTTAACGTTATGATGAAAGCCGCGCGCAAGGCGGGGCGTTCCCTTTCCAAAGACTTCCGCGAGGTGGAAAATCTTCAGGTTTCACGCAAAGGGGCCGGGGATTTTGTGTCACGTGCGGATATGGCTGCAGAAAAGATCATTCGCGAAGAATTGACCGAGGCGCGACCCACCTATGGGTTCTTAGGCGAAGAAACGGGTGAAGTGGATGGTCAGGACCCAACACGCCGTTGGATTGTTGATCCGCTTGACGGCACGACCAACTTTTTGCACGGGCTTCCGCATTGGGCCGTTTCCATCGCACTCGAGCATAAGGGGCAACTGGTTGCCGCAGTGGTCTATGATCCCACCAAAGACGAGATGTTTGTTTCAGAAAAAGGGGCAGGTGCGTGGATGAACGAAATGCGCATTCGTGTATCCCCATGCTATCGTGTCGAAGATAGCCTATATGCAACTGGTATTCCGTTTTCTGGACGTGCGGGCGACCTGCCTGAAACATTGCAGGATTTGGCCAAACTGATGCCTGTCTGCGCGGGTGTGCGCCGCTTTGGTGCGGCCTCGTTGGATTTGGCTTATGTTGCTGCGGCACGCTATGACGGATTCTGGGAACGTGGCCTAAAAGCTTGGGATATGGCTGCTGGCCTGTTGATCGCGAAAGAGGCGGGCGCATTGGTTGAAGGTCTGACGCCAGATACAGACCCAATGGAAACAGGCGATGTTATCGTTGCAAGCGAAGCCCAGTTTGAGGCGTTCGCAAAAATCCTGCGCAGCTAATCAGCGGCGGGGCCTACGAGGTATTTTTGGAATTCCTGATTGTGTAAGTGTGTATGTCGCCTCTGGGTGGGGCGGTACACCCTCTGTTGCACGCCAAAATGCGCGGGATCCTTTCGCGCGCCAGCGCGGATATATCATGGCCATCCCAGCAACAAAGCCGCCGATATGGGCCCAATAGGCAACGCCACCTGTTTCGGGATTCGACCCAAAGCCGCCCAAAAACTGCATCGCAAGCCAAATCCCCAATACGATCCATGCGCGCAGTGTGAAGATTTTGAAAAAGATAATGAAAATCAGAATGATATCGACGCGCGCTTTGGGGTAAAGCAGTAGATAAGCCCCCATGACCCCCGCAACAGCCCCAGAAGCGCCAATCACAGGGACATCGGACATGGGTGCAACTGCGTATTGTGCAAGGTTCGCCAAAATGCCAGCGCCCAAATAAAACCCCAAGAACTTCGCGCTTCCAAGCTCGTCCTCGATGTTGTCACCAAAAATGTAGAGAAACAGCATATTCCCAAGCAGATGCATGACGCCGCCATGTAGGAATATGGATGTCAACAAACCAGCCTGCCCATAACCCTGACTTATAAATTCAGGCACCATTGCCCAATTGGTCAGCAGAGCATTCATATACCGCGCGTTATCAAGTTCCGCCCAATAGGACAGAAATATGAGTACATTCAGGACGATAAGGGCGTATGTGACAAAAGGCGTACGGCCAGAAGGATTGTGATCGCGAAACGGGAACATGCATATGATTTGGCGGTTTCCTTCACTTGCGTCAAGGATTTGAAACGTGGAAATTTATGTTTTGCGTTCCACGCAACACTTTCGCGTCATATCCGCTTTGAAACCCCTTTACACCGCATCAACTATCGCTATGTTCGCCCCACCCAACACGTGCCCGCGTGGTGGAATGGTAGACACAAGAGACTTAAAATTCTTTGGTTTGTCCTGTAAATCACAAGAATATATGACGTTTAATGACTTAAATCGATTCTGATAGACATTTAGTAGACACTTTATTCTTGCTTGATGACCGCAATCTTGGTATAACTAGTGACATCAAAACAGGCCACCCATAGCACTAGCTACAGCCCCTGTTTCCCCCCATTCCAGTAACGATAAGAGGATGTGATCATGTCACACCACGACACTTCGCGTGTATTCTTTAGTTCGTACCGCAAGCTAAAGCACAGCAACCCTGATGCGTATCACAAGGCATCTACAGTAGCCGAAATGGTTCAAGCGCAACGCAAGCTAGGCAGAGCGTTTTATGACTTGATGGATGATCAGCAATGAACCTGTTCGTCCTGTTAGGCAAAGCAGAAGCCAAACTCGAAACAGGTGATGACCCATACTTCAATGAGGCCACAGAGTTAGTTACAACAATCCTTCGCACAGAAGAAGTGCTGCCTTACAGGCGCATTAGCTTGAATGGCGCACTGCACCAGCTTTTTAGCGGCATCATCGTTGCGGCCTACGAGGCTGAAACAAGTATAGATGTCACAAGCAGACACACAGCAACGTATCACGAGTACGGCTTCACGACCAAAGCGGTTGGCTGGTTGGACAAGGCAGTCGCAAGAGGGCTGCTACTATCACCGTATGACGACAAAGCGAAAGGTGCGCTCACCCTTGGGCCGCTTCTCACTACGTACTTAGATGATTTACTGGCCTAGCCTGTATGGTGTGTAAGCAATCCAGTGTACATTAGTGTAACGATTACAGTTACTTACTGTATGTGCGGTATCCAGCGTAACCCTTTTACACCGCGTTACATGTAAAGTTTGTCAGTTCGCAACGCCCAGCTTCACACTTTTTACCGCTTTCTAGAAACACAACAGAGCCAAGTGTTCTGTACACATACATTCCCCAAAGAAAGAATAACTATGGACAAGTTCAACATTGGATTGATGGAACAAGACGACACCATCATTGATAACTTCCGCAATGCAATCCTTGGAAACCAGCGGCCTAAAACCCTAACACAGCTTTTGGGTGACCTCTCACCTGAGGATGCGGCGCAGGTGCAAAGTTTGGCTAGACTTACTCGTATGATGTCGCAGACCTATGTGCGCAGCCAAGGATATATGGACGTGACTTATGAAGATTTGGTTAAGCAGCTACATCGTGGATTACGCCCTGATCTGCAAGCAATCGTAGCAATGTTACTGGAACAGATAGACCCAGTCGAAGTACGTGAGAAACCAAAGTTTGATCGTGTAGCCGCACAGCTTAGCATTTACGATGATTGGAACACGTCTGTAAGTGAAGTCACGGGCGGTATCCCTGAGATTACAGACAAAGATATTGCAGAGTTCAGTGCAGCGGCTGGATTAACAAAAGAAGCACCAGAGCAGCTATCCTTCCTTGACCAGCTAGAAGCCAGTGAAAGCAGCGGTAAAGCTGATGCTGAAATCACGATCAAAGACGGAAGACGGTTTGTCGGTAAGTTGCAGTTCGGCAAGGCGCGTTTACAGGATTACCAAAAAGCAACTGGCACAACATTCACGCAAGACGAGTTCATCAAGGATACTACGTTACAGGACAAGGTTGCGGAATGGCACATAGCTGATCTGGATAAGGCCATTGATGCGCTTGGAGATGTAGCCGCTGATTATGACAGAGACAGCTTACGCGCTGTGGCACACCTGGGCGGGAAGTCGGGCATGAAGAAGTTTGTGCAGAGCAAAGGCGGCTACAATCCAGCGGACGAACTTGGGACTTCTTTGCGTTCATACTATGACAAGTTCAGTAACCGTGGTGATGCGTAAAGTTATATTAGGTGAGGCGTGTCTCGGGCTAATTATTTATTTTAGGCTGTGTTTAATTTGTATTTTAAATGTTGACTCAAATCTTAATAAGTATCATTTTGATACTGAACCAACTCCTCACTAAAAGTTGTGTTCCGAGGAAGGTGCTCCAAGTGCAGCAATGCATTCACCTTCCTCACTTTTCTAAATTTGAGTCAATGGTGAATAATTGATGAATTATGAAGAATTAATATCAGTAGTGTTAGAATGTAATAAAATGGTAAATTCGTATGGTATATTACCGTTTGACATTGCGGAGAAGTGCTTGAGAGCGACGGAACTTTTGCGAGAGATTGTAGCGGATGGAGATTACAATAAGTATCGTGAATGGTACGCTGAGAATATACGGCCACAAACATAATTTATATGCAGATAATATCAAAACGATATTATCATGGGAAATAAATACAATGCTGCTGATAAACGTGGGACATCGTTGCAGTCGTACTATGACAAGTTCAGCAAGTCTTAGGCGCCACCCAGTCAATCAAAAACTGGGTGACGTTAATCGTAAATGTTACGCGTAGATGATACCGCTCATGGCTGACATGATGTAGATATGAACGATAAGCATGATACCACTTACTATGATCGGTTCATTTGTGGCGTTTACACCTTCGACCTCAGCCCATGCGCTGTTTTTAGTTGTATAGCTAAAGTACAAGAATAAAGCCGCCCAGATCGTGGAGAACGCAAACATTTCCCATGCACCTGCCGGTGATGTAAACAGGATGATCGCATACATTACACCCTGAGTTAGCGCATAACACCCGCAGATTTTCACCATCTGTTCAGATGCTGCACCAATGCCCCATTCAGCAATCGCAGCCTCTGTCTGGAAGAGGCATCTAAACCCATAGTACAGGGCCATGAGTGTGGGAATTAAGATCGCAATAAAGTTTACTGCTCCGCCACTAGCTTCAATCATTTCACTACTCCTTGTTGTTGGCCTCACAAACATAACACACAACATCTAGATTACCTAATCGCATCAGAATACATCCAAATGCTGCACCGAAAGATTACGCTACCCGAGAACCACAGTAACTATCCATGCTTGTGCAAGAGCGCTTGCTGTGGGTTTCGCATCATACGCTGCACGGATGACATACAGTGGATCGTACAAGCATGTAGGACGCCGAAGTGGCGTTCACTTTCTTACCATATGGAATGGTGGTCTGTTCAGATGAGTTGGAGTGGTGAAGTGCGGTTTGCTGAGGTGCCACTAGAGGCTCTCAAAGGCGGTCTGTAGAAGTCAAACTCAGTTTTATGACCTAAGAATGGCGGAGTTGGGTCAGACCAGCTTGTATTGGCTATTAGGTGTTTACTACCCAAACGGTATCACATTGATGCAACATGATGGGTAAAGGGGTGCACTAGATACTATATCTTGACTTTAGTGGGTAAAGTGTTATCTTCGTTACGCAGTAGGTTGCTGCGAGGCTGAGATGAAACTCACTGATCAAGAAACAAACGCTTTTCTCGATTTGTTCGATACGCCTAATGAAGTCAAGCTTGCCGAGATTTCTCTGAGGCAACGTACTTTCAAACTGTATTTCCTGCTAATTTTGGTAATGACGGCTTGTTTCGTTTACATTCAGACCATTCGATCTGAGGTGATCCTGCATTACACTCTTATCTACGACATCTCACAAACAAAGGCCGAAGCAATGTTGCGATCAAAGGCACTTATTAGCCTTATTGCTACTGGGTTCTTTACTGCCACTTTCGTGTACGGCAAGGGGATTACCATGGTTAGCTTCGGATTGCTGTTTATCATCATGAACGGCTTGGTCGATGACTTTACCGCAAGATTAGCAATGCCTGGCGCTCTCATGGACATGCAGATGAACATAATACTATGCTTCAGACTATCCATGATCGCTTTATTGGGCAGAATATCCTACATATGTATATTCCGTAAGACTGACTAACAAAGTACATGAATCAAATGTCGTATACAGTCGCTAGCGAGTCTGTAGAGCGGTCTGTAGAAGTCAAACTAAGTCCCATGAATTTAGGTAACTCAGTTACGTCAGACCGCCTTGTATTGGCTTATCATGAGTTCATCGTGTCTCAACGCTACTAACTTCACGTTATGGTGAAACAGTAGCGATACGATTTATGTCGAATCTGCACCTAGCTGTCGAAAAAGTTACAGAATCTCTGGTGGAAACTTTCAAAGTGAAGATGTCGTTTGGTTTAGCGGCTAACGACAAACGCAGAGAAGGGGTTGCTCGTAGTGTAGGGCCTCTTCTCACATACCTTCCTATGTCCAACAGGAACTAAGACCTCTGCTTGTTTTTATTCCCTGCAGGGGTCTTTCTTTGAAAATTACATGGCATTTGTGCGGGTGATGCATTCTATACTTGATTTAGCCCTCAAATAGTCCCACTATGAGACTGTCTTAGTGTAGAAATTTAAGACGTTCCCATGGAGAGGAAACCTACATCCCACAACCCTAGTTGGCTTCCTCTTACCTTCCAGATAGGCCCCTTCTTGTTTCCTCTTTCCTGCAAGCAGGGGTCTACCATTTCATCTTAAAAGACTGCCCACGAAATCAAGGCAATCAAGACGATATAGAAGATACCTCTAAACCAAAGTGGTGCTTGTTTGTTATCTGACATGAGCAAACCTTGTGACTGCTAGATTAACCTATCCAGACCATAAAGCTGATCTGTGTGAACCCACAAGTATATACTACGTGTAGGGGCGGGTGGCCCACGCATCCCCGCAAACGGGTTTTATCTTTTGGATTGTGCTGTAAGGGGTGCTGGGGTCAGTAGGGCATGATGATGCAAGAGAGACAACCGACCCCAGCTTGGCATAGAATATCATGTTTATGTAAATATATTTTGCGTAGATCAATCAGCAGCCATTTATGGTGGACACGATAAAAACAGCAACTCTTCGCTCTAATTTGTAGGCGAATTGTGAATATCTAAGTAAATGCAGATGCTTAGATTTAATTAAAACTTAGGCGTTCATAAGGTGGAAGACTTCTTCAAGCCCTTCAAAGGCATCAAGTGTCTCAGGTGAGGTACGATCTTTGAGCAGCTTACAAAACGTAGGAAATGTTGCGTTAAGGAAGGTTGTTATCAGAACTTTATCAGGTATCTCATTGAGGTTGATTGGTTCATCGCCGATTCCTGCATCACCAAGGATGTCGCTTTTAACGTCATCATCATACGAGTACCCCATAGCGTAGTGAACGCAGCGCATTTGGAACGCTAAAAATATCTCACGTAACTGCCGCTCTATGATAAGTGCGCCGCTTTGGTAGTGCTTTGATGTGACTGTGCCTGAAATCGCCTGAGAATGGTTCAGGGCAATTCCTACGTCTGTGCTGTCGTAGCGATCAAGACCCATATGCTCTGCAAATGTCTTTCGCAGAGATTTGCTTGTATGCCCAGTGATTGGTCTGATTGATTGGTTATATCTGCGGCGGAACATCTCATGGGTCATGCCGAACACCAAGTTTGGATGCCTCGTGTGCTTTGGTTGTTCCGCGATAATGTCTTTGATCATTCCAATCATGGGGATGTTGTGCCGTTTCTTATCCTTTCGTGAGCGTGCTGGGTAGGATATGATGCCATTTGTATGATCCACCATATTCCAAGTAAGATTATAAACGTCCTGCTCACGTCCTCCAATCAGCATTAGATAAAGACAGGCAGCGAAGATGTTAGGCTGTGGTCGGTTACCGAGATAGATGCCGTCGTTATCGCCATCATCAATGTAGGCCTCAGTGAAGTTGGATGATGTGCGATAGCCGTCAAAAAGCTTCACGATTTCATCTTTACGCAAGAACTCTTCGTGTTCTGTCGTGGTTGATTGGACGCTGAAACGGTGTTTCTTTCCCGCGACCTTGACTGGGTTCGATGGTAAATCGCTGTTGTTTAAGACGGCTTTTAACGCGCGCAAGCAAGCGTTCACATAGTTCGTGGATTTGTCTTGTAACAGCTTTAGTCTTCTTTCTGCGATCCTATCAGGTGTTATGTTTTCCACTGGTTGCCTGAGCCAGTCCCCAAAGGCATTGTTGATCTGATTTCGATACGTGCATTTTGTACTTTCAGCGATGTTGTTAGTGTTGATGTGCTGTTCAAGGCACCAGCCTAACGTTTGGGTTTCCAGCGGCTTACTTGGCTGTTGATAACGCGGGTCTATGCCGCGTTTTGCTATTGCAATCATTTCATGTGCTTTGGCTCGTGCGCTATTTATTGGGATATGCTCAACGTTTCCAATCGTATGGCGGAATGTGTGTCCGCTTTTAATTCGTTGTTCGACAATAAAAGACGCTTGTCCTTTGGCAGTGACCTTGATAGCAAAGCCAATAAGTTCACGGTCTCTGATGAAATAAACAGTGCCAGTGGGCTTGATTGCACCTAGTGTCAGCAGTGTGATCTTCGTAGTTGTGTTTGCCATAGTTTCTTGTTTATATCAGGTAGACAATTGGTAGACAACAAACTTAGAGATTGGTTGTACGGCGGTCACGGAAATGCAATAAAAACAACACGATGAGTATCCGCCCGCGTGGTGGAATGGTAGACACAAGAGACTTAAAATCTCTGGGCTTAGTAGGCCGTGCCGGTTCGAGTCCGGCCGCGGGTACCACGTGTTGGGTAATTATCTATTAAAAGCAATGACTTGCATTTTTTATCGGCGAAAACGGAACGCAAAAAGAGACAAAACGGAACTCTTTTTCTCGAGTTAATTCGGTTCGCTCTGAAAAACGATTTGTAAGTTTGAGTCGTCTAAACCGTTATTTCGAACATCCGGCAATTATATCCACGAGGGTGGCATTCCAACTGACCAAGCCAAAGACCTCGCAGCGCAAGCCCAAGGTTTCCGAAATCAGGCGCACTACTGGGCTTGGTTGATGGTCTATGTAGGGAGGAAACGGTTGGGGTAACGCCTCGCACCAGTATAATATTACTTCGTCCGAGCTCTTCTTGTGAGGGTTTGGGCGGGGGCATATTTCTCAAATTTCTTACAACGGATGCAAGACGCCTCATATTGAGCAACCTTCAGAAACGCGAGTCGGCCAGTGCGTTCGGCCTTTTGTGGGAGTCTTGTAGATTTAACGGCTCGAAGTTGCAGACACCAAGTCTGCCTTGTATCTTTCCAACCGAGCGTTGGCGTTGATGTCGATCAGCATGATGAGCCCTAAAAAGATGATTACTGTGATAAATGCCGCGCGCCAACCCGGACTATTCATGAAAACAATCAAAAGAGCGGCGGCTGTGATCAACAGCGGTATCACGTTAAATACCGCGCTGCCATATTGCGACATCGTCCGGTCAATACGCTGAACCTCTAACCCGATAAATCTCGCATTGTCATCGGCAAAGGCTGTCGAGAAGCCTGTTAAACTTTTCCACGTTCCGTAAAACAGCCCACCCCCGAGGATCAGCATCAATACTCCTGCTATCATCATCGGGAACACGAACGCTTTGGCCATCTCGGTTTCGCCTCGCGACCAAAAAAGAAGGCTGGCTACAAGAAACATCGCTCCAAAAATAGCAAATAGGCCGTTTGACAGAAGTTCCGCCCGAGCCCAGTCGATAGATGTCTTTAGGATGTCCATGGTTTTTTTCCTTTTCGGGAAGGTATGTATTCATCGCTTAATGCGTCTTTAATTCAGTCGTTCTGGCGCATGTGCAGTGTTGCTCCATTGCCGGGGCGACTGGCCGTACATTCTCTTAAACTCACGGCTGAATTGAGAGGCGCTTTGATAGCCCACGTCCCAGGCTGCTTCCGACACTGTCTTACCTTCGGCAATCTTCATCGCGGCATGGTTCAGCCGCATGGATTTCACAAACTGTATAGGGGACATTGTCGTCGCTTCCTTAAACCGCCGATGGAACACTGCGCGGCTCATGCCGACATGACCAGCCATATCGTCAATGGTGATCTGCTCGTTCAGGTGGGTCGAGAAGTAGTCGATGGCGCGCGCGATTTCGTTACCGACTCCAAAAACCCGTCTCGCGGTTGCCCCTGCTTCGCCCATGAGCACCGCGTAACACAGCTCGCGCAATCGTCCTTGTCCGAGCACATCTAAATCAACTGGATTGTCGAGTAGATCGAGAAGCCGAAGCAGCGCCTGCGTGAAACCGTCATCCCAAGACGCCAATGCCAAACCCGATAGCGCTCTGTCCTGCGATTGTCTGATGCCACCAAAGGTAGTCTCGATCTCCATGGCGAGCGCCCGCATCATACGTGGCTCTATTGCAATCATAACGCCGAGAAGAGGATTGTTCTTGGACGCCATTGGCGCGCCTGCCTCCACCGGTAAGGTCATCGGGCACAGAAGGTATTTGTTGCTGCCGTAGACGTGATGCTCACCGTCCAGAACAGCTTCCTTACTGCCACTCAGAATAGCTACCACTGTGGGCTCGTAGATTGCAGGCAGGCATGGCATGGCCTCGGTAACGTGGAATAGCTGGACGCCCTTTAGCGCGGTATCTAGGAGCCCTGCCTCTGGCAGATGGCGCTTGATAAGTTTTTTGATCTGTGCCTTACTCATGGACTTTAGGTGACAGAGGGCTTCCTTATTTTCAATGGGGTTGAGACGATTTGGCAAGTTTTTGAGAGAAATTCGTCTGTTTTTGCCTTCTGTCAGTTCATATCTGTACGTTCAGACAATAAAACCGCAAACCGCCAGCCCGCGCTGGTTGGAGACAGAAAGTGGCAGATATGACATTCGGACCTACGGGCTGGACACCCGAGCGCCTCGGCGACCAGTCAGGCAAGGTGTACATAATCACCGGTGCAAACTCTGGCGTTGGCTTTCAGGCCACGCGCATTCTTTTGAGGAAGAATGCTAAGGTAGTGATGCTGAACCGCTCGGTCGAGAAATCCGAGGCAGCAATTGTGGAGCTGAAAAACGAATTCGGCACCCAAGCGGACGTGAGCTTTATCCGCATGGATCTGTCCATTTTAGATAGCGTGCGCGAGGCTGCGACAGAAATTATCAAGACGGTATCTCGTATCGACGCGCTGATCAACAACGCAGCTATTGCCCAGGTGCCGGTATGCAAGTTGACGGTTGATGGTTTCGAAAGCCAGCTTGGCACTAACCACTACGGTCACTTTTTGCTCAATGGCCTGCTATTTGACCGCATCTCAGAAAGCCATGGTCGGATCGTGGTAGTTGCCAGCCTTGGCTATAACATGGGTCTAAAGACGATTAAGTTCGACGATATTAACTGGGATGAAGGCTATCGTGCGAACTTAGCCTATTCGCAAAGTAAGCTGGCTCAAATGATGTTTGCATACGAATTGCAAGACCGTCTCACCGCATCGGGGCGAAAGGATGTTGAGGTTTTCGTCTGCCACCCTGGCTCGTCAGCCACTTCGCTTATAGCCACCAGCGGAAGCAGGGTGATGCGCTCCATTTGGTGGCTGATGACCAAGACGCCGATGGTTCAGACTGCAGAACAAGGTTCATATCCTGAGGTCATGTGCGCAACCGAAGAGACTCTGACAGAGCAACGCGCCCTCTATGGTCCAACGGGCCGAATGGAAATGGTCGGGGCTGTTGGCAAAGGCACACTAAACACTCACGCCTATGATGAATCCGTCATGACAAAGCTTTGGAATGAATCGGAAAAAGCTGTCAGCTTCGCGTGGAAGCTCTGACACCCCTAGAGAAGTTAGCTGCCAGCTAACGAGTACGAGGAGTGGACAATGCTTTGCTGTGCAGCATCGGTGATATTTGAGGCTCAAAGCCGTATCGAGCTGCAACGTTTTGAGCGGCTAGAAATGGCCGCTCGTATTAATCAAAAATGAAGGCCTTGTCGATATTTTCTACAGTGCCTCCGGGACCGCTTTGGGGACCACTTTGCTAGATTGAGGATCCCATAAGATACTGAATAAAAGAAATAATATAATTAGACCTTAGCCCTCTGGGGGCACCAGCATATTAAGTGGGTTTGCGTGCCAAAAAGGAACTCAAAAATCACCTAATAGGCACTCACAGATTGGCTTTTCGATCTAAAAAACCGCATAAAAACAACGCAGTGAGATTTACGTGTGTTCTGGCCGCGGGTACCACGTGTTGGGTGATTTTTCCTTTAAAACAAAGCATGCTTGGCTTATCCTTTGAAAAAGGGAACTCAAAAGGGGTCAAAAAGGAACTCTTTTGGGTCAAAAACGGGTGAGTGCAGATGCGGGAATCAAGTGAAGATTTTGGTGAATAAGATGAGGACATCGAAATTCAGAATCTTCTGCTGTATACCGAGCGTAAAGCCGATGGGATCTATAGATACATAAGGCGTGTGCCGAAAAACCTCGTGGAGCGTGTCGGAAAAGGGTACTTGTACCGCAATCTAGGACGCACCAAAAAGGACGTGGTAGTAAACTGGCCCGACGCCCATGCGGAAGTGGAAGCCATCTTGGATGGTGCGCAGGCAAGTGCTGAGAAGTCCGCTGAACTCATCAAACGGAAAGACCACCGAGCCACTATCCTTCACTTGTAAGCTAACCTATGCCCTCTACTCCGGAGGCATCAGTGACGCTCAGAAGCGGGACATTGTGGATGGTATCCGTCTGCCAGACCAGGAGGGCTTGTCATGAGCCCAACTACCATAGCAGACCCAACCTTGATCCCTGACATCGAGGCTTTCGAAGAAAGGGTGGCAATCCACATCCATGAGGGTGGTATTCCGACCGACCAAGCCCAGGACCTCGCAGCACAGGCTCAAGGCTTCCGTAATCAGGCGCAGTATTGGGCGTGGTTGAGGGTGTATGTGGAGAGACGACGGCTGGGGTAGGGTGCCCTAGAAAGAAAAGGTTCAGCCCCGCAGGGGGCTGGGCTTAATACTGACCTTTTGACTTAGATCGACTGAATATTCATCAATCATCGTCATCGTCATCGTCATCGTCATCGTCATCGTCATCGTCATCGTCATTATCGTTGTGATCGTCATCACTGTCGTTGTATCGGGTCTCGATAGATTCGATTATGTCTCGAAAATCATCGTCATTTACAGTTTCGGTATATTGTCTGATGACCGCCCCGGTTACATTGTCGATTACGATTTCGATTTTCTCACCTGCAGTCGAGTATCCTTCAATTTTTGACTTTACGGTTCCACGTTCAACTTCAAAGTGCGTAAAGCCTCGTACAAAGAGCTCGTCGATTCTGGACTGAACAAAACCGGCATAAGCAGGTGTGGATGCTAGTAGTATTGCCGCTGTGTATGTGATGTGTCTTCTCATTTTTGCCTCCTGAGCTGTTTAGTCATCAGATACAAATCAAAAACACGGGCTTCCATAAACTGCAGTATATTTGGCGTGAAATTTAGTCCGTATAACTTTGGTTTATTGCTGAATTTTGCTGCTTATAATATCTAAAATAAGAAATATTGGTACAGTGTGGGTGCATCATGTTTGAAAATAGGATCATTTTGAATGCGGTTATTGCAGGCATGATGGCTGCCTTCGTTTTCTTTCTTTTTGATGTAATATTCGACCTTCGAGATAATTTTTCCGAGGGAATATCGTACTCCATAGATGAAGCGATCCATTTGGTGTTCGAAAGTGGGGCCGTTTTAGCTTTGTTCTTTGGAATGGTTAGTTTGTTCAAGTACAATTCATTCCTACGGGACCAAAATGTTAAAGCTCAGACCCAGTTATCTGCCCTGAAGCTAGATTTCGATGAGTATGTACGAAACCAGTTTTCAAAATGGGAGTTAACAGTCGCAGAAAAGGATGTTGCTTTATTGCTACTTCGAGGTCTGAACACCAGTGATATAGCAGATTTAAGATCTGTGAGTGTTGGAACAATAAAAGTACAAGCTCATAAAATATTTGGTAAATCTGGGGTATCATCACGTGTAGAATTCATGGCCCTGTTCATGGATGAATTCATTGATATTGGTATCAGTAAATAAGAAAGGTTATCGTCATGAAAAAATTTGTTGTGTTAGTAGTCGGCCTAATGCTTGGATCATGCGGAATGCAGAGCGGACCAATCATCATAGAAAATCCAGCAAGTGCGGAATTGAATAAATAGCTATTTTATGTTCGCTGTGGACCTTAAAAATAGAAATCGATTTATACAAAATTTAGGCCTGTTTCTCACTTAACCAAAGTTTATAAGACGTATAAATTCAAGCTTATAACTTTAGTTTATAGAAAATTAATCTGCGAGCGAATAACGAGGTCGCTGATTTACATCAGCATCCATCGTGAAGTGTGAAAATAGAATTCCGTATCTGAACTTTGTATGACAAAATTTAAGCGCTTTACCTCATAAAATTGGTGAATAAATGAAACAAACCTTGCATCGCATTTTTCCCCGTGGATTCCCCCCAATTCTATTGAATGTAGCTGTTGCTACCTATGTAATATTTGCGTTGAATTCTCTATTTTGGCAGCATTTACTCGAAATTTTGTCTGATGATACGTTTGCGTTAATTGGACTTTTGTCTGCGTTTTGGATGCTGACTATACTAATAATTGAATTACTTGCTCCCGGGCCATTGCAGCGACCCATATTAGCGTTTCTAATTATCTTGTCGGCCGCCGCAAACTATTATGGAAAAACGTTTGGGGCGAGAATTGATCAAGAAATGGTACGCACAATCTTCGCGACCACACTCACTGAGTCACGCCACCTGCTAACACTTAATTTGGTAATTCAAATAACATTAACAGGGCTGATACCAGCATTAATAGTGTGGAAAACTCCAACGCGACAAGGGCGCATTTTACATCAACTTTGGCGTTGGCCAGTTGGTATTACAGCAAGCTTGGGACTAATGCTGACCATATTGTACAGCGATTATCAAACCTATTCATCGGTAATTCGCGAACACAAGGAATTAACCGTATCTTATCAACCCGGTGCAACCCTAACAGCTATGTTCAAGGTGCTAAGGCAAGAATTTAGCGTAGACACTGGACCGATCAAGACTGTGGCTGCTGATGTTCATCGCGGTTCGCAGATGGAGGCGTCCGGCAAACCTGTTCTGATGATTGTGTTTGTTGGTGAGACCGTCCGTTCGAAAAACTTTGGTTTGAGCTTGGAAGCGCCAAAAACGACACCAAACTTAGTTGGCCACGATTTGGTGTATCTACCGAACACGGAGTCATGCGGAACTCTGACGGCTGTGTCCGTACCGTGTATGTTTTCCCCGTTGTCTTTGGGTGAGTATACGCATTCCGCATTTCGAGGTAGTGAAAATCTGACGGATGTCGTTGCTCGAGCGGGTTTCAATGTGCATTGGTGGGATAACAACACTGGCGACCAGAATATTATGCGCTCTCGCGATTGGAAAAAAGTAGACAGTCTATGGGATCCTGATGTCTGTTACACTGGAGAGTGTACTGATGCGATATTTTTGCCTCTAATTCGTGAAACTTTGGATACCATAGAAGACGACACACTCTTAATTCTTCATATGATTGGCAGTCATGGTCCAGCTTATTACCTACGATACATGCCACAACGTGCGATTTTTAAGCCGACTTGCGATACAGCTGAGTTTTCTAACTGTACAACCAAAGAAATTGTGAATTCATATAACAATAGCATTGTTGAAACTGATTACGTTCTATCAGAAACGATAAAATTAATGAGTGCTAGCAAAAATGCAGATACGGCAATGATCTACGTATCAGATCACGGAGAGTCACTCGGCGAAGGAGGCCTTTACTTGCATGGTGCACCGAAGTTTCTGGCACCAGAGGAGCAAACGAAAGTTCCATTTTTGATTTGGTTAGGTCGATCTTATCAAGAACGCTTGGGTGTATCGCATGATTGTCTGCGGAACTATGCCGATGGTCCGACTTCGCATGACATGTTGTTCCACTCTGTGCTGGGTTTACTTGACTTGGAAACAGTGGATTTAAGGCCAGATCTTGATCTTACTTCAAATTGCGTGGTAGAAGGATCGGTAAATGGTGCCTGATAAGTCAAAAATGCCGCGCAACATCAAAGGCAGGCTGCATAATCAACCCAACAGATGAGCCAGTCCCTCCAAAACTCAAGCCAGTCTGATGTCCCATTTTATAGGACGACGGACAACTTGAACCCCCAACCAAAGCGTTATGAGCGCTCTACTCTAACCAATTGAGCTACGGGCCCGCCTAAGCATGTTCTTGCAAGTTCTTTGATGAGTTGCAACGGTATCGTTCGCTTAAATACGATCCAAGACCATCTCAGCTCCAAGAAATTCTCTCGTCTTGTGCATCCAATCATCAAGCGCCGCCGCAGCACCTATTCCCACACCTTGGATCTGGTGTAGGTGTATCGTGAACAACTTTGTTGGGTCAGCGGCCTCAGCTGGGTTCCACTGTCCACCCGTCTCGAGAATAATTGTACCAACCTCTTCGATTGGTGACTTGCTGTTTTGGATCCGTTCATACGCAGTTTGAAGGTCCATATTCATGATATAATCCTCCGTAATGAGTTGAGTGAGATATATTTGGGAATACCGGCGTTTGAGTCAAGTCGCGTCAAAACCTAAAAGTATCAATTGCTGGAGGTGACGTCTGACTTCGGGGCTGAGTGTATGGCTTCATATAACAAAACCAATTCAAAACATACCAGCAATGAATTTCTTTGCTATTTTTGAATAAGTCTATAAGCTGAAAATATGCGACGCTAAATAATGCATGGAGGTTCATCATGCATACTGCGAAAGAATACGTCGCACGAGCTTGGATATTGGAAGACTTGCGACAACATCTCACAACTGACGAACTCGATGAGGTCATATTGTTTGCGCGTGAAGCTGGTTATCTTGACGCTGATGCGCAATTAACTGAAGCCGGCGAGCGTTATTTCTTGCTTATGACTGAAGGCAAAAGGCACCTAGTCCCTACGTGATTGGTGACTGGGCTTCACACAAAACAGGTGCTTGCTTAGGTGGCTGGATGTTAAGCTCCACTCGGTGGAGGGACCTCATGGAAAATATCCACACAGGTACCTTAAGTCCACTATGCCTTGATATGAGAGCTTATCTGCGACTGTATAGCCAGATTGCGCAAATACGAACGCTCATCCCTGTCAGAGAAATCCGTCTACAAAAAAAGCGATTTTTTGCTTTGCTACACCCCCTTAAAACTAGTGGTTCCAAGAAATTAAAAAGCGACTTGGTCGCCACCCTTAAGCTGCAGCATTTTACGCGCTTCTTCGGGGGTTGCGATTTCTAATCCAAGATTTTCAATAATGTTTCTGACTTTACGAACCTGAACAGCATTTGAGGTTGCAAGTTCACCACGTCCAGCCCAAAGACTATCTTCAAGCCCCACTCGTACATTTCCCCCCAATGTAGCGGCTTGTGCTGCAACTCGGAATTGACTGGCACCAGCACCCAAAACAGACCAGCGAAAATCATTCCCGAATAATCGGTCGGCTGTTCTCTTCATGTGCATAACATCTTCATGGTGGGCGCCAATCCCGCCCAGAAGTCCAAAAACCGATTGCACGAAGAAAGGAGCTTTTACCAAACCACAATCAGCAAAGTGAGCTAGGTTATACAAGTGCGAGATATCATAACACTCAAACTCAAACCTGGTACCGTTTCCATAGCAAGTTGCCAGCACATACTCGATATCCTTGAAGGAATTACGAAACACAAGATCTTTGGACCCTTCCAAGTGTTCGCGCTCCCAATCGAATTTGAATGTTTTGTATCTATTCAGCATCGGATAGAGGCCAAAGTTCATAGATCCCATATTCAGAGAGGCGAGTTCGGGCTTATGATATGCTGCTGGAGCAACGCGCTCTGCGACAGTCATATACGGGCTCCCTCCCGTGGTAATATTTATTACTGCGTCAGAACTTTGCTTAATCCGAGCAAGAAATGGGGAAAATCCTTCTGGTGTTTGATCTGGACGACCATCTTCTGAGTTACGAGCATGGAGATGTAGAATAGCTGCTCCAGCTTCGGCCGCAGCGAGACTGTCCGTAATTATCTCTTCGGGCGTAATGGGCAAATGTGGGGACATAGACGGCGTATGTATCGCGCCAGTAACAGCACAAGAAATGATGACTTTATTATTTACTGACATTATTCGTTCCACCCTCTTTTAATACAAAAATGCCAAATATGCCTGTGATTTAACCACAATAATCACGCTGTGACAAAGATTACGGTTCATATGCATTGTTAATGTATTTCCATTTTCAGCTCTAATATGTGGGTGATTTTTTACATAAAAGAAACTCATAAAGCGTTGGAAAGGCACTTGTTGATTAGCTTATAGATTCAAAAAACATCATAAAAACAATGTGGTGAGATTTACGTGTATTCTGGCTGCGGGTACCACGTGTTGGGTGATTTTTTATCTATGACACTTGCTCATTTGGAAAGTGGGATGTGAAACGGAGCAAAAGAGAACACTGTTTCTTGATTGCTATACGCTCGCGCTGAAAATTGATGCAAATCCGATAAACTCCATTCTTTATGTAACGTAAGAGTTTTTGCAGCAACTTCAGGATGTGGATCAGGTGGCGGAAGTTAGCGGGATGATTGGCAGAGTTAGGGAGCATAAAATTAAGACATTGATTTTTTACGCGAGTTAATCAATATTTTAACAAAGGGTGTCTGGGGAAGTATTTCTAAAGCTAGAAAGAGTGATAGCTAATGGGTCGAAAAATCAAAACTATGGAAGAGTTCGCCTCATTAAGCGGTATTTCCAGACCAACACTTTCAAAATTTTTCAACGATGCGCAAAGCGTCAAAAAATCAACTCGATTAAAAATTGAGCAAGCAATCGAAAAACACGACTATCGTCCAAACTTTTACGCAATGAACCAAAATAGGCGTAAAACAAAAAATATTGGATTGGTTGTGCCAAACTTAACAGATCCATTTTTTGCAGGTATCGCAAGAAAACTTGAGGAGTTGATTGTGCTTTCTGGTTACAATCCATTGCTTTTGAGTTCTCATGGTGGGCCAGAGCAAGAGATTGCAAATCTAGACAGCTTGCGATCCATCAAGCCGGCTGGTGTTCTGTTGGCTCCTCTTGGCAGGGCGAGTAATGTTAAAAAATTGAAAGACTTTTCTTCGCTTGTTCCCACCGTCTTATTCGATGCGAATGTTGAGGGAGTGGGTGAGGCTTTCTTTGGTTCTGACAACCATCAATCAATTGGTTTGATGGTCGACTACCTTGCAAGAACGGGCCAGCCGCCAAAATTCTTTGAGATGAAGGACCCGATTAACCCGAATGCCTACAAGAGGCGAGCGGCATATATCTCGGCAATGGAAAAGTTAGGACTTGAGCCGGAGCTGTTGCAAATAAAGGGCGACGGATGGAATTTCGAAGAAATTGGTTTCGCGTCTGGTAGGCAGATTATTCAGGACTCTAAATATAGAGGCGCCACGATTCTATGCTCGAATGACCGATTGGCAATTGGGTTGTTATCTGCCGCCTACGAGAGTGGACTAAGAGTTGGGCATAGCGCTGAGTGTGATTTGAGAGTTGCTGGCCATGACGATCACCCGTTCTCGCGATATACCTGTCCGTCACTGACGACCATTGCCCAGGATTATGATGCGATCGGAGAGCGTAGCGTATCTGAGATGTTGAAAATTATTGATGGCGCAAATAGAATCGCTGAGCGTTCAGAGGAGCTTTTTGAAGGGCGTTTGGTTATGAGGAGCTCAGCGTAGTTAATGTTTTACGCTTGTTTTTCTATAGATTTACACGCGTAAAAAAATTATTGACTGCGTGTTTCTTCCATATTAGACATAGTGGCACATTCATCCAATCAGGGAGGTTCCAGGATGTCTTTGAAGAAATCTTTGTTTGCAGCAAGTGCAGCAGCTTTGATGGCTGGTGGCGCGTATGCCGCAGACTCACTAACGATTGCGATCGTGAACAACGGTCACATGATCAACATGCAAAAAGTTGCAGAAGCTTATACAGCTGAAACAGGTGTTGCATTGAACTGGGTTGCTCTAGAGGAAGGTGTACTTCGTGAGCAAGTAACATCTGACACAGCCACAGGCGGCGGTCAGTACGATATCATCAACATTGGTATGCAGGAAGCACCAATCTGGGGTGCGGCAGGCTGGATTGAGCCACTGAACTTTGGCGCAGACTACGACATGGATGATATTCTACCAGCGATCCGCGCAGGCTTGTCACACGAAGGCACTATGTATGCTGCACCATTCTATGGTGAATCATCAATGGTTATGTATCGCAAGGATCTAACAGATGCAGCTGGTGTTACAGTTCGTGATAACGATTCATGGGCAAACATCAAAGGTGCTGCAGCAGCGATGCATGATCCCGACAATGGCGTTTATGGTGCATGTTTGCGCGGTAAGCCAGGTTGGGGTGACAACATGGCGTTCATCACGACTGTTGTGAATTCATTTGGTGGAGCATGGTTTGATGCGGACATGCGTCCAACGATCGACTCTGCAGCATGGGAAGAAGCAATCAACTTCTACGTTGATCTATTGGGTAACTACGGACCTCCCGGTTCAGAAGGTAACTCATTCAACGAAATCCTTGCGCTTTACAACGAAGGCAAGTGTGGCATGTGGATTGACGCGACAATCGCGGCATCTTTCCTAACAGTTGACGGCGTTGCATACGCGCAATCACCAAACGCTGGTAACCCAGTTGGTGCGAACTGGTTGTGGGCATGGGCGATGGCTGTTCCAGCGGGATCACCGAATGCAGACGCAGCAAAAGCGTTCATCGAATGGGCGACATCGAAAGATTACGTCCAAGCTGTTGGTAACCACCCAGACTTCGGTTGGGGTTCAGTTCCGACTGGTCAGCGTTCATCCACATACGCATTGCCAGAATTCCAAGCAGTTGCAGGTTTTGCAGCAGCGGAAATGGCGGCGATTGAATCAGCAGCACCAGAAGCAACTGATCTAAAACCATACGTTGGTGTTCAGTTCGCAGCTATCCCAGAATTCCCAGAAGTGGGTAGCGCAGTTGCACAAGAGATGGCAGCAGCACTATCAGGCGCGAAATCTGTGAAAGACGCTCTTGCAGCATCACAAGCCGCAGCTGACGCAATCATGTCAGAAGCGGGTTACTACTAACTACTAACCCTTCTCCCGAGATTGAAAAGGGGCGTGGCACTCACAATTGCGCCCCTTTTCGCATTACTTCTGCCGAAGTAAGTCACCCTATTTACAATCGTTTCGCTAAATGGACTTATGGGTTCAAAACTCAAAAGTAGGTAATCCATCATGACTAATCGAAGCCTGCCACGCTTACTTCAAGCACCAGCCGTTTTATTACTCCTTGTTTGGATGCTGGTTCCACTGAGCATAACTCTATATTTTTCGTTCATTCGTTACGTATTAAACAGTTTGCGCCGACCAGAATGGACAAAACCTGCTTTGAGCAATTGGCGTGGGTTTGGGAATTATGAATTTGTCCTGAATAACAAAGATTTTATTTTGGCAATTCAGAACAGCCTTCTTATTGTCTGCAGTATTCTGATTTTAACGGTTATCTTTGGCGTATTGATCGCAGTTTTGATTAACAAGATATTCATGGGTCGTGGCATCGTTCGAGTGTTATTGATTTCTCCGTTTTTTGTAATGCCCGCTGTCAACGCCGTTTTGTGGATTAACATGATTTTGGATCCTGTTTTAGGTCTACAAGGTTTGGCCGTCGCGGGTATAAACGAGGTAATTGACGGCTTGCGCACTCTGCCAGTTTTGGGTGGCTTCTTTTCTATGTGGCCAGAGATTGAGCCAATTTCGTTTCGTGCTACTCAGACTTCAGCATACGCGGTTATTACAATGGTAACCTGGCAATGGACCCCATTTGCTGTTTTGATATTTATGACATCGCTACAATCCGAAGATCAGCAACAAAAGGAGGCTGCTGTGCTTGACGGCGCAGGCGCTTGGTCTCAATTCCGCTTTCTGACCTTGCCCCATTTGGCTCGCCCGATTGCGATCGTTGTCATGATACAGGCAATCTTCCATCTATCTTTGTATGCAGAGATAGAAATTGTAAGCCGGGGTAATGGTAACAAAAATTTGCCTTATCTGATTGGTGAATTTGCAAACAACAATATTGGTGCAGCGAGTGCCACAGGTATATTTGCTGTTATCCTTGCAAATATTGTTGCGATATTCTTGCTGCGCATGATCGGCAAGACGTTGATGGATTGAGGTGAAAATCATGGCTATTGTTTCAACGAACTCAAATATATCACGATATGGCCGACCAGTGTTGGCCTGGGGTGTCGCGCTGCTGTTTTTCTTTCCGATCTTTTGGATGGTGTTGACCAGCTTTAAGACCGATGCGGACGCAGTGAAACCAGAATTCCTGATTTGGTTCACGCCGACTTTGGATAACTATCTAAACTTGACTGAGAATTATGACTATTGGCGATTTGCTACAAACTCAGTCATAACCTCTGTCTGCGCAACCTTGTTTACGCTCGTGGTCGGTATTCCCGCTGCTTATGCGATGGCGTTTAATCCAAGTCGTGCAACGAAGGATATTTTGATGTGGATGTTATCCACAAAAATGTTACCGGCTGCCGCAGTCTTGTACCCAATGATTTTTTTGGCAAAGGGTATCGGTTTATATGATACGCACGTTCTGGTGATTACGGTTGTGAGTTTAATTAACCTACCGATCGCCATTTGGATGTTGTTCACCTATTTCAAGGAAATCCCAAAGGATATCATCGAAGCCGGCAAAATGGATGGAGTGAGCACGTGGGGCGAGGTCAAAGAGATACTTATACCACTGGCTTGGGGCGGCATCGCATCGACTGCTCTTCTCATTTTCATTTTCTGCTGGAACGAAGCCTACTGGACCGTACGTCTGACAACAATTGATGCTGCAACGCTTTCTAAGCTCATCGAGGGCAACAGAGCGCCGGAGGGGTTGTTCTTTGGACGCTTATCCGCAGTGTCGACTGCTGCGGTAGGACCCATCGTTGTGTTGGGATGGTTCTGCCAAAAACAACTCGTCCAAGGTTTGACCTTTGGCGCCGTGAAATAAGGAAAGATTATGGGACGCATCGTACTTAACAATGTCACGAAAAGCTTTGGTGAGACGCAGGTTATTCCTCCTTTGGATCTAACTATTGAAGACGGTGAATTTGCGGTCTTCGTAGGACCATCAGGTTGCGGTAAATCTACACTTCTTCGGATGATTGCTGGACTTGAAGAGTTGACCTCGGGGCAGATTGAAATTGACGGAGAAGATGTCACTCAGGTTCCTCCATCAAAGCGTGGCCTCGCAATGGTATTCCAGTCATACGCTTTGTATCCCCATATGACAGTGCGTAAAAACATCGCGTTTCCATTGCGGATGGAAGGTATGGATCAGTCAGAAATCGATAAAAAGGTTGAGGCTGCCGCCAAATCATTAAATTTGACGGATTACCTGGATCGAAAACCCGCAGCGCTTTCTGGGGGGCAGCGGCAGCGCGTCGCCATTGGACGCGCAATTGTTCGCAACCCTTCGGCTTTCCTTTTCGACGAACCATTGTCGAACCTTGATGCAGCATTGCGCGTAGGCATGCGTCTTGAGATCAGCGAAATGCACGAAAGCATGAAAACAACGATGATTTACGTCACCCATGATCAGGTCGAAGCGATGACCATGGCCGACAAGATTGTTGTGCTTCAAGCGGGCGTGATTGAACAAGTGGGAACGCCACTAGAGCTTTACCACACCCCTCGAAATGTGTTCGTAGCAGGTTTTATAGGGTCTCCAAAGATGAATATCTTTTCAGGGTCTGAGGCCAAGAAACTTGGCGCGTATACTGCAGGCATAAGACCAGAACATATCGACATTGATTTGTCAGGTGGTACTTGGAAAGGCACCGTCGGAGTGGCGGAGCATCTAGGATCAGATACGTTTGTCCACGTTCACGACACAGGGCTTGGAGATTTAGTTACTGTCCGTATTGCGGGCGATGTTGCCGTTAAGCATGGGGATACAATTTATCTGACCCCTCAAATGGACAAAATTCATAAATTTGATGAACAGGGGCTACGCGTATGACAGGGCGGCTCTCTGGAAAAGTAGCTTTAATTACGGGTGCCGCACGAGGAATCGGGCGTGCCTTTGCCCAAGCTTATTTTCAAGAGGGCGCTAAAGTCGCAATTTGTGACATTAACATCGAGCGTGCAAAAATCACTGCAAAGGAAATTGGCGATTCAGCTATCGCCATAGACATGGATGTCACCTGTCAGAATAGCATTGATGATGCTGTCGCAAATGTGGTGTCTCAATTTGGTAGAATAGATATCCTGATCAATAACGCAGCTGTTTTCACGGCTGCACCAATTACCGAAATTAATCGAATAGATTTCGAACGCACGTTTGAAATAAATGTTGCGGGAACACTGTTCACCATGCAGGCGGCTGCGCGGCAAATGATCGAGCAGGGCCATGGTGGTACGATCATAAATATGGCCAGTCAAGCTGGGCGTCGTGGCGAAGCATTGGTATCCGTTTATTGCGCTTCGAAGGCCGCAGTCATTAGTTTGACCCAATCTGCCGGGCTGAATCTAATCCAGCATGGTATCAATGTGAATGCTATTGCCCCTGGTGTGGTCGAGGGAGAGCACTGGGACGATGTCGATACCTACTTTGCAAAGTATGAAGGCAAAGCGCCAGGCCAAAAGAAAGCCGAAGTCAGTAAAGCAGTCCCCTATGGGCGCATGGCAATCCCTGATGATTTGACAGGTATGGCCATTTTTCTCGCATCCGAAGAGGCAAAATACATCGTTGCACAAACGTACAACGTAGATGGCGGAAATTGGATGAGTTGATGGACGATTTTGTACGGAGAACTAAGCCGATGGAACTCAGCAAGGAAACGCTGAAAGAATTGCCACAGAATGTTATCGTGCCCAACTACGATCGTTCTGCATTAAGGCCTGGTATCCTACATATAGGTGTCGGAAATTTCCACCGCGCGCATCAGGCTTGGTATCTTCATCGCTTGATGCAGCGTGGAGAAGCGCTTGATTGGGCAATCGTCGGTGCCGGCATTATGGAATTTGATAAGGAGCAACGGCAGAAATTATTGTCACAAGACTGTCTAACTACCCTTGTTGAATTGGACCCAGATGGTCAATCCGTCGAAGTTATTGGTTCGATGATCGACTATGTCGAAATATCAGATGGGAATTCAGCACTGATTAAACGAATGAGTGATGCTGACATAAAAATCATCTCTCTTACCGTGACTGAGGGAGGATATTTCCAGGATCCGAATTCAGGCGCGTTGGATCACACACATCCCGACATTAAATATGATACGGCACATGCGCAGACTCCAAAGACGGTATTTGGAGCGATTGTTGAGGCCTTACGGCTGAGACACATTCAGGGAAATGGCCCCGTCACCTTGCAAAGCTGTGATAATTTGCAGGGGAATGGGACGATCCTGCGTAAAACTGTGGTTTCCCTGGCTAAGATGTCTGATCCGAAATTAGCCGACTGGATTGATGAAAACTGTTCATTTCCCAACTCAATGGTTGATTGCATCGTCCCTGCAACGGGTCAGATGGAAATTGACCTTGTTACATCGCTTGGGATCAACGACGCCGTACCCGTTACCCATGAAAATTTCCGACAATGGGTGATGGAGGATGATTTTTGCGCAGGTCGCCCTGCATGGGAAAAGGTGGGTGTGACACTGTCCGATGATGTTCACGCCTTTGAAACGATGAAGATTTGCCTGCTGAACGCAGGGCATCAAATATTGGCCAATGCGGGTGAAATCCTGGGTTTGCATACGATTGATGAATGTATGGCCCATGATGAGATTTTTTCATTATTTGAGACCGTTCAAAGAGACGAAATCGCCCCCCATGTTGATGATGTTCCGGGAATGACGCCTGAGCAATATGTTCGACTGATCTCAAAACGTTTTGCAAACCCCAAGATCAAAGACACCGTCAGAAGGGTGGCGTTTGATGGTGGTGCGCGTCACAGTGGATTTTTGCATCCAACCATCCGAAAAGCGATTGCAAACGGACGCAAGTTCGAAGGCCTCGCCTTAGTTGAGGCTTTGTGGTCAAGAATGTGTGAAGGCACCAGAGAGGACGGGTCTGTGATTGAGCCGAATGATCCATCTTGGACATTCTATCAAGAGATCGCTAAGCGTGCCAAAAACGCGCCAACTGTATGGCTGGATGAAACCCATGCTTATGGGGATATCGCCAAGGATAAAGAGTTCAGGGAAATGTTTACCCAGCAACTGAACCATATTTGGCGCCACGGGGTTAAGTCCGCGATCGTAAATTATTGTGCGAACAGTGGTCAGTTGCATTCTTCATCTTCAAAGGTTGCGAAAGGGTAACGCGATCTTGGTGGCCCATCAAAGGCCCAAAACATCATGCGTCGCATTTATAAGTGATGATATATCGTCTGGCTTTAGGCGCGCGACATTGACGCGTCCACCCTGAACCACGTGAATACCGTGATCGCGTGTCAACGCATGTTCCTGCTCGGTCGTTATGGGTAGTAGGGAAAACATGCCGGATTGCGAGCCGATGTATTTAAGTATGTCCGCATCATGATTGCTGCGTTCGGTTTGAACGATATTTTGCCGTATGCCGCGTACACGAAGCCGCATAGTCTCAAGGTCGTCCAGCCACATGTTTTTCAATTTTGGATCACCCATGATTGTACGAACCACAGATGGGCCATGATCTGGGGCATGCGACGCGCCAGAGCGTACAATCGCAGAGACCGCACGCTGCATTTTTGATTTGTCCGCAGGGCGTGTTTTTACGAATAGTGCGCCTGCGCGATCTCGGTAAATTCCAAATGACTTCGACAACGTGATGCAAATGATGCATTCGTCAAAACGATCCGCAATTTTTCGTGCAAAGTCGCTGTCTGCCTCCCAACCTTGTGCAAAACCTAGGTAGGCCAAATCAATCCACGGGATAACGCCACGTTCGTCCAAGACGTTCAAGAGCGCATCAAATTGGTCTGCTGTCATATCCGCGCCAGTTGGATTGTGGCAATACCCTTGCATCAAAAACAGGTCACCTGCTTTCGCGTGGCTCAGGTGTTTCAACATCCGTTCGAAGGTGATCTTGGATCTAATGCGATCGTAATATGGGATGCCCCGATATTTTGCTCCTGCTGCAGTGAGAATGGGAATGTAATTTCCATAGGTTGGTGTCTGCAGCCATACGGTTGGTGACACGGGCAATTGCGCCACCAGATCGGCCATGACGCGTAACGCTACAGCACCCCCAGATGTTTGCGCCGTAACCCATTCATCCCCAAACGCGCTGCCAAGAATATCCAACCCAATTAAATTGCAATACTCGGCATCACCCGTCAGCGCCAAATAGGATTTTGAAACCTGTGTTTCCACCAAAATCCGCTCAGCTTCCTTCACCGCTTGTAGGATCGGGGTATGGCCGTGTTCGTCCTGATAAACACCGACTGTTAGGTTCAGTTTATCGTCACGTGGATCTTGGGCGAAATAGTCCGCACCGATCATGATCGGATCCACGGGATAATCGTTTAGATTTTCAAACATAAACCTGTCTGGCCTTTTCGCACTAAAAGCTTGTGATGACTGTTGCGCCCACGGATTGGAACTTGTCCATGTTCATCAAAGCATCGGGTGCCTGGTCCAGCGATATTTTATCGCCAACCAGTCGGGCGGGGTTTAATGTACCGCTTTTAACCATGTCCAACATTGCACCGTAACGATGTGCCTGCATGCCGTGCGATCCCAAGAGTTCGATTTCCTGTCCCACAATCTTAGGCATGGGAACCGCAGGTGCGGCATGATCGCCTAACATCAGGCCAACTTGAATATGTTTTCCACGGGGGCGCAAACATAAGATGGAATTGGTCATGGTGACGGGGTGACCAAGAGCGTCCAGCGATACATGCGCACCGCCTTTGGTGATCTCTTTGATCGCTTCGACGACATCCGTTTTTCCATCAATTGCCGCGACTGCACCCAATTCCTTGGCAAGCGCGAGTTTGGCAGGGTCCAAATCAACACCGATGACATTTGCGCCCGCAGCCTGCGCAATCATGATTGCCGACAAACCAACACCGCCGCATCCATGCACGGCCACCCATTGTCCGGCGCTGACTTTGCCCTGATCGATCACCGCACGAAATGAGGTGGCAAATCGGCATCCCAAGCTGGCTGCTGTTGCAAAATCCATTGTTTCAGGAAGGGCCACAACATTTAAATCAGCCTGATGGATTGGAACATATTCTGCAAAACTTCCCCAATGAGTGAAACCAGGTTGTTCTTGGTGCAGGCATACTTGTTGTTGTCCCGCATGGCATTCACTACATGATCCGCAGCCGCAAATGAACGGAACTGTGACGCGGTCTCCAACTTTCCAGTTTTTGACATCTTTGCCCACGGCTTCGACGATGCCCGCCAATTCGTGTCCCGGGATATGCGGTAGTTCGATATCACTGTCGTGGCCCATCCAGCCATGCCAATCACTGCGGCAGACGCCTGTTGCCTCAACCTTTAGAACAACGCCCTGTGCATCGGGGGTGGGCTCCTCAACGTTTACAACTTTGGGTGGGGTTTGAAACTTTTCAAACAGAACGGCTTTCATATTCAGTCTTCCTCAGGGATGGACACCGTGTCCTTATGTTGTCTGTTATATCTAGGGGGGCATGTCCCATGTCAATGTCGCAGGCGTGCATTGGGGATCAAGTTGTTTGATCCACCAACAATGCTGCATTGCCGCCAGCGGCCGTTGTGTCAATGCACAGATGACGTTCATGAAAAACATGCGCGCGGTCAGGACTGTCCACGATAAGTGGGATAATCGGCCCATTGCGCCGGGTCAACGCGCGTGAAAACGCGTGCCCTGTTTCTGTGTCGCCCCACCAGATGACGGCGGAAAAACCTGCGTCTTTTACAAGGTCATCAGGAACGATATCATGCTCAGGAATGATGGCGCGTCCCCCCAATGCCTTTACAGCGGCTGCTTGTTTTTCTGCAAGTTCACGTGTTGGCCCTGCGCATAGCAGGGGATCACGCGGGATAAGGCGCAGAAGGTTCTGCTCGCCCGCTGGCCCAGGAAGTTCTTTTTCATCATAAACAAAGTTCGTTTCATCCCTAAGTGTGTGCGATATTGTTGCAATGGGGTCAGTTAGCAGACGGGTAAAGCGCCCCAAATAATTTGGACCACCTGCTTTTGGTCCCGTACCAGACAGTCCTTCACCGCCAAAAGGCTGACTGCCGACAATTGCGCCAATTTGGTTTCTATTCACATATATGTTGCCGCAGTGGATTTGTTTGGCAATCGCGTTTACGCGGTTTTCAATCCGTGTGTGCAGGCCAAATGTTAATCCATAGCCGGTTTCGTTGATTGCTTGAATGACAGTGTCCAATTCCCGCGCATTAAATATAGCGACGTGCAAAACGGGTCCAAAGATTTCTTCTTTCAGGTCTTGAATGCCGTCCACTTGGATCATGCATGGTGCAACAAAATTGCCATCATTTGGTTTTTCAATCTCATGCAGAACCGTGCCCTGCGCACGTTTGGTGTCAATATAACCGTTGATTTTGTTTGCTGCCTCTGCGGTGATTACAGGGCCGACATCTGTTTGGATGTTCACAGGATCACCTAAAATCAATTCATCCATCGCCCCTTTTAGTAACTTGATCAGTTCGGGCGCAATATCGCGCTGAATGTATAAACACCTCAGTGCAGAGCACCGCTGGCCTGCTGACTGAAAGGCTGACGTGATGATGTCGCGCACGGCCTGTTCAGGTAGGGCTGTGGAATCCACAATCATCGCGTTCAACCCACCGGTTTCCGCGATCAGCGGCGTACCAGGTTGGCACATATCGGCCATTCGGTTTTGAATGATCTGGGCTGTTTGGGTTGATCCTGTAAATGCGACGCCGGAAATTTTCAGATGCGCGTAGATCGCGTTGCCAACCTCGGACCCTGTTCCCAAGACCAGCTGAAGCGATGTTTTTGGGACACCTGCACGATGGAGACGCGCAATGGCCCAAGCCGCAATGGCAGACGTGGTTTCCGCAGGTTTTGCAAGCACGCCATTTCCCGCAGCAAGGGCGGCTACAATTTGGCCGGTGAAAATGGCCAATGGGAAATTCCACGGACTGATGCAGGTGAAAATACCCCGTGGCGTCCCGTGGTGATGTGCAATTTGCGCCGCATAATACCGGAGGAAATCCACCGCCTCGCGCAGTTCGCCGACCGCGTCGGCAAGTGTTTTGCCGGCCTCATGCATGAGAAGGGCAAGCGCCTCTCCATCCTCGGCTTCATAAAGATCTGCCGCCTTCAACAAAATGCGTTGCCGCTCTGCCGCCTCTGCGTGCCAAGGTATGCCATTCTCAATTGCCTGCTGTGCGGTATGTGCATCGCAGAATTGTGCTGTCCCCAAATGATCACCGTTGGCGGGGTTTACAATGGGATGCGGTGAAAGACGGTTTGGTTCGCCAACTAGTATGGGCGCAACACTCAATGGCGTCTTGATGACAAGGCGGTTTTGAAGCGCCGATAGGGTTTCGGCATTGTTCAAATCGTATCCTTTTGAATTTATACGCCCCGCGCCATAGATATCAGGTCCTCTTGTGATCTTTTGCGCTGTTCCACTGGCAAGTTGTTTGAACGGACAGGCGGCAATTTTCGCGCTGAGAATGTTGGGGTCCGCGATTTGGTTCACAAAGGATGAATTCGCGCCATTTTCCAACAGTCGTCGCACCAGATAGGCCAACAGATCTTTGTGTGGACCTACAGGGGCATAGATACGAGAGTTTGTTCCAAACTTTTTTACGACGATATCATGCACGGCTTCGCCCATCCCGTGAAGCCGTTGGAATTCAAAACGGCAGTTTGGGGTTTGCTGCGCCATGTGCAAAATCGCAGAAATTGAATGGGCATTATGCGTTGCAAATTGCGGATAAATGAAATCATTCATTTGCAATAATTTGCGCGCATTCGCGATATAGCTTACGTCACTTGCCTCTTTTCTGGTGAAGACTGGAAATGATGTTAGGCCCTGCACTTGGGAATGCTTAATCTCACTATCCCAATAGGCCCCTTTGACCAATCTGACCATGATTTTGCGATTGTGTTGTTTTGCCAATGCGTAAAGCGCGTCAATCGTTTGGGGTGCGCGTTTGCTGTAGGCTTGAACAACTACGCCAAAGCCCTGCCATTTGGCCAAATCGGAATGGGCGAGCGTGGCCGATATGATGTCCATCGACAGGCCCAAGCGGTCAGCCTCTTCGGCATCGACATTCAAGCCGATGCCTGCCTGTGCTGCTTTTCGCGCCAGATTTTGTAAAACTGGCACGATATCCATTAAAACGCGGTCGGCTTGTGCTAATTCGTATCTGGGATGCAGAGCTGAGAGTTTAATGGAAATGCCCGGATTTAGTGTGACATCATCGCCTGATGTGTTTTGCGCAATTGCGTCGATGGCGTTTGAATATTCGTTGATATAACGCTGCGCATCGTCCTGTGTGACCGCGGCCTCACCCAGCATATCGTAGGAATATGTATAGCCTTGGCTTTCTAATTTCTTTGCGTGTTTTTGTGCGCTTTCGATTGTTTCACCAAGGACAAATTGATCCCCTATTTGGCGGATCGCTTGCGTCACCGCGGCCCGAATTACGGGTTCGCCCAAACGTTGGATTAATGTGCGCAGGGTCTTTGCGACTTGTGCATTTTTTCCACCAAGCACTTTGCTACTGATCAATAACCCCAAACTGCTTGCATTCACCAAGGTCGACGGCGATTGCCCCAAATGTTCGGCCCACTCAGCAGGAGTGATTTTATCGTCAATCAACGCATCAACTGTGATTTTATCGGGAACGCGCAGCAGGGCTTCTGCCAAACACATTAGTGCCACGCCTTCGTCAGTCGACAATCCATATTCCGTCAGGAACACTTCCATTAAACCTGGTTTTGATAGTTTGCGAATTGCGTCGATTAGGTGCGTTGCCTGATCGACAATCGTATCGCGATCTGCATCGGACAGATCGGCAACGGCGATCAAATCAGACAAGATTTGCGCTTCGCTTTGTAGTTTATTTTTGTCCCAGGTGTTTGATACGTGAATCATGGTCTGTCCTCCTGTCTATAAAATAGAAGGATTTTTATAGGTAATTTACCTAATTTTTCTAAAAAAATAATATATCTGTCCAAATTAATTTATAGTAATAGTCGAAATGAACTGCGTAAGGTGAAATCATGGACGAATACGACCAAAAAATACTTTCGGTGCTCTCGATCGAGGGGCGCATTTCAATGACCGCCCTTGGAGAGCGCGTCGGCCTTTCCAAGACACCTGTTACAGCTCGGGTCAAACGGTTAGAGGAAGAAGGTGTCATCACGGGGTACCGCGCGACACTGTCGGCATCCAAACTGGGCGTCGAACATATCGCATTTCTTGAGGTCAAACTGTCCGACACGCGAGAAAAGGCGTTAGATGCCTTTAACCAAGCAGTCCGTGCCATTCCCGAGGTTGAAGCCTGCCATATGATTGCAGGAGGCTTTGATTATTTAATTAAGGTGCGTACATCCGACATTTTCGCCTATCGGCAGGTTCTGGGGGAACAACTTTCAAGACTGCCAAATGTCGCTTCCACATCAACGTATATTTCGATGCAAAGCGTTGTAGATACTGCGCCAATTGATCTCTAATTTACTGGGGCAACTTAATCTGTGCTAAATCAACTTTTTGCGAAGAGGAGGTTTAGCAACTTAACTCGCAAAGAAATCTTAAGTAACAATTTCGACATAAGTTTATGAGGAACTAACATTCGTAGTGTGACAATATTGGCATTGGGATTACTGATGGCCGTAGGTGCGGTGGTATTCTTTGGCGCTGGTCAAACGACAACGCCCAAAGACAACACGAGCGCACTTGTTGAAATTGAAATTCCCGCGGAACTTTCGGGACATGCAATCATTGGAAAGCGTTTGTACCAAGAAAACTGTTTGGCGTGTCATGGTGAAAATGCTGTTGGGCAAGATAAAGTGGCACCTCCATTGGTGCATAAGATTTACGAACCCAGCCATCATGGCGATGAAAGTTTTCAACGCGCTATCGCAGTGGGTGTTCGTGCGCACCACTGGAATTTTGGAAACATGCCAAAAATTGAAGGCCTAACCAGAACAGATGTCGCTGCAATAATCAGTTATATCCGTGAATTACAGCGCTATAATGGGATTTCGTAAGATGGATCGTCTGATAAACCTCGCCGCAATTCTATCATGTTTAGCATCGGTTGCCGCGGCGCATCATGAATTGGCAGACCGTGATATCATCAGAGGTCAGTTGAATTATCAAAATCACTGCGCAGGCTGTCATGGCGCGGACTTAGAAGGTCAGCCGAATTGGCGGGAATATAACGAAGATGGCAGCCTGCCTGCGCCACCGCATGATGCAACTGGGCATACATGGCATCACGATACCAAAATGTTGTTTGAATATACAAAACTGGGTGGGCAAGTGACATTGGAGGCTGTTGGGGTTACAGGCTACCCTAGTGGCATGCCGGCATTCAAAGATAGCCTAAGCGACGAAGAAATTTGGGAAATTTTATCCTACATTCGCTCAACCTGGCCGCAAGAGATTCAAGATGCACATGCCACACGTCATCCATTGTTTGACGAATAAAGGCGGTGTGTCGAATTTACGGTAGAAACAATGACAAGAATTTTTGATCATCCAGATTTTGATCAACACGAACAGGTAATCTTTTGCACGAACGATAAGGTCGGACTTAGGGCAATTATCGCCTTACACTCGACCGCGTTGGGACCAGCGGCAGGCGGATGCCGTATGTATCCCTATGAATCTGAGGCGGATGCCCTGGCGGATGCATTGCGTCTGTCTAAGGGTATGACCTATAAAAACGCGGTTGCGGGTCTGCCGCTTGGGGGTGGTAAATGTGTGATCATTGCCGACCCTGCCAACTCAAAAAAACCCGAACTGCTACGAGCGTTTGCCCAGCATGTGCAATCATTGGCGGGACGATATTGGACCGCGATCGATGTGGGTGTGGGTCCCGATGATGCGGATATTTTGGCTGAAGACTGTGATTATGTCTTTGCGCGCGCCTCTCAATATGAAAAGGGGTTTAATCCATCCGAATTCACGGCGTTGGGTGGATTTATGGGTATTCAGGCGGTTTCGGAAACGATCCTGAAACTTGATACTCTGCGTGGTCTGCACGTTGCTGTTCAGGGATTGGGCGCGACGGGATATGCGCTTTGCCAACATTTGCACGCTGCGGGGGCAAACGTGACAGTTGCCGATGTTCGGGATGATGCAGTCGGGCGGGCTGTGCAACATTTTGGCGCGACTGCTGTCGACCCAAGCCAAATTCATTTAGCCGATGTCGATATTTTTGCACCCTGCGCATTGGGTGCTGGGTTAAATGACGAAACAATCCCGCACATTCAGGCAAAGGCGATTTGTGGGCTCGCCAATAATCAACTGGCAGAAGATAGGCATGGTGCAGCGCTGCGTGATGCGGGGATTGCATATGTTCCAGATTACGTTGTGAATGCAGGCGGGATGATGGGCGCATCGAGAATAATTTATAGCGAACCTTCACGTGACGAGGCGCTAAAGAAGATCGAAAGTTTAAAATCAACGATCCAGGATATTTTGCAGATAGCAATGCGGGATAATCGACCAACCTCTGATGTTGCGAATGATATGGCGCTGCAACGTATCGAAGGCGCTTAAAATTTTACGGAACCGACACAAAGGGCGTCGTTAATTTGGTAGTTTCCTGCGCCACCATGTCCCACGTTCGGGCAGCTAACCTATGATGGAGTGTCCCATGGTGCGCAAATTATGGAACCATACACCTTCTTTACCGCTGAAAACGGCACCCTATTGGAATTGGCCATTAGCGCCAATTCGCACGGTTGGTCATCTGATGAAAAGTTGGAAACCCTATGGCACACGGTTTTTATTTCTTGCGATTGCCTGCGTCCTGTATTTTTGGTTCTCGCCTGATTTAGAGACCACAAAAATGCTATCGGTGGGTTGGGTTTCAGAAATCTTAATCCGCAACATCGTATTGATCACGATTGTTGCAGGCGGGCTGCATGTCGTGTTGTGGTCGAAAAAGTTGCAAGGCGACGAGTATAAATATTTCTTGCGACCTATGGCCACAAATGTGCGGGCCTTTTTCTTTCGTGATCAAGTGCTGGACAACATCCTTTGGTCCCTTGTTGCGGTGGCGTTCATGACATTTTGGGAATGTCTGATGTGGTATGCCTATGCAAATGGGATCGCGCCAATGATCACATTTGAAACAGCACCAATTTGGTTTTTGATATTGATCGTATTGATCCCGATTGAGGCAGGATTTCATTTCTACTTCTTCCACAGGCTTCTGCACGTGGGCAAGCTTTATAATTGGGTGCATTCGTGGCATCACAAAAATATCCAAACAGGGCCCTGGTCGGGTTTGGCGATGCATCCAGCAGAAAGTTTTTTTCTGCGTGCAGACATTTTTTGGTTCTTCTTAATTCCGGCGCATCCAATCCATGTACTGTTCTTAATCATGCACAGTACGATTGGTGCACCCACATCGCATACAGGGTTTGAACGTGTCAAAGTTGGCAAGTCCAGGGGGCTTGAGGTGGGTGATTTTTTCCATCAGTTGCACCACCGATTTTTTGATTGCAACTATGGTACGGATGAAACCCCTTGGGACGAATGGTTTGGGACCTTTCACGATGGGACAGATGCGGGGAATGCGTTGATCAAAGAGCGTCGAAGTAAAATCTGGCTGAACCCATCCTGATTTCGCTTGCGATGATGCACATTAAATCACATCAAGTCTGCACTGCAATTTGAATTGCCAACGAATGGGCCTAATATGACAACGCCAAATATTTTGATTTTGATGGTGGACCAATTAAACGGAACACTGTTCCCCGATGGTCCTGCAAAATGGCTGCATGCGCCAAATTTGAAAAAATTGGCGGCGCGTTCAGTTCGGTTTCAAAACTGCTACACGGCTTCCCCCCTCTGCGCTCCAGGTCGGGCATCTTTTATGTCGGGTCAATTGCCATCGGTAACGGGGGTCTATGACAATGCGGCAGAATTTCCGTCAAGCCTGCCCACCTATGCCCACCATCTGCGGCGTGCTGGCTATCAAACCGCGCTGTCGGGCAAGATGCATTTTGTCGGACCAGATCAGCTTCACGGGTTTGAAGAACGTTTGACCACAGACATCTATCCACCCGATTTTGGATGGACACCAGACTACCGAAAACCCGGTGAAAGGATTGATTGGTGGTATCACAATATGGGGTCGGTGACGGGGGCAGGGGTTGCCGAGATCACGAACCAAATGGAATACGATGATGAAGTTGCCTATGAAGCGGTACGCAAAATTTATGATTTGTCCCGCGGTCATGATCCGCGCCCATGGTGCCTTACGGTGAGTTTCACGCATCCCCATGATCCATATGTCGCCCGCAAAAAATACTGGGATCTGTACGAAGATTGCGACCACCTTTTACCCGAAATTCCCGCAATGGACTATAATGCGCATGATGCACATTCCAAGCGGATATTTGATGCAAACGATTGGCGTAATTTTGACATCACAGAGGACGATATCAAACGATCACGCCGCGCGTATTTTGCCAATATCTCTTATCTAGATGACAAGATCGGCGAGATTTTAGAAACCCTTGAAACTACGCGACAAGAGGCCGTGATCCTGTTTGTATCAGATCATGGTGACATGCTGGGCGAGCGTGGGTTGTGGTTTAAGATGAGCTTTTATGAAGGATCATCGCGTGTACCACTGATGATGTCCGCATCAGGTATTGAACCACGTCTTGTCACCGATCCCGTTAGCAACATCGATGTCTGCCCAACACTGTGTGATATTGCGGGTATTTCGATGCAGGATGTCGCCCCATGGACGCAAGGCGAAACGCTTTTGCCTTTGTCACATGGTGGGTCGCGCACAACGCCCGTCGCGATAGAATACGCAGCCGAGGCCAGTTATGCACCCATGGTGTCGCTGCGCAGTGGGCCGTATAAATTCAATCGCTGTGCTTTGGACCCCGATCAATTGTTCGATCTGGAAAACGATCCCCATGAATTGGTCAACTTGATCGATGATCCTGAATTCGACGACATCCGCGCTGAATTTAGTGCGCTGTCTGATGCAAAATGGGATTTAGCGCGTTTTGATGACGAGGTGCGCAGATCACAGGCGCGCCGTTGGATTGTCTATGAGGCCCTGCGCAATGGTGAATATTACCCGTGGGATTATCAGCCGCTGAAAAAAGCATCAGAGCGCTTCATGCGCAATCATATGGATTTGAACGTGCTAGAAAAAAGTCAGCGTTTTCCGCGCGGCGAGTAACCTGATTTCAGCATAGTTTTTAAAAGCCTAAACATGTTTTGTTGCAGGGTTTGTTTTGTGCCCTAGATCCTCGGCCAAAGGACAAGTTATGTACAACAATGAAACCCCATTGCGCAGCGCGCGCGTTCCTGCGTCCCAAGTTGAACGGTCATTGCGGTCTGCTGGGTTGTTCATGCGTTTGGGTGCAAGTGCCGGGACACAAATCGCAAAAGATTTTTTTCGTGCGCGTGACGTTGATGTGAAATCTGCTGTCCTGTCACCGCAGAATATCCAAACCGCGGTGACTTCGTTGAAACACCTGCGTGGTGCGGCGATGAAGTTTGGACAGTTGGTGTCATTGGATGAAACTGTTGTTTTGACACCCGAACTTGCCGCGATTTTTGCGGAACTGCGTAATACTGGATATGCGATGCCACCGAAACAATTGCGTCAGGTGCTGGACAAAAATTGGGGCCTTGGTTGGCAAAAGCAGTTTAAATCATTTGATGTTCGTCCCATTGCCGCAGCATCCATCGGGCAGGTGCATCGTGCCAAATTAAAAACGGGCGAGGATGTCGCGATCAAGGTGCAATTTCCAAACATGCGTCGCACAATCGATGGGGATGTCAGCACATTGATCACAATGGTCAAAACATTTGGTGTGGCTCCCGAGAATTTAGATGTTGATCATTATGCATCGCTTGCACGCGATCAGTTGATTGCAGAAACGGATTATCTGCAAGAGGCCAATAATCTGCGCCAGTTCGCGCAATATTTAGCAGGCGATGCGTGTTACCGCGTGCCAAAAGTCTATGATGATCTGTCCACAACTGACGTTCTGGTGATGTCGCTGGAAAACGGTGTCCCGCTTGAAACCACGCGCGATTGGCCCGCGGATCAGCAAAACCGCATTGGGCAAGATTTGGTTGATCTGGTCCTAAGGGAAGTCTTTGAATTCAATCATGTGCAAACCGACCCGAACCTTGCGAATTATTTGATCGATCCAGAGACACATCAATTGATTTTATTGGACTTCGGCGCTTGTGTGCGGATTTCTGAGACGAGTTTGAACGTCTATCAAACCCTTTTTAATGCAGGGATCACATTGGATCCAGACCGCATAAAGCGGGTGTTTCTGGATCATAATTTACTGCCCCCTGAGCTGAATTCGGCAGAGGATGCATTTGTAGATCAGGTGTTAAAAACGGTTACGGCCGAGTTGGGGGCGGCGGACACGTTTTCGTTGGCACAGTCACGCGTGTTCGATTTGCTCGATCTAAACGACGTCAAACTTTATACCGCGCTATTGCCGCACGAAAATTTGCCTGTTGATCTGATTTTCACACAGCGAAAAATCATTGGACTTGTTCTGTTTTTGCGATCTTTGGGGGCCAGCCTGCCTGTCATGCAAATGCTGAAGGTTTATGAAAATCGCGGTTAATACAGGATATTAAATTCTGCCCGTATCGCACGTTGTTGTTCGTCCGTTAAATAGGTGGGTTGGTGTTCTGTCAGAATGTTCTTGGCCTTCAAATTGGCTCGTTCCCACGCGCTGGTCGCACCTGTTTCTGCCCAGGTACGCGGTTCATTGCGATCTGCAATATCTGGATAGAAATAATCGCGTTCCATCGCGGCGTAGGTGTCACTTTTGCCTAGGAAATGACCCTCGCCCAAAACGGCCCCACAGATTGTTTCAAACCCCAGGGTTGCGTCATTCACTTCGATCCCGCGCAGGGCCCGATAGGAATTTGAATGCATTTCATCGTCTAAAACAAACCCCTCAAAACTTGCGCCCAAAAGGGATGCTGTCATGCCAGAGCTTTCATAGATTAGGTTCCCTCCTGAAAGGGCGGCAGCGATGGATGTCATCCCCTTTTCCATGCCATATTGCGCATCAATCGCCTTGGCATCTGTCATCGAACTTGCCACACCTGATGGGAGGCCCAGCCAGTTTGACACCTGCGCTGAGGCCGCGTTCAAAACGGCGGTTTCACCGCTGCCGCCCGCAAATGCGCCCGTGCGTAGGTCGATTACAAACGGCCAGTTGGAAAACACCATTGGAAAACCAGGGCAAATGGTTTGAACCATAACCAAACTGGCCAATGTTTCTGCCAGTGATTGTGTCAATATCCCTGCCAAAGTAGCCGGCGCTGTTGCGCCCGCTTGGGCCGCGGTGATGCAGGACATTGGGATGTTGTGTTTGATGCACTCATAAACAACATCAACGGCGTCTTCTGCATACCGCAATGGTGAAATCACAGGGCTGATATGCGCCTTAAGAAACGGGCGTTTTGCAAATTCACCTTCCCCACCCGCAGCAATGTCCAACATCCGCACAATCGGGGCGACGTGTGGGGCGATTGTGAAACTGGTTGCGACGGGTTTTGTTGTGTTTTTCAGCAGTGCGAAAACTGTGTTCACATCCAGATCAAAATTATCGGGCACATCCGTTGCGACACAACACCGTGTAAACCAACTGACATTGCGCAATGCATCCTGAAGTCTGGTAAAGTGATGCAAGTCTTCCAACGTGGACGGCCGATATTGGGCCGTATCAATATCCAATGTCTGAACCGCCGCGCCGCCTGTGCCAAAATGAACACTATCGCCACCAATGTGTATGGATCTATTCGGATCGCGGCCATGCAAGGTAAATTGTTTTGGCGCAGTTTGGATGGCGCGTTCAATCATTTCTTTCGGGAATAAGATGCGTTCCCCAGAAATCGTGGCGCCATTATTCAACAAATCCTGTATCAGGCGCTCTGGAACTTCGCCCATACCCAATTCGGACAGCAATCGCACGGCTGTGTCGTAAACCTGTTGGACCTCGGTTTCGCTCAGGGGTTTGTACTGACCACCTGTGGCCCCAGGCGGGCACGGGTCAAATTTTGTGGGCGCTGCGCGTTGCGCGACTTTTTTACGTCGTCCTGATCGCATTTGAATGTCGTTTCCCTGTTAGCGTGACATCTTTTTCGCGACTAAACACCGTCATTGTGACTTGGCGCAATGGTTTCTTTTGTGTTCAAAAAAAATCTGTTGTTTTCCAAAGACGCCTTTGTGAGAACTAACAAAAATATGACCAAAGACAGGGGACCCTCATGAAAACTCGGACCAAGGTTGTTGTGATCGGTGGCGGCATTGCGGGCTGCTCAACACTTTATCATCTGACGCAAGAGGGATGGTCCGACGTTGTATTGGTAGAGCGGGATGAATTGACCAGTGGGACAACATGGCATTCTGCAGCGCAGGTCACGAATTTTGGGACGAACCAAACCATGGTGGGCCTTAAATCGCATTCCATCGCTCTTTATAAAAAACTGCGGGATGATCCCGAATATCCTGTGGGGTATCACCATGGCGATGGCGGGATACGTTTGGCCAACACCGAAGAACAGATGCAGGGATATCGCCACTTCGCGTCCATGGCACGCGGCATGGGTGTTGAGTTTGAGGTGATTGACGCCGAAGAATGTGCGCGCCGCCATCCCTTAATTTCAACGGAGAACTTACTTGGCGGTCTTTGGGATGGTGAAGACGGGGATATTGATCCCGCGCAATTGTGTCAGGCCTTGGCCTATCACGCACGAAAAGCGGGCGCAGAGGTTTACAGAAATACTGCCGTGACGGGACTGCGCCAGCATAAGGATGATACATGGACGGTCGAAACCACAAACGGAAACATCGATTGTGATATCGTCGTAAACGCCTGTGGGTATCGCGTGAACGAAGTTGGCGCAATGATGGGCGTGCATCATCCCGTCGCCTCAATGGAACATCAGTATTTCGTGACCGAGGACATTGACGGTATTGTTCAGGCAGGTCACCGCATGCCATTGTTACGCTGCCCAATTTCCGACTATTACAGCCGTCAGGAAAAAAATGGCTTGCTGGTTGGGTTCTATGAACAAGATTGCAAACCATGGGGCATGGATGGGATCAGCCCCAGTTTTTCAAATGATTTGTGTCCCGACGATCTAGAACGTGTGATGGATGTCCTTGAAGGGGCCTTTGCGCGTATGCCTGTTTTGGCGGATGTTGGGATCAAACGCGTGGTCAACGGTCCGATCACCTATACAATCGATGGCGCGCCCTTGGTTGGGCCGATCCCAGGAAAGCGTAATGCGTTTTGTATTATTGGTTTGCGCGCTGGGCTGGGGGAAGGCGGTGGCCATGGTTGGTTACTTGCGCAACAAATCGTTCATGGTGAGGCCTGCTATGACACTTGGTGTTTGGACCCACGGCGTTTCACGGGGCACGCAAATGTTGAATTGACTTCGTTAAAAGCGATTGAGGATTATCAGAACGAATTTCGGTTTCATTTCCCGCATGAACACCGCCCTGCAGGGCGACCTGCAAAAACCACACCACTGACCCCAATTCTGGCGGCCAAAGGGGCCGAGTTCACAGTGGTGAATGGGTGGGAACGCGTAGACTATTTCAAACCATCCCCCGATTTTCATCCCCGTCACACGTTCGATTTTGAGGAAAGCTTTGATGTGATCGCCAAAGAGGTTGAATTGGTGCAAACCAAGGTTGGCCTAACCGAAGTGAATGGATTTAATCGCATCGAAATCACGGGCGCGGATCGACATTCGTTTTTGGATCGAATGATGTGCGGTCGTGTCCAAAAACGCGATGGTCGTGTGGGTTTGGGGTATTTGTTAAACCACCACGGGATGATCAAGGCAGAGGCGACTGTTGCAAATATTCCAGCCAGTGATCGCGGCCCAGATCGCGTTTGGTATGGGTCGGCTGCCGCCAGCGAATATCATGACATGGATTGGCTAAAATCGAATGTGCGCGACGATGAGGATGTTCAATTTAAATCCCTGACAAATGATCAAACTATTTTGGTTTTGGCGGGCCCGCGGGCGCGTGATGTTTTGTCAAAAGCTGCGCGTGGGGATTGGAGTAAAGACGCCTTTCCATGGTTAAGCGTGCGGGAATGTTTCATTGGGTTTGCACCTGCCACGGTCATGGCGGTTAGCTTTTCTGGCGAATTGGCCTATGAAATTCATGTGCCCAATTCCGCACTTTATGCGGCCTATTTGGCGCTGACGGATGCAGGTGTTGAACATGAACTGGGATTCTTTGGCACGCGCGCCGTAGAATCCATGCGGATGGAAAAAGGGTTCTTGCACTGGAAATCGGATTTGATCACGGAATTCGATCCCGTTGAAACGGGGCTGGATCGATTTGTCAAAATGGACAAACCCGATTTCATTGGCAAAGCTGCGTTGGAAAACCGCGTTCGCAATGGCGTTCAGAAACGCTTGGTGTCGCTGGAAATCAACTGCGATCATGCGCCTGCTTATGGCGGTGCATCGCTTATGCAGGGTGACGATGTCGTTGGCACCATCACGTCTGGAGCATGGGGGTATCGCGTTGGCAAAAACTTGGCCTACGCTTTTATTGACCCCAAATTTTCCGAAATTGGCACATGCGTGAAACTTGATCTGTTGGGGCAGTTGGTGGATGCAACTGTCTGCACACTATCCCCCTACGATCCAGATTTCGAATTGCTGCGCTGATTAGGAAAACAGGCTTTCGCTAATGCGTTTTGCCGCAGCCTGAAGCATGTCCTTTTTGGCGACTGCGTCGTCAATATTGATCCGTTGTGTTGGGCCGTGAAATGCCAGTGCCGCGATGTATCGATTTTGCGGATCTTTTACGGGAACCGCAATGGCGACCATATCGTCCATGAATTCTTCACGATCCAGCGCATAGCCATTTTTGCGCACGTCTTTAATTTCCGCGTGCAACGACTCTTTGGTGATATGTGTATTGGACGTCATGTTCCGCAGGTCAATCGCCTCTAAAAACCCTTTCAATTTACGATCTGGTAAACTGGCCAAAAATGTTTTGCCGCTGGCTGTGCAATGAAACGGGACGCGTGACCCGATGGGCAGCTGAATGCGAAATGCCCAATCGGTTTCTACACGATCAAGGTAATCCATTCCCGTTTCACGTGGAACGGCATAGTTCACTGTTTCGCCCACTTCTTGGGCAACGTCCGTCAAAATTTGCCGCCGCGTGATGTGATCGCGGGAATTATAAAGAAGCCCTGCTCCGATTTCGCGGAGGCGACGCCCCACCTGATATTTACGGCTGTTGTCGGGGCGCGTGATGAAACCGTGTTCTTCTAGCGTGACGCAGAGACGATGCACTGTTTGTTTCGGTAATCCCAATTCTGCATTGATTTCTGTCGCTGTCATTGGGCGGTCACTTTTGCCCAGCACCTCAAGGATCAAAAGCGTTCGCAGATTGGTTGGGGTTTCCGTCACGTCGTGCGCCATCGTTTTGTTCAGTTTCCGAAAAGAAAAATATTTACTTGTTCCTCGAATCGTAGTTAGCATCATTTTCAACAAAAAACGAGAATAAAAGTCTCATTATTTGATATTTGGGTAAAAATGGAATTCGATTTCGTCGTTGTAGGGGCTGGATCAGCTGGTTGCGCGCTTGCAAGCCGTCTTTCAGAAGATGGGCGCTATACCGTTGCGCTGATCGAAGCGGGCCCCAAGGACACGAACCCATGGATCCACATTCCTGTCGGATATTTTCGCACGATGGGGAATCCAAAATCGGATTGGTGTTACAAAACAGAACAAGATGACGGGATCGCCGGGCGTGCAATTCCGTGGCCTCGCGGTCGCGTATTAGGTGGATCAAGCTCGATTAATGGTCTCCTTTACGTTCGCGGCCAAGCCCAAGATTATGATGGTTGGGCGCAAATGGGCTGCACTGGCTGGAGTTGGAGCGACGTCCTCCCGTTGTTCCAACGTTCAGAAAATTGGGAAGGTGAAGATGACACAGGCCTGCGAGGCAAATCGGGGCCTCTCTCTGTGCAAAACTCACGCTTGACCCGCGAAGTCGTTGACAAATGGGTCGATGCGGCTGTGAACGTGGGCTATAAGCATAATCCTGATTATAACGGTGCGGACCAAGAGGGCGTTGGGTATTTCCAACTGACGATGAAGGGGGGGCGGCGGTGTTCGTCGGCCAAGGCGTATTTGTCGGTTGCCCGGGGACGGCCCAATCTGGAAATCATTACGGATGCCCAAACCGAAAAAGTGATCATCAATGACGGTCGCGCAATGGGCGTACGCATCCGCCGCCACGGACAGATGCAAACAATCACGGCCCGTGCCGAAGTTATCCTCAGCGCAGGCGCAATTGGATCACCGCAAATCTTGATGCTTTCCGGGATTGGTGCAGGGGATGAATTGTCCCAGCACGGGATTAATGTCGTCTCGGATCTTCAGGGTGTTGGCAAAAATTTGCAGGACCACCTTCAGGCGCGCCCCGTTTTCAAAACGACGCTCAGCACGATCAATACGGAAACGAACAATATCTTTAAACAGGGGCTGATCGCAGCGCAGTATGCGTTGACGCAGCGCGGCCCGATGACCATGGCGGCAAGTCTGGGAACAGGGTTTTTAAAAACCGAAGACCATTTGGAAACCCCAGACATCCAATTCCACATTCAACCGTGGAGCGCGGATAAGCCTGCCGATGGACCACATAAGTTTTCGGGTTTTACAGCATCTGTTTTGCAGCTGCGCCCAGAAAGCGCAGGACATCTGTCGCTTCGTTCGGCGAACATGGACGATCATCCAGAGATCCACCCAAACTATCTAGCAACGGATACGGATTGCTGCACGATCGTGAAGGGCATTCAGATTGCGCGCCGCATTGCCCAAGCCGAACCGTTGAAATCATATATCACTGAAGAACACGCACCAGGTGCTGGTGTTGCAATGGATGATGATGTTGCAACCCTGGATTGGGCGCGCCGTACCTCGGTCACGATTTATCATCCGACTGGAACATGCAAAATGGGGATTGATCCGATGGCCGTGGTCGATCCCGCACTACGCGTCAAAGGCGTGCACGGTTTGCGCGTTGCCGACGCTTCGATTATGCCGCGCATCGTCAGCGGCAACACAAATGCACCCGCAATCATGATTGGTGAAAAGGCCAGTCAGTTGGTGTTGGAGGATGCGCGATGAATGCTGCATTCTCATTTCATGAAGTGGTGCCCCAAATCGAGCTTGGGAATAGCCCACTTTTTAATACTGCCAAGACATTCCCCTCAATCTTGGCATTAATGATAATTCGCATGAGGGATACAACATCAAGGGAGGTAATTTGATGTTTAATCTTAGAACTCTAACGGCAGGAGCGACGGCTCTTACCATGATGGCGTCAGCGACATTTGCTGAAACTGTCATCCGTGTACAATCCGTACTCGGAAATTCATCTGATGAGGTCAGAATGGTCGAGAGCTTTGCTCAAGATGTATTCGATCTAACAAATGGGTCTGTGAAAATTGAAATATTGCCTGCAGGCGCCGTTGTTGGTCCACGTGACATCATTGATGCGGTTGACGCGGGTCTTGTAGAAGCTGGCTTCGCATGGACACACTACTGGGGTGGTAAGCACCCAGCGGCGAACCTATTTGGGGCACCAATCGCAGGCGCTGGTGTTGGCTTAGATAACCAGGCATTCCTATCGTGGTTCCAGTTTGGCGGCGGTAAAGAGCTTTATGACCGTCTATGGGACGAAATGGGCGTAAACGTAAAAGGTTTTATGCTACAGCCTGTTGGTCCAGAAGCCTTGGGCTGGTTCCCAGAGCCAATCGCATCTATGGATGACTTCCGCAAACTACGCTTCCGGGCACCTCCCGGTATGGTCGGTGCAGCCTATAATGAAATTGGCGTTGCAGCCGTTGCAATGGGTGGTGGAGACATCCTACCTGCTCTTGAAAAAGGCGCGATCGACGCGGCCGAGTGGTGCTGCCCGAAGCCTGATTCAGTCTTTGGTTTCCAGAAAGTGCTTAAGCATTACTATCTACAAGGTTTGCACCAAGTTACTGTGAATGCTGACATGTACTTGAACCGTGACGTTTACAATAGCTTGTCTGCTTCAGAGCAAAAGGCGCTTGAAGTTGCGGCAAATGCATCATTGTCAAAGTCTCTATCGTACCGCATCTATGAGAACGGTAAGGCTCTGAAAGATTTGACAGAAAACCACGGTGTGCAATTGCATGATACTCCTGCTGAATACTTCACTGAGTATATGGCGGCTGCGAAAAAATTGTTGGAAGAGGCGGCAGCTGATAACGCCTTCTTCGCAGAAGTTTGGCAGTCACAAAAAGACTTCGCAGATATCGCAGTTCCATTCTGGGCGGGTGCACAGGCATCTAACGCAGGATTGGGTAAAGCGCATGCGGACACTCTAAAGTAATCAATTGATTACATTCGCGGAGCCTTCGGGCTCCGCATTTCTTTTTATTTTGGCAAAAGTGCTGAACCGCTTTTTTCTAAATAAAAAATACTCGCATAATCGCGGGCGACATAGAGGGAGATGAAACCATGGCAGAAGAGGTGATACCCGACAATCTTGAGATTGCGGACGAACTGATTGCTGAACGCCGCCAAGAAAAACCTGGGGAAACCCCTGAGGATATGACGCCATGGCAACGCCCCATCACCGGTGCGATTGACGTTCTAAACGATTGGGCAGGTAAAATTTTGTGCCTGCTGATGGTTCCTCTTATCGGTGTTGTGGTGATTGAGGTGTTTTCACGTAATGCCTTTGGCATTATGGCGGACTATGGTTGGGACGATACTGCGCGCGCTTTGGGTTTAGGCCCAACGCAGTTCGCCTATGACATCAGCCGCATGATCGCAGGTGTTCTGTTTATGGGTGCAGCAGGTTACGGTCTAATGCGTGGTGTGCATATCCGCGCCGATTTTCTGTACCGCAATTGGAATAATAAAACTCAAGCAACAGTCGATGCTGTACTCTATATGGCGTTTTTTATTCCATCTATGATATTCTTTACAATTATCGCCGCTCAATATTGGGAATTGGCATATCGCACAGGCGAAACAGCATTTGATAGTCCATGGGAACCTGTTTTGTGGCCTGCCCGTCTGGCGATGCCAATTGGTGGTTTGTTGCTAGCCCTTCAGGGGATCCCTGAATTGTTCCGTGCGTTCCATAAAATGGGAAAAGAGCGTGAGCGTTATTTCGTCATGGCGCTTCCGGTTTATGTGATCGCCTTGGTGTGGTTGGTCATGGCTGTGTTTGCGCCCGATATGACACCAGGTGGCGATTGGTTTACGGACCTAATGAAGGCCCGTCCAGGTCTGTCAAAACCCACGATTGGTTTGATCATGCTGGGCGCGATGATCTTTGTGATCTTCATCGGGTTCCCGATTTCGTTCACCTTGATCTTCCTGGCCTTTATCTTCGGTATTTGGGGGTCAAACTTCAAATTGACCACACTGTTGATGACGTTGAACACAAACTCAACAATGCTGAATGACCAGTTGATGGCGGTGCCGTTGTTCATCCTTATGGGGATTGTGATGGAGGCCGCCGGCCTGATGGAGCGCTTGTTCGCATCTATCCAAATGATCATGGCCCGCGTGCGCGGATCGCTTTACATCGCGGTACTGATTGTTTCGACAATCTTTGCGGCCGCAACGGGTATTGTTGGGGCCTCTGTAACCCTATTGGGTATCATGGCGGGCGCAACGATGAGCCGGTCTGGTTATAACGTGCAACTGGCTGCTGGTACGATTACAGCCGGTGGTACACTGGGTATTTTGATCCCACCTTCCATCATGTTGATTGTCTTGGGCCCCGTCCTTGAGGTCTCGACATTGGATTTGTTCCGCGGTGCATTCATTCCGGGTGCGCTGTTGGCATCATTGTATTTGCTATACACCCTGGGTCGTTGCTGGCTGAACCCAGAACTGGGTCCTATTTTGCCAGATGAAGACCAGCCCAAGACATCTGATTTCTACGGGGCAGAGGTCGCGTTGATTTCGATGGGTGTTCTTACGATCTGTCGCGTCTTTGGATTGGGGATCGGTGGTGCGTTCGGCGGGGTCATCCCGTTTGGTGGTCTGATCGTATTGGCGGCGGTCATGGCATTGGCGCTGCGTGCGTATCGCAATCTTGCCGTGCTACGCATCGCGATGCCGTTGGCGATCCTGTTCCATGGGTACATGATCGTGGCGAACATGGGTGCAGGTATTCCATGGATGTCTGTCGCGATGTTCGGATTGATAGTCATTTTGTCAGTGCTGGCGATGCCGATATATCGCGCGGACGCGGCCGATCGCTTCTCATTCTCTGAGCTTTGGGATGAATTCTTCGCAGGCCTCATGCCTCCGACTATATTAATTTCCTTTGCCTTGGGTTCAATCCTTCTTGGATTGGCTACGCCTGCCGAGGCGGCTGCGATGGGGGCATTTGGTGCCATCCTGCTGTCTGTGATGTATCGCAAATTCACTTTTCCTGGTTTCTTTGACAATCTGATCAAATCGCTAGAAATTACGGTGCTCATCATGTTCTTGGTGGCTTCTTCAAACTTCTTTGGTGCGGAATTCTCATCCCTTGGAACGCCCAAGATGATGACCGAACTACTGCTTAGTCTGGACATGTCACCCTACTTGATCCTGATCTTGGTAATGGCCCTGATCTTTGTTCTGGGCTGGCCACTGGAATGGGTTCCCATTGTGTTGATTGTTGTCCCAATCCTATTGCCGACGGTTGAAAAATTGGAGCTGCACGGTTTGGACCGATATGACCTGATGGTGTGGTTCGGCATCCTTGTTGCCGTGAATTTGCAAACGGCTTGGTTGTCTCCGCCCGTTGCGCTGTCTGCCTACTTCCTAAAGGGCGTGGTACCGAACTGGGATTTGAAAGATATCTATCTGGGCATGATGCAATTTATGCTGATCCAGTTGGTCGGTTTGATCCTGATCCTTGTCTTCCCACAGATTGTTCTGTGGCTCCCTAACCAAGTGTTCGGAGGGTAAGAGCGCAAGATGGCAAGATCCACTTTATCCTATCAAAAATGGCCCCTGATCGTCACCGTTGTCGGTCTTGGGCTATCTGGATGGCTTGGTTGGGCGACCACGGGGACATATGGGGGCTTGCTCAGCTTTCTCTTCGTGGGTGCGATCTTGGCAGCATTGGAAATTGCCTTGTCGTTTGACAATGCAATCGTGAATGCAAACAAGCTTGAGGAAATGACGCCTGTTTGGCAGCGTCGGTTTTTGACATGGGGCATATTGATCGCCGTTTTCGGCATGCGCATTGTATTTCCCTTGGCGGTTGTTGCGATTTTCGCATGGATCAATCCATTCGCTGCGATGCACTTGGCGCTGTCTGTTCCGGATGAATATTCCCGCATCATTGGCGAAGCACACGGTCCGATTTCCGCCTTTGGTGGGACCTTCCTTATGATGGTCGCGCTGAAGTTTTTCATTGATGAAGACAAATCAGTGGATTGGATTGTCGGATTGGAAACACGCCTGCGTCGGGTTGGTTCAATTCGTGGCTTTGAAATTGCATTCGTCTTGATCATCATCATCGCGATTTGCCAGTTCTTGCCTGAATATAAACATGCCGCCTTTTTGATGTCGGCCATCATGGGGATGTTGGTGTTCATGTTGGTGGACGGGTTAGGCGCGTATTTGGACAACATTGCCAGCAACACCGCCGCGATGGGTGCGCGCGGCGGGTTGGGCGCGTTTTTATATCTTGAGGTGCTTGATGCAAGCTTCTCATTTGATGGGGTGATCGGGGCCTTTGCACTGACCACCAACATTCTCTTGATCGCAATCGGTCTTGGGATCGGAGCGATGTACGTGCGTTCAATGACAATCATGTTGGTTGAACGGGGAACACTGGCAGAGTTTTTGTATCTGGAACATGGGGCGTTTTATTCGATCTTTGCGCTGTCTATTATCATGTTTCTCCAGTCTCTCTTCCACGTTCCTGAAATTTTGACCGGTGGGATCGGAATCGTTCTAATCGGTTTAGCCTTCTACAAATCTATTCAACACAACAAAGCAAATGCCGCATCCTAATGCGGTGGCAGGAACATAGTAATGACCGTAGAGTATCTTAAAAAGGCACCATTGCATTCACGCAGTGACGCAACAGAAACACGTGAAATTGTGCGCAACATCCTTGATGATATCGAGGCAGGTGGCGACGCAAAAGCGTTGGAATATGCTGCAAAATTTGACAATTATGACGGCGAAATAATCCTAACGGATGAGGCCATCGCAGCGGCATCAGAATTGGTACCAGAAAAAATGAAGCGCGATATTGAATTCGCACATGCCAACGTCAAAAAATTTGCTGAGGCACAAAAGTCCACAGTTTCTGACTTTGAAACCGAAGTGGTGCCAGGCCTTATCGCGGGTCAAAAGGCGATTCCTGTTAATGCGTCGGGATGTTATATTCCAGGCGGTCGTTATAGCCATATCGCCAGCGCGATCATGACGGTGACAACGGCCAAGGTTGCAGGGTGCAACAATATTGTTGCCTGCTCTCCACCCCGCCCAGGTGTTGGTATTGCACCTGCGATTGTTTATGCGGCGCATATTTGTGGTGCGGATAAAATTTTGGCTATGGGCGGTGTCCAAGGCGTGGCTGCAATGACATTTGGCCTATTTGGATTGCCCAAGGCGAATATCTTGGTCGGTCCTGGTAACCAGTTCGTGGCAGAGGCAAAACGCATGTTGTTTGGCCGTGTTGGCATCGACATGATCGCAGGCCCAACAGACAGTTTGATTTTGGCGGATGGTACGGCAGATGCTGACATCGTTGCGGCCGATTTGGTTGGTCAGGCTGAACACGGTTATAACTCACCCGTTTGGTTGGTAACCGACGATCGTGCATTGGCAGAAAAGGTCATGGATTTGGTTCCAGGCCTGATTGAGGATCTGCCAGAGGTGAACCGTGACAACGCGCGCGCCGCATGGCGTGATTACGCAGAAGTCATGGTCTGCGACACGCGCGAAGAAATGGCTGCGACTTCAGATGCCTATGCCCCCGAACATTTGACCGTTCAGGCCCAAGATCTGGATTGGTGGTTGGATCGCCTAAGCTGCTATGGTTCGCTTTTCCTTGGTGAAGAAACAACGGTGGCCTTTGGCGACAAAGCCTCTGGCACGAACCACGTTTTGCCAACTTCTGGCGCGGCAAGCTATACGGGCGGGCTAAGTGTTCACAAGTATATGAAAATCGTCACGTGGCAGCGTGCAACGCGCGAAGGATCAAAACCCGTTGCCGAAGCAACTGCACGTATTTCCCGTTTGGAAGGCATGGAAGGACATGCGCGGACCGCGGATATTCGTCTGCGCAAGTATTTTCCAAACGAAAACTTTGATCTGACCGCAGCGGAAGACATCTAGCATGGATCATCCTGCATCCCTTTTTGACCTAACTGGTCGCGTTGCTTGTGTGACTGGAGCCTCTTCTGGTCTGGGGCGGCGCGCAGCACTCACGCTGGCACGCGCGGGCGCTAAGGTTGTTGGCGTCGCACGTCGTCGGGGTGCATTGGATGGACTTTGTGAGGAAATCGGTGATGCATGCATTGGCGTTGATGCAGATGTTGCAGATCGTGTCTCATTGGACGCGACGGTCGCTCGAATTTCTGGTGCCTTTGGCGCGCCTGATATTTTGATCAACGCGGCGGGTTTGAACACCCGCGAGGCGGCAGATGATGTCACGGATCAAGGGTGGGACGCGACGCTTGCAATTAATTTGTCAGCGCCTTTTTTTCTTGCGCAAAAATTGGTCCCTGCGATGCAGGAACGCGCATGGGGGCGCATTGTAAATTTTGGGTCCCTTCAATCGTTTCGCGCCTTTCCGGGGGGGATCGCCTATGGCGCGACTAAGGGTGCCATCACACAGATGACACGCGCAATGGCCGAAGCATGGTCGGAGCAGGGTATTACGGCGAATGCAATCGGTCCGGGATTTTTCCCAACTGAATTAACCGCAGCAGTGTTTAATGATGATGCCCGCGCGGCCCGCAATGCGGCGCAAACATGTATTGGGCGTAATGGATGCCCCGAGGATATGGATGGCCCCATTCTTTTCTTATGTTCAGAGGCCTCTGCATACGTAACGGGACAAACATTGATGGTAGACGGAGGGTTTACTGCGAAATGAAGGCATTGGTTTACACAGGCATCGAAACATTGGAAATGCGCGATGTTGCTGACCCAAACCCTGGTTCAAGTGAATGCGTCGTTCGCGTCGAAAGCGTCGGGATTTGTGGATCAGATATGCACGCATATCTGGGACATGATGATCGCCGCCCTGCGCCCATCATCTTAGGTCATGAGGTTGCAGGCGTTATCGAAGGCGGCGCGCATGACGGTGAACGCGTTACGGTCAACCCCTTGGTGACTTGCGGAACATGTCGATACTGCACGTCGGGACAGGATAACCTGTGCCCCACGCGCGAAATCATTTCGATGCAACCCAGAGAGGGCGGGTTTGCCCAAAAAATCGCCATTCCAGAGCGTAATTTGGTGATCATTGACGACAGCCTGACCTTTGATCAGGCGGCATTGGCCGAACCGATTGCCTGTGGTTGGCATGCGGCACGTGTTGCCAAGGCGCACCCCGCAGGATCAGATGCCACACGCGCATTGGTATTCGGCGGTGGTGCGATTGGAATGGGGGCCGCGCTATCGCTGCGCGCTCAAGGCGTTGAAAATGTCAGTTTGGTTGAACCAAATGAAGTGCGCCGTGATTATATCACGTCGCGCTACGATATGCATGTGATTGATCCCACGCAGGTGTCATCAGGGGATTATTATGATGTAGTGATTGATGGCGTCGGTTATGTTGCAACGCGTGAACAAGCGTCCGAGGCCGTGCGCCCTGGTGGAATCATCGTTCACATCGGGTTAGGTCAGGATTTGGGTGGATTAAATATCCGCCGCATGACGCTACAGGAAATCACCTTTACAGGGACCTATACCTATACATCAAAAGACTTTCGCGATACTGCCCAGGCCATGATGAATGGCAAACTTGGTGATCTAAGTTGGACAGAAACGCGCCCGCTATCCCATGGTGCTCAGGCCTTTCAGGATATCCGTTCAGGAACCAGCCAAGCACCCAAGATAATTTTGAAACCAACCCATTGAGGAGACTTAAATGTCTGAAATTCCCCATCTTCTCGTTCATGAACACGATGACAACGTTGGTGTTGTTGTTGTTGAGGGGTTAACAGCAGGGACGGATATGCTGTGCTGTGTAACTCATGATAATTCAACGTTTCGCCTGACGTCTGGCGCGGATGTGCCGATTGGTCACAAGATCGCGCTTAAGGATCTGAAAGAGGGCGACACAGCCATGAAATATGGCGAGGACATCGGCAAAATCATCGCCGATATTCCAAAAGGTGGACACGTTCACACACACAACTGTAAAACCAAGCGCTGGTAAGGAGAAGAATTCATGGCTTCTAAGTATTCAAATATGACCGTCAAGGCCTTCCGTCGCGAAAATGGACGTGTTGGCGTACGTAACCACGTGGTGATCCTGCCTGTTGACGATATCTCAAACGCGGCCTGTGAAGCGGTTGCGAACAATGTAAAAGGCACAATGGCGATCCCACATGCCTATGGTCGTTTGCAGTTTGGTGAAGATCTGGAACTACATTTCCGCACAATGATCGGCACAGGTGCAAACCCGAACGTTGCTGCCGTTGTTGTGATTGGGATTGAACCAGGTTGGACCAAGCGTATCGCCGATGGCATCCGCGCAACAGGTAAGCCAGTTGCAGAGTTTTCAATTGAACAAAACGGCGATTTTGAAACAATCCGCGCCGCCAGCTGGGCCGCAAAAGAGTTTGTTCACATGACATCGGAGTATCAGCGTGAAGAATGCTCAATCTCTGAACTTTGGGTGTCAACCAAATGCGGTGAAAGTGATACAACAACGGGTCTGGGGTCCTGCCCAACTGTTGGCAACATGTATGACAAATTATTGCCAGAAGGGATTACAGGGTTCTTTGGTGAAACGTCAGAAATCACAGGTGCGGAACACATTTGTCAAAAACGCGCAATCAACGAAGAGGTTGGTGAGCGTTGGTACAAAATGTGGAAAGCGTATCAAGACGACGTTATTTTTGCGCACCAAACAGATGACCTGTCTGACAGTCAGCCAACCAAAGGTAACATCGAAGGCGGCCTAACAACAATTGAGGAAAAAGCGCTTGGTAACCTAGAGAAAATCGGTCGTACGTCAGAGTACATTGATATCCTAGAGCCAGCAGAAGCACCACAATCAGGCAACGGCCTGTACTTTATGGACAGTTCATCTGCGGCCGCGGAATGTGTGACATTGATGGCAGCGGGTGGTGCGGTTATCCACACCTTCCCAACAGGTCAAGGTAACGTTGTGGGTAATCCAATCGTTCCGGTGATCAAAATCACGGCAAACCCACGCACTGTGCGCACCATGAGCGAACACGTAGATGTGGATGTGTCTGGTATCCTACGCCGTGAAATGACAATCGACGAAGCAGGGGACGAGTTGATTGATATGATCTGCCGCACTGCAAACGGACGCAACACAGCAGCCGAAGCGTTGGGACACCGCGAATTCTCAATGACGAAACTGTATCGTTCTGCGTAAATCATAAAGGGCGGCTGACCAGCCGCCCTTTTCCTTAGGATGCTGTGGAAAGCGTCTTGATCCCAACTGCCTCGTTCAAAAATAGATCGGGCGCACAGGTTTCTGATAATTCAATCTTGGCCTTTACGTTTTGGGATTCTAGGTTGGCCTCGGTCTCGATCAGTGAAAAGACACCTTCACAGATTTGCCCGTTCGTGCGCACCACTTGCACTGGATTACCTGCCACAACCCCGACACTGTCTGCATCCACCAACTGATCGACGTATACGAATGTCTCTACACTTTTTTCTGTGGGGTCATAGATTTCTGCAGCTTGACTGCCTTGTGCAACGCAATCCCCGATATTGGCGTTGAAATTCAACAAGACCCCATCAAACGGTGCGCGTAATGTCAGCGCCTCTAGGTCTAATTCTCGTGCTTGTAATTCCAGCTCACCAATCTCTAATGCGATTTCAGCGCGTCCTTTGGCGGCCTTGGCGCGTTCCAGCGCTTCTTCGGCGCGCTGCACAACAAAAGTTGCGTCCAATTTGCGCCGCTCTGCCGCGTCAAGTGTGGTTTCATTCACAAGACCCCGTTGGAACAGCACGCGCGTGCGGTCGTATTCACGGTTAACGAAATCTTGTTCTTCGCTGACACGTGCCACATCTGCATTCGCAACTGTGATTGCAAAGGCGCGTTCGCTAACGGCGGCTGTCAAATCACTTAGGCGCACTTGTGCGGTTTTATGTGCCAAATTCGCGGCGCGATCATCCAGCTGAACCAAAATTTGCCCTGCCGTCGCTGTGCCTGATTTGATCGCATCGCTTGAAAGTGATGTGATGCAGCCGCGCGCTTCGTATGACAGGCCTGTTTTGTTGTTGGCAACAACGGTCCCTGCAAGGTTGATGGAATTGAATTCCCCCTCAGCCAGAACGGGAGAGGCGAGGAGCAAAAGTGCAAATGAAAAGGTTTTGTACATGTGTGGATCTACCTGTTGTTCTGCCTTAGAACGTTGATGCAGATTGCCACATAGTCAAGAATTTAGTGAATCCAAAGGTCAAACATACGTCCCGCGTAGGGCCTGATATATAACCGCCGTGGCAACATTGGACAGGTTCAGTGATTTCACACGATCATTGCGCATTGGAACGTGGAACATCCGATCCTGCATCTGTGCGCGTAAGTCCATGGGCAGGCCTGAGGATTCTTTGCCAAATATCAAATAGGCGTCGTCAGGATATGTTGGTTCGTAAAAATTTCGCTCTGCGTCTTCTTCAAACAAAAATAACGCATCGTGATCGGGCTTTCGTGTTTCAAGGAAATCATCCCAGCTGTCATATTCGCTAAGCTTTATGAACTGCCAATAGCGTGTTCCTGATCGCGCAACGGTTTTGTCGTCCAATGAAAATCCATAGGGTTTGATCAGAATCAATTCCAAATCAAGCGCGACGCATGTTCGGCCAATGGATCCCGTATTAAACGGGATTTCGGGTTCAAAAAGGACAACTTTCATCATTTGTTGGGATTAGTTGCCCTTTAAGGCCGTCAATAAAGTTTCTAGGTTATGTTCGAACATTGCCAAATAACTGGTCGCCGGTCCGCCGCTTTGGGATAGCGCATCAGAGAACAAACGTCCCCCAATGGTTAGGCCCGTTTCATCCGCGATTTGTTGCACCAATGCTGGACTTGTAATGTTTTCAACGAATAGGGCAGCGGCGCCATCTGCCTTAAGTTGGTCAATCAAAATAGCCAGATCCTGTGCGCTTGGTTCTGCTTCTGTGTCGATCCCAACGGGGGCCAAAAATGTCATGCCATAGGCATCTGCCAAATATCCAAAGGCATCATGCGCCGTCACAACCGTTCTTTTGTTTGCAGGCAGGTTTGCAAGCGTGGCCTTGGTCGCGGTATCCAGTGCCATCAATTGATCTACATAGACTGCGCGATTTGCTTCAATCATATCCGCTTTCGCGGGCATTTTTTCAGATAACGTCGCTGCGATATTGTTCACATAGATCACACCATTCAGCAGGGAATTCCATGCGTGTGGATCTGTTTCACCATCAATGGTGACAATCATAACACCTTCGGTGGCCACGTGAATTGATGCATTGGTTCCTGATTCAGAAATCAGGGTGTCAGACCATGTTTCAAAACCCAAGCCATTGACGAAAATGATATCTGCATCCGCAACCGCACGGGCATCCGCGACAGAGGGTTGATACACATGTGCATCGGCATCTGGCCCAACAATTGTCGTGACATCCGCCTGCTCACCCACAACTTGTTCCACCATATCGCCCAAAATTGAAAAGCTTGCGACAATTTTTAGGCGGTCTTCGGCGAATGACGCGTTTGCGATTGATGCGAATATCATAGCCAAAATTAGATGTCTGAATTTTCGTGTGAGTGTCATTTGGTGTTCACCTATGATTTCGGGGTCGCGCTAAACTGCCCGCGCAGTCCCAGTGGCCCAAACAGAGCGGATAGGACAAAAATTGCGCCGGCCACCAAAACGATGGCTGGGCCTGAAGGCGTTTCGGGCAACACGTATGAGAGCGTTAATCCCAACCAACAACTGAGCAGTGAGAAAATGAATCCAAGGCCCAGTTGCGCGGTTATTGTTCCGGACCAGTATCTTGCCGCAGTTGCGGGCAAAATCATCAGTCCCACCGCCATTAGTGTTCCCAATGTTTTGAACGCCGCCAAAAGGTTCAGCACCAATAGGAACATAAAACCCTGATCCACGATCCAAGGGCGTTTAACCTGTGATTCAAAAAATACTGGGTCACAAGTGCTCATGATCAATGGGCGTAGGATCAACGCGAAAGTTAATAGAGTCACTGTCGCAACACCGCCCACTAAAATCATCGAGGCATCATCAACCCCAAGGATTGATCCAAAGAGAAAGCTTTTGAGAGGGACGGCTGAGCCCGCCGCCGATAGGATAAAGATACCGATGGCCAGGGCGATTAGGTAAAGCGACGCAAGGCTTGCGTCGCTTCGCAAAATTGTGTTGCGCGCCAGATATGCCGTCAGGACCGCAACCCCCAGACCCGCGATGAGGCCACCAAATAATAGGGACGTCACGGATAAACCTGCCGTTACAAAACCGATGACAACACCAGGTGTAATAGCGTGTGCCATTGCCTCACCTGCAAGTGATAGGCGGCGCAAAACCAAAAATGCACCAACAGGCGCGACCGAAGCTGATAGGATCGTGGTCACCACAAACGCGCGGCGCATGAATGCATAGCTGAACATTTCTGAGGTCAGTTCAAACATCAGCGCATGCCCCCGTTTGATTGTCCGCGAAACATCCAGGAGGCCTGACTAGAGGACATGTAACCTTGGGCAATCAATCGATCTGGGGTCAAAATATCATCTACGGTCCCGAAACTGGCCCGTCCATTGCCTAACAATAGTGCATGTGTGCAATGGTCTAAAACGGCAGATAAATCATGTAATACCATGATCACGGCCCGCCCTTCGCTTTGCCAAGTTTCGATGACGCTTAGCAAATGTTGTTCAGTATATTGATCGACTGCTGAAAATGGTTCATCCAACAAAATCAGCGGTGCATCTTGCATAATGACACGTGAAAACAAAGCGCGTTGCAGCTGTCCACCAGAGAGCGTGTGTAGGGGGTGATCTGCCAAATCAAGAATGCCTGCCATTTCAAGGGCTGCATCAACGCGGTTTCGCGTCGTTTTGTTTAATCCTGCAAAAGGATTAAAGCCCTGCCACGCACCCATTGCCGCAAGATCGCGTACACGAATGGGAAAGCGGCGGTCAAATTCTGTAAGCTGCGCCAAATATCCAATCTCGGCGGGTTTCCCCACTGGCCATTCAATTCTTCCGTCCATCGGAGATTGTAGGCCAAGCAGCGTTTTTACAAATGTACTTTTCCCCGATCCATTTGCGCCAACGACAGCCAGAATAGAACCCGGTTCGACATCACAGTTCAGGCCGTCAAACAGTGTCACATCACCAAACCCAAGGAACAGATTTTCTATGGAAACGATGGGGGGCACTAGATCACGCTAAGGATCATGGCCCAGCAAAGGCCTGACACACCAATTGCGCAGAGTACAAGTGTGATTTGACTAAATTCTGTCAAACAAATCTGCGAGATTTTTTTCGGCTGCGCGATGTCACGGATCGTGGCATCATCAACCAACACTTGTTCAACAGCGCTTCTGCTCATCGTATGCTCCTAATGGGGGAGGGTCACTGCATGAATCGCATTGCGATTTAACAAGTCTGACCAACTAGGACACCCCGCCCAGATGAATTTTAGTCCCAATGGCAGGTCTCCTGACTTGCGCCTATTAGTGGTCCGCACCTTCCCAGATTTCCATCCAGTGGCACACGCAGAACACCCAAGCGCCTACAGTTGCGGGGGCAGTCATGGAGTTGCAATGGATGCGCACCATGTTCCCTTTTAAATCCTTGGCTGACTCGCCTTAGATACCAGTTGGTGAAGGCAGCATTAAAGCAATTTGCACGTCATTCAAGCAAAAAGGGACCTTGCGAATAAAAAAGATAGGTCGCTAAAAAACGTAGCTCGAATAGAAATGAATTAATCCGACAAAAATTATCAGAAATATAATCTTGACAATATTTGTCGGAAAATAGATAAGGATGGCAATTAAGGAGAGCAAAAATGAAATTATCATCCATGGTTGCTGCGTTTGTAATGTGCGCTGCATCTGTCGCACAGGCAGCAGATGTAAATGTTTATTCGTATCGACAACCTGAATTGATCAAGCCATTGACGGATGCGTTCACCGCGCAAACAGGGATCAACGTTAATGTCGCCTACCTTCAAAAAGGCATGGTCGAGCGGATGAAGGCCGAAGGCCGCCGCAGCCCCGCAGATGTTGTTTTGACAGTGGATATTTCGCGGCTGTCGGCTGTGGTAAATGAGGGCCTAACGCAACCCGTGAAAAGCGCGACCTTATCACAAAATGTTCCAGAGCTTTATCGTGATCCAAATGGACATTGGTATGGTCTGACAACACGGGCACGGATTGTGTATGCCAGTAAAGACCACGTTGCCGACGGCGAAGTCACAACATACGAAGATTTAGCCAATCCCAAATGGCAGGGGCGTATCTGCACGCGTTCTGGCACGAATGCCTACAACGTCGCACTGACATCTGCAGTCATTCATCACCACGGGGAAGAGGGTGCCAAAGCATGGTTGCAAGGCGTCAAAGATAATTTGGCACGCAAACCCCAAGGCAATGATCGCGCACAGGTCAAGGCGATTTGGGCAGGTGAGTGTGATATTTCAATCGGGAATACATACTACATGGGCGCTATGTTATCCGATGCTGAACAAAAAGAATGGGCAGACAGTGTTCAAATTCTGTTCCCAACTTTTGAAAACGGTGGCACGCATATTAATATTTCGGGTGTCGCAATGGCAAAACACGCCCCGAACCCTGAAAATGCATTGGCCTTTATGGAGTTTCTGACCTCTGCCAAAGCCCAAGAAATCTATGCCGAGGCCAACCACGAATATCCTGTTGCCCCAGGCAGCCAAACAAGTGCCTTGGTTCAAACATGGGGTGATTTTGACCCAGATCAGGTAAATTTAATGGAGCTTGCCAAATTGCGTGGCCTCGCCCTGCGGTTAACCGAAGCAGTCGATTTCGACGGTTAACAAAAGCTATTTTCAATGAAACGGAAAAAGGCGCCTCATCCGCGCCTTTTCTTTATGCCGTGTAAACTGCCACCGGTTGTCCCAAGGATGCCTCATCTGGATGCACGCCCAGTCCCGGACTTTCGGGCAAATGTAGATGACCGTCTATGTTCCGCGGGCCGCGGCCATCCGCGATATCAACGGTTAGCATGTCCTGACAGGCCCAGACCGCGCGGATGTTTGCATCAGGAATTGTTGCAGACAGGTGCAATGCCTCGGTATCAGCAAGCACAGAGCCGCCTGTTGCCATGACAAAGATATCGATGCCATGACCCAAGGCGATGTCGCGTAGGCGGGCGGCCTTGGTCAGGCCGCCGACACGGTTCAATTTAATCCCGAACACTTCGGCCAACCCATCGCGCGCAATCCTTGCGCCGTCCTGCAATGTGACCAGTGTTTCATCAACGCTGACCGCGGCACTATGCAGAGGGCGAATTGCGGCAATATCATCCAATGTTTCGCAAGGCTGTTCAAACGTGACGCAGAGATCCGTTGTTGCCTGCAAGACTTGTAATGCCTGCCAACGTGTCCAGCCGCGATTACAATCGTATAGGATGATTTCGTTTTCTGGGCGGTGTTTTTCGACGTCCCGAATGCGTGCAATATCACGCTGAACGTCCCCACCAATTTTAACGGAATGGGCAATATATCCACGTGCACGGTAGCGGTCCATAACCTCGCGCGTCTCTTCGACGGTCTTCGCCCCAACCGAGGATGCGATTGGTTTCGGTGTGCGCGATCCGCCCCCCATCAGATCGGCGATCGGCACGCCCGCGCTTTGCCCCGCGATGTCCCAACAGGCCATGTCAATTGGCGATTTTGCATAAAGATGTCCTGGCAAAGCAAGGTCCATAGCACGTTCCACGTCCAACACGCGGCGCGGGTCCAATCCCATGATAAACGGGGCCATGGTTTCGATCCCTGCGCGAATACCTGGGCCATGCGCAGGCACATAAGTATGCCCCCACGGCGTGCCCTCACCCCAACCGACATGCCCTTCATCCGTTTCAATTTTGACCAAAGTGGCGTCGAGGCATTCAAACTTTAGACGTCCGCCAGATAGCCAATAAGGGTACTCAAGCGGAAGATCTACTTGATAGACAGAGATACGGAAAATTTTCATGTGAACCTATGTTAATTCAGGGCTTAGGGTTGAACCACGATGTTGCCAGAGTGCTCTTTGGCGATAAATGCGGTTTGCGCAGCCACCAATTCAGAAAGCGGATAGGTCGCGGCAAGGGCGGGTTTGATTGCACCACTTTCGATGAGCTTTACCAAATTGCCCATGACCTGTGGGTCGATCACTGTTGATCCCAAGAATGTCAGATCGCGCAGGTAAAAGGTGCGTAGGTCGAAATTCACAATCGGTCCTGCGATCGCACCCGAACAGACGTATCGCCCGCCACGCTCTAGCTGATCAATCAGGGTGTCCCAATGTGCCCCGCCCACCACATCTGCGACAACTGTGATTTGCTCATCTGCTAAAACGGCGTTCAGATTTTCTGGCATACGGGGCAATATCATGTCCGCACCGAGTTCGCGTACCGCGTCATGTTTGCTTTCCGATGCCATCGCAATCACGCGTGCACCGCGACATTTGGATAATTGCACCAATGCACCACCCACGCCGCCCGATGCACCAGGGACCAAAACGGTGTCACCTGCTTTGACATCGGCGCGGGTCAACATGCCCTCTGCCGTGGAATACGAACAACTAAACGTTGCTAGCTCCGCATCGCCGTAATCGGAATTTACGGCCCATGCATTTGCCGCGGGTATTTTTGCATATTGTGCAAAACCGCCGTCGCATTCAGATCCGAAATAATACGTTTTATCCATGTTTAGGGGATCGGCAGGATCACGCAGCCAGTTGTCGGTAATCACACGTTCACCAATGCGGGCGGGATCCACATTTGCACCCACGGCAACAATCAGGCCGCAAATATCGGCACCCTGAATGCGTGGAAAGGTAATCGGGCGACCACCCCATGTCGGGTCCTCATCTGATACGGTGTCGTATGAACCACCGGTTGTCGCCTCGCTCACACCTTTGGAGTACCAGCCAGAGCGTGTGTTCACGTCGGTGTTATTTAATCCACAAGCTGCAACCCGTATCAATACATCATCCGCATCAGGTGTGGGCGTTGGCCAATCTGTGTGCCACTCATACATATCCATGCCGCCATTTCCACTCAGTACCATTGCCGACATGGTTTTGGGGACAGTATTATCAGGATGCGACATCGAATTCTCCTTAGGGTGATCAGTATTGTTTCCAACCAACGATGTTTGCATATGATTGGCACGTCAGTTTGCGACCATTTACTGTAAATTGATTTGTGAAAAACGACCTGATGTTCGAATTCATTGTTTTCTAAACCTTGGTGTAGTATTTGTTCTGCGACTACGTCTGACCCAATGTCCTATCCCGATGGGGTGATTGATCCCCTAGGCCAGCGTGTGGGAAAGCATACACAATGTGCTTCGACGATCTGTTGAATAAAACGATGGGTGTATCATGTGGAATAGATTTGCAGCGCTCCTTGTAGTGATCTCATTGATTGGGCAGGGTGCTTCTGCGCAAAATGTCCTTGGACAACTCTTGGGGTTGGACCAAGGTGTGTCTCGCGAAGCGGCCGAACAGGCTGAATTATTCCCAGAAGCTGGGGAGCCAGAACCTGAACCATCGCTTGCTGAATTAATAGACGCAGAAAAGTCGGATTATCCCGAATTGGTGTCTGCATCCGAATATGCAACGCGATCTGAATGCGTTCAGGCAATTTCAGGAATTTATGATGCCTCATTGGTTGAGGGAATATATGCCATTCCACGCATGGACTTCTGGTTGGACCGTTATATCGGTGAGGCGCGTGAAATCTATATCTGTGATGGTTCGATGTTAAACGCTTATTTCGATCACAACAACTCTATCCCAGTCCGATGGCGAATGGTGCGCACTTCGATAGATATCATTTTAGCGGAATTTGAAGCGGACGACTAAAGAAAAGTTGCGCAAATCACAGGGCTGCACGAAGTTTTTCTGTATCCACGTCAAGACCTGAAAAATGACACCACGCATGCACGCCCTGAAAAAAGAAAAGCTCGTACCCAGAAAGGATCTGCGCGCCTGCGGCCTTTGCGTTTTGTAAGAACATGGTCGCAATAGGTGTGTACACAGCATCAAATACCCAGGCCGCATTGGCAATTGCCTTTGGTTCAAAGGCCGATCCAGGATAGCCAACCATTCCCACAGGTGTTCCATTCAACAGCCCATCACAATCGGCGGTTGCCGCATCCAAATCATCGTGGGCAGTCACCACGGTTTGGGATGCAAGGGCGTTTAAATCTTGTGCTAACTGCTGCGCTTTGATGCTGTCACGATCAAATAGGCGAATTTCATCGGCGCCCAGCTTGACCAGCCCAAAGGCCAAGGCGCGTCCAACGCCCCCTGTGCCAACCAAACAACAGGCACCTGGATTTGCGTTTGCGCGCACCTGTTCATAGGCTGCGATAAATCCAGTGTAGTCGGTATTGTAACCTTTGGATGATGCTCTATCAAAAACGACGGTGTTGACCGCCGCGATTGCGCGCACCATTGGATCGTCTATTTCGACCTTTGGGATTACGTATTCTTTGTAGGGGTAAGTGATATTAAGCGCCTTATACCCGTTAGCAGGGCAGCTTTCGAAAATCTGATCAAATGTTTGGTTCAACTCTTTTGGGATCAAGCGGTCGTATTGGACGTCCATATTATTCAATTGTCCCGCAATCCGATGTAAATCTGGTGCGCGCGACGCAGCGATGTTATCGCCGATTAAGCCCAATTTCAAAGTCGGTGTGCCGCCCATATCATAATGCCATTTAAGATTGCTCTCGTGGAACATAACGGCACTTGCCGAGATCAGCAATTTCAAAAGATACTTCGTTGATTTTTAAAATTGTCACATCCTCGTTACATTTACGTTGCAATGCACGCAGTACAAAGACGTACCCTCAAGGAGCCGAATTATGTCAGTTTACGCAGTGAATGGATTGGGCCGGATCGGGAAATTGATCCTGCGTCCACTATTGGAATCTGGTGCAGAAATCGCATTTTTGAACGATGCAGTGGGAACACCTGAAATGCATGCGCATCTGCTTGAATTTGACACGGTTCATGGGCGTTGGGATGCAGACTTTTCGCACGATGCAACGTCGATTACCGTTAATGCGACGCACTTGCCGATGTTTTGCGAAAAATCCCTGGATGCGCTGCCCTTGGCGGGCGTCGATGTTGTCATCGACTGCACAGGGTATTTTAAAACCGCGGAACGTATTCAAGGTTATTTCGATGCAGGCGTCAAAAAGGTAGTTGTTTCAGCACCTGTTAAGGACGGGAACGCAGCCAATATTGTGTATGGCGTCAATCATGAAATTTATGACGAGAACGAACATGACATCGTGACGGCGGCCAGTTGCACAACGAACTGCCTTGCCCCTGTGGTCAAGGTGATCCACGAAAACCTTGGAATTCGACATGGGTCAATTACAACCATTCATGATGTGACCAATACCCAAACGATCGTCGATCGCCCGGCCAAGGATTTGCGGCGCGCGCGCGCTGCGCTTAATTCCTTGATCCCGACAACAACAGGATCTGCAACAGCCATCACATTGATTTACCCTGAGCTGACGGGCAAACTCAACGGCCATGCCGTGCGTGTTCCTTTATTGAATGCGTCACTCACGGATTGTGTGTTTGAAGTTGCGCGGGAAACAACCTCTGAAGAGGTAAACGCAATGTTCAAAGCGGCGGCTGAGGGGGAATTAAACGCGATATTGGGGTATGAAACGCGCCCGCTTGTATCTGCGGATTACATCAACGACATCCGTTCCTCGATCATCGATGCGCCCAGCACCATGGTGGTGAACGGGACGCAAGTCAAAATTTATGCGTGGTACGACAATGAAATGGGATATGCGTATCGCTTGGTGGATGTCGCCCTAATGGTTGGAAAGTCATTGTCAAAATGAACAAACCCAACGGCATGGCGGCGTATATCGCAGTAACAGCTGCCTATTGGGCGTTTATGTTGTCCGATGGTGCCTTGCGCATGCTTGTGTTGTTGCACTTTCACACTTTGGGCTTTTCGCCGGTGCAGTTGGCCTACTTGTTCATGCTTTACGAAATTGCGGGCATTATCACGAACCTTAGCGCTGGATGGATTGCCGCGCGATTTGGATTGTCCTCAACGCTTTATGCGGGTTTGGGGTTGCAAATCATTGCACTGGCCGCTCTGCTGCAATTGTCACCAGATTGGACGATTTGGGCCTCGGTCGCCTACGCCATGTTTGCGCAAGGCTTATCAGGAGTTGCCAAAGACCTGTCCAAGATGAGTGCTAAGTCCGCGGTGAAGCTTTTGGCGCCGAAGACTGAGGGCGGTTTATTTCGCTGGGTTGCTATTTTGACGGGTTCGAAGAATGCAGTGAAAGGGTTGGGATTTTTTGTAGGTGCCGTAGCGCTTGGGGCATTCGGGTTTCACGCGGTGATCCAAGGGATGGCCATATTCTTGAGTGTCATTTTATTGGTTTTGATCCTGCGCATGCCAGCGGGGTTACCCACAGGCCGTAAGGATGCAAAATTCAAAGAAGTTCTATCCAAAAATGCGAATGTAAATTGGCTATCGCTGGCGCGTGTGTTTTTGTTTGGTGCGCGGGATGTGTGGTTTGTTGTTGGGATCCCGATTTATTTTTATGCGGTGTTTTCGGATGGCAGCACCGAGGGAAATCGCGATGCCTTTTTCCTGATCGGTGGGTTTATGGCGATTTGGATCATCATTTACGGGTTGGTGCAGGGCAATGCCCATAGAATTTTGCGCGCAACCACGCGCGGTTCAAGTGCCTTTATTCAGGACGCCGCACGGTGGGCTTGGATGCTGCTGGTTGTACCGATCTGCCTATCCGTATTTTTGTACATGCGTCCTGATGCGACAGCGCTAAACGCCACTGTTGTTGTGATCGGTTTATTGGTGTTTGGCGCGATCTTTGCGGTAAACTCGTCCCTTCATTCCTACCTTATCTTGGAATTCAGTACAGGATCGCGCGTCACGATGGATGTTGGTTTCTATTACATGGCGAATGCATCAGGTCGTTTAATCGGAACGCTTTTGTCGGGGATAAGTTATCAATTGGGGGGCGTAAGTGCGTGTTTAAGCATTGCTGCATTCATGTTGGCCCTGTCGGCATTTGCGGCAGGGCGATTAAAATCTTCGTAACCCTGCCATTGCCCATGTCGTTGATCTATGGCAAGAAGCAAGCGATACGACGCTTTCATGAGAGTTTGACATGACAGATTACGCAACCCGCCGCACAATGATGGTTGATACGCAAATCCGCCCATCAGACGTGACCAAATTCCCAATCATTTCAGCAATGCTTTCCGTTCCGCGAGAAAATTTCGTACCGCGTGATAAACGCGAGGCGGCATACATGGGGGATAACATTGATTTGGGCGGCAATCGCACGATTCTAGATCCGCGTACATTTGCGAAAATGTTGGATGCATTGGATATCCAGCCGACCGATTTTGTTTTGGATATTGGCATGGGGCTTGGATATTCCGCTGCGGTTTTATCGCAACTGGGCGAAGCCGTTGTTGCGGTTGAGGATGATCAGACTCGTTTCGATGAAGCTAGCGAAGCATTGGGCGATTTTGGCGCCGACAATGTTATCCCGCATTTGGGAGAGTTGGCAGCGGGTGCCGCAGAACACGGACCCTATGACGTTATTCTGATCCAAGGCGGGGTTGAACACGTACCCGATATGATGTTGGCACAGCTAAAAGATGGTGGCAAAATCGCATGTCTTTTCGCAGAAGGCGCGCTTGGGACCGTTAAAATTGGATACAAGCTTGACGGACGTATGGATTGGCGCGCATCGTTTAATGCAGGGGCCCCAACATTAGATGGGTTTCAACGCCATCGGGCGTTTACATTGTAATGAGAGGCTTGGCGCATTTCTGTCAGGTGATTTTGAAAAAGGTTTGAAATGATGCGAATGCGTTTTGGAATGAAGTTATCTGTACTGGCGGTATCCGCGTTGATCGTTGGGGCAGGGGCCGTTTCCGCAGATACGCTTCGTCAGGCATTGACCAAAGCCTACAATAATTCTGGCCTACTGGAACAAAATCGCGCTGTTTTGCGTGCCGCGGATGAGGATGTTGCACAAGCTATGGCAACCCTGCGTCCCGTGTTCAATTGGAGCGCTGGGATCACGCATAACTTCGGCAATACGGATAGCACGTCGCGGTCTTTGGCGTTGTCTGCTGAAATGACAATTTATGACGGCGGTTCAAATAAATTCGCGATCGAGGCCGCAAAAGAAACCGTTTTGGCGACGCGTCAATCGTTGATCTCCGTGGAACAAAACGTTTTGTTGGACGCTGTTCAGGCCTATATGGATGTGCGCCGAGAGACTGAAACAGTTGCCCTTCGTCAAAATAATTTGCGCGTGATCCGAGAGGAATTGCGCGCAGCACAAGATCGTTTTGATGTGGGCGAAGTTACAAAAACCGATGTGGCGTTGGCAGAGGCGCGATTGGCGTCATCCCTTGCGCAGCTTGAGGCCGCTAAAGGTGCACTACAACAAGCCAAAGCGCGATATAAGCAAGCGGTTGGTGTGAATGCCAATGGTTTATCCACACCGCCCGGCCTGCCGAAACTGCCCGCTTCTGTTGGAGCGGCGCAGTCTACTGCGGTGCGTAATCATCCAGCGATGCGTCAAATTCAGCATACGATCAAAGCCGCAGATCTGAACATTGCACGTGCCAAAACAGCCAGTGGACCAACCGCGACGATCGGTGGATCCTATGGTATTGCCAGCACAAACAGTTCCAAAGCAACAGAGACTGGATCGATTTCACTCAATATCCGTGGTCCGATCTATACGGGTGGAAATATCCCGTCTGTCATCCGCAAAGCGCAAGCACAGAAAGAAGCACAGGTTGCGAACCTACATGTCAGCAAGCGCCAGATTGAACAAGCAACAGCAACCTCATACGCCCTGTTAGACATGGCACGTGCCAGCCGTAAGGCAACCGAAGAACAAATTCGCGCCTCTCAAGTCGCCTTTGACGGAACGAAAGAAGAGGCGACCTTGGGTGCACGTACAACATTGGACGTGTTGAATGCGGAACAAGACCTGTTAAACGCCAAAGCCGGCTTAATTTCGGCATTGGCTGATGAACAGGTTGCGGCCTACCGTCTATTGGCCCAAATTGGGCAATTGACCGTGGACCATCTGAATTTACCTGTGCAAAAATATGATCCGGTCGCATATTATAACCATGTCAAAAACGCCCCAGCAACCAGTGATCAAGGCAAAGCCATGGATCGCGTTTTAAAGGCATTGGGCCAGAAATAACCTTGTGTGTTGTGAAATCCTGCGTTGAAAGGTATCCTGATGCTGGAAAGTTGGGTTAATCACTGAATGTCTGGATCAACAGAACAAAAAGCGGCAGATGAACTTTTGTCATCGCTTAAACGTATAGTGTCGGAAGATCCCGCGAAAAATGAAAGCGCGAAATTGGTTTTGACACCGTCGCAGCGCGTGGGACTTGATCCAAAGCCACGTGCACCGCGGCCTTTGGTGTTGTCCCATTCGCTTGAGGCCAAAGTGACCCAATTGGAAGAGATCATTGCACGCACTGATGATGAGTGGGAACCAGATGGCGATGATGATAGCGATTACGCAGGGGGCGTGACAGCAACCCTTGATTGGGAGCGTGTTTCGGATGCTGCGCGAGATGAGTTTGACAAAACAGTGTCGCAGGTCATCGACGAACCAATCGCGCGGACGGATGTCGAGTCCTTAAACGACGAAGAAATGGATGCGTTGCGAGAGATCGTGGCCAAGATTGTTCGCGAAGAATTAAAGGGACATCTGGGCGAAAAGATCACCGCACAAATACGTCAGATGGTCCAGCGTGAAATAAAAGTGGTATTAGACTAAAGCGAAAAATAAAAAGCGCGAGCCAAAGCCCGCGCCCATTAGATCCATTGTGACTTGTGCTTATGCAGCTTCGGCCTGTTGTGCCGCGTGACGGCGTTCGCTTTCCTCGCGTGACAGCGCGACAGATGTTCGTACACCTTTTTCCACAAATTCCATCAGTCCTGCAACAACCCGTTCATTCGGATCAATGCCCGCACAGGACAACACTTCGCGCCCATCGCGAGATCGCGCCCAACGCGCGATTTGGTCTGGGCCATTGCCATATTTTTTATCGTCCGCAATTGCATCGTCCAATGCTGCCAATACCACTGCCGCAAACAGTTTGCGGGCGCGGTTACCTTGTTCAGCGTTAAATGCAGTTGCATCAACGAAATCAACCATCTCGTCGTCCTTTTGTATCTTGTCATTTTGGCGTAGCGATGCTTATGCCCGAAAAAAAACGATTCGGGTAGGCTTATTTTGCATAACTGTCATGCTGAAAATGCATACCTTGTCCGCAGATAAGCGCGCTTGCCAACTATTAGTCCACCAGATATAGGGGCAAAAGATTTAAATTCAACGTTTGAATGGGGACCTTTGGATGCCAAAAATCAACGGAAACGAAATTCGTCCAGGTAATGTGTTAGAGCATGATGGTGGCCTATGGGCCGCGGTGAAAGTTGATCACGTAAAACCAGGCAAAGGCGGAGCCTTTGCACAGGTTGAATTGCGCAATTTGCGCAACGGGTCCAAACTGAATGAACGCTTCCGCAGCGCCGATAAAGTTGAGCGTGTTCGTCTTGAGCAAAAAGACCAACAGTTCCTTTATGAATCTGATGGCATGTTGGTGTTCATGGACACAGAAACATATGAACAAATCGAACTTCCCGCTGATCTATTGGGCGAACGTCGTCCATTCCTTCAGGACGGGATGACCATTGTTGTTGAATTTTATGATGAGGAAGCACTGAACGCGACCCTTCCGCAAAAAGTCACATGCAAAGTGGTTGAAACAGAGCCCGTGGTCAAAGGTCAAACGGCCGCAAATAGCTTTAAACCAGCGATCTTGGACAACGGTGTCAAGGTTATGGTGCCGCCCTTTATCGCACAGGACGAAGACATCGTGGTAAACACCGAAACGATGGATTATTCAGAGCGCGCCTAGGCGACATAATTGTGGGCCGAAAGGCCCACGTCTACTTTTGCCAGGTGACAGGAACGTCGTTAACGCTGATGTCACCATCCGCACGATCATACCGCACATAGGCAAGTGCGCGTTTCCCTGCGCTCGTATGTGTACGCCCAATGACCTTACCATTTGAAATGACGTTAGCGTTTTCAGGAATGTCAGCGTCAGCGACCAATCGCACCAAACCCTTACGTAGCTCGGTTTTGTGCTTCATGCGCGCGGTCACCTCTTGGCCGACATAACAGCCTTTTCTAAAATCAACGCCATTTAATCCTTCGAACCCCATTTCAAGGATATAGCTTTCAGCATCAAGTTCACGGCCCATTTCGGGAATTTTATGGTCAACGCGCAATGCATCCCAATCGACCGCATCCGTATTGTGATCCTTAGCGCCATAATAACGCCATCCAAGGTTGGCATCTCGTGGATCTGCAAATGCGCCCTCTGGTGCATCGTTTAGGCCGCGGGATACAATCAAATCGGTTTCTGAAATTGTGACCTCTGCCCGCAGTTTGTACATGTTCAAACGTGGGATCAAGGTGGCCGCCGCGTCCGTATCAACATCCATCAAGATATCGTTGCCGTCAGGTATCAGAAAAAAATCAGCAATAAATTTTCCCTGCGGTGCCAAAAGCGCGGAATAAACTGGACCTGTATCCAGACGATTGACGTCGTTGGTGATCAGGTTTTGCAGGAACTTTCGGGCATCTGTGCCAGAAAATCGAAACACCTTGCGTTGCATTTTTCTACCATTCTTATGCTATTTGGTTCATCACATATAAGGACCAACCATTTGATTGGAAAGAGATGTCACAAAAACTTAGTGTCGTAATCCCAACTCTGAATGCACAACAGGTAATGCCATTAACGCTTGAAAGTTTGATGGAGGGCGTATTCGCGGGCGTGATCGGTGATTTGGTGATTGTGGATGGTGGGTCAAATGATGCGACTATAAACATGGCCAAAGAGGTTGGTGCGACATTTTTGGAGACAAAGCCATCGCGGGGGAGACAAATTTTCGCAGGTGTATTCGCCTGCAAATACGATTGGGTTTTGATTCTGCATGCAGACTCGCGTTTATCCCAAGGATGGGCGGAATTGATCCCGACGGCATCAGATCCTGAACAGGCCTATTATTTTAAATTGCAATTTGATGCAGTTGGGTTTGCTGCATGGTGGGTGGCGAAATGGGCAAACCTACGATCTAAAATTTTCGCGTTGCCTTACGGAGATCAGGGCATATTGATACACAAAAACTTACTTGCTTCTATTGGGGACTACCCAACTGCGCCTTTGATGGAGGATGTAATCCTTGCCCGTAAATTGGGGCGCCGCTTGACCGCCTTGCCAATCACGATCACGACCAGCGCTGAAAAATATATCACACAGGGATGGCTGCGCCGCGGGGTTCGAAACCTTGCGCTGCTGTTTCAATATTTGTTGGGGACAACACCAGAAGCACTTTACAAAAAATACTATACCTGACGCAGACGTCGGTCCTGAAGGCGTAGGGTTCGGTCCATTTTCGCGGCCAGGTTGGGATTATGTGTTGCAATCAATGCACATAGGCCCGTTTCCCGCGCAATGTGAAGGATTAGGTCAAACACCTGATCGGATGTCGCCTCATCCAAGTTTCCCGTAGGTTCGTCTGCAAGTAACGTGCTTGGATTATTGGCCAAGGCACGGCACAGCGCCACACGTTGCTGTTCGCCCCCTGATAATTGTGAGGGGCGATGATCCGCTCGCGCGCCCAATCCCACCATGTCCAACAGATCGCCCGCACGTTTTTTGGCGGCAGCGGAGTTCGCGCCATCTGCCAATTGCGGTAGGATGATATTTTCCAACGCGCTGAATTCGGGCAATAGATGATGGAATTGATAGACAAATCCAATGTCCTGACGTCTGGCTGCGGTGCGCCGCCGATCACCTGCTGTGCCAATCGCTGATCCGTGCAAATAAACGTCACCCTGATCGGGGGTATCCAAGAGGCCCGCAATATGCAGCAATGTGGATTTACCTGCACCAGATGGCGCGACGAGCGCACTGATCTGCCCCTTGTGTAGGGTAACGTTCACATCTTCTAGAACGCTAAGCGCGTTTGGTGCGCCGTGGTTATAGGATTTGTGAATCCCCCGGAGTTCAAGCACAACATCACTCATAGCGAAGCGCCTCAACTGGGTTCATGCGTGCTGCACGTCGTGCTGGAAAATAGGTGACCCCAAAGCTAAGCCCAAGGGAAAGGGTGACCGCCGTGATCACATCATCCAATTTCAATTCAGCAGGAATTTCATAGATCCCGCGAATGGATGGATCCCAAACACCGCCGCCTGACACATAGTTCACAAAGGCGAAAATTGTATCGACATAGATGGCAAAAAGGCATCCCAAAACAGTTCCCAAAAGTGTGCCCAGAACCCCAGTGAACGCGCCGCATAGGAAAAATACACGCAATACGGCGCCTTCGCTTAATCCCATTGTGCGTAAAATACCGATATCACGTCCCTTATTTTTTACCAACATGATCAAACCCGACACGATGTTCATGGACGCGATGGTGACAAGGATCGACATGATGATGAACATCACGTTGTCCTCAATCGTCAACGCGCGCAGATAATTGCCAGAGGCGTCTTTCCAGCTCCAGAATTGAATATAGGGCGGCACCGATGGTGCCATGCGTGCAACCACGTCTTCGACCTGATCGGGTTCTGTCACCAACACTTCGATTTCATCTGCGCGATCTGCGCGATTGAAATAGTCCTGCGCCGCGGTAAACGGCATGTAAACGCGCACCTTATCCATATCATGTCGACCAGCGGAAAAGATGAATGAAACAGGAAACGATTTGACCCGTGGACTGGTGCCGAATGCTGTTTTCACACCATCTGGACTGATTAATTTGATTTGATCGCCCACGCCAACGCCCAAGGCGCGTGCAACGCCTGATCCGATTGCAACACCATTTGCAAAATCATCCACACGCCCGATCACGGTTTCAGGATCCACAATGCGGCGCAGGTCCATCAAATTTTCGGGCGATATTCCAAACACCTCGACCCCTGCGTTGGTGCTGTTTGCATTGGCCATGACTTGACCTTTGATCAGGGGGGCAGCGCGCTTTACACCCACGACAGATCGCAGGATATCGGCGAGTTGTTCATAATTATGAATGCTTCTATCGACTTGGTTCTTCTCTGTCGTCTGGGGCAGGCGATAAACGGTCACATGCGCGTTTGCGCCTAACACTGTATCCACGATTTCTGTGCGAAATCCTGACCGCACAGCCAGCGTTGCAATCAATGCAAACACCGCCAGCGTAATCCCAATCAGGCTGATCCACGTCATCGTACTCACGCCGCCTTCGGTGCGTTTGGAACGCAGATACCGCCAGGCAATCATAAATTCGTATTTTGAAAATGGATGGGGTGTACCCTTCACATTCTGCTCCTTCTTTCTTGGGTTCAACTTGCGCAGATCGGTTCAAATGGTCAAGCCGCCTTGGCAGATTTTCTCTGATGTCCTATAGATTCCCATGAAACAGTGAGACGCCAGAAAATGAGCAACCCAAGATACGCAAAATTGGTTCAAGGATTACCTGCAACCGTTCCGTTTGTTGGCCCCGAAACCCAAGAACGTGATCGCAAATCTGCATTTGATGCACGTCTGGGGGCGAATGAAAATATTTTTGGACCCTCTCCCAAGGCAATTGCGGCCCTGAAAACTGCGGCGTCCGATATTTGGATGTATGGTGATCCAACCAGTTTTGATTTGCGTCAGGCGCTTAGCACACATTTGGGATGCGCGATGGGCAATGTTGTCGTCGGTGAAGGCATTGATGGATTATTGGGGTATTTGGTGCGTTTGCTGGTGGATGCAGGCGATCACGTTGTAACCTCTGATGGGGCCTACCCAACCTTTAACTATCACGTTGCGGGCTACGGCGGCACATTGCACAAAGTCCCATACAAAGATGATAAGGAGGATTTGCCCGCATTGTTGGCCAAGGCGGCAGAGGTTGATGCAAAACTTGTTTATTTCGCAAACCCAGATAACCCAATGGGCAGTTGGACAACGGGCGCTGAAATTGCAGCCGCGTTAAATGATATCCCGTCTGGAACTGTGTTGTTGCTTGATGAAGCCTATGTTGAATTTGCCGCAGCCGATGCAGTGCCATCCATCGATATCGAAGACCCGCGTATTATTCGGATGCGCACGTTTTCCAAAGCCTATGGAATGGCGGGGGCCCGTGTTGGTTACGCGTTTGGGGCGACGGATTTAATCACAAGCTTTGAAAAAATCCGAAACCATTTCGGCATGAACCGCGCGGCGCAAATGGCGGCGATTGCGGCCTTGCAAGATGTGGATTGGTTGCGCAAAACAGTTGCTGATGTAGAAACTTCACGTCGGGCGATTTCCCAAATTGCCGCTGACAACGGTTTGGTGGCTTTGCCGTCTGCGACGAACTTTGTCACAATTGACTGTGGTCGTGATGGGGATTACGCGCGGCGCGTTTTGGGCAGTTTGGTTGCGCATGGCGTTTTTGTACGCATGCCCTTCGTCTCACCCCAGGACCGCTGTATTCGCATCAGCGCGGGCCGCCAACAAGATTTAGAATTTTTCGCAGCCGCATTACCAAATGCGCTTGCAGACGCTTAGGCGCCTGCAATTACTTGCGCGGCTGCGTCAATTGCGCCTGTTCCGTGGGGAATATTGATCGCGATCAAACCCGCCTGAACGGTTGAGAGCATCCCCAAAATCATTTGAGCGTTCACGTGTCCCATGTGACCAAATCTGAAAAACCCATCCCCCTTGGAATCCTCGGGTGTTGACATGCCAAGTCCGATGCCCAGCGTGAGGCCTGCGCTATGCTGTGTCCAATTGCGTAAATTTTTCGCGTGCGGAATACCCATGTGCAAGGCCGTGACCGCGGTGCTGCGCAGGGAACTGTCCTGGATATTCATTCGCATGGGCCCATCCGCCCCCCAACATGCAACCGCGGCCCAAATGGCCTTGGCCAATGTTGAATGACGTTCCCAGATGTTTTCGATGCCCTCAGCCCGGATCATATCCAGTGCAACACGCAATCCATACAAGTGATGCGTTGGGGCCGTGCCACAGAAATAATGTGCCAAAATTTCGGGATTGGCGCGTTGTCCCCATTCCCAATACGAACTGACGTAGGACAATTTTTTCTGACGCTCGACCGCTTTGTCGTTGAAATAGACAAAGGCCATGCCTGCGGGGACCATCAACCCCTTTTGACAGGCGGCCACCATGACATCCGCCCCCCAAGCATCCATTTTAAACTCATCACATCCCAATGATGCCACGCAATCCACCGCCAGCAATGCATTTGATCCCAAATCATCCAATAACGCGCGAACCGCTGCGATATCGTTTTTCACAGATGTTGAGGTGTCGACATGCGTGACCAAAACAGCCTTATAATGATCGCTGGGGTGCGCACGTAGCGCTGTTTCCAGTGCGTCCAAATCAATTGTGGATTGTGTGCCGTATTCAACGATATCTGCCTGAATCCCCATGGCGCGTGCCATCTTGGCCCAACCATGCGCAAACCACCCTGTCGCGGCGACCAAAACGCGATCGCCGTGGCAGGCCATGTTTGCCAACGCTGCTTCCCATGCGCCGTGTCCATTCGCGATATAAAGCGCAACGTTGCTTTCGGTTTGGGCCACATAGCGCAGATCGGGAATGAGTGTGTGCGTTAGATCAACAAGCTCACCTTCATAAATGTTTGGCGATGCGCGGTGCATGGCACGCAATACGGCTTCTGGAATGACAGAAGGCCCTGGGATTGCTAGGTATGTTTGACCATTTGACAGGTTCATTGGAATTCCTTTTGTTTATGCCATCAATCAATAGTCGGGATTTGTGCGACGTCAACATGGCTTGCGTTTGGGGTGACGAAACCTTACCCAGGCCCCAGGCCGTCAACAGGGACCCTTATGTTTAAGAAAATCGCAGATCGCTACTTTGCTTGGGAACGCCATCTGCGGTCTCATTTGGGGATGACATTTCAACCCCTAAGGGGTGGTTTTGGGCCTATGTCCATTTTCATTTGATGGATCACGCATTTTTTCGGGTATTGTAGACAAATATGCGTGAAATTGCGCCCGATGTGTATCGATCAAATCAACCCTTGCCACGCAGGATAGCAAAGTAGAAGGCGAAGGGCATCCAAACGGTTGTTAATCCACGTGGCGCGCCAATCCAATCACATGGGGTGCTTGAGGAAGAAGCCTGTAACGCCGCAGGAATTGATATGGTGTGTTTGAAATTTGGGGCACGTTAAGCCCCTGATAAGGCACTGTTGCTTGAGCTTCGAAATATTTGATGACCTGAAGGCACCAGCTTTGTTTCATTGTAAATCAGGTGCAGACCGCGCGGGTTTTGTTTCCGCGCTGTATCTGAATATGGTTGCAGGCCACCCGATGGAGGAAGCGGGAACACAACTAAGTTTACGTCACTTGCATGTTGATTTCACACCTACAGGTGTCCTTGACTATGTTTTGCGCATGTATATGGAACGCAACCGAAGATCTCCCATTTCGTTTCGAGACTGGGTTGTTTCAGAATATGATGCGCCAACCGTGCATCACGGATTTCAAGGTCGCATAATCTGGTCAGAAACAGTGGATAAATTGCCAAGCCTTACGCCTGCTGTGTGATCCAAACACCAAGCGCCATAACGGCGATGCCACTGGCACGAACAAGATTCAGAGAATTTTGCGCAGCCCCAAAAAGGGCAAAGTGATCAATAGCCGCGGCGCTGACCAACTGTCCCAACAAAACAAAGAAGACAGCGTTACCAACACCAAATTTTGGCGCAATAAATGTGATCGAAAGAACGTAAAACGCAATCAGTATGCCGGCAAAAAACAAATGTTTTGGCGCCTGACCAACAGTTTTCATTGGATTTAAGCCAGTTGCAAACGCCAGCGCCCATGTGACAAGGCCCGCAATCGTGAACAGAATTGCGGCGGCAACACTTGGGGATAGGATAAAACGACCTAGGGCCGCATTCAACGCGGCAAGGATGGGAATTCCGATCCCCGCCAAAAACATGATCGCCGCGTAATGGTGCATGTTGGGATCCTATACGTCCAACTCTTCTACGAAACGCGCATTTTCCTGAATGTACTGGAAACGCAATTCGGGTTTTTTGCCCATCAGACGTTCGACCAAATCTGTTGTTTCGCCTGGCTCATCTTCATCAATGGTCACGCGGATCAATTTACGCGTTTTGGGATCCATTGTTGTTTCTTTTAGGTCTTTGGCATCCATTTCGCCCAAACCTTTAAATCGTTGGACGTCAATCTTGCCTTTGCCGCCAATCCCTTTGGTCAGATAGGTGTCCTTTTCCAAATCATTTGAAACGTACAAACGCTTGGCGCCTTGGGTCAAACGATAGAGTGGGGGGCAGGCCAAGAATAGGTGACCATTATCAATCAAGGGGCGCATTTGGGTGTAAAAGAATGTCATTAACAATGAGGCAATATGCGCGCCATCAACGTCCGCATCGGTCATGATGATGATTTTGTCATACCGTAAGTCGTCAAGATTAAAGCGGGTTCCCATGCCGACGCCCAATGCCTCGCACAGATCGTTGATTTCTGCGTTTTGCCCCAGCTTATTTGATGCGGCACCCAAGACATTCAGGATCTTACCCTTAAGGGGTAGCAGCGCTTGATTTTCACGGTTTCGCGCACCCTTAGCCGATCCGCCTGCACTGTCACCCTCAACAATGAACAGCTCGGTGCCCTCGCGGTTTTTGGCGGTACAATCGGTTAGCTTACCTGGCAGGCGCAGTTTCTTCGTTGCAGATTTACGGGCAGTCTCTTTTTCCTGACGGCGGCGCATGCGCTCTTCTGCGCGCAAAACAAGGAAATCTAGGATTGCACCTGCTGATTTTGTGTCGGCTGCCAACCAATTGTCGAAATGGTCCCGTACGGAATTTTCAACCAATCGCGCTGCTTCGTTGGTTGCAAGGCGATCTTTTGTTTGCCCTACAAATTCGGGTTCGCGAATAAAGCAGCTGACCAATGCACACCCGCCCGTGATCAAATCCTCGCGCGTAATGTCTTTGGCCTTGCGATTGTTAATCCGTTCGCCATAGGCACGAATGCCTTTCAGAATGGCGGCCCAAAAACCGCTTTCATGCGTGCCGCCTTCAGGTGTGGGAACGGTGTTACAATAGGATTGGATAAAACCATCGCGTGATGGGGTCCAGTTGATGGCCCACTCCACCTTGCCCGGTGTTTGAAAACGCTCTTGAAAATCAACGACACCCGCAAATGGATTTTCGGAATAGGTCGTGGCGCCATTCAATGTTTCGCGCAGGTAGTCGGCCAGCCCACCCGGGAAATGAAAGGTGGCCTCGGTTGGCGTCGTGCCATCATCAATTTCAGATTTCCAACGAATTTCCACGCCACTGAACAAATACGCTTTGGACCGAATAGATTTGAATAGACGCGCGGGTTTAAAACGGTTCGCGCCGAAAATCTGCTCATCCGCATGAAATGTCACCGATGTTCCGCGACGATTTGGGGCCGCGCCAATCTTCTCAACGCTTGTTTGTGGAATGCCGCGGGAAAAGCGTTGTTCAAACAGCTCTTTGTTGCGCGCAACTTTTACCACCATCGTGTCCGATAGGGCGTTTACAACGGATGCACCCACGCCGTGCAAGCCACCTGAGGTTTGATAGGCTTTGCCACTAAACTTACCGCCTGCGTGCAGGGTGCACAAAATGACTTCCAGCGCGGATTTGTCTGGGAATTTAGGGTGTGGATCAATGGGAATCCCACGTCCGTTGTCCCGAACTGTCAGAGAATAGTCGGCGTGCAATTCCACCTCAATGCGGTTCGCATGCCCTGCGACTGCTTCGTCCATCGAGTTATCAAGGATTTCAGCGACCATATGATGCAATGCACGCTCATCGGTGCCGCCGATATACATGCCTGGGCGTTTTCGGACAGGTTCCAGACCCTCCAAAACCTCAATGGACGATGCGCTATAATCGTTAGCTTGGCTGTTATCCAAAAGATCAGTCATGTGAAGTGCTCGATTTATGTTTCTAAATATTATGACAGCAAGTCCACCAAAGGAAAAGAGCAGATTGAGAAATCGGAAACTCGTCAAGTCGCGCAGTGATTCTTGTTGTTTCCTAAGAAATGTGCATACATGCTTAGGTCGATTAACGATTTTGTTTTCACAGAAATTGGTGTTAACAAAATTGTGGGTGATGTTGGATTTTAGGACCCAAGTTCACAGAATTTGCACAATGCAAAAATTATCAAAAAGATTTATTAATTTGCGATATTTTTTGTTAACTTTTAATAACATACTGAAAATTATAATATTATATTATGTAGAGTCGAATTTTTCACAGTATTTGAAGGTTTTTGCTATTTAATTATTGAGGCATTTGACGAGTTCTGTCATTTATTTGGTACACCAAGTTAATCGCTCTTTGGTTGTGTAAATAAAGTGTTTAGATCGTTATGAGCGGTCAAATGGTTCCAGCGGGCTCCGATAGGGTCGCTGGCTTCGGGTCACCTAAGCAGTATTGCATTCCCCACCCCCCTCCAGCTTAAGTGACCCGCCCAACTTTCCCGCAAAAAGAAAATCCTTGTTTGAATGACGCGTCGGGTCTACGGGGATTACATGGCACTTTCGCAAATAACATTTCAAAATATTCAAAAACTATTCGTTTTGGGTTTGCCCATTGTGGGCAGCAATCTGGCGATGATGCTGATTGGTGTTACCGATATTGTGATGGTGGGATGGCATTCTGTCGAAGAGCTTGCCGCCCTTATTCTTGCGACGACATTGTTCTTTAACATCTTCATCTTGGGCTCTGGTGTCGCTTTCGCGGTGATGCCGATGGTGTCCAGCGCTGCAGCCGTTGGGGATGATACAACGGTGCGTCGCTCAACCCGAATGGCGCTGTGGCTAAGCGTGGTTTATGGCCTCTTTGCACTGCCCATGTTCTACATGTCTGAAACTATCTTCCTGGCGCTTGGTCAACAACCCGAACTGGCACGACATGCTGCGGATTATATGTGGATATTGGCACCAGCAATAATTCCTTCGCTTTGGGCCAATGTGATGCGCAGTTATTTGTCCGCAATGGAATTTACCAAAGTCATTATGTTGATCACTTGCGGCATTGCAATTTTGAATGTGGGTTTCAACCATGTTTTGATTTTCGGCAATTACGGTTTTCCTGAACTGGGTATTCAAGGGGCTGCGATAGCATCGCTATTGGTGAATTTTTTGATGGCAATCATCACATCAATTTATGCTGTTCACATATTGCCTCAGCATGCTTTATTCGCCCGTTTTTACCGTCCTGATTGGGGGGCTTTGATCAAGGTGTTTAAACTTGGCGCGCCCATCGGTCTTTCGATCTTAGCGGAAACGGGTTTGTTTTCTGCCGCCTCTGTTATGATGGGATGGATCGGGGTTATCGCACTCGCCGCGCATGGCATTGCCCTGCAATTGGCGAGTCTGACATTCATGGCGCATTTAGGCTTATCAAGCGCGGTTACAATTCGCATGGGAAACGCAGCGGGACGAAAAGATCGCTCTGCTATGCTTGACGTAACCAAAGCCGGTGCAGTCATTTCTGTATGCTGGTCATTGCTAACGATCATCTTGTTTGTAGGATTTGATGCGCAGTTAATATCACTATTCCTCGACGCGGATGAGGCGGCGCGCGATGCCATCATCGCCTATGGCATTATCCTGTTGTGGATCGCTGCATTGTTTCAGTTGGTTGACGGCGGTCAAGTTTTGGCGATCGGCCTATTGCGCGGGGTCCAGGATACGGCCATCCCAATGGTGATCACCGTCATTGGGTATTGGGGCGTGGGCGTCCCGATTGCCTATTTTCTGGGGTTTTACACGCCCCTGGCGGGCAGCGGCATTTGGCTTGGGCTTGTCGCAGGCCTTAGCTTTGCCGCCGTAGGGCTGTCAGTGCGTTTTCGCCGTTATCTTGCAAAGTATGATGCGGCGACTGTCTAATCAGTTAGGCTGTCGCAGAACGCTTTGATCCGTGCGCAGGCTTCGACCAATACATCGTCTGACGTTGCATAGCTGACGCGAAAATGTGGTGACAAGCCAAACGCAGCGCCAAAAACCACGGCCACGCCTGATGTCTCTAATAACGCCATGGCAAAATCTTCGTCGTTTTCAATCTTTTTACCGTCGGGCGTAGTTTTGCCGATTAATCCCGTGATTGAGGGATAAACGTAAAATGCACCTTCTGGGATGGGGCATGTGATCCCGTTAATTGCGTTAAGGGCGGACACAACCAAATCGCGTCGACGATGAAACGCAGTGTTGTTTTGTGCGATAAAATCTATTGGACCACTCAAGGCCTCTTGGGCTGCGAATTGGCTAATTGTGCAGGGGTTAGATGTGCTTTGACTTTGAAGTTTGCGCATCGCCTTGATGATATGTTCCGGACCGCCTGCGTATCCGATGCGCCATCCTGTCATGGCATAGGCCTTGGACACGCCGTTGCAGGTGAGCGTGCGGTCATACAGTTCTGGTTCAACCTGCGCAGGGGTTGCGAATTTAAAATTACCATAGGCGATGTGTTCATACATATCGTCAGTCATGATGTGGACATGCGGATGACGCAGTAACACGTTAGTCAGGGCTTTCACCTCGCTCCAGGAATATCCGCTGCCTGTCGGGTTTGAGGGCGAATTAAAAATGAACCATTTTGTATTTGGTGTAATCGCGGCCTCAAGAACATCTGGGGTCAGGCGAAAGTTTGTTTCAATTCCTGCCTCGACAATCACGGGTGTGCCCCCCGCCAATAGAACCATATCGGGATAAGATACCCAATAAGGTGCGGGAATGATCACTTCGTCGCCCGGATTCAAGGTTGCCAATAGGGCATTAAACAGAACCTGCTTTCCCCCATTTGAGACTGATATTTGCGACGGTTCATAGTCCAAAGCGTTTTCACGCTTGAATTTGCCACAAATGGCTTGCTTTAGGCTAAGCATCCCATCAGGGTCGGTGTATTTTGTTTGGCCCGCGCGGATAGCGGCGATTGCCGCCTCTTTAATATGGTCAGGCGTATCAAAATCAGGTTCCCCTGCGCTGAGGCTGATGATGTCGCGGCCTTCGTGTTTCAGTTGCGTCGCCAATGCTGACATTGCCACGGTTGGAGAGGGCTTAATGCGTGAAAGGGCGTCTGAAAGTTCCATTTTGCGATCCAATTGAAGTTCGTTCAACAATGTCTTACGGTGCAAACCAGACGCAAACAATCACATAAATTGAGAAAAAGATGCCAGATAACGAATTTGATTGGTACGGGCCTGAAACCTCGACTTTCGGCGATCGCGTATGCGCGGCGCGCGAACAGGCGGGAATGACGCAAAAGCAATTGGCCAAACGATTAGGTGTGAAACATTCGACCATCATTTCGTGGGAACAGGATTTATCTGAACCGCGTGCGAACCGACTTTCTATGTTGTCAGGCATTTTGAATGTGTCCTTTAGCTGGCTTCTTACGGGGGAAGGCGAGGGCGTGGACTCGCCAGATGAGCATTCTGAATTGACCCCAGAAATTTCAGATATCTTAATTGAAATTCGCGATCTGAAAGCCTCATTGGTGAAAAGCGCAGATCGTCTAGGACGTCTTGAAAAGAAACTTCGCACCAAACTGAAAGAAAGCTGATGGAAAAGCGCGAACATAAAATCAAACGCTTGACCATGCGTTCCATGCGCCGTGGGATCAAGGAAATGGATTTGATTTTGATGCACTATGCCCTTGATAAACTGTCAGGCATGAGTGATGAGGCATTGGATCATTATGATGCACTGCTGAATGAAAATGATCAGGACCTGTATCAATGGTGTTCGGGACAGGTTCCACCAGCGAGTGAGTTCACGGATCTGATTGCGGATATCAAGCTGCACATCGCCGAACGTTTTCAACGTTCAAAACTTTAACTTTATCTTCGGAAATATCGCGCAGTTCCGGCATTGTAATTGTGTCGGATGACGATGAATAGTATTAACCCGTTCTGGCAAAACGCCGAAACCTCGGTGGCCCAGCAGTATTTGGATGCGCTGTCTTTGATTGAACGTCTGCACCGTTTGCTGTTGGATGTGATCAAGGACGAATTTGAATATTTAGGTGTTTTGGAAATCAACGCGGTTAAAGCATTGCTATTGTTCAATATTGGTGAAAACGAGGTAAAGGCGGGTGAGCTAAAGTCGCGCGGAAATTATCAAGGAAGCAACGTAAGCTATAATTTAAAAAAGCTGGTCGATTTGGGATATATGCATCATCAGCGTTGTGAAATGGATCGGCGGTCCGTTCGCGTGAAACTAACCGCCAAGTGGCGGGATATCAAAGATACGCTATCGCAGTTATTTGTGAAACACGCCAATATCTTGGCAACTGCCTGGATTTGTCATCTTAGCATGTGGATACGATCACCAAGGGGCTAAAATCGTTAGAGCGTTTTTGGACCGGTCAAATCCGGTATATCTACTCAAGCCTGTTTGGCTGGCCAATTGGGCCAGCCTGATTTTTTTTGGGGGGGGATTACCAGTGCCCTATATTTTCCATAGTCGTCCAAGGCTCCGCAGGTTCAAGCGCGTCGCCCATCTGCAAAAGTTCGATTGAAATATTGTCAGGTGAACGCACAAAGGCCATGCGACCGTCACGCGGTGGGCGTTTGATGGTGATGCCATTGTCCATCAAGTGTTGGCACATGTCGTAAATATTTTCGACCTCATAGGCCAAGTGACCGAAATGACGGCTGTCGCTGGGCAACCCATCGTCACCGTCCCAATTATAGGTCAGCTCAACTGGACAATCCTCTTGGCCTTCAGGTGCCATAAAGATCAATGTGAAACGGCCTTGTTCGCTATCGTAATGGCGCGTTTTCTTAAGTCCCAAAAGTTCAAAGAAGGCTTGTGATTTTTCAAGATCCTTCACGCGTACCATGGTGTGTAAATATCGGATTTGCATAAAATTCCCCGTATGTTTTTGGAATTTAAAGCAGGTTTTGATCTAAAATAAAACCACCAGCTTCTTCGTATTGGTCGACTTCACCATCATACGCACCATTTTATGAATTCATAAACTGCGTTGGGTCTTGCGAGGTCAATGTGATGTCGCCCGCACCTTCGGAAATAAGACCGTCCGCATTCGTTGACAATATTCCGTAAACAGCGCCAGTTTCAAAAGTGCTTTCGCCAAGGCCAGTGTCGAATTCCGTCGTGAACTCTCCGTTTAAATCCATCCCGCTTCCAACTATAAAACGAATTGTGTCTGGAAGGCTAACTTCATAACCGGGGTACCTTCCAAAGACTGTCCCGTCACCAGCGAGTATCTAGTCCTGTTTTTCATCCTGAATTGTGTCGAGCGCGAGTCGTTTGGGTCTTGAAGGTCAACTTCAAAAAAGAGTTCCGCGATCACATATTCTCCGTCTGGTGTTCCTTTTTTGGTACGCAGACCGAGGTATTCGCCTGTCATCGAAATCTGTCCATCTTCTGCAGGTGCAAACGTAACAAGGACATTATTTTCATCGAATTGCTCTCGTTGGTACTTATATCCCTTCAAAGTGTCGATAACATTGAAAACATGTTGCACTACAACATACCCAAGAGCGCTCGATGTTGACGTTACTGCAATCGCAAAAGACCCGTTTTGCGGAATGCTCTGAGAATTTTTAGGGTCAGTCACGGTGAATGGTGCAGCATAGAAATCTTGTGTGCTAAAACTGCCGAAATTTGCGACCTTCGTGTGCGGATCACTTGCCGTACCGTCAAAGCCTAAATTGTCGATCCATAGAACTTCATTACCATTTTCGACGGCGTAACTAACATCCCCAACCCCACCGAAAGCGCGGATGATTGAATTATTTTTGGACGTGACATTCACAACGGAATTGCCATCTGACGGCGTTGCACCGCCAAATGAAATAGATGTAACGGTATTTTCCGATGTGTCTGTGTTGCCCGAACCATCGGTGTTATCTGTCGTGCCCGTGTTATTGATGGATGTTTCGTCAGTCGTCGCAGTATTTGTTTCTGCGGCATTGTCAAAAGAGTTGGTGCCCGCACCGCCGCTACAGGATGCGACAAACATCGCAATACGAATTGATCCTAGGATATTACGCATCACCGCTTTGCCTTTTTGGGTATGAAAAAACATTGCAATGCTGAAATATTAATAAGGATATATAAAAATATGGATAAGCATTGATCAATTTGTGGTAGATTAGTGCATATCGCGGTTTGCATGCCGATCATCCCAAGATATAGTGACCGCACTAACCGCAAATGGAGTCGCCAAATATGTCCCTGTCCCCCGAACAACTGGCCGAAATCGAACAGCTGCGCGAACAGCGTTCATCAACACTTCGCGCAATAAGTGAGGGTATGGAAGGGCATCTTTACACAGCCTATACCGTTTTGGATCACGGGTTTGTTCGTGTCATCGACTACATGGGCGATGATGCCGCAATTTGCCAAGCAGCACGCGTAAGCTACGGCAAGGGGACAAAGTCGGTTCAAAACGACGAAGGTTTGATCCGTTATTTGATGCGTCATTGGCATTCAACACCGTTTGAAATGTGTGAAATTAAATTGCATGTAAAATTGCCCGTTTTCGTCGCGCGTCAGTGGATCCGCCACCGCACTGCGAATGTGAACGAATATTCTGCGCGGTACTCAATCTTGGATCGTGAATTTTATATTCCGGCCCCTGAACACGTCGCAGCGCAGTCCGTAGTGAACAATCAGGGACGTGGTGATATCCTCACAGGGGCAGAGGCCGCGCGTGTTTTGGAAATCCTAAAGGCGGACAGCGCGCGCGCCTATGACAACTATGAAAGCATGATTTCACAGGACGGTCAGCAGGGATTGGCGCGTGAATTGGCGCGGATGAACCTGCCTGCCAACATCTATACACAATGGTATTGGAAGGTGGATTTACACAACCTTCTGCATTTCCTACGCTTGCGTGCAGATGCGCATGCGCAATATGAAATCCGAGTTTACGCAGAAGAGATGTGCAAAATCGTGGCCGATTGGGTGCCTTTCGCGTACCGCGCGTTCGAAGATTACCGCATGGGCGGCGCGACACTGTCCAGCGGCGCGTTGGATTGCGTCCGTCGTATGATCAAGGGCGAAGAGGTCACGCAAGAAAACTCTGGCATGTCCGCAGGGGAATGGCGCGAATTCCAAACTGTTTTGAACGGTTAGTCGGTTTTTACTTCAACTTCTTGGATCAACTGACCATTTAGGTCAAAGATCAGGATTTTGTTTTCATCGGTCACCACCGCAAACCAATCTTGGGTTTGGGTGTAAGATAAGGCAATTGTTCCAGCGGGCAGGGTGATCTGATCTGGGATCGCAAGAGCGGGATGATTTAACCTAATGACAAGAAGTGCTGCGATGAGTACAACACCAACAATCATGACCACGGTCAATACAGTCACCAGCTGACGCAAAAAACGCAAACCGGGCGGAAGTTCAAAGTCTTCCATAGGGGATTTCATGTCGTCATTCATTGTTTCGTTCCAAATTCAAGCTGACCCGCCTAAACGTCTTGATAAAGCGCTTTCGCGCGATGTTCCAGAGGACGCTGATATTTCGCGATCACAGATTGTACGATTTCTTGAAAAGGGCGCGGTGCGTGTGGATGGCGTGGTTCAATCAGATGTGAAAGCCAAAGTTGCAGAAGGGCAGTTGGTTGAAATCACCATACCAAAAGCAGTCGCAACCGAAACGCTGGCCCAAAACATCCCGCTGGATGTGATTTATGAAGATACTGATTTGATTGTGGTGAATAAACCTGCGGGCATGGTTGTACATCCCGCGCCTGGTTCGCCTGATCAAACCTTGGTCAATGCGTTGCTATATCATTGTGCTGACACATTGTCGGGCATCGGTGGGGAACGCCGCCCAGGTATCGTGCATCGCATTGATAAGGATACCAGCGGTCTATTGGTTGTCGCCAAAAACAATCAGGCGCATCATGGCCTTGCCGCCCAGTTTGAAGCGCATTCGGTCGAACGCTATTACCGTGCCCTTTGTTACGGGATCCCTGATGCAAATGATCCGCGCCTGCGGGGCGTCCGCGGGGTCAGTTTTGAACAAGGCAATATTATGAAAGTGTCAACCCACCTGGCGCGGCACAAAACCGACCGCCAGCGTCAGGCTGTGTTATTCGAAGGGGGACGGCACGCTGTAACACGTGTGCGGATCGTGGAGCGTTATGGAACGCCTGAAACATTAGCACAGGTTGAATGTTGGTTGGAAACAGGGCGTACCCATCAGATACGTGTGCACATGGCGCATGCGGGGCATGGATTAATTGGTGATCCAGTTTACGGTGGCCGTCGAAAATTGGCCCAAAAATCATTTGCGCCCGAGGCATTGGGTGCAATTTCTGGGTTCAATCGGCAGGCACTGCACGCCGCAGTATTAGGATTTGAACACCCCGTCACTGGCGAAAGTTTACGGTTTGATGCACCACTGCCTGAGGATTTTGAAACTTTAATCAATCACATTTCATAATCTGAAACAGCATCCACACTAAAAAGTGAACTTTTCAGTACAGTACCATCTTGAAATGGATCCTGTGAGCTCTTAACTTGATGTTAACAAGGTAAACATCAGGGAATGTCATGAGCAATTATGCAAATCTACCAGCACCAACACCCGAAGGGGGGTTGAGCCGTTATATGCAGGAAATTCGTAAATTTCCGATGCTGGATCCAGAAGAAGAATATATGTTGGCCAAGCGTTGGATGGAAGAACAAGACACCCAAGCGGCACATAAAATGGTAACGTCACACCTGCGTTTGGCGGCCAAAATTGCAATGGGATATCGCGGATACGGATTGCCTCAGGCTGAGGTTATTTCCGAGGCAAACGTGGGGTTGATGCAGGCTGTAAAACGCTTTGATCCTGAAAAGGGGTTTCGTTTGGCAACCTATGCCATGTGGTGGATCCGCGCGAGCATTCAGGAATATATCTTGCGCAGTTGGTCCTTGGTGAAGATGGGAACAACCAGCGCCCAGAAGAAATTATTCTTTAACTTACGCAAGGCAAAATCACGGATCGGTGCATTAGAAGAAGGTGATTTACGTCCCGAAAACGTCGCGCAAATTGCAAATGATTTGGGCGTGACAGAGGACGAAGTTATCTCAATGAACCGTCGCATGTCTGGCGGTGATGCATCCCTAAATGCGATGGTGTCAAACGATGGCGAAGGCGCGATGGAGTGGCAGGATTGGTTAGAGGATGAAGATGCAGACCAAGCTGGCGATTATGAAGAGCGCAATGAGATGGAATTGCGTCGTGAGTTGCTGTTTGCGGCAATGTCGGCTCTAAATGATCGAGAACGCGATATTTTGACCAAGCGCCGGCTGTCTGAACCTGTGTCCACACTAGAAGACCTGAGTGCGGAATATAGTGTTTCGCGCGAACGGATTCGCCAAATTGAAGTGCGTGCATTTGAAAAACTACAATTGCGCATGCGGGAATTGGCGGTTGAACGTGGCATGCTAAACGCCGCTTAATCCATCTTGGAAAAATTGATCGCCCAGGGTACCCTTTCGAAAAAATCGAAAGGGTATTTTTTATGACTAAACCATTACGCTGGGGCATTCTGGGCGCTGCAAAATTTGCACGCGAGCATATGGCACCTGCGATGATGTTGGCAAAAGATACGGAATTGGCCGCCCTTGCAACATCTTCTGCGGCGAAGGCTGCCGCATTTACGTCGCTTCACCCATCGCTGCAGATACACAGTGATTATGATGCTTTGCTGAACGATCCGGCGATTGATGCGGTTTACATCCCGTTGCCCAACCACCTGCATGTTGAATGGGTTAAACGTGCAGTTAAAGCAGGAAAACATGTTTTATGTGAAAAACCAATTGCGATGCAGGCGGACGAAATTGACGAACTGATTACTTTGCGCGACCGCGCTGGGGTCTTGGTGGCTGAAGCTTATATGATCGTTCATCACCCCCAATGGCATTACGCGAAAGAGTTGGTTGATGCGGGTGAAATCGGGACCGTGCAGCAAATTGATACAGTGTTTTCCTATAATAATGCTGCTGACACAGGAAATATTCGCAACCGCGCTGAAACAGGGGGCGGGGGACTGCGTGATATCGGGGTCTATACCCTTGGGTGCGCGCGGTATGTGCTGGGGGCCGAGTTTGACGCGTTTCACCACGTTGATCTACAGTTAGAAAATGATGTGGATGTTTGGGCGGGCGTTACAGGACGCATCGCAGATGTGCGCTATCATGGGGTCACATCCATGCGGATGGCATTGCGACAATCGGTGAATATTCAGGGCGAGCAGGGTGTTATAACATTGACAGCCCCGTTTAATCCAGGCGTCTATTCCCAAGCTGAAGTACATGTGTCCAAGGGTGATATGACCGTGAAAACTAAACGCTTTCCAACGGCCAATCACTATGTGCATCAGTTGGAAAATTTCCAGAATTCATTAACACAAGGCGTTGCGTATCCTTGCCCGCTTGAATTTTCGCGCGGAACGCAATCAGCGTTGGACAGAATTTTTGAAATGGCCAAATAAGGGCGCACGCCCTTATTTGTTATTTTTGTCGATGAACTTAAGGACAAGGGGGCGGATGTTGTTCCGCCAGCTTTTTCCAGCAAAAATACCATAATGCCCCGCACCTGGTTCAAGGTAGTGGGATTTTTTGTTTTTGGCCAAGCCCGTGCACAAATCCAACGCTGCCACACATTGTCCGGGTGCCGAGATATCATCCTCTTCCCCTTCCACGGTCATCACAGCGACGGTAGTGATTTTTGAAATATCAACTTTGTGACCGTCTACGGTAAATTTGTTCAACGCAATTTCACGATTTTTGAAAACGCGATCCACAGTTGATAGGTAAAATTCGGCCGTCATATCCATTACAGCCAAATATTCATCATAAAATTCGTTGTGTTTGTCGTGATCACTTGCCTCACCACGTGCAACGCGCATGATCTGTTCGTTAAACGCCTTGGAATGGGTTTCAGCGTTCATCGACATGAACGATGTCAGCTGCAATAGACCAGGATAAACCGACCGCCCAACACCTGCGTATTTAAATCCCACGCGTTGGATCATGGTTTGTTCCAACTGTCCCATTGTGACGCGATGCCCAAAATCCGTGACATCTGTGGGCGCGGCGTCTGGATCAATTGGCCCACCGATGAGTGTTAGGCTACGCGGCTGCGCCTCTGGATGCAGTTCCGCCAAATAGGCTGTGGCGGCCAATGTCAGCGGCGCGGGTTGGCAGACGGCGATCACGTGCGTATCAGGACCCAGTTCCATCATGAAATCCATCAGGTATCGGGTATAATCCTCAACGTCGAACTTGCCTGCGGAAACGGGTATATCGCGTGCATTGTGCCAATCTGTCACATAAACTTCGCAATCTGGGATAAGACTTTTGACGGTTTTGCGAAGCAAGGTTGCATAGTGCCCCGACATCGGCGCCACCAACAAAACCTTGCGCGGGGCCGCTTCACGCTCGGCAACTTCAAAATGTATCAAATCTCCGAAGGGGCGTTCGATAACCGTTTTGACGTTCACGACGTGATCGCGCCCATCCTGACAGGTGAATGAATCTAATCCCCAGTCTGGCTTGACAACCATGCGTTCAAAGGAACGTTCAGTCACTTCGCCCCATGCTGCCATCCATTGCACGATCGGGTTAGGAACCATTGCGAATGCAGGATATGAGGCGAAACTTTTCGCGGTCGCCCCCATCCATTGATTTGTATTTCGCATCGTTTCCATGATGTCATAACTTGCCATATGGCGCATGGGATCGTCCTCGTTCCTGCCTCTTGCCGTCGCACATATTGAACGGGTCTTGGACAACGCGATCAAAATTGCTATGCTGCATAGCAGAAAGAATAAGTGGAAATTTTTGAAATGACAACCGAAGATAACGAAAGTGCTGTTATCCCAGAGGTATTAAAGCAGAATATTGAAACACTTGAAGAGCTTAACCAGCGCTTTGTTTCTGTGCTGCAGAATAAAAAACAAATTAATCCTTCTTTGAACGGCCCGGGCCAAGATTTAATGGTCAAAGCATCGCATGCTTACTGGTCAAATTTCATGGAAAACCCTGCGAATCTGATGGAAAAGCAGATTTCGTATTGGGGTAAAACGCTGGAATATTTTGTCGAAGCGCAACATGCTTTTACTCAGGGACAGTTCCAAATCCCACAAGCGGATGGCAAGCCAGATCGTCGGTTTACGCATGAAATGTGGTCCTCAAACCCCTATTTCAATTTTGTGAAAGAACATTATTTGCGCACCGCTGATCTGATCAATTCGGCGATCGCTGAATTAGATGGGATGGAGCCAAAGGAAAAGCGCCGTTTGGAATTTTTCACACGTCAAATCGTGGATATGATGTCGCCCACAAATTTCTTGGCGACAAATCCTGATGCGCTTGAACGTGCGATGGAAACCCACGGGCAATCATTGATCGACGGGATGCAAAATTTGATCGCCGATCTTGAGGCGAATGAAGGTGAACTGGTTGTTCGCTTGGCTGATGACTCTGCGTTCGAAGTTGGCGGCAACATTGCGACTGCAAAGGGCAGCGTGGTTTTTCGCAACGAAATGTTGGAGTTAATACAATACGCCCCAACGACAGAAACGGTGCATGAAACCCCAATCATCATGTTCCCGCCGTGGATCAATAAATATTATATTCTTGATCTAAAGGAACAGAACAGCTTGATCCGTTGGGTCGTTGATCAGGGGTATACATTATTCGTGGTGTCATGGGTGAACCCAGATGCCAGCTATGCTGACATTGGCATGGAAGATTACATTGAAAATGGGTACCTAAAATCGATTGAAGTTGTGAAAGAGATCACGGATCAACCTCAAATCAATGCCATTGGATACTGTATTGCGGGCACAACCTTGGCGCTGACGTTATCATTGTTGAAACAGCGAAAAGACGACAGCGTGAAGTCCGCAACCTTTTTCACAGCGCTTACAGACTTTTCTGAACAGCGTGAATTTACCCCATTTTTGCAGAACGATTTCATTGATGCGATCGAAGATGAAATCAATGACAAAGGTATATTGGAAAGCTTTATCATGGCGCGCACTTTTAGTTTCCTGCGTGCCAATGATTTGGTTTATGGTCCCGCCGTCAAAAGTTACATGATGGGCGAAGCCCCTCCTGCATTTGATTTATTATATTGGAACGGCGATGGATCAAGTTTGCCCGGAAAGATGGCCATCCAATATTTGCGTGGCCTGTGTCAGGATAATAAATTTGCCTCTGGTGAATTTGAACTGTTGGGTCACACATTGAAACTCTCGGACGTCGATGTGCCCTTGTGTTCGGTTGCTTGTGAAACGGATCACATTGCCGCGTGGCCAGATTGCTACCGCGGGATTCAAAACATGGGCGGCAGCGATAAGACATTCATTTTGTCCGAGTCCGGCCATATTGCAGGCATTGTGAATCCCCCCAGTAAGAAAAAGTATGGTCACTATACTTTGGATGATTTGGGTTTGGATGCAGATGACTGGAAAGAAGGCGCGTCCTTTAACGAGGGCAGTTGGTGGCCACGTTGGAATGATTGGATATCACCGCGCTCTGGCGACCAAGTCCCCGCGCGCATTCCTGGAACAGGATCGTTCAAAGCGATTTGTGACGCACCGGGCACCTATGTTTTGCGCAGATCGCACGTGTGATGTGAATTTTTTGTAAAAAATGCTGCGTCGCAGAAAAAAGACTTGCAATGCTGCGTTGCAGCATGTATCTCTTGGTCAAACGCAAGACGGTCTTGCGTAACGCGAAAGGAATTTCCGATGACCAAAGTAGAAGATATGACAAAAGCATTTAAAGATATGATGGGTTCATTCCCAGTGGACATGAGCGCATTTGACGACGCTTTCAAAAACACAGCGTCAATGAACGAAAAGCTAGCAAACGTTGCAGTTGAAGCAGCAGAAAAATCTGCTGAGATCTCATCAAAGTGGACAAAAGACACATTGGCGAAAATCGCAGACGTTTCAAAAGCAAAAGCGGACCCAGCAGATTACGCCAAAGCAGCAGCTGATTTCGCTACAGCACAGGCAGAAGTTGCAGCAGAAAACATAGCAGCCTTTGCAGAAGTTGCAAAGAAAGTACAAATGGACACAGTTGAATTGCTAATGTCGACTGGCAAAAACATGTCAGAAGAAGCGACAGCAGCGGTGAAAAAAGCAACTGCTGACGTAACTGCGGCAACACGCAAGGCGACAGCAGCAGCGAAATAACTCGCTACCATGTACGATTATTGAAAGGGTACGCATGATCGCACCCTTTCTTTTTTTGCTGCAATCGCTAATCTATGCTGCAACGCTGCATTTTTAGGGAGAATCGTTGTGGCAAACGCAAAAGAAAAACTGCTGATCAAACGGTATGCGAGCCGCCGTCTCTACAATACGGAAACCAGCGATTACGTCACGCTTGAGGATATCTCGGGGTTCATTCGCGATGGCCGCGATGTGCAAATCATGGATTTGAAATCTGGTGACGATCTGACGCGTCAGTATTTGTTGCAAATCATCGCAGAACACGAAAGCCGCGGTGAAAATGTCCTGCCCGTGGATGTTTTGACCGATCTTGTCAGAAGCTACACCAATCAGGCGGCATCTGTTGTTCCGCAATTCCTGTCGATGTCATTCGAAATGCTGCGCGATGGACAGAATAAGATGATGGAAAATATGGGGATGAATTCCACGAATTCGATGCCTGGTTTCGAGGCGATGAAGGCCCAACAAGAGGCATTCATGAAAGCCTTTGGTTGGCCATCCGCAGATCGAACGCCATCTGAACCCGCAAAAGACGCAGGCGGCAGTGACGATTTGGATGCTATCAAGGCACAGCTGAGCGCACTTCAAGATCAACTTTCAAAGATGAGCAAATAGGGGACAGCTTTTTTCTGCGCCTCTTGATCAGACCTGTCATTACCTTGGTGGGTGTCAATGCGGAAACATCCGCTATGCGATTTCGGCGGATCCGATTGTAGCCTATTGTTGTCACTGCACAGATTGCCGGGCCCAAAGCAGTAGTACATTTGGCATATCTGTATGGTTTCCCACGTCGCGATTTACGCTCACGCAAGGCGAGCAAGCCCAGTATACGTTCACGCTTGATAATGGCGACGAAAAGCTCTGCGCTTGCTGTCCCGATTGCGGTTCCCGCATTTATCACTCGGGTACTGATGAGAGTGACATTTTAAGTCTAAAATGTGGTTCGCTGGATGTGATACATCGCATTAGTCCTGTTGGACATATATGGACAGACAGCGCGCTTGAATGGATCAATCACGAAAGTTTGCAGCGGTTCATTTACACACATCAACCCGACAGTTTTGATGATATGATTGCAAAATTTGAACCACCAGTGTTGGATTAAATTCCGAAGCGATCACGCAACCCATACCATGTCATTGCCAACATCAATAGGGGCGAACGTAGCAATGTGCCCCCAGGAAAGCGCTGGCTCGGTACAGATGCCATGGCATCAAAGCCCGTGCTGTCACCATAAATCGCTTGCGCAATCAACTGACCAGCATGCGTGGCGGTTCCCACTCCGTGGCCTGAATACCCTGTGGCGGCCCAACTGTTTTTCGATGGTCGCGCGAAATAGGGCATGCGCCGAATGGTGATGCCCAATGTTCCCCCCCACGCGTAATCGATTTTGACATCTCTTAGCTGTGGGAAAATTTCCAACATTGGTTTGCGAACAGTGGCGGCGATATCGTTGGGAAATTGATACCCATAATTTTCGCCACCCCCAAACAGTAATCTGCTGTCGGAAGACTTGCGGAAATAATTGACAACAAATTTACTGTCGGCAACGGCAATATTGTCTTGTGGGATCACATCCAGATCATTGTCCAGTGGCTCCGTTGCCACGATGAAATTGTTGATGGGCATGATCCGTGCAGCCAGATTGGGTTCCAAATCACCCAAATATCCATTGCAGGCATAAACAACGTGATCGCATGAAACAGACCCATGCTCCGTTATCACTTGAATTTTGTGTGGTTCGTGTTCGACCTGCGTGACCAGGGATTGTTCAAAAAATTGAACACCCAATTGCTGCGCAGCATTGGCCAATCCCAACACGTATTTCAGCGGATGCAAATGCGCAGAATTCCAATCAATGAAACCACCGTGATAGGCCTCTGAATTGCATAGCCTGCGCCCCTCAGCCACACTCAGCGATTGGACATGTGCCGCGTCGTAGGCTTGATGCAAGAAATCAGCATACTGACGCATCTGATCCCCAAGTCGCGGGGTGTGACCCAGATTTGCAACACCCGGCGTTAGGTCGCAATCAATGTCAAACTTGTTGATGAGTGATTTAACCAAGGCTTGTGCGTCAAGCGCCATGTTCCACAACACACGAGCAGCATCATCACCCAGCAAATCAATCAGGTCATCCTGATCCATCCGCTGTCCCATGCCCAACTGACCACCATTGCGTCCCGAGGCACCAAAACCAATGCGTTGTGCCTCAAGTATTGTGACGGAATACCCCAATTCGGCCAAATGAAGCGCGGTTGAAATACCCGTAAATCCTGCACCAATGACACAAACATCCGCCCTTTCGGAACCCAACAGCGCGGGGCAGGGTACCAAAGGCTTTGCCGTGGCGGCATACCAACTTTTGGGGTATGCGCCACGTTGATCATTTGCATACAGCAGGTTCATACGTTCAACAGAAGGTGTTTGCGTTCCCATGGGCTGATCACTTGCAAAAATTCTTCGTATTCCGTGCGTTTGACGATGGAATAAACACGCGCAAATTCGGGTCCTAATATTTCGTGAAGCTCTTCAGCTGCTTCGAATAAATCCAATGCCTCACCCATGACACGCGGGATGTCCTCATCCCCTTCGTAGGCGTCACCTTTGAACTGTTTGGTCGGGCGAATTTCGTTGACCATGCCCAAATACCCGCAAGCAAGGGATGCCGCGATACCCAAGTAGGGATTACAATCCATCCCCGCCAGGCGATTTTCCACCCGCCGTCCTTTGGCATCAGACAATGGAATACGAATACCTGTCGTGCGATTGTCGCGGGCCCATTCCAAATTGATGGGGGCTGCATGATCTTTCACATAACGCCGATATGAATTCACATAGGGCGCCAAGACCGCAATGGCCGCAGGCAAATATTTTTGCAGGCCGCCGATGAAATAGAAAAACAGATCTGTTTCACCACCCTGTGGACCAGAAAAGATATTCTGCCCAGTTTCTGTATCGATGATCGAATGGTGGATATGCATTGCGCTGCCAGGCTCATCCTCGATTGGTTTTGCCATAAAGGTTGCGAAACAATCATGACGCAATGCGGCCTCTCTGATTAAACGTTTGAAATAGAATACCTCGTCCGCAAGGCGCACGGGATCGCCATGGCGTAGGTTGATTTCCAACTGGCCTGCACCGCCTTCTTGGGTGATGCCATCAATTTCAAATCCTTGCGCTTCTGCGAAATCATAAATGTCGTCGATTACAGGTCCAAATTCATCCACCGCAGTCATGGAATAGGCCTGTCGCGCGGCGGCTGGTCGGCCCGAACGCCCCATCATGGGTTGGATTGATTTCGCGGGATCAATGTTACGGGCAACCAAAAAGAATTCCATTTCGGGCGCTACAACTGGCGTCCATCCCTTTTTTTGATAGAGCTCAACAACACGTTTTAAAACGTTGCGGGGGGCAAAGGGAACGGGTTCCCCTTTGCGATCAAAGGCATCGTGAATGACCTGAAGCGTCCAATCCCCTGTCCACGGTGCAGCCGATGTTGTGGAATGATCGGGCCGCATAATCATATCTCGTTCAATAAACCCTTCCGCACCCGCGGCTTCGCCCCAATCGCCTGTGATTGTTTGGTAAAATATCGAATCTGGCAAATGAAACGAACCTTGGCGGGCGTATTTTGCTGCAGGCACGGCCTTGCCGCGCGCAATGCCCGGCAAATCGGCGATGACGCATTCAACCTCGTCAAGTTTTCGCCCCGTTAGATAGTCTTGGGCGTGCTGAGGGAGCGAAGATAAAAAGGTTTCAAGGTCATTGGACATTACGTCCTCTTTTCTTGTTGGAAATGACGCGCGATTCTTTCGGCCATTTCGGGTTGTGCAGCCTGCTCTTGCAAGCGAGATTTTGCTGAGTTTAGCAGATCATCTGGAACTACGCCTTGACCACGATGATCAATCAAGCCTTTGGTAAAGGAGGCGTCAAATTCTGGATGGGGTTGGAATGTTAAAATGTGATCGCCGTAACTTAGTACAGCGTTCGCGCAAAAATCGGACCTACCGATCACCTGCGCGTCAGTTGGAAGCGCAATAACCTGATCCTGATGCCAGGCGTTTAAGGAATAGGTTTGACCATCGATTTCATAATCCGTCAGGCCAACACTCCACCCGCCGCCAAATTTTTCGACACGGCCACCAAGGGCCTGTGCAATGATCTGATGTCCAAAACAAATGCCGACCAGTGGACGTTTGTCGTGATGAATTTTGCGGATCAAATCTTCTAAGGGGGGGATCCAATCATGGGGTTCATATGCGCCATGCTTTGATCCAGTAATTAACCACCCGTCGGCCGCGTCAGGGCCATTGGGAAAAATGCCATCAACAACGGCGAATGTTTCGAATTCAAAATCATATGACCCAAGCAATTTTTTAAACAGGGCATCATAATCGCCCAAATCATTGATTAGGGCATCTGGGGAATGGCCAGTGGCAAGAATGCCAATTTTCGTCATGTTAAACCTACTTTAATTCAGGGTATCATACGGTTTCTAAATATGATTTCCAATGTTCGGATACATCGATATCTGCCAAGAGCGAGAGTTCTTGTTGTTTTGTCAGGCACAGGTTTTCGATCAATGCCTGAGGCAAAATGCGCGCGATTAGCGGATCGCTTTCGAATGCGTCAATTGCATCCTGCCACGTTGGGGCAAGTTGGGGTAAATCCAGATCATAGGCGTTTCCGGTGATCGGATCAGGTGGAACCATTTCATCTTCGATACCTGCCAAGGCCGCGCCTAGGATCACAGATAGGACAAGGTATGGATTGATATCCCCCCCCGCAACACGGTGTTCGATCCGTCGCGCTTTTGGATGGCTTTCTGGAATACGAAGGGCCGACGTACGATTTTCATAGGCCCAGCTTGCGCCTGTCGGGGCGTGCGTGTTGGGGACCAGACGTTCGTAACTATTGCCATGCGGGGCAAAGACCAGGGTAGATGCGGCCATCGCCTCAAGGCACCCTGCAACAGCATGGCGTAGCATAACGGTCCCATCGGTTCCGCCATTGTCAAATATGTTGTTCCCCTCTTCATCTAAGACTGAGAAATGCACATGCATGCCATTTCCAGCCTCATGAGCAAAGGGTTTGGCCATAAAGGTTGCGGCCATCCCGTGTTTTCGCGCAAGTCCCCGAACCAGTGATTTGAATAGCCAAGTGTCATCGGCTGCGCACATTGCATCGGAATGTGTCAGGTTCACTTCGAATTGGCCCAAACCTGCCTCGGAAATGGCGGTTTGTGCATCGATCCCCATAAGTTCGCAGGCATCGTAAAGTTCTGAAAAATAGGCATCAAAACTGTCCAACTGCCGCAGTGACATATAGGCCCGTCCGACAAGGGGACGCCCACTTTGCGGATTGATTGGGGGGCTGAGATTTTCGTGACTATCGTCAACCAAATAAAATTCCAATTCGGTTGCGGCCACAACCTGCCAACCGCGGGTGGCATAGCGGTCCAATACCCGTGCGAGTGCGTGACGGGGATCCCCCGCAAAAGGTGTGCGATCCACCTCATACGTCCACATGGGGACAAAGAATGTCGGCACGTCCAGCCAAGGCATTGGAACAGGCCCGCGGTCCGTTGGTAGAAGAATTCCGTCCGCATCTCCGGTTTCAAACACCAGTGGACTGTTTTTGATGTCAGACCCCCAAACGTCCAGGTTTAGGGCCGACAAGGGCAGTTTGATCGCCCCTTGATCAACAGTGTCATAATCAGAGATGGGTAGACGTTTTCCCCGCATCTGACCATTCAGGTCACATGTTGCAACCCTGAACGTCCGGAATTGGTTCAAATCCATAAGAGCCTCGTTCAATAATTTGATCAAATTATTTCACTACCCTAGTCTTTTGTCTAGTAGAGAGGTGAAATATTTTAATTTGCTTAGCGGATGATATTCATCCGAAGTTTGATTTTACCACGATCTGAGGTGGGCAAATGGCGATTCAAGCGTTTATTAACAAGGCCATAGAGGCCAATCACGATCAGCGTCAGGACAATAAAATATCCCGCCAAAATCGGGTAAGGGACAAAGGGATTGAATGTTTTATCCGCAAAATAGTTTGCATAATAAAGCGCATCACCGCGTTGACGTGTCGTTGGAAAGCCTGAAAAAAACACCAGCGTTGTCGCATGAAACAAAAAGATAGCTTCGTTGGTATAGGCAGGCCAGGCCAGCCGCAGCATTGTTGGCCAAGTGATCCGTCGAAACCGTTTCATTCCCGTCAGGCCATAGGCATCAGCGGCCTCAATATCGCCCTTGGGAATGGATTGAAGCGCGCCATAAAAGATTTCGCCCGTGTAAGCAGATGTATTCAGAAACAGAACAACAAGCGCACCAATCCATGCCGAGGTGAAGGGGCTAAAAATCGGGAAACTTTGTTTCAGAGACAGAAATAGGAAATACGCGAAGAAGAACTGGATAAAGAGTGGAGAGCCGCGAAAGATGAATATCGTCCATTCGGCACTGCGTCGAAAGATTGGGTTGGTCGACATCTTGCCAAGCGCAAGCAGTGTCGCAAAGAAAAATCCAGAAAGCAGGGCCAGAACACCAAAATAAATGTTCCAGATCATGCCCGATCCGATCAGTGTGAATTGGTGGCAGAGCGTGAATTCATTGCGCGGTAATAAACGTTCCCCAATTCCAATGGAGCGCAGGCCATAATCCGCGATGATATCCCAGCAACTCATGCTTCGGCCCTCCGCTGTGCTTCTCCTGCGGCTGTCGCCTGTCCATGTGTCAAACGTTTCATAAGTCGGTCTAATACGACCTCAGACACCCTTGTGAACATTAGGTAAAATACCAGTAGGGCTAGGAAATACCACATGCGCCAATCGGGGTGCGGGTAATCGGTAAAGCGTGCGGTTTTGGACCCACCCAGTTCGCGCGCCCAATACACAATATCCTCAACTCCCAAAAGGAACAAAAGTGGCGTGGCCTTGATTAAGACCATCCATAAGTTCCCAAGTCCAGGAAGCGCATAGACCCACATCTGTGGAACTGTGATACGCCAAAACACCTGCGATGATGTCATACCGTATGCGTATGCCGTTTCCTGTTGTGCATAGGGTACGGCACGCATGGCGCCAAACAAAACATTGGCTGAAAACGCCCCAAACACAATCGCAAAGGTAAAGACAGCAAGCGTAAATCCATAGCTTTCATGTATCCATTGCGGTGCACTGCTGAGGGGGAGCTTTGCGGCTTGGCACACGACGAAATCATTCCCCTGTCTGATCGGTTCACTCCAATCTGGGCAGAGTATTTTATGACGAGACCATTCCAAAAATTGGTCCAACGCGATAACGAAAAACATAAAAAACGCAATTTCGGGAACACCGCGCACGATAGCGATATAGGCGTGTCCAAACAGGCTGAACACGAAAAATTTTGAACGCGCGGCCATGGCACCCAAAAAACCAAATCCCAAGGCACAAGGTGCCGTAATTCCAAGTAACAATAGCACCGTCAAAAAGGACCAATAAAATCCCATGTGTTTTGGTGTTGTGAGGTAACACAAAATCCATTGGAATTGGCCTAGGCTGTTAGGATCGGTGCAAAATTCGAACATATCGTGGATCAAATAAAATTGCGGCACGCCGATAGCGTGCCGCAAAAACGTATCGTGATTAGAACTGGCCTGATGTTGGCAACCATTCGCCAATCAGAACGTTCAATGTGCCATCCGCTTTCATCTCTTGGATCGCTGCTGAGAATTTTTCACGAAGTTCCGCATCAGATTTGCGGAAACCCATGCCGATGCCGCCGCCGATGTAAACATCGTCACCAGAGAAGGACATGTCGCTGCTTTCAACAACGATTGGCTCCAAATATGCTTTATCCGCCAGAACCGCGTCTGCTTCGCCTGAACGCACGGCTGCGATTGTTTCTTCTGGTGTTGCGAATTCGAGCAATGTCGCACCGCTTGACGCGATGTATGATGCCTGGATTGTGCTTGATTGTGCGGCGACAACGGCGCCAGACAAATCACCCGAGAAACCGGACAATGTTGCGTAGGCTGATGCATCTGGCAATGTGTATTGCTCAGAGAAATCGATCACTTCCATACGCTCTGCAGTTACTGACATACCTGCAATGATAGTATCATAGTTACCTGATAGCAGGTTTGGAATGATGCTGTCCCATTCGTTTGTGACCCACTCGCACTTTAGCTCGGCACGTGCGCACAATTCGTCGCCCAATTCACGTTCAAAGCCTGCAACTTCGCCATTGTCGTCAATGAAGTTGTAGGGAGGGTAGGCGCCCTCGGTTCCCATGCGAACGACCGAGTGGCCAGCTGCCATCGCAAATGTTGCGCTTAGGACCAGCGCAGTCGTACCCAAAACGATTGATTTCATTTTCTGTCTCCCAGTTTGTTTGAGTTTAATCAATTGACCCCAAGAACTCTTTCAGGCGTTCTGATTTAGGCGCGCCAAACAGTTCTTTTGGATTTCCTTCTTCTTCAATACGGCCTTGATGCAAAAAGATAACGTGATCGGATACATCACGGGCCATATTCATATCGTGCGTCACGATCATCATTGTGCGTCCTTCGTCCGCCAATCCTTTGATAACACGGATCACCTCTTGTTCCAATTCTGGATCAAGTGCTGATGTCGGTTCATCAAACAACAATGCCTCTGGCTCCATACACAATGCACGTGCGATGGCGGCGCGCTGCTGTTGTCCACCTGACAGCTGAGCAGGATAGACATCACATTTGTCGCCGATGCCAACCTGCGCCAAAAACTTTCGCGCCGCGGCCTCAACCTCCCCCTTTTCGCGCTTTAGAACGCTGACAGGCGCTTCCATCACATTTTCCAGAATTGTCATATGTGACCACAGATTAAATTGTTGGAACACCATGGACAGATTGGTGCGAATCCGTGTGATTTGCTTTTGATCTGCGGGACGTCGTGCCGATCCTGATGTCCACTTTACAGGTTCACCCTTGAACGAAATCTCGCCCTCTTGGCTGTCTTCCAACAGGTTGCAACACCGCAGCAACGTCGATTTGCCAGAGCCTGAGGAACCAATTAGGGAAATCACATCGCCGCGATGGGCCGTGACATCGACGCCTTTCAAAACCTTAAGATCACCATAGGCTTTGTGCAAATTTGTAATTTGAATGACAGGGGTAGGCAGGTTCACGTGATTCTCTGTTGTGTATTTGATCAAATCTTAGGGCAGGATATTCCGCGCAACAACACCCATAAACCAACAACGGTTGCGAAATAATTCCAGGAACATTAGGGGTGTTCAAATAAATTGCAAGGAGAACTTGGGGTAAGCACGTCAAGATAGTCCTGTTTCGCGATTTTGATAATACCGCGTAACCCAAGTGTTTCAGAGTCTGAGGGTGGCAATGCGTTCAGCGCATTTTCCACGGCATGAAAAATAGCCTGGGCATCAAACCGCGTTGCACAAATATACGGCAATGCCGGGGTTGGCGACGTCCAGTGGATAACGCGCAATGTGAGGGTGAGGTCGGTTTGGTATCGACAAATCAGAGCCCAAGTATGCGCATCGATGGCGGCAAAATCAGCCAGTTTTTTCGAAACAGCCTGCGCCGAATTGATATGGGCGTGTGTTTGCAGCCCGCTGCTGGGGCGCGTGTCTGCGTATTCCATTTCGGCGATGATCGCGGCCCAACCTGATTGCGATAAGGCTTCATTATACGCGATGCGTTTTTCGGCTAGCTCGCCAAATTCGCGTATCTCGCTATCCGCATGGACGATCACGGCACTTCGATAATAACCTGGGGGACATCCCTCTAATCCATAATCGGGTGTGCCCACCAACTGCAAGCGATCATGAAGGAATGTGCGATAGGGCATGCCGCATGTCTGTCCAAATAGCAAATCATCAGATTGCCAAAACGATGCCATGTCAGTGGGGCTGCTCAGACTTTGTGGACCATATCCCAAATTCCCACGAATTGTGGCCCAAAGCCGATCATGCGCGTCCCTTAATTCGGGGCGATCATACATCGGCAGGCCCGCAATCATATTAGCCAACCTTTTGACGCGCCTTGGCGCTGTCTACGTCTGTGATGCCTAGCAGGCTTGCCACCAGTCGGATCAGTGCGTCTTCTTCTGCATCCCGCTCCCCATCGGCAAGCGCAATTTGCCACAGCGCCTCAATGACCGCCAGACGCTCTTCATAGGCCACGCATTCTTTGATCGCGCGGGTGAAACGAACAGTGTCAGGCGCCTCGTCCTCTAACGCCTCGCCTTCTCGGCGTAATGCGTCTGCTTCAGCATCATCAAGTGCGTAGCGTGTCGCCAGGACGCGATCAATGTTTGCGATTTCGATACTTGCATAATCCCCATCAGAACGCGCCACGCGCACCAATAGGGCGGCGATCGCCAAACGCGCGTCTGTATCACTGAGTGGTTCTGGTGCGGGCGAAAGTAAACGGTTTAAGAAATCACCAATCATTCGCCGTCATACCCTTCGACAATGACCATGTCGCCTGCGGAAACTTTGGCGCGAATTTCGAATGCCGCACGATACTCGGGGCTTTCATAACAGGCGCGCGCTGTTTCGATATCGTCAAACTCAAGGACGACTGTGCGGGGGCGAACGGTGCCTTCTTCTACGGTTTGTTCGCCGCCACGCACCAAAAACCGCGCCCCAAATTTTTCAAACGCAACTGCGTTTGCTTTTCTGTATTCTTCGTACACCACTGGGTCTTCGACAGTGACGTGGCCAATCCAATATCCTTTTGGCATTGCGCTTCCTTTCAAGTCAGTTTGCCGAAGATCTCAGCAATACGGTTCAACTCATCTGACAAACCAAATGGGGGGTTCACGATGAAAAGTCCAGAACCCACCATTCTGTGCCCTTCACGTGCAGGTGGGAAAGTCACCTCGGCGCGCTGCCCATCAGGATGATCTTTCATCAATGCTGTTAACATCGGTTCATGTGCCCCAGAGGTTATAACAGGGTACCACAGCATGATAATCCCCACGTTCCACTTTTTGTGCAGTTTCGCGATCAGTGGGGGGATCGTTGCATAATCAGTCTTGATTTCGTAGCTGGGATCAATCAACAGCAGTCCACGCCGTGGGGTTGGCGGGCACAGACTTTGCGCAAGTTGATAGCCGTCTTGTTGGTACACTTTGGCCTTCTTGCTGATCGCGTTCCTGAGGGCGCTGGCTTCTTGCGGGTGCAGTTCTGCCAAATGCATATGATCCGTTTTGCGCAGTAATTCGCGTGCGATCCAGGGTGAACCAGGGTAATGGCGCGGCCCAAATGCATCGCGCACCCCATCCAACACGCGCAAATAGGGATGATCCGATCCCAATCCCGCTTGGATCAGTTCGTTTTCTATACCCTTCGCAGCCTCACCTGTTTTTTGCGCCGCATCAGAGGCAAGGTCATATAGTGCGCGCCCCGAATGCGTTTCGATGTAACTGATCGGTTTATCCTTGACCGTTAAATAGGCCAACATCCACGCAAGGGCCGCGTGTTTTTGCACATCAGCCAAATTGCCCGCGTGAAAGATATGTTGATAGGACAGCATCCCTAAGATGTGCCAGCGATTAGCGCTTTAAACAAGTCTGCTGGTATCTTTGGCAGCGCGGACAAAATCCGCGAACAGGGGGTGTGGTTCAAACGGTTTGGATTTCAGCTCTGGATGGAATTGAACGCCAATGAACCACGGATGATCTTCCCATTCGACAATTTCTGGCAGGCGACCATCTGGGGACATACCCGAAAATTTCAGACCCGCTTTTTCCAACTGTTCACGGTAGCGGATGTCAACTTCGTATCTGTGGCGATGGCGTTCCTCGATTGAGGTTGTGCCATAGACCTCTGCAACCTTTGTTCCTTCGCCCAATGATGCGGAATAGGCACCCAAACGCATTGTGCCACCCTTATCATCGGTGACTTTGCGGGCCACTGTGCGATTTCCTTGGACCCATTCCTTCAAATGGTAAACCACAGGTTCAAACCGTTTTTCGCCCGCTTCGTGATCAAATTCTTCTGATCCCGCATCTTTTAGGCCCGCAACATTCCGCGCCGCTTCGATCACGGCCATCTGCATGCCCAAACAAATCCCTAAGTATGGAATTTTATGTTCGCGGGCAAATGTAGCGGCTTTGATTTTGCCTTCGGTGCCGCGTTCGCCAAATCCGCCTGGTACCAAAATCGCATGGAACCCTTGCAGGTAGGGCGCTGGATCTTCTTTATCGAAAATCTCGGCATCTACCCATTCCACATTCACCTTTACACGGTTTGCCATACCGCCGTGCGTCAGGGCTTCGGCAATGGATTTATAGGCATCTTCAAGCTGTGTATACTTCCCGACAATGGCAACTTTGACTTCGCCTTCTGGATTGTAAATGCGGTCTGCCACATCGTTCCAACGCATCAAATCAGGTTTTGGGGCAGGTGCAATGCCAAAGGCGTCCAATACAGCCTGATCCAAACCTTCGCGGTGATAGGCCAGCGGCGCTTCGTAGATGGATTTCAGGTCCTGTGCTGCAATCACGCTGTCTTTGCGCACGTTACAGAACAGCGCCAATTTTTCGCGTTCTTTTTCAGGAATTGGTCCTTCTGAACGGCAAACCAAGATATCTGGTGCCAAACCGATTGAACGAAGCTCTTTAACCGAGTGCTGTGTTGGTTTTGTTTTCAACTCGCCTGAAGCGTTGATAAACGGCAACAGAGTAAGGTGCATGAAGATACACTGACCGCGCGGCTTATCCTGTGAAAATTGGCGGATGGCTTCGAAAAATGGCAATCCCTCGATGTCACCAACGGTACCGCCGATTTCACACAACATGAAATCTACTTCATCTTCACCGATTGAGATGAAATCTTTGATCTCATTCGTAACATGCGGGATCACCTGAATGGTTTTTCCCAAATAATCGCCACGACGTTCCTTTTCCAAAACGTTGGAATAGATGCGCCCGGATGAGATCGAGTCGGTGTTACGCGCCGCAACCCCAGTAAAGCGTTCATAGTGGCCTAGGTCCAAATCCGTTTCCGCACCATCGTCGGTTACGAAAACTTCGCCGTGTTCAAAGGGGCTCATTGTTCCTGGATCAACGTTTAGGTAAGGGTCAAGTTTACGAAGACGTACGCTATACCCACGCGCTTGCAACAGTGCACCAAGGGCCGCAGAGGCGAGGCCTTTTCCAAGCGAAGACACCACACCACCAGTGATAAAAACAAAACGCGCCATAGATTGAAACTCTCCCGTAGTGTTGGGCATGGATGCCATCATGAATCGGTCCCATAGGCGCAAAGTGTGCCATGTACCACGGGACTTAAGTAATAAAGGATTCGCAAAATTTTGCAAGCTAACCGCAACATTATGTTGCGGTTATATTTCTACCCCCAAGGGATAGTATTAATCAGCACTTGGTAGAAGTGGGGCCGTGCCATCGCTGCTGGGTGGTAGCAACTCATCCACGTTTAGGTCAGGTACACCGCCTTCTTGTGCCGCAGGGGCAACGCCCAAACGGTCCAATACGGACCCATCGGATGAATTTTGCGCGGCAATGATCGTGAGTGTGATCGACGTAATGATGAATGCAATCGCCAAGATCCATGTCGCCTTGGACATTGCCGTGGCTGCACCACGGCTTGACATAACATTGTCCCCACCGCTGCCCATTCCAAGGCCACCGCCCTCTGAACGCTGAAGCAAAACAATTCCAACCAGCCCTAAGGCCAGCAACAGATGGATGGTGAGTACGACGTTTTCCATTCTACCCCGCAGGTTTTCGACTTGCAGGCGTAGATAGTCATGTTTTGCCCCATGAGCAAGGGGAGAATGCGCCAGAAGTGTGAAGTGAATCGTATGACTTTTGCCACCTGCGGCAATTTCGTGGTTTTCATAGGCGAATTCCCTCTGTATATCAGCGCGGGTTTGATAGCGCATGAGAAAGGCGAGACATGGCAAACGTTGTGGTTGTGGGTGCTCAGTGGGGCGATGAAGGCAAAGGCAAAATTGTTGATTGGCTAAGCGAGCGCGCAGATGTCATCGCGCGTTTTCAAGGGGGCCACAATGCGGGCCACACTTTGGTTGTCGATGGCGTGACCTATAAGCTGCATGCGCTGCCCAGTGGTGTTGTCCGTGGCGGCAAACTGTCAGTGATTGGGAATGGAGTTGTTTTGGACCCATGGCATTTGATCAAAGAAATTGAAACTGTGCGCGCCCAAGGCGTTGAAATCAGTCCAGAGACGTTGATGATTGCGGAAAATACGCCGTTAATCCTGCCCGTGCATGGCGAATTGGATCGTGCGCGAGAGGCCCAGATCAGCGTTGCAAAAATCGGAACAACAGGCCGTGGCATTGGCCCAGCTTATGAAGACAAAGTTGGCCGTCGTGCCATCCGCGTCGCGGATTTGGCAGACCCCGCAACGCTTGAGGCACGTGTTGATCGCCTGCTGCTGCACCACAACACATTGCGCCGTGGTTTGGGCATGGAAGAAGTGGATCGCGCAGGATTGATCGCGCAGTTGCAGGAAATTGCACCAGAGATTTTGAAATACGCAGCGCCAGTTTGGAAAGTGCTGAATGAAAAACGTAAAGCCGGAAAACGTATTTTGTTCGAAGGGGCGCAAGGCGCACTTTTGGATATTGATTTCGGCACATACCCATTTGTGACCTCGTCCAATGTTTTGGCAGGTCAGGCATCTGCTGGGACAGGCATTGGGCCAAACTCAATTGATTTTGTCCTTGGGATCGTCAAGGCCTACACAACCCGCGTGGGTGAAGGGCCATTCCCGACAGAATTGTTTGATGATGATGGTCAGCGTTTGGGTGAGCGTGGACATGAATTTGGAACCACGACGGGGCGTAAACGTCGCTGTGGGTGGTTTGATGCGGTTTTGGTCCGTCAAACCTGCGCAACATCGGGTGTTACCGGAATTTCATTGACCAAGTTGGATGTTTTAGACGGATTTGAAACCCTGAAAATTTGCGTCGGATACGAATTGGACGGCGAACGTTTGGAATATCTACCCACCGCTGCCGACCAACAAGCACGCTGCACTCCGATTTACGAAGAAGTGCAAGGTTGGAGCGAAAGCACCGAAGGCGCCAAAAGCTGGAATGATCTGCCTGCAAATGCGATCAAATACGTGAAACGCATTGAAGAGTTGATTGAATGCCCTGTCGCGCTACTTTCCACTTCACCCAAGCGTGAAGACACGATTTTGGTCACCGATCCATTTCAGGACTAAACATGCTAAGCTACAAAGCACGTCGCAGATTATCATTATTGATCCTATTGGTAGGATTGCCACTATATATCGTTGTGGCGGTGAATGTGATTGCCTTGTTTGACAGACCTTCGATCCTGGTCGAAGTAATTGTCTATGTCTCACTTGGCGTGCTTTGGGCGTTTCCGCTTAAGTATGTATTCCGCGGTGTGGGTCAGGCAGATCCTGACCAAGATTAATCCCTAGCTTGAACCGCCAAATTCCGCGGACAACACCAATTCGATCAGGGCGCGCGCCTCTTGTCGTGCGTGACGGGGATCAATGTCCCGATCTGCTTGCGCCACGCTTAGCCAAACACCATCCAAATATGACTGCAAAATGCGCCGCATAGTTTCGCGGAATGGGGCAGGAACCAGAGGGGCAAGTTCCGCGCGGAAATGTGATTTTACCCGCGACTGGTTTATCCGATGTAACCTCTCCAGATGCGCAGAGTAGGGAGCCGCTGACCAGAATTGAACCCAAAAACTGCAATGTTGAGGTGTAAAAAAACGGGGGTCAAAATGCGCATCAAAAATCGCACACAGTCGGTCCTTGGGATCCAGTGCAACGTCCAGGTATTGTTTGTGCGTCGTCCCCAAAATGCGAAGCAAGTGTCGCATTGTTTCAAACATCAGTTGGTCTTTCGACCCGAAATAGTAGTTGATGCTGGCCGCCGTTGCGCCAATTTCGGCCGCGATTTCGGACATTGTAACGGCGTGAAACCCTCGTTTGTGCGTTGCTTCAAGCGCTGCAACTATGAACTCCTCATGCCTGATATCGCGGATTTTTTTTCTAGTCATGGCTTCACTTTATCATAATTTAAATCGCAAGAGCAAAAAATTAAATAGTCATATAGAACTTAAACGACCATTTAAAAAATGATTTTACTTTTTAATCATATTGTTCGAACATACCTAACGAAGGCGTGATTCCACGATTGCGTCCGTTCTGCGCGGAACAGCTAAATTGTGAATGAGCGTCGTGGCAGTGTCGGTTTTGTGGTGGCAATAGCGGGGCAGCCTTGTCAGCATGTGAGATGCAAACTGGCGCAAAGAGCCCAACGCAAAAGGAAAGACAAAATGCAAATTCAACCCGTCGCAAGTCACTTTATCAACGGTGAATATGTTGAAGATACGAGTGGGACGCTCATCGATATTGTTTATCCCGCCACTGGTGAAATTATTGGACGGGTCTATGGGGCGACCGAAGCTGTCATTGAACAGGCCATCACTTCGGCGAAGCGCGCACAAAAAGAATGGGCAAAAACCTCGGGAACGGAACGTGGTCGCATCTTACGCCGCGCCGCTGATATCATTCGCGAGCGTAACCGCGATCTGTCTATTTTAGAGACATATGACACGGGTAAGCCACTATCGGAAACGCTATATGTGGATGCCACCAGTGCTGCGGATGCGTTGGAATATTTTGGTGGATTGGCAGGGTCGCTAACAGGTGAACATATTCCGATGGGCGAAAACTGGGCCTATACAATCCGCGAGCCATTGGGGCTTTGCGTTGGGATTGGAGCATGGAACTATCCAACACAAATTTCGTGCTGGAAGGGCGCGCCTGCGCTTGCATGCGGAAACGCCATGATCTTTAAGCCCTCAGAGACAACGCCCCTCTGTGCGCTGAAGGTTGCGGAAATCCTAATCGAGGCGGGGTTGCCCAAGGGTCTGTACAACGTAATCCAAGGTTTAGGGGATGTTGGCGCAAAATTGGTCAGCGATACCCGCGTGGACAAAGTATCCTTAACAGGGTCCGTTCCTACAGGGCGTAAGGTTTACGCAGCCGCGGCTGAAGGTATCAAACATGTGACCATGGAATTGGGCGGGAAATCACCACTGATCGTTTTTGACGATGCAGATATTGAAAACGCATTGGGCGGGGCGATTTTGGGGAATTTCTATTCCTCAGGGCAGGTCTGTTCCAACGGGACGCGTGTTTTTGTGCATGAGGCGATCAAAGAAAAATTCCTAGAGCGATTGAGCGCGCGTTTGGGCGAAGCGATCATTGGTGATCCGCTGGACGAGACCACAAATTTCGGTCCAATGGTTAGCGAACGTCAGATGAAGATTGTGCAAGATTATATTGAGATCGGAAAATCCGAAGGTGCGCGCCTGATTTGTGGTGGGGGGCGTTTGGATCGCGACGGATTTTATCTTGAACCGACGATCTTTGCAGATGTTAGGGATGATATGACCATTGCACGCGAAGAAATCTTTGGCCCCGTGATGGCGGTTTTGGATTTTACGGATGAAACAGATGTAATTGCGCGTGCAAACGATACTGAGTTTGGATTGTCCGCAGGTGTGTTCACAAATGATCTTTCACGTGCGCATCGCGTAATTGCGGAGTTGGAGGCGGGGAGCTGTTTTATCAATTCCTACAACGATGCCCCAGTTGAAGCACCTTTTGGCGGTGCCAAGTTGTCAGGTGTAGGCCGTGAAAACTCAAAAGCGGCGGTAGAGCATTATTCCCAAATGAAATCCGTTTTTGTCCGTATGGGAGATGTTGAGGCACCATTCTAGGTCCATTGGACCGCCGCCCACCCACCCCGTCGCTCCAATGGACCTAGGAGGAAAGCATGCAAGCAGATTACGTGATCGTCGGTGCGGGAAGCGCCGGATGTGCCATGGCTTATCGGTTAAGCGAGGCGGGCTACAGTGTGATCGTCATTGAATTTGGCGGCAGTGATGCAGGCCCCCTTATCCAAATGCCGGGTGCCTTAAGTTTTCCTATGAATATGCCGCGGTATGATTGGGGCTATTGGTCTGAGCCAGAACCCCATTTGGATGGTCGTCAGTTGGCCTGTCCAAGGGGCAAGGTGATTGGTGGATCATCCAGTATTAATGGTATGGTCTATGTACGGGGTCATGCACGCGACTTTGATACTTGGTCGGAAATGGGGGCATATGGTTGGTCTTATGCGGATGTGCTTCCCTATTATTTACGCCAAGAAAGTTGGACATCCGCGGGACATGGTGGTGATCCCGAATGGCGTGGGAAAAACGGCCCACTGCATGTGACACGGGGCAAGCGCGACAATCCGTTGGTTACCGCCTTTGTCGAGGCAGGTGTGCAAGCGGGGTACGAGGCAACCGCAGATTATAACGGGCAAAAGCAAGAGGGCTTTGGCCCTATGGAGCAGACCACCCACAACGGGGAACGTTGGTCCGCGGCCAAGGCCTATCTGCGCCCAGCACTGAAAACGGGCCGCGTGCAGTTGATCAAAGGACTGGCGGAAAAAATTGAAATTACAGAGGGCCGCGCACATGGGGTCCGTGCGCGTATTAAGGGCGTGAGCCAAATTATTTCTGCCAACGTTGAAGTGATTATTGCGGCCTCTGCGATTAATTCCCCGAAACTCTTGATGTTGTCGGGCATTGGTGATGCAGATCATCTGAATGCACATGGCATACCCGTTGTGGCCGATCGCAAAGGGGTTGGACAAAATCTTCAGGATCATTTGGAGCTATATATTCAAATGGCGGCAAGCCAGCCTGTGTCGCTATACAAATATTGGAACCTATTTGGAAAGGCTTGGGTCGGCCTGCAGTGGTTGCTGAACAAGTCTGGTCCGGGTGCGTCAAACCAATTCGAAAGTGCGGCGTTCATAAGATCACGCGCAGGCGTCGAATATCCAGACATTCAATATCATTTCCTACCGATTGCTGTGCGATATGATGGACAAGCCGCCGCCGAAGGACACGGGTTTCAGGCACACGTTGGCCCCATGCGAAGCCCGTCACGTGGGAGTGTCACCCTGCGATCCTCAGATCCCGCAGAGGCGCCGAAAATTTTGTTCAATTACATGTCCCATGAAAAAGACTGGGAGGATTTCCGCAGGTGCATCCGTTTGACCCGCGAAATTTTCGCACAAGAGGCATTTGCCCCATTCGTGCGTCATGAAATCCAACCCGGCGCAGGTGTCCAAAGTGATGAGGCGTTAGATGCATTCATCAAGGATCATGTCGAAAGCGCCTATCATCCCTGTGGGACCTGTAAAATGGGTGACGCGACTGATCCAATGGCCGTGGTTGATCCAGAATGTCGTGTGATTGGGGTTTCTGGTCTGCGTGTTGCAGATAGCAGTATTTTTCCACAAATCACCAACGGCAATTTGAACGGTCCGTCGATTATGGTGGGTGAAAAGGCATCAGACCACATTTTGGGCCGTGCACCGCTTCCTGCATCGAACCAAGAACCCTGGATTCACCCAAAGTGGGAATCACACCAACGCTAAAAAACAAAACGTGTATCCCCTTTAGGGGGGATTTGCGCCGCCAAAACCCCACATTATTCGCAGATTTGGTCAAGTTTGGGACTTTGAAAGACTGATACAGGTTGAACAATCCAATGTTTATCGGCTCTCTGCACATGCAGAGCGGCATTGTGTTACTGACGAAGTCAGCTATTTGGAACGTTTGGTTAATGCGCGAAAACTGCTCATGGAACAGCGCAGTGATATGCTTCACGAATTGGAGCGTTGCCAATCGTCCATTGAGCAACTGGACGGTGCGATTGGTCTATTGGATGCGATTTTGAACGACGATGCGCAGCTTAGCGAACCCGATAGGGAAGCATAGCACGTTCATTTTCATCAATGATCAACTGTCGTTCTAGGGGGGGGACCGAGCGTTGATGGCAGGATCTGCGTTCACACAATCGACAGGAAATACCGATGGGTTCAAATGCATCTGGTCGTGCTAAATCAAGCCCGTCTGCATAAACCAACCGTTCGGCGTGTTTCACCTCGCAGCCCAAGGCAATTGCAAACCTGCGTAAAGGCGCATTGAACGATCCGCCGCCTTTGGTCACGTCCCGCGCAATGGATAGATATCGAACCCCATCGGGTGTTTCGGCAAGTTGTCGTAAAAACTGTCCCGGTGTTTCGAAGGCGCGGTGCACATTCCAAAGTGGGCATGCCCCGCCAAACCGCGCAAATTGAAGCCGTGTGGCAGAATGGCGTTTTGTGATTGTGCCTGCCTGATCCACGCGGACGAAGAAGAATGGAATGCCATTGTTTCCAGGTCGTTGCAACGTGGACAGGCGATGGGCCACTTGTTCAATCGAGACACCAAAGTGGCTTGATAAACGCTCTAGATCATGGCGTTCCATGCGGGCCGTTTCCAAAAATTCTTTATAGGGCATCAGGGCTGCGCCCGCGAAATAATTGGCCAAACCGATTTTGGCGATTGCGCGTGCTTCTGGGCTTTGGAACCGCGCAAGATCAAGCGTGGCCTCCAAGAGTTTTTCCTGACTTATCAAGGCCAGTTGTAACAGGATTTGAAACCGCGCTGTTTCCGATGAAATGCGATTGCTGATGATTAATATCTTGGTGTTTGGATCGTAAACGCGTGTTGCGTCCTGATCACCGCTTCGCACCTTTATCCCAAGGTCATAAAGCGTCTTGATCGCCTTTTCATGTATCCAATCTGGGCTTTGGCGGCCTTTGGCAAATCCTTCTGCGGCACGATCAACCGCGTCAATGTAATTGTCGCAGTAATGAAAGAAATCGCGCACCTCTTCCCATGGACTGGGTTGAAGGCGTGCATCATCGCGTCCTAGGGCCTCATCAAGTGAAGCAAGGCGTTCCTGTGTCTGGCGATAGGCTCGGTGCAAATCCAGAAATGCACGTGCAATGGATGGCGCATTTGATGCGGTTAATCGCATATCGGCCAATTGCGGTGGTGTGTCGCCAAAGATTGGATCGCTAAATGCCTCTCTCATATCTGAAAATAGGCGTTCGTTCTCACTTGATGAAAGTTCGGTGACATCAAAACCAAACTCTTGTGCCAATGCCAGAATAACGGTGCCAGACAGCGGGCGATTGTTATTTTCCATCTGGTTCAGATAGGGAAGGGAGACACCAAGTTTGGATGCAAAATCCTTTTGGGTTAACCCTAAGCGTTGCCGCATGTCGCGCAATTTTGCGCCCGAATATAGTTTTCGATTTGCCATGTCCGCAGTTTGCACGATTTGCAAACTGATGTCAGCAAAGTTTGCAAACTTAATCTGCTGTTAGTGTTCGATTGCGTTTGATCACCAGTAAGATCAGCAAAATACCAATAAGAACCGAAAGCCACATGAGCGCGATAAGCGCAAGGTCCCCTGAACCCATGTGTAACACGGGGCCAGCCAATGCCGATAATGCGGCCCCACCGCCAATCATCATTGCGCTGCCGAGGCCCGATGCAGTGCCAGCCAGTTCTGGTTTGATTGCCAACATGCCGGCGGTTGCGTTTGGAATGCTCATCCCGTTACCAAGACCGACAAATGTCATAAATCCAAAAAAGCTAAATGCGCTGCCGTATCCCAGTGCGCTGATTGCGAACGATAGGGACATGCCGAAAAGTGCAAGCACCAAGCCATAAAGGACCATCAAATCAATCCCAATCGACTTGGAATATCGACCCGCAATAAAGTTACCAAAGAAATAGCCAAAGGCAGGTGCGCCCAGAAACAACCCAACACTTTGCGGATCAAGGGCATAGACTTCTGCCCCGACTGCGGGTGCGCCGCCAAGGTATGCAAAAAACGACCCAGATCCAAATGCCGAGGCAAGACAATATCCCCAGAACCGCTTTGACGTTAGAAGGATTGGATAATTTTGGAACTGCCCCAGGATGGATTTATCACTGACTGGTGCGGTTTCACCCTGATCAAAATAGCTCAGCATCAGCATGATCACCCCAAGTCCTGCCAACACAAAAAATGTGCCCTCCCAGCCAAAGTTTGTGTCAATGAACCCGCCCAAGGCGGGGCTGAACATTGGAACAACGGCCATGCCCATGGTGACATAGGCGATACGTGATCCAGAGCTGGCAGTATCCGTTGTGTCGCGCACAATCGCGCGCGAAACGATCATACAGGTCGCGGCGACAGATTGGATTCCGCGATACATCAAAAACGTTTCAAAGCTTTGCGCATAGGCGCAGCTGATGGATGCAATTACAAAGATAATCAACGAAACTTGAACAATTTTACGCCGACCAATGCGATCGGAAATGGGGCCTGCAAATAATTGGATAAGTGCACTGGTCCCAAGGTAAACACCAACAGACAAACCCATCGCAGCCGGTGTTGTCGAAAACTCCATCGCCATCTGCGGAAGACTGGGCAAATAAATATTCATCGCCAGCGCCGAGATTGAGGCCAGCAGAACAAGGGTCAGCATTGTTGGTTGTGTGGTGCGATCAAAGAAACGCGCGGCTGGAAAATTGTCCATATGAAACAGCTAGAACCTTCGTTTTGGGTTGTCCATGCGAAAGTGAAATATTTGCAAATTCGCAAATTAGCAAAAAATTATTTACATAAATTTGCAAATTTGCCGAAAAAACCTTGGTAATGCTGCAGGTGCAGTGTAAGCAGGCTGAAACGAAAAAAGAGGTTGCTATGAAAGATATTTTGCAAGAGCTGGAAGATCGCCGTGGTATGGCGCGTCTGGGTGGTGGTCAAAAGCGCATTGATGCACAGCATTCAAAGGGCAAACTAACCGCGCGTGAGCGTATCGAACTTTTGCTGGATGAAGGCAGCTTTGAAGAGTTTGACATGTTTGTTGCACACCGCTGCACCGATTTTGGCATGGAAAATCAACGCCCTGCCGGCGATGGTGTTGTCACGGGATGGGGCACCATCAATGGTCGCATGGTTTATGTGTTCTCTCAGGACTTTACGGTTTTGGGCGGTTCTGTATCAGCGACGCATGCGCAAAAGATTTGCAAAATTATGGACATGGCCGTCGAAAATGGGGCACCTGTGATTGGCTTGAACGATTCTGGTGGCGCACGTATTCAAGAGGGCGTTGACAGCCTTGCGGGATATGGCGAGGTCTTTAAACGCAACATTCAGGCCTCTGGCGTTGTTCCACAGATTTCTGTGATTATGGGCCCATGTGCGGGTGGTGCGGTGTATTCGCCTGCGATGACGGACTTTATCTTCATGGTCAAGGACAGCTCTTATATGTTCGTCACCGGTCCTGATGTTGTAAAGACAGTCACCAACGAAGTGGTCACAGCAGAAGAGTTGGGTGGTGCGTCCACACATACGAAAAAATCATCTGTCGCAGATGGTGCATTCGAAAACGAAGTTGAAGCGCTAAGTGAAGTGCGCCGTTTGGTTGATTTCCTACCACTGAACAACCGGGATAAAGCGCCTGTGCGCCCCTTCTTTGATGAACCTGGCCGTGTTGAGGCGTCATTGGATACATTGGTTCCTGACAACCCCAACACGCCATATGACATGAAAGAGCTGATCACGAAATTGGCCGATGAAGGCGATTTTTACGAAATCCAAGAGGAGTTCGCAAAAAACATCATCACTGGTTTTGTGCGTCTAGAGGGGCAAACAGTGGGCGTCGTTGCCAACCAACCGATGGTTTTGGCGGGATGCTTGGACATTGATAGCGCACGCAAGGCTGCGCGCTTTGTGCGTTTCTGCGATGCGTTTGAAATTCCACTCCTGACATTGATTGACGTTCCTGGTTTCTTGCCTGGTAAATCACAGGAATATGACGGGATCATCAAACACGGTGCAAAACTGCTGTTCGCTTATGGTGAAGCAACTGTTCCAAAAGTGACCGTCATCACACGCAAAGCCTATGGTGGTGCCTATGTTGTGATGTCATCAAAACACCTGCGGGGTGATTTCAACTATGCATGGCCAACTGCGGAAATCGCGGTAATGGGTGCCAAAGGCGCGACTGAAATTATCCACCGTGCGGATTTGGGCGATTCCGATAAAATTGCACAGCACACAGCGGATTATGAAGATCGTTTTGCAAACCCGTTTGTCGCCGCAGAACGCGGGTTCGTGGACGAGGTGATCCAGCCGCGTTCAACACGCAAACGGGTGGCACGTGCTTTTGCATCTTTGCGCAACAAAAAGGCGCAAAACCCATGGAAAAAGCACGACAACATTCCGCTATAAAATGACTTGGATGAACAGCGACATAAACGGTGAATACATCATGGCGCGGCGCTTGCCGGCGCGCTTTGATCTCTGTGTTGAAACGACACTGCCGTTGATGTCACGTCGCAAATTGGCCTTGCAAATCCGTCAGGATATGTGGCGCGTTTTGCAAAATCTGCGGGGGTTTTTGCCCGCGGTTTCGGTGAGGCGTTTAGGTAATGGGGTGCAGGTACGTGCAGGTGGTCAATTCACCTGTCCCGTCCATGTTCCCTCTGCCGAGGCTAAATTGCGCGACATGCTGAATGACGCTGTGCGTCGCCAGCGTTGGTCAAACTTTGCAAAACTAAAGGGTGCATCATGCTAAAGCATCGCGGATTTCCAGGACGCCTTCCAGGGACGGATTTTCAATACACGATCCGTCGTCCAAACCCAAAAGGTGTCACGCCCATCACAGCACGTGAACGTTTCCGCGATCGCAAACCTGCGGACCGCCGTGCAGATGCAGGTTTTGTGACTGCCCTTGTGCAACATTTTTGGGATCAGCCGTTTGAACGCGGCAATTTAGATGCAGGGCGGCTTAGCTGGCTTTTTGGTCGCGAAGTCAAACCCTACGATGATCCCTTTGATCCAGAGGATTACGAAGCGCTTCTGATTTTGGATTTGAACCTGATAAAAGCCAATTTCCCAGACGCCTTCGAGCCCGAATAAGAAAGGAACAGAGACATGTTCGATAAAATTTTGATTGCTAACCGTGGCGAAATCGCCTGCCGCGTGATTAAGACAGCCCGCAAAATGGGCATCAAAACCGTTGCGATTTATTCTGATGCTGACCGCAATGCATTGCACGTTGAAATGGCCGACGAAGCGGTCCACATCGGCCCACCACCAGCGAACCAATCCTATATCGTGATCGATAAAGTGATGGAGGCGATCAAGGCGACAGGTGCCCAAGCGGTGCATCCAGGTTACGGGTTCCTTTCAGAAAACCCAAAATTTGCGCAATCTTTGGCCGCCGCAAATGTTACATTCATCGGCCCACCTGTTGGTGCGATCGAAAGCATGGGTGACAAAATCACATCCAAGAAAATTGCCCAAGAGGCGGGCGTTTCAACTGTGCCTGGATACATGGGATTGATCGAGGATGCAGATGAGGCCGTGAAAATCAGCCAGCAAATCGGCTATCCCGTCATGATCAAGGCCTCTGCCGGTGGCGGTGGTAAAGGCATGCGGATTGCGTGGAGCGATGAAGAAGCGCGCGAAGGTTTCCAATCCTCGAAAAACGAGGCGGCAAACAGCTTTGGGGATGATCGTATCTTTATCGAAAAATTCGTGACACAGCCGCGCCACATCGAAATTCAGGTTTTGGCAGATGCGCATGGAAATTGCATTTACCTGAACGAACGCGAGTGTTCGATTCAGCGTCGTAACCAAAAGGTTGTAGAAGAAGCGCCAAGCCCATTTTTGGATGAGTCAACGCGCAAAGCGATGGGTGAACAATCTTGTGCGTTGGCCAAGGCCGTTGGGTATGCGTCCGCTGGTACGGTTGAATTTATCGTTGATGGGGACCGTAATTTTTACTTCCTAGAAATGAACACACGTTTGCAGGTGGAACACCCTGTGACCGAATTGATCACGGGTGTTGATTTGGTGGAACAGATGATCCGCGTTGCAAATGGCGAACCGCTGTCAATCACGCAGGATGATGTGAAAATCAACGGCTGGGCGATTGAAAACCGTCTTTATGCCGAAGATCCCTATCGTAACTTCCTACCATCTATTGGTCGCCTGACACGCTATCGCCCCCCCGCGGAAGAGGCGACAGAAACCGCCGTTGTGCGTAACGACACAGGCGTGTTTGAGGGTGGTGAAATCAGCATGTATTACGACCCAATGATCGCAAAACTATGTACATGGGCCCCAACCCGTGCGGACGCGATTGAGGAAATGCGCATTGCCCTTGATCGCTTTGAGCTTGAGGGGATCGGTCACAATCTACCATTCTTGGCTGCTGTGATGGATCATCCGAAATTCACATCTGGTGACATTACCACAGCCTTCATTGCCGAGGAATATCCAGACGGTTTCCAAGGTGTGGAATTGAACGAGGCTGAGTTGCGTCGCATCGCGGCCTCTGCCGCTGCGATGAACCGCGTGGCCGAAATTCGCCGCACGAAAATTTCGGGCCGCATGGACAACCACGAACGTCGCGTAGGCGACAATTGGGTGGTGAGCCTGCAGGGTGAAAAATTTGCCGTATCCGTTGCCGCCGACGCGAATGGGTCAACCGTCACCTTCGAAGATGGCGCATCACTGCGTGTTGAAGGCGACTGGACGCCTGGCATGATGCTGGCGGATATGACAGTTGATGGGGCACCATTGGTTATGAAGGTGGGCAAAATCACGGGCGGTTTCCGCATCCGCAATCGCGGCGCGGACCTAAAGGTGCATGTACGTTCGCCACGTCAGTCGGAATTGGCCCTGCATATGATCGAAAAATTGCCACCAGACACATCCAAAATGTTGCTTTGCCCGATGCCTGGTCTGATCGTCAAAGTTGACGTTGAAGTTGGACAAGAGGTTCAAGAGGGGCAGGCGCTTTGTACCGTTGAGGCGATGAAAATGGAAAACATCCTGCGCGCTGAACGCAAAGGTGTTGTTTCCAAAATCAACGCAGCTGCGGGCGATAGTTTGGCAGTTGACGACATCATCATGGAATTTGAGTGATCACAGCACACGACATAACTGCGGGAATGCGTCAGTTATCTTGGCGCATTTCCTGCTGTCGCATCGGCATTTTGTCGATGGTGCGTGAAATTTCGCGGATGTCCCATGGAAATGGCTTGCGCAAGGCCTTGTGCCCGTCTTTTCCGATCAACAAAATCATAAAGCCATGGGGCCGAAATGTTGTGCGGAGCTTTGATTTCATCGCAGGATTGGTATCGATTGCAACCACCACATCACGTTCCCGCAATGCCTCAACTTCTTCGTTGATCATTGCCAATTGGTCTTGGAGCCGTGGATCACGGTCGGAATTTGCAAAAACCACAAGGACACGGTTTTGCCATTCATATGCGCCGATATCGGTGCTTGGCGTAACATCAAGGAATATCGTGTCAGCGTCGCTTGCAACAACGTGGGTTGCACACAAGGCGGTAAATAAGATGGATGTAACGAATTTCATGGCTGCTCCCTTTCTCTCAAAGATAGGGGGCGCAGATACGAATGCAAAGAGGGTACACAATTTTTGTGCCTTATAGTTGACTGCGCTGAGCGAGATGTTTCGAACGCCGCGCAAAAAGGAGAGCGATATGACGCAAGATAAAGACACATGGCGCAAACAAGCCGAGAAAGAGCTTCGCGAGCGCCCGCTTGATGATCTTACATGGAACACGCTTGAGGGTATCCCTGTATCGCCGCTTTACACCGCCGATGATGTTGCGGGGCTGGATCATATGAATACGATGCCAGGGATTGAACCCTTTACTCGCGGCGTGCGTGCCACGATGTACACAGGGCGTCGTTGGACCATCCGCCAATACGCAGGCTTTTCCACGGCAGAAGAATCAAACGCGTTTTATCGCCGTGCTTTGGCAGCGGGTCAGCAGGGTGTTTCGGTGGCCTTTGATTTGGCAACACACCGTGGATACGACAGTGATCATGAACGCGTGATCGGCGATGTCGGCAAAGCGGGCGTTGCAATCGACAGTGTCGAGGACATGAAAATTCTATTCGACGGAATCCCGTTGGATAAGGTGTCTGTGTCCATGACAATGAACGGCGCTGTGATCCCCGTGTTGGCGAATTTCATTGTGACAGGTGAAGAGCAGGGGCATGATCGTTCGGTCCTGTCAGGTACCATTCAAAACGACATTCTGAAAGAGTTCATGGTGCGGAATACCTATATCTATCCACCTGAACCATCGATGCGGATCATCGCGGATATCATCGAATATACGTCGAATGAAATGCCGAAATTCAACTCAATCTCGATCTCGGGCTATCACATGCAAGAGGCGGGCGCGAACCTAGTTCAGGAATTGGCCTATACCCTTGCGGACGGTAAAGAATACGTCAAAACCGCTATGGCGCGCGGCATGGATATTGATAAATTTGCGGGCCGCTTGTCCTTCTTCTTTGCTATTGGCATGAACTTTTTCATGGAGGCTGCGAAACTGCGCGCGGCGCGTTTGTTGTGGCATCGCATCATGGATGATTTGGGCGCGAAAGATCCGCGTTCAAAAATGTTGCGCACACACTGCCAAACATCAGGCGTCTCCTTGCAGGAACAGGACCCTTACAACAACGTTATCCGCACCGCGTATGAGGCGATGTCCGCCGTTTTGGGGGGCACACAGTCATTGCACACAAATGCGTTGGACGAAGCGATTGCCCTGCCCACTGATTTTTCAGCGCGTATTGCGCGCAACACCCAGTTGATCTTGCAAGAGGAAACAGGCGTGACCAATGTGGTCGATCCATTGGCAGGATCGTATTACGTTGAAAAACTGACGGCTGATCTGGCGGATGCTGCATGGAAATTGATCGAAGAGGTCGATGAAATGGGCGGCATGACTAAGGCCGTGTCCAGCGGCATGCCAAAACTGCGGATCGAAGAAACCGCCGCCCGTCGTCAGGCGGACATCGACCGCGGTGATCAGGTGATTGTGGGTGTTAATAAATACCGTCTGGAAAAAGAGGACGAAATTGACATTCTGGACGTTGATAACGTTGCCGTTCGCGAGGCGCAGATTGCGCGTCTGGAAAACATTCGCAGCACTCGTGATCAAGCAAAATGCGAAGCTGCCTTGGCCGAACTAAGCCGCCGCGCCGCCGAAGGTGGAAACCTATTGGAAGCCGCAGTCGAGGCGGCCCGCGCGCGTGCCTCTGTAGGAGAGATTTCAATGGCAATGGAAAATGTATTCGGACGTCACAGAGCCGAAGTAAAAACGCTTGCCGGGGTTTATGGTGCCGCTTACGAAGGTGATGAAGATTTCGCAGCGATCCAAAAATCGGTCGAAAGTTTTGCCGAGGAAGAAGGCCGCCGTCCCCGTATGTTGGTTGTGAAAATGGGACAAGACGGTCACGACCGTGGCGCCAAAGTCATTGCAACGGCCTTTGCGGATATCGGATTTGACGTGGATGTTGGACCTCTGTTCCAAACCCCAGAAGAAGCCGCACAAGATGCCATTGACAACGATGTGCATGTGATTGGCATTTCATCACAGGCAGCAGGTCATAAAACATTGGCCCCACGTTTGATTGAGGTTCTACAGGAACGAGATGCAGGTGATATTCTGGTGATCTGTGGCGGTGTGATCCCGCAGCAGGATTACGATTTCCTCAAATCCGCAGGGGTTAAGGCGATTTTTGGGCCGGGAACGAATATTCCAAATGCCGCCCAAGAAATTCTGAATCTGATCCGCGAAGCGCGCGATTAAAACGAAAAACCCCGCCAATTGGCGGGGTTTTCTTTATCCGTCTTTTTGGCATCACTTGATAGCCAATTTCGTCAGTAACTTCGAACAAACCGTCTTCTTTGCGGGCAAGCTTTCCTGTGCGCAACATATGCGCAAAGTGTTGTAGGCTTTCTTCGCGGGAAAAGTCATCTTCTGTTCCGCTAAGTTTCACAGTGCGCAGCAGTTGTGGGCGCGAGAACTGATCAATTCCGCGAACCTGAGATAAATAGGTTGCTGCGGCCACTAATTTCGCCTCTAGCGAATGCGCAACAACGTAGGCTGCAAATTGCCCGAAATCCGCGAAATCAGATGATTTTACAGGTTCGGCCTGTGTTTCATGTGTTTCATGTGTTTCATTGACGGCCACTTCTGGCTTGGGTGCTGGCGCAGGTGCCGCAATCTCGGGCGCCTCAGCTGCGGGTTCATCAATACGTTGTTCGGCGACCAATCGCAGTGGCGCAGATTTGCGCGCACCTCCACATTGTTCGACACTGTTTTATCACGCCACCCTTGGCAAAAGCTGATCGAATCTGTGCAATTCAAAGTATCATTTCGTGGCCTTATTGTGGCATAGAGGCTGAAAATAGGGGTTTTCATGGGTATTGTTTCCGAAAATGAACCAATAACGATTGTAGGTGGCGCGCACTTCTCGCAAGAGTTGTTATTAGAAGCATTAAAGCGGGCTCCTGTTGTTTATACCGCGGATGGCGGGGCAAACCTATGCATGCAGTATGGATGCCAACCCAAGCAGGTGATCGGCGATTTAGACAGCCTATCCCCCAGCTGGCGTTCTGAATTGGACCCATCACGCGTGATCCATGTGGCCGAACAGGACACCACAGATTTTGAAAAGCTGCTGATCAGGGTGGATGCACCATTCATGTTGGCCATTGGGTTCATGGGTGGGCGGATTGATCATCAAATGGCTGTGCAAACTGTTTTAACGGCCTACGCATATCGGAAAATAATATGTGTGGGGGACGAGGACGTGATGTTTGTGTCGCCCCCTGAAATTGATCTGCCCCTGGATGCGGGTACCCGCGTATCGCTGTATCCAATGGCCCCTGTGCAGGTGCGATCAACGGGTCTGTACTGGTCCACAGATGGCCTGTCGTTTGCGCCAGATGGTCAAATTGGAACCTCAAATCAGGCGAGGGGGCCTGTCACGTTGCTGCCCAGTGCGCCGTGTATATTGGTCGTTTTACCCAAACACTGCTTGGATATTGCAATTGATGCAGTGCAGGCGGCGCCCTATTGGGACGCGCCAATCTGACGTTCGCGGAACACGATGTATAGGCCACTGGCGATCACGATGATCATGCCCGTAAAGGCTAATTGATTTGGAATGTCGCCAAAGACCAAGAACCCCATAATGACGGCGCTGACAATTTCCAGATAATGCAGGGGGGCAAGTGTTGAGCTGGGCGCATAGGTCAAGGCAAGGCTCATCAACAGATGTGACAGGGATGCACCAGCCCCCACACCGATCAGATAGAACCAAAATACCCCCTCTGGCCAAACGGGATCCAATGGCACGATGCCACTACCGTTTGCCAAAATCAGGACGGGTGCGCACATCAGTGTTCCGATCCAGCTGGAATGAAACTGCATTTGTACCGCATGCATGTCGCGCGATAGGGTGCGTGTCACAAACATGTAAAACGCAAAAAACACAGCAGTCCCAAGCGGGAACAGGGCCACCCAACCAAAGGCCGCGAAACTGGGTTGGATCACCAATAAAATTCCGACGAACCCGACGGTGCAGGCAATTAATCGACGATACCCCACCGATTCAGAAAACACGTATTTTCCAACAACAAGCAGGATGAATGGTTCGACAAAGGCGATGGCAAGGGCATCTGCAATGGGCATAACAGCGATTGCGGCCACGAAACAGTATGTGGACAGGATCAACATAAGCGCGCGGAATGCCAACTTGCGCATCAAACGCAGTGGGAAGCCAAAAGAAAATCCCATTGCCCACATGACCGGAAGCATGATGATCGCCTGAAAGAAAAAGCGTGCCGTCGTCACCTGACCAACAGGAATGGTTTCGCTTGCCAATTTCGCGCAGACGTCCAAAAGGGGTGCGCAAATGCAAAACCCAATCATCAACGTGACGCCCAATCTGGGATTTTCTTGTGCCTTAGAAATTTGGGTGGTCATGTTGTATCTTTCGCAACAGAGGTTGCTGTCAGTATCAGCAATTGGGCACGTTCACAGCAAGTCCCCCAAGCGACGTTTCCTTGTACTTTTCGCTCATATCCGCGCCTGTTTGGCGCATTGTTTCGATACAGGCATCCAAAGGCACCAAATGCGTTCCATCCCCGCGCAGCGCCAGTGAGGCCGCCGAAACCGCCTTGATCGCGCCCAAACCATTGCGTTCGATGCAGGGCACCTGAACCAAGCCGCGCACGGGATCACAGGTCATGCCCAGATGATGTTCCAATGCAATCTCTGCCGCATTTTCCACCTGTTCAGGCGTACCACCCATGACCGCACATAGGCCCGCAGCGGCCATGGCACTGGCGCTACCGACCTCTGCCTGACACCCTGCTTCTGCACCACTGATAGAGGCATTGAATTTGACTAACCCGCCGATTGCCGCGGCCGTTAGCAGGAAATCAGTAATTCGGCTTTGGCTCGCGCCGGGTACATGATCCAGGTAATATTTGATGACCGCGGGGACGACTCCTGCGGCCCCATTGGTTGGTGCGGTTACAACTTGTCCGCCTGCGGCGTTTTCCTCGTTTACGGCCATGGCGTAAACGCTCATCCAGTCATTGATCGTATGTGGTGCAGTCAGGTTCATGCCACGTTCCACCTGTAGCGCGTCATAAATGCCTTTGGCGCGGCGTTTTACGTTCAGGCCCCCGGGTAAAATCCCATCGTTGTGCAAACCACGTTCGATGCAATCATCCATCACGCGCCAGACGCGCTGCACATCACGATCAAAATCAGCATGTGATTTCCGTGTGTGTTCATTCGCGCGTTTCATTTCGGCAATTGTTTTGCCCGAACGAGTGGCCATGTTCAACATTTCAGCAGCTGATTTGAACGGATAGGGAACGGGTGCCCCTTCTTCGGTGGCTTTGCCTTCTGCCAATTCTTCTGCCGTCAATACAAACCCGCCGCCTATGGAATAATAGGTACGCTGCAATATAACGTCACCTTGCGCATCTGTGGCCATCAGGATCATGCCATTTGCATGACCCTCAAGTGCCGGACCATAATTAAATACCAAATCATCCTTTGGATAAAATTTTAGTGTCGGCAGGCCCGGCGGCGTAATTGTACCGGTTTCGTTAATCGCTGCTAATGCAGCGTCTGCCTTTTCAACATCATATGTATCCGCTTGAAACCCAGCCAGTCCAAGGATCGTGGCGCGATCTGTTGCATGCCCCACACCGGTAAACGCGAGTGATCCATGAAGTGATCCTTTCAATCCGCCAAATTCAAAGGGAGAGGCGCGCATTTCCTCTAAAAAGCGGTTCGCAGCCACCATCGGCCCCATGGTGTGTGACGAAGATGGGCCAATCCCAATTTTGAACATATCAAAGACGGAGAGAAACATTAGATTGCCGTGCCTTCTGGTGGGTTTGCGTAATCAGGTAGGGAAAACGGAGTTTCATTCAACCCCTCTGCTTGGATCGCCGCACGAACTGCGGGCCGTGTTTCGATGAATCGCGCCAGCGCGTGCAGCGTTGGATAGGCGGTTATGTCAAACCATGTTTGGTCCTTACTGGGGTACAGCGCGCACCATCGCATCATCGTGACCAAATAATAATCTATGATCGTGGGGGCACCCACAGAACCTGACCATTCCTGTGCCGCATCGTCCAAGATTGAAAAGGCATGCGCCATACGCTGTTCAGCGCCGCGTTGTAAATCCGCACACCCTGCGTCATTGGTGTGTTTGTGCGGATAAACCAATAACCGAAAATCCGCGTGCAGGGTGTTGGTCACGAAAAATAACCACTTCAGAAAGGCCGCACGCGCGGGATCCGCAAGCGCGGGTGCCATTGCCTTGTGGCGCTCTGCCAAGTGCAACAAAATCGCAGCGGTTTCAAACACGGGTTCATCGTCAATTAACAATGTGGGGATTTTCCCAACTGGGTTATGTTGCAAATAGTCAGGATGCTTTTGACCTCCCACAGCACGATCAACCAGCTGCGTTTCATATGGCTGCTGCAATTCCTCAAGCGTCAAACGAACGATAAGGGATGCGTTATCCGGGGCGTAGAATAGGCGATATGTCATAGTGCGAGAGATAGTTTGTTTCTGGACCTTTGTATTTTCAAAAACGACTATTTTAGCCCGTTCTGGACATGAACAATGCGCGATTAACTGATTTGCGAAAAACTTGGCATTTGCCTCTCGCGCAATGGGGGGTTGTCGCCTATAAGCGACAAAAAAGGAGTATGCTGCCATGTATGATGACCTAAGCCCACAAGATAAGGCAAAATATGTCTGCGCATTGCGCGCCTCTGAATTTGTGAAAAGCGGAATGAAGGTTGGCTTGGGGACGGGCAGCACGGCCTATTGGTTGGTCAAACATTTGGGCCAATCGGTGCGCAATGGGGAATTGGACATCGTGGCGGTACCAACATCAACACATACCAAAGAACAGGCGATTGAAGAGGGGATCAAAGTTGTCACCTTGGATGAGGCTGGTTGGTTGGATGTCACAATTGACGGAGCAGATGAATTTGACGCCGATTTTTCTTTGATCAAAGGGGGCGGTGGCGCGCATTTGCAGGAAAAGGTTGTGGCCATGGCATCGGATCAAATGATCGTGATTGCAGACGCCTCAAAACGTGTGGAAACCCTGGGGAGATTCCCGCTTCCGATTGAGGTTTTGCAATTCGGTGCGAACGCCACGCAGAAATTGATCGCAAACCTCTTAGTCGCGCAAGGATATAAAGGAATTGAAATCACACGCAGAGTGGCGGATGACGCCACATTCGTGACAGATGAGGGGAACTTTATCCTTGATCTTCACATGGGACAGATTTCGGATGCAAAGGCCTTGGCAAATGCAATTAATCAAATCCCGGGTGTGGTTGAAAACGGGCTGTTCATTGATATGTGTAATGCCGTAGTTGTCGGCAACGCAGACGGAAGCGTGCGCACAGAATGGGAAACGGGTGCCGATGCGGAAGTCCGGCAAATGATGGGCGATACGACCGAAAACCTATTTTCTGATATCGAGAGTTAATATGGCATTTGACTATGATCTATTTGTAATCGGCGGCGGTTCTGGTGGCGTGCGCGCAGCCCGTGTTGCCGCAGCCGAGGGCGTGCGTGTGGCATTGGCTGAAGAAGACCGCTACGGTGGGACATGCGTTATTCGCGGATGTGTCCCCAAAAAATTGATGGTCTATGCAAGCGAATTCCCACAGGCCTTTGAATTGGCACGTGCCTATGGCTGGTCGGTTACGGATGATGGGTTTTCATGGGGTGCTTTCAAAACGCGACTTAACGCTGAATTGGATCGATTAGAGGGCATCTATCGCAATCTGTTGTCTGGATCAGGGGTGGAAACCCATGACGCGCGTGCAACTCTGATTGATCCACATACTGTGGAGCTATCAGATGGGCGCAGGTTCAGTGCACAGCATATTTTGATCGCAGTTGGTGGGCGCCCTGTGCTTCCGCAGGTTCAAGGGATCGAACACGCAATCACATCAAATGAGATGTTTCATTTGGACGCTTTGCCAAGACGCATGATTATCGTTGGCGGTGGATATATCGCATCGGAATTCGCGGGGATCATGAACGGTTTGGGCACTGAGGTTTTGCAATTTTATCGCGGGGATCAAATTCTGCGCGGTTTCGATGCCGAGGCTATTGAACATGTCGCAAGCGGCATGCGGGTCCATGGTGTTGATATTCGGACAAATACCAATGTGGCCAGTATTGAAAAAACCGAACATGGTTTGTCAGTGACGGACACAAATGGCGCGGTTCATCAGGTTGATCAGGTGATGTTTGCAACAGGGCGCGCACCCAATACCGATGGTCTGGGGCTTGAGGCGCTGGGCGTGGAATTGGGGCGCAAGGGTGAAATTATCGTTGATGCCTATTCACAAACCAAGGTGCCGTCGATTTATGCGGTCGGTGATGTGACTGATCGTGCAAATCTAACACCTGTTGCCATTCGCGAAGGAATGGCCTTTGTCGATACTGTGTTCAAAGGCGTGCCATCAGCACCTGATCACGATCTGATCCCAACGGCGATTTTTACGCAACCTGAAATGGGCACGATTGGTTTATCCGAGGCAGAAGCAGAAGCCCAAGAAAAGGTGCATGTCTACATTACATCCTTTAAATCTATGCGCGAAGGATTTGGCGGCGTGGAAGAGCGTGTGTTCATGAAATTGATCGTCTCGCAAGAAACGGACAAGCTTCTTGGATGTCATATTGTCGCGCCACACGCGGGTGAAATGATTCAATTGGCGGGGATTGCCGTGAAAATGGGGGCTACTAAGGCGGATTTTGATCGTACGGTTGCAGTTCACCCGACAATGGCTGAAGAATTGGTAACAATGCGAAATCCAACGAGAAGTTCTTGAAAAATTCTACATCCTGCCCAGTTTTAGGGTAGTTTGTGTAAAACAAAGCAAAAAGGGAAATTTTAATGGCTGGAAACTCTGGCGGCCCATGGGGCGGCAATGGATCTGGTAATAACCGACCAACGGGGAACAATGACGATGACCGTGGTAATCGTCGCCCCTCTGGTCAATCAGGACAGGTCCCCCCCGAAGTCGAAGAAATGCTGCGCGCAGGCCAAGAGCGTTTTCGCGTTCTAATGGGCGGCGGAAACGGTGGATCAGGTGGATCCGGGGGTCAAGGGAGCGGTGGTCCAGAAAGCATTCGCGGAATGCTGGGGCTTGGCGCGTTGCTTGCGATCGGACTTTGGGCGTTTTCAAGTTTTTATACGGTTAAGCCCGAAGAAAAATCTGTTGAATTGTTTTTGGGCGAATTCAGCTCTGTTGGAAACCCGGGCCTGAATTTTGCGCCTTGGCCCTTGGTTACGTACGAAGTGTTGCCAGTAACGCGTGAACAAACTGAAAGCATTGGGATTGGCGGTCGCGGAAGCGATGCTGGTTTGATGCTGACAGGGGATGAAAACATCGTCGATATTGATTTCGAAGTTGTTTGGAACATCAATGACCCGTCCGAATATTTGTTCAACTTGCGTGATCCACAGCAAACAATTCGCGCCGTATCTGAATCGGCGATGCGTGAGATTATTGCGCAATCAGAATTGGCGCCGATCCTAAACCGTGACCGTGGTGTGATCGCTGTGCGTTTGCAGGAATTGATCCAATCAACCTTGGACAGCTATGAAAGTGGTATCAACATCGTGCGTGTGAACTTTGACCGCGCTGACCCACCCGAACAGGTGATTGATGCGTTCCGCGAAGTTCAGGCCGCAGAACAAGAACGCGACCGTTTGGAAAAGCAGGCGGATGCCTATGCAAACCGCGTCTTGGCCCAAGCCCGCGGTGAAGCGGCTCAAGCATTGGAAACAGCAGAAGCCTACCGCGCGCAGGTTGTAAACGGTGCAACAGGTGAAGCTAGCCGTTTTGGTGCGATTTTGAACGAATACCGCAAGGCACCCGAGGTGACACGTAAACGGATGTACTTAGAAACCATGGAAGAGGTTTTGGGTCGTGTGGACAAGGTGATCATCGATGAAACTGGTGGCAGCGGCGTGGTTCCCTACCTACCCCTAAACGAATTGCGTAAGGAGGCAAAATAATGCGAGGCCTGTATTTTATTTCTGTCGCCCTAATCGCGATTGTCGTGGTGATCATGTCCTCGATCTTTATCGTGGATGAGCGTAATAAGGCATTGGTCCTTCAATTTGGTCGTGTGGTCGCGGTGAAAGAGGATCCGGGATTGGCGTTTAAATTACCCCTGATCCAAGAAGTCGTCTATTACGATGACCGTATCCTAAGCCGTGATGTCGACCCGATTGAGGTGACGCCATCAGATGATCGTCGTTTGGTTGTCGATGCATTTGCGCGCTATCGGATTGCCGATATAAACCGTTTCCGTGAAGCGGTTGGTACAGGCGGTGTTCTAACTGCGGAAAGTCGTCTGGATGGTATTATGCGGAACGAGTTGCGTGAAATTCTAGGTACGGTTTCATCCAACGAAATCCTAAGCTCTGATCGTGCATTGTTGATGCAACAAATCCTAGCGGGTGCACGTGCCAAGGCCTTGGAAATCGGGTTGGACGTTGTTGACGTGCGTTTGAAGCGTACAGACCTGCCGCGCCAAAACTTGGATGCAACCTTCGCACGTATGCGCGCAGAGCGTGAACGTGAAGCCGCAGACGAAATCGCCCGCGGTAATGAGGCGGCGCAACGTGTTCGTGCGCAGGCCGACAGAACGCAGGTTGAAATCGTGTCCGAAGCCAACCGTGAAGCAGAGATTATTCGTGGTGAAGCAGACGCGACACGTAACGCAATCTTTGCCGAAGCCTATGGTGCCGATCCAGAATTCTTTGATTTCTATCGGTCGTTGAATGCCTATCGCACGGCATTGCAGAGCAATAATTCAACCATGGTTATGGCGCCAGATAGCGAATTCTTTAACTATCTGAAGTCGGATCAACCGAACAAATGATGACAGAATTGTTGTGGGCCCTTGGGCTTGTGATGGTGATTGAGGGGCTGGCCTATGTGCTGGCCCCTAATCTTATTTTTGAAATGTTAAAAGTGCTGTCGCAATATTCGAGCGAGCATCGGCGCATGGTTGGTGCGATCGTTGCGCTGATTGGGGCACTGATCCTCTGGGCAATGCGCTAAGTTTCGCCTACACGTGACTTCACATTTTGATGAACTAGTGTTTCAGTATCTGGAAAGTTGCCGAACCAAGGCACATCTTATTCCCAAGCCATCACTGGCGTAAGTATCAATTGAGGAGTTCAGAATATGCAGATTACCTCCAAGGCGATTGCGCAAACGCGCCCTGCGTTTTCACGCGCAAATCTGTCGTTCACGTTTCTTGCCTTTGTCGCTTTGCTGTGGATGCAAACCCTTGCGGCTGCCGCACGCGGTGCCCCTGCGACTTTTGCCGATCTCGTTGAACAGGTTGGTGGCGCGGTTGTGAACATTACCACAACGACGAAAATGGCAACGCCTATTGGTCCCCAAGGGATTGTACCAGAAGGCAGCCCGTTTGAAGATTTGTTCCGTGGCCCAAACAACGGACAACGCGGACCGCGCAGCGCCTCTGCATTGGGTGCTGGTTTTGTGATTAGCGAAGATGGCTATGTTGTCACAAACAACCACGTGATTGAGGGCGCGGATGAAATCGAAGTCGAGTTCATCAATGGCGACATTTTCCCAGCAAAAATTGTTGGGACTGACGCAAACATCGACATCGCGGTGTTAAAGATTGATGCAGATAAACCCTTTGAATACGTCGCATTTGGCAACAGTGATGTGGCGCGTGTTGGGGATTGGGTGATGGCCATGGGCAACCCGTTGGGTCAGGGGTTCTCTGTATCTGCGGGGATCATTTCGGCGCGCAATCGCGAATTGTCGGGGCCCTATGATGACTATATCCAAACCGACGCTGCGATTAACCGCGGAAACTCGGGCGGCCCGCTGTTCAATATGGATGGCGAAGTGATCGGTGTGAATACGGCGATTATCTCACCATCAGGTGGGTCAATCGGTCTGGGATTTTCGATGGCCTCAAACACCGTTGATCCAGTTGTAAAGCAACTGAAAGAATACGGCGAAGTGCGCCGTGGTTGGTTGGGTGTCAACATCGGCAGCGTGAACGATGAAATGGCCAAAGCCTTGGGGTTGGATGAACCAACGGGTGCCATCATTCGTGATGTATTTGACGGACCAGCCAAAGACGCGGGCCTAAAAACCATGGACGTCATTGTGATGTTTGATGGGAAAGAGGTTGCGGATTCAGGCGCATTGGTGCGCATTGTGGGCGGCACACCTGTGGGATCGACCGTCAAAACAATCGTACTGCGTGATGGCAAACGGATGAGCATTGATGTGGTCCTTGGTCAACGTCCTGAACCAAATGCATTGGCCCAAGGTGACAAACCCGCGGAACCAGAGCAGCAGGGGTTATTGGGCATGCAACTTTCTGAAATCACACCTGACATGCGCAGCGACATGAAACTATCTGATGATGTCACAGGTGTCCTGTTGCTGTCAGTTGAGGCAGATAGCCTTGCTGCTGCCTCGGGTTTGGCAGCAGGAGATGTGATCACCGATGCGGCGCAAAATCCAGTGGAAGAGATCGCAGATCTGGTTAAACAGGTGGAAAATGCCACGGATGCTGGGCGTGAATCGCTGCTATTATTGGTGCGGCGCGATGGCGAACCGCGCTTTGTAGTGCTGAAATTGAATTGATTTGATTGGGGGGCCAAAACGGCCCCCTTAATTTATCATGGATCAATCACAACCAATCCTAATTCTTGGGCAGTTGCTTTCATAACTGTCGCGCTTTCGATCCCCCGTACAGTTTGAAAATTCAAAATGGCGCGTCGTGTGGGCGTATCCATTGATCCCGTAATTGTGGATGAAAATAATCCACGTGCCTGAAATGCCTGCTGCAGGGATGCAATAAATTCGGGGGTCAGGTCCTCGGGGCAAACGGCGTCGATTTTAGTAACAGAACGCGGCTTTGTAATGGTCTGTGGCCGTGTGGTTTCATATTGCGCGGGCGATACTAACTGTCCTGCGATATTGCGTTTTTCGGGTTGGACCAAACGGGTATCAACCTGTGTGGAAATTTCAGCAGGTGTGATTTTTTCGAAATAGCATTGATCGCTTGAACGACGGGCAATTTCATCCACGGCGGTCGTGTTGCATGCGGATAATCCTGTGATGCACAGCGTTCCTATGATCAAAAGTTGCTTCATTCGCCATGTTCCAAAATGCCAAGGCGCCTTGTTTAGAACGTTCTTTCAGGCTGGGTTTCAAGGAAAAACTGATCAATCAGGTAATAAAAGGTCGCAAATCACTCTAGCATCAGGGATTGAGTGGCACTAAATAGCAAGAAACTTAGGAATCGGAGAACGAGAAAATGGCGAAAATCACCTACGTCGAGCACAACGGAACCGAGCATGTTGTTGAGGTTGCCAATGGTCTAACTGTGATGGAAGGCGCACGCGACAATAACATCCCTGGTATTGATGCAGATTGTGGTGGTGCATGCGCATGTTCAACATGTCACGTGTATGTGGACGCGAATTGGGTTGCAAAAATCCCTGCCAAGCAAGACATGGAAGAAGACATGCTTGATTTCGCGTTTGAACCTGACGCAGAGCGTTCACGCCTAACCTGCCAAATTCGCGTCACAGATGACCTAGACGGTTTGCGCGTCAAAATGCCAGAAAAGCAAATCTAAATACTTAGATCGGGTGGAGATTACAGGGCGCGCCAGCCAATGTCGTGCCGGTAAAATCCACCCTCCCAATCGACCTTGTCCAATTCTGAATAGGCGCGTTCCTGCGCCTCTTTCAACGTTTCGCCACGCGCGGTGATGTTCAAAACACGTCCGCCATTGGCCAATGTATTGTCGCCATCGGCCTTTGTGCCTGCATGGAAACATTTGTGGAAACTATCATCCGCCAAGGTTTCTAGGCCTCTAATAACGTCGCCCTTTCCATAGGATCCTGGATATCCGTTTGCGGCCATGACGACAGTCATCGCGTGATCATCCGCCCAGTTTACCTTGGCCGTGTCCAACCGCCCCTCGGCCGTGGCCAGCATCAGATCAAGCGCCTGCGCACCAAGGCGCATCATCAGCACCTGACATTCAGGGTCCCCAAAGCGAACATTGTATTCAACCAAGCGGGGTTGACCATCTTTGATCATCAAACCTGCGTATAGCACACCTTGATAGGGTGTTCCGCGGCGTTCCATTTCGGCAACGGTGGGACGCACGATTTCATCTAATGCGCGTTCTGCAATGTCATCCGTTAAAACGGGCGCAGGGGAATAGGCCCCCATGCCGCCTGTGTTGGGGCCTGTGTCGCCTTCGCCTACGCGTTTGTGGTCCTGTGCTGTGCCAACGGGCAGCACGTTTTTCCCATCACATAAGATGAAATATGACGCCTCTTCGCCTTCCATGAATTCCTCGATAACCACTTCGGCACCTGCGCCGCCAAATGTGCCTGAAAACATGTCATCAATCGCGCTCAGGGCTGTTTCCAAATCCATGGCCACGATCACGCCCTTGCCTGCAGCCAAACCATCGGCCTTAACCACAATGGGCGCGCCCTGTTCGCGCACATAGGCCTTGGCGCTTTCTGCGTCATGAAAATGTCCATAGGCGGCGGTTGGTGCGTTTGCCGCATCACAGATTTCTTTGGTAAAGCTTTTTGATGCTTCTAGTCGCGCCGCCGCTTTTGATGGGCCAAATGTTAGAACGCCTGCATCGCGAAGATCATCTGCAACCCCGATGGCCAAGGGTGCCTCTGGGCCGACGATCACGAATGAAATGTCGTTTTCCCGAACAAAGGACAGGACATCCGCGCTGTTTTCAGGGTTTAGCGCCACGCATGTGGCATGTGCGGCCATGCCTGCGTTGCCAGGTGCGGCATATAGGGTATCACATTTTGGGTTTTGTTTCACGGCCCAGGCCAATGCATGTTCGCGTCCGCCGCTGCCCAAAATCAGGATGTTCATCGTAATACTCCACTTGGCCTTTTGTTGCGCGCGTTCTAAGCTGTGAATGAGCAAAGTACAAGCGAGGCAGAATGTCCGACCTGATCGATGATCCACGCATGGGCGCAAACGATCCCGAATTTTCGGTAACCGAAATTTCAGGCGCGATTAAGCGCGTGGTGGAAGGCGAATTTTCCAACGTTCGGATCAGGGGCGAGGTTGGGCGCGTCTCTTTTCCGCGTTCGGGTCATGTTTACTTGGATCTAAAGGACGACAAATCGGTCTTATCCGCGGTGATCTGGAAAGGGGTGGCAAGCCGCCTCAGCGTCCCACCTGAAGAGGGGATGGAGGTTGTTGCCTCGGGTCGGATCACAACATTTGGTGGACAGTCGAAATATCAGCTGGTGATTGATGACATTAAACCTGCAGGCGTTGGTGCCCTTATGGCGATGTTGGAAAAGCGCAAAGCGGCATTGGCGGCTGAAGGTTTGTTTGATGCATCACGCAAACGTCCATTGCCCTATTTGCCCGAGGTGATCGGCGTTGTCACATCGCCCTCGGGTGCGGTTATTCGGGATATTTTGCATCGTCTGCGCGATCGTTTTCCGCGTCGTGTTTTGGTGTGGCCTGTTGCCGTGCAGGGTGACAAATGCGCCCCAGAAGTGGCCCGTGCCATTGCGGGCTTTAACGAAATGACGCCAGGTGGCGCATTGCCCCGTCCTGACGTGTTGATCGTCGCGCGTGGCGGTGGATCGCTTGAGGATTTGTGGGGCTTTAATGAAGAGGTTGTGGCGCGTGCTGCTGTGGCCTCTGACATCCCGTTGATTTCTGCGGTGGGGCATGAAACGGATACAACCCTGATTGATTTTGTGTCCGATAAACGTGCACCAACCCCAACAGCCGCGGCAGAGTTGGCCGTGCCTGTGCGGCATGAAATTTTGGCGTGGGTGGATCAACAGGGCGCGCGCTTATCCCATGCGCTTAGCCAATCTTTGGGACAGCGTTCGCAACGTGTGCGCGATCTTTCCCGCGCCATGCCACGGGTTGAGGCATTGTTGGATAGTCCCCGCCAATGTTTGGATGTGTGGGGGGATCGATTGCCCGCCGCGCTGCGCCACTTGGTGCTGCGGCGCAAAACATTTTTGGTTGAACGTGTCGGCACATTGCGCCCATCATTTTTGCGCACCCGTATTGAGAGCGAGACACGGCGTTTAGGTTCACTCGGTCCCCGTTTGGCCCCGGCCTTGTCGCGTGGCGTGGGCCAAGATCGCAACCGTTTCGAAACGCTGAACACACGTCTACGGGCCGATGTTTTAGAACGCGACATCCAACAAAAGAAACGTGCGTTTTCCGATGTCGCGCGTCGTTTTTCCCAGATTGCAACAAGTGAGGTTGCCGCGCGGCGCGAACGATTGGATGCGCTGGATCGATTGCGCGAAACCTTGGGGTATAAGAAAACGTTGCGCCGTGGATATGCGGTTGTGCGGGAAGGTGATCAATTGATCACAACCAAATCAGACGCATCAAAGGCGGCGCATTTGGAAATCGAATTCAAGGATGGGCGTATGTTGCTAACGCGTGGTGCTACTGCTGCGAAAGCCAAAAAATCGCCCTCAACTGACGATCAGGGAACCTTGTTTTAAACGCCGACTTCTGGGCCTGTGCAGGACATCTCGCGCGTGGTGGGGCGCATGTATTGTACGCTGCCGTCAAATCCCTGATCCCCATAAAACTGTGCAACCACCCCATCTGTTGTGCGGACCATGCGCCAGCATTGGGGTTTGTTGTCGACTTCACCGTAATAGGAATAGGAAAAACACACTAAACCATTCCATTCAAAATATTCGCCAAACACGCATTGTTGTCCATCAAAGGCCCATTCAACCTGCCGATCTGGCAAATAGCGTTCGGTTCCGACCAACCCCTGCGGACTATAGAAATCAAATGTCCGCCCTGTTGCATGACGTTCAAATTCATCAATGCTCATCTCGGTTTCAGAGATCGCTGAAGTGGCGATCATGAATGGAATTAAGGTTAGGTACTTCATGTCCCAAAATTAGCAGGAATTTTACCAAGGGAAACTTTTATTCGCAAACCGAACGTTTCTAGGCAGAGGTGTGTCGTTTTTAGTCTCGCCCTATCATGGGCATGAGCAGTAAACAGAGGCAAACCACAGGGGAAGAGTCTGATGGCACTAGATGATCGCAAAGGTGTTTGGAAGTCTGGCAAAGGCAAAGGCCGTCACACACCAAAGGGGCGCCAATATGAGGATCAGGCCCTGATCGATGTTCAGGCGTTGTTGGGGGATGGCGAACGTCGCGCGGATTTGCTGATCGAGTTTTTGCATCTTATTCAGGACGAATATGGGCATCTGTCTGCTGCACATCTGCGCGCATTGGCGGAAGAATTAAAACTGTCCCAAGCAGAAGTGTTCGAGGTGGCCACTTTCTATGCCCATTTTGACGTGGTAAAAGAGGATGAGACACCTCCACCTGCGCTGACCATTCGTGTGTGTGATTCATTGTCCTGCGAATTGGCAGGGGCCGAACAATTGCAACAGGCGCTTGAAGATGGCTTGGACCCGTCACAGGTGCGTGTTGTCCGTGCACCTTGCATGGGGCGCTGCGATACAGCACCTGTCTTGGAAATTGGTCACAAACATATTGATCATGCCACACCTGAAAAGGTGAATGCGGTTATTGCCGGTGGCGATTTTCATGCGGAAATCCCTGATTACGAAACGCTGGATGCTTATGTCGCAAATGGTGGATATGAAACGCTGAAATCATTGCGGGATGGCGGTGATTGGGAAGCGGTGCAGGACAAAGTTTTGTCGGCTGGTCTCCGCGGTTTGGGCGGCGCGGGTTTCCCATCGGGTAAAAAATGGGGCTTTGTGCGCGCCAATGCAGGGACACGGTATTTGGCCGTGAACGGGGACGAAGGCGAACCCGGCACATTCAAAGACCGCTATTATCTGGAACGCACACCGCATCTGTTCCTAGAGGGTATGTTAATCGCCGCATGGGCGGTCGGGGCGGAAAAAGCGTTCATTTACATGCGTGATGAATATCCAGCCGTTCTGCATATTCTGCGTACTGAGATTGCGGCATTGGAACAGGCGGGTCTTGTCGCGCCAGGTTACATTGATCTGCGCCGTGGGGCAGGGGCCTATATCTGTGGCGAAGAAAGCGCGATGATCGAATCCATCGAAGGCAAGCGTGGCCTGCCACGTCACCGTCCCCCGTTTGTTGCACAGGTCGGCATTTTTAGTCGCCCAACGTTGGTGCATAATATCGAAACGCTGCATTGGGTGGCGCGGATTTGTCGTGAAGGCCCCGAAATCCTGAACTCGGTTGAAAAGAATGGCCGCACAGGTTTGCGCAGCTATTCGGTGTCAGGTCGCGTGAAAAACCCAGGTGTGCATCTGTTGCCAGCAGGATCCACCATTATGGATATTATTGAGGCCGCAGGCGGCATGGCCGAGGGGCATGAATTCAAGGCCTATCAACCTGGTGGGCCGTCTTCTGGATTGCTACCTGCGACTATCAACGATGTGCCATTGGATTTTGACACGCTTCAACCGCTGGGCACCTTTATCGGGTCCGCCGCTGTTGTTGTGTTGTCCCAGCATGATCGCGCACGTGACGCCGCATTGAACATGTTGCGCTTTTTTGAGGACGAAAGCTGTGGTCAATGCACGCCATGCCGCGTGGGCTGTGAAAAGGCCGTTAAATTGATGCAGGCTGACAGTTGGGATCAACCGTTGTTGGAAGAACTTTGTGGTGCAATGGCCGATGCCTCGATCTGTGGTCTTGGACAGGCGGCACCAAATCCAATCAAACTGGTGATGAAGCATTTTAGCGACGAAATTTAATCGTTGCATCGCGCTACGACCTTGTGAGTATTGCATAAAAGCCCGTTCAGGGGCTTTAATCCTGTGTGGATTGCGATTAGGTGGGATATAAGCCCACTTTTGGAGGTAGCATGGCGTTTTTCTCAAAGCTTAAGGAACGTTTGTTTCGCTCGTCATCCAAACTGGATGAAGGACTGGATGCGATTGTTGAAGATGGCGGAGAGGAAGAGGCACTGGAAACGCCAGTCGAAGAAGTGCTTGCCCCCAATCCAGTTGTAGAGGAACCCACTCCAGAGCCAGAGCCAGAGCCAGAGCCAGAGCCAGAGCCAGAGCCAGAGCCAGAGCCAGAGCCAGAGCCAGTTGTTGTGACGCAACCTGTGCCGATACCCGCGCCGAAAGAGGCTGCGCCGTCAAAGCCAGGTTTGATGGGGCGCTTGCTTGGCCGATCCAAGCCAACAGTTGTGCGCCGCACCCTGGATGACGATATGTTGGAGCAGTTGGAAGAGTTGCTGATCCAATCAGATATGGGCGTGGATACCGCGTTACGTGTCACGGCAAACATGGCACAAGGGCGGTTTGGCACGAAACTTTCGAGTGATGAGATTAAACAGCTGCTTGCAGGTGAAATCACGCGCATCATGGAACATGTGGCCAAACCCATGCCACTTTATCCGACCAAGCCACAGGTGGTTTTGGTGGTTGGTGTGAATGGGTCAGGCAAAACCACAACCATCGGCAAATTAGCGAGCCAGTTTAAGGCGGCAGGCAAATCCGTGGTGATTGCTGCGGGCGACACATTTCGCGCGGCAGCCGTAGAACAATTACAGGTTTGGGGCGACCGCGCAGGGGTTCCTGTTCTGACCGCGCCCGAGGGATCGGACCCTGCATCGCTGGCCTTTGATGCGATGACCAAGGCCCAAGAAGAAGGTGCGGATCTGTTAATGATCGACACCGCAGGGCGTTTGCAAAATCGTCAAGATTTGATGGAAGAATTGGCCAAGATCGTGCGCGTTATCCGTAAGAAAGATCCAGAAGCCCCGCACAACACACTGTTGGTGTTGGATGCAACCACTGGGCAAAATGCTCTGTCACAGGTTGATACGTTCAAAAAACTTGCCGATGTTTCGGGTTTGGTGATGACAAAACTGGACGGTACGGCCAAGGGCGGTGTTTTGGTGGCGCTGGCGGATAAATTTGGCCTACCCATCCACGCGATTGGGGTTGGCGAACAGATTGATGATCTGGCCCCCTTTGATCCAGAAGATTTTGCCAAAGCGTTAACAGGTCTGGAATAACCATATATGGCTGAGTGGGTCTATGCGGTTGAGGGGACAGAAACAGGGCACTCAATCGCCTTGGCGCTTGCTCTTTTGGCGGCGTTCCTGCATGCAGTCTTTGGGGCCTTGCAAAAGGGGCGTCATGATCCATGGCTGTCGCGCGGTGCGATGGATTTTGGATATGCAACAATCACGCTGCCTGTTGCTGTCCTATTGGTTCCTGCACCTGAACCCGCATTATGGCCCATTCTGTTCGGGGCTTGGATCATTCACACACTATACAAGGTGTTGCAAGGATACGCCTATGTGAAAGGCGCCTACACGGTTGTGTACCCCGTCGTACGTGGAACAGGGCCGCTGTTCACCGTCTTTGGGGCCTATTTGATTTTCGGCGAAACCTTTAGTGCGATCCAATGGATGGGTGTTGTTGTCCTGCTCTGCGGTATTTTTGGGTTGGCCGCCTATAATTTTGTATTTCTGGAATCAAACCGCGAAACATTTGGACCTGCCTTGGTGTTCGCCATCGCAACTGGTTTTTTCGTAGCCCTTTACACGACATATGATGCCTATGGAATTCGCGCAGCAGAGAACCCATTTACATTTCTAGTTTGGTTTTTTGTGGTGGATGGCGTGACCTTTCCCGTAGTTGCAGCAATCAGGTGGCGGGGGATGCAGGATCGTCCCGCGCTTGGTCCCTTGGTTTTGCGCGGGTATATCGGTGGTTTTGTCGCAATCCTTAGTTTTGGGTCAATCATGTTGGCCACACGTCTGGACAAAGTCGGCGAAGCCGCCATATTGCGGGAAACATCCGTGGTCTTTGCGGCGCTGATTGGGTGGTTGATCCTAAAGGAAAAGGTGGGACCGCGTAGGATTATGTTGATGTGTTTAATTGCGCTGGGCGCAGTCATTGTGGAATTAGGTGGATAAGATGAGCGAGCAAAAGCAAAACAATCAAATGCTGAAAACGATTTTAGAAACGCTGCCCGTGGCTGTTTTCTTTTTGACCTACATCTTTTTCAAAAACGAAGTCGTTGTATTTGCGGGTCAGGAATATACGGGCTTTGTCCTTGCCACGGCGATTTTTGTCCCCTTCCTTTGCGTGTCAACGGTGATTGGATGGCGTTTGTTTGGTGAGGTGTCCAAGGTTCAATTGCTGACACTGGTTCTGGTGCTGATTTTTGGTGGTTTGACGATTTTCTTGAACGACGAGAGCTTTTTCAAAATGAAACCAACCTTGGTGTATGTTCTGTTTGGGGGGGCAATTGCAGTTGGGTTGTTACAAGGCAAATCCTATCTTCAATCCATATTAGGGAGTTCGGTTCCCATGAAGGATGAGGGGTGGATTATCATCTCGCGTCGCATCATGATCTTTTTCTTTTCACTGGCGATCTTGAATGAAATCATTTGGCGCACGCAGTCATCCGAGGTTTGGGTGTATTTCAAAACCTTTGGGCTGACATTTGCGCTGTTGGTGTTTTTGGCAACACAATACAAAGTCCTGCAGCAATACGGCGAATTTGACGAAGATTAGGATTAACGCATCTTATCCATTCTCAGGATGATCAGTTGCAATTGACCATCTGATTGGGTTGGGATATGACGCATTTGTGGCGATTTGTTACCGGATTGCGGGCCACGTAAAATAAACTGCTAAAAGGTCAGGAAGAAAGAGCCCCCTTTCCCTTGGCCGAGTGGAAGGGGTTTTTTATTGGCGAAATGCCACAGAGAATAAGATGAGCGATACATTTAAACCACGCACGAAAATGGTCCATGGCGGAACCCGTCGGTCACAATATAACGAAGTCAGCGAAGCGATTTTTTTGACGCAAGGGTTTGTTTACGAAACAGCCGAAGATGCCCAAGCACGCTTTATTAAATCAGGTGATGATGAATTCATCTATGCCCGTTATGGCAATCCAACTGTTGCCATGTTTGAAGATCGGATTGCGGCCCTAGAAGGCGCAGAAGATGCCTTTGCCACTGCGTCGGGCATGGCGGCCGTAAATGGTGCGTTAATGTCTTTGGTGTCCGCGGGGGATCACGTTGTTGCCTCTCGGGCGCTCTTTGGATCATGTCTTTACATTTTAGAAGAGATCATGCCCCGCATGGGCGTCAACGTCACGTTTGTGGATGGCACCGATTTGGATGCATGGCGCACTGCCGTGACACCCGATACAAAAATTGTGTTTTTTGAAACAATTTCAAACCCCACGCTTGAGGTGATTGACATCGCGGGGGTTTCGGAAATTGCGCATGCCAATGACGCGTTGGTCATCATTGATAACGTCTTCGCAACGCCCGTATTTTCGAACGCGATCGCGCTTGGCGCGGATTTGGTGGTGTATTCTGCGACAAAACATATCGATGGTCAGGGCCGTACCCTGGGTGGTGTCATTTTGGGGCGCAAGGATATGATCCGTGGACCAATTGAAACCTATATGAAGCACACTGGTGGCTCGATGAGTCCCTTTACAGCGTGGGTCATGCTGAAGGGTCTGGAAACCATCGAATTGCGCGTGCGTGCCCAAGCCGCAACGGCGCAGTTTCTGGTCGATCATTTATTCGGAAATGACAAATTGTCACGCGTAATTTATCCAAATCACCCGTCGCACGAAAAATATGCTCTGGTGCAGCGGCAAATGGGCAGCGGTGGGACCGTATTCGCAATCGAAATTAAGGGCGGGCAAGAGGCCAGTTTTGCGTTCTTAAACCGTCTGCAAGTTGCCGTGATTTCGAATAATTTGGGGGATGCAAAATCAATTGCGACGCACCCAGCGACGACCACGCACCAACGCTTGCCTGATGATCAAAAGGCCGCTTTGGGGATCACGGATGGCCTAATCCGCTTCTCTGTCGGGTTAGAAGATCAAGAAGATCTTTTGGCCGATATTCTGGCGGCATTGGGTTAATTTGACACCTGTCGCTTTTCACATTGAGAAAAGCGTTACTGGAAACTTTCTGATCTGCGCCCTACATTAAAAGCAGAAGAAAGTTTTGGAGTTCGCCATGAACATTCATAGTCGCGATGTAGATAAAGAGATCGAACGCAGTGAGGCGCAGGCCGCATTGGACGTTTTGCGCAGCTATATCGCAGAAAAAGGTGCGGATGCATTGGATGGCCCGCATTTGACTGCGTTGCGTGGTTTGCTACCTGCAGCTTACCCAGAACTTTCGCGCGAATTCCCAGATAATTTTGTGGTGGATGCCGCGTATCGCGATACCTTGCCAGATCTGCAAAATGGTCCCAGTTCGTTGATCCGTGGGGAAAACCGTGTCATTCAACACGTCGGCATATCAAATTTTCGCCTGCCGATCAGTTTCGCGACCAAGGCGGGTGGTACCATCACGCTTGAAACCTCAGTAACGGGCACTGTCAGCCTGGAAGCCGACAAAAAGGGCATCAACATGTCGCGCATCATGCGCAGCTTTTATAAGCACGCAGAAGAGCGGTTTAGTTTTGATGTCGTTTCGGCCGTTTTGGATGATTACAAGTCTGATTTGGAAAGCTTTGATGCGCGCATTGCTTTGCGTTTTTCATACCCGGTGAAGGTAAATAGCCTGCGTTCGGGCCTATCTGGGTATCAGTATTACGATATTTCATTGGAATTGGTAGAGAACGCAGGTGTGCGTCATAAGATGATGCATCTTGATTATGTTTATAGTTCAACCTGTCCCTGTTCACTGGAACTTTCTGAACATGCACGCCAATCGCGTGGGCAGTTGGCAACACCCCATTCGCAGCGCTCGGTTGCACGCATTTCGCTTAAATTTGAACAGGGTGAAAAACTTTGGTTCGAAGATGTGATTGATATGTGCCGCCGCGCGGTCCCCACCGAAACACAAGTTATGGTTAAGCGCGAAGATGAGCAGGCATTTGCTGAATTGAACGCGGCAAATCCAATTTTTGTCGAGGATGCTGCACGCCTGTTTGCAGAGCAACTAAGCGCAGATGCACGCATTTCAGATTATCGTGTCGCGGCCAGCCACCAAGAAAGCCTGCACAGCCATGATGCCGTGTCCGTGCTGACCAATGGATCCACATTTGCATCGAATTCCATTGATCCGCGCTTCTTTGAATCCTTAATCCACCGCGGATAAACACGCTTGACTTTGGTGTAATTGAACGCCAACGGTTTTGTCATGTTTGATATTCGACCTATCGGATACGTGATCGGGATCATTGTGGCCTTTCTTGGCGTGATGATGATTTTCCCAATGATCTTGGATTTTGCGGATGGAAACCCGCATTGGCGTGTATTTGCGCAGGCGGGTGCGATCACAACGCTATCGGGCTTGTTTGTTTCGATGTCGTGTTCAAATGGCAAATCCCAAGGACTTGAGCTGCAAAAGACATTTCTGCTTACGACAGGCGTTTGGGTGGTATTGCCGATTTTTGCGGCCCTGCCATTTTTGATGGGGGCAACACAGTCCTCTGTTGTCGATGCGGTTTTTGAGGCGACCTCGGGCCTGACAACGACGGGATCAACTGTGATCAGTGGATTGGATGATTTGCCGCGTGGTTTGCTCTTATGGCGCGGGCTTTTGAATTGGTTGGGCGGCATTGGGATCATCGTTGTTGCGATGGTTTTTTTGCCAGAGTTGCGCGTCGGGGGTATGCAGATTTTCCGCGCTGAATCCTTTGACACAATGGGGAAGATTTTACCGCGTGCCACGCAAATTTCAGGGCAAATTTCGATCATCTATATTGGTCTGACGATTGCCTGTTTCCTAAGTTATATTATTGCCGACATGTCTGGGTTTGATGCGCTAATCCACGCGCTAACGACCGTGGCAACAGGGGGGTTTTCATCCCATGATGCGTCATTCGCCGCCATGTCGGGGCCTGCGGAATATGTGGCGTCACTTTATATGGTTTTAGCGGCCTTGCCATTTGTACGCTTTGTTCAGCTTTTAAATGGCAGTGCGCGACCCATATTTACCGATGAGCAAATCCGCGGGTTTGTGGCGACATTGGCAGTGATTATCGCATTCAGCACGGTTTACCTGATTTATTCGCAGGACTTTGCCATTGAACAGGCGTTTCGTCAGGCCCTTTTCAATATCATCTCGATCATGAGTGGGACAGGTTACGCATCCGCCGATTACATGTTGTGGGGCGCGCCCATGGTGGCGGTATTCTTCTTCATCGGATTGATCGGTGGGTGCGCGGGATCAACCGCGTGTTCGGTGAAAATTTTCCGCTATCAAATTATGTTAGCGGCCATGTCAACGCAGCTGCGCCGCATCCAATCCCCAAACAGCGTGCATGTTCCGCATTTTCAGGATCGTCCAATTTCACAGGACGTCATGGACTCGGTCATGGTGTTCTTTGTGATGTTCTTTATCTCACTTGGGGCACTGGCGTTTTTGTTGGGGTTGACGGGCTTGGATTTCATCACTGCGCTGTCGGGTGCGGCGACAGCAATTGGAAATATCGGCCCAGGCCTTGGGCCAGAAATTGGCCCAACGGGGAATTTTGAAAATCTAAATAGCGCAGCCAAAGGATTGCTGATCTTTGGCATGATTTTAGGCCGGCTGGAACTGATGGCCGTCTTTGTGTTGTTTACGCGCCGATTTTGGCAGGCCGCTTAATCAATCCAACATTCAATCGGTGTTAGGATGTTTTGCGCGGATGCGATCAAGGCCACGTCATCCAACCGCTCGGTTTTGCCTGTCGGTAACCGCAGTCCTGCAGATTCCATCATGCTCGCCAATGCCTCTGTGGCGGCGGCAAAGTTGACATTATTTGGCAAAACGCGGCCCGTGTCATCTTGGCTCACCAAAATACCTGTTAGGTTTCCAGATTGATCCAAAACAGCACCGCCAAAATCACCTGGCTCTGCCAACAAATCTAAACGGAATTTTTCGGCGTTCCCCGATAGATCAGTTGTTTCGGTCACCGTTGCCTGGGTCACAGAGGCCAAGCCAAGGCGTCCGCCGTAGGGATAGCTCGACAAAAACGTTTTGTCGCCTTTACGCACGGCATTGCCCAGTTTGGCATATGAGATGGGATTAAAATCAGATTTCGGGGACAGCAACCCTGCGCCTGTTTCGGAACGTGCGATAATCTCGGCATCATAGGTGCCGCCAATGGTCAGAGCGCTACACTGTTCAAGGTCGCTGGTGTCGGTCATCGCGTGACCCTGATCCGAAACGAATACCGCACTTTTGACAAAGGCTGGTTTGCGGATCGCAACGCCAAACTCCGTTTCAGGATCATTGATTGCAACGCTTAGGCTGGGGTCCAACGTGCCTGAAAATGTGTCAAAGCTTTTGCGCATTTGTGAGACAAGTCTGTCGAATTGCTCTTCGTATTGATTGGGCCAAATCAATCCAAATCCTTTGATTTGGCCACCCTTGTGTGACGCGGTGATAAATGCACGCGTTGTTGTTCCTGCACCTGTGATTACGAAACGATCCTTGTTCAGCGATTTTTCGATGTTCATTGGAACGATGGAAAGGGTTGGTAAAACGCCATAGATCGCGGCCAAATCGCCGCGGTTTCCCGCGGCAGAAATCAAGAAGACATGTGCGGGGGACGATGCCTCCTGTGATTTGAAATGGGCCAGCGGTGCTGCGTAGGCGTCAAACGCGACGACCTCTTTGGGTAAATCGATGCTGATACCCGCCTCTAAGTCACGGTGTGTTTCAAGGCCTAGACCGTCAAAAATTGCAAAATACTGTGCACGCAACTGTTCCCGCTGTGCGGTGGTCAACACGCCAGTATCTTCATGTCCGTTATCGGTTTGCCATGCCGCCATTGAACGGCGTGTGCCGCGACCGAAAGAGGCATCAATCGTGCTGTTGTAGTATCCTGCCCATTGCAAATAACGTTGCAGGTCCATCTTTTCGTCACGGCTGAGCAAGCCTTCGCTCGCACGCGCTTCGCTTAGGGTTTCGTCGGGTCCCGTAATGGTTTGTTCTGGTGAAGCGTTTTCAGCATTTTCAACCACCGACACTTGTGTCGCTTCTTCTTGGACAACCTCTGCTTCGGCAGTTTGTGCGGGTGTTACGGCCGCGGGTGCTGGGCCGATCGGATAAATGCGTTGCCGATAATTTGCACCAGTTGCTAAAAAACTATCTCGCGGGATCGCGGCGCGCGCGCGCAGTTGCGACATGCGCAAATCCGCCTGATCCTCTGGCAGAGGGCCAAGGGTAATGGCGTACCAACCAGATCCAATAGAATGCGCCTGTGTATCAGGAAATTCTTGGGCATAAATGCGTGCACGCGTTTCCGCCTCAAGCAGGCTTGGCTGCGCTTCGATTTGGATCCAGCGCATGTCTTGTGCCGCGCTTGCCCCCGCAACCAGTGTCATCCACATCGCAATGCATAAGCCCAAATAATACCGCATCCCAACCTCTTAAATACGCTCTAATTCCACTTATTTGTCGGTCATACCAAACATTTCGCGGATTTCTAGTTTTATCTTGCGAATATTTCCCCGCGCTACGATGTCTCGTTTTTGTCTAAATTTCGCGGCCCTTCATTGACCGCCATGGCCGCTTTGCCTATTTAGGGGCAAATCGCGCCGCATGAATAAGGTTTCAACGCTATGACAATTGAAAAACCTAAATCTTTTCAAGAAATTATTCTAAGATTGCAAAATTACTGGGCGGCCAAAGGATGCGCCGTTTTGCAACCTTATGATATGGAAGTGGGCGCGGGTACGTTTCACCCTGCGACAACCTTGCGCGCCTTGGGCACAAAATCTTGGGCGGCTGCCTATGTTCAGCCCTCTCGCCGGCCAACCGATGGGCGTTACGGGGAAAACCCGAACCGTCTGCAGCATTATTACCAATATCAAGTGTTGATCAAACCAAGCCCCCCTGATTTGCAGGATCTATATCTTGGGTCGCTTGAGGCGATTGGGATCGATATGGCGCTGCATGACATCCGTTTTGTTGAGGATGACTGGGAAAGCCCCACATTGGGTGCCTGGGGCCTTGGCTGGGAAGTGTGGTGTGATGGCATGGAAGTCAGCCAATTCACCTATTTCCAACAGGTTGGTGGACATGATTGCCATCCCGTTTCTGGTGAATTGACCTATGGTTTGGAACGCTTGGCCATGTATGTGTTGGGCGTTGATCACGTTATGGATATGCCATTTAACGATCCCGACGCGCCCATCGCGCTGAAATATGGTGATGTGTTTAAACAAACAGAAGAGGAATACGCACGCTGGAATTTCGACGTTGCGAACACTGAAGTTTTGCTGCGTCATTTCGAAGAGGCGGAGGCCGAGTGTCAGGCTATTCTGGATCAGGAACACATCGATCCCAAAACATCCAAACGCATCATCATGGCGCATCCCGCCTATGATCAATGCATCAAGGCAAGCCACATCTTTAACCTTTTGGATGCACGGGGTGTGATTTCCGTGACCGAACGGCAGGCCTATATTGGGCGCGTACGCAGTTTGGCGAAAAAATGTGCCGATGCCTTTGTCCTGACCGAAGCAGGGGGATATACGGCATGAACGGACGTGTCATCGTTTCCGTGATTGTGATTTGTGCTGTCCTTGCGGGGGCTGCGATGTTTTATTTGCAAATCTACGGGTTTTATCACGACGTAAGTGAAACGGATAACCGCGTTGTTCTGACCTCTGTGGTCACGGGCGCGTCCGAGGAAATTCCTGTATCATCGCTCAGCGCGATTGATGCGGATAGTTCGCCCATTCGCTATCGTGCCTGTTTTCAGACCGATCAATCCATCGGAATGTTGACGGAAAGTTTTGAGCTGCATCCAGAGGCCGAACCACGGGTCGCACCTGGTTGGTTTGAATGCTTTGATGCGGAACAAATTGGAAATGACCTTGCAAATGGAACTGCGGCGGCATTTTGGGGTCAACGCAATATCGAATACGGGATTGATCGAGTTGTTGCAATTTATGCTGATGGACGCGGATACGTCTGGCACGAAGTGAACGACTGTGGTGACAAATTATATGACGGATCACCCAAAGATCCAAATTGCCCTGAAAGGGACTAAGAATGCCAAACCTATTGATTGAACTTTTCTCAGAAGAAATTCCTGCGCGCATGCAACGCCGCGCGGCAGAAGATTTGAAAAAATTGATCACAAACGGGATGGTCGATGCAGGATTGACCTATGCAGGTGCGGCCGCGTTTTCAACGCCGCGGCGCCTGACACTGGCGGTTGAGGACGTGTTAAGCGAAAGCCCAACGGTACGTGAAGAACGAAAAGGCCCACGTGTGGACGCCCCTGAAAAAGCGATTGAGGGATTTTTGCGCGGTGCAGGGCTCAGCAAAGATCAACTTGAGGTGCGGGACGAAAAAAAGGGTCAGGTGTATTTTGCAATCATCGAAAAACCAGGCCGTCCAGCCGCCGACATCATTGCTGAAGTGTTAGAGCATGCCATTCGCAATTTCCCATGGCCAAAATCAATGCGTTGGGGGGCAGGTTCCCTGCGCTGGGTACGTCCGCTGCATTCGATTATCTGTGTGCTGAGTGATGACCTGGATGCCACAGTTGTCCCCGTGAATATTGATGGCATTGAAAGTGGCAACCAAACCATGGGCCATCGGTTCATGTCATCGGGTGCTCCGATCACTGTATCTGGGTTTGACGATTATACGGCATCCCTGAAAAAGGAACACGTTATTCTGGATCCAGAAGAGCGCGCACAAATGATTTGGCAGGACGCAACGAACATCGCGTTTGCAAGCGGCCTAGAGGTGGTCGAGGATGCAGGGTTATTGGCAGAGGTTTCGGGATTGGTGGAATGGCCCGTTGTGTTGATGGGCGAAATTGACCAAGAATTTTTGGAACTGCCGCCAGAGGTTTTGCAAACATCGATGCGCGAACATCAGAAATTCTTTTCGGTTCGGGATACGAAATCGGGCAAAATCACTCGCTTTATCACCGTTGCGAACCGTGAAACCGCGGATCAGGGCGCAACCATTTTGGCGGGCAATCAAAAGGTTTTGTCCGCGCGCTTGGCCGATGCGAAATTCTTTTGGGAAAATGATTTACGCATCGCGCAGAACGATGGCCTAACCGCGTGGACCGCGCGATTGGAAAATGTGACGTTCCACAATAAGTTGGGCAGCCAAAAGGACCGCATTGATCGCATTGTTGCCCTTGCGGGTGATCTGTCCACTGCGACATCTGCGGATGCAGCTTTGGCCCAAAAGGCCGCGGGCATCGCCAAGGCGGACCTGTCCTCGGAAATGGTTTATGAATTCCCTGAATTGCAGGGATTGATGGGCCGCTATTACGCCGAGGCCGCAGGTTTAGAACAGGAAGTTGCCAATGCCTGTGAGCAACACTGGCAACCATTGGGACCATCTGATGATGTCCCGACCGAGGCTGTGTCTGCGACAGTCGCGCTGGCGGATAAACTGGACACGCTGTGTGGATTTTGGGCGATTGACGAAAAACCAACGGGATCAAAGGATCCATTCGCCTTGCGTCGTGCAGCGCTGGGGATCATTCGGTTGGTGTTGGAAAATCAAATCCGACTGCCATTGTTGAAAGCAGCTGTCGAACACATGGCGCGCTTTGCAAATGTCGAAAATGCATCCGCCGTTGCATCCGATTTGTTGGGCTTCTTCCATGACCGACTAAAGGTATATCTGCGTGATCGCGGCATTCGCCATGATGTCATTGACGCCTGCGTGGCGATGGATGGAAATGATGACATCGCGTTACTGGTGAAACGGGCTGAAGCTCTGTCCGAGTTCCTTGCGTCCGAGGATGGTGAAAACTTGGTCCAAGGGTTCCGTCGTGCGAACAATATTCTGACCCAAGCAGAAGAAAAAGACGGCGTTGAATATTCGTTTGGTGCGGACGTGAAATTTGCCGAAACCGATGAAGAGCGTGCCCTATTCGGTGCACTGGAAACACAGGGGCCGAAAATTGACGCAGCCATGCAAGCCGAGGATTTTGCCGCGGCAATGGGCGCCATGGCCGCCCTGCGCGCGCCCGTTGACGCATTTTTTGAGGCGGTTCAGGTGAATTCAGATAATGAAATTGTGCGCCGCAATCGTTTGAACCTGTTGTCACAGGTGCGCAATACCTGCGCCCGCGTTGCTGATTTAGGACGGATTGAGGCGGCCTAGGCTGCCTCACCCTGCGTCAGACGAAGCTTTTTCTTGATTGATGGTCACACTTCGCTATGCTGCGGCGACACGATTAACGCCGCAGTGCAGCACGATATGCCGACGATTGACCTGATCACACCAACCGCACCCATCGCGACGCCAACCCATGGAGGTCGCGCCAAATGCCTGCAACGTCTTGTGCGTTTGGACCTACCTGTGCCGTCAACTGTTGCCCTATCTTTTGAAATGGTGAAATCCATTGCGGCGGGCCATAAACCCGATTTGGACGCGATCCTAAATCAGTTTTCGCCTGATGCTATTCTGTGTGTGCGCCCATCCTCTGAAAGTGCGGATTGGGGTGGACCAAGTGCGATTTTGAACATCGGCATGAACGATGCACGTTATGTCGAACTGTCCGATAAATTGGGCCAAGAGGCCGCCGTTGATCTTTACCTGCGGTTTGTTCAATCTTATTCGATCAATGTGGCCCGTTTGGATCCAGACGCATTTGAACATATCGAGGGCCAAGATCAGGCGGCATTGGCCGCGGCACTACATGCCTATTCCGACGAAACAGGCGAAGAATTCCCGCAGCGTATTTCAGACCAACTGACAGAAGTTTTGCGTTCAATGTCGCGTGCGTGGGAGGGGACAACCGCACGCCTGCTGCGCGAAGCGAAAGGCGCACCTGCAGACGCAGGTTTGGGTTTGGTTGTTCAAAAAATGGCCTTTGGCATTGGTCAGGGGGAAAGCGGTTCTGGTGTCCTCCAACTTGTAGATGGCAATACGGGCGAAGAGAGCATCATGGGACGCTATGCCCGTCAAAGTCAGGGGCGCGACGCATTGGAACAACATAGCAAGGCATTGTTCCTTGCGCATGACCCGCGTGGTCCCTCACTTCAGGATAGCGAGCCTGAAATTTTCGCAAAATTGGTTGAACAGGCCAAATTGATGCGACACCGCCTGCGTGAAGAAATGCAGATTGAATTTACGATACAAAATGGCGAATTGTTCATTTTGGACGGTGTTCGTGTCAATCGCCGTGCGAATGCGGCCATGCGAATTGCGGTCAAACTGGCTGAAGATGGGATTATTCCGCAGCAAGAGGCGCTGATGCGCATTGACCCACGTGCGGTTGGTGAATTGTTGCACAGACAGATCGACCCAGAGGCGAAACGCGATGTTTTGGCCACCGCTGTTGCCGCCAGTCCGGGTGCCGCCAGTGGTAAGATTGTGTTTGATGCCCTAACGGCCCAAGCGCATGCAGCGCGTGGTGAGGCGTGTATATTGGTGCGTCGTGAAACCAGTCCAGAGGATATTCGCGGCATGCACGCGGCTGCGGGTGTTCTTACAGAACGCGGCGGCATGACCAGTCATGCTGCAGTGATTGGTCGGGGTATCGGATTGCCCTGTGTGGTTGGGGCATCGGATATTAAATTTCAACCATCCAAAAAACGCCTGACAACTCCAGACGGTCGCACATTTACCGAAGGCGACATCATCACCATTGACGGAACGAATGGTCAGGTTTTGGCAGGTCAGCCAAAAATGGTGGAAGCCGCGCTGGATGATAGTTTTCAGACCTTTATGAAATGGGCGGCCGAAAATTGTGATATCCGCGTGCGCGCAAATGCTGATACACCGCGAGACGCGCAGACCGCGCGCAATTTTGATGCGCAGGGCATTGGGCTATGCCGTACGGAACACATGTTCTTTGACGTTGATCGATTGACTGTGATGCGTGAAATGATTTTTGCGGATGCGGCGCATGATCGACGTTCCGTTTTGGACCGTTTGTTGCCGATGCAGCGGGCCGATTTCATCGAATTGTTCCGTATCATGCGGGGGTTGCCCGTATGCATTCGCCTGTTTGATCCGCCCTTGCATGAATTTTTACCAACTGATCGCGCGGGTTTGCTGAATCTGGCCGAGGCGTTGGATTTACCCCTGTCCACCGTGACACAACGGGTCGAATCGATGGGTGAATACAACCCTATGTTGGGCATGCGCGGTGTTCGATTGGGCATCAAGGTACCAGAGATTTACGAAATGCAGGCCCGTGCGATTTTTGAGGCGACTGTTGAATCTGCCCAAGACGGCGAAACAGTTGTGCCCGAAATCATGATCCCCTTGGTCAGTGCCAAGCGTGAGGTCGAGTTGGTGCGCAATCGCATTGATGCGGTTGCCGCTGCTGTGCGCAATGAACGGGGCACGGATTTCACCTATAAACTCGGGGTTATGGTGGAAACACCACGTGCGACCCTGCGCGCAGATGATATTGCACAGCATTCGGCCTTTTTAAGCTTTGGTACAAACGACTTAACACAAATGACCTATGGTTTGTCGCGCGATGATGCAGGCCGTTTTATGTCCGATTATGTAAACCAAGGCGTGTTTCCAGAGGATCCGTTCCACACCCTAGATACAGAAGGTGTGGGGGAACTCTTGCGCATCGGTGTTGATCGTGCGCGGCAGGTTGATCCCGAAATAGTTTTGTCGATTTGTGGGGAACATGGCGGTAGCCCTGAATCCATCGCATTTTGTCGTCAGATTGGAATGGATTACGTATCCTGTTCGCCGTTCCGTGTTCCGGTTGCAAAGCTTGCGGCAGCACAACTTGCCATTGCAAGCAAAACAGGCTAAACCGCCGCGCAACAGTCGGGGAGTGGCGCAACCATTCGTCATGCATAGTGTGCATGATTAACCAAGGGACATTCGAAAACGCATATTTTGTGCGACTGAGTGAAACACCAAAATGACACGTCTGATTTCATGTTTTGTGGCGATTTTCGTCCTTGCAACCCATGCCCATGCCGAACGCTCAATTGACCCAATAATGGGTTTAATGCGCCTTGATCAGCAAAAATTTGCGGCCCTTCCTCATGGTGATCTTGGTCCAGTTAACGCCCCCAAGACGGAGGCAGGTGTTTACTCCAAGGCGTATTTGCGCAGCTTGCCCGTGGCAAAAGGCGGTAAGGAATGGGCCTGTTTAGCCGAAGCGCTGTATTTTGAAGCGCGGGGTGAAACCGTGAAGGGCCAGTTTGCCGTGGCCGAGGTTATCCTCAACCGTGTCAGCAGCCCGTCGTTCCCTGATACGATCTGCGGTGTGATCAACCAGGGTACTGGCCGAAAGTTCGCCTGCCAATTTACCTATACCTGTGATGGACGCGCCGAAGTGATCCGCGAACCAAAGGCCTATGAAATGGTGGGCAAGGTTGCGAAAATGGTGATGGATGGCATGCCGCGCACATTAACGGATGGGGCAACATTCTATCATACCAAGGCCGTGCGTCCACGTTGGGCCCGTGTTTTTGAACGAACCGCAACCATCGGTTTTCATCATTTCTATAAGAAACCAGTGCGCGTTTCGCAAAACTAATTCACACTAGACGCGGCGGCAAAAAAACTGCAAAACCTGTGCGAAGATTGGGCATAGGAGCCAACCCATGAATGATGAAACCAGATTGGCATTTGCCCATCCGCTTGAACGTGCAAAAGCCAGTTCAATTTCAACGCAGTATGACCGTATTTCGTTACGCGATCATATTGTCGAAGTTGAAATCGGCGCTTTTCAGTTAGAGCGCGGTGTGACCCAGCGGGTCAGTTTTAATATTGTGGTCGAAGTACAGCCAATCGAACAACCCATCCTGGACGATGTTGATCGCATCCTGTCCTATGATCGCCTGACCGAGGCGATTACAATCGAACTGGATGCGGAACGGCTGAACCTATTGGAAACTCTCGCGCAACGCATTGCTGATCGCATTTTGTTGGAACCTCAGGCCATTCGTGTGTTCATCCGTATTGAAAAACTGGATCGCGGCCCAGGTGCCTTGGGTGTTGAAATTGTGCGTGGCGGGCGTGGATATGCACCTATTGCCGAACCAGAAGCCGCGCATCCAAACATTGTGTTCATTTCAAATTCGGCGTTAGCGGGTCAGGATATCGCGGATCTTCTGTCGCGATTACATGCGCAAAACGCAGCCGTTGTTGTGTGTGTAGAGGCCGTCGAAGGACCGGGCGTCCATACCAGTGATCCCATTGCACAGGCGCATATCGATTTGCTGTCCATGGAGCAAAATGCGTGGATGATTGCGGCGCATTCTGATCATTGTGATGTGGTTGCAACGCGCACCGAATTGGACTGGGCCATCAAAAACAATCGGTTGGCCATTTGGGCGCCCACCAAAATGGTTATGGATGCGACGGATACATTTGAAAGTTATGCGCCAGCGTCATTGGCCATTTGGTTGGGGCAGGAATTGGATGCCAAATCCTGTTCTTTGATTGGCGCTGAAACTGTGGATGGTGTGAACAGCCTACCTTCGATCAATGATTTTGATATTTCGGCGCTGTGCCGATAGGAGCATTCCTAAATGCGTTACCTGCGCCCCCTTTTGCAACGCGGTTTTGACCGCCCCAAGGATGCCGTAGATTTCTGCGATCCGAATTATTGGTTTATGGAATGCGCGCTATACGCCCGTGATGGGGATGTGCGCCGCATCCCTACGCACGATCTTAGCGAAGTGGAACGGATCCGTCTGACACACCCGCGTGCGGATATCCAAGGATTGGTGTTTAACAAGCCCATCATCATGGGAATTTTAAATGCCACCCCTGATAGTTTTTCTGACGGGGGGCAATTTGATGCACTTGAGGCGGCGGAACGTCACGGAAAACTGATGCAAAATCAGGGTGCGGATTTGATTGATGTGGGCGGTGAATCCACGCGCCCCGGCGCAGACTATGTCGAAATTGACGAGGAAATTGCCCGTACAGCGCCCAAGATCAACAAACTTGCCTCTGTCCTCTCTGTGCCCATGTCGATTGATACCCGCAAGGCCGCCGTGGCGCGCGCCGCGATTGAGGCGGGCGCACATATTGTGAATGATGTATCGGGATTTATGTTTGATCCTGACTTGGCACCATATTGCGCGGCGCATAATATACCAGTTTGCATTATGCATTCGCAGGGTGATCCCAAAACCATGCAGGATAATCCAACCTACGATAATGTTGTTCTGGATGTGTATGATTTTTTGGAACACCAGATCGCGCGGCTGGAACATTTGGGCCTTGAACGTCGGCAAATTATTGCGGACCCGGGGATTGGGTTTGGCAAAACGCTGTCACACAATTTAGAACTGCTAAAACACATTGGTGTGTTTCACAGTCTGGGGGTTCCGATTTTGTTGGGCGTATCGCGCAAGGGCATGATTAAAACCATATCGGGTGCCGAGCAGGCAGCAGATCGTGCACCGGGGTCCATCGCCGTTGCCTTGGCCGCGCGCGTCCAAGGTGTTCAGATTTTCCGCGTACATGACGTGGCTGAAACGAAACAGGCATTTGATTTATTTGAAGCAGTAGAGCAGGGGCATTTTGATGGGACGTAAATATTTTGGAACCGACGGGGTCAGAGGACGTGCCAATCAACATCCCATGACGGCTGAGATGGCGTTAAAAATTGGCGCTGCTGCGGGGCATTATTTTCGACGATTTTCGGATCGCACGCACCGTGTGGTGATCGGTAAAGATACCCGTCGTTCGGGATATATGTTTGAAAACGCGCTGACGGCGGGTCTGACCTCGACTGGGATGGAGGTACTGTTGCTGGGTCCTGTGCCAACTCCTGCGGTTGGTTTGTTAACCCCCTCCATGCGTGCGGATTTCGGCATCATGATTTCGGCAAGTCATAACGCTTATCATGACAATGGGATCAAATTTTTTGGCCCCGACGGATTTAAGTTATCTGATGAGGCCGAAGAGGAAATTGAACGCCTGATCGACGAAGGTGTCGCGCTAAACGATGCGGACAGTATTGGGCGGGCGCAACGGATTGACGATGGCATGTATCGCTATGTGGAGCGTGCGAAATCCTCTTTCCCGTCGGGGATGCGACTTGATGGGATCAAGGTGGTCGTGGATTGCGCCAATGGCGCGGCCTATCGCGCAGCGCCCGAGGTGTTGTGGGAATTGGGGGCGGATGTCATTCCCGTTGGTGTGTCCCCGAATGGGCGCAATATCAATGACAATTGTGGTTCCACGCACCCCCAAACCGCGGCAGAAACCGTTGTCGCCCATGGCGCGGATCTGGCGATTTGTTTGGATGGGGACGCGGATCGGATCATTTTGGTTGATGAAAAAGGTCAGGTTGCTGATGGCGATCAACTGATGGGATTGATGGCCGCAGGTTGGGCCGCCGAAGGGCGTCTGGCTGGCAATGCGTTGGTGGCCACGGTCATGTCAAACCTTGGGTTGGAACGGTTCCTGAACGGTTTGGGCATCACGCTGGAACGCACGGCGGTGGGCGATCGATATGTGGTTGAACGGATGCGTCAGGGTGGTTTTAACCTTGGCGGGGAACAATCGGGTCACATTGTGATGACGGATTATTCCACAACGGGTGATGGTCTGATGGCGGGTCTACAATTTCTGGCCGAAATGGTGCGTTCAGGGAAAAAGGCGAGTGAGCTTGCAAACACCTTTACCCCCGTTCCACAGTTGCTGAAAAACGTGCGCTATCAGGCAGGTCAAACCCCGCTTGAGATACCCGCAGTGCAGGCCTCAATCGCGAATGCCGAGGCGCAACTGAATGGAAAAGGGCGCCTTTTGATCCGTAAATCCGGGACTGAACCCCTGATCCGTGTGATGGCAGAATGTGAAGACGCCGCATTGTTAGAAGAAACGGTTGATACAGTTGTTGCCTCTGTCGAAGAGGCGACGCGTTAAATCGCATCACGATTGCCCGAGGCATGTATATTTATTCGGGGTGAAATAGGCGTTTCAATGCTCCATATTGGCTGAGGCACAGACCAATCAGGATCAGTGTCATCGCCAGGAATAGATTTTGGCGCGGCGCTTCGCCCAAAATCACAATCCCCAAAATCACAGACCACAGCGGCACTTGATAATTTGTCAGGCTCATGAAGACGGGCCCTGCCGAGCGGATCGTTAAAATGCGCAACAAATTTGCCCCTGCAGTTGGGACCAAGCCCAAGTACAGAATAATCCAAAGTGTCTCTGTCGAAATCGCAGGCGGTGGTCCTTCGATAGAAAATGCAAAGCATAGCGACGTGATCGCCCCGATGATTAGGGGGATCGCGGCAAGGCCCAGTGGGTCAATCGGTGGGAGGCGACGAATAATAACCGATGAAACGGCATAACAGGATGCTGCCAACACGCAAAACACGCGTCCCCAGAGTTCCATGTCACTGCCACTGGGTGCAAGGGCCTCTGGCCCGATCAACAGCGCGACACCGCCAAAGCCGATTAAAAATCCAATTGTACGGCGCAATGTCATTTGTTCGCCAGGTACAAAGAAATGCGAAAGAGGCAGAACAAGCAGCGCGATTGACGCCATTGAAACACCCGCAAAACCGGACGTTACATGTGTTTGTCCCCAGCTAAGCAATGAAAAGGGGAGGGCCGAGCTAAGCACACCAATGACAACGATGCTGGGCCACGCGGTTTTGTCCGTCAGAAAAAAACGCCTGCCTGATATCATCCAAACCAAGACTGTCAGGATTGTTCCAAAGGTGACCCGAGATGCCGCAAGCCAAAAAGGCGAAATGCTTGTCAGCACGACTTCAACCACCATAAAGCTTGAGCCCCAAATAAGCCCAAGTGCCGCAACCATTAACCAATTTCGCCAAGTGATGTCAGGTTGCATATATCAGTGCTCTTAAAACTTTCGGGGGCCATGTAGGCCCCCGATACGTAATTTAGTTTTTCGCTTTGTCGACCATCTTGCCCGCTGAAATCCAAGGCATCATCGCACGAAGCTGTTCACCAACTTGTTCGATCTGGTGTTCATCGTTGATACGACGTGTCGCCTTAAAGAACGGCTGACCCACTTGGTTTTCTGCCATAAAGTCACGCACGAATTTACCACGCTGAATGTCCTCAAGAACCGCTTTCATACGTGCTTTTGTTTCGTCGTATGGAAGGATGCGTGGACCAGTGACGTATTCACCGTATTCCGCAGTGTTCGAGATTGAGTAGTTCATGTTCGCGATGCCACCTTCGTAGATCAAATCAACGATCAACTTCACCTCGTGTAGACATTCGAAATAGGCCATCTCTGGCGCGTAGCCTGCTTCTACCAATGTTTCAAAGCCCATGCGTATCAATTCAACCAAGCCACCGCATAGAACAGCCTGTTCACCGAATAGGTCTGTTTCACATTCTTCGCGGAAGTTTGTTTCGATGATGCCTGAACGACCGCCACCGATTGCAGAGCAATAGGATAGACCGATTTCCAATGCGCGACCTGTTGCGTCCTGGTTCACAGCAACAAGACAAGGCACGCCGCCGCCTTTTACGTATTCGCCGCGCACAGTGTGACCTGGGCCTTTTGGCGCCATCATGATCACGTCAACACCTGGCTTTGGTTCGATCAAACCAAAGTGTACGTTTAGGCCGTGTGCAAATGCGATTGCTGCGCCATCACGTAGGTTGTCGTGGACGTATTTTTTGTATGTTTCTGCCTGAAGTTCGTCGGGCATTGTGAACATGATAACGTCACACCATGCCGCCGCTTCCGCGATGCCCATAACCTTTAGGCCTTCGCCTTCTGCTTTTGCTGCAGATGGGGATCCTTCGCGTAGGGCAACAACAACATTCTTTGCGCCAGAATCACGTAGGTTCAACGCATGTGCGTGACCTTGTGAGCCATAGCCAAGAATGGCAACTTTAAGATCTTTGATTAGGTTTACGTCGCAATCGCGATCATAATAAACACGCATGTTTTGTCCTCTCATATTAGATGATGCTGCAACATAGTGAATAATGCGGTATTAGGCTTTCTAAAATCGCGTAAATAGATTAATTTATGCAATAATCATTCACAAAAATGGAAAACAAGAAAAAATCATGCTTGATGATCTTGATCGACGCATTCTACGCTATCTTCAGGCTGAACCTGATATGCCACTCTCTGATTTGGCGGAACGTGCGGCGACAACGCCATCGGTTGCATCGCGTCGTTTGTCGCGGATGCGCAGCGATGCGACCATCGTCAGCAAAACGGTCCTTATCGATTGGGCTGCCCTTGGGTATGAGGTCGAGGTATCCCTGCGCGTAACATTGGACAAAACGCAACCACGTGCGTTTGATGCCTTCATTGACGCGGCGCGGGATGTGCCAGAGGTGATCGAAATTCAAACGTTCTTGGGCCGTGTGGATGTACGTCTGTCTGTGGTGGCACGGGATATGGCGGATTATCAACAGGTCTATCGTGATCGCATTCTGACATTGCCCCACATCGCCGAGGTTGAGGCATTGATGCATGTTGCGCGGATTAAAACCAACGCGGGGGTTCCAATATGATTTTGGATGAAACAGATCGCGCGCTGTTGCGCTTGTTGCAACAGGACGCGGATCAAAGTGCCGCGTCATTGGCCAAAAATCTGGATATGTCACAACCAGCGATTTGGCGTCGGATCAAGCGATTAAAGGAGGAGGGCGTGATCAAAGGTGTGGCGCTAAATTTAAATCGCGAAAAACTCGGGTTAGGTGTCACTGTGTTCTTGGGCATCAAACTTGCCACCAAGGGCCGCGTCAGCCTTGAGGATTTCGAACGCGCGGTTAAGGCGATTCCAGAGGTGCAGCAAATCGAACATGTCTTGGGCCTATATGATTACAGACTGCGGGTTGTTGCGCGTGATATTTCCGATTTTGAACGGGTTTTGCGCCGCCGCATCATGACCCTGCCCGGAGTAGGGGAATTAGAAGCGAACGTTTTGCTAAGCGAAGAAAAACGCCCCGGACCAATTTAGAGAAGGGAGTATTTGTCGCATGGGGGAATTCAGGTTAATCTCTATTGTGCAGACAAACACGATTTAACGATCATATAGGAGGCCACGATGGCGGCGCTGCTTGAACATATCGACCCTGAGGGGCTAGAAGAATTTTCCGTGGTCTTTACGGACCGTTCCTTAAACCATATGTCGAAATCTTTTCAGTCGGTGATGACAGATATCTCGGGTATGTTGAAAGAGGTGTATAACGCCGATGCAACTGCGCTGATTCCCGGTGGCGGAACATATGGGATGGAGGCAGTCGCCCGCCAATTTGGCCGCGACGCCAAAGTTCTTGTCGTTCGCAATGGCTGGTTTTCCTATCGTTGGAGCCAGATTTTTGAAACTTCATCCATCGCCGCAGATGTTGAGGTGATGAAGGCGCGTCGCACAGGCAATGGCGCCCAAGAACCGTTCCGCCCTGCTGCAATCGAAGATGTAGTGGCACGTATTCACGAACTGCGCCCCGATGTGGTTTTCGCGCCGCATGTGGAAACGTCGGCAGGTGTCATCCTACCAGATGCGTATGTCACGGCATTGGCAAGCGCTGCGCATGATGTAGGTGCGATTATGGTCTTGGACTGTATCGCGTCGGGATGTGTCTGGGTTGATATGAAGGCGACAGGGGTTGATGTTTTGATTTCGGCCCCGCAAAAAGGATGGTCTGCCTCCCCCTCAGCAGGATTGGTGATGATGTCCGAACGTGCGGTCCAACGGTTGGACAGCACCGATTCAGACAGCTTTGCGATTGATTTGAAAAAATGGTACTCCATCATGCAAACTTATGAAAATGGGGGGCATGCCTATCACACGACAATGCCAACAGATGCATTGCGTGCGTTCCGCGATACAATGTTGGAAACCAAGGATTATGGATTTGACAAACTATGTGACGCACAGTGGGAATTGGGCAATCGTGTACGTGACATTCTAAAGGCCAAAGGCATTCAATCCGTGGCTGCCGAAAGATTTGGCGCACCTGGTGTTGTCGTCAGCTATACGGGCGATCCATCCATTCAAAACGGATCAAAGTTCGCAGCAGAAGGCATGCAAATCGCTGCTGGTGTTCCTTTGGCCTGTGATGAGCCAGAAGGGTTCATGACATTCCGTTTGGGTCTATTCGGGTTGGACAAACTTTATAATGTTGATGGGACCGTCGCCCGCCTGAACCGCGTTTTGGACACTGTCCTAGGCTAAGGTATTCGATACGCAATTTTGGGGCCGTTCGCAGATTGCGGGCGGCCCTTTATTTTAGCCCCAAACCCATTTGCATCAGTGTTTTACGTACCTGCGGCAGCGCATAAAGCGCGTTTAGTCCCGTCGCCCGCAAATCGCGCAATGGTTGGTCATCAAACATGGACGCGCGGTTTAACATCGTGATCCCCTGCACCCGCAGTTTAAGGTCCGCATAACGGGATTTATGATAGGCATCCAGCATCGCAAGCGATCCAAGATTTGCGGGATCCTTTAGGGCCAAGTCAACCAGTGATCGGATGTCAGCAAGGCTCATGTTCAAGCCTTGTGCGCCGATTGGGGGGACAACATGCGCGGCCTCTGCCACCAATGCCACCCGCTGCCCGCTTAGTCGATCTGCCAGTTGTGAAATGATGGGCCACAGACTGCGGCGCCCGAGGAGCGTAAGTGGCCCCAATAAATTGCAGGACCGTTCGGTCATTGCAGCCTCAAAATCGGGGACGTCCAGTTCAAATAGGGCGTGGACGTTGGGGCCTGTTTCCATCCAAACAATCGCGGAACAGGGCATGCCATCGTGATCGGGCAGGGGGACTAGGGTAAATGGCCCCCCTGTGCGATGAATTTCTGTTGATACATTTTCATGCGGAATGGGGTGGGACACGGCAAAGGCCAATGCCTTTTGCCCAAAACGTGTGGTTTGCACAGGGATCCCCGATTGTTCGCGCATGGGGGAATTGCGCCCATCTGCCGCCACAACCAATTTTGCGCGATAGCGATCCCCGTTTGACAGCGTAACTCGCGCTTCGCCCTCTCGGGTAAAGAGGCGTTCGCAGGAGTGTCCTGTTAAAAAGGTCAGCTTTTCCAAATCATCCATGCGTTTCATCAATGCTGCACGCGCCGCTGTGTTTGGGATGTTCCACCCAAACGGAAGGTCAGAAACCTCGGCTGAATTGAATTCTTTTTCAACCCGAATGCGGGGCGGATTTTCCGCACCCCCTGCATCCACGATGCGCATGATGTCCAGTGGCATTGTTTCAGGCGAAAAATACTGCCAAATGCCCAAGTCATCCAAAAAATTGCGGGCAGGCTGCAAAAATGCCGTCGTGCGCAAATCCGCGCCATCAGCGGCACGCGATGTCACCGGAGGCTGGGGATCAACGCAAAGGGTGTCAAACCCAGCCCGTGCAAAGGCGATTGCCGTCACCATGCCGGCGATGCCCCCGCCTGATACAACCACGTCCACTGAATGATCTGTCATATGCTGATCCTTTTGCTTATCCCACATTTAGGCCAGATCGCGCCAAAGCAAAAGGTTGCTGCGTCACTCGGTCACCAATAGGTTCAAAAAATTTGATAAATTTGGGGTGTGGTGGTGGATATGGGTGTCGCGACTTTCGCCATGGACCAGAACAGTGCGCATACCGATGTCATGGGGGACGCGCAAATTCTGCGGGCTGTCCTCAAACATGGCGGCGCGATTTGGATCGACGCCAGCCTTATTCAAGACGATGTCATAGGCCTTCTGATTTGGTTTGGGGATCAAATCGGCATCCTCTAACGCATAAACCGCATCGAACATATCCTGCATGTGCAACCGATTGAGCGTTTGTTCCGCATAATTGCGCGGGGCATTTGTATAGACAATTTTGCGCCCAGGCAGATCGCGAATAATGTCGTTTAACCCGTGATCTGGGTCGAGTACCGAAAAATCGATATCATGTACGTCCCGCAAAAAATCTGCAGGATCGACGTCATGGTGATGCATCAACCCTGTCAAGGAGGCACCATACTTATCCCAATAGGATTGACGTAATTTATCCGCCTCTGGTTTCTGCAAACCTGTCACTTTGACAAAGTAATCCGCCATCAAAATTTCGATCTGATCGAACAATTTGTTGTGCGGCGGATAGAGTGTGTGATCCATATCAAATACCCACTCTGACACATGCGAAAACTGACTTTTGGGCATAATCCTGTCCTAAACATATTCAAAAAAGCGAAAGGGTTACTTGATTTGCGCGTAAAACACCACGTAAGGTAATGCCAGACAATGGACGAGTACAATGACACAGATACGACAAAATAACAAAGATGCCTATGGTTTGATCCTAGATGCGATTGATATCGGCGTTTACAAGCCTGGTGACCGTCTTGTTGAAAGCGAACTGGCAGATCGTTTTGGTGTTTCGCGTACTCCTATCCGCGAGGCGTTGCAGAGGTTGGAAACACAATCCTTGCTGAGCCGGGATGGCAGAAGCCTGATTGTGGCCTCGCTTGATCATTCGCAAATGGCCGAACTTTATGTCGTGCGCAGTGAGTTAGAGGGCTTGGCCGCCCGATTGGCTGCGCGTCATGCAACGATTGAAGAAAAACGAGTGCTGCAGGATATGGTCAATGATGATTACAAAATTGTCGACGACCCAAGCGCGCTATCGCGGGCCAATCGTCGTTTCCATAAACAAATCCATTTGGCATCGCACAATCGGTTTTTGGTGCAGCAGCTGGATTTGGTGCATCGTTCGATGGCCTTGATGGCGACAACATCCTTGGCCGCGGACGGGCGAGGTGAAGTTGCCTTGGCCGAGCATCAGGAAATCGTGGATGCAATCATGCATGGTCATGAAGATAAGGCAGACGACTGCCTACGCCAGCATATTTCCATTGCGTTTTCGACACGTCTAAAATTGCTGGCCGAGAGCGATTAATCCATCGACGCGGCAAAGCGTTCAAACAGATAAAAGCTATCTTGGGGACCAGGGCTTGCCTCTGGGTGATGCTGTACGGAAAACACGGGTCGCTCTTTCATGCGGATCCCACAGTTTGATCCGTCAAACAAGGACACATGTGTTTCAACAACACCTTCTGGCAATGTCTGAGCATCCACTGCAAAACCATGGTTCATAGACGTGATCTCAACCTTGCCTGTTTCATGCTCTTTCACAGGATGATTGGCGCCGTGATGGCCATGGTTCATTTTGATGGTCTTGGCCCCAAGGGCAAGTGCCAACATTTGGTGCCCCAAACAGATGCCAAAAACAGGCAAATCCGTTGTGTCCAAAATGGTTTTGATCATTGGCACCGCATATTCCCCTGTTGCCGCGGGATCACCCGGACCGTTTGATAGGAAAACACCATCTGGGTTGTGGGCCAATACCTCTTCCGCGGTGGCAGTTGCGGGCAATACCGTTACATCGCATCCCGCCGACGCCAAGCAACGTAAAATGTTGCGTTTTGCACCGAAATCTAATGCAACAACTTTATGCTTTGAATTTGTTTGCGGCTTATATCCATCTGGCCACGCCCAACGCATTTCATTCCAATGGTAACTTTGTGCGCATGTCACGTCCTTAGCCAGGTCAAGTCCTTCAAGGCCGCTAAATGATTTCGCGGCTGCAACCAATGCATCGGTGTCAAAGTTTCCGTCTGGATCATGGGCCAATGCGCAATGTGGTGCACCCTGCATTCTGATCGCGCGTGTCAGGCGGCGCGTATCAATGCCTCCGATTGCAATACGACCGCGACGGGCCAACCAATCGGACAGGTGGGATTGGGCGCGCCAGTTTGATGGCTCGGTTGGGTCCCATTTGACCACCATGCCCTCGGCCACTGGATCGGCTGTTTCATCATCCTCATCCGTCACGCCTGTGTTGCCAATGTGTGGGAATGTGAAGGTCACGATTTGACCCGCATAGGACGGATCAGTCATGATTTCCTGATAGCCCGTCATGGCTGTGTTGAAACACAGTTCGGCGACTGTTTGCCCCGTCGCTCCAAATCCATATCCATAAAATAATGTTCCATCGGCTAGTGCCAAACATGCGGTTGGTTTTGGTGCGGTTTCTGACGCCATACTCTCGACTCTCTGGGGTGCAAATTGGCGGCAACCTAGTGTGAAGCTGTGTTGGGGTCAAGCAGGCATTGTTGAGAATATCAGCTTGCCCAAAATCGAAGTTTTGAGTAGTGTCGCAGCCTAACTTAACCCGAATTCCTAGGAGTGGGATCATGGATTTGCGCGCATCAATCATGGCAGCAACGAAGCAAGCGATGAAGGATAAGGCGGCTAACCGTCTGTCGACACTGCGTCTTATTAGTGCGGCGATCAAAGATCGCGATATTGCCGCGCGTGCCGAAGGCAATGATGAGGGTGTCGGTGATGATGAGTTATTGGCGATTCTGGGCAAGATGACCCGCCAACGCAGTGAAAGCGCCAAAACCTATGAAGAGGCTGGGCGTATCGACCTTGCCGAACGTGAATTAGAAGAAATCACGGTGATCGAAGAATTCTTGCCCCGTCAGTTGGATGACGATGAAGTGGACGCAGCAATCGACACGGCCATCACAACGGTTGGCGCCGCATCTATTCGCGACATGGGTAAGGTTATGGGCGAGCTAAAGGGCAAATACACAGGCCAAATGGATTTCGGTTCAGTTGGTGCCAAAGTCAAAGGCAAACTATCAAGTTAAACGATTTCGATAATCGTTAAAGCGTGCCTGTAATTCGGAAAATAATTCGACGCGTTCCTCTTCTGATAGGAATGCGCCTATTTCCACCTCGCGTCCATTCCCACTTAGGGTGACATAGTGTGGAACAGGTCCGCCTGTTTCATGCATGTGAACACGCGCCCAATAGGCATTGCATTCCCAACCCTTTTGTTCGCCACTCGCCTCTTGCCGAAGAAGATGGAATTGTTCAACGTCTAGCGTCAGTCGTTCAATAATGGATCTGTCGCGGAAATTTTTGCGGATCGCGAAATATATGGCCCCGACTGTCATCATCAAAAAGGGCAGCAGGGCCCAAAACAGGATCGTTCCAATCAGGACATAAAGTGGCAAGGTGATCAGAACAAAGGTTGTCATGATAAAGCTTGCAAATCCGCGATGTGGCAGCGAACTGAATGGCCACAGATCCAATTGTTCGGAAGTCTGACTATTTGGTTTCTTTGTCCACTCGTAAGGCATTTGGCTACTCCCTTTGCGTACAGGGAATTTAGGTGCAATTTCCATGAAGGAAAGATGGAAATTTGTCGCGTTTTGCGCTGTCTGTTTCTAAGGTGACAGAAATGGAAATCAGTGGGAAAGCAGATGCAGGAAAAAACAAACATCAGCATCGATGCCGCATTGGAATTGGTGCAAAATGCATTCGTCGCCAGCGGTTTGAACGAGGAGAGTGCGCAGAGCGTTGCGCGCGCGCTTGTCATGGCAGAGGCTGAAGGGCAGGTGGGGCACGGATTTTCCCGCGTTGGCGACTATATCGCACAGATGAAAAGCGGTAAGATCAATGCCAGCGCAACCCCGACCATTGTGTCACAATCCCCCAGTTATCTACATGTGTCGGCAGATAATGGATTTGCCTATCCCACATTGGATTTGGCCATTGATCAGGCGGTTCAGATGGCGGCGACAACAGGATGCGTGGCAATTGCGGTGTCCCAATCAAACCACTGTGGTACGCTTGCCAGCCATGTGGAAAAGCTGGCCATGCAGGGTTTGATCGGGATTATGGTGGCGAACACTCCTGCGGCGATTGCACCGTGGGGAGGCAATAAACCTCTATATGGGACGAACCCGATCGCATTTGCAGCCCCTCGCGCGGGCCAGGATCCATTGGTCATTGATTTATCCCTGTCTGTCGTTGCACGCGGTAAGGTGATGAACGCCAAGAAAACAGGCCAATCAATCCCCGAGGGTTGGGCCTTGGATAAAGATGGGCAATCAACAACGGATCCAAACGCTGCATTGGATGGAGGAACAATGGTTCCGATTGGAGAGGCCAAGGGAACCGCGCTTGCATTAATGGTAGAAATTTTGGCGGCCAGTTTGACGGGCGCGAACACATCGGCGGATATGCCATCATTTTTTGCATCATCTGGCCCATCGGCGAATGCCGGGCAGTTCCTGATCGTGATTAAACCCAATGACATAAGTGGTTTCACCGCCCGGATTGAGGCGTTGTTGAATGACATTGCTGAAACATCTGGTGCACGGATTCCCGGGACCCGACGGATTGAGGCGCGCAATCATGCGCGCGCAGAGGGTTTGAACGTGGCCTCTCAATACATCGCTGATATCCAAGCGTTGCTCGGCTAATCCCGCGTACCTAAGAAACAAAAAAACCCCGCTGATGCGGGGATTTTTTCATTCGTTTGCAATACCCTTAGTGAGAGGGTTGCTTATCCCAATCTTCCTGCTTTGGAAGAATTTCGAATGTATGCTCTGGGGGTGGTGAAGGCAATGTCCACTCCAGTGTATCTGCATACTCATTCCATGGGTTCGCTGCTGTGTTACGCTTACCAGCAAGAAGTGAATAGATCACAATCCCAAAGAAGAACACGAAAGATGCAAATGATAGGAACGCACCATATGACGAGATTTCGTTCCAATATGCATAGGCTTCCGGGTAGTCGATGTAACGACGTGGCATACCCTGACGTCCCAAGAAGTGCTGTGGGAAGAATGTAAGGTTTGCACCGATGAACATCATCCAGAAGTGCAGTTTACCTGCCCATTCTGGGTAATCACGGCCTGTCATCTTTGAGAAGTAAAAGTAGATACCCGCAAAGATACAGAAAACCGCACCCAATGACATCACATAGTGGAAGTGTGCAACCACGTAGTATGTGTCGTGATACGCACGGTCGACGCCAGCCTGTGATAGAACGATCCCTGTTACACCACCCACGGTGAATAGGAACAAGAAACCGAACGCCCATAGCATAGGTGTTTTCATTTCAATTGAACCGCCCCACATTGTGGCAATCCAAGAGAAGACCTTCACACCTGTCGGAACCGCAATCACCATTGTCGCAAGCATAAAGTATGACTGCTGTGTCAGTGACATACCAACTGTGTACATGTGGTGCGCCCATACAACAAAGCCCAATGCGCCAATCGCAATGATCGCCCAAACCATGGGTAGGTAACCAAACACAGGCTTACGAGAGAATGTCGCAATTACGTGTGAGATCAGACCAAACCCAGGAAGGATAATGATGTAAACTTCTGGGTGACCAAAGAACCATAGGATGTGTTGGTATAGAATTGGGTCACCACCACCTGCTGGGTCAAAGAACGTTGTACCAAAGTTACGGTCGGTCAAAAGCATTGTGATCGCGCCCGCCAAAACAGGCAATGACAACAGGATCAACCATGATGTGACAAAGATCGACCATGAGAACAATGGAACCTTAAACAATGTCATGCCTGGGGCACGCATGTTTAGGAAGGTTGTGATCATGTTGATCGCACCAAGGATAGATGAGGCACCTGAAACGTGAACCGCGAAAATCGCAAGGTCCATTGAAATGCCGCCTTCGTTCACGGATAGCGGTGGGTACAGAACCCAACCAACACCCGAACCCAGCTGTTCGTTACCACCCGGTGATAGAACGGAACAAACGGCCAACGTGGTACCTGCAACATACATCCAGAATGACAAGTTGTTCATACGTGGGAACGCCATGTCCGGTGCGCCAATTTGCAATGGCATGAAGTAGTTACCAAAACCACCGAACAACGCAGGAATCACAACAAAAAACATCATCAAGATGCCGTGGCCGGTGATCAAAACGTTCCATAGGTGACCATTTGGTGTACATGCTTCGGTCGCCGCCGCAGTGAAACGCGCGCCTTCCATACACATGTATTGTACGCCGGGATCCATAAGCTCCATGCGCATGTAAACTGTAAATGCCACGGAAATGAAGCCAACCAACGCAGAGACGATCAAGTATAGAATACCAATGTCTTTGTGGTTTGTTGACATAAACCAACGCGTGAAAAAGCTGCGCTGATCTTCATGGTCGTGGCCGTGGATGGCTGCGTCTGCCATGATGTGCCTCCTGTTAACTACGAATAAGACGAGTCATTTCGCCCGGTGAAACTTCTGAGGGTGTTTTAGTGTGCATTTTTTTAACAGGCAATGGCAGTATTTGCCGCATGCCAAGAAAAATTACGTTTTTTGAATTTGAGAGCAATCAGATTGATTTTATTGGGTTCTTTTAGGGCGCATTTTCACAAGCTTGAACAGAATCACTTTCAAACACGCGTTCAAAAGACTGTTTCAGGGCCACATCCAGATCAAACATCGAAACAGGGAGCCCCAAATCCACCAAACTGGTCACCCCGTATTTTGTTATGCCGCAGGGGACAATGCCGTCAAAATGATCTAAATCAGGATCAACATTTATGGAAATACCGTGGGATGACACCCATTTACGCAACCTGATACCAATTGCGGCAATCTTATCTTCGGCCGTTTGGTTGGTCATTGTTTTGGGTTTGTCGGGGCGTTCAACCCAGACGCCCACACGCCCATCGCGAATAAAGCCTGTGATGTTGAACTGATCTAGCGTGTCGATGACCCATTTCTCCAACTGTCGCACAAAACAACGCACATCGCGCCCGCGCTTGTTTAAATCTAGCATGACGTAGACCACGCGCTGTCCAGGCCCGTGATAGGTGTATTGCCCGCCTCGTTTGGTTTCATAGACGGGAAAGCGATCTGCGCTGATCAAATCTTGGGGCTTTGCAGATGTTCCTGCGGTATAGAGCGGGGGATGTTCAACCAACCAAAGCAATTCGTCTGCGTGGCCTGCGGCGATGTCTTCTGCGCGCTGCTCCATCACGCGGACAGCCTCGTCATAGTCCGTCAATCCTGATGTGACCCGCCACTCTACCATACTGTGAACGCCTTATTCCTTGCTCATTCGCATTAAAGGGGTTTGTCGCAAGGTTGCAAGGCCGGGCGGTAGAAATTTCGCAAATCTGAACAATGCCCTCTTTTCATTGCGTGATCTTATGGGTATGCAATATGCGACTACCATGTGCGGCCGTGGCGGAATTGGTAGACGCGCAGCGTTGAGGTCGCTGTTCTTTAACCGGAGTGGAAGTTCGAGTCTTCTCGGCCGCACCATACCTTCAGTCCAACCTATTGATATTCCTTCGACTTTAACCATCGGAGGTAATCATCTTGTCACACATTCAGTACACAATCTGCCGTTCTGGTACTTATTATTACAATCGCCGTGTGCCATCTCACGCAGTGAAAGCATATGGTTCGTTCATCAGGCAAGCATTGTCGAAGTGCCCAGATGAAGCAGCCGAATATGCGAAACGTCTGGGTTATGTACTTGAGGCATCATGGAGCAATACGACAACAATAGAGCCTGTCGATGTTGCTACTATCATTGAAAGCTTCCAACCCAAGTCTGTCTTATTGTCTGAAATGGCAGAAGAATACCTGGCCCTTCGAGAAATAGATCAGGTTCCGCCTCGTTCCGCATTAGCCACATTTATCTCCTTGGCTGGCAATAGAGATGTGGGAACCTACACAAGAGAGGATGCCAAGCTGTTTGTTCATCATCTCCATTTGAGAGGGAATAAGACTGCTACCATTAGGCGTAGGATTAACAGTTTAAGTGCCATCCTCAACTATGCATATGCTGAGTTGGATTTGGATAAACGTAATCCATTCACTCGATTGATCATTCGTCATGAGGGACAAGATGCATCCAAGAGGGGAACGTTTACCTTTGAGCAGCTTAAAAATGGATATGACAAGGCAATAGCTTAAGGCAGTCAGGTAAAGTTGCTGATGCCCTTACTAGGTGAGACAGGCTGCAGACTGGCTGAGATTGTTGGACTGGAACTTGAAGACATCGATATGGAGAATGAGCTCATTCACATTCGACCTAACGCAATCAGACGACTTAAAACGAGAAATAGTGAACGGGTATTGCCCTTGGTAGGTTATGCGAAAGAGGCAATGCTTCTGGTGTTACCACAAGCTGACGACCATTGTTTATATCCACGATACCTCAAAGACGGGACCTGTCGTGCGACACACGCCTCAAATGCGCTAGGTAAGTGGCTTAAGAAGGACTTTGGACTGACTGCACACAGCTTGCGACACACGTTTAGGGATCGCCTAAGAGCCTGTGGATGCCCATTAGAATTGATAGATCAGATTGGTGGATGGTCATCTATTGGAACAATGGGATCAAAATATGGGCAAGGGTATGGCTTGAACGCAGTTAGGGAGCAAATTCAAAGCACAAGTATCAACTTTTTATTGACCCAATAGCATGCCACCCTATCGTTATTTCAAAGCTTACGCATCATTTTGGGCTCTAATGACAAATACAACGCTTATAAACTACTCAACACGAGATTTTGCCAATAAGGAGCAGCTCGAACTATACTTGATCCGTCAAAAGGAGGCATTCACTCCAGAGGTTATCGAACTTTTCACTAAAGCTGGAATGTTGCGTCGTGTAGTAACACAAATTTGGAATAAGCAAGGCTCATTCAGGGTAGGCATAATATTCGAGTATCGTGACAAAGACGCCTTCGAAGCTTGTAAACCATTGTTGGAAAAATATTATCTTCCAGCAGTGGCGGGTTTTACTACCAAAGTTTTTGGCAACCGTGGTGTGGTAGTTCACGAGTTTGTTGCAGAAGACTTTCATTAGTCTCGACGCAGTATCGTTGCAATTAGCGACTTTCGAGTGTTTCCAGCAATGCAGTCAGTTCTAATGTGTGTCTAGATAATTCATTGATAGGGAAAGCTTGCCCATTAGAGATGATTGATCAAATCGGTGGCTGGTCACCCATTGGAGCCATCGGATCAAAGTATGGACAGGGGTATGACTTGGATGCAGTGAAGGAGCAGTTTGATGCTGTAAGCCTGTCCTGAGAAAGCCGCATGGTAATATCAAGTGATCCAGATTTGTATGCACGCAGTACAAAGTACAACGACGCAGTGCTAGGGGTAGACTCTACACATCCCTTACTTCCATCTGCCTCTAGCACATTCATTTATGTGGCTACGTGTCAATTTGATTAACTGAAGCGTGTTCGCTGCACAACTGTCCAGCCTCCCAATCTCTCGCTGTGCCATTATTACAAAGCATTTTGTTATGACTTGACAAATTGTCGCAAAATGAGACATTCTGTGGGTATAGACTGGCGAAACAGTCATTAGAAGAGCAGCCTCTTTCTTCGTTAAAAACAAAAATAAGCGGTAGGCTCTTCGGCGAGCAAGGCACATCGTTCTCTTCCTATTGATCGCCTTGCAGTATGTGAGGGGCCTGACTTCACCTCCCTACTTTCGAAGTCAGTGCAACTGGTCGGCCACCTTTCTTGTAGTCAATTGGGCCGACCTTTTCTTTTTACTACGACAATGTCGGAATCCTAAATTCTTAAATTGATTTGCAATTTAGTCGTTTATATTTCTGAGAGGGTATCAATGACTAAGCGAACTGCCGATTTACAGATTGAACAAATTCGCAGACGCCTATCGGCTTTGAAAGAAGTCGTTGTTGATGAACCACTAGTCATTAGAAAAAATCATACGATAGTTCTATTCTTTGCTTTAACGGTCTTAGGCCTGTGTTTTCTGTCTCCCACTAAAACCAATACATATAACATTGGCCCGATTGTCAGTGTATTTATGCAAGATTTTGAAATGAGAACTATGGATAACGATTATCTCGCTGGGCTGTCATTTACTGCCGACCTTAAAGACCCTGTCCCTTCAACCGGGTATTCAATGGCTTTGAAGCCGCCTAGCACACCTAATTTACCTAATGTGCGATATGCATCTTCAAAGATTGTGCTGGTGAAGCCACCTGAAAAGCCAGTTCTTGTGACAGATTTGGATAAGCGCCCATTATTGGATAAAGCAGAATTCACACATGAATTCGCAGGAAGTTTGCCGACGGAGTCACAAGTGACGTCAGATAAATTCGCTGGGCAGATCGATGACTTGAAGGGGGCTATTGTAGCTGTCGTCGTTAAGTCAGATCAAGAAATCCACATATTTCAAAATGGGTCTAAAAAGTACTCGTGGAAGGTTTCAACTGCTCGTTCTGGTAAGATTACTCCTGCTGGAACTTGGAAAGCTCAATGGCTTTCTAAACACCATAAATCATCTATCTATGACAATGCACCAATGCCGTTTTCTATATTTTATAATGGTAATTTTGCGATCCACGGAACTAATCAAATCAATTTGCTGGGTTCACCTGCATCATCAGGGTGTGTGAGGCTTCATCCTAAGAATGCTGAGATCTTATTTGCAATGGTAGAGCAAGTTGGACCATCGAACTTGACCGTAAGAGTGATAGAATGAGCGAGCGTTTCGGCGCATATGTGGAAGTTAGTTGGAGGAGTAACTAAGACAACTTCTGATCCTGATACTCGTCATACTCACGCAAGGTCTCGATTTCGTCATAACTCAACGAATAAGGTTCGTTCTCAAAACGCTTCTTAAGAATGAGCATGTTCCATACAAGGCGAATGATTTCATCATCTGTCATGCCTATTGAAACGACATACATCGAAAGATGTTTAGGTGATTTACGAGGCCCACATTGAGATTGAATTTGGCTAACGTATGATCCTAATCCACAGTACCAGTTTTCTCATTTTATATATTGGGGTGGATACCAGTAAGGGCTAAAACATCCTGTCATTTACACGAGGGCCCCAAGCCTCTGTAACGGCCCTGTAGTAGATCTAACGGTCCAATTCGAAGTCTATGTACGTGTAACTTACGTCACTGTGTGGTGCCTTCCAGCTTGGCTGCGTGGATGATCTGATGGGCCGACATGCGGCTGATGCCCATTGTGTCTGCGATCTACATTTTGTTGACCAGATTACCTACAAATGAGGCGATAACAAAAAACAATGAACAATCCGATGTAGAGCAAAGTTTTTCTGGTCCGTTGCTGCTTTAGCAACTGGTTGGGCCATCTTTGTCCGCAGTTAGGACACGTAGGGGCATCTTAGGCGCAATTCTGGCCGCAATTCGGACATTCTACTAATAAGGTCATGTTGCTGATTTAGGGTGAAAGTGGCGGTTTGTGTAGCTGCTAAAGGGCTAAAATTAGGCACCTCAATCTAAAGGTATCGCATTAGCCTTGTTCATCAGGATTGGTCGTCCATCAGCAGTGTTTAGTGGGATAACTTCCTTTCCATCGGAAACACATAGAGTGGGCGCATTGCGAGTTTCACCATTAAGTTGAACCTCTAGATCAACGACACATAGTTTGTAATTAGTTAATATTTCTTTCACTCGCATGGCGATGTCCTTAGTTTGTTTCGGTTTGACGATGACAGAATAGGTAAATCTAGTGCTATCAAAACCAACAATAAGCTGACTAAGCTATTGATAAAACACATGCTGTTGTTGTTATCATTGAAGCATGACTGATATGCCTGAAAATATGCCTATTTCCAATGACCAAATTGATCCTAACCATTCTAAGCCACTAGATGTTCACAAATGGTCTGATCATCCTGAGATCAGCAAACTGGTAGTGACCTATGGCTTCAAGTCGTTGAACCTGCGCTGGGTGGGAAGTCCAACAACAAAGGTAAGAGTGATCCCAAACGACAGCTAAAGGTTCTGCTACTGGACCTGTACCTTGCCTGGCTAGATGATCCAACACTTAGTGTAGGGATTAACTTTAATAACAATGCTTACACTGTAAACTCACGCTACAATGCCCTGCGTATATCTAGAAAAATTGGTGATGTTTCCTAGCTGTTGATACAGTCTGGCTATTTAGACTTTGCACGATGGTCAAACCCACGACAAGACCAAAATCTACCATTTAGAACCAGTCGCATTCGTCCGTCTTTACAATTACAGGATAAGTTCACTGAGTTATCGCTGTCATCTTTAGGCATTGCTCACAACTATCTGCAAGAAACAGTCATTCTTACGGACTACGAGACCGATGAAGAAGGTAACTATACTAAGTCTAATGGTAAGAAGAAACGCCAGTACATAGACTACGATGACATAGACTTTACCAAAGACATTCGCAGAGACTTAGAAGCCTATAACCAACTGCTAAGAAGTACTTATGTAGACATAGCCACTTTGGAAGAACCGTTTGTTGTCAGGACGAAGAAGGATGGCTCAACCCAACGTATCAAGATTGATCAGTCTAAGAAGTTTATAAGGCGTATTTTTAGTCGTGGTGACTGGAATTATAACGGCAGGTTTTATGGTGGGTTCTGGCAACAGGTAGGATCAGAGTATCGTAAGAACATCTACATCAACGACAACCCAACTGTAGAAGTAGATTACAAAGTGCTTCATGCAGCTATTCTTAGTGCCAAGAAGAATGTGGTTAATGATGGAGACAGGTATGATTTAGGTACCATCGTCTGTCCTAGGCTGGATAAACAATAGTAACGAAAAGCAGTGAAGCTGTTAGTATTGGCAGCAATCAACGCAAAGGATCGTAGTTCTGCCTTTGGTGCTATTAGATACAATCAGCCTGATGGTTCCATTGAAAAGACCCTCACGAATGACGAACTTGGATTACTCTTAGACACATTCCTGCAACGACATCCATATTTAGAAGATGGTATTTGTTCTGACCAAGGTATCAGACTGATGAATGTAGATAGCCGTATTACCAACTACATCATCAAAGAGTTTATAAGGCTACAGAAACCAATCCTATCGGTACATGATAGTTACATCGTAGACACCAGAGACGTTGAACTACTCAGAGACTGTATGAAAGAAGCTAGCTTACATGTTGTCGGTGTAGACTTAGCAGCAGAACAAGAACTACCATCCTACCAAGATGTAATGGCAACTAGATACCCAGATAGGGATTACCACCTACAAGTATTTGAACACTACTTAATCAATTCTGCTAAGAATAAGACGACAGGATATAAACTCAGGTACCAACAATATGGGTCCTACAAAGAAGGCAGTGAGTAGTAGTACGCTGTATGTAGCAAGAAAGCAGATCGTTACCAAGCAAGACACACAGCAATCATTACTAATACAAGTTGAAAACTGATCAGTGATTGACTGGTTTCGATAATACCAAAACCTCTTTCTGACCGATTTGTTTAATATGCCAGCTGGACTGCTGCAGCATCTGCCCCATTAGCACATCTCTATTATTTGCTAAATGACTCACAGACTCGGCCATTTTCAATAGCGAGGCTTCAAATCTATCCGTGCGACCTTCTGACTGCCTTAAATGATGCTCCAAGATCTCCACTTTTTCTTTCAGCGCCTTTCGTTCTGACTTGAGAAACTCTACGGCCAATTCATGCGCCTGTTTATCGTGAGCGAGTTTTTTGTTTTCTTCACGTAACTCGTGTATCTCTTCTGCGTCAGCTGTCTTAATGCAAAGCATCTTTGTCAGCTTCAGGGCACTTTCGATTGAAACTTTCTCGTCTATAATTTCGATATCGACATTTCTTGCCAAGAAGCGAACAAAAGAAAGCTTACGGTTTGTAATCTCGCTAATTTGCTGAAGTGGGACTTGCCCATTTGCAATCATATTCTTCGTTGCTCCCACTTAATGACACTACGCATATTAGCTGTAGGTTGGCTACAAAAGCATCTTGATATACAACCATGTGGTGACAAATGGAGTCAACGTGTCTCTGAGAATTTCGTGCTCATGCATAGAGCGGTTTCGATGTTACCTCAGTTTTTACGCAGACATTTGGAGTGAAAGTGAAAAAACCTAAAAGTCCTTGCATAGATGTGTGTGAGCATTCCGGACCCAACGGCTGGTGTGTGGGCTGTGGCCGGACACGTGAAGAAACAGCACGTTGGAGAAAAATGAAGCCTTACGAGGTTAATGTAATCTCGAAAGAGCTTAAACGGCGCACCACAAAAATGGACCAGCAATCTGATCACTAGGTTTAACGGTGGATTTGTGTTAGAAAAATATTGCAGTTCGTAGATGGGTGTGGTGCAGTGAAAAACCTATTTATAATTTTAGCAGTTCTTTTTGTGTTAGGTTCTGGGTTTTATATTCTTTCACCATATTTGCAGCTCAACACCGAGCCCAAAAACTGGGAAAATGGATATCAACAGCCAGTAACGCCTCGACTCAAGAATACTCTCAATGGTCTTGGGAAGGGATTTTGAGACAGATAATTCATAACATTCCTTGCATCTGTTTTGATTATAGGCTTCCATCAGTTTGTGAAACTACGGAGATTTAAAATGAAGAAACTTGGTATTGTAGCGTTATTGCTGTCTCTATCTGCTTGTGGCAGCGTCGGCGGATATAGCTTAAACCCTATGGACTACTTAGGTGGCTCCTCTGATGCAGAAGCAGAAGCTTCAGAGTAATCAAAAACAAACAAAAGCTGGCTTGGATTTATGGTCGATCAGAGCCAGCGTTTTCCTTTCAAGCACCTTCCAGTTTGCTGATCTGGGACAAGCATAATGCGTGGGGTACTTATGAAAAAAGCATACGGTATTGTAGTCTACGAAAGTATTTTGGACGAAGCGAAACTAGAAGCTTATGTTGAATTAGCACCTAAGGCATTTGATAAATACGGTGCAAAGTTTTTGACCCGTGGTTATCCCTCAGTGTTAAAAGAAAATGCTCGCAACGAGCGCACTGTTGTTGTTGAGTTTCCCAGTGTAGAGCAAGCCGAAGCGTTTTACGAAAGTGATGAGTACCAACTGGCACTTGAAGCCCTCGGAGATGGTGCTGTGCGTAGTTACAAAATATGTGAGGCTTTTTAGTGCTGCTACGAACTTTATATCTTATAATAACCTGTGCATTTGTAGCTGGATGCAGTGTCCCCTTTGTGCCGCTAATTTGATACTTGAAGCCAGTAAGCAAAAGAGCGCCTGAAGCTCAGTCTAGCGTTGCTTACAGGTGAAACTCACACCATAGTGTCGAAAACGTCTGTTGTGAGGTCCAAATGAAAAACTTAGCCTTGTGTTTGGTTTTTGTAGCAATTTCGTCGTGCGGCACCATTGGCATTGTGAGTTTCAATCCTGCTGATTGGTTCAGTAAAGAACCTGTTTTACTCAACGAATAACGAGATTGTGTAATCTGAATACTAGCTCGCCAAGAGAACTGCAGATACAGTTAAGGTGAGTGTCCAAGAAATGAACGGAGCCGAGTCATGAAGCGAAACATCATGGTCGTATCATTAATGTTAGCAATGTCGTCTACTGCTGTGGCCGCAAATACTTGTGATAGCATTACAGAAATAAATGCTTTGTATCGATCAGTTGCAGAAAAGAAGGCAACCGACATTCAGATTAAACGCTTACAACAGGAAGTAGGGGTTGTTGCAGATGGTAAATGGGGAAGGATGAGCGAGGCTGCATATACTGCCTTGCTTAAGCGTTGCGATAGTTATTCTTATCCGACAGATGTCGTGCAAATTGGTAATGCAACGATTACAGACTTTGTGAGTGAAAAGACAGTTTTTGAACAGCTTTCGGTCCCAGTTTGTACCAACCAACGTCTTCCAATCTACGGACAAGTACAGGCTCCTAAGGACCCTGGAGCGGTCATTGGTGGAGCTATTGCTGGAGGAGTGATAGGTAAAATCGTTACTGATAACGACGGTGGCGCTGCCGTTGGTGCGTTAATAGGTGGAGCTATTGCAAACGAAAACCAGCAAAACAACACTGTTACGAAAGTAATCGGCTATGAGAATAAAACTGTCTGCAAAGATAGTTATGTAGACATGCCAGCGAAAACTGAGAAGGGTTACGCCTATTCGACAATTCAGTTTGAGGTGGATGGCGTATCTTATACACTCGAGTTCAAAAAGAGGTAACACAGATCATGTTGAGATCATCAACGGCATTCGTTATTGCAGCATTTATGGCGCTGGGACTGAACAGTGTCAGTTGGGCGCAATCAAGTGATGAAGAAATATCTGCGCTGCCGCAGCCCACGGAACAAGAGATCAAGAATCAGTGTGCGTTAATCGGCAACCTAACATTTTTGGCTATCGAAAAATTCAATAAAGGCCGTAAGCTGGATGAAGTAAACGAGGAACTTGCTGGTGTTGCGGAAACAGCCTTCAATAAAGAAGAGTTTGCCGCATACAGCGATCAGTTGCGTGAACGTTATAATGCAGCACTGCTCGATGCCTTCTTGAACGAGGGGCTGAACCCCAAGGTTGTTGCTAGGAAGCAAATTAGAGACTGCGTCAGAAAAAACCTGTAATGCCTTCGGTGTAGGATTGTCACACATCTTGTCACACATTTGAGAAAATCTAGTGTTTTGCAGCTTCAAAGCGCAGTATTTTTGATGTATTTTTATTTTTGGAATATTTCTAAGTTACTGATATTTATGTGTTAAATGGCAGCGTTGAGGTCGTTGTTCTTTAACCGGAGTGGAAGTTCGAGTCTTCTCGGCCGCACCAATTTCACCAATTATCGCGCACTCATGATCATGCGTTGGCAAGTGTCTTGCTCAGGTAATGTGGTAGTGCGTGGGGGCATCATTCGTCGTATGTGTGCCAAGTAGTGCTGATAAACACCGTTTTGATACAGCATGCATTCCACGCTGAATAGGGGTGCTTCGTTTTCCGTCCGTTGCTGCAGCAAATAGGCGGAATTGCCACGATCGTCAGTGTATCTGTGCAGTATTTCGCCATGATCTGATGCAGGGGCACGTGGAACCGCTGTCTGTTGGTTTCACTTACATCTTCGGTATTCAAAAAGGCATGCGATTTCATCGTGAATGGACTTTGCGCAATATTTACTGTGTGCACTTTAATTTCGGCTGGGCCACATGTGCGCCAGAACGTTATGTCGCCAAACCAGTAGGTGTAATAATGCGGCACCAATATGCAGCAGCACTAATATGAGCAATGCCGCACGCAGGATCGTATGCGCATTTGCCGCAACTTCTGACCCCTGATACCACGCAAAGCCACCTGTAATCGGCAGCAACAGCAAGATCGCATAAAAGCTGTAATGCACAGCGTTTGCGAGATGATCAAAAATCTGTGGGTGGTTGCCCGATTTTTTGGGTGTGCCCGTTTCCATCCGTATCCATAGCCGCAGGGCGGTCAAAATTCCTATAACTCCACCAACCCCCAAATGCGCACTGACCATCGGATTGGTTGAGGCGGGGCTTCCTTTTAGCATCGTCTCAAATGCATCGACGATCGCTTCGTGGAATGCAAATTGCACTAGGATCAAAACGAAGATGGCCCAATGCAAAATCATCTGTGCGCGGCTATATTTCGACATTTGCTTCCTTTTGTGGCAATCTACATTGGTCAGCTATGTGACGGGACAAGAGATAACCTAGGGCATTTCCCAAATTGTCGAGGGGATAGACCCAGCAAATTAGGATATGAAACAGGCATGCCGATAGAACGCGATATATATCAGATGTATCAGGATGGCCCATTTGATTGGCTAAACCCCATCGACATGTTCACAGACTTCTTAACGGATGGACCGCGGCGGTCGTGGACGACCCTGTCGCACGCGGAAAAATTGCATGAAATTCAAAGGCAATATCCAAATCTAAGCATCTCGCGTATTCAAGAAATACTTGATCCATTTCTGTCGAAATAACCACGCGCCTGTCCTGCGAATTTTTTGATTGGCTTTCCCGTACGCTTTCGATTAGCACTACGCCAAGTTTATGATCACTTGGGAGAATGTGATGAGCACTGTCGTAAATAGTTGGAATGAATGGGATCCCCTGAAACATGTCATCGTTGGGCGTGCGGATGATTGTCATATCCCACCAGAGGAACCCGCGCTGGACGCAAAAGTCCCAGAGGATAGCGATATGCGCGGCCAATGGGGCCGTCGCCCACAAGAAACCATTGATCGTGCAAATGAATTGTTGGACAATTTCGCGGCGCAATTGGAAAAACGCGGCATCCGTGTAGATCGCCCAACGCCCACCGATTTTTCATTGCCTGTCACGACACCAGATTTCCACACAGACAGCCAATTTGGATGCATGCCGCCACGCGATGTTTTGTTGACCGTCGGGTCAGAAATCCTTGAGGCGACAATGTCCTACCGCTGTCGTTGGTTCGAATACCTAAGCTATCGCCCCTTGATGCAAAAATATTGGGAAGAGGATCCAAACTTCCGTCATGAGGCGGCGCCAAAACCGCGCCTGACGAACGAAGATTATCACCCCGATTACCTGTCTGATAAAATCGGCGTGGAAAAACGTCTTCAGTGGGCGGCCGAAAAATTCTTTGTCACGACCGAGGAAGAGCCACTTTTCGACGCCGCAGATGTTTTGCGTTTTGGCAAGGATTTGGTGGTGCAGCACGGGTTCACCACAAACCTAAAAGGCATCGAATGGATCAGACGCCATTTCCCAGATCACCGTGTTCATGCGGTGAATTTCCCGGGCGATCCCTATCCAATCCATATTGACGCAACATTCACCCCATTGCGTCCTGGTTTGATCCTGAACAACCCACAACGTCGTTTGCCCGAGGAACAGCGCAAAATGTTCTTGGACAACGGATGGGACATTGTTGATGCGGCGCAACCTGCGCATAACGCGCCACCCCCCTTGTGCTATTCCTCTGTCTGGCTCAGCATGAATGTTTTGGTGCTAGACCCAAAGACAGTTTGCGTTGAAAAATCTGAAGTTTATCAGGCAGAGCAAATGGATAAACTGGGCATGGAAGTTGTCGAAGTTGATCTACGTGACGCCTATGCCTTTGGTGGTGGTTTGCATTGCTGTACGGCAGATGTGTACCGTGAAGGCACATGTGAGGATTACTTCCCACATCTTTCATAGTTGGTTTTATTCGCAAAACTGACATCTGATCACCCCGCTGACCCTTCAATCGGCGGGGTATTTTTTTGTGGTTAAGGAGGCTGAAGGTAAACAGTGCACTACGGCAAAATTTGCAACCAACACCAAATCGTCAGTACGGACAGTGCTGTTGCAATTAATACGCCCGATGCTGCCACTCGTTTCGCGCGATTGTACATGCTGGCAAAGATATAACAGTTGATGCCTGGCGCCATCGCGCTGGTTAAAACGGCGGATCGAAGTTCAGAAACGCTCAGGCCCCAGAGTTGTCCAAGGCTCCATACGATTGCAGGATGCACCAACAGGGAAATGCCAACGACCCAGGCGATTGCGCCAAAATCACCCTCGGGGCGATATTGATATAACACACCACCCATGCCAAATAGGGCGGCGGGTAGCGCGGTCGTTGCCACCATATTTGTGCCATCTAAAAACGCCTGTGGCAAAGCAACATCTGCAATATTGACCAATAGGCCCAGCAAAATCGCGATGAAAAGCGCATTCTTCATCATGGATTCTCCGACGTTCAGCGCGACCTGCGAAATGCTGTCACCGTCACTTTTGGCAATCTCCATCGCGGTGATCCCAACAAAATAACAAAATGGTGCATGTAACGACACAATGGCGAAGTTCGCGACCAGCGCATCAACCCCATAGGCACGTTCCGTAATGGCCAACCCCATCATCACCGAATTTGAAAACAGACTGACAAATCCAATGGCAACGCTGTCTTCTGCGCTGCGTTTGAAAACGTATCGCGCGCCTAGAAAGCCAAGCGCAAATCCAGACGAGGCACCGATATAGTAGCTGCCCATCAATCGGAAAGAATAGGCTTGGCCCAGATCAATTTTGATCAAGGCCATGAACAGCAAGCAGGGGATTGCAAAATTTTGGGTATAGGACATCAACCCGTCAACCGCGGTGGTTGAAAACACCTTGCGCCAGACGACGATATACCCGAACCCCACGACTAGGAATACAGGAAGGATCACATCAAGAAGGGCCTGCATGGGGGATTAATCCGCGTATTCGATAACCATGCCGTCAAAGGCAGGTTCGATGTGATCCGGTGTTTCCGCCAACACAGTTTCATAATCCAAATCAATATGCATATTGGTTAGAATGGCGTTGGGTACACCTGATTTTTTAATCCATTCCAACGATTGTTCCAAATGTGAATGCGTTGGATGCGGATCGCGCCGCAAGGCGTCCAAAACCCAACAATCGGCCCCTGAAACCACGTCCCATGCGACATCGTTCATTGCAGAGACATCTGGCAGGTACACCAAATCCTTGATCCGAAACCCAAGTGCATCGATGCGGCCGTGCTCTACCTCAAACGGGGTAAAGGTGATATCGCCACCTGCACCCGTGATCGTGACAGGGCCATCCAACAAATTTAGGTTCAAAATTGGGGGATAGGAACTTCCCTCTGGTTGAATAAAAACGTAGCCGAAGCGGTCCAACAATGCATCGCATGTGGCCTGGTCTGCCCACACATTCACGCGTTCGCGCATGTTGAATACCACCATGCGTAGGTCATCCACACCATGGACATGATCGGCGTGTGAATGTGTATAGATGACACCATCCAACGCTCCAACGCCTGCATCAATCAATTGTTCGCGCATATCGGGTGAGGTGTCGATCAAAGCACGTGTGATGCCCTGATCCGTTTCCCGTTCCACCAACATGGAACAGCGGCGGCGTCGGTTTTTGGGATTGGTGGGATCGCAATCCCCCCAATGTCCACCGATACGCGGCACACCGCCCGAGGAACCGCAGCCCAGAATATGAAACCGTAGGCGCGTGCTCATGCGGCGGCCTGCTGTCGGGAAACCTTGGAAAACAAGCGTTCAAAATTCGCCTCAGTCTGGGCCGCGAAATCCGCAAGCTCTATGTTGAACACCTCTGCACCCACCTTTGCCGTATGCATTGAATAGGCTGGTTCATTGCGTTTCCCACGATGGGGTGGGGGCGCCAAATAGGGGCTATCCGTTTCCACCAGGATACGATCAACGGGGGCTTGCGCAAAAATATCCCGCAATTCCCCAGATTTGGGAAAGGCCGCGATGCCCGACATGGACAAATAAAACCCCAGGTCCAAGGCCGCTTTGCCCAATTCAGCAGAGGACGAAAAACAATGCATAACACAGCTGTAGGGTTTGTTGGCGTGCCCCTCACGCAGGATGTTTACCATATCCTCATCCGCGTCGCGTGCATGGATAATCAATGGCAATCCCGTTTCTTGTGCCGCTTGGATATGAATGCGCAGGCTTTGTTTCTGCGCTTCAGCGCTCTCAGCGGTGTAGTGATAATCTAATCCTGTTTCCCCGATCCCGACAAATTTCGGATGCTGGGACAGTGCGACCAATTCGTCAACCGATGTCATGGGTTCTTTTGCAACGCTCATCGGATGGACCCCGGCCGCATAGTAGACGGGGTCATGTGCCTCGGCGATTGCGCGCACGGTGGGTTCCTGATGTAGTTTCGTGCAGATTGTCACCATGCGGTGAACGCCAGCTGCAACCGCGCGCTCTACCACTTCAGAAAGCTCGGTTTCAAAATCAGGAAAATCAAGGTGACAGTGACTATCTGTAATGCGGATCATGTAAGGCCCTGTGCGCGTTTTGCGCATTGTTCAATCTTGAATATCATATCTAGGACCAATGCGACGGGGTCAAGGTTCACAGCGCGTCCGTGTTGAAATCTATTTGACAGGTCTTGGCACAGTTCGGCCCAATCCTGCGCGAACTGGGGCGCGGGACAGAGTTTTGTGAATATCTCAATTTCGCCTGCGTGTACCAATGGGGCAGGGGCGTTACCTGTGGCCCCAAAGACAGCCAATCGTGAAAGCAGGCGATCAAACATCAATGCAAGGATGTCCAAATCTTCGCTACTGGTGTGCCCTGCATATTGTTCTGAAAACTTGATTGCGCTGGGGCGATCGATTTTTGGCGCTTGAGCAATAAGGCTTAGAATTTGGGTATAGACGGCAGGCCCGTTATGTTGGGCAAGGCGGATCGCCTCACCTGCCGATCCTGCGGATAGGGTGGATAATGCCCCCATTTCGGCGGCGTCGATCTCTAATTCTTGGGTCGCGAGGACAGCATCAATATCGACTTGCGACAAGGCGCCCAAGCGCAAAGTGCGACACCGCGAACGGATGGTTGGTAAGAGCCGCGATGGTTGATGCGAAATTAACAGCAATATGGTATGTTGTGGCGGTTCCTCTAACACTTTCAAAAGCGCATTCGCCGCGTTGACGTTCATATCGTCGGCGGCATCAATGATGACGACACGCCGTCTACCATCCGCTGCGGACAGTGCGAAAAAGGATTTTAGTTTGCGGATTTCTTCAATTGTAATCTGCGCTTTGAATACCTTGCGCTTTGCGTCATAGGGGCGGCGCACAACGCTTAACCTGCCCTCTGACCCTGCATGAATACGGCGCAGGATGGGGTGATCAGGGTCGATATCAAGGGTTTGACTCACTTCAGGTGCATCGCTGAACAGGGATGGTCCGTCCTCCCTAATCGGAGAACACAGCAGATATTTGGTAAGACGCCATGCAAATGTGGCCTTGCCGATGCCCTTGGGCCCTGTGATCATCCATGCGTGATGCAGGCGTCCTCCGTTCAGGGCATCAACAAATAAAATTTCTGCGTCCCGATGCCCTATCACTGCGGCTGCCTCTGAGGGGTGTTTGGCCCCTGCAATCACGTCCGAGGTTGGAATGCTGTCGTCATCATTGCTCATAAGTGTTTTTGCACCACGTCCAAAACATCCGCTGCGACAACGTCGATATCGCGTAGCCCATCAATGACACGAAACCGCTCTGCGTATTCTTTGGCCAGGTTTAAAAAGCCAACACGCATCTTTTCCTGAAGCGATATGCCAAAATCTTCGAACCGTTCTTCGACGGTGTTTCTGGCCTTGGCGCGGGACAATCCCAGTTTTGGATCCAGATCAATCAAAACTGTTAAATCAGGATCACGCAGGATCATTAGCGTGTGCAGTTCATCCACCAGCGTGCGTAAATCCCCACGGCTGAGCCCCTGATACATGCGGGTGCTATCGGCAAAGCGGTCGCAAATGACGATTTTACCAGCGTCCAGTGAAGGCAAAATGGTCTTTTCCAAATGATCGCGACGTGCGGCGGTGAACAATAAGATTTCGCTTTCTGCGGACCACCGATCTGGATCACCCTGCAGTACCAGTGCGCGTATTTCCTCGGCCCCTACAGATCCACCCGGTTCACGGGTTAGGACAACATCATGGCCCAAATCCATTAATGTTTTGGCAAGGACTTTAGCCTGTGTGGATTTGCCAGAGCCGTCAATGCCTTCGAATGATATGAAGCGCCCTTTGCTCACGAGCCACTCTCGGGTTGGGCATTCACTTTGGATAACAAAGATTGGCCCGCAGTCAAAACGCGTCTGAAAAAGCCACCGCGCGGAACGCTTTCTGCAGCGATCAGGGGAATTCGTGTGTCCTCCAACTCTGGGATCGTCACCACCAAATGCCCTAGGTTGTCGCCTTTGGCGATGGGGGCCGGAATTGGATTTAGGTATTCAACTTCAAATTTCACCTCACCATCCCCTAACACAGGAACAAGAGTTGTGAGATCTTGTGAAAGGGCCAGCCCAACATCAGCACTTGATCCATCCCACACAGTTGCGCGGGCGATGACATCGCCAGATTTCCCAAAACTGCGCGTAGAAAATTGGCGGAATGCCCAATTCACAACGGCCTCGGCCTCATCCGCTCGCTGATTGGTGCTGGACAGACCAGAGAGAACAAACACAATGCGACGTTCCCCCTGCTGTGCAGAGCCAACAAGCCCATAGCCTGCCTCTTGGGTGTGGCCCGTTTTTAACCCGTCCGCACCGATGCCCAATCCCAAAAGAGGATTGCGGTTGCGGGTGTTGGCGGGCGCGCGTCCGTCAAATTGAAATTCTCGCTGCGCAAACATGTCATAGTATTCTGGGAAATCTTCGATCAACCGCGTGGCAAGCAGGCCCAAATCGCGCATGCTCATTCGATGCATCGGGTGGGGCCAACCGTTGGAATTTTGAAACGTAGAATTTGTCATGCCCAACTGTTGTGCACGCCGTGTCATCAATTTCGCAAAACCTGCTTCGGTTCCATCGGGCGACAGCGCCTCGGCAATGACTGCACAGGCATCATTGCCCGACAAGACGATAATACCGCGCAGAAGGTCCGCCACAGAGACGCGGTCTGTTGTGTCCAAAAACATGGTTGAACCGCCATAAGATTCGGCATGTGCCGAAACGGGAAGTTTTTCTTCAAGGCTCAATTGACCGGCGCGTATAAATTCAAATGCGATGTACAGTGTCATCAGCTTTGACATCGACGCAGGTGGCAGAGGTGTATCCGCATTTTTACTTAATAGCACTGTACCCGTGCTCAAATCATAAATATATGCCGCCTTTGCCTTTGTTTCAAACGCATGGGCGCTGCCCACGGTCAGGCCCCATACCAGAAGCGTACAGAACAGCTTAATTTTTGACAGCATATGCATCAGCAAATCCCGCGTCTGTTACTGTTTTCAGCATGGCGGACAACTCTGCCGTTGTTGCCGCAGGCCCCGCAATCACGCGCCAGAATGGTTTGTTGTTCAGCGTCAGTTTGCTCATCGATGCAGATAGACCCTTTGCGCTTATGCTGGACACTGCGCTGCGTGCGTTTTCTTCGACACCAAAAATTCCAATTTGGAGATATGGCTTGCGAAGACTGCTTGGCTTAGGTTTGGGTGTTGTTGTGTCCGCAGCGGCAATCGCGGCTTCTGCTGTTTGTTGGATTGGGTCCAAGCTTTCTTCGATCACTTGGTTCTCTGCCTTCACAGCTTCAGGTGTTTCTACGGGGATCGATTGGCGACGCAAGGCAACAACTGACACGTTCGTTGGCTGTCCGGCTAATATGCCCAAGGCCTCCGCCGCATCAGAAGACAGTTGCAAACTGGGTCCAGAAAATTCGCGTTCACGGCCGAAAAGGGCGCCAATGACGAATTTTCCGTTCTGTGGATTTCGAATGATAACTTTTTCAGGGTCTTTTGCGTCCGGATGGGCCACCCAAATACCCCCCAGTGATGGACGCCCATCCCAAAGACCAGCTTCGGAAATATTCACAACATCAGGTGCCTCAACATCGCGTTCTACCAAATTTGTCACGGTGCTTGGTGCGTCGCTAGATGTGTCTTCACCCAAATCCAGTCCTGCGCATCCCGCCAGAAGGGCAATCAAAATCCCGCATGCTGCCCATTTGGTTCCTGTTTTTTGTTTTGTGATCAGCATGTTGTCCCCTTGCTGTCTTCTGCTCGTCTCGTGTTTTTTATGTTTTGTTCGAAACTTAACCCTAATTGCGTTTTATGAAAAGTCGCATCGTCAGATTGCGCGAAACTTTTCTGACCCAAAAACATTGCGCAGCAGGCAAAGATTTTATGCACTACAGGACGATATGATCGATGTTTTCAGGCAGCCTTTTGAAAATTCTTCAAAATTGCACTTTTAGAATCAATTTGCATGAACTAAACGGAGACCGTCGGAGGAGTGGCAGAGTGGTTGAATGCACCGGTCTTGAAAACCGACGTACGTTAACGCGTACCGTGGGTTCGAATCCCACCTCCTCCGCCATCAGCTTCAGCCAATTACAGAAGTGAATTTGATAGGCGATATCTTCCCCTGAATTCAGTACCTTATGGAAGCCGTTTCCTGCTGATACTTCGTACCATCCCATTCATCAGCGACATTTCCCCTTTGACCTCAGCTGGTCATTTGCCGAGGGTGTGTTTTCCCTGTTTTTTGGAATTAACAGGGAAATTAACAGGGAATTTTTTGTTTTTTGATACTTAGGGACGCCTAAATAGCGACTGAACCTCAATGTTTATTGGGGTTTTCATAAACGGTCTTTAAAAATTAACAGGGAATTTAATTCGCCAGAACTGGGAACTCAGCCCAAAAACATGGCCTCTTGTTCTGCCCAATCAAGTGGAACATCTTTGGAAATCAGCATCTCGATAGTCAGTTCATGTATTGACGTGCCGCCAATAATCTCTGCGATGAGCTTTGGCGATAAGAAAGCCAGAGATATCCGTTTCCATATCATCGTTGAAGATATGCCATGTGACTTTGTGAGCGCGTTTATAGTCTTGCCATCTTTGATCTCATCCACCCATGCCTGTGCTGTGACAATAGCTCTGATAAGCGCATGATTGGGTTCTCCCTTATAGCCAATCCATGTCAGCTTAGAACCATTCGTGCGCTTCCTGAGAACTATGGGCTCTTCAGTGCGCAGGTAGTCCAAGTTGAGTTTGTTGGTCTCGATTTGAACTAGTGCACCTACCTTATCTACATCAAGCTGGATACTCGCCTTGGTCTCACTGAGATCAACGCGCGCTATCAGATCCAAAGTTTCTTTGGTGTCCAAAGCAGCCAATCTGTCCGTGGCGTCGTTTAGCTCGTGCGGCTTGATCCGCGGCGCCAACCTAAACTGGCTGAGAGCCTCGCTCAGCCTTGTCCCAACAATCTCACTCAGTAGTTGTTCCAGCATATCTGCCCGTAATCGCCACCCTGTGGGATCAGCGCCTCCTGATATCAAACGGTTTGAGTAATAGTAGCGAACAACACGCCCAGAGGACTTCTTGGACTTAGAGGGTGTTAATCGATCCCCAGTCTCATCAAAGACTTTCCCAACCAGATAAGCGGAGGGTCCACGAGAAGGATGCTTG
>AVDB01000002.1 GCA_000472185.1 Rhodobacteraceae bacterium HIMB11 | reverse complement strand
TCGTTTCGGGATTAACCGATGATCCACAACACGCCTAACCCTGTGATGATTGTGAAAATCACGGATCGCGTCAAAATTGCGATTATGGCCGCAATCAAACCCGCAAGCACCGTGGTGTTCCACATCTGAATTTCGCCCGCCTCATCCAGAAACAGTGCCGCTGCGATAATCGCCGAAAGGATGGCGGTAGGCACATAACGCAGATACCGTTCGGCCCAGTCGGGCAATGTGCTGGCACGTAGGCCCGAAAACATGGAAAAGCGGACCGCAAAATTCGCAAGTCCCGTCAAAATCATAACGATCCAAATCATGCGCGATCCTCCCAATGGGACAGAATGCCACCCACGCATATTCCAACCACGGCCGCCGCAACGATCCATGCATTCCACGGCAGTGCCTGACCAAAGAGCGCCACCAATGCCGCCGATGTGGCCGCAGCAATATCCGACAGGCGGCGCAAATTCGGCAATACCAAGGCCATGAATGTCAGCGGAATGGCAAAGCCCAGGTTCAGCTCATCGGGGATTGTGGCACCCGCCAAAACACCGACCACAGTCGCGATTTGCCAACACACCCACAACGTTAACCCAGATCCCAAAAGGTGATAATGCGCCAATTCGGGTCGATCCATTGTTTCAAAACGTTTGATCGAAATGGCAAAGGCCTCATCCGTCAAAAGGTATCCCAAAATAATGCGCCAACGCAGGGATAAAGGGCGCAAATACTTTGCCACTGCCGCACTGTACAGCATGTGGCGTAAATTGATCACCGCCACGGATGACCCAACGATCAGGGGCGATGCACCCGTGGCCCAAAGTTGTGCAAAAACCACCTGAGAGGCACCGCCAAAGACGATCGATGACATCAAGATCGTTTGCAGGGGGCTAAGCCCGCTTGCGATGCCCAAGACCCCAAAGACCAAACCAAAGGGAACCACCCCCAATTGCAGGGGAAGTTGATCGCCAATACCACGAAGAAATTCGCGCATGTTATCGGATGTCATCACGCACCTCTGTTCCATTCATCAGATGCCAGTGATGGGACATCCGCAGCCAAAGTGCAAATGCATTTAACGCAGGCTTTGGCCTGCCTGCGACATTTCCTGTCGTGCATTGCTTGACACAATCTATGTTGTGCCAGAGGATGCGCGCAAACCACAATGAAAGGATCAAAAATGGGACGCATTGCCGATTTCAAAGCACTTGTAAAATCTGGAAAACCACTTAGCGGCACATTTTTGAAAACCCCTCACCACAATATGATCGAGGTGATGGCGCAAAGCGGGTTGGATTTTGTGTGCCTTGATGCGGAACATGCTCCTTTTGATCGTGCGGCGATTGATGCCTGCATGGCCGTATCACGCGCGCTTGATTACCCCGTTTTGGTCCGCGTTGGGGATTCAAGCCCGCGCGAAATTTTGTGGGCCTTGGATTGCGGTGCCGCTGGCATCGTGGTGCCCCATGTCGATTCTGTTGAACGAGCCGAGGAAATTGCACGCACAGCTCGGTTTGGCAAAGGCGGCCGTGGATTTGCGGGCACCCCGCGTTGGGGTGGATTTGGCACCGAAAAAATGGCCGACCTATTGGAACGGTCGCAGCAGGAAACCGTTGTGTTCGCCCAAATCGAAGAAGACTATGCCGTGCCCCTATCGGATCAGATTGCCGCAATTGACGGCATTGATGCGCTATTCGCGGGGCCCTCTGATCTTACGGTCAGCATGGGCCATACGGCAGTGTCGGATGATCTGATTGGCGATGCGATGACAACAATCGGCAAGGCCACTAAGGCACATGGAAAAGGCTATGCCAGCTATATCGGCACGGCCGAAGCCGCCGCCGCGTGGCACGAAAAATTCGGCGTTCACATCTTTTTTGTGGCCTCGGAACACAACTGGATGCGCAGCGTTGCCAATGCAACAGCCGCCACAATTTCGAAGCTATAAGGCAACGCCCTGTATCAGATTTCGCAATTGCGCCGTTTCTGACTTTTGATCACACGAAACCTCGGGAAGATAGGGGTCAAAGGGGATCGAAGAGTGGCAGAAACGTTCAATATTGTTGTGGTAGCGCAGGCCGGCAGGCTTGAATATGAGGCCTGTTTATTTGCGGCCTCACTCAGGGCGAAAAGCCCCAAGTTCAAGGGCAAGCTGTTCATCGCGGAACCCCAGCCAAGCGGACGCTGGCCCGATGATCCACGCATCCAAAACCCCGCCTGTCGGGATTTACTAAACACCTTAGACGCCGAAATAATACCCTTTGAAAACAAGTCATTCGGCGCATATTACCCCTATAGCCACAAAATCGAATGTTTGGCGCATATCCCAAACGATGCACCCTTCGTGTTTTTTGACACGGATACATTGATCCTTGATGAATTGATGGATGTCCCCTTTGATTTTGACCGCCCCAGCGCCTCAAAAAAGGTGGAAGGCACCTGGCCTGAAATTGAACTTTATGGCCCGGGGTACACCCAAATTTGGAAATCGCTTTACGATCGCTTTGGGCTTGATTTCGACAGCTCGATGGATCTGTCACAGCCTGATGAATACTGGCGTCGGTACCTGTATTTCAACGCAGGCTTTTTCTATCACCGCGACGCGCATGAATTTGGCAAACGGTTTTTAAACTACGCCTGTGACATTCGCGACAATCCCAGCCCCAAGACAGAGTGTCAGGAATTAAATCTATGGTTGGATCAGGTTGCATTGCCCCTTGTGATCCACGGGCTTGGCGGTGGGCGCGATGCATTGCACAGCGGTTTTCTGGATGGCACACACACATGTCATTATCGCCTGATGCCCCTGTTGTTCGCGCGTGAAAGCGACCATGTGGTTGACACCCTGCGCGAGGTTGCAGCGCCAAACAAAATCAAAAAGGTGCTGAAAGAGTACACGCCATTCAAACGGATGATTTACCAAAAACGCGGGCAAAAGGTGCGCGATATGTTTGGTCGTGATAACCTACCGCGCAAAGAACGCCAAATCCGCAATCGCATCAAATCCGCAGGTTTGTGGGAAAGATAGGCTTTTTGCCTATTGTGCCTTGTTTCGTCTCTGCGTAGTTTCTTGGTTAAATTTTTTCCACAGGAGCTTCCTTATGAGCAACGGACCAACATACGGTTTTGATACATTACAAATTCACGCAGGCGCGCGCCCTGATCCCGCAACAGGGGCACGCCAAACACCGATTTATCAATCAACGGCCTATGTGTTCCGCGATGCAGATCACGCCGCCGCCCTTTTCAACCTACAAGAGGTTGGGTTCATCTATTCCCGCCTGACAAACCCAACGGTTGCTGTTTTGCAGGAACGCATCGCAACATTAGAAGGTGGTGTTGGCGCAGTATGTTGTTCATCAGGTCACGCGGCACAATTGATGGCCCTATTCCCAATCATGGCTCCTGGCAAAAACATCGTGGCCTCAACCCGTCTATATGGCGGCACCGTCACGCAGTTTAGCCAAACAATCAAACGCTTTGGTTGGTCCGCGACATTTGTGGATTTTGATGATCTGGATGCGGTCAAGGCCGCGATCAACGACGATACACAGGCGATTTTCTGTGAGGCCATCGCAAACCCGGGCGGTTACATCACCGATTTGGACGCTGTTGCTGCCGTTGCGGATGATGCCGGTTTGCCATTGATCGTGGATAACACTACTGCCACCCCATACCTATGTCGCCCGATCGAGCACGGTGCGACATTGGTTGTGCATTCCACAACAAAATACATGACAGGTAATGGCACAGTCACAGGCGGCTGTGTTGTGGACAGCGGTAAATTTGATTGGAGCGCGTCAGGCCGTTATCCATCCTTGGCTGATCCAGAGCCCGCTTATCACGGGCTGCGTTTCCATGAAACATTTGGCCCATTGGCCTTTACCTTCCATTCCATTGCGATTGGTCTGCGAGATTTGGGCATGACGATGAACCCACAAGGGGCGCATTACACATTGATGGGTTTGGAAACGCTATCGTTGCGGATGGAACGCCATGTTCAAAACGCAATGCGCATCGCAACATGGCTTGAGGGACATGAAGCAGTTGACTACGTCACCTATGCTGGCCTGAAATCATCGCCCTATAACGATCGCGTTGAACGCATCTGCCCAAAGGGCGCAGGTGGCCTGTTCACTGTTGCGCTAAAGGGTGGGTATGACGCGTGTATCAAATTCGTGGATAACCTTGAAATCTTTAGCCATGTGGCAAACTTGGGCGATGCGCGTTCATTGGTAATCCATTCGGCGTCCACAACCCATCGTCAGTTGACCAAAGAACAACAAGAGGCCGCAGGCGCCAGCCCGAATGTCGTGCGCATTTCAATCGGGATTGAGGATGCCGATGATTTGATCGCGGATCTTGATCGCGCCTTGGCCGCGGCATCGTCAAAATAATGGGATTGGCGCGGTCACTGGGCCGCGCCATCCACCAATTCAATTTCCATCGTAATGGTTTTTGAAATCGTTACGTTTTCGGGTGCGATATATCCCTTTACCTGTGGTGCGGCCGACATTTCCATGCGCGCCATCACAACATCCCCACCCGATCCATTTTCGCGAATTTCCTGAATGGAACCAAGACTTTGCCCCGAGGCCGTGGCAATCAATTCTGCCTTGTGCAGGGCCGCCTTCACCGCGCGGGTGAGTGCCAAATCATAATCCGCCTGGGTCGGATCATAGCGGAACCGAAGATCTGATAGGCCGTCGACATCCAGCGCGGATGCCACGTCCAACACCGTTGCAAGTTTGCTTAGCTCATCCTGACGAATACGCAACGACGTGCTGGCGATATAGTCACGCGACGCGCGCTGTTTCTGATCATAATCGTAATCCAAACGCACCTCTAACCGCTGGGTCGCGATGTGTTTTTCATCAATTCCGTTTTGCTTTAACGCATTGATCACGCTGTCCAGGCGTGTACGCAAATTCAATAGGATTGCACCCGCATCACGCCCCTGTTCACGCAAAGATAGTTCAATCACCGCATGATCTGGAGCCCGGCTGACCTGACCTTCCCCGTCCACAATTAGGGTTCCTGCAACAAGTGCAGGCGCGGATAATACACAGAACAAAATCGCAAAAAATAGACGCATTTTTAAAACCTCCAACAAACAAGACGTAAACTATGTGCAGTTAGTCTTTGAAAACAGGGCGGATTTTTGCCATAGGCGGGGTTTTGCTTCCCCTCTTTGAAAACCTGAGGTAGAGTGGGGCGGGAAACGGGATGTTCTGGTCAATGCCTACATCAAATGCACAAAGCCCAAGATTTGCTTTGTCGCTGTCCTTTGAGGGCATCGGCCTAGAAGAATATGCCAAAGGCGTATCTTCAAAAATTGCCGAAGCGATATTGGACAAGGATGATTTCGATCAACGCATGTCTGAACTCTCGCGCAAGGCAGAGGCCATGTCAGGCGATGGTCTGCGCGCTGCCCTGATCCTCCCCAATGAACAGATCAAGTTTGTTTCGGTTGCCTGTCCCGATGACGCCGATCCGATCACGATCAATGAACATATCCTGCGCACGATGGATGGGACGACCCCCTATTCCATGGATGAATTACGATTTGATCACCACTTGGCGGATGGAACGTTGTACGTGGCCGCGGTCGCATTGGAAACCCTGAACGAGGCCGAAGAATTCGCCAAGAATTATGGATTTTCACCGCTGGCCTGCATTGCGCGCACGGATGCAGATACCTTTCCAACCGAAGTGTTTTTTGGATTAAGCGATGCGCCATTGGGATTGATGCCGCGCCTGTCCACAGAAGAGCCAGAAGAAGAAATTGAGGAAAGCGCACCGCCTGTCATCGCATTTGCGCGACGTGACACACCAGAGGATACAACAATCATCGCCTCAACCGCGCCCCTTCCAGTTGAGGCGCGTCTCAGCCTTACGCCCGAACCTGTCTTGCCAATGGCAAAACCCATTGCTGCAACCAATGACGCGATCATCGCAAAACAAAGCGAGCTGGGCGCAAAAATTGCGGCGCGGATTGCCGAAAACAATGCGGGGCAATCCTGGCGCGCACCTGCGCTTTTGCCGTTGTTGATCGCGCTGATTGGAGGGGCCACTTGGGCCTATCTTCGTCAAGAGCCCAACATCGCCCAACCCGAGATTGAGCTGTTGGCGCCAGAGGTTCAACAAACTGCAGGAACATCTGATCCGACGCCTGCGGCACCCTCACCAACACCCGAGACTGAAGATGTGCCGCGCGCGCCTATAACTGCCATGGCACCGCCCAGTCCCGATGTCATTTCCCCCGTCGAAACGGAAAGCGCCGTTTTGGACCCCGAAGGTGAAGCAGAACTGGAATTTGCAGACCAAGGTCCAGCGGCCTCATCAAACTACGCTGATTTGGTGCTGCCTTTCTTAACCGACCCCGAGGTGATCCCAAAGGATGCGCTTGAACGCATTTACATTGCATCGGGCGTTTGGGCATTGGAACCGACCGCCCCAACGGTGCCAAATCAAGTGATGCTGGGCAATCTTTATGTCGCCTCGATTGATCCAAGCTTTGAACAACAGGATGCGATTGCCCTAGGCTCCATTCAAAATCCTTTTGCAGATCAAATCTTTCTTTCACCGCCCTCGCCCGCGCCAGAAGGGACCGTGTTCGTCCTAGATGACCGTGGATTGGTGAGCCCGTCATCAGAGGGCACCTTGTCCCCTGACGGGCATCGCGTCTTTGCAGGCCTGCCAGATTTCCGCCCGCCAGAGCGGCCAAATCTGATCGAGGAACCCGCACCCGTTGCGATCCGTTTGACGAATACAGGGTTGCCCATCAATGAATTAAAACCCCGTCTGCCCCCGACGGCAGAGGAAGAACCTGTCATAATCTCGGCCGCGGCGGGTATTCGCCCGCGCCTGCGTCCTGATGATCTGGCCACACCTGCGGCAATCGCAGAGGCCATTGCAAGCGCACAGGCCAGCGCACGCACGTCATCTGTGATGCCGCGTTTGCGTCCCAAAGATTTGAAAATTCCTGTTCAGACCGCGTTAACACCCGTAACGCGCAACCGTCCATCGGATGAAACGGTGACACGCCAAAACTCATCAAGTTTTGTCGCCGCAGAAGCCACCCTGAAAGACGCCATAAACCTGCGCAAAATCAACGTGATCGGAATTTACGGCAGCGGTTCCAACCGCCGCGCATTGGTGCGCATGACCACAGGGCGGCGCGTTATGGTTGAGGTCGGTGATCGCCTTGATGGCGGACGCGTGGCCGCCATCAGCGATAGTGAGTTGCGCTATGTCAAAGGTGGGCGCAACGTGGTTTTGGAAATCCCCAAAGGCTAGGGATTATTCCGCAGCGATTTCGCCGTTTTCAATTTGTTCGCGCTCAATCGATTCAAACAAGGCTTTGAAATTGCCTTCTCCAAATCCATCATCCCCTATGCGCTGAATAAATTCGAAAAAGATCGGGCCAATCACGGTTTTGGAAAAAATCTGAAGCAGGATTTTTGTCTCGCCCCCGTCAACAACCCCTTCGCCATCAATCAAAATGCCGTGTTTTTGCATATGATCCAGCGGCTCTTGGTGGCCTGAAACACGCTCATGGCTTAGGTCATAATAGGACTGTGGCGGTCCCGGCATGAACATCACACCGTTTTGTGCAATCTGATCAACAGCTGTGTAGATGTCTTCGCTCCCGACTGCGATGTGTTGGATCCCCTCGCCTTTATACTTTTTCAGGTAGGACACAATTTGCCCCTTCTCGCCACGGTCCTCATTAATGGGAATGCGAATGCGCCCACAGGGTGAGGTCAGCGCGCGACTGAACAGGCCCGTATATTTCCCTTCGATGTCAAAGAAACGGATTTTTCAGAGATCCCACACGTCCCGAAATCCTACATGCCGCAGGACTACACGAAGCAAGCGTTTTGGTCGTGGCCATCGATGACAAAGAGGCAGCAGAGCGATTGATTCATTATGCGCGCAGCGAACGTCCCGATCTTCATATCGTGGCACGCGCACATGATCGTGTGCACGTGTATCGACTGTTCCGTGCAGGCGCCAACGATATTGTGCGGGAAATGTTTGACAGCTCACTTCGTGCGGGACGCTATGTTTTGGAAAACGTAGGACTGAGCGAATACGAAGCGCATGAAGCTGAAAAAGCATTCTACAAACATGATCGACATGCGATGCGCCAGCTGGCACCGTTGTGGGATCCAGATAAACCCGTCTATGAAAATGAGGCCTACGTCGCGCGTGCAAAAGAATTGGAGCAAGAACTCGAGTCAACTATGCTCAGCACCCGTACGGGCGAAGCCTTGGATGACGAAGGTGCCGCAGAAGATAAGGAAGCAGAGGGTTAACCCTCTGCAACACCTGCCTCTGCAAAAGTGGCCATACCCGAGTGGCAGGCCACAGCAGCCTTTACAATACCCAGCGCCGTGGCGGCACCTGACCCTTCGCCAAGGCGCATATTCATTTGAATGATGGCGTCCTTATTCAAATGGCCCAACATGCGCTGATGCGCTTGTTCTGCGCTTGCGTGACCCGCAATCACGTGATCCAATGCCGCAGGGTCCATAGCATGCAATGTCGCACAAGCAGCCGTACAGATGAATCCGTCCATAATCACAGGAATGTTTAACGTACGCGCACGTACCACAGCGCCTGCCATGGCGGCCAATTCACGTCCCCCCAAACAGCGCAATGCCTCGATCCCCGATGTTGCATCTGGATTCGCAGCCAGTCCGCGTGTTACGGCATCTGCCTTGCGCGCCAGTCCCTCATCATCAACGCCTGTGCCGCGTCCAACCCAATCGTCAGCGGATCCACCAAACAGGGCTGCTGCAATTGCCGCGGCTGCGGTCGTATTGCCGATGCCCATTTCGCCCGTGATCAAAATATCGGCATTTTCATCAACCGCGTCCCAACCTGTTTGTAGGGCGGCAATCAACTCCGCCTCGCTCATCGCGGGACCCGCTGTGAAATCCGCAGTTGGGGTATCCAAATCCAATGCAATCACATCCAATTTCGCGCCAAAGCATTTTGACAATTGGTTAATCGCGGCGCCACCTGCCTGAAAATTATAGACCATCTGTTGCGTCACTTCGGATGGAAAGGCGGACACACCTTGTGCACAAACACCGTGATTGCCTGCAAAGATCACAACTTGGGGCGCTTCGATTGTGGGCCGTGCATTTCCGCGCCATGCCGCATACCACAAAGCGATATCCTCAAGCTTGCCCAAAGATCCCGCAGGTTTTGTTAGCTGTGCATTTCGATCAGCCGCAGCAAATGCCGCCTCTTGATCCGCCGCAGGCAGTTCTTTAACTAGGTTTACAAACTCGGCGAGCGAAGAAAAACAGTTCATTTGGGGGCCCTTTGATTAGATGGTGGTGGCTTATTGCCCGTGTCCGCCGAAAGCTCAAGTCCCAAACTGACAGGATGGAGACCAAAGACGACATGCACGCGTTCATTCATTCCCCAATCATTCGCGATATTTTTATTTGCATCAGTCTGCTGACCCGCCTGCCCGTTCAACTGAACAAACGTGCCTATGACCATCGCGGCGCGGCGGGTTGGGCCTTTCCCTTGGTTGGCGTTGTTGTTGGAACCGCCAGTGCCCTAATTGGCATCTTGTGCCTGATTTTGGGGTTCGGGCCAAACATCAGCGCAGGCTGTGTTGTGATGACATCGCTGATCATCACGGGGGCCATGCATGCGGATGGATTGGCCGACTGCGCGGATGGGTTTTGGGGCGGATGGACGATTGAGCGCCGCCTAGAGATTATGAAGGACAGTCATATAGGCGCCTATGGCGTTATTGCATTGATCCTAATTATTGGCCTGCAATGGCAGATCGTCGCCGCACTGATGCAGGCGGAAATCGCGTTCATTGCCCTGATCTCGGCGGCAGTATTATCGCGTGCGCCCCTCCCCCTGATTATGGCGCGCATTCCCAATGCACGGGGGTCGGGCCTGTCCCATCAAACGGCCATGTCGGATCAAAACGCCGCCTATGGCGCATTGGTGCTGGCGGGGGTTATTGCCTTGGTCATGATGGGCATTTCGGGCGCATGGGTGATTGGCTGCGCCGCGGGGATCGCCGTTGCCGCGACCGCCCTTGCCAGATGGAAAATCGGGGGACATACGGGCGATACACTCGGGGCAACACAGATGTTGGGCGAAACCTTCACATTGCTGGCTACCCTTCAATTTTTGGCATAAAAAACCCACGTTGCCGCGGGTTTTCCTGAAACTATCTAACCCGACTTAGGCGGCGCGGGATACCAATACCTCATCCACACGCTTGGCCGCGGCGCTTTCATCCCCATCTGCAACGGCGGCCACTTCGCGTGTCAAACGCTCTAGTGCGGCTTCATACAACTGACGCTCTGAATAGCTTTGCTCGCGATCTGTGTCGTTGCGGTGCAAGTCACGCACAACTTCTGCAATTGCGATCAAATCACCAGAGTTGATTTTTTGTTCATACTCTTGCGCGCGGCGTGACCACATCGCACGTTTCACCTTGGCCTTGCCCTTAAGGGTTTTCATGGCCTGATCAATGACATCTGGCGAGCTGAGGGCGCGCATACCGATTTCGGTTGCCTTCGCTGTTGGGACACGCAAAGTCATTTTGTCTTTTTCAAAAGAAATCACAAACAACTCCATCGAAATACCTGCAATCTCTTGCTCTTCGATGGATACAATTTGTCCAACGCCGTGGGCTGGATAGACCACATATTCGTTAGGACGAAATTCAGATTTCTTGCTTTTAGTCATTCAATTATCCCCTTTTGCATCTGATGTTCAGACGACAAAAAACCTAGGCACATCCCAAGGGATGCCCAAACTAGGTATGTGCTGATTTTAGTTAGATACAGTCCAGCGCACTGTACCCATGTCGAGAAGGTTCTTCATATGCTGGAAAGCATACCATAAAAATTCACTGATTCCCACCCTTGCGGGAATCACCGCAGTTTTATCCGCCCTCACCAGGTGTTTCTGAGAAATATTTCTCAAGCTTGCCCTCTTCGCCATCGCGCTCATCTGCTTCGGGCAGCGGGTCTTTTTTGGTAATGATCACGGGCCATTGTTCCGCATATTTGCGGTTGAATTCGACCCATTTTTCTGTGTCTGGCTCGGTGTCTGGACGAATTGCGTCAGCGGGACATTCAGGTTCACATACGCCGCAGTCGATGCATTCGTCGGGATGGATCACCAACATATTTTCCCCCTCATAGAAACAATCGACGGGGCATACCTCGACGCAGTCGGTGTATTTACATGCGATGCAATTTTCGTTGACGATGTATGTCATTGGCTATCATCCTACTTCATTCTCAAATTGCTTGCTAAAGCAGCGCGGCAAATCAATCAAGAGTGCGCTCGCGGATAAGATCAAGACTGCGTCGATCCTTCTTGGTTGGACGCGCCCCTCCTCTTGGGGTTTGCTCTTGTGGAATTTTTTCCTCAGGCGGGCTTAAATCCTCGTATAATGTGTGCGCTTCACTGGCAGGACCACGGCGGGTTCCCAGATCGTCAATTTTAATCACACGGATTTGGTTGCCTTGGGGAAAGGTCAAAACCGTACCCGCCACAACGGCAGTCGAAGGTTTGGACACTTTGTTCGCATTTACGCGCACATGACCGCCCGACACCACCTTGGCCGCAAGGGTACGTGTTTTGAAAAAACGTGCATGCCAAAGCCATTTGTCCAAACGGATTTTTGGCTCTGACATGCAACTGGTCCTTACTTTTTCAAACCCATAAGCGCCGCGGCGAATGGATTATCAGGATCGATTTGTTTTTCTTTCTTGGGCTTGGCATCGAACGAACGGTCCTTGCCCTGATCACCTCGGCTTGGTTTGCCCTTGGGCTTGCCGCCTTGCTTTTTGCGCGGCTGATCACCATTCTGGCGTTTTCCAGCCGGCGGACGCGGCTTGGGTTTACGTCCCCATGTGAAGGTATAGAACACTTCCATCTCTGGGGCTGCTGCCTCTACTTCTGCCGCTTCTGTTTCCGCAACTGGGGCCTCAGCAGCACCCTCTGCAGGTGCTTCACTTGTGTCATCTGCCGCGGCTACTGCCTCTGAGGCTTCGGGCGCTGAAACAGGCGCTTCGGCACGTTGCTTCTCACGCTCTGCACGCGCCGCAATATATCCCAAACCTTCCATTAGGTTTGCAAATTGTTCAAGCGTCATGCCGGTAATCGACAACATATCGGCAGTGGCCTCAAATCCACCACGGCTGTCTTGGACACGTAGCAAATCGGCCAAACGTTCCAACATATCAATGCGGATTGCGCGATCACCTGCATTGCGATAGCCCGACAAACGATCAACACCTGCAGGCGCATTTGCGTCCACTGGAACCGTCACTAAACCGGGTGGTGGGGCTTCGGGGAAAACATCCAATCCTGCGTGCAAACTCCACAACAACAAGCGCAAACGTGTTGGTGCGGGTTTTAACAACAGCGGCATGAAAATGGTGAATTGACCAAACCGAATACCATGTTTGCGCAGCATCGAACGCGCATCTTGATCCAACGATTTGACTTCGTCGGCAACATCGGCACGGTTTAGAATGCCCAGCGCCTCAACCAACTGAAATGCAAATCCACGGGCAAGCCCCGTCAACGATTCGTCATTTTTGACGGCCATCAGCGGTTCGAATAGCGCATTAATTTTGCGATCAATAAAATGCTGCAATCGGCGCTGCACCTTATCGGTGACATCAACGCCTGCTTCTTCATCAACAAATACACTGACCCGTGGGCGCAGTGGATCATCGCCCGCCAGCAATTTGCCAACCGCGTGCTCCCCCCACATCAATCCACCTTGATCCGTGAAATCAATTTCCGTATCTGGCGCATTATAGAATTTATCAGCGCGCAAATGGAAATGCGGGACCAAGGCCTGCATCGCTGCTGATTTTAACGTTTTGGCGTCCTGTCCTGCCGCTTGTTGATCTTGACGGAACTGGAAACCTTCTAGACGACCGACGAATTCACCTTCGACGCTCACCTCACCATTTTCATTTACTTCGGCCAAAAGGGCCTCCTTCTGCTTGAGCCGGCGCAACAAAACCGATGTCCGCCGATCCACAAATCGTTGTGTCAAACGCTCATGCAGAGCGTCTGATAGTCTGTCTTCTATCGCGCGTGTGGCCCCGCGCCAATGATTTTCATCATCAAGCCACCCTGAACGCTGTGCGACATAAGTCCACGTGCGCACAAATGATAATCGTTTTGAGAGCGTATCAATATCACCCTCTGTGCGATCAATACGTTTTATTTGACGTGCGAACCAGTCGTCAGGAACACGTCCAAAGTCAAATAAATAACGGAAAATCACCTCTAATAGCGACGCATGTTCCGCATGCGAGATCCCACGAAAATCGGGGATACGACACACATCCCATAACAGCGAAACCCCAGGTCCGTTTTTCGCCCGCGTTGTGATGTCCGCGTTCTGTGACAGTGTTTTCAGAACCATTAAATCATCGGCTTCACGCGCTTTGACCAAATTTTCTTGGGTTGGGGACACTTCTAACGAATCAATAAGGGCATCAATTGTGCCCAATTTCAGGTCCACATTGCGCCAAAGCAGTTTTTTCAAAGGGGTAAAGCGATGGTCCATAATCGCATTTGCAACCCCCTCTTCCAGTGGTGAGGCCTCGCCCGTAACACCAAAGGTGCCATCCCGCATACCGCGCCCTGCACGCCCCGCGATTTGGGCCAATTCATTGGGCGCAAGCGGACGCATCCGACGTCCATCAAATTTGCTAAGCGCGGAAAAGGCGATGTGGTTCACATCAAGGTTCAGCCCCATCCCAATCGCATCTGTTGCAACCAGATAATCAACATCCCCATTTTGATAAAGCTCAACCTGCGCGTTTCGCGTCCGCGGGCTTAGCGCCCCCATGACCACCGCCGCGCCGCCTTTTTGACGGCGGATCAATTCGGCGATTGCGTAAACGCTATCGACAGAAAACCCAACAATCGCGCTGCGCGGGGGCATGCGGGATATTTTTTTGGACCCCGCATAGGTCAGCTGGCTCATCCGTTCGCGGTGCATAATTTGAACGTTTGGCACCAATTCGATGATCGGCCCACGCATGCTGTCCGCCCCCAGGAACAGTGTTTCCTTGGTACCCCGTGTGCGCAGAAGGTGATTGGTGAACACATGACCGCGCTCGGGATCAGCGCAAAGTTGGATTTCATCCACCACCGCGCATTCGACACCCATGTTGTCTGGCATCGCCTCGACCGTACAAACCCAATATGCAGCCCGTGGGGGAACAATGCGTTCTTCGCCCGTCACCAAGGCCACAACCGAGGCCCCGCGGATCGCAACAATTTTGTCGTAAACTTCACGCGCCAACAAACGCAAAGGCAGGCCAAATACTCCCGAACGATGGGCCAACATCCGTTCAATCGCGTAGTGGGTTTTCCCAGTGTTGGTCGGCCCCAAAACCGCAACGATGCGCGCAATCATGTCAATGCCCCAAGCTAAAGTGGTAGCCCAGAGACTTTTTCAGCGACCCGTGAGCGCGCATTGATTACCTGTTCAAGATGCGGATGTATAGCGAGAACTTCGTCATAGGCGCGCAGGGCAAGTTCGGGCGCCTCAAGCTTTTCCAGGATAACGCCCAGCCCTGTCAGTGCCTCAAAGTTTTGGGGATCAAGGGACAACGCATGTTCCAAATCAGACAGCGCAGGACCGTGTAATTCCAATGCCAAATAGGCGCTGGCCCGCCCCGTCCAAGCGGGCGAAAAATCAGGCGCCAATTCAATGACCGCGGTAAAATGTTCGGCGGCCAATCCATGTTCCAAGCGATTTTGCGCTTTCTGTGCCCGTTTTAAGAGCAGATCCACCACATTTGACCCAGACTGCTGCCACAGAAAACGGATTTCTTTTTCCAACAGCACTGACTCAGATTGTGTCGCGCTCGATAGTTTTTGATAAAGATCATAAAGTGTGTTAGATTTTGTGTCAGCTACTGAAAAACTAGGTGCGCACAGAGATACCGCGAGTAAAGTTGCCGTCAGGGCACATTTGAATTTGGGATATCTATTCGCCATACACATTATATTAGGGATCAGCTGGGGAATTTCCAGCATATTTAACGAGGATTGATGATGAGCGATGTAGTCGCAGCAGCGGTAGATGCGTTGAACGAAAAACTTGGCGGAAACGGTTTTGACGGGATCGCCAAATTTGAAATCGAAGACGAAGGCGCAATCGTAATTGACGAAGGCGGCGCACGCGCAAGTGATGATGATGCTGATGTCACACTAAGTGCAAGCGCCGATACGTTTCAGGACATTTTAGTGGGGAATTTGGATGCAACCTCTGCGTTCATGACAGGCCGCCTAAAGTTGGATGGTGACATGGGATTGGCAATGCGTTTGGGAAGTGTTCTAAGCTAATGCACTATGCGGACGCGCCATATCGTCATGATTTGGCCGATGGGCCAGCCGAGTGGTCATGTCACTGGATCACGGCCGATGACGGCACAAAATTGCGCGTCTGTAGTTGGACACAGACAGCCCCACGGGGAACGGTTTTCGTTTTTCAGGGGCGTACAGAATACATTGAAAAATACGGTCGCATAGCGCAAATGTTGGTTCAGTGCGGCTGGAACGTTGTGGCGATTGACTGGCGTGGCCAAGGATACTCTGAACGCCCAGAACATGATCCAATGCAGGGGTATGTCGATCACTTTGCCCAATATCAGCAGGATATTGATGCGCTGATTGAGTATGCAAAATCCATTGATCTGCCCAAACCCTGGAACATGGTGGGACATTCAATGGGGGGATGCATTGGATTGCGCGCCCTGCATCGCCGTGGTGATGAATTTGATCACGTCACCTTCAGCGCGCCGATGTGGGGAATTGAATTTGGCACCTTTGTGAACCCCTTTGCCAGCACAATTGCGAAAATTGGCGTCAGTTTGGGATTTGCCAAATCCTATGTCCCTTCAGCCAGTTCAGAGTGCTATCTGTTGACGGGCGAATTTGATGGCAACCGCCTAACGAATGATCCCGAAAATTGGCGTTATATGGTGGATCAGGTAAAAGGCGATCAGGAATTACGCCTTGGCGGACCCAGTTTTTCATGGGTCAACGCCGCCGTCATCGAAATGAACGATTTGATGTCCAGCACGCCACCAAATGTTCCAGCCATGACATTACTTGGAACTAACGAAGCAGTGGTCAGTTCAAAAAATATCCGCGATCACATGACCAAATGGAACAATGCCATTTTGTTAGAAATACAAAACGGACGCCATGAAGTTTTGATGGAACAAAGCGACCTTGTTCTGAAACTGATCCGCGATATCGACGCCTTTTTCCGCGATGATGTGATTGTAGAAGGCGCATTGATCGCTGCGGAATAAACGCCCCTTGCACCTAATTGGTTCGCACCCTACCTTATCAACATTCTGACCAATGAGGCGTATTATGTTTATCACTCCATCTCCTGTTTTTGACGCATCTGTTTCTGGTGGCGCAGACAACCTTGGCAATTTGCCAGAATGGGACCTGAACGATTTGTATCAGGGGACAGATGATCCAAAAATTGACCAAGATTTAGCATGGTTGGAAAGTGAATGCGCGGCATTTGCTGCCGATTACGAAGGCAAGTTGGCGGAGCTAAGTGCCGATGACATGCTGACCTGCATTCAGCGAAATGAAAAAATTTCAACAGTTGCGGGCCGCATAATGTCCTTCGCAGGATTGCGGTATTATCAACTGACAACAGATGGTGAACGGACCAAATTTTTGTCCGATGCGCAGGAAAAGATTACCGTATTCACAACGCCCTTGGTATTTTTCACACTGGAATTAAACCGCCTGTCAGAAGAGGCGCTGACCGCATTGTTCGACGCAAACGCCGATCTGGCACGCTATCGCCCTGCCATTCGCCGTATTCGCGCATTGGAACCCTATCAACTCTCAGATGAATTGGAAAAATTCCTGCATGATCTGGGTGCTGTCGGGGATGCTTGGGAAAAATTGTTTGATGAGACAATCGCAGGTCTGACATTCGATATCGAAGGCGAAGATCTGAACATCGAAGCGACGCTGAACCTGTTGACAGAACAAGGTCGCAGCAAACGCGAAATGGCCGCACGTGAATTGGCGCGTGTCTTTGGTGAAAATATCCGTACCTTTGCGCGTGTTCACAATACACAAGCCAAGGAAAAAGATATCATTGATCGCTGGCGTGGCATGCCAACCCCGCAAACAGGGCGTCACCTATCAAACGATGTCGAGGCCGAAGTGGTCGAAGCGTTGCGTGATGCGGTCGTGGCCGCCTACCCAAAGCTAAGCCATCGGTATTACGAATTGAAACGCAAATGGCTGGGCCTTGATAAAATGCAAGTCTGGGATCGCAATGCGCCTCTGCCCATGGAAAGCGATCGCATTGTTGATTGGGATGAGGCCCGTGAAACTGTGATGAGCGCATATGGTGCATTCGACCCGCGCATGGCCGACCTTGCCCAGCCGTTTTTTGACAAAGGGTGGATTGATGCCCCCGTGAAATCCGGGAAAGCTCCAGGCGCATTTGCGCACCCCACGGTCACAGATGCACATCCCTACATCATGTTGAACTATTTGGGCAAACCGCGCGATGTGATGACCCTAGCCCATGAATTGGGCCATGGCGTGCATCAGGTTTTGGCCGCCGATCAGGGTGAAATGCTGTCATCTACCCCGCTGACATTGGCGGAAACGGCCTCTGTATTTGGTGAAATGCTGACGTTCCGCACCATGCTGGACAAGGCCAAAGATCAACAAGAACGCAAGGTGATGTTGGCAGGTAAGGTTGAAGATATGATCAACACCGTTGTGCGACAGATCGCGTTTTATGATTTCGAATGCAAATTGCATGATGCACGCAAATCAGGCGAATTGACCCCCGATGAAATCAACGCATTGTGGATGTCGGTGCAGGGCGAAAGCCTGGGACCAGCGTTTGAATTCATGGACGGCTATGAAACATTCTGGGCCTATATCCCGCACTTTGTCCATTCACCTTTCTATGTTTATGCCTACGCCTTTGGGGATGGATTGGTAAACGCGCTTTACGCGGTTTATCAGGATCAACCAGAGGGGTTCCAAGACAAATATTTCGACATGCTGCGCGCAGGCGGATCCATGCATCACAGCGATCTATTGGCACCCTTTGGGTTGGATGCGGCTGATCCGAAATTCTGGGACAAAGGTTTGTCCATGATCTCGGACATGATCGATGAACTTGAGGCGATGGAAGCATAATTTCGCGAAAAACGCCTTCGTCCATTGACTTTCGCACAATTCACGCAAAATCCCCTGTGTACGGGGGTCTTGTTCATGTGGAAACAACTAGCGGTACTTATTTTTATGACACTTGCAACGCAGGTCGCGAGCTTTGAATTTGAAAGCATTGATGGCGGCAAAATTGATCTATCTGAATTTCAGGGGAAACCCGTTCTTATCGTGAACACAGCCAGCCGCTGTGGATTCACTGGCCAGCTTGAGGGCATGCAAAAACTGCACGAAACCTATGGGCCCAAAGGTTTGGTTGTTTTGGCCGTGCCATCAAATGATTTTCGCCAAGAGCTGAAATCAGGCGAAGACGTCAAAGAATTTTGTGAGATCACATATGGCCTGACACTGTCCATGACCGACATCACATCTGTCAAAGGGGATAAGGCCCATCCATTTTATAAATGGTTGCAACGTGAACACGGGTTCACACCACGGTGGAATTTTTATAAGGTGCTGCTGGATGCAAATGGAAATTATGTTGACAGCTACAGTTCTGTGACAAAACCCATGTCTGGCAAACTTACCCGCAAAATTGAAACATTGCTGCGTTAACGGAAAACAATCGGTTGAACCAACCATTCCCGCAGGGCTGCGTTGATCATATCGGGTCGTTCCAACTTGGGATAATGACCCGCGTTTGGAATGATGTGCAGCGTCGTATGTTAGATCAGCGTTGCCATAAATCAGCTTTCTAAAATGCATTCTAATTTTTTTTGAATAACATCCAAACACGGCGGCGTGGAATAGGAATGATCTGCCCCCTTGGTAAGGGTTAGATGCAGACCATCCGCCTGAATATGGTCCAGCAAGCGCAGCGCCGTGTCACGTGATACTGCATTGTCCAATGTTCCCTGCACCATGTGAACGGGGCATCCAAAAACCAGCGGATCGCGCATGACAAAGGCGCGGCGGCTATCCGTTAGCAGATGATTTGAAATGGGATAAGGATCGCCGTAATCAGACGGGATATAGGTCACGCCCTGTTCCGCGATTTCTTGTTTTTGCGCCTCTGTAAAACTGGCCAGCATGCTATCCTCGGTGAAATCGGGCGCAGCGGCAATCAGGATCAGTCCGCGCAACCGATCCCCCATATCACGCCCAAGGTTCAGGGATATCCATCCCCCCATCGAGGACCCAATCAGGATCAAGTCCCCATTGGTTTGGGCCGCAACGACGGCGGCTGCGTCTTCGGCCCATTCCGCAACGCTGTGTTCGGTGAACACGCCCTCGGATTGGCCATGTGCGGCGTAATCAAATCGCAAAAATGCATGCCCTCGTTCCTTAGCCCAGTCTTCTAAAAAGATCGCTTTGGATCCCGTCATGTCCGACATAAAGCCCCCCAAAAACACAACCGTTGGCCCCGACCCCTCAATTTTGGAAAAGGCCAATTTTTGCCCCCGCGGTCCTGTCATAAACTGTGTCATGGAATGCTCCTTTTTTATATGAGTATGTCGTTCTATTGGATTGCAGACAAGGTCAATGGCGACGCCAAGATACCAATTACATGCAAGCCGACCGCGGGTAGAGACGAAGGCGCCGCCCATTGGGGGCGGTCAGCGCCTGCCAATCTGTCGATTGGCCAAGACAATTCGAAACACTTTAACAGGCGACAGAATAAACAAATCAACACTTGACCCCTTGGTCCAAAAACGGCACATGTGGCGCGAACCATATAACCCGCAACCGGGCGTTCCGTGGGCGCCAAAACGACGAGGAGGACCAAGATGTCCCAAATCTCCCTTACCTTTCCCGACGGCAATAAACGCGACTATGCAGCTGGTATCACAGCGGCAGAGGTGGCGTCGGATATCTCAACCTCACTTGGGAAAAAGGCGATCAGCGCATCTGTGAATGGTGCGCACTATGATTTGCAATGGCCTATTGATTCAGATGCGACATTTGTCATCAACACCATGAAAGACGCAGAGCCCGCATTGGAATTGGTGCGTCACGATCTGGCACATATCATGGCGCGTGCGGTCCAAGAAATTTGGCCCGATGTCAAAGTTACCATTGGCCCTGTTATCAACAATGGGTGGTATTACGATTTTGATCGCAAAGAGCCCTTTACCCCAGAGGATCTGGGCCTGATTGAAAAAAAGATGAAGGACATCATCAACCTGCGGGACGGCGTGCGCACCGAGGTATGGGAACGTGATCGCGCAATTCAGCATTACAAGGACACAAACGAACCCTTTAAGGTTGAATTGATTGAATCGATCCCCGGCAATGAACCCATTCGCATGTATTGGCACGGCGAATGGCAGGACTTGTGCCGCGGTCCCCACCTACAACATACAGGTCAGGTTCCCGCCGATGCGTTCAAATTGATGCATGTTGCGGGCGCCTATTGGCGCGGGGACAGTTCGCGCGAACAATTGCAGCGCATTTATGGTGTGGCGTTTCTAAACAAAGAACAGCTAAAGGCACACCTGACCATGCTGGAAGAGGCCGCAAAACGTGACCACCGCAAGTTGGGACGCGAAATGGACCTGTTCCACATGCAAGAAGAGGCGCCTGGCCAAATCTTTTGGCATCCAAATGGATGGAAGATTTACACAACCCTGCAGGATTACATGCGCCGTCAACAGGAACGAGGCGGGTATGTCGAGGTGAACACCCCCCAAGTTGTGGATCGCAAATTGTGGGAGGCCTCGGGCCACTGGGACAAATATCAGGAAAACATGTTTATCGTCGAAGTGGACGAAGAACATGCGCGTGAAAAGGCGATTAATGCGCTAAAACCCATGAACTGCCCCTGCCACGTTCAGGTTTATAATCAGGGTTTGAAATCCTATCGTGATCTGCCCTTGCGTATGGCGGAATTTGGCAGCTGTAACCGTTATGAACCCTCGGGCGCATTGCACGGGATCATGCGTGTGCGCGGATTTACCCAAGATGACGCGCATATTTTCTGTCGCGAAGATCAGATCGAGTCGGAAACCAAGAAGTTCATCGAATTTCTGTCAAACATCTACAGTGATCTGGGCTTTGAAAACTTTTCAATCAAATTCTCTGATCGTCCGGAACAACGCGCAGGCAGCGACGAAGTTTGGGATAAATCGGAAAACGCCCTGCGCAGCGCGACGGAAGCCGCAGGATATGATTTTGAATTGAACCCAGGCGAAGGCGCATTTTATGGGCCGAAACTTGAATTCGTGCTAACGGATGCGATTGGACGGGATTGGCAGTGTGGTACATTGCAGGTTGATTTCGTTCTGCCTGAACGCTTGGATGCGAATTACATCGCCGAGGACGGTCAAAAACATCGCCCCGTGATGTTGCACCGCGCGGTATTGGGTTCGTTTGAACGCTTTATCGGGATACTGATTGAAAGCTCTGCTGGGCGTTTGCCGTTTTGGTTGGCCCCCCGTCAGGTTGTTGTGGCCGCAATTGTGTCGGATGCAAATGAGTATTGTCAGGAAGTTGTCGCGGCATTGCGTGCCCGAGGGGTGCGCGCCGAATTGGATCTGCGCAACGAAAAAATCAACTATAAGGTTCGCGAACATTCTGTTGGCAAGGTGCCTGTGATTTTGGCCTGCGGTATGCGCGAAGTGGAAGAGCGCAGCGTTTCTGTGCGTCGCTTGGGGGAAAAGCAAACCTCAACCAGCTCACTTGAAGAGATTGTGAGCACGCTCACAATCGAAGCCAAGGCGCCAGATCAATTGTAACATTTGGCCTGAAAATCTAACTTAAATAAGGGGCAAGGTTTCATTTTGCCCGTTTTTTCATATCAAATCGTCACATCCAATACCAAAAATAATCACACCCGAACACAGGGACGTGACACACGCGCGTTAGCGCGCTTGGCATGTTTTGGATTTATCTCGTGCAATCATTGACCGATCTTTATGCTCATGGCGTAAAATTTATCAGGGGATGGTTTGATCGTGTCCCCGATGCTAAGCGATGGATCAACGCCTATTGTGGGTTTTCCAACTGATTGTTTTCGTTATCAAAGGTGCAGGTGCGCTGTCCATTGATCGCGCATTGATGCGTTAAGCGCCAAAACGTTCCTGGACATCTTTACCCCACCCAAGTGCAAGCGCTCCTTGGTCGTCCACGATTAGGGGGCGTTTCATAACAGTCGGGTACAAAGTCACCAATTCCAATGGATCCATGCCGCGTGTGGCATCATCAAACCCACGCCAGGTTGCGGATTTCTTATTCACAATCGCATCGCCAAATTCGGCATAGGCACGGGCCAACAGATCAGGTGTAATGCCATCTTTACGCAGGTCAACAAAACGCGCATCTGACAAGGCCTTGATCGCCTTGCGGCAGCTATCGCATGTCTTAATTCCGAAGATGTCCATTTTCTGCCACCAGTGATTTTTGAATTATTCTTTTTCTATTTCACTTGAATTTTAGAAAAACAAGCCATTTTGTTTCATGTGTCGATTGCAAATAACACCTCCGACTTCTTCTTGGCATCGGATGTTTGTAGGCGCTTTCGGGTCACATCAGGTCGTCGATCTGCAATTTCGGGAAGAAGAAGAAGGAGACACGGACATGCCTAATGGCACCGTGAAATGGTTTAACACAACTAAAGGTTACGGGTTCATTGAACCCGAAGAAGGCGGAAAAGATGTGTTCGTTCATATTTCCGCAGTTGAACGTTCTGGCATGAAGGCATTGGCCGAAAACCAGAAACTAAGCTATGAGCTTCAGGACGGGCGTGATGGTCGTGTGATGGCGACCGAACTCCAATCGCTTTAAAGTGACTGAAGCCTGCGTGCCTCTTCTCCAGCAAGGCGGATAAGGTCACGCATATATGGTTTAGCAAGATCATCATCGCGCGTGGCGGCGAATAAACCACGCGTGATCTTTTCCTTCGTCAGTGGGCGCGTGACATAATCGGAACTGTATTTCACCTCGCGCACCACCCAATCAGGCAATACTGATACCCCCCGATTTGAGGCAACCAATAAGAGGATGACTGCGGTCAATTCCACTTGACGGATGGATGCAGGTTCCACCTTGGCAGGGATCAAAAGCTGTGAAAATAAATCCAATCGGCTACGTTCAACGGGATAGGTGATCAGGGTTTGATCACGAAAATCCTCGGCCTCAATAAAAGCTTTTTTCGCCAGTGGGTTTTGTGCTGAGGCCACGAAAACAGGCGCATATTCAAATAGATGCGAAAATGTGATGCCGGGTAAGTTTTCAGGGTCTGATGACACGACCAAATCCACATCCTCTTTTTCCAAGGCTGGCAGGGCGTCAAATGCCAACCCTGGCCTGATATCCACATCCACATCGGGCCAAGATTTGCGAAACCTCTCAAGCACAGGAAACAGCCATTCAAAACAGGCGTGGCATTCAATCGCGATATGAAGGCGCCCTGATTTTCCACTGCGCAATCCTTCGAATTCGGCCTGAATGGCATCGACCTCGGGCAGAATTTTATCAGCCAACCGCAACAGACGCATACCAGCCGCCGTTAGGCGCAACGGTTTGGATTTGCGCACAAATAATTCGATCCCTGTTTGCTCTTCTAGGTTTTTGATCTGATGGCTTAGCGCGCTTTGCGTGATGTTTAAAATATCCGCTGCATTCGATACGCCCCCACTTTCATGAATGGCTTTGACCGTGCGCAGATGGCGGAATTCGATATGCATTTTCATATGAAGTTCATAACTTTCTTTAATTTTATGAATTTGATTCAAAATCACATATCTGGGACAAAGTGGCAAGACAACTTATGGATATGATAATGACCCGACCCCAGATTTCGTTTGAGTTTTTCCCACCACAAAATTTTGAAGGGGCCTATCGCCTGTGGGATACGGTGAACACGCTTGCCCCGCTTGACCCACGCTTTATGTCCGTGACATATGGCGCAGGGGGCACAACACGTACCCTGACCCAAGAGGCCACGCGCGTTTTGCACAAACACACAGGGTGTGATGTGGCGGCCCATTTGACATGCGTGGATGCAACGCGGGACGAAACCCTGAACATTGCCCGCAGTTACGCGGATACGGGTGTGACAGGCTTGGTTGCACTGCGCGGTGATCCCCCCGCCGAAAGCGGTGCCTTTCACTCGCATGAGGATGGGTTTCAAAACACTGTTGAATTGGTTGGCGCGCTGGCAGATTTGGATGCGTTTCACCTATTTGTTGGCGCCTATCCCCAAACCCACCCAGAGGCCGCAGATGCCGCGCAAAACATCGGTTGGTTGAAACAAAAACTGGACGCAGGCGCAGACGAAGCCTTGACACAATTCTTTTTTGAGGCGGAAGATTTTTTGCGTTTTCGCGATGCCTGTGCCAAGGCGGGGATCACAAAACCAATCACACCTGGGATCTTGCCCATCGAAAATTGGCAGGGTGTTAAACGCTTTGCCAAACGCTGTGGTGCGACCCTGCCTGCGTGGTTAGAGGATGCCTATGCCAAGGCCGAGCGAGATGAGCGCACTGACCTGCTGTCCATCGCGCTTTGCACAGAATTATGCAGTGAATTGGTCGACGAAGGGGTTGAGGCGCTGCATTTTTACACTCTAAATCGACCTGAACTGACACGTGATGTTTGTGCCGCAATGGGTATTCATCCCAAGGTGACCTTGCGACATGTGGCCTAATCAGGGTGTGATTGCCTTCGACCCCATGAGCGGTGCCGAGGTTCTCTCAAAACTGCGCTGCCCGCCTGATGTGCAGCGTGCACATAAGACATCTGGCCGTTTTGATATGCGGCTCGAAAGCGAGGCACAAAAAACGTTAGATTTGAATCGTATATTGGATCAGATTGGTTCGGGCAAACGTGTCAAAAATTTAGAAAGCCTGATTTAATTGACTACATAATTGGATCGTGACGCATCGCGGAAACGGGGCGCTCAACACATCAAGAAATCCCCACAGTGGTCTGTGGGGGTTTTGGCTTTTTGAAATTACCCTTTACTTACGCCAAGCAGCTGGCCCGATTTTATGGATAGAGTTGCCACTAATATCGACCCCAACGTTTACTGGCATATCTTCGACCTTCAGCTCGTAGATCGCTTCCATGCCTAGGTCTTGGAAGGCAATGGGTTTTGCGGATTTAATCGCCTTTGACACCAGATATGCGGCACCGCCAACAGCGATTAGATAAACCGCCTTATGCTTGGCAATTGCTTCAATCGCAACATCGCCACGCTCGGCCTTACCGATCATCATTTTCAAACCCGTATCGTTCAAAATACGGTCCGTGAATTTATCCATCCGGGTTGATGTGGTGGGGCCTGCTGGGCCGATTACTTCGTCCCCGACCGCATCAACGGGACCAACATAGTAAATCGCGCGCGCCTTAAGATCGACGGGCAATTCTTCACCCCGATCCAACATGTCGATCATGCGTTTATGCGCGGCGTCGCGACCTGTGTAGATCGTGCCAGACAGCAACAGTGTTTGACCCGGTTCAAAGGATTGCAACACCTCATCCGTTAGGTTGTCCACATCCACCTTAATCGCGTGTGAGCTGGCCTGATCCAACAGGATCTTGGGCCAATCTTTTAGATCAGGCGGTGTAAATTCCGCAGCACCCGATCCATCCAATGTGAAATGCGCGTGTCGCGTTGCGGCACAGTTCGGGATCATCCCAACCGGCAACGACGCCGCATGGGTTGGGAAGGATTTGATTTTCACGTCCAGCACCGTTGTGATGCCCCCCAACCCTTGCGCACCAATACCCAATGCGTTGACACGTTCGGCGATTTCAAGGCGCAGTTCCTCGGTCCGGTTTGATGGGCCACGACGGATTAAATCGGCCATATCAATAGGTTCGGACAGGGCCTGTTTAGCCAAGGCCATCGCCTTATCCGCGTTGCCACCGATCCCGATCCCCAAAATACCAGGGGGACACCATCCTGCCCCCATGCTTTCGACACTTTGCACGACCCAGTCCGCCACACTGCCTGATGGGTTTAGGGTGGTGAATTTTGATTTATTCTCTGACCCGCCCCCTTTGGCAGCGACTTCAACCTCAATCGTGTCACCCGCGACCATTTCAACGGTCAGCATGCAGGGCGTGTTGTCGCCCGAGTTTTTGCGGGAATCAAACGGATCAACAACGACGGAGGCCCGCAGTGGGTTTTCATCGCGCAGATACCCCTGACGCGTGCCTTCATCACAGATTTCCTGTAACGAGCGTTTGAAATTTGTCTGCGCCTGCATCCCGTATTTAATGTGGATATTGGCAGACCCCGTATCCTGACAAATTGGACGACGCCCGATCGCACACATGCGCGAATTTACCAAGATTTGCGACATCGCTTGTTTCGCAGATGGATTTTCCTCCTTCTCCCAGGCCGCACTCATCGCGCGGATGAAATCAGGTGGATGAAAGTATGAAATGAATTGAAACGCATCGGCGATGGATTTGATCAGGTCGTCTTCTGTAATAATTGGCATGGTCACATCTTTTCATTAGCTTAGGCGCATCATAAACGTATTTACGGCAGCTAAAAGGGTCAGGTTACCAATTTTTCAATGTTTCGTGTGGTGCCAAAGTCGTATTTGGGTGACAGGCGCATGTTCCCATCACCCAATGTTTCAGGTTTATGGGATAATTGCCCCACTGATGTCGTTTGCAACTATATTCGCAGTCAGAACACCAGCCAATAAAACCGGTGCGCAAACGTTGCAAAAACGAACTTGGGCTCATTACCTGATTCTTTGATTACAATGGGTTAAGCTGCAGAACCTTCTGCACGATTTGTTCGTAAAATGCCCGATCTTGACATAGTGACATTGAAAAAATGACGCCCCTTACCAATCTTAAAAATTTTTTAAGCATTTGATTTTTGTGGCGGAAACAAAGTCTGCCATTATTAAATCCAAAGAAGTGTTAAGTATTCTATTTTTATCTATATTTATTGATGTTTTATGGGTATTTAAATCTTATCTGTTCTTGCTAGTTCCAGCTAAATCCAGTACTTTTTAGGGGACAGTATAGGGGATAGATATGCCAAAGACTGGAACTCCACTGTCCGCAACAGCGGCCCGTAATCTAAAAGAGCCAGGTAAATATTATGACCTCCACGGGCTGTTTCTGCGCATAGAACCAACTGGCTCTCGCAGGTGGGTACAGCGGGTCAGTGTAGCGGGAAGACAACGCGAGATAGGACTGGGTTCTGCGGACCTTGTAACACTTTCTGAAGCCCGTGAATTGGCAATGTCTAACAAGAAGCTAGCAAGAGCTGGAGGGGACCCTCTCGCAGCCAAGCAAGAGCGCATTGCAATCCCAAGTCTGAACGAAGCGATCGACAAAGTGATCAAATTGAATGCGCCAACTTGGACAAATGCTAAGCATGCTGCACAGTTCAAATCCACGTTAACAAATTACGTTACACCAAAATTAGGACGACGTCCCGTCAGTGATATTCAAACTGCAGACATACTTGGGATTTTGACACCAATATGGTCATCGAAAGGCGAAACGGCGCGACGGGTGAAGCAGCGAATTGGCACAGTGATGAAGTGGGCGATTGCTCAAGGCTATCGCGCTGACGATCCCACGTTAGCTCTCAACCAAGTGCTACCCAAGCAGAATAGAAAGCCAAAGCATAGAGCCGCGTTGCCCCATACCGATGTCTCTGAGTGCCTTAAAAGCATACATCAGTCAGACGCTATGTTGAGCACCAAACTTGCCATAGAACTTCTCGTCTTAACGGCAACACGCTCAGGAGAAGTGAGGCTAGCTGAATGGAGCGAAGTCGATCTAGAGACAAGAATTTGGAAAATACCTTCAAACCGTATGAAAATGCGCGAGGAACACATCATTCCACTGTCAAATCGCGCGATTGCAGTTTTGAAACAAGCACAGACATTGAGCACAGATGGTTTGATCTTTCCTGGCATGAAGAGAGGTCGGCCAATGAGTGATGCGACCATGTCCAAGTTGGTTAAAGAAATTGGCTATCCTGTGGATATACACGGCTTCAGAACAAGTTTTCGGACTTGGGTTCAAGAGCACACAAATACAGCGCATGAAGTCGCTGAACGCGCTCTAGCACACAAAACAACCAATAAGGTTGAGGCGGCATATGCTCGGTCTGATCTATTCGAGAAACGGCGTAAGCTTATGGATGCTTGGGCAACTTATTTGAGTGACGAGCCCGCAAAAGTGGTGCAGCTAAGATGACAAAAGATAGCAAATTTGGCCTCTCACCAACCCTACCCAAGTCTAAGCGATCGGCATCCCAGCATGTCTGGATTGTCGCATCTTTAGAAAGCCTACCCATAGAATGGTAACGACATGCTTCTGTGAGTTGATACATTTGGGTTGGGTTTAGATGTATCCAGTCATCTATCAGAGATGCAGCAAAATCCGCCGCACGGTTCCCATGTTGAATGTCACGATACTCATCTAGCCTTTGGACATCGTGAAGCAGCGCAAAGTGCTCAACAACCTCGATATCTGCACCACTTTGTTTAGCAATCAATCGACCATTAATTAGGACGCGCAGCCAATGCTCTATTCCGTGCACCCCATTATGACTGAGCTGATATTGGTGCGTGAGAAAATCTAAGTATGGCTGAGTGACAACTGTAGATTTTGATGGCAGCTCTAAGGTTCTCTCCAACAAGTCTACGAGCATACTAGCCCCCGACATGCTGAGAATATGCCCCCACCGCCAGTATCCATAATGCCATAGATAAGCATCATCAAAATAAAGAACGAAAAAACGAGTATTGATGTGGCAATTAGCCACCAAGATAAGGTTTTCATGTGATCTTCCTGCTTCAATTTTCCCTAGTCTTCGCTAGGTGGAATCGCAGGCTAGCACATGAATCGATTCCCTCAAAATTATTGACCAACATTCGCTGTCATGTTGTTCTAAACAAAAGTAGGAGCCTGCTGAAATGCCTCGGGAAAACCCGTATAGACCCTTTAATCCAAACTCTGCTCAGATGGACCTAATGCCTGAAATATCAGGTAATGAGATTAATGGATTGGGCGAGACGGAGGTACGAAATCCAGCTGTGGTTTATTGGGCAAAAAATCCTGAAGAAATACCACATGGGAAAATGCAAAGTTGGTTTTATACTGTCGACCCAGGCCTGCCAGAGTTTGCGGCTGAACGGAATAAGCGACAAGCTATTTTGGATCAAGATTTACCGAAAGTGGTAGGTCAAACTGCTTACTATCCTGAAGCGCAATGGCAAAAAAAACTTGAAAAATTCGTCCAAGATAATGATTGCGAAAAAATAGGTGTTACGGAACTTGATCCATCTTGGCTTTTCGAGGGTGAAAGAACAGAGTTCAGACACGTGATAATTGCTGCTGTCCATCATGACTATGAGCGTATTTCAAAAGCGCCTAACCCGATAGCTGGAGCGGAAGTCATGGTGCAGTACACAAGAGCTGCATCTGTAGCAAAAAAAATTGCAGCCTGGTTGCATCAAGAAGGTTGGGAGGCAGAACCTGTAACAGGTCCCATGGCTTCTAGGTTAGCTATGATACCTGCAGCGATTCAGGCGGGATTTGGAGAGCTGGGAAAACATGGTTCGCTTATCAATCCAGAATTTGGTTCATCGTTTCGTTTGTCTGCAGTTCTAACCAATGCACCTTTACCGTTGGATGAACCACAAACCCATGGCGTAGATGATTTTTGCTCTTCTTGTAAAATATGCGAAGATGCGTGCCCCCCGTTCGCAATTACTGCGGACAAACAGTTAGTTCGCGGTATTGAAAAATGGTATGTAGATTTTGACAGATGCCTGCCATTCTTTAATGAACATCAGGGCTGCGCCATTTGCATTGCTGAATGCCCTTGGTCGCGACCAGGCGTTGGTTTAAATCTAGCCAAAAAACTTGCGCGAAAATCTTTAAAAACAAATGATCAATGAACTACAAAATTTGTTCAGGGTTGTGATCGATGAGACTGCCAGACAATTGAGTTGCGCATCAAGACATTGCCCAATCCCAATATAAATCACGCACTTTTTTGGTTACTGAACCGATCTGAAATTGAAAATCTTCAAACGCAGTAACTGCGGTTACTTTGTTCATATTCCCAGACATAAAGATTTCATCTGCGGACTCAAAGTCAGCGTATGTGAGCACTATTTCGTGAACTTTAATCCCTGCAGCGTTCATGTTTAAAATATGCCTAGCACGAGTTATCCCAGATAAGAATGTTCCATTAGGTATCGGAGTGAAGACTTCGCCATCTTTCACCATGAAAATATTGGCGGTAGCTGTTTCTGCAACGTTACCCATAGCATCCGTAACCAGAGCGTTGCTGAAACCCTTCGATCTCGCTTCCACAAGCATTCGAGCATTATTTGGATACAGGCACCCAGCTTTGGCATTTACAACAGCATCCTCAAGCACAGGGCGTCTAAACTTAGTTTTGGTTAAGCTCACAGTTTTGCTTTCGGGGGCTAGTGGTATTTGCTCGAGACAAATGGCAAAACCAACAGACTCTTGATTTGGAACAATCGCTGTTAAATCACCATCAATCGCCCAATACATTGGACGAATATAAACTGCTGCGTCTGCCTCATATTGCTTCAATCCCTCCCAAATGATTTCAACCATATCATTCGCTTCAACACTCGGCCTAAGCATTAAAGCTTTTGCGGAATTATTTACCCTTTGACAGTGAGCGAGTAGATCTGGCGCGACGCCATTAAAATACCTGGCACCATCGAATACATTTGAACCAAGCCAAGCGCCGTGATCAGCAGCATTAATAATTGGAACGTTCCCTTTATGCCATGTGCCGTTAAAATATGTGAGAATATTATTTCCGGTTGCCATTAAACTTGTCCTTTTTCGGATGACATGGATCGCTCGGTTTCTTGGAAAATTTTAGCAAACCGAGATACCCAAGACTATCTTTCTAATTTCAAACGAAAGTCACAATATTTTGCTCCTTTCATTATTGTTTGTGTGCGCTCAAACTTAATCTCTGAATTATACCCTTTACAAAAATCTGCATCTCGACTGCAGCTCAGTAAATGACCAATATCTTTTAGCCCCATTTCTTCATACATTTCGGCATAACGACATCGCGTGACATTGAAATTCATAACAGCAGCAGCTTCATCCAACACTTCTATTTCCAATGCTTCTTCTTTGGTCCAGTTGGGCAATATATCAGCAAAATCGCTCAAATCAGGTTTTTTCTCCAATACATCCGCCATCGCAATCCCATGAGCTATCGCAGAGTTTGAACATGCTTTACCAATAATTTCTTCCGCCGCTTTGATCCCAAATTTATTACTTATTTCATCAAAAACATTCTTCAAAATTACAGCTTCGATATACCTGCGTGCAAAGATTGAAACGCTTGATATATCGGGGATTGTTTTTTTCTCAGTAGGCATTTCAACATCTCTTCTGATGGTATCATTTTCACATATTTCACGATATTAAACGATCTCAACAGATAGCGAAGAATTAATTATGCCCGAATATTTGCCATTCCAAGTTTGGCCAACGCGCAAGGGCTTTGCATCGGTCAAAGTACCAGTAGTGACTATGTCACCAGCCTTAACAGAAACTTCAGATGGTTCTGCGGAAATACCATCCAATAGATGCTTCAGTGCAGAAATGGGTCCATCTAGGACATTACCGCCACTTCCTTCTTCAACTACTTTATTATCACAGCATAAGATTACTTTCTGATCGATTAATTTTTCTCTTAAGTCATTGGTATCTATCACTTTTTCACCTACAACTAATTGACCATGCAGGCCTCCTGCTGCGATCGTGTCGGGAATATTAAATTTCCAACCAGGATAAATTGAATCCACTATTTCAAACCCTGGCGCTACCCAAGCAATACTTTTAGCAATCTGTTCTTCCGTGGCGCGCAAAGGAGGCGTAGAAGCGAAACACACTACAATTTCTGGCTCAATCCTCGGCTCACAGTAATCGGAAAGTTTAATCAACGGCATTCCATTTTTTGCGTAGCTAATCGAGTTGTTGCTCATCGAGCCCCACATTGGTTGATCAACCCCATAAATTGGCCAAATCGAGCGGTTTGTGAAACCAATCTTACGGCCGTTTACTTGCCAACTTCTTAACTCGCAAAGTTTTGTCGAAACTTTATAAGCATTGGCGCTGGATAACGACATATCACGATCGGTGAATGGAGTGATCTGCTCGCGATTCAAAATAGCTTTATGAATTTCAGCTGCAATTTGATCGATATTCATCTTTAACTCCCGATAATTGACAATTTTCAGATTAGTAAAATGCAGTTTGTCCAGACAAGAGTGTTTTGGATACCGCTTATTTTCGGCACGTTAATCACATCACAGGTTTGTACTTTTGAATTTGCTCATTAGATACGGGCCAGAGACTACTTCTTCGTAATCGGGACCTTGCATTGGTTTAATGACAGCATCCCAGTTTGGCTGGTGAAAATAGGCAATACTTTTGCGCGCTGCCTGATCTGGTTTTGCTACCACCCTATGAAGCGTGGATACCCAACGCCCACCAGTCCAAAGCTCCATTAAATCACCAATGTTTATGACAAAACAATTTTTAGGTGCTGGCACATCAATCCAATCATCACCATGCTTGATCTGTAGACCAGAGGTCCCCTCTTGTGGAAGCAAGATCGTCAATGATCCGTAATCTGTATGCGCCCCAGCTCGCTGCTGTTTTTCTAATACCGATTTAGTAGCTGGGTAATGCAACGCTCTGAGTGCAGATATTGGATGATCAATGAAATTGTCGAAATACGAGTTTTCAAGCCCGAGAGCTTCAGCAAAGGCTGACATAACGCGTTGTGCTAACCTTTCCATTTCAGCATAGTAGCTCTCCCAAACATTCTGAAAATCAATGACATCCGGCCACAACGTCGGTTGATAACAAAAATCGTGGGCGGACTGATCTTGGATTTTTTCAGGCACAAATAGCGGCCCACCGTTAAAGCTTTCCTTCAAATCGGGCGGGGTTAATTCTCCCTTCGACGCGGCTAAAGCTTCTTGATCAGGCCCAATCCAACCATAGGGGTAACCACTGTAAGGTACTTTGACCTTTTCTTTGACACTACTTGGGGCATCAAAGAAGTAATTAATTATACTCCACTGCTGCTCAATCATCTCTTCGGGGACACCATGTCCCTCGAGGATCACAAAACCTGTTTCACTGCAAATGGTGTCCAAAGCTACACTGAGCTGCCTTCGCTCTGCGCCAGATGCATTTTCGAACTTGCTTAGATCAAATCTCGGAAATTCCACTGATAATACCTTACTTACTCAGCTCGTATTTTCTCATGTTTGAGCTTATTCGATTTAAATCGTTGGGGAAGTAAATTTAGCATGTAGTTCTCGATTAATTTTTGTGTCACGGACACATTAAGAGCTCAACTTTACGCACAGGTGCAAAGACAGCGGGAAGCAAGGCTCGCGCGCGGGCACGCGGCAAAACACGCATAAAGCACAAGGTCGCGCACGCGCGCGAGGGAATAATCACAGCTTATAACGTAACAATAAAATGTACCCATAATCGTACCCAATACGATCTTTTGAAATTATTTTTTTATTACAGTTACTTAATTTTGGAAAATGGCGCCCCCAGAGAGGGAACAAAATTAGCAGCAAGAATGCACACGAACACAATCGTCCATAGTTCATCCTTCCAGCTATTTTGAGCCGAAGGAATTGCTTCCAGTTCCCAGTCAATTTCACCTGTGAGCTGCTTCTTTTTTATTTCCGTTTCGAGAAGTTTTTGCTGCGGTTTGCTGTCCAGCCACGACGTAGCCAGTTCAGTGACGCTGGATAGTATTTGTTCGATCATGCTGTGATCTTTATGCTGATTTGGTGATTTTCGATTGTTGTGTTAGAGTGCCGTCAGTCAACACGAGGGAACGCCAGAAAGAATGGTTCGATCCAACGGCTAAAACTACAGGCGACAGAAGACTTACCCATGGCGCATAGGCGTATGTGCGAATGAGTAATTAAATCGCTGATGTGATCCTCATCTCTATCTTTTCACGCAGCGATACGGTGGGGTCAGTGCGCCTTTTTCAATGTTCAGCATTGGCCTCACTTTTTTCTACGACAGAAACTACCAGTATAAACAAATTAGTTGTCAGATTGATAACAGCCGCGTAGCCTTCGACGCTGACCGTCACGTCATCGACAGCCCGCACCTCGAAAGATGCAGCCGCCCGATTTTCACGGTTGTCCATGTAAAGTTCCTTTTTTCTTGATTTGTTTGCGCCATCAAGTACGGTTCGCCCTAAGTCGGCCAAGTTCGACAGGGAGAAGGTGAAGAAGTGTTAGCTACGGCTGGCACTTCTTTTCTATTTTAGTTTACACTTTGTCGCATTGATGTCGCAATTTTTTGCGGTATGTGAAGCGCATCAACGATTACCATTGGGGTTCATATTCCCCTTCTCCCTGTTGATAACTTGGCCTCGCTTTTAGCGGGGCTTTTTCTTTGTGCGATTGTGCCGCAGTGTACTGATTGATCTCATTTCGGAACCAAGCCGTACCAATGAGTACAATGTTTTTTCCTTAGCATTGTAGTCTCAGAGGATGGGGCTTTCTGTTATGTCACGCACTTGCCTCATCCTCACCCTGACCACTGTCGCGCCTTGGATCGCAGTCGCATTTGTTTTAGGCCTTCAAGTGACAGCGCCTCAGCTATTTTAAAATTGTCAAACGGACCCATAGTGTGGTTCACTCTGCGTCAGGGAGTTTGAAAATGAATAAACGGCGCGTAATGCAACTGCGAAAGCAGCTTGCAAAAGAGTTCAATGATGAAACTGGATTGTCACCTGATCACCGTAACGAATGGGAGCAATGGCTAAAGCAAAATGGCCACTGGCCTGTGATCCCAAATAAAAAACAAACAACTGCACAACCATTCTGTGTTCAGGTTGAAGACAAGATCGCTAAAGCTGAATACCGTGACGGCTAACTTTCGTACCATTATTCATTTTATCATTTGGCCAATTTTGATTTCGATTGCACTACTCGCGACTGAGGGCAAACTGATCGTTACTTGGTATTACAAAGACTTCGTCGGACCAGCACATACACTATGGTTTCTAGGTATGTGGTTGCTAGGTATTGTGCCCTTTTTAATCATCGTTGCGGCAGCTTATCTCGTTAAACGTATTCTTAAACGGCCTGCGGAAGGCTAAACAGCCAACTTAAAGTCTGGATCAACACATGCCGACGTTGGCTCGGCTTGTTATACTGTCAAATAGCCGCATCTTATTTATTTCATGGCTCGCGATACTAACTCAGTTATATGACGCGGATTTTATCAAATCGAAAATTCCAGCGCATAGTATTAGCAAGTTTGATTTTAATTCCTGAGTTACCACTGCTCGTTTGGTATTTGACCACGCAATATTGATGGGACATTAAACTGCTAACTTGAAGTCTGGATCATCCCAAGGCGAAGACGGCTGAGTTAAGTCGTCCAAGCTCATGCACCCTATTGAACTGGGTCTCATCGTAAAGAAGGGAGTTCAGCTTTCGGCGCAATAGCTGTCATATGTGTCATATCTATCATATTCATCATCTACTTATGACAAGTATGACAGGCTTTGTGTGAGAAAGAATTGCGGTTAAGGTTTTGCCAATACCTAAATTAATCTAGGTTTTTCACTATCTATTTGTAGATAATGTCTGTGTTTAAATCTGGGCGTTTGTGAAAATCCCAGTAAGTATCTAATATTTTGTGGGTTACTGCACCGGGGGCATCATTACCCAAAATACAGTCGTTAACGCGTGTCACCGGAACTATCCCCCCAGCAGTTGTCGCTGTGAATACCTCGTCAGCATTCTGCAGCGCCATCGCAGAAATATCGGTTGTCGAACACGGAATTTGCAGCTCACTGCAAATATCAAAAACAGTTTTTCTCGTAATGCCCTCAAGCGCCCCAGACTTAGGCGTAACAACTTTTCCATTTATTACAGCAAAGATATTGAAACCTGGCCCTTCAGTAATATGATCATTCTGATCCAATAAAACTGTGGTATCGTAACCGTCATCAAGTGCTTGAAATAATGCAGCCGTCATGTCACCCCAATGATAGTTTTTTACTGTGGGGTCTACTGATTGTGCAGATATACGCCTCGTTTCCTTTGCAATGGAAATATGTGCCCCACGTTTTGCAACATCTTTTGGAATGACCCAAACGAATGGAACAGCCCAGGCGTAAAAGTGGTTTTTGCAAGACCTTGGGTCGCGCGTTCCTGGAATAATTGGGGTGCCACGTGATGCTACCATCGATACGTAAGCTGATTTTAATCCAGAGGTAGAAATTAGGTTTATAAGTGCTGACCGTATTTGTTCTTTATCAAGTCCAACATCTAACCTGAGTTTACTCATAGATGTTATAAAGCGTTCTAGATAATCATCTATCCTAAAAAAAGCCCCATTCCAGACGTGGACGACGTCATAAGTAATGTCAGAACGTGTCAAACCCCAATCTAAGACTGATATTTTTGCTTCAGAAATTGGGATGACCTTTCCATGCATCCAAGCTGCACCTGCTGAGTAATCCATATGATTAGACATCTTAATCCGCCCACTTTATTGAGCATCCAATCGAGGGAAGCTGTTGATCAGGCCCTTTACCTGTTTCCTTGATTTGCATCATTGCATCGTAAAGTTCACGGGACAGTCCGGTGGCGCCATCACGCCGATTATTCAGGCGTCCGCGATATTCCAGCTCCAAAGCTGAATTAAACCCAAAGAAGTCTGGCGTGCATTGAGCATCATATGCCCGCGCAACAGATTGATCTTCATCATGTAGATAAGGGAAATTAAATGCGTTCTGCACAGCAAATTTCTGCATCTTATCAAAGCTATCGTCAGGATATTTAATCGGATCGTTTGAACAAATTGCTATGACTTCAATTCCTTTATTTTGAAGGGCCTGAGCTTCAAATTTCATGTCTTCTAACGCACGAACAACATACGGGCAGTGATTGCATATGAACACCACAACTGTGCCATATTTGCCAGCTAGATCACTTAAATTAAGCCTGGTGTCATCCGTTGATCTTAAACTGAATGACGGAGCCCTTATACCGCGTGCAAAATACATTACGTGATCACTCACTTTTTAAAAACATATCGATTGTGATACCCGATATACTTCCGCCGTTTGACAGATACGTCAATTAGTCTTTCCCCAATCTTGTCATCGAACCCCCACTGCATGGGGATCATCGGGGGGCATTCATCAGAGAGTGGGATATGCACTTAGATTTTTGATCACTGCGTTGTTGACGTTCGACTTAGAGGCAGACCTCAGCTCTTTTAAAGTTGTCAAACAGACCCATGGTGTGGTTCCCTCAGATTTACGGTAAGTTTATTTTACAGGACCTTGGCGGATGCTTTTTGAAAAATACAAGCAGTTTTGGGAAACAGGAGACATAGAGGCTTTCACCTCAATTATTGATCCTGAGATTGAAATTATCATGCATTCAACGGGTACCGTGATAGACCCCGACCTTTGGTTAGAGCGCATTACAGCGATTATTCTTTCAGATGCATATGCAGAAAACATAAGATGCCTTTACGAAAATGATGACATCATGGTTGTTCATCAAATTACAAATTCTGCTAATGGCACGCGCGATGCTGTCATGTACGTCTTTACCAAGACTGACGGCATGCTAACCAGAGTTGAAACAGGCGCTACGCCGTTACCTCCAAAGGAATAATCGTATGAAATATATAGTTAATGCTTTCTGGAAGCACGAAAAACCAATAAACGCCGAGGAAGCAATCGACTATATGATGATAGTTAGAGATACTTTTGACAATGAAGAACACGTTCTTGAAACCATTTGGTATCAAATTGACGAATACACTCATGGATCCGTAGCAATCTATAAGTCCGAAGACAGTTACCATGCGTTTTTGGAAAAAAACACATTTCAGAGAGATTTTGCAGCAAAGGAGGGCGGTGTCACCATGATAGAAGAATATAAAGGACCCGCTTATGCCGTTCAAACTCAGTTGCCACAGGATAGAACAGCTTGATCTCTTTAAAACGCGCACGCAATACCAATGGCCACCAACATAGGCTTGGGCTACTGGCTACGTCCAGTTTAATCAATGTAGATGTTGGGTGAAAACCCCATCAAACATTACACAGTCGATGCGGGCAAAATTTAGTAGTTATTATTCGGCTTTCTTAGTTTCGTAAGCAGCTTTTTTCTTAATATTGCTCTTCAGTCAAAGTGTGCCAGCCCATACACTTCCCCGTCAGGCTTCTACCACTACCACAATCTGCCATAATGTCCTCCTTTGATGTCAGATGTGAAGGCATATTTGAGAGAATTAATTTCTCTTTGATTGAGTGTTTCGGAAAGGCCAGTAAGTTGACACCATGCTTTCTTTCATCACCGTTTGTATTTTGATGTTTGTAACGCCTGGTCCTGCCGTCTTATCGCTCGCGGGAACAGGAGCCGCTTACGGATGGACTAGAGGTTTAAACTATGTGACAGGTTTGTGGCTGGGTCATACAATCGTTAGTCTTGCAGTTATATCAGGTGTCGCAACCATAATTTTAGCTGATCCGATTATTCGAGGCGTACTATTCATAGCCTGCGCCAGTTACTTTGGTTATCTTGGTTTACGCATCGCTTTTGCTGGTTCCAAGGTTGCTTTTATACACATGAGCGCGCCAACTCTTTCGACAGGCGTAATCCTTCAAATATTAAATCCAAAAGCGTACGCCGCCCATACAACATTTTTTAGTGGTTTTGTTTTATACCCAGATAACTTTCTAGCAGAAGTTTTGGTAAAACTTGTTGTGATGAACTTGCTCTGGTTTTCGTTTCATTTCACTTGGCTACTAGCTGGAGTAAAACTTAACGAACTTAATTTATCAGCACATCGACAAAAGCAAATAAATATCGTGATGGCGACGTGCTTAATCTTCGTTGTCTTGATCTCACTGCAGTCTTTGTTGAACCAATAATATATTTTAGCTCATATATTTCATTGCGTATTCAGCTAAAAATTCCAAGAACGCAAAAAAGGAGGGGACGCCGGTTACCAATTGTTGATATTTGTCTTTGACCCACCCCCCTACGCTGGTTCATATTCGAGGCATGAAAAACTTTATCGCAATACATAGCGTACACAGTGATGAGGCGGCCGAGCAGTACAAAGAATACTTTAAAACTGTATATTCTGAGGACCTGACACATGGAGAATGGGCCGCTACTGTCGAAGGCGATTTTGCAACGGCAATGCAAGTATGGCAGGGAATGAAAAGTGACTTCTACTGCACACACTTTTTGGCCGAAAATGAGGAGCAAGTTTATAAACAGATAGAGGCTTGGGGTATGACAGAGTTTTTTTCCTCCATTGTATTTGAGACAGAACGTTTCACCTCAGCGTTTATGCCGGCGGATCAGAAAGTCGATCAACACTATTTTAGTAGATAATTGAGGGTTAGGTGTGATGGCGATTGCACGAGTGACGATGATGGAATTTTTGACGAAAGCGGCATGGGCGAAGTAGAGAAAATCTATGCTGAAGTGAGGGATGATCTGTTCCCTAATCAATTACAGGTTATAAATATTCAGACAGGTCCTACTTCAGGTATTTCCATCGCGCTTTATCCATCGTTTGAAGAAGCAGAAAAAAATCTCACTGGCAGACAAAAAATGCTTGAGTTAATAGAACCATGTAAAAGACAGTTTTTATCACGAGGGTGAAGTAACCCACAATCACCTGACGCCTACAGGGCAACAAGGCTAATCTGTTTCTAAATTAAAATACTCATTTCCTCTTTTGCAAAATCCACACTGTAGTGGGATCATTGGGGGGCACTCGAAGTTTATCTTTGACCCACCTCAGTGCGCATGCCTAAAGTGATTGCAGAACTTCAACAGGAGTACGAAATGACAGAAATCCAAGGGGGCTGCTTGTGTGGCTCTGTGCGTTTCACATGCAAGTCTGCGCCAATTGCTTCTTACGCATGCCATTGTCGGTTTTGTCAGCGTAGCTTGGGTACCGCCTATCGCGCTGCAATGTCGTTTAATCTTGACGACGTGCAATTTAACGATGGTGAATTACGGACCTATACTTACAAAAGCGATGAACACGGCCGCGAATTATATATTCATTTTTGTCCAACATGTTCGACACAAGTTACAGCAACAACTGAACGGTTTCCTGATCGACGCGTAATGATGATAGGGACGCTGGATGACCCAAGCCAAATCGATGTGAATACTCACATGTTTGCAGATGAAAGTTTCCACTGGGTATCTGCGCATGATGATGATGTCGTCTATGCAAAACACCGAATGAACGAGGATGGCTCTGCTGCTGAGCCTTTATGAAAAAGGAATAAGTTTTTGCAAAAAGAAACACGGCGCGAGCTACTTGTAGCTTATCAAAAATACTTGAACGCTTTTGTGAATGAAGACGTGGACACTATCAATGAATGTGTCGAATTTCCATTAACATATATTGGCGATGGAGTTGTCAGCACTCTAGATAGCTTTCCAATCTCCCCAACAGAGATGAAGGCTGCAAAAGGATGGTCAACAAGTGAAAATTTTGAAATTGATATTGTTGCACACAGCGAGACAAAAGCGCATGTTTTAATGAGAAACTGTAGACGATTGCGGTCAGATGGTAGCCTAATTGAAGAGGCTTCGGGTTTCTACGCATATAAACATACATCAGATGGTTGGAAAATGTACGCTATTTCCGACATTGTGATGTCAGCGTGATTGAGGAATTAAAGAACGCCACAAGTGGTGCAAAGAATACCACCCAAATTTAACTTTTGAGGAATGCTCAAACGAAGCAGGTTGGTGATGTGGTCACACAAAATGATCCAGTCGCACGCGGGCGCACGCGTAGACCCCTGACACAGACTAAATTGATCAAGTCGCGCACGCACGCGCGATGCAGACTTCAACACTACGAAACACAGTGACGCGCGCGCGAAGACAGCAGGACGCAAGGGTTGCGCGCGAGCGCGAGGCAAAACACGCATAAAGCACAGGGTCGCGCACGCGCGCGATGGGCGGCGTCAGATTATTTTTAGGGGACAGGATTGGGGACAAAAATCGCCACACAACTATAATCCATTGATAAGCTTAAAATTAAAAAGGGAATGTGGCGGAAACGAAGTCCGTACAATTATCATTCCTACAAAGTCTCGTATATACTTAATAGTTCTTATTTTATTGATACTTTATACTTCACTTATTCTCACTAATACCAGATAATTATCATATGTTCTTGCAAATTTGTGGGGGCGAATGTGGGGGCGAAATGCCAAAGAGACTAACTGCGCAAGCGTTAAACCAAGAAATGAAACCTGGCCGTTACTATGATGACAGTGGCACTGGCTTACATATTTATGTCCGCAAGTCAGGATCAAAAAGTTGGTCTCAGAAGATACGTTTTGGCGGCAAACAGCTTGAATTGGGTCTAGGTAATTATCCGATGATTTCCCTAGCCGAAGCCCGTCGAATTGCTGCTGAGAACAAGGCTCTGGCGCAGCGCGGGATCAACCCTAAACTAGAAAGGGTTAAACCAAAGACGATCCCATCTTTCAAAGAAGTCGTGGAAATGGCTCTACCCTCAATCCTAGACGAATTGAAAAATACCAAACATAGAGCGCAATGGCGCACCACACTTGAGACATATGCTCTTCCATTCATTGGAAGCATGCCCGTTAATGAAATCTCAGTGAATGAGATACACGTTTTGCTCCAGCCTATCTGGAAAAACAAAACAGAGACAGCAAGTCGCTTGCGTGGGCGGATTGAGAGGGTTCTAGACTATGCAATTGTCAAAGGTATGATGTCGCCACCTAATCCAGCGGCATGGCAAGGTAACCTCTCAGCTTTGCTACCTCAAAAGTCCAAAGTCAAAACCAAACGAAACCACCCTGCCCTGCAACTAAAGGACGCTCAGAGATGGTGGGCTGAACTAAAGGAGCGCGATGGAACAGGCGCTAAGGCCCTAATGCTCCTTACCATGACAGCATCACGGTCAGGAGAGATCAGAGGCATGCGTTGGGAAGAAGTACATCTATTTGAAAAAACTGAAGCAAAGAAGCGCGGCTACCTTGGCATTTGGACGCGCCCAGCGGAGAGAATGAAAGCTAAGCGCGAACATAGAGTGCCAATTACTTCTGCCATGTATGAGCTGATCAGCGACACAAATGATCAATCAGGGTTGGTATTTAAATCGGGAAACCTCACGACACTGTCAGATATGACGCTATCCGCGCTAATGAAGCGGATGCATGCTAGTGATGCACATGGATTTGTAGATCAAGGGTCCGTACTTCCAGCAGTGCCTCATGGCCTACGCTCAACGTTCAGAGACTGGGTTGCTGAGACAGGGCAATCACGGGAGGCTGCTGAACTGCAGTTGGCACATAAGTTTGGTTCAGAGGTAGAGCATGCTTACTACAGGACAGACTTGTTAGATGAGCGCGCGAAGTTGTTGAGCAAATGGCACTACTTTTTGGAAGGGAAAATTGGAAATGAACATCCCTAATTGGCATTACATTGAGGCAGAAATTTCTAAACTCATTATGCAACATACTTCAAAAATTGAAGCACACGAAACTGCTGAATATGCGAATGCAATAATCGATGCTTGGCTGTTCGGGAAATCTTTCGAAAAAATAGTTGCTGGCGATAAACCACCTGAAAAAGATCGGGAACACCTCAAAAAGGCTGCCGCAAAACTTTTACAAGCCAGGGAATTACTTCTGCAAGTTGGACATCATGGTAGCATCGCTCTTGAGAAACAGTCTCAGATTAACGCAAATGATAAACTTAAGCAGGAGTACCGCTTGAGTGAAAATAGCTACAGCGAGATTTTAGCTAATTCTCTCTCACCAATTGCTGATCAAGTAGACGAAGCCGCAAGAATGTTAAGCACTTCAGATCGTGGATTAATTGCCGTTTTAAGTGGCTCTGAAACAAATCCACCGCCAAAGAAAGGCAGAAAACAAAAAACCGCTGCCTATTACATTGCCAAGATATGTGCAGACATTTTCAAGGCAGGAACTGATTATAACATTTCAATTACGCACGACCCTTATACCGACAGCAATGTTGCAGGAGGCAAATTCCACTCATTTCTATCAGCAGTTTTTGCACTGCTGGAAATCGAAGCAAATGTCGAACATTACATCAAGAAGCTGCTAACGGAGGAAAATAAAAAATTAAATAATTTCCTCCGTTATTTTTTTATCGCCATTGCTCCCAAAAATACCCAGAAGCGCTCAAACAACACAACTCTCGACGCTGAAAGGTAACACTATGAAACATTACTATCGCCGCCGCGACCTCGAAAAGAAATTAGGTTTATCGAGATCAACAATATACCGAATGATGGACGCTGGTAACTTTCCACGTCCAGTACAGATTGGGACACGTGCAGTTGGATGGTGCTCACAAGAAATCGAAAATTGGATGGATAATCGCAATCGATCCACCATAATTCGACAAGGGAGAACTTAAATTGTCAAATCCCAAAAAACAAACAAGCCAATGGATGTTTCACCCGCCCCATGGGAAATGGTTTAAGAGCATAGTAAACTGGATCGACGATCAAACAACTTATGGCCGATCACGGGATTATATTCTTGGCAAAATAGGCGAGTGTCCACCTAAAGGCGGATGGAACGACGATTACCGAGCGTTTGTTATCAGTGTTCTAAAAATTGCAACGAAGGAAAACGAGAATGCGGACTGAACCGCTAGTTGGCCGTCACGTTAGCGAAGTCCTGAGCTTAAAATTAGATGTTAAAGATCAAATACATCGCTGGTTACCTGCGGGTCTCACTTTGCTCGGGGGCAAGCCGAAGTCCGGTAAATCTACTTTGGCAGAACAGATAGCTGCCGACATATCACTTGAGAAAAGTGTTTTGTACCTGGCTTTGGAATATAATCCCCGAATGGCACAGGGGCGGTTCTCTGAGTTCACTGAAAAACACCGTGTGCATCTTGTATTAGAAGGTGAGCTAAAGGGCTTTGGACAGGGTGGTGAGCGCGATTTAGAGGCTGTTATAATAAGTATGAGACCAAGTATACTTATTGTGGACATCCTAGCCAAGCTGAAGAGACGCAACATCGGCAGCTATGATGCAGAATATCACGCAATGACAGAGATAAAAGAGCTCGTGGATAAATATGACATGGACGGCTTGGTGTTAACACACTCTGGTAAGTCAAACGCTAATGACAGCGACGATCCTTTCGACAAAATCATTGGTTCTACTGCGGTCCAAGGTGTTCCCGATAATTTGATGATATTAAGTACCGGAAATGGTGAAACGGTTCTCAATACCAAAGGTCGTTTAATCTTACCCAGCAAAAAAATTCTGACGTTTTCGGATGGACGCTATACTGAGAAAACAGGCGCTGGTGCTGATATTTCTGACCGAGCACCAACGAAAAGTGACATATTAAACCTGATAGAAAGATACGGTGAATTACGTGTAAGTGAAATCGCCAAAATGTTGCAGAGGTCAGAGCCTCAAATAAGCGAGGCCTGTAAACGGCTTGCGTCAGCTGGTCGTATCACAAGGGAAAATCAGACAAAGCCATATAGATTGATTGAGAGGTCTTAACACATACGTTGTTAAGTGTATTAAATTTGTTAAGTTACGATTAGTTAACAGAGATAAGACACTTAATGCCATTGCATAGAATGACCAAAGACCAATTTAAACGACGAGGAATCTACCGGATATTTGCGTACCTATTCGGCCTTACTAAGTTTAAAGCCGTCACATTCCATGAAGATCATTTCACACTTGATAAGAGACATAGCAACGTACCCGTAAAGTACACGGATGTCCTACAAAAAAAGCATGGTGGCTGGCCGTTCAAAAAGCTGCAGATAAATGCTTTCAGTAATGCGTACACGTTCAGAGGTCTCAGCAAAAAAGATTTATACAGGCTCCTTAAGCAATATGAAGAAGCGGAAGCCCATGCTTGGAGGCTACGTTTAAAGAATTTTGAAACTGACCTACGCCTGGTATCTTCTTGGATCACTGATGTTGAGCAGCGCAACTATTTTCAGCGCACCAGTGTATTTGCTTCACGTATGTCAACGGCTAGAAAAATTGAACGTGGCATAATTGGCAAAATACCAAACTTAGTTGCTAGAGAACAATTGGCAAAAGATCTGCGAAAAACCCGCAGGTTTTTAGAAAATACTCATGGCGTCAGAGAAAGCTGTAATGCTGCATATATCCCGATGGAAATAGCTAGAGAACAAAAGCTATTTGACGAAATAGAGTCACACCCACTTACAGATGAGCAACGTAAATCTGTTGTTGTAGACGAGGATGCAAACTTAGTTGTCGCTGCAGCAGGTAGTGGAAAAACCTCAGTAATCGTCGCGAAGGCAGCTTGGCTGCTATCGAAAGGACTTCGAAAACCTGATGAACTTTTACTGTTGGCTTTTGCACGTGACGCGCGATTAGAAATGGCTACTAGGCTAAAACAGCGCATTCCTGGTTTGACCGACACAGAAATTAGCGTTCATACGTTTCATAGTCTCGGTTTGGATATTTTGGGGCGGGCCACGGGTAGCAGACCAAGTCTATCCAAATTAGCTGAAGACAAGTTGGCTCTTCAAAATTTTATAAATCATGCAATTCGATTGAACTTGAACAACAATGACTATCGTATTTTGTTAAATAAATGGTTCACTGAATTTTTCGCTCCTTACGAAAGTGAATTTGATTTCGAAAACTACGGACAATACTGGAATTACATCAAAAAGCATAAAATTAGGTCGTTAAAAGGAGAACTGGTTAAGAGCTTTGAGGAATGTGAGATTGCAAATTTTTTGTACACAAACGGTATCGAATATATCTACGAAACAGATTACGAATATAAAACTTCAGACATAAAACGTAGACAGTACCAACCAGACTTTTACTTACCAAAATTCCAAATTTATATTGAGCACTTAGGATTAAGAGGATTTGCTAGAACCGCACCATATGTAGATCGTAAAGAGTATCTAAAGTCTCTTAGGTGGAAAAGAGATCTGCATAAGCAGAATGGGACAACATTAGTTGAAACATATAGCTGTGAAAAATCACAGGGTGTTTTGACATCCAGACTAAAAGAAAAACTTGAGGAAAAAGGTGTGATTTTCAATCCACTGGACCCCGATGCTATGTTTGACATTCTGCGGGACATGGGCCGCTTAGATCCGTTCACCGCTTTGGTCACTACCTTTCTTGGGCACTTCAAAGGAAGCCATTTAACAGAAGATATTCTGCACGCTCGTAATGCTAGTATGGATGAAAAAACACAGGCAAGGAATGCTGCGTTCATTAATGTGTTCATGCCAGTTTTTAACAGTTATCAAGAACAGTTACAGATCGAAGATAAGATTGATTTTCACGACATGATTTCATTGGCTTGTGAACAGTTAGAGACTGGGAAATTTCAAAGTCCATTCCGCTACATTATGGTCGATGAGTTTCAAGATATATCGGTTGGTCGGTCAAAACTCGTTTCAGCTCTTCAAAAATATCACACAGATACACAATTATTTTGTGTCGGCGATGATTGGCAAGCCATCTTTAGATTTGCAGGTTCTGACATAAATGTAATGAAAGAGTTTTCATCATTTTTTGGTAACTTCGAACGTACCGATCTATCAATGACGTTCCGATCAGAAGAAAAGATAACGAAACATGCAACGCATTTCATTCTTCAAAACGAAGATCAGATTGCAAAAAAAGTTTCATCATTCAGAAAGCACCACAATCCATCCGTTTATGTATGTTTCCAAAAATCTCATGGCGAGCATTACCTATCAGATATTTTACAACAAATTGCTGACGAAAACGACGGAGACAACAAGGCAGAAGTATTAATTTTAGGACGATATAATCTCAAAACATACTCCAGAGACTATGCGAAAATTCTCTCGGATTTAAGAGGCCAATTTCCTGATTTAGAGATAAGCTTCAAAACCGCACATAGATCAAAAGGTCTGGAAGCAGATTATGTGATAATTCTAGAAGCAATCGCCGACAACTTAGGCTTTCCAAACGAGCGTGCTGATGATCACGTATTGGATCTGGTGCTAGCGAAAGCCGAAGACTTCCCAAATTCGGAAGAACGTAGACTGTTTTATGTTTCTCTAACCCGAGCGAAGAAAAAAGTGTTTATATGCACTGAAAGTGGAAAGATTTCTCCGTTTGTTGAAGAGCTAGTTCAAAGCCCATTTCAATGCGAAATATGGGGAAAACCTTCATCAGCTTTACCCAAATGCCACAAATGTTTTGAAGGCAAACTTACTCTGAAAACTGGCCCATACGGAAACTTCTGGTCTTGCAATAATTATCCATACTGCGAACATTCAGAACAACCATGTCCGCATTGCAAACAAGGTTTCCCCGGCCAAAACAGCGTGAATGAACTTAGATGCGATGTCTGCGAGCAATTAATAGCACGCTGTCCTAAACCTGATTGTGGTGGCCATCTGCAACAAGAAATTGGACCGTATGGCTCATTTTGGGGGTGTTCTAAATTTAGAGACACCGGTTGTGACTACAAAACAAAGCACCTTCCAAACATATCGCAAAGAGTTACGACAACTGCTGATCCAAAACCTCTTTCGCCACCGAAAAGGGTTAAGCAAGTTCCAAAAGAGCCTAATCAACGACTAACCGAAAATCGCTCCTCACATCAGAGTTCCGAGAAACTGATACCAAACAAAGAAAATATTGATCAACTTCGAAAAACGGTCACAAACGCCTATAAATCTTGGAGTGATGAAGAAGAAGATCGCTTAAAGCAACTAGTGGCAAATGGAGAAAGCGTGAAATCTATAGCAGAGCTGATGGGTCGACAGGTTGGCGCAATACGTTCTAGAATGGGTAAGCTTGGGCTTTAGTCACATCCTGCAAAACTTAACAATAGCGATACCACTCCTCCGTAATTTTCACACAGTAGTTTGGGCCCTCAGGTACCTGTGAAACATGCTTATCAAGAAACCCCAGCGGCTCTAGAACAATGATGCTAAATGGGAAATACATTAACGCACCAGAGCTGAAGAATACGATAGCAATAATGAACTCTCGAAAGCCTTTACTCATGTCATACTCCCGCCTTTTCGTAGCAAGCGGCGTAGCTTAAATTTGGATGATGTTCACGACACCATGCATCCATTTCTGTATCGTGGAACATAGTTGCGCCAAATATAACGTAAGCGACTACACCGTACATTACCCAAAGCACGAATAGCAGGGAGACCAAATAGAACCCGAAGCGGCCAAATTGCTCTAATCTAGCAACAAATTTGTCGATGAGAGACATCACTCACACCCATCATATGGATGCGGCTCACACGGGCTGTAATACGGACCAGTCTCGGGAAAAATTAGGTTGAATATCAAGATCAAGAATGCTAGCGGCAAAATCCAAAAGAATATCGCGAAGAATCCGAAAACAACGTTTACATAGACGATTTCAATTAGATTAGATCTTAACTTTTCCAGTCGCTTTAATTGCTCTGGTTCGAGCTTCTGATCCAACCAATTCAAGAGCATGCCATCCCCCTACAAGCTGGAAATATACCCATCGAGTTAGGTTCGAACATGCCCGATACGAGCATCATAAGTACAAAAAAAGTAAGAATGGTTAATGACGTGGCCATAAGCCACTTGGATAAAGTTTTCATGCGATTTTCCTGCTTCAATTATCCCTAGTCTTCGCTAGGTGGAATTGCAGGTTAACACATGAATCGATTCCCTCAAAGTTCTCCAGACATAGTGCTGGCCTCCAATTTATCTGCCATCAAGAATTTTGCATTAATTTGATGCCTTTATTTTTAAAAAACTCCATTTAAACTGAGCCCATACGAAAAATGGAGAGCACAATGTCGAGTTTGAACAAAGTAATTCTTGTAGGCAACCTTGGTGCAGAACCTGAAATTCGCAACATGAATAACGGACAGAAAGTTGCGGGTCTCTCGCTGGCGACGAGCGAACAGTGGACCGATAAAAACACCAATGAGAAGAATGAACGCACGCACTGGCACCGCGTTTCTGTTTTTGACCAAAATAGCGTATCCTATGCTGAAAATTATCTGCGAAAAGGCAGTAAGGTGTATGTCGAAGGAAAGCTCCAAACACGGAAATGGCAAGATCAATCTGGCCAGGATCGATACACGACGGAAGTGGTGGTTAATTCTATTGGTGGGAAATTAATTGGTTTAAGTAGTCAATCTGCTGCAGACGCTGACCCCGATTTTAACATCAGCAACTCAGATCTGTCTAAGATAGATCCGGGCGATATCCCATTTTAACTTAAGACAGATAAATTTGTGAAATTTTTATGCTCATGTGAGGAAAAATTGCGAAGGCTCTGATGACACATATTCAACGGTCGCGCGGAATACTCAAAGAGTTCTTCCCTAATGTTCAACAAGCTTCAATCTTTTACAAACCCAATAAAATATTGACCTTTACAATGAGGGTGTGGAGGATTGGAAGATATGGAGCTTTATTAAAGCCAATCAGTATCTGGATCAAATTAGGATGGCGTAAAAATGTCCGCTCATACAAAGCAACTCTTCAAATGTGAAAATGGGCATACTTTTCAGACGACTCCACATAGAATGCGCCATGGCGCAAAGTGTCCAATTTGCTTGCAAGAAATGCATAAAGACAAAGACCTAGTATTTGAAGGTCGAACCTTTAAAAATGTGAAAGAATTATCTTCATTTACAGGTGTTCCTGCACACTACATTGCAGTTTGGATGCGGAATGGCTTGAGTGCCGAAGCAGCAATAAACAATTTTTATTCCAAAACTGAGGACAAACGAAAAACTAAATCATGGGAGTCTTGGAAAGATCTGAGGGATCGAGAAGATAGATTAAAAGAGTTGCAGTGGGACACGAAATCTAATTCTCTTTCTGAATGGGTGCAAACATTTAAAAAAAGCTCATCAAGATCAGACTGGTCGAAAGAAGCTATTGAAATTATTAAAGGAAAAGCAGCTGAGGGTGTAATTATTGACTCAATTGCGCTTCAGTTGAAAAAATCTCCGGACGAAGTAATTCTGAAAATGCAAGAACTTGGCGTTTTCGAAGAACATGCCAGGGCGCATCCCGCTTATTTGCAAACCTTGGCTGATGAAGCTGCAGGTCGAACTGGAAAAGCTCATGGCGACATTTCAGTTACAGATCCCAAAGTAGTATCCAGACTAGTTTTCGGGGACGAAACAAAAACGGTTGAGTTCAAGCAGACATTTTCACGATGTCTAAATGGTAAAAAATCAGATGCGCCACATGTAATCCATGCCGTATTAAAAACTATCGCCGCTTTTGCAAACACAAAGGGTGGGCAACTGCTTATAGGTGTACAGGATAAACCTAGAAACATCACCGGCTTAGAACTGGATGACTACAAAAACGATCGGGATGACTACACGAAAGGTATAATGAACCGCGTCAAAACTTTTTTAGGAACACTGGCAGCGACACTAGTCGATATCGAAATCATTAGAATGGAAAATGGTAAAGAAATTTGTCTGATCAAAGTTGATCCTTCGACTGAACCTGTTTTCTGCACTCACAGCGAATTTGAAAAGAGTCATAAGAAATACATCTCTAACCCTGAGTTGTTATATATCAGGCAATCTGGTGAAACTCATAAACTTAAACCGAGTGAAATGCTCATATACTGCAAAAACAATTTCTCATAGTAATTTCATTTTATTCCAATGACCCAGCATAGCGACACTGCAAAGAGACGTTACAAATCTGGTAGCCGATATTCGCCTGATGCAATGGAGAAAAAAAGGCGGAGAAATTGCGAGAGATGGGTTGAGAAATCAATCAAAAAATACGGATCGATATTCAACTACGACCAAGCGATAAAAGAATACAAAACCCAAAAAAATCCAAAAGTTTCAATTTTTTGCAATGAACACACTCATGAATTTTTGGTGTCACCAGATAATCATGTTCAATTAAAATACGGTGGATGTAAATACTGTGAAGCCGAAGCAGTAACTACTGCTAGCCTAAAAAAAGAAAAAGAGAAATTCTTTGTCTGGTTTGATGAAAATAGAGCAAACAATTTGGAAATTGTGTCTGAATTTTTTGGAATGACGCAGCCCTTACTTTTCAAATGCAAAATACATACACAGCAAGAACCAGAAAAATTTCTACCAACGAGGATGATGCATGGCCCTGGTTACGGATGGGGGTGTTCGGTTTGTGCACAAGAGGCCGCTCGCGAAAGAAATCGATTAAATCTTGAGCAACTGAGAGAAGAGATTGAACGTAATCTGCCGGCAGGCATAACGATCCATAAAATCGAATTTGACGAAATTGTTGCGGCTACCCGGATTACGTTGGATTGTGAAACACACGGCATCCAAAAACCAATAGGGAAGGCCCAATTTATAAGTAGTCGAGAAAAATGTGCGACCTGTAGCAGGGAGCGATTGGGATACGCAGATGCAAAACTACGAAATTTAATAGAAAGTGGTGAAAAAGGTTATCCATGCAGCCTAGGAGTTATGGAAATTGAGGCCTTTGGAATAAGAGCTTTGAAGGTTGGTGTAACTACGAGGACACTTGAGCAGAGATATAGAGAAAGCTTAATCAAAATATTTTATGAAGTTCGTCCATTCGAGATAGATGCTTACGTGCTCGAAAACCGAATTAAAATTAAGTTCTACGAAGACAAAGATGAAAGAATTTTAAAAAAGGGGATGGGATTAGGAGAACGATGGACGGGTGATACTGAGCTATATTATTTCAAATCACGCGAACCAATTATCAAGTACGTAAAACAATTTATAGCAGAACTTTCGGATTCTAAAATTGACTATCGAGCAGAATTAGACAGCTTTATCATCCCCACACCGTTTCCGCGCAAATCTGAGTTTGAAGCTGGGGAATTTCAAGGCCCAGTACCAGTCATTGGCATCGATCCCGAAACAAATGAGATTTTGTACAGGTGTTCAAGTATTGCAGAAGCCCATGCCATGGGGTTTAGCAATATCTCAATGGTTATATCCGAGAATTATGGACGCACCCAATCCAAAGGCGTTCGATGGTTCAAAGCTGATGATTTTGATGCCAATAATATACCGCCTATCGAAATTCCAAATGCGAAAGCAGTTTATTGCGTCGAAAGAAATCAACACTTCAGATCTACCGTTGAAGCTGAAGAAAAAATGAGAGAGCTGGGATTTGCAGTTAATTCCTCAAAAATAAGCGCAGTGCTAAATGGCCGAAGACCGACTGCAGGTGGTTTCAGATGGAAATCTTCTAATCTCTCTACGTCTGAAATACTTGATCAAAACCCAGAATTATTTATCGAATATGCACCAGCACCAAATTCCAATGCACCCAAGAAAGTAATACTTATATCAGTTGCGGACAAAACTGAAAAAATTTTTGAGTCAAAAGCAGATGCTGCCAAGTTCATAGGAAGCACTTCTAGCAATATTTCACGAGCAATTAAAAAAAACGGCTCTGTGAAAGGTTTTAAAGTAAAATTAGCATGATTTAAACTTAGCAAAAACATACACTAGTGCGTACATCAGAAATTGTGTTATATTATAACACATGAAAAACGGTAGAAATACGGCTGGTAAATTCACCACAGGGAACACTGGCAGACCCAAAGGCGCTAGAAATAAAAAGACCCTAGTCATTGAGAGTTTACTAGACGGCCAAGCTGAGGCTCTTACGCAAACTGCTATCTCCAAAGCCCTAGAAGGTGATGGCCTAGCTCTACGCCTCTGTATGGAACGCATAGCCCCTGCCCCTAAGGATAAATCAGTATCCTTTCCCTTACCTGATATGAATGATGCTATAGATGCCTCAAAAGCCGCTAGCAGCGTTCTCACAGCCGTCAGTGAGGGTGAACTTACTCCCATTGAAGGAACACGTGTCATGGGGCTTATCGATAGCTACAGACGCACTCTGGAGCTGACTGAAATAGAAGAAAGGCTTCAGGCTTTAGAAAATGCATAAGCAAGTCATGCTTTCGTTGCCAAGTATCATTCTAATACTTAAGGTATTTGGTAGAACAAGTTGAATGAAGCCATGAAAAAACTCCTTATCACAGCCACCCTACTCCTGATGATTTCTCTCAAGCCCCTCATTGCAGGTGTGGCAGAAGGTGTAGATGTAAAGGAAGTTCAAACGCATCTGACAAAGTTATGCTTTAATGCAGGACCGATTGATGGCTTATGGGGTAAAAAAACAGAGAACGCCGCAAAGCAATTTCTGGCAGGTCAGAACAAAACTTTTTCAGGAACATTTACTAAGGATAACGAAAACACGCTGTGGGGTGTGGTTAACGCAAGGAACATTCAAGCGTCTTTTGGGACTGGGTTTGTGAAACTATGTAAAGTGAACCAATCAGGAGAAGTCGTTACTGTTTACAGCGCATCGGTACTTATACCCGACAGCCTCAACAGTTTACCAAATGATGCTACTTTCGGGTATTATATTAAAAGACAAAACAGTTTCAGACTGCGTCAACCAACTCATAAGGTAAGCCCATCCTCTTCGCCAAAATTTTTCAAAAAAGCTGTCAAAAATCACCCATTAATAAAGCAGCAATTGGCAGACACACCTATGCTAAGCTATTTGTTTTATGACAATGGCGTAGTTGTTCACGATGCAGTAGTTGCAAAAGAACGATTTGGGTTCTCCATAGATGATAACACCTACTTTCCCTCTCACTCTATGGGTAAAAGTGTCACTTCCTATCTAATTGGTCATGCAATTTGTCAGGGATACATCTCATCAATTGATGCACACCTTGATGATTGGCCCCTAATGAAGGAAACATTGTATTTTGGCCAACCCCTTATTAATCTGCTGAATATGAAAGCTGGTGACTCAGAGGTACTTGAGGAGTATGGCAATAATTTTCTTAAGTCAGGTCGAAGCATCCACGATAGCCCACTTATATTAGCAATCCAAAATCCTTTAGAATTAAAAAATACAAAACCCGTAAAGTTTCCTAAGTTTTCTTACAGCAACCTAACATCAAACGTACTGTTCAATTATCTGATGTTTAAGGTTGGTTCCGACTTTGAAACTTTCATAGCTGACTTCTATCAAAACAAAGTAAGAAGCGAACGACCAGTATATCACGGCATGAACCACAATATGAATGGTCGGAAATCAGCCAATATGAGAGAGCGAAATCAAAATTTATCTGGACGCTATGACCTTTACGCAACACGATATGATTTTCTAAGGATTGCAGTGGCAATCATGGAAGACTGGCAAAACGATACGTGTGAAGGCAAATATTTGAAAGAAGTCTATAAAAGGAGAGTTTCATCAAGAAGAAACTCAAGTTGGAATACAAAATTTACATATGGCGGTGGCAAGCCTGAATTTAGTCAGGTTGCCTCCAAATATGGAGGTCAATTCCACAGTAGTTTCAGCGGTCTTAAAGGGCGTCAAATTTTAGGTATGGCGGGCTATAACGGTCAGACAATATTAATAGACATGGATAATTCTAGAATTTTAGTAATCGCCGCAATCAAGTCTAACCACCATGATACATACAAACTTGGCTATGAACCGATAAAATATGGTAGAATACGATAACTAAATGAAAAAACTCTTTATCACAGCCACCCTACTCCTGATGATTTCTCTCAAGCCCCTCATTGCAGGTGTGGCAGAAGGTGTAGATGTAAAGGAAGTTCAAACGCATCTGACAAAGTTATGCTTTAATGCAGGACCGATTGATGGCTTATGGGGTAAAAAAACAGAGAAAGCCGCAAAAGAATTTTTAGCTAGCCGATCGAAGGAATACTCTGGGACTTTTGAAAAAAAACATGCAGTAGCTCTTCGGAGAACTGTTAATTCAAAAGCACATCAAGATACCTTCGGCTATGCAGGTCCACAATTGTGTCAAAGTGCCGAAGAGCAAGAAATACAAATTGCAGATAAAAACGTATGCAAAATACAAGAATTGTTATCGCAGCAAGGCTATAATGTCGGCTTGATTGATGGAGTTGTTGGCAAAAAAACAACTGACATCTTAACGCAATTCTATGCGGCGCAAAACAAGAAGTTCGATGGAAATTTAAGTAAGTCTGTAATTAGGAATTTAGAAAAGGTGTCCATTAAAGATTTTTCAAAACCTGACGGCTTTTCAACTGAATATAAAAATCACTTTAATAAAAAAAGTAACCTAAGAAATAAGTTCTTTCACGACAATATACATCAACAAAAAATAACAAGGCACTTTTCTGATGATTGCGGAGTAGCAAAAATAATTTGTTGCAAAGGACCACGGTCAGAGTGGGATACAGACAGTGAGCGGGTTGAACTTGAACTAAATTTGCATCCGTTAAAGCGTCAATATGAAATGGAGTTTTTATTCAGAAGCAATGGGCCACAAAATTATAACAGACGGGTGTTAATAGCTCAATTCAAAGGCCATACAAATAAAGTTAACGGTGTTTACCCCAATACTGACCCACCTGTTGCCGTTTATGCAACTAACAAAGGAGAGGTCAGCTGTGTAAATTTTTTGGAAGTAAACAGAGTAAAATATTATATGGCACCTGTGAGGCTAAAAAATAAAGGCTATCTCACAGATGGGAAATGGCATCATATAAAGATGAAGTGGAAATTATCTAAAACTGGGGATGGCAGTCTTTGTGAGGTTATTGTGGACGGAAAAACAATTATATCCATGGATAGTTTAAAAACTGTTCCATTTGGACTGAAAGATAGAGGTTCTGCACGAATAGGCCCTTATCGTGATAATGATACCTATATCCAAAGTTTCTATTTTGATAATTGGATAGTTAGCTCAAGATACTAAAACATCTTAGTGAAGAACCATGCGTAACTTCAAAGCAAGAATAAGTAAGCTAGAAAAGAACATTAAGCCCAGAACGAAGCTGTATAAGATTTACTGGGCTGATGGCACATTTGTCGGCGAATATTGGGCTTAAACCCTAAATTTGTGGGGGCTAATGTGGGGGCGAATATTTACCAATACCCATAAGATATTGTTTTAAATAAATTAATAGAAGGATAGTGGCGGAAACGAAGGGATTCGAACCCTCGAGACGGTTTCCCGCCTACTCCCTTAGCAGGGGAGCGCCTTCGACCACTCGGCCACGTTTCCGTCAACCGGTTTATCTAGCTCCGCCACAAGGGACAAGGGGCGAATTGCGAAAAAATCCAAAACGCCCCCAAAAATGTGCATTTATTTTTAAGCGTTAAAGAGGAAGTGCATCACATCCCCGTCCTGAACAACATAGGATTTGCCTTCGACGCGTAGTTTACCTGCGTCACGCGCGCCGCTTTCGCCGTTGCAAGCGATATAATCCTCATAGGCGACCGTTTCTGCGCGAATAAATCCGCGTTCAAAATCTCCGTGAATGACGCCCGCTGCTTGGGGTGCGGCGGTGCCGATACGGATTGTCCATGCGCGCGCTTCTTTTGGGCCAACGGTGAAATATGTCTCAAGCCGCAAAAGGCCGTAACCGGCGCGGATCAACCGATCAAGGCCTGCTTCCTCAAGGCCCATCTCGCCTAGGAACATTTCAGCCTCGTCCCCATCAAGCTGGCTGATTTCCTCTTCGATTTGGGCGGAAATCAAAACGGTTGCTGCCCCCTGCTCTGCCGCCATTTTTTCAACTACGGCAGAATATTCGTTGCCCTCTTTGGCGCAGCCTTCATCCACATTAGACACATACAAAATGGGTTTAGTTGTCAGCAGTTGCAGACTTTTCCACGCTTTGGCGTCCTCTGCATCTACCTCAACCGCGCGCGCAGGTTCACCGTTTTCTAATGCCTCAAGCGCGGCTTTTAACAGACGTTCTTGGGCAACCGCCTCTTTGTCGCCGCCGCGCACCTTGCGCGATAGGTTTTGCAAACGTTTCTCGATGCTTTCCATATCGGCGATCATCAATTCGGTTTCGATGGTTTCCGCATCTGCAACTGGGTCAACGCGCCCCTCAACATGGGTGACATCCCCATCATCAAAACAGCGCAGCACATGCGCGATGGCGTCTACTTCACGGATGTTGGCCAAAAACTGATTGCCCAATCCTTCGCCCTTGGATGCGCCTTTGACCAGACCCGCAATGTCGACGAATGTCATGCGGGTTGGAATGATTTGTTTTGAACTGGCAATTGCCGCTAATTTGTCCAAACGCGGATCAGGAACGGCGACATCCCCAACATTGGGTTCAATTGTACAAAACGGGAAATTAGCAGCCTGCGCCGCCGCCGTTTTTGTCAGCGCGTTAAATAGGGTGGATTTACCAACATTTGGCAATCCAACGATACCCATTTTAAATCCCATGATGTGACCCTTTTTGCACAGATTTTCGATGGGGTGCTTCTATGCGCTCTGCCCCCTTGGTGCAAGAGAGGATCACACAGCGGTTTTTTCGATAGATTTTCGTGGAAATTCCGCAATTGCCCCTATTGTTATTCCCACATTGCTCTGGCAGTTTGTGCCAAACTCAAACACTGGGATACTTTTGATGACACGCATTGATGATACCTTCGCCCGACTGAATGCTGGGGGCAAAAAGGCATTCGTGGCCTATGTTATGGCGGGCGATCCGGATTTTGACACCTCGCTTGAGGTTGTGCGTGGATTGCCAGAGGCTGGCGTTGACATCATTGAACTGGGTTTGCCCTTTACCGATCCCATGGCCGACGGTCCAACCATTCAATTGGCCGGCCAACGTGCACTGGAACAGGGCATGACGTTGGAAAGCACGTTGGATTTGGCACGCAAGTTCCGTGAAACGGACAACAGCACGCCAATCGTGTTAATGGGATATTATAATCCGATCTACAGCCGCGGAGTTGAGACATTCCTGAACGACGCAAAGGCAGCGGGCATTGATGGATTGATCGTTGTCGACCTGCCGCCAGAAGAGGATGATGAGCTGTGCATCCCTGCGCAAAACGCGGGACTAAACTTTATCCGTCTTGCAACGCCAACGACCGATGACAAACGCTTGCCCAAGGTTTTGCAAAACACATCTGGTTTCGTGTATTACGTTTCGATCACAGGGATTACTGGTGCTGCAGAAGCGCAGGCAGGCGATGTGGGCCCAGAGGTGGCACGCATCAAATCACAAACAGATTTGCCCGTCATCGTGGGCTTTGGCATCAAAACGCCTGAACGCGCCCAGGAAATCGCATCGATTGCGGACGGTGCCGTTGTGGGGTCCGCAATCGTCAGTGAATTGGGCGCAGGAAAATCCGCGGCAGAGGTTCTGGCATTCGTTAAATCATTGGCCGATGGCGCGCACCGCGCATAATCCACGTTTTATTGCATTTTGGAACGCCGCCCCCTATTGGGCGGCGTTTTTCGTTTGCAATCATCGTCGGATTGGTAAAATAATAGGACCAATTCAAAGGAAATTGCCATGACTGTCATTACCAACATCCAAGACCTAAAAGACATCTATCATCGTCGGGTCCCCAAAATGTTTTATGATTACTGCGAAAGCGGAAGCTGGACAGAACAAACATTTCGCGAAAACACCTCTGACTATGATCAATTGCGCCTGCGTCAACGGGTTGCAGTCGATATGACGGGTCGCTCAACGGCAAGCGAAATGATCGGACAAAAGGTGGCGATGCCCGTCGCATTGGCCCCCGTCGGGATGACAGGCATGCAATGCGCCGATGGCGAGATAAAAGCCGCCCGCGCCGCCGAAAAATTTGGGGTGCCCTTCACCCTGTCCACAATGTCGATTTGTTCGATCGAGGATGTGGCGGAAAACACGACCGCGCCGTTTTGGTTTCAGCTCTATACAATGCGGGACACGGGATACGTGTCGCGCCTGATCCAACGGGCGAAGGACGCGAAATGTTCGGCACTTGTCATCACGCTTGATCTGCAAATTTTGGGTCAGCGGCATAAGGATTTGAAAAACGGTCTATCCGCCCCGCCCAAACCCACATTGAAAAACATGATCGACCTATCAACTAAATGGGGATGGGGTTTGGAAATGTTGAAAACCAAACGCCGCTTTTTTGGCAATATCGTTGGCCACGTGGATGATGTGTCGGACCCAGCAAGCCTGATGGATTGGACGGCACAACAGTTTGATCCGACATTGGATTGGGACAAAATCAAACAAATCAAAGACGAATGGGGCGGCAAAGTGATCCTAAAGGGCATTTTGGATGCAGAGGATGCAAAAATGGCCCTAAACGTAGGGGCGGATGCAATTATCGTGTCAAACCACGGCGGACGCCAGTTGGATGGCGCACTGAGCTCGATCAAGGCCCTGCCCGCCATTTTGGATGCGGTTGGGGATAAGGTTGAGGTCCATATGGATGGCGGCATTCGGTCGGGTCAGGACATTCTAAAGGCTGTCGCATTGGGCGCCAAAGGCACCTATATCGGCCGCACCTTCATCTATGGCCTGGGCGCGATGGGTGAAGCAGGCGTCACAAAGGCGTTAGAGGTTTTGCACAAGGAAATGGATATCTCAATGGCGCTGTGTGGACATCGCACAATGGATGAGGTGTCGCGCGACACATTGCTAATCCCGAAAAATTTTGGTGGCGATTGGCAGTAGTCAAAAAACAGACCGCGAAATCCGCCCGAAAACCCAAATAATCAGGGTTTTTGGGCTTTTCTATTTATAAAATCACGTCTATAGAGCAGCCTTCATGTGGGGTTACAGCCTTGGAGGAACCCCGCGCCATTACTTAGGAGATTAATTATGGCTGGTGAAATTCCAAATCTAGTCGCATCTGCGCGTACGGGGACAGGCAAGGGCGCCGCTCGTCAGGCACGTCGCGATAACATGGTACCTGGTGTAGTTTACGGTGGCGGTGTTGATCCGCTGGCAATCGAGGTTCCATTCAACGAATTGTTCAAGCGTCTGAAAGCAGGCCGCTTTTTGTCAACATTGTTCAACCTACAAGTTGAAGGCCAAGAGGACGTGCGCGTTATCTGCCGTGACGTTCAGCGTGATGTTGTCAAAGACCTTCCAATTCACTTTGACCTAATGCGTCTACGCCGCACATCAAAAATCAACCTGTACATCCCAGTTGAGTTCATCAACGAAGATGCCGCTCCAGGCATCAAGCGCGGTGGCATGTTGACAGTTGTGCGTCCAGAAGTTGAATTGGTTGTGACCGCGGGCGATATCCCTGAAAAGATCACAGTTGATCTATCAGGTTTGCAAATCGGCGACACAGTCACAATTTCATCAGTCGACCTTCCTGCAGGTACAAAGCCAACAATCGATCGTGACTTTGTCATTGCAAATATCGCGGCCCCATCTGGCCTATCAGCCAGCGATGATGAAGAGGGTGGCGAAGCAGAAGGTGAAGTAGAAGCCGCAGAAGAATAATCCTGCGCCATGCTTTGAATTTAAACGGGGTCCAATTGGGCCCCGTTTTTTGTTGCACGATTGCCTTGCATGCCTCACATACGTAAGAGGGCGAAAAAATCGGAGAGGCGACATGTTAATGTTTGTCGGTCTGGGCAATCCAGGAAACAAATACGCAAACAACCGACATAACATCGGCTTTATGGCAGTGGATCAAATTGCCAGCGACAGCGGATTTTCCCCATGGCGCAATAAATTCCAAGCAGAGCTGTGCGATGGTGTGCTGGATGGGGAAAAGGTTATTCTGTTAAAACCCCAAACGTTCATGAACCTATCAGGGCAATCGGTTGGGGAAGCCATGCGGTTTTACAAACTGACCCCATCGGACATCACCGTGTTTCATGACGAATTGGATATCGCACCCGGAAAATGCCGTGTCAAAATGGGCGGTGGGCATGCGGGCCACAACGGCCTGCGTTCGATCCATCAACATATCGGACCCGATTATCAACGGATCAGATTGGGCATTGGGCATCCGGGCCACAAAGACCGCGTGGCCCAATACGTGTTGGGGGATTTCGCCAAAGCGGATCAAAACTGGATCGACGACATGATGCGTGGGATTGGCAAAGGTGCCGCCAAACTTGCCACAGATGATACTGCAGGCTTCATGAACGCGGTCGCCCTACAACAGCAGAAAAATTCTCATAACACGCAAAAAGTGCGTAATAAAATTGACACTCAACCCAAACAGTCTCTAAATCAGACACCGGACGACCGAACAGCGATCCAAAAACTGATTGATAAATTTAAGTGAGTATTGAAACAGCCTTTTTAGAACAATCCAGAATGTGCGCAACGCTGGGATCCCCATTCATGTCCCGCCTGATGCGTATGATCGGCCAGAACTGTCCGCAGCATGAGGCGTGTCTGAGGTTATTTGCAGATTGGGAAAAAGATGCAGGCGTCACCAGTGGTGTTTTGCCCCTGCGCCTTGACGCGGCACTGCATGCGCTTGTCCTTGATAAAATTAACCACGGCTTGGTCGAGGTGTATCCGCCAAACACAGCCTCGGATCAGGCCTTGTGGAACGCGGTTTTGGGCGCCTTTCAACAACACGAACAATTCATTCGTGAGTGGTTGAAATCCCCCCGCAAACCAACGAAGTGCGCCGTGCCACCCCGATACTGGCAGGGTTAAATTATTGTCTGTCACGTTACCCAATGCCTGTGATGCTAAGCGAGTTGGGCGCAAGTGCAGGATTTAATTTGTTGCTGGACCGCTACAACTTGAATGCTGGGCGCACATTACAGCCTGCGGATGACCCGATTGTCACCCTGTCCCCTGACTGGATGGGTGTGATCCCTGCAAAACAGCCGCTAAAAATTATCGACCGAGCAGGTGTCGACATCAATCCATTGAACTCCGTTGATCGTTTGGATTATTTAAGGCTCTTGTCCTATACATGGGCAGGTCAATGTGATCGCTTAGACCGCGTCAAACAAATCGCCCCCCCATCAATCAACAAAAGTGAAACAAGCAGATGCCGCAGATTGGTTGCCAAATCGACTAAACGCACAGCCCACTGGCACATTGCATTTCGTGTTCCACACAATCGCCCTGCAATATTTCCCACAAGAGAGTATGGACAAATTCGCACATGCGCTTGCCCAGACGGGGAAACGCGCGACACCTGAGAGACCCTTGGGATATATGTCCATGGAAATTACAGATGATTTATATGGCGCAAGATTGACCCTGCAACTTTGGCCCGGTGGCCAAGTGCATGATGTTGGACGCGCGGATTTTCACGGACGCTGGATCAGTTGGGTTCATCCCACATAGGATGAACCCCAAGGATTAAATTGCCGCATAAATCGCGTGAATTTTCTGAACGGCCTGTTCTGGTGGCATCTCTTCGCTTTCACCCGTCCGACGGTTCGTCACTTCCACCACACCGTTTTTCAAACCACGGGGACCAACGGTGATGCGCCAAGGCAAACCGATCAAATCCATGGTGGCAAATTTGCCCCCTGCCCGCTCTTTTCGATCATCATAAAGCGGATCAAGCCCCAGCGCGATCAGGGATTTATATAGGCTATCGCAGGCGGCATCTGCCTCATCATCCCCCTGTTTCAGGTTCACAATACCGCAATGGAACGGTGTGACCCCTTCGGGCCAGATAATGCCGTTATCGTCGTGGTTCGCCTCGATCAATGCGCCGATCAGGCGTGATACACCAATCCCGTGGCTGCCCATATGGACGGGCACATTGTTGCCCTCAGCATCCTGAACCATAGCGTTCATCGATTCAGAATACTTGGTCCCGAAATAGAAAATCTGGCCAACTTCAATGCCGCGCGCAACGCGGCGGCGTTCCTCTGGGATCTGATTGAACAGCGCCTCATCATGAGTTTCATCGGTACGTGCATAAAGCGATGTGAATTCATCCAACACGCCCTGACAGCCCGCGCGATCATCATAGTCAATTTCACGATCCCCAAAGCTTAGATCCGTGACCTTGCTGTCATAAAACACCTCGGATTCACCAGTATCCGCAAGAACCAAGAATTCATGCGTATCATCGCCCCCAATCGGACCACTGTCCGCCCGCATTGGAATCGCCTGAAGCCCCATGCGTTCATAGGTGCGCAGATAGCTGACCAAATGGCGGTTATAGGCATGCAGAGCGTCTTCTTTCGTCAGGTCAAAGTTATAGCCATCTTTCATATAAAATTCGCGCCCCCGCATCACACCAAAGCGCGGGCGAATTTCATCGCGGAATTTCCATTGGATTTGATACAGCGTCATTGGTAAATCCTTGTAGGATCCGACGTGCGAACGGAAAATATCGGTCACCAATTCTTCGGCCGTTGGGGTGAACAACATATCGCGATCATGGCGATCCTTCATCCGCAGCATTTCCGCGCCATAGGCGTCATACCGTCCGCTTTCTCGCCACAAATCTGCGCCCTGCAAAATTGGCATCTGGATTGGCAAATGGCCTGCACGCAACTGTTCTTCGTGGATGATGTTTTCCAACTTGCGCAGCACCTTAAACCCAAGGGGCAACCATGAATAAATCCCCGCGCTTGCCTGTTTGATCATGCCTGCACGCAACATCAAGCGATGGCTGACAATTTGAGCTTCGGCTGGGTTTTCTTTTAGTACAGGTAGGAAATAACGGGACAGGCGCATGATTAACCCCATAGGTTTGTTGTTTTCTTGCCTCTCCTTAGCGGGCGAAATGACCCCACACAAGCCCAAGGCGCGCTTTCCCCCTTGAATCAGAGGCAACACTTTCCGATGTTAGGGGAAATAAGGGATTGAATATGGCACTACCGATTGAAAAACAGGCGAAATATTGGGGGATCGGTGCGATCATCCTGGCACTGATGTTGTGGTATTTGGGAAATATCTTGCTCCCCTTCGTGTTGGGGGCGGCAATTGCCTATTTCCTTGACCCTGTGGCCGACCGATTAGAGGCCGCAGGATTCACTCGCATATCGGCCACCGCTATTATATTTATCGGATTGCTGTTAATCATCCTGCCTGCCGTTTTATTAGCGATTGTGGTCCTATCAAACCAAATCCAAGGCCTCTTAAACCTGACTATTGATGCAGAGCGTGTCGCATCCATTGAAAGTTCAATCCGTTCAATCCTGCCCGCGCGACTGGCCGAACAATTTGATCTGGTTGAGGCCATGCGGAAGTTGGGTGAATTCATTGGCAATCGTGCGGCCGCATTTTTCCAAAACTTCGGATCGCAATTGTTTGGAGCCTTAATGACATCAGCAGGGTCCATCGTAAACATCGCCATGCTGTTCGTTATTGCACCAATTGTTGCAGTTTATCTATTGCTGGACTGGGACAATATGATTGCGCGCATTAATGATCTGCTCCCACGCGATCATGCCCCTGTAGTACGCCGCCTTGCAGGTGAAATTGATGCAACCCTATCTGCATTTGTGCGTGGAATGGGAAGCGTGTGTTTAATCCTTGGGATTTATTACGCCGTTACACTGATGGCGGTTGGGTTGAACTTTGGCCTCGTCGTTGGCTTGGTTGCGGGTCTGGTCACATTCATTCCCTACGTGGGCGCGTTGGTCGGGGGGGCCTTGGCCCTTGGGCTAGGGCTGTTTCAATTTTGGGGGGATTGGTCATCCCTTGCGATTGTGGCGGGTATCTTTTTCGCAGGTCAGATGATTGAGGGGAATTACCTGACCCCAAAACTTGTCGGCAATTCCGTTGGGTTGCACCCCGTTTGGCTTTTGCTGGCGCTTAGTGTGTTTGGCGCGCTCTTTGGATTTATCGGTATGTTAATTGCCGTTCCACTGGCCGCGACGCTTGGGGTACTTGCGCGCTTTGTCACAGCACAGTATCTAGACAGCCGACTTTACCGCGGGCTTAGCGGAAAAGAATAAGAGGCATCTATGTCCGAGCAATTGACCTTTGATTTGCCAACGCGCCCCGCGTTGGAGCGTGGTGATTTTTTCATCGCCAATAGCAATGCCTTGGCGCTTGCTATGATCGAAGATTGCGAAAATTGGCCGCAAAACAAACATCTGCTTGTTGGGCCGAAAGGATCGGGGAAAACGCATTTGGCCAATGTCTGGGCCAATCAACGCGGCACCCGCGTCATTGCGGCCACCGATATAACCGACCAATCGGTCGAAGAATACGCAGCACATGATTTGGTGATTGATGATATCCCAACACTGTTGGGTGACACATCACGCGAAGCGACACTGTTTCATATTCACAACCTGTGTTTGGCCAATGGCAATGCATTGTTGATGACAGGAACCGGCGATGTGGCCACATGGACCTGCGCACTGCCGGATTTGGCGTCCCGCCTGAATGGAACACGCACGGCGCGTTTGGACCCGCCTGATGATATGTTGTTTCAGGCACTGCTTGCCAAATTATTCGCAGATCGTCAGTTATTCCCGCCCCCTGACGTATTCCCCTATTTGTTACTGCGGTTAGAGCGGTCCTATGATGCAGCGCAAAATGCAGTGGATCATATTGATCGCGCGGCCCTGTCGCGCAAACGCGCGATCACGCGCAGTTTTGTCGCATCCATAATTGACGATCTGATCACGGCTTAAGTGTTGCATCACGCCATTTGCATGTTTTAAAACCAAGAAAAAACGAAAGCGCTGCAGATGTCCTCACGCCCGCATCAAGCATCCCGCCGATGGACCCCATTTGATGGGTCTATCTATCGTTCTGATCCCCATGCAGAATTGTCCAAAGTGGGTGTGATTGATGTCGGATCAAACTCCGTTCGGATGGTGGTTTTTGATGGGGCTGCGCGTTCACCTGCCTATTTTTACAACGAAAAGGTTATGTGTGAATTGGGTGCGGGCCTGTCAGAAACAGGTATCCTAAACCCAGAGGGGCGCAGACGCGCATTGGCCGCAATTGCACGATTTGTGCAAATGGCGCGCGCAATGGAGGTTCCAAAATTAACCGCCGTCGCAACCGCCGCGGTCCGAGACGCAGAAGATGGCGAGGAATTTTGCCTCGATGTTTTGAACCAAACAGGCCAACACATCACAATCGTCAATGGCGAGGAAGAGGCCCGCCTCTCTGCCCAAGGCGTGTTGTTGGGCTGGCCCGGATCCTATGGTTTGGTCTGCGATATTGGCGGATCGTCGATGGAGCTGGCGGAAATTTCGGGTGGGATCGTTGGGAAACGCACCACCTCTGATCTTGGACCACTGCAACTAAAGGAAATCAAAGGGGGTGCTGAGGCGCGCGCCAAGGCCATCAAAACCGCCGTCAAAGAGTTGGCCAAACAAATGGGTCCGCAGCACAATCGCCTGTTTCTGGTTGGGGGATCATGGCGGACATTGGCGCGCATCGATATGCATCGGCGGGGCTATCCGCTTCATGTTTTGCACGAATACCGCATGGACAGCACATCTGTGCACGAAACCATTGATTATCTAGCGAATGAGGATCACGCAGAGCTGCGCGTGGCCTGCGGTGTTTCAGAAAATCGGATGGCGCTGGTCCCCTATGCGGCCGAGGTTTTGCATCGTCTGTTAAAGGAATTCAAACCCGCCGACATTGCGATTTCCAGTTACGGCATTCGCGAAGGCATGCTGTATGAAGTCATGCCCGATGACATGCGCGCGGCCGATCCACTGTTGGCGGCCTGTCGGTTTGTCGAAGAAAAGGACGCGCGCGTTCCTGGCTTTGGCGATCGCCTTTATGAATTTGTCACCCCTCTCTTCGCGGATGCGGAAGAGGATTTCCAGCGCATCATTCGCGCCGCCTGCCTGTTGCATGATGTCAGTTGGCGCGCCCATCCCGATTTTCGCGCAAATCTGTGTTTTGAAACAGCTACGCGTTCGAATTTGGGTGGATTAAAACATTGGGAACGTGTGTTTTTGGGCGTTTCGCTGCTGCACCGCTATCGCAACAAACGCAAAGGGTCGCCCTATTCCGATTTGTTCCCACTGCTCAGTGACACGCAAATTGAACAGGCCGAAATACTGGGCAAGGCGATGCGCATTGGTGCGATGTTGTGGGTGAAAGATAACAAAAAACGTGCCGCCCTAAACTGGAATGAAACGACCCGTGAATTGGTTTTGGAACTTAGTCAAAAAAATGCAGACCTCTTTGGAGAGGTCTGCGCCTCACGTTTGGGTTCACTTGCATCAACGTTGAATGCGAGCTCTAGGTTGTTACTAGTGTAGAGTTTTCTTCAACAATACTGACACGTGACGAAACTTGTGCCTCGGTGTGGCTGCCCTCAAGCTTCAGGACCGAAACACCGCCCACGTTTACCAACAACCCATTTTCAACAGAGGTATAGGTGTTTGTTGTATTGCTCATTACAGCAGGATCATGGGTGGTGACAATCTTATCCTCAGTCAGTTCGAAATCTGCAATCAATGGAACGGGTTTGCCCGAAACAAATTGGCTGATGTGGACGTTAATTTCGTCCTCACCACCCCCGCCAAGGGCCACATCATCCGTGGCGATATGCAGAACGTCATTGCCTTCACCCGCATAAAGCTTATCTGCGCCATCAGGCTGATCCAGCCCTGCACGGGTCAACCCGTCTTTTAGATCATTTGCATCGCACGGGGATCAAACAATTGCTTTTCGGGCCCCTGTGATTGCCCCATGATAATTTCAACAGACGAACGCGCGAATAACTCTTCATAAACATCCAGCCCGGGACCATCATTCAAATCCCCCAGAACGATCACCTCGGCACAAATATCCAAAACCTGATCCACGCGCCCTCTGATCCATGGCGCTTGGGCCAATTGTTTACGGCGATTGGCGATTGAGATCAGCATCGCCTCGTCCTTGGACCTGGCGCCATGGGGGGCCTTGGATTTCAGATGCGCACCGATCAATGTGATGCGACGCCCGTCGTGGCACATCAATTCTGCTTCAAATGGGGGTTTGGAAAATCGGATCGGATCGGTAACCGCATCCACATCCAGGTCAATGGAATAGGTGCCATCAAATCGCGGGAAATCAGGCGCGGACATGGGCACATGCCTGATCGAACAGCGGTGCGGATCATATAGGAACGCCAATTCCTGTTGCGTGTCATTTGTAAACCCCAGCGCGGCCTGCGCAGCGCGCAGCCCAAATTCACCCGCAAACCGTTCCAGCATATCAACTGTGCTGCGCCCTGTTTTGTGATTGGGGGCCTCGACCACCAAGATGCAATCAGCATCGATTGTACGCATCACCTGTCCCGCCGCATGCCATTGATCCGCGCGTGTCACGTTATAGCGTTAGGACCAATTGTGATCGATCAGCGGATTAGCATTGCGATCAAACAGGGCATCAAACCACTCAACATTATAGGTTGCGATGCGCATTTGGGCCTACCTATGGGTATTAAGGATTTCCTCATAGGCCCAGTTGGCCTGAATAAGACGTTTTTCTGCCAGTTTCATCGCCTCTTCCGGAACGCCACGGGCAATCATCCGATCAGGATGATATTCCCGGACCAAGGCGCGCCAGGCCTGACGCACAGTTTCCGCGTCCGCAGTGGGATCAACCCCCAAAACGCAATAGGGATCTGGGTTTTCATCGGGAACAAAGCGCGCGCGCATATTGACGAAATCGCGCGATTGAACGCCAAAAATCCGTGCCACCTCTTCCAAAAACACGTTTTCATTCGGATGATACCTGCCATCGGCAACCGCGATGTAAAACAACCCTTCTAACAGATCGACCAAGGCTTGATGCCCTGCCCCAAACATGTCGCGAATACGCGCAGCATAGAGATCAAATCCCGCAACATCCTTGCGTGCCAAATCAAACACCCGTGCTGCATTTTGGGTTTCTGAGGCAGGAATGTGAAATACCTGACGAAACGCTGTCACCTCATCTCGCGTGACCAATCCATCCGCTTTGGCCATTTTTGCGCCCAGTGCGATGACCGCAATCGTAAAACCAATCGTGCGTTCAGGGGGCGTGCGTAGTTTTTCAAAAACCGCCGACAGCCCCTCGCCTTGTGCAAGGGCGGCTAGTGCGTCTGATATTCGTTTCCAAATTGACATGGGTGCATCCTAATTCCCCTCAGCCTAAAGCATTTTCTGCATCAACACCAGATCAAGCCATTGATCAAATTTGCGCCCCACTTCGCGCAAGGTCGTGACTTTTTCAAACCCCAGACGTTCATGAAACTGCACGCCCGCGGGGTTCCCCGAACTGACGCCTGCAAACATTGAATGAGCCCCGTGGGCTTTGGCGTGTTCTAATGTGTGCAGCATAATCGCCCGCCCGACCCCGCCGCCAAAATGATGGGGGTGTAATTGCACAGTATGTTCCATGGTATGCGCATATCCCACGCCACCGCGAAATTGCCCGTAGGTGGCAAAGCCGACAATGCCCGCATCACTTTGCGCCACGAAAAACCCATGCCCCTGCGCCTGTCGCGCAGTGATATCAGCGGCCACATCCGTCTCAGATTTTTCAGCAAAATTAAACGTCACCAAGGTGTCGCGGATGTAATGGTTCCAAATGTTGGCAACCGCAGGGGCATCACCAGGCGCAGCATCACGGATCACGATGTTAGTGTGACTGTTCCTTTGGGGGTTTTCAGCGTCGCATGAAATGATGGCACCTCCGATCCGCGCACATCCACGCGCGGATCCGAATGTAGCGGGCTTAGAAACGAACGCAAGGAAATTGCATGCGGGTGCGAGACAACAAATTTTTCCAACTTGCAGCCAACATCGGGCAAACGTTCTGTCGGGGTTGTTGCCCCCATCCAATCAATGATAGCAGGTGCAAATCCATCCAACGGCAGTTTACCCGATTTTGGGACGGTGATCTGCCATGTCAAATCCCCCCGCGACACGGTGATCAATTCGCCGGTGCCCATCAGGGTTTTTCCAATCACGCGACTGGGTTTTTCCGTGGCCATGACCCAATTCGTCAGGCGCATGTCACCTGAAAAATCATCCAGCGCAAACCAACGCGCACGTTCTGGTTTTGGTGCATCAGGATCAATCGCAATCAGTTCCAGATAAAGATCCCCCAAACGCAACAGTTTGTTATGGGTTCCAAAAAGCGCATGTTTCCCACCCTCAGACAGGGGCACACCAAGGCGTTCTTCCAATGCGGCTGCATCGCGTGTAAGATCGGTTGAACTTAGGACGATATGATCAATAGTAAGCATGAATTATTACACGTCTGATTTCCAATAGATATTAGGCGAATGACCCGCAAAAACAGGGAGTGGACTCAAGTTTTTGGTGCTGTGGCATGGGGCGTAATCTCTTTTCGTTTTTGAACCGCTTCACGCCAGCTCATATAACTGATCGATCCGACAATAATCAGCCCCCCCGCAATGACGAAGGGATCAATTGGTTCACCAAAAAAGACGGCCCCAATCGACACAGCCCAAATCAATTGTAGGAATGCGACGGGTTGCGTCACGCTGACGGGGGCTGCCGCAAAGGCCAGCGTCATGGTATAATGTCCCGCTGTCGCAAGGGCGGAGACCGCGAATAAAATCAACACTTCTTCTTGCGTGGGCGGCACCCATACCGCCCATGCCAATGGTGCAAGCCCGATGGACGTGGTGATCGACAACATCACAACCACCATCACCGCGCTTGTTTTCCCGCTAAGGTGTTTGGCCGTCAAATAGGAACTGGCCATGAACACAGCAGTTGCCAACATGGCGATGTGCCCGTCACTGACCTCTCTGAACCCTGGGCGCAGGATAATCATCGCCCCGACCAGAGCCCCAAAAACCGCCACCAAACGGCGCATGGCAAGCGTTTCACCCAGGAAAAGCGCCGCACCCAAAGTCACATAAACAGGCGAGAGGTAATTCATAGCCGTTACATCCGCAATTGGGATGCGGGCCATGGCATAAAACCAAAGGGTCACCGCGATTGTGTGGACAACGCCGCGAAATGCAAAAATCGGACCCAACCCGTTCAACCCGCCAGAGCGGCGCATGGCGGGGATCATCGGGAACAAGAAAACCAAACCCAAGACATAGCGCAAAAACGCGGATTCAGCCGCAGGAATACGAGTACCCGCCAATTTAACCAGCGCCGTCACCCCTACGAACAGGAGGCCCGTTATGATCATCCAACCCACACCGATCAGGGGGTTTTTGGGGGGTGATATGTCTGTTGGTGTCGTCACGAAATTCCCCTTCTACATCCCAAATAGAAGGCCATATGCGATTGACCACATGACCAAGGCGATCACAATATCTAATATTTGCCATGCACGCGGATTTTGAAACACAGGTGACAGGAATCGCGCACCGTATCCCAATGAGAAAAAGAAGACGAAACTTGCACTGATGGCACCCGTACCAAAGACCCAAGGGTCCGCAGATTGCGCCGCCAACGAACCAACCAAAACAACTGTGTCCAGATAGACATGTGGGTTCAACCACGTCAGCATCAGGCAAATGGCAATAGATTTCCAAAGATCGTTTTCATCCGCCCCGCGCTCCATCGCGGACGCACCGCGCATGGCCGATAGAAACGCGCGAAGACCGTAAACCACCAAAAACGCCGCGCCGAAGTACCGCAAATAATCAACGATTGCAGGATAGCTCTGAACCAATGCACCAAAGCCTGCGACCCCAGCGGCAATCAACACCGCATCGGAAATTGCGCACACAAGCACAAGCGGCAGAACGTGACGGCGCATAAGACCAGCGCGCAAAACAAAGGCGTTTTGCGCACCAATCGCCAAGATAAGTGAAAAGCCAAGCGCAAATCCGCTTGCCATAATTGAAAGCATCTGGGCCAACCTAAGTCAGATCGTATATCCCCTGTTTAGGTTGGTCTGACGCCTTAAACAATAGCGGAAAGTTCCGCAGGCATTTGGGCGCGAACCCCTTCTGGTGAAATGTACGATCTCGCCTTGGTATTTGGCGCGTGTGACAGCAACCCTAGTGAGACCAAGCTTTTCAAACTTCTGTGAAATGTTGGCTGTGTGATATTGCGTGTCAGTTCGTGATTTTTGATATCTTCTGAGCGCGGAACGCCGCCGTTTGCCGCGATGACCAATTGCACTGCGTATAAGACATCTTTTTCGTTTAGGGTCAGTTTGCCCAATCCAAGGTCCCGCTCCATCCCCAAGAGCAATTCGCGTAATTGTGATACTTTTAAATAACGTTGTGCCGACATAACCGTCCCTTTCTGCCGGTCTATCCCTAACTCGTAACTAGCTAATACCACAAAAGACTATCTTTGGAATTGTAAAATTATCCTTTTGGATGTTTTTCATTTCTTTAGCCGGTAATTTATAAATATAAATATTTTAGATTTAATTTAATTTCATAACAATATCATTTACTTAATTGGTATTACTTTGGTAGCGCGAAAATCAACCATAGGTAATATTTTGATATTTTTTTCTATCTAAGAATTACCAATTTCAAAGAAATTTGGAAACGGGCCCTGAATTTTTTGGACGTTATCCACAGAATCAAATATGGCGGGCACAGTGTACCCGCCACCCAAATCACAGCGCGGCCATGACCTCATCATTGGCCTCAAAATTTGTTGTGACGCGCTGAACGTCATCATCATCTTCTAGGGCATCCACCAATTTCATAAGCGAACGCAGCCCATCCACATCCAGTTCTGTTGTTGTGGTTGGCTTCCAGATCAGTTTGGTCGATTGGCTTTCGCCCAAGTCTGTTTCCAAGGCATTGGACACCTCGTGCAAATCCGTGTCTGCACAATAAATCAAGTGCCCATCTTCTGAACTTTCGACATCTTCTGCGCCCGCTTCAATCGCGGCCATTAGAACATCATCCGCATCGCCAACGCCCGCTTCATAGGCGATTTCGCCTTTGCGTTCGAACATGAACCCAACCGAGCCTGTTTCGCCAAGGTTTCCGCCGTTCTTGGAAAAGGTGGATCGCACGTTTGATGCGGTGCGATTGCGGTTGTCGGTCATCGCCTCAACAATCACGGCGATCCCATTTGGACCATAGCCTTCATAACGAATTTCTTCGTATTCTTCGCCGTCCCCTGCTGTGGATTTTTTGATTGCACGTTCGATCACGTCCTTTGGAACCGAGTTTGATTTCGCCTCTTTCACGGCAAGGCGCAGACGTGGATTTTTCTCGGGATCAGGATCGCCCATTTTTGCAGCGACAGTGATCTCTTTGGATAGCTTTGAAAACAGCTTAGAGCGAGCAGCGTCTTGGCGCCCTTTGCGGTGCTGAATGTTTGCCCATTTGGAATGGCCCGCCATTGTTCCCTCCTGGTTAAATTGGTCCTGACTGTCTTATTCGTCTCTGCCCAAATGGGCAAGCCCGATCACAGTGGAAAGACCCATGGGATCACAGCAGAAACCAAAATCCCGATGGAAAGGTTTAGGGGAATCCCAATTTTCATGAAATCTGTAAACCGATATCCACCCGGCCCAGAAACCAATGTGTTCGTCTGATACCCAATCGGCGTTGCAAATGACGCGGATGCCGCAACCATGACCGCCACAACAAAGGGACGCGCATCATATCCCAGCGCATCCGCAAGCCCAATCGCAATGGGGGTAATTACAACCGCGACGGCATTATTGGAAACCATCTCCGTCAGGACCGAGGTCAACAGGTAAAGCGCCCAAATGGCAAAGACGCCGGGCATCCATTTCAATGCGGGCGCCAAGGCCATCACAATCATTTCAACGGCACCTGAATGTTGCAGCGCTGCGCCAATGCCCAACATGGCAAAGATCAGCGACAAAAGCCGTCCATCAACAAATGAAAACGCCTCTTCCGTGTCAATGCAGCGCGTCAGGAACACAATCGCCATGCCAACAATGGCCAGCATCAAAATCGGCGCGATCCCCAGCGCGGACAATGCAACAATGCCAATCATGGTGCCAACTGCAATGGGGGCATGTCCGCGACGATAGGCGCGCTCTTTGGGTTTTGACACATCCAGAAGGTTCATTTCATCCGCAAGGCGTTGAATATCCGCAGGAGCCCCTTCAAGCAGCAGGGTATCTCCAACTTGGACAATCAAATCATCCATCTTGCTCATCAGGTTTTGGTTTCTGCGATGCACAGCCAGCGCGTAAACACCATAATGGCGGCGCAACCGCAGATCGGCCAAACGACGCGCAACCATTTTACAACCTGGTGTGATCAACACCTCAACCGTTGTAGTTTCCACTGCTGACAATTGATCAACACGGCGCAGGGATTTGTTTTCTTGCATGCTTAGCAATTCGGTCATCTGTGTGCGCAGGATCACGCGATCCCCCTGCTGCAGCTCAAGCCCCTTCAGGTTACGGCGCAACGACTCTCCTTTGCGCACCACATCAATCAAGCGAACGCCATCGCGTTTGAACAATTGAACGCTTGTCACCTCGCGACCGATCAGGTTGGATTCAGGGGGAATGACCGCCTCTGTAAAAAATTTCATGCGCGATTTATCGGTCAATAAACTGGCAAGGCTATCGCGTTTTGGGAGCAGAAGAGGGCCAAAGAAATAGAGATAGACGGCGCCCCAAATCACAACGACCAAACCAATCGGGGTGACCTCAAAAATTGAAAACGGTTCTAACCCTTGGGTACGGGCGACGCCGTCGACCAATAAGTTTGTTGATGTTCCAATCAGGGTCAATGTCCCGCCCATAATGGCCGCATAGGACAGCGGGATCAAAAGGCGGCTGGCCTGAATGCCCATGGTTTTCGCCAATTGAATGAACACAGGGATCATGACGACCACAACGGGCGTATTGTTCACAAAGGCCGATCCAACAACGACAATCAACAGCAGCGCAACAAGCGCCTGATAGGGGTTTTTCTTGGCTGTCCTTTCGGCGGCGGCGATAAAACTTTCTAAGGCCCCCGTACGAACCAAGGCCCCCATCACAATAAACATACCCGCAATCGTCCAAGGCGCGGGGTTGGACAACACAGTAAGCGCCATATCATAGGGCAACAGCCCCAAAACCAACATCAGGGCCACGCCAGAGATGGCGACAACCTCGGTTGGAAAAATTTCTGTGATGAACAGGGCAAACATTGCTAAAACAATGCCAATACTTACCCATGCTGCGATGTCAGAACTTATTTCAATCATGCATCCGTCTTTTTTGGTGAGACAAGCGCCATACCAATCAACATAAAACCAAGTGCCACAAATAGATAGATCGTTAAAGATTCATTTAACAAAACAACAGACCACGCCACCCCGAAAAGGGTGACAAAATAACTAACCTGTGCGGCAAATGTGGGCCCGACACGGGCCACCAACCACACATATCCCGCATAAACCAGCGCATGCAAAACAGCCGAGGCCACAAGCGCAAGTTCAGGCGTACCAATACCATTCATTGGGTTGATCCATTGTCCAGACCAAAGCGTCAGGGGCAGCACAACGATCATCCCGATCACGGATGCACCCCACAGCGTTTCAATCGCGTTATGGTGCAGCGTTCCAAATTTCGCGATATAATTCCCCTCGATCCCATAAAAAAACGGGGCCGCCAAGGCGGCCGGTATGAACAAAACGGCCATTTTATCAGGCAGGCTCGCCTCGGGCAGGACAAGGATCGCAACACCTGCCATACCACTGATCAGCCCCAGAAATCGCCGCGTCGAAAACCGTTCATTTCCAATGGCAATCGCGATCGGGAAGGCAAACAAGGGCACCGCAGCAATACAAATGGCCAAGGCATATCCCGGCACATGGACAGCCGCAGAATAGGATGCATAATTCGGCAAAATCGTCCCAATAAACGCAATAATCACGAATAGCCGAAGGGAACCAGCCGTGATCCGTGGAAACGATCCACGCGCTACGATCATCGCGCCCAGCAGAACAACACCGATCACAAATTGCCAAAAGATCAAGCCAAGAGGCATGTGATCACCACTGACGGCAATCTTGCTCAGAGGTATGCTTGCGCCCCAGCCTATGCCGAACAGCATTAGCGCCGCATAGGGCAAAAATCCGGCGTTCATGGCGCGCTGGCCTCTAGCAGGCCACCATGTCGGATCATTTTCAACACTTGTGCTTTGCCTGTGCGATCATCGGTTTCAACGAACAAACCGCTTAGGGTCGCGGGCCCCTCGGCAGGGGTAAAGCGCCCCTTGGACATGCCCGTAATAAATCGGCGCATCGGTTCGGTTTTTTCCATGCCAATCACACTGTTGTAATCACCACACATACCCGCGTCTGATTGATAGGCGGTACCTGCGGGTAAAATCATTCCGTCCCCTGTTGGGACATGGGTATGCGTACCCACAACCACGGATGCTCGTCCATCGCAGAAATGCCCCATCCCCATTTTTTCCGACGTCGCTTCACAATGGACGTCAATCAAACTTGCCTGCACAGATCCCCCCAAGGGATGGGACCGCAAAACCTGATCCACCGCTGAAAACGGATCATCAAAGGGACGCTTCATGAAAACCTGCCCCAACACTTGGGCAACCAAGATTTTGCGCCCGCGCGTGTCACTGAAAATCCGCGCACCGCGACCCGGGGCGGATTTGGCATAGTTCAAAGGACGAATGATGCGCGGTTCGCTTTCGATGAATGTCATCATCTCTTTTTGATCAAAGGCATGATCACCCAGCGTGATGCAATCAGCACCCGCCTCTAAAATCGCCTTGGCGTGCGCAGCATTCAAACCAGCGCCGCTGGTTGCGTTTTCCGCATTCACGACGACGAAATCCAATTTCCACGCCTGACGCAAATCTGACAGTTGGTTCACAATCGCCGCGCGCCCTGCGCGTCCCACGACATCACCCAAAAATAAAATTCTCATACCTCGTGGTTAGGTGGGAAAGTGAAAAAGGGCAAGGCGTCAGGCAGAATTATCGTTTAATTTCGATAATTTCGCGTTCTGTCACGATCATATCAAGTGGTTGATCTGTCGCCTCTAGGGGTAATTCGGCGCATACTTGGGCGCTATAAGCAAATCCAATGGCCAAAGTCGCGCGTTTCGCGCGCAGCAATTCCAAGGTGCGATCATAAAACCCACCACCATACCCCAATCGCCCACCCGCAAGCGTAAACGCGACCAGTGGCACAATAACCAATTCAGGTTCAAAATAATTTGCGACCGCAGGGACACGCGCCCCAAAGGGACCATCCACCAATGTGCAATCGGGTTCCCATCTGGAAAACAATAGCGGTGATGCCTCTTTCACGATCACAGGCACACCAACGGGCCCATGCGCAGCGGCCTCTGCCATGGCAGGCAGTGGATCAATTTCGGTGCGGATCGGCATGTACCCTGCGCAGGGAACACCACGATACCCCGCTAAAACAGATGACAGCATGCCTGCCGCCGATCCCGCATTGCCACTGTGCGCCTCTTTTCGGCGGGCGAATGCGGCCTTGCGCGCGGCCGCCTTTTGTTCATCAAGCGTCATAACAGGAAAACCCCCGCAAGTGTAAGAAACGCAAAAAATCCAACGACATCAGTCACAGTTGTCACAAACGCCCCTGATGCAAGCGCGGGGTCAATGCCCAGTTTTTCCAAAATAACGGGGATCGCTGTCCCCGCCAGCCCCGCAACAATCATGTTGATGATCATGGCAAGTGCAATGACATAGCCCAAGGCGGGCGATCCAAACCAAATCACACCGACAATTCCCATCACAACGGCAAAGATCAAACCATTGATTGCCCCCACCGAAATTTCACGGGTGATCACGCGCCACACGTTTGATCCCGTCAAGTCTTTGGTTGCAATGGCACGCACCGCAACGGTCAAACTTTGCGTGCCTGCATTCCCCCCCATCGAGGCGACAATCGGCATCAAAACCGCCAGGGCAACAAAGGTTGCAATCGTCTCTTCGAAAATTGCGATGACAAGGGATGCAAGGATTGCGGTAAACAAATTTACCGCCAACCACGGCAAGCGTTGTTTTGTGGTTTCAATCACGCTGTCACTTAGGCTGCTATCGCCAACACCCGCAAGGCGCAGGATATCTTCTTCGTGTTCTTCATCCAAAACGGCCATCGCGTCATCAATCGTGATGACCCCCACCAAACGTCCCTCTTCATCTACAACAGGCGCAGAGATCAGGTGGTATTGGTTAAAGGCATAGGCGACATCACCTTCGTCTTGGGTGGCGGGAAACACCTCAAACACAGTTTCCTTAAGGTCCATCAGCGCCACATCGCGTTTTGAGGACATCAACCGCCCAAGAGTGACATTCCCAATCGGGCGCATCCGCGGATCAACCAAAACGATATGATAAAACTGATCAGGCAGGCCCTGTTGGCGGCGCATGAAATCAATTGCCTGCCCTACGGTCCAATGTTCTGGCGCCTTGACAACTTCGCGCTGCATCAAACGACCCGCAGAATATTCGGGGAATTGCAGCGCCTGTTCAACCGCGACCCGATCACTGTCATCAAGTGCGTCTAGGATTTGGGTTTGTTGTTCTTCCTCCAAATCTTCCAGAAGATCGACAACATCGTCACTGTCCAGATCACGGACCGCCTCGGCCAGCACCTCTGGTTTCAGATACGAGATCACCTCCTCGCGAAGGGTGTCATCCAATTCAGAAAGAACATCACCGTCAAAATCACGGTCATAAAGCAAGATCAAACGCCGACGATCATAAAGGCCGATTTGTTCCAAAAGGTCGGCAATATCGGCGGGGTGCATATCCTTAAACAGGGTTAGCAGCGCTTCGCGATCCTCGCGATCTACGGCAAAGAGAATTGCCGACACATCGCGCCGTGAAAGAGAGTAATCAACAGCGTCCGCGTCCATGTCACCCTCTGATGTCAATGTGCGATCATCCATTTATTCCTCCTTTCTGTTGTGATTACCTTATTGCCATTCCAATAGGTGTTACAATCCAAAAACCGCTAGTGCTATCCCAATATTGGCGCCATATACTGTAGCCCTAAGTGGCACAAGGTGGATTAAGGTGACGACATGAACAATCGGAAAATTATCAAGGGTCGGGTCCTTTCATTCTCTGAAAATCCTTTTAAACATTACTTTAACTTCAATTCATTATTACTTGATAATAAACATATTTATGTAAATAATGGTCTGATTGAAGGTATTGGCGATACGCCAAATCTAAACCCTGCCTATGACAATGCTGAGCGCATTGATCACGGCGATCATGTGATTACGGCGGGGTTTGTTGATGCCCATGTTCATTATCCACAAACCGCCATTATCGCCAGTTGGGGCAAACGCCTGATTGATTGGTTAAACACATATACCTTTCCCGAGGAAATGCGGTTTGGCGATCCCACCTATGCCGCGGAAATTGCCGAACGTTATGTTGAATTTGCCCTACACAATGGCACGACAAGCATGGCCAGCTATTGCACAATTCATCCCGAAAGCGTTGAGGCCTTCTTCACCGCAGCGGCGGATCGTAACATGTGCGTTGTTGCGGGAAAAACCTGTATGGATCGCAACGCACCCGACGGTCTGCGCGACAGTGCCAAATCCGCCTATGATGACAGCAAGGCCTTGATTGAACGCTGGCAGAGTAAGGGACGCGCGCACTATGCAATCGCGCCCCGGTTTTCCCCCACATCCACGCCCGAACAGTTAGAGGCCCTTGGAGCCCTCTGGGCGGAACATCCAGAATGTTTAATGCAAACGCACCTATCCGAACAAACTGATGAAATCGCCTGGGTGCGCGAGCTATTCCCCAACGCGCGCGATTATCTGGATACATATGAAACCTTCGGCCTGCTGGGGGAACGTGGGCTGTATGGGCATGCGATCCACCTAGAGCCGCGTGAGATGGACCGATTGGCCGAGGTTGGCGCATCTGTTGTTCATTGCCCCACGTCAAACACGTTTATTGGTTCTGGCCTGTTTAACACGGCGGGTATGATGGCGCGCGAGATCAATGTGGGCGTTGCCACCGATACAGGGGGCGGATCAAGCTTTTCCATGCTGCGCACAATGGCCGCGACCTATGAAATCGCGCAATTGCGTGGTGTGGCGCTGCATCCTGCGCAACTCTTATGGTTGGCAACCTGCGGATCTGCACGTGCCCTGCATTTGGACAATCAGATTGGCAATATCGCGTCAGGAATGGCCGCGGATATGGTGGTTCTAGATTTGGCCTCGACACCCGCAATTGCACAACGCAGCGCCCGCGCCGAAGATATTTGGGAAGAAATTTTCCCCACCATCATGATGGGCGATGATCGTGCAATTGCCGCAACCTATGTGGCGGGACAAAGGGTTTAGGGGCACCTAACCCGCCAATTTCAACGCAAGCCTGTTCTGCGCCTCAATCAGTTTCGGCAAATCAAGCGTCGCCATATGCCAATCACGCACAATTTGCCGTCCCTCAACGAACAGGTGGCGCACCTTATCGGGGCCCGCAATCACCAATGCAGCGGGATCCCAGCTCCCTGCGCTTTCAATACCATTGATATCCCAAATCGCGATATCGGCACGGTTACCCACCGCGATGCGCCCACATTCAGGACGGCCCAAAACATCCGCGCCGCCGCGTGTTGCAATTTCCAATGCCTCACGCGCACTCATTGCATCCGCGCCATTTTGCACACGCTGTAGCAACATGGCTTGACGCGCTTCATCCATAAGGTTCGCGATATCATTACTGGCCGATCCATCGACGCCCAGACCCACTTTTACACCCTGATCACGCATGGCACGCACAGGCGCAATACCCGATCCAAGTCGGCAGTTTGAACAGGGACAATGCGCAACACCTGTCCCTGATTTTACAAATAAATCAATTTCTTGCCCATCTAACTTAACGCAATGCGCATGCCATACATCATCACCCGTCCACCCCAAATCTTCTGCATATTGGCCGGGGCGGCATCCGAATTTTTCCAATGAATATGCGATATCTTCGTCGTTTTCGGCCAAATGTGTGTGTAAAAACACGGACTTATCACGTGCCAACAGGGCTGCATCCCGCATCAATTCGCGGCTGACCGAAAATGGGGAACAGGGCGCGACACCCACGCGCACCATTGACGATTCAGAGGCATCATGAAACCGATCTATCACGCGAATACAATCGTTTAGGATACTTCCCTCATCCTCAACTAGATGATCGGGCGGCAGTCCCCCGTCGCTTTCCCCAATGCTCATCGCGCCGCGTGTGGGGAAAAACCGCAACCCAACCTCTGCCGCACCCTCGATTGTGTCATCAAGACGTGCGCCGTTTGGGAACAGGTACAAATGATCCGAACTCATTGTGCAACCAGACAGGGCAAGTTCGCTTAGCCCCAGCATCGCGGAAACGCGCATCTCTTCTGGACCAAAGCCCGCCCATATCGGATAGAGGGTTTGCAACCACCCAAACAACAACGCATCCTGCCCCCCTGGCACAGCACGTGTGAGCGATTGATAAAGGTGATGATGCGTATTGACCAAACCAGGGGTTATAACCGCATTTTGGGCATCAACGATTTCTGCACCTAAGGGGATGGACAGGCTTTCGCCAATCTCTGCAATGACGCCATCACGCAATAGAATATCATGACCGTTCAGTTCCCGCCGCGTGTCATCCATGGTCAGGATTGTGTGGGCATTTTTGATGATCCATGTTTTGGTCATTCTTGGGTCACCTCTTTTAATATGGACATCGCCTCTGCGTGCAATTCGGGCGTTGCAGCGGCCACAACACGACCACCCAAATGCGCCGCACCCCCTGTCCAATCGGTAACAACACCGCCTGCGGCTTGGATCAAGGCGATGGGGGCCTGAATGTCATAGGCGTTCAATCCCGCCTCAATCACCAAATCAATTTGCCCCGCCGCCAACAAGGCATAGGCATAACAATCCATGCCATATCGCGTCAGGCGCGCGCACTCTGCCACTGCATGAAATGCGCGTGCCTCAAGGGCGCTGCCAACTTCGGGGAAGGTTGTGAAAATCGTGGCATCGGATAGGGATTTGGTACCACGTACCTGCAACGCGCCATTGCCATGGGGCCCTGACATCTGCGCAAATCCCAATCCGCCCCAAAACCGTTCGCCGATATAGGGCTGATCAATCATTCCAAAAACGGGCCCATGATCCATCTGTTCCAATGCAATCAAAACACCCCATGTTGGTGTTCCACTGATAAACCCGCGCGTACCATCAATGGGGTCCAACACCCAACGGTATCCGCTTTGCCCCGCAATTTCACCAAACTCCTCGCCCAAAATACCATCCTCGGGCTGCGCATTGGCAAGGATTTCGCGCATCGCTTTTTCGGCTGCACGATCGGCTTCGGTAACAGGGTCAAATCCAGATGACAGTTTATTCTCCGCAACCAAATCGTGCCTGCGGAAATAGGGCAAAATCACAGCGCGTGCGGCGTCTGCCATAGCATGCGCGGTATTCAAAATGTGATCGGGTGAGAGATTGGACATAAAGGGGCCTTCGCGCAAAAGTATCCCTTTTGCGCTAGACCAAAGGCGCGCTCAAATCAAGAGACGTCGCTTAGAACGCGGGCCAAATCAAACAGACGGCGGCGTTGGTTTTCAGGGATCGCATAATAAGACCGCAGAAGTTCCAAGGCCTCTTTGTCAGATAGGACATCGGATGGTGCCACACCTGGTTCCACCTGCACTTCATCTCCTTCGATACCTTCAAAAAAGAACGAGATATCAACCTGAAGCGATTTTGCGATGTCCCACAAACGCGATGCGCTTACGCGGTTTGCGCCCGTTTCGTATTTTTGGATTTGCTGAAATTTTATTCCAACTTGATTCGCAAGTTGTTGTTGGGTCATCCCAACCAACCATCTGCGATGTCGAATGCGTTTTCCCACGTGTTGATCGACGGGATATGCCATGTTGTGTTCCTTTGCCTTAGCATGCCGTTCTATCCCTGAACGACACAAACCTGATCGATTTGAAACTCAATCAAAAGTGCATGACCACATCCCAAACATGCAACCCTAGGGTATCATCGCATTCCAAGCTTTGGGAAGGACCAATTCTCAGAAAAAGAATACTCAAAAGGATAGGCACAATCTTAACGTGCGGTCGAAGGACAGGGTCATTCACGCATCATTTCCCCGCGCCCCGATTTGCCCCTTTGCGTTTGACAACATTCGGGCGGCCCGATTAGGTGAAGGAAAAAGTTAGGAGCCGATATGAAAGCGCTGCAGGTGCATGCATTTGATGCCCCCATTCAAATGACAAACGTGGATATTCCTGAACCATCACCGGGGCAAATACGGATAAAAATCGCGGCCTGCGGTTTGAATTTTGCGGATTTGCTGATGCAAAAAGGGACCTATCAGGACACGCCTGAACCGCCATTCACCCTAGGCATGGAAGTGGCAGGGATTGTGGATGCCATCGGCCCTGACACGGATGCCCCTGATGTTGGATCACGCGTTGCCGTTTTCGGGGGTCAAGGTGGATTGGCAGAATTTGGATGTTTTGACGTTGATCGCATGATCACCCTACCCGAGAGCATGCCGTTTTCGGATGCCGCGGCACTACAGATTGCCTATGGGACATCCCATGTCGCCTTGGATTATCGTGCGGGTTTGCAGGCGGGTGAAACACTTTTGGTGCTGGGTGCCGCCGGCGGTGTGGGATTAACGGCGGTAGAATTGGGCAAATTAATGGGGGCCCGGGTGATCGCCGTGGCCCGTGGTGCAGACAAATGTGCCATTGCTACGCAGGCAGGCGCAGATCATGTAATTGATGCAACAGATGCAGATTTACGTGCCGACCTAAAGGCATTGGGCGGTGTTGACGTCGTCTATGACCCTGTAGGGGGCGATCAATTCAAAGCAGCCTTTCGCGCCTGCAACCCCGAAGCACGCATTTTGACCATTGGATTTGCAAGCGGCGATGTTCCACAAATTCCCGCCAACCACCTGTTAGTCAAAAACATCGCGGTTTTGGGATTTTACTGGGGCGGTTATCTGGCCTTCAAACCGCAGGTCGTGCGCGACAGCTTAGCCCAATTGTTAAACTGGCATAGCGAGGGTGCATTGCGCCCACACATCAGCCATTTGTTACCCTTTGAACGGGCCGAGGATGGGATTGATTTGCTGCGTGCGCGCAAATCAACGGGCAAGGTTGTGATCAATGTTGATCCGACCCTGACATAATTCACAAAAGTTTCAGAAAGTTTCTTTTGGAAAAATCTTGAAAAACCCTCGGAAAATAACGATATTTGACGCAGGATCGATGGTTACCAGCCATTCGGCTATTGGAGGTACTATAATGGCAGACAATTACACAATGCGTTCCGCAATGGGCGCACGCGCCGCACAGATCGACGAAGGTCTACGCGCGCACATGAACAAAGTTTACGGCACAATGTCCGTTGGCATGCTGATCACAGCATTGGCCGCATGGGCAATCGCGGGCCTTGCAGTGACAACTGACCCTGCAAACGCAGTGGGCCAGATGCAAAACGGCACAATGCTGACTGCATTGGGTGCGGCGATTTACACATCTGCGCTACGCTGGGTGATCATGCTGGCCCCGTTGGGGATGGTATTCGCCTTTGGTGCGGTCGCAAACCGCACAAGCGCAGCAGGCGCGCAGTTGTTCTTTTATGCATTCGCAGGCTTGATGGGCCTATCGCTTAGCTCAATCTTCATCTTTTACACCACATTCTCGATCATTCAGACATTCCTTGTCACTGCGATTGCGTTTGCGGGCCTATCTCTATGGGGCTACACAACGAAGAAAGATATTAGCGGTTGGGGTTCATTCCTAATCATGGGTGTGATCGGCATCTTGGTTGCATCAATCATCAACATCTTCCTGGGGTCACCTGCGATCGCATTTGCGGTGTCCATCTTGGGCGTGTTGATCTTTGCCGGCCTAACCGCCTATGACACACAGAACATCAAAAACACATACATCGCTCATGCGCATCATGGCGATCAGGATTGGTTGGACAAATCCGCGATCCACGGCGCGTTGCAGCTTTATCTAGACTTCATCAACCTGTTCATGTTCTTGCTACAATTCATGGGCAACCGCGAATAAGGTTGGCACATACTGATAAAACAGGGGTCCGATTTTTCGGGCCCCTTTTTTATGGAAGATGCAAATAAATCGCGATAATGCATTTGACCGTTAACATAGATTTTTTCACAGCCAATCGTCAGATTGGCAAACGCTGACTTGCGCCGTCCAACAAAAACAAAAAAGCCGCTGAAAATCAGCGGCCTTTTCCAAATCCAAAAGAAAATCAAACTTACTTGATTTTGCCTTCTTTGTATTCGACGTGCTTGCGTACAACTGGGTCATACTTACGAACGACCATTTTTTCTGTCATTGTACGTGCGTTTTTCTTTGTCACGTAGAAGTGACCAGTGCCCGCGGTCGAGTTCAGGCGGATTTTGATTGTGGTTGGCTTCGCCATTTTACATCTCCTGCGACTGGGCCGCGGCCCATGAAATCCTTGAAGCCTGCCTTTTAATGAACACTACGCCCGAGTCAACAGGGATCAGCCGCTTTTTCGTGAAAATTTACGCGCGGGCGGCCTATAAGCCGGATTCTGTCCAGGGGTTGCCCCCTTGGATGACCATTCCTCTTGAACCATGGTTGCCCATGGCCCTCTAGCTGCCAACCCGATCCTTTGGGCCAAAGCCACCCTGCGGCCATATCGGTTGCCCGATCAACTCCGCGCAAGGATCCTATTCGGCATTGCTCCTGGTGGGGCTTGCCATGCGGGTCCTGTTGCCAGTCCCCCGGTGGGCTCTTACTCCACCGTTTCACCCTTACCCATGCGGACATGGGCGGTTTCATTTCTGTGGCGCTTTCCGTCGGGTTGCCCCGCCCGGGCGTTACCCGGCACCATTGCTTTGTGGAGTCCGGACTTTCCTCGGGGAAATCCCCGCGGCCATCCAGCCACCCGCGCGTGCTTTGCGCCTACTTGGATGGGGGGCTTAGGTCAACTGAAATTTATCGGCTAGCGCTTTGGCAACCGCGCAATCAACCGCGCCCAGTGGCCCTGCGCCCGCGGGGCGAAAATGCAGGCGAAACGCTCGCAGCCGCGTTTCTAGAGGGGCATCAGGATCATATCCAATTCGACCAAGGTTTGCATCAAACACCGCTGCATCCACGCCAGATTGCGCCACAGCATCTACCCAAATCCCAAACCCCATCTGGGCCAAGGCGCGCCAGTCAAACCGCGCCCCTGGGTCCGCCTTTCGCGCCAATGCGATATCGGAATGACCAATCACAGAGTTAGGCGGAATACCATTGCGCGTGCAGACCCCAGATAACAGGGTGATAAGCGCGCGTATCTGTGGCGCCGGAAAGGGGTGATCCCCCCGATTGCACAGTTCGATCCCGATCGAGGCGGAATTCATGTCACGACAGCCTTGCCAATAACTCTGACCCGCATGCCACGCGCGCATATCGTCCGACACCAGTTGCGTCACAGCACCGCTTTCCGAAATCACGTAATGGGCAGATACTTGATGCACAGGATCACACAGCCGTTCAATCGCCTCAGCAGCGCTGTTCATGGCCGTATAATGCAGGATCACCCAATTCGGCATCAGCCCCCCTTTTCGTTCGCCAAAATTTGGCGAAGGGATCTGATCTAAAATCACTTCTTAATCGCCGCGCGGAAAGGCGTTGGATCCCACCGACAGGCAAAACCATCCCCATCGGGATCAAGTCCATAGCGGTCACGCTCTGGTCCTCCCGCTTTCAAAAACGCTTCCTGTGCGGCCGCATTGGACACATATTTCGCACAGTTCCGCAAACTGCGGTTTTCTGATTTAAATGGGCTGCGTGAATAAAGCGGTTCGCCAACAGGATTTGACGTTTTGATCGCATAGGCCACAATATTCGGAATATCCGTACCGGGGCGTGTTGGAACCTCGGTTGGTTCGATCAGAGTGTAAAGCGCGCGGTTTCTCTCAAGGCGCTCTGCATCGCTTTCAATAGATTGGCGATCACTGACCGCCCCGAAATCCTGCTCATCCGAAAGGCCCGGATTATTTGGCACAGGCAAAGGTGCCGTGGTTGCTACCACCTCTTCCTCGACCTCTGGCACAATTTCGGTGGGCAATGTGTCCAAAACCTCAATCGAGGCTGGCAGGCCCGCCAATTCCGCATCGCGCAATTGTTGTTCTTGGGCGGGCACATAAGCGCTATTTGGGACATCCCCTCCACCGCAAGCGGCCAAGGTCAGACCCATTGAGAGTATAAATAATGTGCGCATGTCCCCTGCCCCTAGTTTATACACGGTGATATGTTACCACCATTTATTTGGCTTGGCGACAAACCCCGCAGATTGTTCAAGCGCATAAGCGGTATTCAGCAAATCGCCTTCTTCCCATGGGCGTCCAATCAACTGTAGACCCAATGGCAACCCTTGTGCGTCCAATCCTGCAGGAACCGAGATACCAGGCAATCCCGCCAAGTTCACCGTCACGGTAAACACATCGTTTAGATACATCTGTACAGGATCTGCATCCGTCATTTCGCCCAAACCAAAGGCCGCCGACGGGGTTGCAGGTGTCAAAATCGCATCCACACCTGCAGCAAACACATCTTCAAAGTCTTTTTTGATCAATGTGCGTACGCGACGCGCGCGGTTGTAGTAGGCATCATAAAACCCAGCTGACAACACATATGTGCCAATCATCACGCGGCGCTGAACCTCCGGTCCAAATCCTTCTGCGCGGGTTTTTTCATACATTTCCGTAATGCCATCGCCTGCACCCAATGTGGCACGATGCCCAAAACGCACCCCATCATAACGTGCAAGGTTTGATGACGCCTCAGCGGGGGCAATCACGTAATAGGCAGGCAGCGCGTATTTTGTATGTGGAAGCGAGATGTCAACAATCTCGGCCCCTGCATCCCGCAGCATTTCGGTCCCGCTTTGCCACAGTGTTTCGATTTCGGCGGGCATTCCGTCCATACGGTATTCTTTTGGAATACCAATCTTTTTACGGCGAATATCGCCCGTTAGCATGGCTTCAAAATTCGGCACGGCGATATCTGCGCTCGTGCTGTCCTTGGGATCGTGGCCACACATGGTTTCCAACATGATCGCCGCGTCGCGCACCGATTTCGTCATCGGTCCCGCTTGATCAAGGGATGAGGCAAAGGCAACAATCCCCCAGCGTGAGCAGCGACCATAGGTCGGTTTAATCCCCACAATACCCGTGAATGCAGCAGGTTGACGGATCGATCCGCCCGTGTCGGTGCCCGTTGCCGCCAAACACAAATCCGCCGCAACTGCCGAGGCAGACCCGCCTGATGATCCACCAGGTGTTAGGTTACGCTCATCCACTTTCCATGGGTTGACCGCATCGCCATAAACGGATGTTTCATTGGAACTGCCCATGGCGAATTCATCCATGTTCAGTTTGCCCAACATCACGGTGCCTGCGTCCTTCAACTTTTGGCTGACGGTGCTTTCATATTCGGGTTTGAACCCTTTCAAAATGCCACTGGCCGCTTGGCTATCGACACCTTGGGTACAAAACAAATCTTTGATGCCCAGTGGAATGCCGCACATATCGGGGGCATCCCCCGCTGAAATGCGCGCATCTGCCGCTGTTGCGGCCTCGATCGCCAAATCAGGTGTTTTATGCACATAAGCGCACAGCGAATCTGCCGCATCAATGGCATCCAAACAGCTTTGCGTCAGTTCGACTGAGGTGATTTCCTTGGCACGCAATTTGTCACGTGCATCCGCAATCGTAAGTTTGTGTAGATCGCTCATTATTCCACCACCTTTGGCACCACAAAAAATCCTTCACGCGCATCTCGTGCGTTCTTTAGGACTTTGTCCTGCTGGCTCCCGTCTGTCACTTCATCAACACGGCGCTTCAAACGTTGTGGGGTGACGGATGTCATCGGATCAACACCCTCAACATCCACCTCATTCAACTGTTCAATAAATCCGAGGATTGTGTTAAACTCTTGCGCCAAGGCAGGAAGCGCGTCTTCCTCGACCTTGATGCGCGCGAGTTTCGCAACCTTTGCTGCTGTCGCCGTATCAATCGACATTTAGGCTCTCCATAATTCGTTTGCCCTCGTTTAACGCTTGGCGCGTCTCCCTGCAAGCATATGGCGACGATAAACCTCAATCATCCACGCCAACATCACCGCGTTCAAAATATGCCACAAAAAATGGGTGCCCGATGGGTGCATATGGCACAGTGGTTCATCCGCCCAACGCGCCCCCATCGAGGCCACCAAAATGCCCAAACCAATCGTCAACCTACGCGCAACATCGGGCAATTTGCGCCGCAACAGATAGGCGTAAATCATGATTAGGATCGGCACAGGCACATATCCGCGCGTTGATCCAAAGTCTTCCCAATCCGAAATCAACCATCCAATCACTGCAGCAAAAGGGAAAAATCCGATCACCGCCACCCACGATACCCCGCGTGAGGCGCCAAAATAGTCTCGCGTTGCCACATAAATATAGACCAAGATGAACATCAAGATCGGTAAAACATCGGCCAAACCCGCCCAAGTTTGCGCAAATGTGTGAAACAAAAATGACCCGATCCCAATCAGCGCTAAAATCACTGTCAACACACGCGCCATCACGGGCAGGTCAGGACGCTGCCAGGCCCAAAGTGCCGCAATCAAAAACGCGGCATTCGTCACCGCATTGATGGGTTCAGACCAAAACGCCGCATCGACGCGCTCACAATACCCATCGACCGCTTCGAACCACTCCATCTGATCCCCCCATCGCCAATCACACGCAAAGTGCACCGCACTTGAGCATGTTTGGCATATCCTGCGTGCGTCAGCACACAATTTTCCAACCGCTTAGTCAACAATGTGGTAGCGTGATTGAAAATGAACAGGGAACTCATATGAAAATTACATTCTTAGGACACGCTTCATTTCGCATAGAAATTGCCGATCAAACACTTCTGATTGATCCTTGGCTCACGGGAAATCCGGTTCTTCCAGAAGATCAGCATCAGGCAGCTGTGACAGGTGCCACGCATATCCTCCTGACACATGCGCATTTTGATCATATGGCGGATGTGGTGCGCCTATCTAAAGAGTTGAACATTCCCTTGGTTGGCCAATATGATTTGATGGGCTGGCTTGAGGAAAGCGAAGGGGTGTCTATCGTCGGCTTTAACAAGGGGGGCACAGTCACACTTGGCGACGTTGCTGTCACGATGGTCAACGCCGTTCATTCCTCAACCACCCGCACGGAAAACGGCCTACAGGCAATGGGCAGCGAATGTGGTTTTATGATAGAGGCAGAGGGGCGCACGATTTACGTCTCTGGCGATACCGATGTCATGGCGGACATGGCGCTCTTTAATGATCTGCATGAACCCGAAATCGGCATTTTGGCCTGCGGAGGACATTTCACCATGGACATGCGGCGTGCGGCCTATGCGGCCAACAAATTCTTTAACTTCACCACAATCATCCCCTGTCATTATCGCACTTTCCCCATTCTTGAGCAAAGCGCACAAGTTCTAATCGACGAAGTGCCCAGCGCGCGGGTCATCGAACCCGACGTGATGGTGCCGTTCACGCTTTAGGTCTCGGGGACGAACAGCACCTCATCCAGTGGCGCGCGTTCGGTTCTGAATTGATTGGCAGGATGCGCGGCATCGGCATAGCCAAACGAAATCGCGCATAACACATCACGATCCTCTGGGATGCCCAACGTCTCGCGCACAATGACGCTCATCTCCGCGATTGAGGCTTGGGCAATCGTTGCAATGCCCTTCGCCTCTGCTACCATCATAAAGGCGGTTACAAAGGCCCCGCAATCCAACACACCATAGGCCCCCAACTCTTTCGGGGTGGTAATGACAACCGCTTGAGGTGCGCCAAAAAAGCGGTAATTCTCTAACATCTGTGCGCGCGATCCCGCGCGGTCACCGCGTTCAATACCCACCGCTTGGTAAAGTTGCAATCCACAGGTGCGTCTGCGCTCTGCGTGTTTGCCTGTCGCTTTTTCTGGAAATGGCACGTCTGGGCCCCCCTCATGCGCGATGGCTGCCGCCAACACTTTTTCAGATAGGGCGTCTCTGACTTCACCGCTCACCAAATGCACCTGCCAGGGTTGGAAATTACACCATGACGGCACCTTTTGTGCCGCTTGAATGATCGCGTGAATATCCTCTATGGGGACCGCTTTGTCCTGAAATGCACGACAGGAATATCGCCCATCTAATATTTTATCTAGTGCCTCAAAATCATTGCTCATTATGACGTCCAATCATCTTGAAAATTTCAGCGCGATGTGCATCGCGTTCGCAAATATCCCCAATGCGCGGCTGAGCACCATCAAATCGCGGTGCGGGGGCCGCGCAAAGCATGCCATCCACCTCTTGCCAGATGCCGCGATCCTGTATGTGTGGGTCATTTTGCGCCTGCCATGGGGAATAAACGGGAGCGACACAGGCATCTGAGCCCTCAAACAATTCCGTCCAATGTGACTGGGGTTTTGCGGCAAAGATCGCGGCAAGTGCCCGCGACTGATCCGGCCAGCGTTTTGGATTATACTGCTCAGCAAAGGCGTCTGTATCCTGCAATCCCAGAATGTCCAAAAATTGCGCATAAAATTTCGGCTCAAGGCATTGAACCGACATATAGGCCTCATCCGAACAGACATAACACCGTGACCAGTGCGGGCCATCGAGCAGGCTTTGACCCCGCGCCTCGCTCAGGCTGTTGTTGGATTGCAACGACATCAACAGGTTCATCATATGGGCCGCACCATCCACAATCGCGGCGTCCACAACACATCCCTGCCCCGTGTCCCGCGCACGCAAAATCCCAGTGAGCATCCCAATAACTAGATAGAGCGCACCGCCACCAATATCGCCAACAACTGTTGGCGGTGTTTGGGGGCGATCCCCAGCGCCAGATGCATACCACAGCGCCCCTGTCAGCGCGGCATAGTTAAAATCATGTCCAGCCTGTTTTGCCCGCGGCCCCCTTTGGCCCCACCCTGTCATACGTCCGTAAACCAGACGCGCGTTGGTCGTGCGCAGATCATCTGGGCCTAAGCCCAAACGCTCCATCACACCAGGACGCAGCCCCTCAATCACCCCATCGGCCTGTTCACAGAGCTGATGTGCAATTTCGCGTGCCGACTCTTGTTTCAAATCCAGAACGATTGATTTTTTCCCACGATCCAATGGGCTGTGCCCTGTGCGCGCGGGCGATTGCACACCATCGGCGCGATGAATGACAATCACCTCTGCCCCCAATTCGGCCAACATGGCTCCCGCAAATGGGGCGGGTCCCAGTGCCTCAAATTCCACAATGCGAACGCCTGATAGCATCCTTGCCTCCTGTCATTGCGATGACACTAACGGCATTTGATATCGACGCAAGTGCACCCATCGCGGTTTTTGGTGACCCAAAAGCCAAGACATACTAACATCCTCAAAAATAACGAGTTGAGCAGTATTCATGACCAAACTTTCGCGCGTGCAAACGCCCGAAGAAAAAGTTGCCAAGGGCGAATTTATTTTGCAGGTGGCCGAACGCATCATTCGGGACGAAGGATTAGAGGCCTTGTCCGTGAACCGACTGGTACAGGAAACGGGTTTTGCCAAAGGAACCCTGTATCTGTATTTCACGACACGCCATGAAATTTTGGCCTCGCTTTTCGTGCAAATGTTGACGGCTTGGAATCATCGGTTGGGCAAAAACCTGACGAAGGCACGAAATTACGATGAATTTTGCGCCCGCTATATGCGTGAACTAACCTATGATCCCCTTTTTTTGCCGATGCTGGTTTTGGAACGGCTCGATCTGGAAACGGGTCTGCCCGATGACACCTATGCAAAGGTCAGCCTTGCCTTGCAACAGGTTTTGGGAGAACAGACCGAAGTGTTCAAAGAAACATTGGATTTGACGGATCAGCTTGCCTCAAATTTGGTTTGGGCCTTTTACACGGCGGCGCTGGGGGCCGCGAAATTTCCACAATCCCCAAACATGCGGGCCTCCGTTTCGTTTGAGGTGCGCGAATTCCAAGAGGCATTACGCTTTGACACATTATTTCGCAATTTGGTGGATCAATTTGCACCCTAATCCGTCCTTGCGCAGAGCCCTCTTGCATTGATCGCGTTTCAATCGCACAGTTTACCTAGCGCGAACCTAGGAAGCAGGAGGATGGAATGGCAACTGTCGATTTGAATGCAGATATGGGCGAAAGCTATGGTCCATGGAAAATGGGCAATGATGACACTTTGCTGGACATCGTGACATCTGCCAATATCGCGTGCGGGTTTCATGCAGGCGATCCAAATATCATGTTAAGCACCATGAAGATGGCCGCGGAAAAAGATGTAGGCATTGGCGCCCACCCTGGGTTTCACGACATCGAGGGGTTTGGCCGAAATCGTTTATCCATTCCTATCGGCACCCTGCAAAACCAGGTGCGCTATCAGGTGGGTGCAGCACTGGGTATGGCGCGCGCAGCGGGGACAATGGTACGGCACATCAAATTGCATGGGGCCATGTCCAATATGGCGTCTGAGGATGCAGAAATGGCCTATGCCCTATATGATGCCGCCCTGTCGGTCGCGCCGGAGGCGACAATTATGGTGTTGGCAGCCACAGCGCACCAAGAGGCCGCAGAAAAATTGGGATGCAAATGGGTTGGCGAAATTTTTGCCGACCGCGCGTATAATGATGATGCCACGCTGGTTGATCGTCGCCTGCCGGGTGCTGTGATCCATGATGCGGCAATCGCCGGGCCGCGCATTGCCGACATGGTTGAAGCCGGTGCAATCATCACCCAATCTGGGAAACATATCCCGACGAAAATCGACACCATCTGCCTACATGCGGATACGCCCGAGGCCATTGAAATTGCAAAGTCAACGCGACAGGCACTGCGTGATCGTGGGATTCGGTTAGAAAAATTCTCTGTTTAAGGCCAGGTGACAAACATTTGGTATTTCCCGAAAAAAATTCTGACGTTTTTACAGATTGTTTTCTTGACACGAGGATATCACCCAAGGTTGGATGTTGAGACTTAGTGGTCGCGCAGAATGTGCGCGCTATTATATACACGAACTTATTGAAAACCGTGACTTTGGGCTTGCAAGCCTGAAATCGGTAAAATAAGTTTACCAATAAGTCAGCATTGGGAGATGTTGGCATAATATGCAAAACAGTGAGGAGTTGAATTGCATGGAACGTCGTAAGTTTTTGACAGGTGCTGCACTAGGTGCCGGCGCCGCATTGGCCGCACCAGCGGTGGCACAGGGCACACGCACGATGACAATCGTGTCTACATGGCCACGTGACTTCCCAGGTCTGGGTATTTCTGCACAACGCTTTTGTCAGCGTATAAATGAAATTTCTGGAGGTGCGATAACAACAGAATACTTCGCCGCAGGCGAGCGCGTAGGTGCGTTTGACTCATTCGATGAAGTATCTTCAGGTAACGCTCACGCTTACATCGGCGCAGACTATTACTGGACAGGTAAGCACGCGGGCTTCGCATATTTCACATCTGTTCCATTCGGCATGACAACACAAGAATGGACTGCTTGGATCAAGTTCGGCGGCGGTCAAGAGCTATGGGACGAATTATCAGGCGAATTCGGTCTGAAAAAACTTCCAGTTGGTTCAACAGGTACGCAAGCCGGCGGTTGGTTCAACAAAGAAATCGAAAGCCCCGATGACTTTAAAGGGCTAAAAATGCGTATGCCGGGCCTAGGTGGTCAAGTTATCACGAAAATGGGTGCATCATCTGTTTCACTTCCAGGTGGTCAGATTTATGAAAACCTTGTTTCTGGCGCGATCGAAGCGACAGAATGGGTTGGTCCATACAATGACTACTTCATGAAATTCTACGAAGCGGCGAAATACTACTACACAGGTGGTATGCACGAGCCAGGTGGTGGTTTGGCCCTAGGTCTAAACGCTTCATGGTGGGGCAGCCTAACTGACTTCGAACGCGCAGTCATCACCGCCGCAGCTAATGAAGAACATGCAGCAGCACACGACGAAAATATGGCGAAAAATGGCGAGTACCTGCAGAAATTGATCGATGAGCAAGGTATCCAAGTTCGTGCGTTCAACGAAGACGTATGGGATGGTTTTGCAGAAGGTGCAGAAGAAGTGTTTGAAGAAACACGTGATCACTCTGCAATGGCAGCGAAAATCGACGACGAATTCCAGGCCAAACTACGCGAAATCGGTGGATTTATCGGCAAATTCGAAGGCCAGTTCGTTACACAACGTAACCGTATCTTGGGTCTTGGTTAAGACCATAGGTAAACACGATATCGGGGTCCCCTTGGGGGCCCCTTTTTCATAACTCGCAAACGGTTATCACTTTTTGTCCTAAACAAGGAAAGCTTGAAATGGCGCAGTCTACGCATACGCCAGAAGTCTCAAAATATGGTCAACCCGCGCCCATCGCGCGCCTGTTTGGTTGGTTCATGATTGCGGCACTGGGTGCATTTTTGATCAACAACGTTTTGATTGTAGCTTATGAAATGCCAACAGCCATGGGGTTTTTATCTGATGGTTTCAGCCTGAATGGCATGGTCACGCCAGCGATCTATTTGATCGCGTTTATCATCGCGGCCTATTATGTTTTGACGAACCCAGATAATGCCTTGCGTTATGACGCGGCCAAACTTCATCGGTTTAATACCTTTGTTGTGCGGGCGATGTTCTGGTCGGTTTTCTTTGTTGGATTGGCAGATGCCATTGTGGCGTTCATGCGAGTCGAAAATATCTTTGTCGCGTGGCTTGGCGAAGAACAGGCCCGTGCATTTGGACGCAGTGCATTTGTTGCCCCCTATGTGCACATGCCAATGATCGCCCTTGGGATTGTTGTTGCGATGTTTACGCGCACTCTTGGGTTTACATGGCTTGCCCTGTTGATTGTTGCAGCCGAACTGTTGATCGTTTTGTCGCGCTTTATCTTTTCATACGAACAGGCATTTATGGGCGATTTGGTGCGCTATTGGTATGCGGCACTCTTCCTATTTGCCTCCGCCTACACTTTGTATGAAGAGGGTCACGTACGTGTTGACCTGATATATGCAGGCCTGAACAACCGCAAAAAAGGATCCGTAAACGCAATCGGAACCGTTTTGTGTGGCCTAACAACAGCATGGGTCATTCTAATCGTGGGCATGGCGGGCAAAACATCGATGATTAACGCCCCTATCCGCACGTTTGAGGTCAGCCAAGCAGGGTTTGCAGGCATGTACATCAAATATCAAATGGCCGTGTTTATTGGTTTGTTCGCAATCACCATGCTGATCCAATTCGTCAGCTATTATTTCGATGCAGTCGCCGATCGTCGTGATGAACCCGGCCGCCGCGAAATTTCACCTGTTTCTCACTGAGGTCTATGATGGAATTATTCTTTCTACTCGTCCTAATTCTGATCATGGCAACGGCGCTAGGCTCGGGCTATCCCGTGGCATTCGCGCTTCCGGGTGCTGCGATCCTGACGATCGTACTTGCCGCAATTGCTGGCTTCTTTGCAGCAGGTGATTCATCTGCTTATTTCCATTCTGGTGGCCCATATGAATGGCTTTCAGCTGGGGTCTTGAACCTCAGGGGCGTTTATTGGGAGGTCGAACGCGACACCCTAATCGCCATTCCGTTGTTCATTTTTATGGGCATCATGCTTCAGCGATCAAAAATTGCAGAAGACCTGTTGGTGACCATGGCGCAATTGTTCGGACCTGTTCCTGGTGGTTTGGGCATTTCGGTTGTTTTCGTGGGCGCCTTGTTGGCCGCCACAACGGGCATCGTTGGTGCAACTGTGGTTGCAATGGGCATGATTTCACTGCCTGCGATGCTGCGCAACAAATATTCCCCGTCCCTTGCGACAGGGACAATTGCGGCCTCAGGCACATTGGGGCAAATCATTCCGCCCTCAATCGTTTTGATCATTCTAGCGGACCAGTTGGCCTCTGCCACGGACCAAGCCTCAACCGCACGTAAAGCGTTGTACAAGGAGTCCACAGGCGAACTTCAGATGCCATCTGTCTTTGATGTTGGATCAACATCTGCAGGTGAAATGTTCCTTGGTGCCTTTGTTCCTGGCCTATTGCTGGTCGGAATTTATATGATCTACATCCTTGGCTTTGCACTATTGAAACCTTCAGCGGCCCCTGCGGTTCCCTATGAGGGGACGTATGATCGCAAATTCTTTGGCAAGGTTTTGTTGACGCTTGTACCACCCCTTGCGCTGATCTTCTTGGTTTTGGGATCCATCATTTCGGGTATCGCAACAGTGAACCAAGCGGGCGCAATTGGTGCCGCAGGTGCGTTGATAATGGCGGGCTATCGACTTGAGGGGAACCATAAGTTTGTCTTTGGCCCAGCGCTTTCGGCAATTGCAGGTGTGGTTGTCGTGGCCTTTGCACTGTCCAACTATGAAATGAACGTCAAAGCCGCCACAACGGCCGAAGATTTCCAAGGTATCTGGATCGGTGCATTGGGGACCGCCCTGATCGTGATCGGTGTTGTTTGGTCAGGCTATCGCGCGCTGAAAATCGAGGACACGCTAAACGGCGTGATGATGGAAACCGCCAAAACAACGGCATTGGTTTTCGTGATCCTGTTGGGTGCGGCCATGTTAACCGCGGCCTTCCGCGCCTTTGGTGGTGAAGAGTTGGTACGTGAATTCCTTGTGTCGCTGCCTGGTGGGTTCTGGATGCAGTTCGTCATCGTTATGTTGGTGATCTTTATCCTTGGCTTCTTCCTCGACTTCATTGAAATCGCGGTTGTGGTTGTGCCGATTGTGGCCCCCATCTTGTTGGCAGATCCCTCTGCAAACATCACTGCAGTGTGGTTGGGTGTTATGATTGGTTTGAACATCCAAACATCCTTCCTGACGCCACCCTTTGGATTTGCGCTATTCTATCTGCGTGGCGTGGCACCTGCGGTTGTGAAAACAATTCAGATGTATCGCGGCGTTGTGGCCTTTATCACATTGCAGTTGATCGCATTGGTCATCGTGGGCCTATATCCGCCATTGGTGAACTATTTGCCCAACCGCTCTAGCCTCTTGTCAGAGGCCGCTCCGCCCCCGCGTAACCCGCGCTTGCAGTTCTGCTTGGATCAATTCGTAACGGATGCGATTGCTGCGGATCAGGGTGCAACCATGGCGGCGATCAATGCGGCAAAAACCATCAATGTTGACGACATGCCAAAATTCATCGGCAAATCAATCGAGGGTTCAACCGAATCCGCGGAAGAGGCGCTGGCCGCATTGGCGGGCATTCAAATCGCAGCGGACGCTGTTAAGGATGCCGAAGCGGGATATCGTCCACAGCTGACATTGGTGCGCAGTTTGGAAAAACAAATCCGCAACATTGCAGAGCATCGTGACAAGCTGGCAAAACAAGCCAGACGGATGAATACGGACAATCCAGAACGTGCCGAAATCGAAGCAGAAGTCGCACACATGTCTGACGAAATCGCAGCATTGGAATCACAAATTCCAGACGGCTGGGATGCCGCACATGACACGTTCAAAAAGCTGACCGATGCAGAATCCAAGGCGCGCAATTCCTATCGCCGTTCGGGTGATACAGCATGGGAAGATGCAGCCATCGTTTTGGCCGCATTGGATGCAACCCCTGCATTCATCGCGCTGGAAAGTGATCTGAACGCATTGCGTCCTGTTTTGGAAACCGCTGATTTCGAAGTTGCCGAAGATGCCGCAAAAGCATTAGAACGTTCATTCCGCGATCTAGAAGGTGCGGATGATGTCAAAAAGGCACTTGGCAAAGCGAAAAAAGCCATGAGCAAGCGCAAGAAAGACCGCGAGACTGCCTTGAAAGAATATGAAAAAGCGCTTGCAGCCTATGCAGATCAACTGGTCTGGCGTGCTGCTGCTGAAACGCAGGTGCGCCCTGGTGTCGAAGCCTATCTGAATGCGATCAAGGGTAACATTGGTGCCCGTTCGCAAGAGGGTCTGACACGTGAACAGGCGCTGTTCCTTGCGACCTGTACATCGCATCACAAGGATCTATCGCTGAACTTCTAAGGCGATACAGGTCATCAGAATTTAGGGCGGCCCGTGGGTCGCCCTTTTTCATTGCCACATCGCTGCTTGCCGCATGGCTCTCTTGATTTCATCTAAAAATTCTATAAGTCTCAGGAACTACTTTGTGATGAGCGTTAAATGATCCAGTATTCCTTAAAGTGCGAAAACGATCACGGTTTTGATAGCTGGTTCGCCTCGGCGGATGCCTATGATAAATTGGCCGACAATGGCATGGTGTCTTGTGCAGTTTGCGGTTCAACCAAGGTCAGCAAAGCGATCATGGCGCCGCGTGTGCGCACCACCAAGGGGAAAGAGGCGCCGGCCGCCCCAACATTGCCCACCGAAAAATCCGCAGCAGAACAGGCCATGGCGGAAATGCGGGCACAGGTGGAACAAAATTCAGAATACGTCGGAACGAATTTCGCTACAGAGGCACGTTCGATGCATTTGGGGGATGCCCCCGAACGCGCCATTTATGGCGAGGCAAAACCAGAAGAGGCCAAATCCCTGATCGAAGATGGGATACCTGTCACCCCCCTACCCTTTATGCCGACGCGCAAATCGAACTGACGTGATCCTGCGTGAATTGCGCGCAACACACCAAATTCAAGCCAGTTGCCCTTGTATTGCCGTGAGCTTGCGCATAAACCCCCCACAACTTTGGTCAAAGGGAAAGTCATGCCCGTACTTGTTATGAAATTCGGTGGTACATCGGTTGCCACCCTAGATCGCATCAAACGCGCAGCAAAACGCGTCGCTCTTGAGGTTGCTAAAGGATATGACGTTATTGTCATCGTTTCGGCGATGTCTGGGAAAACAAATGAATTGGTGGGCTGGGTCAATGAAACATCTCCCCTTTATGATGCCCGTGAATATGATGCTGTGGTGTCCTCTGGTGAAAATGTCACGGCGGGTTTGATGGCGTTGACGCTGCAGGAAATGGATGTACCCGCCCGCAGTTGGCAAGGATGGCAGGTGCCCGTAAAAACCACGTCCGCCCATTCATCCGCACGGATCGAAGAAATTCCAAGCGATAACATCATGGCCAAATTTGGCGAAGGAATGAAGGTTGCGGTTGTGGCAGGTTTCCAAGGAATTTCGCCCGAAGGCCGCATCACAACATTGGGACGCGGTGGATCAGATACAACTGCCGTTGCTTTTGCCGCGGCCTTTGATGCGGAACGCTGTGACATTTATACAGACGTGGACGGCGTTTACACGACCGACCCACGCATCGCCGAACAGGCACGCAAGCTGGACAAAATCAGCTTTGAAGAAATGTTGGAACTGGCTTCACTTGGGGCCAAAGTATTGCAAACACGTTCGGTCGAATTGGCCATGCGTTACAAAGTGAAATTGCGGGTTCTTTCCAGTTTTGAAGAACCCTCAGACACAGCAGGCACACTTGTCTGCGATGAGGAGGAAATCATGGAATCCAATGTGGTCTCTGGCATCGCCTATTCCCGCGATGAGGCAAAAATGACGTTGCAATCTGTTGCGGACCGTCCTGGCATTGCCGCGGCAATCTTTGGACCGCTGTCAGATGCAGGCGTGAACGTAGACATGATCATCCAAAACATCGCGGAAGAGGGTCGCACGGATATGACATTCTCTTGTCCGACGGATCAGGTGATGCGCGCTGAAAAGGCATTGAATGACGCCAAAGACGCAGGCGAATTGAATTTTGCTGATTTGATCGCGGATACCAATGTGGCGAAAATCTCGGCAGTTGGGATTGGCATGCGTTCACAATCGGGTGTTGCGGCCAAAATGTTCCAAACCTTATCCGACGAGGGTATTAATATTAAGGTCATCGCAACCTCAGAAATCAAAATTTCTGTGCTTGTCGATCGAAAATACATGGAACTTGCCGTTCAATCCCTGCATGATGCCTTTGAACTAGAAAAGGCATAAGGCACAGACAGAATGTCACAACGCTCTGGCAGCAACAGCCGCGCCCTCTTGGGACGGCTGCGCGACACCATGGCCTCTGAGGCCAAGGGACAAGAGCGGCTTGACACCATCACCCACCTGATCGCGGATTCAATGGGGACCGAGGTGTGCTCGATCTACCTGTTTCGTGATACCGATACTTTGGAACTCTGTGCCACCGAAGGTTTGAACCGCGATGCGGTGCACCAAACCCGGATGAAACTAGGCGAAGGGTTGGTGGGTCGCGTCGCCAAGTCAAACAAAATCGTTAATACTGCCGATGCCCCCTCTGCCAAAGGGTTTCGGTATATGCCCGAAACAGGGGAAGAGATTTATTCATCTTTCCTTGGTATTCCGATCCAACGCTTGGGTGAAAAGCTTGGGGTTTTGGTTGTGCAATCAAAACTGTCGCGTGAATTCACATCCGATGAAATCTATGCCCTAGAAGTTGTCGCCATGGTCATTGCGGAAATGACAGAATTGGGTGCCTTTGTGGGCGAAGAAACGGGGCTTAAGGCGCTGCACCAACAGGCGGTTATGTTCCGTGGCGCAACCGCCCAAGAAGGTGCTGCCCAAGGCAACGTATGGCTGCATGAACCACGCGTCGTTGTCACAAACCTCGTGACCGAGGACCCAGAGGCCGAAAAGCAACGCCTGCGCGACTGTGTTGAAGCGCTGCAAGCGCATATTGATACGATGTTTGACACGGTCCAATCGGGTGACAAAGAACAGTTAGAGGTGTTAGAAGCCTACAAAATGTTCGCCAATTCACGCGGATGGATGCGGCGCATGGAAACCGACATCGACAGTGGACTGTCGGCCGAAGCCGCCGTGGAAAAAGAACAATCAACCGCACGCGCCCGTTTGGAACAGGCAACCGATGCTTATATGCGGGACCGTTTACATGATTTGGACGACCTTTCAAATCGCCTGCTGCGTATTTTGACAGGTCAGGGCAAAGAAACGGGTGCCGATATGCCCGCTGATCCGATCCTGATTGCATCCAATATCGGCCCCGCTGAATTGTTGGATTATGGGCGCAGCCTAAAAGGCATCGTTCTGGAAGAAGGATCCGTGGGCAGCCACGCAACCATCGTGGCCCGGGCCTTGGCAATACCGTTGGTTATCCGCGCCAAAAACATCACGACCGAGGCGTTGAATGGGGATCGTATTTTGGTGGATGGCGATCAGGGGATCGTTCACCTGCGCCCCGATGAAATGGTTGCCAATGCCTTTCGTGATAAAATCGCGATGGAGGCCGAAGCCCAAGAACGCTACAGCGCGATCCGTGATGATGCGACAGTAACAAAGGATGGCACACAGCTTTCGCTGGTTATGAACGCAGGCTTAATGGCGGACCTGCCCAGCCTAAATCATTCAGGTGCCGAAGGCGTGGGGTTATTTCGCACGGAACTACAGTTCCTTGTACGTTCAAAAATGCCACAACGTGGCGAGCTCAGCTCTCTTTATAAACGTGTGATGGATGCAGCCGATGGAAAACGCGTAGTGTTTCGCACGTTGGACATTGGTTCGGATAAGGTTCTGTCCTACCTTCCCCACGTAGAAGAGCCCAATCCCGCCCTTGGGTGGCGTGCGATCCGCGTTGGATTGGACCGACCCAGTGTTCTGCGCATGCAGCTACAAGCGTTATTGCGCGCGGCAGAAGGTCGGCCATTATCGGTGATGTTCCCCTTTGTCGCGCAAATGAACGAATTCGACCAGGCGCGAGCGGAAATGGACAAGGCCATTGAACGCGAAGTCAGGTTGGGACACCCCATCCCTGAAAGCATGGAAATCGGCGCAATGCTGGAAACACCGTCATTGGCGTTTGCGCCAAAGCGGTTTTACGAAACGGTCGATTTTTTATCGATCGGTGGAAATGATCTAAAACAATTCTTTTTCGCCGCTGACCGTGAAAACGAATTGGTGCGCAGACGCTATGATACCTTGAACCTTAGCTTCCTCAGCTTCCTGCAACAAATATCCGAACGATGCGCGGAAACAGCAACCAGATTGTCATTTTGTGGCGAAGATGCAGGACGCCCAATCGAGGCCGCAGCATTTGCCGCAATTGGTATTAAAAATTTAAGCATGCGCCCGGCTTCCATTGGTCCTGTAAAACACATGTTGTTACGAACCAATTTAAATGACATCCGCGACGCCATCAAACAGGCGCATGCGGAAGGCGTTCAATCCGCTAGACCCTATATATTACAATCACTTAGCGGAAAATAAACGTGCATCAGCGTTTGTAAAATTCCCCCAAATGACATTGGCTATATAATTATAAAACCAATAAAAAAACTAATACCACTTACCCTTTGGGAGAATGCACATGACGTCTATTCATTCTTACATTGGTGTCAATAGAGATCGAAGGTAAGAAAAATGTCATTAAAGCAAATCACAAACCGCAACATATACTTGACCGTCTAAGACTGGCCCCAAGCCCCTGTCACCACCTCTGACGAAGCGCCCCAAGTCGATGAGGAATAAAAGGCAGATACGCAAGACGATTTTTTTGGATTTTTGCTCGACGCCCTAGAGCAAGATCCAGTTCTAAATCGTCAGGTCAATGTCTTTCGCAAAGTCTATTTTCGCAGCGAACGCATCGCGGATAAAACATCAATGGAACATGTTCACGCAAAACAGTTGTCTGCCCTTTTGGCCAAACAGATTTTGCAAGAATTGAAACTTGAAAAACAGCGTGTCACGCCCAACTAAACACGCTGGCGTGCGCCCCTTCCCCAATGGCGCGCGCACGAATTATTGACCAGTTCATGAAACTGACTGGACCATCCACGCTTCCTCGCCTATAAGCCAAGCCATGTTGAAAATGGTGGCACATATTATTCGAATTATATGCCCGGCACTCTGAATAAGAGTGACCGGGACAAGGCGTTTGAGCCATCGCGCCGCGTTTAACCTTATCATACATATCACACCAGATTTGGGGACAAAACCACATGTGTGCCGAAACACCAGATTACAAAGATACGCTAAATCTTCCGCAAACCGATTTTCCAATGCGCGCAGGATTGCCAAAGCGTGAACCCGAATGGCTTGCCCGTTGGGAACGTTTGGGCGTCTATGACCGCCTGCGTGAAAAAGAGGGGCGTGCGCCATTTACCCTGCATGACGGCCCTCCTTATGCGAATGGGCACCTGCACATCGGACATGCGCTGAACAAAATCCTAAAGGATATGGTTGTGCGCAGCCAACAAATGATGGGAAAAGATGCCCGTTACATCCCAGGATGGGATTGCCACGGTCTGCCCATCGAATGGAAGATCGAAGAGCAATACCGCAAAAAAGGCAAAAACAAAGACGAAGTGAACGTCATCGATTTCCGTCAAGAATGTCGGAAATTCGCCGAAGGCTGGGTTGATATCCAGCGTTCCGAATTCCAACGCCTTGGGGTTACAGGCAAATGGGAAAACCCATATCTGACGATGAATTTCCATGCCGAACGCGTGATTGCAGAAGAATTCATGAAATTCCTGATGAATGGCACGCTGTATCAGGGATCAAAACCTGTGATGTGGTCGCCCATTGAAAAAACCGCCCTGGCCGAGGCCGAGGTGGAATATAACGACAAAGAAAGCCACACGATCTGGGTCAAATTCCGTGTCGTTGAAACGGGTGACGCCACATTGGACAGTGCACATGTTGTGATCTGGACGACCACGCCTTGGACCATTCCGTCAAACAAAGCGGTCGTTTACGGCAGCGACATTTCCTATGGTCTGTATGAGGTGACAGGCCGCCCAGGAGAATGTTGGGCCTCAATCGGCGATCGCTATATCTTGGCCGATAACTTGGCCGCAGATGTGATGGGCAAGGCGCGGTTGGATGATACCATGTATCGCCGTTTGTGTGACGTCACAAACGATGATCTGGCGAAAATCAAACTGACCCATCCGCTAAATGGCGCGGATGGATCAGAAGGTGAATGGGACGACATTCGCGATTTCCGCGCGGCTGATTTCGTAACCGACACTGAAGGCACAGGGTTCGTGCACTGCGCCCCATCCCACGGTATGGAGGAATATGAACTCTACCGTGATTTGGGTATGCTGGAACAGGTCATCACATATAACGTGATGGATGATGGATCTTTCCGTGCTGATCTGCCATTTTTTGGCGGCAAATATATCCTGAACCGCAAGGGCGGCGAAGGGGATGCAAACAAAACAGTGATCGAAAAACTGATTGAAGTTGGCGGTTTGTTAGCCCGTGGCAAAATCAAACACAGCTATCCGCATTCATGGCGTTCAAAGGCGCCCGTGATCTATCGCAACACACCGCAATGGTTTGCCGCGATTGACCGTGTTGTTGGTGATGATCAAGACGATTATGGCAAAACGATCCGTGAACGTGCACTGGCCTCAATCGACCAACTTGTGGAATGGACGCCAAAAACAGGCCGCAACCGCCTCTATTCTATGATCGAAGCGCGGCCTGATTGGGTCTTATCGCGTCAACGGGCCTGGGGTGTACCCCTCACCTGTTTCACGAAAAAAGGCGCACTGCCAACCGATGCAGATTATCTGTTGCGCAACGAAGATGTGAACGCCCGTATCGCCGAGGCCTTTGAAGCCGATGGCGCAGACGTTTGGTACCAAGAGGGCGCCAAAGAACGCTTCCTAACAGGTATCGTTGATCCTGAGGCTTATGACCAAGTCTTTGATATCTTGGACGTTTGGTTCGACAGCGGATCAACGCACGCCTTTGTTCTGCGCGATCGTGAAGATGGTTCAGAGGATGGATTGGCCGACCTCTATTTGGAAGGCACCGACCAACACCGTGGCTGGTTCCATTCGTCCATGTTGCAGTCCTGCGGCACCAAGGGACGCGCGCCCTATCGCGGGGTTTTGACACACGGATTTACGCTGGATGAAAAGGGCATGAAAATGTCCAAATCCTTGGGGAACACCATTGTTCCCGAACAGGTCGTCAAACAATATGGCGCGGACATCTTGCGCCTATGGGTGGCACAATCGGACTATTCCGCGGATCAACGCATCGGCCCAGAGATCCTAAAGGGTGTGGCAGACAGCTATCGCCGTTTGCGCAACACCATGCGTTTCATGCTGGGGTCGCTACATGATTTCAGCGAGGCGGATCGCATTGATCCCGCCGATATGCCAGAATTGGAACAATGGGTGCTGCACCGTCTGGCGGAATTGGATGCCCGCGTGCGTGATGGGTACACCGCCTATGATTTCCAGGGTGTGTTCCAGGCGATCTTCACCTTTGCGACAGTTGATCTGTCAGCCTTCTACTTTGATGTACGCAAGGATGTGTTGTACTGCGATGGTGACACGATTGAACGCCGCGCGGCGCGCACCGTTTTGGACATCCTATTCCACCGTCTGACAACATGGCTTGCGCCTGTCTTGGCTTTTACCATGGAAGAAGTGTGGCTGGAGCGTTTCGGGGGCGAGGATAGCTCGGTCCACCTGATCGACATTCCAGAAACTCCAGCTGCATGGTTGAACCCAGAGCTGGCGGAAAAATGGGCGATGATCCGACGCGTCCGCCGCGTTGTCACCGCCGCATTGGAAGTGCAACGCACGGAAAAGGTGATCGGTGCCAGCCTTGAGGCCGCGCCCGTTCTTTACCTTGCAGATCAAGCTGTTAAGGACGTTTTGGAACAGATGCCATTTGCGGATATCTGCATCACATCTGATCTGACCCTATCGACAGATGCCGCGCCAAGTGACGCATTCACTATGGCAGAGGTTGAGGGTATCGCCGTATCCTTCGTCAAGGCAGAGGGTGAAAAATGCGGACGCTGCTGGAAAATTCTGCCCGATGTGGGCACGCACAGCCACGCAGGGGTCTGCGGACGCTGTGACGATGCATTATCGTAAATCATCTGGGGGCCATATCGGCTCCCAGTTTTGTTTCATGGGCCCTATCATCATGACCGCGAATAAAAGCTTTCTACATTGGCCTTGAGTTCACGATTGAATTTGTCATAGGCCTTGCCAATTTGCGCCTCGACTATGCGGATCAGAAAATTGCTTTTCTTTCCATTCAAACCGTCTTCTTGTTTGAACAATGCACGCCCATCGGGCAGCTCTTCTATCCGAAAAATGTGGTGGTCCTGACGCCCCAACATCGCATCCCCAGACCAACCAAAGGCACGTCCCTCTTCGTAATCGATGACCTCATGCGTAAATTCCATCATCCCGCCCGTGATTGGGTTTTTGAAATAGGCGGTCGACACCTCACCCAAAGCCATGGGTTTGTTGACCCGTTGAAACTATGAACTCCACTTGGGCAGTTTTTCAAAATCTGTCAACACGGCCTAAACCTGCTCCGCCGTCGCATCAATTTCGATTTCTGTAAAAACGTGACTTTCTGATTCATTCATTATTTTGCATTCCCTTTACCTTGATTGGTTGGGCAAAGATGGGGACCGTTTAGGTTCAGGACAAGTCGGCATGGCAAATATCCGCTGCAGGCAGGTCTGCACCAACACGACGAACCCTTGTACAGTTACCATTGCCTGCTAGGGTAAGATCAAAACGAAGGGAGCGATTATGCCAAAATTTATTATGTCCTACTACATGGGCCCAAACCCACCCTCTTCCCCGGAAGAGGGCGCTGAACATATGGCGCGGTATCAAGAGTGGATGATGAAACACCAAGATGCCTTGGTTGAGCCCGAAAACCCACTGATGAACAAACGACTAATCACAGAAAGTGGTGTGGCCGACGGGGGCAAGCCCGGGTCCATGATGGGCTATGGCATTATTCAGGCCGATAGTATCGAGGCGGCAGAGGCCATCGCCAAAACCAACCCATTTTTGGCCATGGGTGATATTGAACTGGCCCAAATTATGGAAATGCCCTCATCTTAGTGTGTCAAAAAATTCCTTTAACATGGCTTCTGCCTCTGCCGCGCAGATGCCATCGTAAACCTCAGGTTTGTGATGGGTTTGGGTATGCGTGAATACGCGCGCGCCCTGCTCGACCCCGCCTGATTTTGGATCAGAGGCGGCGTAATACAAACGGCGTACGCGCGCGGCCGAAATGACGGCTGCACACATCGCGCAGGGTTCAAGGGTGACGTAGAGGTCCGCGTTTTCCAACCGTTCGACCCCCAATTTTGCGCAAGCCTCGCGGATTACCAACATTTCTGCGTGGGCAGAGGGATCGTTTAATTCGCGTGTGCGATTGCCCGCTTGGGCCAAAATCACGCCATCTGCATTCACGATGACGGCCCCAACAGGCACCTCGCCGCGCGTGGCGGCGGCGCGTGCTTCTGTCAGGGCAACATCCATAAATGTGCGAAATGTCATGACCATTCCTTTGCTAACCCCTTTCGCAATCGCTGATTTTGCCCTAAAGCGCAAGGCATGAGTGAAACACCCAAAAAAGGCGAACGCATCGCCAAGGTCATCGCGCGCGCTGGTATTGCAAGCCGTCGAGACGCCGAAAAAATTATCGAGGCTGGTCGTGTCAGTGTGAATGGCACGCCCATTTCCTCGCCCGCTTTGAATGTGCTACCCAGTGATCGCATTGTTGTTGATGGCAAAGAATTGCGCCCACCTGAACCTGCGCGGCTCTGGTTGTATCACAAACCTCTTGGGCTTGTGACGACGACCCGCGACGAACAGGGGCGCACGACGATCTTTGATGAACTGTCCCCCGAATTGCCTCGCGTGATGAGTGTAGGGCGTTTGGACCTGAATTCTGAGGGTTTATTGCTGTTGACCAATGACGGAGGGCTAAAGCGTAAATTGGAACTGCCCTCGACAGGGTGGCTGCGCAAATACCGCGTGCGCGTCAACGGACGCCCAGAAGAAAAAACATTTGAGCCCCTGCGCAAGGGGATCGTGATTGAGGGTGAAAAATTTCAACCTATGCAGATCAGCCTTGATCGCCAACAAGGCGCAAATGCTTGGCTGACCGTAGGTTTGCGCGAGGGCAAAAACCGCGAAATTCGCCGCGCGATGGAGGCCGTGGGCCTAAGCGTGAACCGCCTGTTGCGGGTTTCCTATGGTCCGTTTCAATTGGGCAATTTGAAAAGCGGTGAAGTCGAAGAAGTGCGGCGCAAGGTCCTGCGCGATCAATTGGGATTAGACGCCGAAAGTTTTGAAGAAGCCCCAAAACCAAAACGCCCCATGCGCAAAGGCCCTAAGACGCGGAATGAAAAACCCCAGGTGCGGCGAACAGTACGGCGAACGGGACGCTAAACTTTCCCCCGAAAACCTTTTAAAACGCCGTGTTTTTGACGCCGAGGCAAGCAAACGCTGACCAGATAGGCAAGGTAGAAGAAAGCCTCGTGATCGCCGATTCAGGCAAATACAGAGGCACTGAATTGGCCGCAGCCAAACTACGCAACATGGCAAGCCTTGATAACGATAAAAAAGCAGGTGATGATGCGAGATGAACAACATTTGGCCTAACCTGTTTCTTCCACTTCTGGGCGCACTTGCCCTGTCAGGATGTGGAATGGGCGTAAGGCAATTTGATCGGAGCGATATCGCGGCAGAGGTTCCAATTTCTGTCGCCCAATCCGAGTTGATGGAACGCCTGTCACGATTTGAGCAATCACAATTATCGCGCGGCCTGATGCGAACCGATGGTGGTGGGCCAGATACGCCCTTCGATATGCACGATATTCTGCGCCATTTTCAGGATATCGCATTTTACGATGAATATGACGCCACCATTGGGTTTACCCGTATTTCTAAGGCCTCACACCTGCAAAAATGGACGACACCAGTCCGTTTCAATCCTGTTTTTGGAAAATCTGTTAATCGAAATCGTGCGAAATTGACACACGTAACGGTAGCAAAATATGTTAACAAACTATCTCGGATAACAGGTCATCCGATGCTGGTGTCAGCAAGAAAACCCAATTTTGATGTTCTGTTCATGGGGCAGGATGACAATGAACAAATGGATGCCTTTTTAGCATCCCGCGGCCCGCAAATCGGCGCCTTGGCAAAACAGATCGTCGCCATGATGCCAGAGGATGTCCATTGCATGGTGATGGCGTTTTCCAATGAAGACGAAAGGCGCGGATACACGCATGCGATCGCCATGATTCGCGCAGAACACCCCCCACTAATGCAGCGTGCATGCATAGAAGAGGAACTTGCACAAGGCCTCGGGCTCGCCAATGATAGCCCTTACGCCCGCCCTAGTATATTTAATGATGATGATGAATTTGCAACGCTGACCAGCATGGATGCGGTCATGTTGCAGATTTTATATAACCCACGCCTACTTCCTGGGATGACCTTGGATCAGGCGCAGCCATTCTTGTATGAAATTTCAGAGTTATTAAACAAACCACAAAGTTAGCAACAGGACATGTAACGTATCGAAATTGGTGCCCTATTCCCCAAATATATCGTGGGTTTCCGTGCCGAAGGATACTACGTTGCTTTGGATGATAGAATTACTGAGGCGCACGCCTACGGAGCGTAGTAACTGCGCAAAACGAACGTTTTTAATGTCGGCGGAAATCGCCAGCGGATGCATAAAATCAACACCTCAGACCTAGAGATCACATTCAAACACATCCTATTTTCCGTTTGGCTTGCCGCCTACAAATACCGCGGTAAAACATATCGTTTTGTGGTGTACGCGCGCACGCGTCGGGTTGAGGGGGAACGCCACTATTCCACATGGAAAATTGCCATGGCCATTGTTTTGGGGCTTTGCGTTGCGGTTGCGGTTGGCTACCTATATGCCACCAATCAAGGAGGATGATATGCGCGCCCTATTACAACGTGTGACTGAGGCAGAGGTAAAGGTTGAGGGTCAAAAAGTCGGGTCGACAGGTGCGGGCCTGCTGATCCTGATCTGCGCCATGGCGGGTGACACAGAGGCCGAGGCCGATCAATTGATCAACAAAATCATCAAGCTGCGCATATTCAAGGATGACGCGGGCAAGATGAACAAATCCATCATGGACATCGGCGGTTCCGCATTGGTTGTTAGTCAGTTTACATTGGCCGCCGACACCAAACGCGGCAATCGCCCCGGATTTTCCAATGCAGCATCCCCCGATAAGGGTCGCGCGGTTTATGAATATTTCGCAGACGGATTAGCGCAGGCGGGCGTACCTGTTGAAACAGGTAAATTCGGCGCGAATATGAAGGTGAGTTTGATCAACGATGGCCCCGTAACGATTTGGTTGGACACAAATGACGGGAAATAAGCCTGTCCCAAGCGGCACAGAAAGCGCTTTCCATAGGGGAGGTCGGCGCTTCGCCAATCTGGCGCTTGGCGGTGAACGGCCTTACACCTAACGCTTTTCGTTGCTGTATTTCTTTAACTCTGCCCGCGCGACTTGACGGCGGTGGACGGCGTCGGGGCCGTCGGCAAACCGCAGGGTGCGCACATGGGTCCACATATGGGCCAAATCCGTATCCTGTGAAATTCCTACAGCACCGTGAAGTTGCATCGCCTCATCAATCACCTTGCCCGCCATCAGGGGCGCAACAACCTTAATCTTGGAAATCCAAGGCTGCGCTGCGCGCACGCCTGCGGTGTCCATCATATAGGCCGCCTTTAGGCACAACAAACGTGCCATTTCAATTTCCATACGTGCATTTGCGATGATGTCGTAATTGGCACCCAATTCGATGATCTTTTTACCAAATGCCTCGCGGGCAAGCCCGCGTTTGCACATCATTTCCAATGCTTTTTCCGCCTGTCCGATCGCACGCATGCAATGGTGAATGCGCCCCGGTCCAAGGCGACCTTGGGCAACCTCAAACCCGCGTCCTTCGCCCAAAACAACCGCGCTGGCAGGCAGGCGCACGTTGGTAAAGCGCAGATGCATATGCCCATGAGGAGCATCATCATGGCCAAACACCTGCATTGGGCGCAAAATTTCCACGCCAGGTGTGTCAGCATCCATGACAAACATCGTGTGGCGGCTATGCTTTGGCGCGTCGGGATCGCTGCAGGCCATTACGATATAAAGCGCACAACGGGGATCACCCGACCCTGAAATCCACCATTTTTCGCCGTTTAGAACCCACTCATCCCCGTCCTTCTTCGCCTCAAAGCTCAGTTGGGCCGCGTCCGAGGATGCGGTATTAGGTTCAGTCATCACATAGGCCGAGCGGATTTTGCCATCCAGCAAGTCATTCAACCAGCGGTCTTTATGTTCCTGGGTTCCATAGCGCTCTAGCACTTCCATATTGCCTGTGTCAGGGGCATTACAGTTGAACACCTCGGCCGCGATGCCGACCTTACCCATTTCTTCGGCCAAATAGGCGTATTCCACAGTGCTCAGCCCGTATCCAAGTTCACTGTCGGTAAGCCAAAAATTCCACAGTCCCCGTTCGCGCGCCAAAGATTTTAGGCCATCTAAAATTTCCAACTGACGATCGGTATGTTCGAAACGATCCCCGGTGGGGTGTGTCCCAACTAGCGCGTGATATTCAGCATCCAGCGGTGCGATTTCGTTTTCCACCATATCGCGCACGGCCTTAATCAGTGGTGCAACGCGTTCGCTAATTCCAAGATCCATTTTATACCTCTTACTCTGGCAACTGATAATCGGCGAATTGACGGCGAAGGGTCAGTTTCGAAACCTTGCCCGTCGCTGTCAGTGGCAATGCATCCACAAATTCGATGGCGTCTGGCAACTGCCATTTTGCCACGTGTTTCAACAACATCTCGTCAATCTCTGACTTACTGACGCGGGCCTCACCGTTGGGGACCACAACCAAGATCGGGCGTTCATCCCATTTTGGATGGGGCACGGCGATCACAGCGCAACTGGCCACATCGGGATGGCCCATAACCACGTTTTCCAAATCAATTGAACTGATCCATTCGCCGCCTGATTTAATCAAATCTTTGGCGCGGTCTTGGATCATCAAATATCCATCCGTACTGATCGACGCTATATCGCCCGTTCCGAACCAACCATCGGCATCCATGGCATCTGCGGTGGCCTCTTCATTATTAAAATACCCACTGATCACGTTGTTGCCGCGCACATAAAGTTCACCGACAGCTTCACCATCATGGGGTTGGGGAACGCCATCTTCGTCCACGATTTTCAATTCAACCCCATGCACACGACGGCCCTGCAGTTGTTGCAGATCCAAACGCTCTTCTAATGTGGCGCTGGCTGCAACAGAGACTGGCAGGTTCCCTTGGGTCCCAATCGGGCTCATCTCGGTCATGCCCCAAGCGTGACAAACGGAAACGCCAGATTTTTCAAATCCTTCGATCATCGAGCGCGGCGCGGCCGATCCGCCCACGACAACGCTGTTAAATCCATCGGGATTGCGCCCCTGATTGGCAATTTCGCCCGCCAACCCCTGCCAAACAGTGGGAACGCCCCATGCGGACGATACCTTTTCAGCATCCATGAGTTTGAACAGGGATGCTCCATCCAATGCACCACCTGGGAAAATGAGGGACGCACCAACCATCGGCGCGGTATAGGGAAGCCCCCATGCATTCACATGGAAAAGCGGCACTACGGGCAAAACGCGCGCGCCTTCGGACAACATCGCGCCCACGCCCACGACCACGGAATAGGCATGCAATACGGTTGAGCGATGGGAATAAAGCGCCCCTTTTGGGTTTCCAGTCGTGCCAGATGTATAACATAGGGCTGCTGCTGTATCCTCTGGCAATTCGGGCCAATCGAAATTAGCCGCTTGTGGTGCAAGCAAATCTTCGTAACAGCCCAGCGGCAGATCGCTTTCCGGCATGTGATCTTCATCTGTCATCACGATGATTTTCAAATCACTTGGCAGTTGATCCCGAATGGCGGCAATCACAGGAACAAATGTTGTGTCGACAAAAATAACGCGATCTTCGGCGTGTTGAATGATGTAGACCATCTGTTCCGCGCTCAGGCGTGGATTGATTGTGTGACACACGGCCCCCATACCACTGACCGCATAATAGAGTTCAAAGTGGCGATAGCCGTTCCATGCCAAGGTAGCGACGCGATCCCCCTGTTCGATCCCCATGTCCTGCAATGCATTGGCCAACTGCCCCACACGCGCATAAGCATCGGGATAGGTATAGCGGTGCACATCCCCTTCAGTACGTACAGAAACGATTTCAGCAGTTTTATGAATTTCCGCCGCAAAACGCAGGATTTCGATAATTGATAGCGGTCGATGCATCATTTGGCCCAGCATCGCAATCTCCCATGGTGTTATTGTTTTTGTGATATGAAAATGTTTAGAGCAGAAAGGCAAGCTGACAATTGCGAAAACGCCGCGTTAATCGCTTTCTGCGTCCTGCATCGCAAGGGAAAGTTCGGATGCCTGTACCTTTCGCAGGTCATCAATTGTCAATGGATAGGTTGGTTTTGACAACCTATTGCGCACAACCCAAATCAGGCGTTCCTGTGCGCGGGTGATCGCAACATAAGCCAAGCGTTTCCAAAGCGGAGTGCCCGCCTCGGTCCGACCCATGCGGGCGGCCGTGTAAATATCGGGCGCAAAAACCTGAATCGTGTCCCATTGTGACCCTTGCGCCTTATGAATGGTGACAGCTGCCCCATGTAAAAACGTGGCCCCCATCCGCGCGGCGAAGGGGATAAAGGGTTCTTCCTCATCTGGTTTTTCGATTTTCACGATGGAGGCGGCGGATAATTGCGGATCCTCGGCCCCGACAACATGCAGGCGTGAAAACCCAGGTTTGCGCCCCGGACCAAGATAGATCACTTGAGCCCCCTTGATCAAACCGCGCGCTTCAAGATCAATCCGCTTTTTACGATGCTTCATGGGCAATTCAATGCCGTCACAGATCAATGGTTCGCCTAGCAACAGGCTATCATCGGGGGCGTCATACACCGTTCGAAACGCTTGGATCAGGCGAATGCGCGTTGCATTACGCCAAACCAGAACAGGCGAGCGTGCCATCAAATCAACTTCAACACGTTGGCCCCATTGCACGCGATCATCCCGCTGTGCAACATCCTGAATAATCTGTTCAAATTCATGGAATTCCAACTGGGGATCCGCCAATGCGTGGGCCAAATCCAAAATCGGATTATCCTGTGTTTGGCGATGCACACGTTCCAACGTCAACTTGCGCGGATCAGGCAACGTGTCAAACACCATGTTTCCAGATTGGTTTACAGGCGCCAATTGCGCAGGATCGCCAAAAACAACAAGCGTTGGAAAAATCTCTTTCAGGTCGTCGAATTGACGATCATCCAACATGGATGCTTCGTCCACAAAGCCAATATCCAAGGGATTTTCACGCCGTTTCCATCCCGTAATGAAATCAGAACCCCGCAAACCAGCAGCGGCCAAGGCGCCGGGAATTGACTTGTTATTTTGATAAAACTCATGCGCGCGCGTTAGTGCTTCGTCCGTCAAACCTTCCACTTCGGGACGTTCGATTTCACCCGCAAGCCATTCGGCAATGCGTTCGTATTCGGGGTCGTAAACAGGGGTGTAGAGGATCCTGTGGATTGTCGTCGCAGGCACACCACGCATGCGCAAAACACTTGCTGCCTTATTCGTGGGCGCAAGAATAGCAAGCGTGCGTTTGTCACGCCGACGACGGCTTTCGTAATCGCCCGAAATCACTTCGACCCCTGCCTCGGCAAGCGCATTATAAAGATGCGCAAGCAGCAGCGTTTTTCCCGACCCCGCCTTGCCCATCACGGCCATAACGCTTGACGTGCTGTCGCGAGGTGGCATCAACAGGCTGTCGTCCAAATCGATCCCGGACTGTCGCAGCATGGCGCTGAGACTGTCAAAAGCTTCGGCTTGATCGTCAGAGAAGGTTACCGCAGGAAGTGTCATGCCGCGACACTACTGCGCGGCATGACAAAGCGCCAGAGGGGATTATCCTGCCAACACATCCTCAAGTGTACGCAAGCCCGTGCGTGGAGATTGCACCAAAACGGACATGTTGCCTGGTTTGTGTTGGTTGTTCATCATCTTCATGTGCGCGCCTGGAATTTCAGCCCATGGAAACACTTCTGACATGCACGGATCCAAGCGGCGTTCCACCATCAACCGGTTCGCAGATGCGGCCTGTTTCAGGTGAGCAAAGTGGCTGCCCTGTAGACGTTTTTGATGCATCCACATGTAACGCACATCAAAGGTACAGTTGAACCCAGTGGTGCCCGCGCAGATCACAACCATGCCGCCTTTTTTACAGACAAATGTTGATACGGGGAACGTGGATTCACCAGGGTGTTCAAACACCATGTCAACATTGTTGCCCTTGCCCGTGATGTCCCAAATCGCCTTGCCGAATTTGCGCACCTCTTTGAACCATTCGGCATATTCGGGTGTGTTCACTGTGGGCAGCTGTCCCCAGCAGTTGAAATCCTTGCGGTTCAACACGCCTTTAGCGCCCAAGTTCATGACAAAGTCACGCTTGCTTTCATCAGAAATCACGCCAATCGCATTGCCACCTGCCGCGTTGATCAGTTGGATCGCGTATGATCCCAAACCACCAGAGGCGCCCCAAACCAACACGTTTTGGCCTGGCTTAAGCTCATGTGGATGATGACCAAATAGCATACGGTACGCGGTCGCCAACGTCAGTGTGTAACACGCGCTTTCTTCCCATGTTAGGTGTTTTGGACGCGGCAACAACTGTTGTGCCTGAACGTTCGTGAACTGGGCGAATGATCCATCAGGTGTTTCATATCCCCAAATACGCTGTGATGTTGAATACATCGGATCGCCGCCGTTACATTCCTCATCATCACCGTCATCTTGGTTACAGTGGATCACAACCTCGTCGCCCACTTTCCAATTGCGCACTTTGTCGCCAACCGCCCAAACGATGCCAGATGCATCAGATCCCGCAATATGGTAATCGGCGCCATGTCCATCAAATGGGGAAATCGGAACACCAAGGCCCGCCCAAACACCGTTGTAGTTTACGCCTGCGGCCATGACCAAAACCAAAACTTCGTGGCTATCTGGTTTTGGGGTATCAACAACCTCGACCTGAAACGCTTTGTCAGGTTCGCCGTGACGTTCACGACGGATCGTCCACGCGTACATTTGATTTGGCACATACCCCATCGGAGGGATTTCACCTACTTCATAAAGATCTTTCTCTGGTGCGTCGTATTGCACAAGACCAGCGTTCGTATCCAAGGCCATTTGATCCTCCTATTCTATTATTTCGCCGCATCGCAGAATCGCGAATTCCTTTGATTGCTAAAGACATCAAAGTAATAATGCAACGTTTTTCTGCAGCATTTTGTAATTTTATAACCGAGCACTCGCAGAATAATGAATGGAACCCTGCAAATTTTTGCAAAACTGATCATGACCTCACAATTCAAACAGGTGTTTTAACGCGCAGCCAATGCAGTTCATTAGATAACCAGAGTCCCAGATACCCATTTATTCATCGGTTCACAGTATAATCTCCGTGCAATGCAATCAGCGATCTGATGCAAATATAACCACGCCGCAGCGCGGCGAATTGACAAAGCCATATAATTTCGAATATGAAACCGTAAACGTAATTTTATTACTCACATGAGGATTCGATGTCGCAAGCGCAAAAAGACCGCCCCTGGCTAATCAGAACCTATGCCGGCCACTCAACCGCCAAGGCCTCAAACGCGCTCTATCGTGCTAACTTGGCCAAGGGTCAGACGGGCTTGTCTGTGGCCTTCGACCTACCGACACAAACGGGGTATGATAGTGACCACAACCTTGCCCGTGGCGAGGTTGGCAAAGTGGGCGTTCCTGTCTGCCACTTGGGCGATATGCGCACATTGTTCGATGAAATTCCGCTGGAACAAATGAACACATCCATGACGATCAACGCGACGGCCCCATGGATGCTGGCTCTTTATATCGCCGTTGCCGAAGAACAGGGCGCAGATGTCAAAACGCTTCAGGGCACCGTTCAAAATGACCTGATCAAAGAATATCTAAGCCGCGGCACATATATATGCCCACCAAAACCATCCCTAAAATTGATCGGGGACGTGGCAGAATATTGTTATAAAAACGTACCGAAATGGAACCCGATGAACGTGTGTTCCTATCACTTGCAAGAGGCGGGTGCGACACCTGAACAGGAACTGGCCTATGCACTGGCAACGGCGATTGCGGTTCTAGATGAATTAAAACCCCGCGTTGCACCCGAAGATTTCCCCGCGCTCTGCGGTCGCATTTCATTCTTTGTGAATGCAGGCATCCGTTTCGTAACCGAAATGTGCAAAATGCGCGCCTTTGTGGATTTGTGGGACGAAATCCTTACCGAACGCTATGGCGTCACCGATCCACGCCATCGTCGGTTCCGCTATGGGGTTCAGGTGAACTCACTTGGCCTGACAGAACAGCAGCCTGAAAACAACGTTTACCGTATTCTAATCGAAATGTTGGCCGTAACCCTATCAAAAAAGGCGCGCGCACGTGCGGTTCAACTTCCTGCCTGGAACGAGGCCTTGGGCCTTCCCCGCCCATGGGATCAACAGTGGTCCATGCGCATGCAACAGATCATGGCGTTTGAAACAGACCTGTTGGAATACGAGGACCTGTTTGATGGCAACCCCGCCGTTGATGCCAAAGTCGAGGCCCTGAAAGAGGGTGCGCGTCATGAGCTGAGCAACCTTGAGGGCATGGGCGGCGCCATCCAATCCATTGAATACATGAAATCACGTTTGGTCGATAGCAACGCGGATCGCCTGAACAAGATCGAACGCAATGAAACTATTGTTGTGGGCGTGAACAAATTCACCAATGGCGAAGAAAGCCCGCTGACCACAGGAGATGGTGGCATTATGGTCGTTGATCCCGCGGTTGAGTCGGATCAAATCGAACGCCTAAATGCATGGCGTGCAGATCGTGACGAGGACGCTGTGCGCAGCGCTCTGGCTGCATTACGCGCGGCGGCACAATCGGGTGACAATGTGATGGAACCTTCAATCGCGGCAGCAAAAGCGGGCGTCACGACAGGCGAATGGGCCGCAGAAATGCGTCGCGTATTTGGCGAATACCGTGGACCAACGGGCGTTTCACGCGGTGTATCCAACAAAACCGAAGGGTTGGATGACATCCGCGATGCTGTTGATGCGGTCAGCGATAAATTGGGTCGCCGTTTGTCCTTCCTTATGGGGAAACCCGGATTGGATGGGCATTCAAATGGCGCCGAACAAATCGCATTCCGCGCACGCGATTGCGGCATGGACATCAGTTACGAAGGCATTCGCCTGACCCCGGATCAAATCATCGAAGCCGCGCGTGAAAATGCACCGCATGTGATCGGCCTTTCTATCCTATCGGGAAGCCACCTGCCCCTTGTTGAAGAGGTTTTGCAAAAACAACGCGATGCAGGATTGGGCCACATTCCCCTGATCGTTGGCGGTATTATCCCAGATGAAGACGCCAAGCGGTTGTTGGCATTGGGTGTTGCCCGTGTGTACACGCCCAAGGATTTTGAATTGAACATGATCATGTCCGACATCGTCACATTGGCTGACCCAGAGGCAATCGCCGCCGAATAAAACTCACCTCTGGTAATTTGTCAAAACGCCCCCTAACGTTTGCGCAGGCAATAGGGGGTGTTTTTTATGGTTCAGATTCGACCGCTCCACCAATCAGATTTTGACGAATGGTCCGCGCTTTGGCGCGGGTATTTGGCGTTTTACGAAACTGTGTTGGATGATGATATTTATCACACCACATTTGCGCGTCTGATCGACCCAGCGCGTGCACATCAAAACGCATTCGTTGCCGAGGCCGATGGCCGCCTGATCGGATTGGTGCATTATATCTTTCACGCCCACAACTGGCGGACTGAAGATGTCACCTATCTTCAGGATCTGTATGCCGATCCATCCGTGCGCGGAACGGGTGTGGGCCGTAAACTGATCGAGGCTGTTTATCAGGCCGCAGACGATAACGGCACGCCAACCGTCTATTGGAACACCCAGCACTTTAACGAAACCGCCCGTCAGCTTTATGACCGGATTGGTCAGTTGACCCCCTTCATCAAATACCAACGATAGGATTTCACCATGACAATTCACATCGGCGCCGAACAAGGCGACATCGCCCCAACCGTTTTGATGCCCGGTGATCCATTGCGGGCGAAATGGGCCGCAGAGAACTTTTTAACCGACGCGCGGCTGGTCAATCAGGTGCGCGGCATGTTGGGATACACAGGCACCTATCGCGGAAACCCAGTGACAATTCATGGATCGGGCATGGGCATGCCTTCGCTTTCGATTTACGTAAACGAATTGATCCGCGACTATGATGCACAAACGCTGATCCGCATCGGGTCATGTGGCGGGATGCAACCACAGGTGGGGATCCGCGATGTTATCTTGGCCATGACCGCAACCTCAAAGAACACACCATCCGCAGGTATATTCAAAGAAATCAACTTTGCCCCCTGCGCAGATTACGGATTGTTGTCCGCCGCGGTTGAGGCATCGAAATCCAAAGGCGCAAAAACACATGTGGGCGGGATTTATTCGTCCGACGTATTTTATGATGAACGTCCAGACCTAAACGAACAAATGACGCGCCACGGCATTCTGGGTGTCGAGATGGAAGCGGCCGAGCTTTACAACCTTGCCGCACGCTATGGGCGGCGTGCCTTGGCAGTTCTAACCGTTTCAGATCACCTACAAACAGGCGAAGCCCTGCCCGCCGATCAACGTGAACAAAGCTTTGGCGATATGGTAGAAATCGCATTGGAGGCCGCTTTTGCCTAGTCTAAATCATCGCACTTGGGTGCCCGCAAACTGTGAACACTATATTCAGGACGTCGCTGCGAAAACTGCGGGCGCCTCGTCTGTCGACATTGCAAACCAGATCGAGGCCTTGGCCGAGGACAATCGCCAGATCCATGAACGTGATTGTTTCAACCTAAACCCTGCCACCAACGTAATGAACCCGCGTGCCGAGGCGCTGTTGTCGAGCGGAATCGGGACCCGCCCATCCTTGGGATATCCGGGGGACAAATACGAAATGGGCCTAGAGGCAATTGAGCAGATCGAAGTCATCTGCGCCGAACTGTGTGCAGAGGTGTTTCAGGCGAAATATGCCGAAATCCGTGTGCCATCAGGGGCGATTGCAAACCTATATGCATTCATGGCCCTGTGTCAGCCTGGTGATGATATAATTGTTCCCCCTGCCTCAATCGGGGGGCATGTGACGCACCATCAGGCGGGCTGTGCGGGGTTATTCGGGCTGAACATCTATCACGCCCCCGTATTGGCGGATGGATACACGATTGATGTGGACGGTTTGACAAAACTGGCCCAGCAAGTGCGCCCAAAACTGATCACCATTGGCGGCAGTTTGAATTTGGCCCCCCATCCCGTTCAGCAGATCGCAGAGATTGCCAAGGATGTCTGCGCAAGAACCCTGTTTGATGCCGCCCACCAATGCGGGATAATCGCAGGGCGCGCATGGGATAATCCCTTGACCCAAGGGGCCGACATTATGACGATGAGCACCTATAAATCGCTGGGCGGTCCACCCGCTGGCCTGATTGTCACGAATGATGCGGGCATTGCAGAAACGTTGGATCACATTGCGTTCCCAGGAATGACCGCAAACTTTGATGCGGCGAAATCAGCGGCCCTTGCCATCGCGATGCTGGATTGGCGCGATCACGGTCAGACCTATGCCAACGCCATGGTTGACACAGCGCAAGCGTTAGCGGCAGAAATGCAAAAGCTGGGCATGCCCGTATTTGAAACTGTAACAGGACCAACATCTTCCCATCAATTCGCCATCCGCGCTGCGGGCTATGGCGGCGGACAAGCGGCGTCAAAAACCCTGCGTCTGGCTGGGCTCCTGGCCTGTGGGATCGGTTTGCCGATTGAGACGGTTGAGGGCGACATGAACGGATTGCGCATCGGAACACCCGAATTGGTGCGATGGGGCATGACCCCTGAACACATGCCGCGCCTTGCAAACTTGATCAACGACGCCCTGCGCGCGAATGATCCCGCAGGCATGGCGGCAGACGTGGCCAAATGGCGATCAGAATTTGACAGTTTGCATTATATCCACGGGCGTTAAGCGCGCCCGTGTGACCCATCATATCCATTGACGGGCGGGGACATCCAACCATCAAGCGCGTCATTAGTTGGGGCAAAGAGCTCAACCAACAAGGGATAACAGGCGGCGACGTCACTGGAGTGTTCAGACGAACAATCCCCGCCCGGACAAGCCGAAAGCGCGCCCAACAAATCGATTTCTGCGAAGAATTCCAAATAATCTCCTGGGCGCACTGGGCTTGCCTTCATAAAATACTGGCCTGTGTCCCGCGTGAAGCCTGTACACATGAAAACATTAAGAACATCATGCACATGTACTTCTGCATCCTCAAGCGGACCTTGCATTTGATCCGCCATTGCGCGGGTCAGGTTGGAATGACAACAATGGTGATATTGATCCCCCGACAACAAATTGCCCGTATAGGGATCACAGCGCGTTCCAATCACATCATGCACCGATCCGCCATATTCATCCATGCCGTACCAATTGAGCGTATCTTCCACAATCGTCGCCATGGGACGCAAATAGGGAAAGGAGGACCACATGCGTTCCCCAGTTGTGATGTGCGTGCCATGCAGCGCGCGGGTTTTACCCGAATAAAACCGTTCGTTCAGATTTGTTGCATGAAACAGGTTCAGGTCGCCCACCTGCGGCCCCTCGACAGAAGAAATGCGAAAAAACTGCCCCGCATCCGCGCGAAATGTGCGTGCATCCCGCGCAGGCACCAGAATTTCATCCACCTTCTCTGCCCCCTGTCGTGCCGCGTGATACCTTTTCAAATCAGGAAAAGGCAGGGTTTCGTTTGGATAACAAATCACGGGCTTTACCTTGCGCCGTGCCTCTGCGTCTTGTGGTTTATCGTTCATCTCTTTGTCCCGTTCATGCATGAATCCTGATGCTCTTACTAAGCCCACCCAAGGCCTTCATGGCAATCATTTTTATAATCAAAACAATCTCGCTTGACCTCAGACAGTGATTTGGTATCACACGAAAATTCTCAGGGCGGGGCGAAATTCCCCACCGGCGGTAAGGGAAAGCCCAAGCCCGCGAGCGCTCAGCGATGAGGTCAGCAGATCAGGTGCTATTCCTGGGCCGACGGTTACAGTCCGGATGAAAGAGAATACGCAATGCACCGATCTTGGTCGGTGTGCTGTCGTGTGATCGCCTTGGGTGAAGTACGCGTGAATAAGGAGATTTCATGATGCGCACCCAAATCGCCTATGTCCAAGCAAAATGGCATTCCAATATTGTTTCAAAATCGCTGGATGGGTTTCGTGCCGCCCTGCCCGATGCGGATGTCGCCAGTTTCGAGGTTCCAGGCGCATTTGAAATGCCCCTGATCGCGAAAGAACTCGCCAAAACAGGCAAATATGACGCCGTGGTTTGCGCAGCCTTTGTTGTGGACGGTGGGATTTATCGGCATGATTTCGTGGCCCAAACCGTAGTTGAGGCCCTAATGAACGTGGGTTTAGAAACAGGGGTGCCAGTGTTGTCCGTTTCGCTTACCCCCCATCATTTCCAAGAGACCGAGTTTCACACAAAACAGTTCGAAGACCACTTCGTGAAAAAAGGGGCCGAGGCCGCAGCGGCCGCCGATCAAATCGTGCGTTTGCGGCGCGAAATTGGGGATGCAAATTAGTTAATCGATTTGTGATTGTGATCCAAAGGCAGTGGTTTTTCGCACCCAGCCAATCAACAGATTGGCAAGGCGCTGCCCGCCCCGTCAAACCGCAGGTTTGCCTGCGGCAAAACAGGCGGCGCCATTCGTCGCCACCTCGGGCAGCTTGGTAAAGAGAGCCAGCGTCAGATTAACTTGTTAACTCGGTCTGATAAACACACACCATGCACATCATAATCGGCCTTATCCTCGCATTCGTCTTCCTGGCGATTTTCAGAAATCGCAGAACCCGCATATGCCGTTGGCGGCGCGATCGTTCGGGGGACAATGACGCAGGGTTCATGTTCAAATGCATGATGTGTGGCGCAGAAACACGTATGCCGCGGGAAACACCGCCTAACTTCTGTATGAAGACCAACCAATCAATCAAATACCAAGCGCGGTCCCCCGAAGGAGGACCGCGCTGGTCGGATCACAAAAGTGATCCAAAATACCTTAGATTGTGCGTTCCACCATCATCTTTTTGATTTCGGCAATCGCCTTGGCGGGGTTCAAACCCTTAGGGCAGGTTTTCGCACAGTTCATGATCGTGTGACAGCGGTACAATTTAAACGGATCTTCCAATTCATCCAAACGTTCACCTGTGGCTTCATCGCGGCTATCAATGATCCAGCGATAGGCATGCAGAAGTGCTGCTGGGCCCAGATAGCGATCGCCGTTCCACCAATAGGAGGGGCAGGACGTAGAACAGGATGCGCACATCACACATTCATACAGTCCATCAAGTTTTTTGCGGTCCTCAATCGACTGTTTCCATTCCTTTGCAGGACGGTTTGTTTTTGTTTCCAACCACGGCATGATCGATGCGTGCTGTGCGTAGAAATGCGTCAAATCAGGGATCAAATCCTTGACCACAGGCATGTGTGGCAGAGGGTAGATTTTTACATCGCCCTTAATTTCATCCATACCATAGATACAGGCCAATGTGTTGATCCCATCGATGTTCATCGCACACGATCCACAAATCCCCTCGCGACAAGACCGGCGGAACGTCAGGGTTGGATCAATTTCGTTTTTGATCTTAATCAACGCATCCAAAACCATCGGGCCACAGGTACCCATGTCCACGAAATAGGTATCAACGCGTGGATTTTCACCATCATCTGGCGTCCAGCGATAGATATCAAATTTGCGCAAATTGGTTGCGCCTTCTGGCTTGGGCCATGTTTTTCCACGTTTCACACGGGAATTTTTGGGCAGTGCAAATTGAACCATAACGTAGTTCCTTTCTATGCCTTAACTGGCGTTAAAATCGGTCTGGGCAAGTCATAATTACGCCTGCAGTTACATTAGAACGTGCGAACCTTTGGCGCGATCTTTTCAAGCGCAATTCCGCCCTGACCTTCTGTGGTCAGCGGATCAACAATTACTGGACGATAACTTAGATCGACATCTTTGCCTTCGACTTTCGCGATTGTGTGCATGCGCCAGCTATCATCATCACGCTCTGTGAAATCCTCATGCGCATGGGCGCCACGGCTTTCTTTGCGGGCTTCTGCACCTGCGATTGTGGCAAGCGCATTTGGCATTAGGTTTGTCAATTCCAATGTTTCCATCAGATCACTGTTCCAAACCAATGAACGGTCTGTGACTTGGATGTCATCCATTTTGGCGGCAATCGCTGTCATTTTTTCAACGCCCTGCGACAACGTCTCAGACGTACGGAACACCGCGGCATCCTCTTGCATGGTCCGCTGCATTTCCAAACGTAAATCAGCAGTTGGCAATGCGCCATCGGAATGACGCAATCCATCAAAACGATCAAAGGCGTGATCAACCGATGCTTTATTCAACACAGGGTTTGCCGCATTCGCATCCACAATCTGACCTGCGCGGATCGCCGCGGCACGACCAAAGACAACCAAGTCAATCAATGAGTTTGACCCCAAGCGGTTTGCACCGTGAACAGAGGCACAGCCCGCTTCACCCACAGCCATAAGGCCGGGAACGATTGCATTTGGATCGCCGGCAGATGGGTTTAACACCTCACCCCAGTAGTTTGTGGGAACGCCGCCCATGTTATAGTGAACAGTTGGCAGAACCGGGATCGGTTCCTTAGTCACATCAACACCTGCGAAGATTTTCGCGCTTTCTGAAATACCTGGCAGACGTTCTGCCAAGGCATCCGCTGGTAGGTGGCTCAGGTTTAGGTGGATGTGATCGCCACCCGCGCCGACACCGCGGCCTTCACGAATTTCCATTGTCATACAGCGTGATACATAATCGCGCGGCGCAAGGTCTTTGTAATGGGGTGCGTAGCGTTCCATAAACCGCTCGCCTTCTGAGTTAGTCAAGTATCCACCTTCACCGCGTGCACCTTCTGTGACCAAACAGCCAGACCCATAGATGCCCGTTGGGTGGAACTGAACAAACTCCATATCCTGCAATGGCAGACCCGCGCGGGCCACCATACCGCCACCGTCACCTGTGCAGGTATGTGCAGATGTCGCGCTGAAATAGGCACGGCCATAACCGCCAGTGGCCAAAACAACCATTTTCGCGTTAAAGACGTGGAATGTCCCATCGTCTAATTTCCAACAGACGACACCCTGACATTGGCCATCCTTTGACATGATCAAATCAATCGCGAAATATTCGATGTAAAATTCTGCGTTGTTTTTCAGGGACTGACCATAAAGGGTGCGCAAAATCGCGTGGCCTGTACGGTCCGCAGCGGCACACGTCCGTTGTACAGGGGGACCTTCGCCAAATTCTGTGGTATGACCACCAAAGGGGCGTTGGTAAATTTTACCCTCTTCCGTACGGCTGAAAGGAACGCCGTAATGTTCCAATTCATAAACCGCCTTAGGTGCTTCACGGGCAAGGTATTCCATTGCATCCGTGTCACCCAACCAATCTGATCCCTTGACGGTGTCATACATGTGCCACTGCCAATGGTCAGGACCCATATTGGACAGGGACGCCGCAATCCCGCCCTGCGCCGCCACAGTGTGTGAACGAGTTGGGAAAACCTTGGTCACACAAGCAGTGCGCAATCCCTGCTCTGCCATGCCCAATGTTGCGCGCAAACCAGCACCGCCAGCGCCCACAACAACAACGTCATATTCATGTGTTTCGTATGTATATTCTGTCATCTACTTCGCCTCTTAGAGTGCCAGTTTTGCAATTGCGAACAAACCCATTGCCATTAAACCGTATGAGATGCACTTGATTAGGATGATGGTGATTTTTTGTGCCAGCCCGTGCACGTAGTCTTCGATCAACACCTGAGCGCCGGATTGGAAGTGCTCAAACCCAACGATCAGTGTCAGCGCAGCGATCAATGCGGGGAACGGATGGGAAAAATATGCGGTCACGGTGGCATAGTCTTCGCCAACGATGGTGCCAAAGGTAAAGACGAACAATGGGATCAGGATAAGAAGTGCGACAGAGCTGACTTTCATCGCCCAAAAATGCGCTGTCCCTGATTTTGCACTACCCGTGCCAGTTGCGCGTTTGCGGTCTGTTAAGTAACGCATCAGAACCCCCTTACAACACTGCGACGGTGATCGCGGTTAACACAAAGGATCCGACAACGACGGCCCAACCCAATTTTTCTGCGGTCGGAATGTCCAGCGCCACTGCGTTGTCCCAAATCAAATGGCGCACACCGCCCAGCGTGTGATACCAAAGCGCCCAGATCGACCCCAGCATCACAAGTTTCCCAAACCAGCTGGTCATGACCGCATCCGCCATCGCAAAATACTCGGCCGATGTGGCAGCCGCGAACAACCACCAAACGATCAAAGTTCCTGCGACAATCAAAGCGTTGCCTGTGATACGCACCAAAATTGAACTAATCGATGTCAATTGCGGGCGATAAATCATTAAATGAGGGGACAGCGGGCGATTGCCGCGGTTCACATCAGCCATATTATTCAGCCTTTCGGTTGTTGCGCGTCATTCATGCGCAAAATTATATTCGACGTCTTAACGGAAAATTACGACAAAACCAGTCCCCAGCATAGGTTTGGCAGAAGTTTTTTTAACTTTTTTACAATTTGTGATCACGGCATAATATTGCGTGATCACAAATTATCAAATTGCTGTCTTAAATGCGCATCAAACTCGGTACAAATCGTGATGGATACCTCTGACAGATCGTAACAGGCATTCCCCTCTCCGCATTTTTCAATTGTGACGCTGACATCAGACGGAAACCCAAAAATACTGTTAAAGCTTTCAATTTCTTGGCGAATTACAGATTACATAGGGTCGCTTGATGGACCGATCAAACGCAACTTGCCCGTGCCTTCCTCCATGTCTTGTAAAACGCCTCCCCAGCTGTCGATGACCAGTTCATATTCCTCTGCACAACTGATTGCACGCTCTTCTGGAAGCCTCAGTTCTTGTGCCAGCTCCTCACGAAGATCGGGATTAGCGCTATAAAAGATGCAAACCAAATTGTAGTACCGCTGTTCGTCTGGCCCGTGCACATCCCAAAATGCAGGTGTAGTTTCCTGGGCCTCTGCATGAAACCCAAATGCGGCGTCATAGGCGATGATGTTTGCGCTTTCTGGTTCGAATATTTCATCAATCAGCAATATCGAAAACACTTCTGCGGCATCTTCTTCTTGGCCAAAGATGGGAACCTGCATGGTGTCAATCACTGCATGGCCAAGTTCATGATAAACAACAGAAATCAGGTTTGATGTCACAAAACTGTCTTCTTCGCTCGCGCCTGCAAAATTTGCGAAAACCAGCACCGCGCAGGTTCCTAAGCATCCAAAAATAAACCGCATACATACACCCCTTTTACCCTTGGAAATAAGGATACAGAAAAGGTCACGAACGGGTCAATTTAAATCCGTGTGATCAAACAGGGCAAACAGCCCAGTAATCCAGATCAAGCAGCACATCGGAATTGTATTTACCGTCTTCACCGCGCAACTCTTTGGGATGTGTGCCTTTGGTCGCAACCAAGCGTAAACGCAATAGACCGACGCCCGACTGATCCGTTTCTGCGCGATCCAAGACTTCGGACCATGCTTTGACCGTATCGCCCGAGAAACATGGGTTCGCATGGGCACCGCCGTTCAGACCAACAATCATCTGAGCGTTGGCCAAGCCATTAAACGACAGCGTGCGCGCCATTGAAATCACGTGCCCCCCATAAATCAGGCGCTGGCCGTCGGGACGGAAAGTCGCATCAAAATGCACCTTGGCCGTATTTTGCCACAGGCGCGTTGCCATCATATGTTCGGCTTCTTCGATGGTGACACCATCGACGTGATCAATGATTTCACCCACCCGATAATCGGCCCAGCTATGTGGTTCGCCCGCCAGCGTGAAATCATAGTTTGAAAAATCTAATCCTGCGGGCAAAACCAAATCAGTTGGACTTAGGACCTTGGCCAATTCTGGAACGACGGTGTCAGGCGCGGGTGCTGCGACGTCGCGTTTGCGCACCATGACCCAGCGGACATATTCCATAACCACTTCGTCGTTTTGATTAAGCCCTTGGGTGCGCACATACACAACGCCCGTCTTACCATTGGAATTCTGTTTTAATCCGATCACGGTTGAACGTGATCGCAGGGTGTCGCCCTCATAAACGGGTAAAATCCAGCGCCCTTCTGCATACCCAAGGTTTGCAACCGCATTCAGCGACACGTCAGGAACGGTTTTCCCGAACACCACATGGAATGCCGCCAAATCATCAATAGGAGATTTCGCAAGACCACACCCGCGTGCAAATTCATCAGAAGAATACAGGGCATGACGCGCAGGATATAGCGCATGATAGAGCGCACGTTCCCCACCTGAAACAGTGCGTGGAACGGCGTGATCAATCACTTGGCCAATACTGTAGTCTTCGAAAAACCGACCCGGGTTGGTCTTGGTCATTATTGTTCTCCTAGTTTCATGTCGGGCGCATAGGGCGCCTCAACCTGCTTGATCACCGCCTGTGCGCAGCGCATTTTCCCGCTGCTTTGATCAAAGGCGTATTGCGGATCGCCGTAAAGCTCCCATCCCTTGGACAGGGCAAGGGTCACTTTGTGACAAAAATCAGAGGTGTCATCCTCGGTCAGCAAACGATAAAGCGTGCTCATGCATCACCCCGGGAATGGATTGACGCCCAGCGCCATGTGAATGCCAACCATCACCGCAAATGTCACAACCGTGATAACAATGAAAATAACATCGCGGCCCTTATCGCCGGGTGCAGGGCGTTCCCAGGTTTCGGCGCGATTGATCATAATAACGGATCCAACCGCCCAAACCAACATCCCGCCAAACAGGATGATTGACGCCAGATCACCGTTCACCAATAGGTGTGCCACGGACCACAGTTTTACAGATGTCAGCATCGGGTGACGCATACGTCCGCGCAAGCGACCCTTGGTATGGGACATCGCAAACACCGCAACGGCCACGACCATCAACAAATTGTTCACATGCACCAAGAAGGATGGGGGTGTCCAAACGGGGATAAAGGGCGCGCCCCGATATCCAATGATCATCAAAACCAACCCCACCAGCAAAAGAACCGCAACGATCCCCTTGCCCGCATCCCCCAGTGAGGCCCGCAAATTTGGTGCTAAACGTTTGAACCAATGGATCAAAATCCATAGGGCCAAGCCAATAATTAGTAGTGTCATATGTTACTCCGCATCTTGCTCAGCAATGGCCGCGGCCTTTGCCAAAGTTTTCTTTGCGGTTTCAACATGCAGGTTTTCGACAATTTTACCATCAACAACTGCGACACCCTGCCCAGATTTTTCAACTTCTTCGAAGGCTTCGATTTGACGGCGGGCCAGATCCAGCTCTGCTGCACTTGGGGCGAAACATTCATTCGTCACGGCAACTTGGGCGGGATGGATCAATGTTTTTCCGTCAAAACCCAGATCACGGCCCTGTTCACATTCTGCGCGTAGGCCCTCTTCATCTTTGAATTGGTTATACACTCCATCGACGGCGATCACGTCATTGCCACGTGCCGCCAACAGCATCATTTGCAGCGACATTTGCATCGGCAAACGATCGGGGCGCGTGCGGCAATTCAATTCCTTGGCCAAATCGTTTGTTCCCGCCACGAACCCCTCTAATGCAGGATGTGCCGCAATTTCATTTGAATTCAGGACACCCGCAGGTGTTTCAATCATCGCCCAGATGGGTGTGTCATTCCCCAACAGCGTCTGTACCGCATCGATATCTGCGGCGCTGTTCACTTTGGGCACCAAAATCGCATCGGCAGGCGCATCACGTAGTGCGGCGATATCCTCGGCACCCCATTCGGTGTCCAATCCATTAATACGGATGATTTTGTAACGGTTGCCATAGCCGCTTTGCTCGAGTGCCGACTTAAGGGTCCCGCGGGCTTCAACCTTGGCATCAGGGGAAACCGCATCCTCGAGATCAAAAATAATCGCATCCACGGGCAAACCGCGGGCCTTGTCCAATGCGCGATCCTTGGATCCAGGGATATATAGAACTGATCGGAAGGGGCGCATCTGTGTGGTCATGGAATTCTCTCCGCAATAATCTTGCGCAGAGATAGGCATTTTCGTACGAAATGTTCAACCCTAAAATTGCCGCAACGCAGAAATTATGTCACTGCCATCCAGATAAGACGCAACCCCGTGACGGTTAACAGGGCATAGGTCAGCACGAAAAACAAACGATCTGGCACCCAATGATGCGCCTTTACCCCCATCCAAACCCCAATCAATGCAAATGGGGCCAGCGCAACATTGAGGGTTAGGGTTTCCAAGGTGAATAACCCAAGAAAGGCGTAAGGCACAGCTTTGGCCAAATTAATTGCCCAAAATATGATCACGGTTGTTGCCTGAAATTCGGTTTTATTGGGTCGCTTGGACAGCAGATATACAGCCGCAGGTGGGCCGCCAGCGTGACTAACAAAACTTGTAAATCCAGCCAGCGCACCCGCGATTAGCCCGGCCACATCGGGCATGTGGTGTTTCGCCGGCTTCAACACACCAGCGCGCTGCGCCAATTGCCATAGAACAAAGCCCAGTGCGATAACCCCGATCAGAATGCGAAACACATCGGCATTTGTACGACTATAAAGCCACGCCCCAAGCGCAACCCCAGGCAAACTGCCAAGGATCAATATAACACTTTCGCGGTTCAGCCATTTTTTCCAATAGGGTTTTAGCGACGTCACATCCATCAGCATCAAGAGTGGCAGCATAATTCCAATCGCCTGCCCCGGTTCAATGATCGTCGCAAGAATCGCCGCCGCCGCAAAGGCCGCGCCTGAGCCGAATCCGCCCTTTGATATCCCCGCAAACACCACTGCAAGCGCGGCAATCGAAAAAAATCCAATCTCAAACATAGGTCAGTATTCGATCATAAATATTGGTTTTGCAAATGGAATAAGGCGTACGGCATGCCTTTGCATACATTGCGCTTAATTATGCCGCGGCGCAGCACCCTTGCGAAATTTATCAAAACAGACTAGGCCAACGCGCACAACAACCTAGGACCGGAGAATTTTTCATGGCCAGACCTAAAATCGCGCTTATCGGCGCAGGACAAATCGGCGGCACACTTGCGCACCTAGCAGCAATCAAAGAATTGGGCGACGTTGTATTATTCGACATCGCAGAAGGCACACCAGAAGGCAAAGCGTTGGACATTGCAGAGTCCGGTCCATCCGAAGGATTTGACGCGGTCATGAAGGGCACGCAGTCCTACGCAGATATCGCAGATGCGGATGTTTGTATCGTAACAGCGGGTGTTCCACGCAAACCCGGCATGAGCCGTGATGATTTGTTGGGTATCAACCTAAAGGTTATGAAATCTGTTGGCGAAGGCATTCGTGACAACGCACCAAACGCGTTCGTGATCTGTATCACAAACCCACTAGACGCCATGGTGTGGGCACTGCGCGAATTCTCTGGTCTACCACACAACAAAGTTGTGGGTATGGCGGGAGTTTTAGACAGCGCGCGTTTCCGTCACTTCCTATCATTGGAATTTGACGTATCGATGCGCGATGTGACAGCCTTTGTTTTGGGTGGCCACGGTGACACAATGGTTCCATTGGCACGGTATTCAACAGTTGCGGGTATTCCTCTTCCTGATTTGGTATCAATGGGTTGGACAACACAGGATAAATTGGACGCAATCGTACAGCGCACACGTGACGGAGGAGCCGAGATCGTTGGCCTGTTGAAAACAGGATCGGCATTCTATGCACCAGCAACATCCGCAATCGAAATGGCAGAAGCCTACTTGAAAGACCAACGCCGTCTGTTGCCATGTGCGGCCTATTGTGACGGTGAATTCGGCCTGAAAGGCATGTATGTTGGCGTGCCAACAATCATCGGTGCAAACGGCATCGAGAAAGTTGTCGACATTAAGATGAACAAAGACGAGCAAGCCATGTTCGACAAATCTGTCGACGCTGTCAAAGGTTTGGTCGAGGCGTGCAAGGGTATCGACCCATCACTTGCATAGGTGAATTCTGATCAATCATTCAAAAGCGCGGATCAATGCATCCGCGCTTTTTTATTGCCCAAACAATTTTCGGAAAATCCTATCCAAAATCGTGGTCAATGTGCGACCGCACACCACCCACCCCATGAATGCGCTTTGCGTCGCTTTCACACCATGGGCTGTCGGTCTATGATACACAAATGTAGCACTAGTTTCAGAATCTTCAAAAAGCGAGATCGTTGAATATTTTGTGATCACACGAAAATAATGTGTGATCACAAATTCTAATATATGTCGAATTTTTGATAAATCCACTAAAAAACGCTTCCCTTTCCGCGTTGCTATTGGCGTATAGCCTAATCAATCGAAGTAACACGGGACTAAATTTCATGAACATCCATGAATATCAGGCGAAGCAACTTCTTCGCAGCTATGGCGCCCCTGTGTCTGACGGACGTGTTGTCCTAAAGGCAGAGGATGCAAAAACTGCAGCCGGTGAATTGGACGGCCCTCTTTGGGTTGTGAAAGCGCAAATTCACGCAGGTGGTCGCGGCAAAGGCAGCTTTAAAGAAGCAGACGCCGGCGAAAAAGGCGGTGTCCGTCTGACAAAATCAGTCGAAGAAGCCGCAGAAGAAGCCAAAAAGATGCTTGGCCGCACATTGGTCACACACCAAACTGGCCCAGCGGGTAAGCAAGTCAACCGTGTCTACATTGAAGCGGGATCAGGTATCCAACGTGAATTGTACCTGGCCCTTTTGGTTGATCGTCAAACATCACGCGTGTCCTTCGTATGTTCCACCGAAGGCGGTATGGACATTGAAGAAGTGGCTGCAGCGACACCTGAAAAAATTCTTTCCTTCTCAGTTGATCCTGCGACAGGTTTCCAAGCCTACCACGGCCGCCGCATTGCGTTTTCATTGGGCCTAGAGGGCGCACAGGTGAAACAATGTGTTGCATTGATGGGTACTCTTTATCTTGCGTTCATTGAAAAAGACATGGAAATGCTGGAAATCAACCCATTGATCGTTGGGGATGACGGCGCATTGAAAGTGTTGGACGCCAAAGTCGGCTTTGACGGCAACGCAGTCTATCGCCATGCCGACATCGCAGAATTGCGCGATGTCACCGAAGAAGACCCAAAAGAGCTAGAAGCATCAAAGTACGACCTGAACTACATCGCGCTTGACGGTGAAATCGGTTGTATGGTGAACGGTGCAGGCCTTGCGATGGCGACAATGGACATCATCAAATTGTATGGTGCGTCCCCTGCAAACTTCTTAGACGTGGGCGGAAGTGCGACTAAGGAAAAAGTGACCGAAGCGTTTAAGATCATTACATCTGATCCAAACGTAAAAGGTATCCTTGTGAACATCTTTGGCGGCATTATGCGCTGTGACGTGATCGCAGAAGGCGTGATTGCAGCCGTGAAAGAGGTGGGCCTAAGCGTTCCATTGGTTGTGCGCCTAGAAGGCACCAACGTGGAATTGGGTAAAGAGATCATCAATACATCTGGCCTAGATGTGATCGCAGCAGACAACCTAAAAGACGGTGCCGAGAAAATCGTCAAAGCGGTGAAAGGATAAGATCATGGCCGTACTTGTAAACGAAAATACAAAAGTGATCTGCCAAGGCTTCACAGGATCTCAAGGCACATTCCACTCTGAACAGGCGATTGCCTATGGCACAAAAATGGTTGGCGGTGTGACACCTGGCAAAGGCGGTCAAACGCATCTTGATCTGCCAGTGTTCAATTCAGTTCACGAAGCAAAGCATGCAACAGAGGCGAATGCGACTGTGATCTATGTACCTCCTCCCTTTGCAGCGGATTCAATCCTTGAAGCGTTGGACGCGGAAATGGACCTGATCGTCTGTATTACCGAGGGCATTCCAGTTTTGGACATGATGAAGGTAAAGCGCGCATTGGTTGACAGCAAATCTGTGCTAATAGGACCAAACTGCCCAGGTGTTATTACGCCAGATGCGTGTAAAATTGGTATTATGCCAGGCCACATTCACCGTCGCGGTTCAGTTGGTGTTGTGTCACGGTCTGGTACATTGACATATGAGGCCGTGAAACAAACCTCTGACGTTGGTTTGGGTCAGTCTTCTTGTGTTGGTATTGGTGGCGACCCCATCAAAGGCACCGAACACATTGACGTGTTAGAATGGTTCTTGGCGGATGATGAAACCGAAAGCATCATCATGATCGGTGAAATCGGTGGTTCCGCAGAAGAAGAAGCCGCGCAGTTCCTAAAGGACGAAGCAAAGCGTGGCCGCAGCAAACCCGTTGCAGGTTTCATCGCGGGTCGCACGGCCCCTCCCGGTCGTCGTATGGGCCACGCAGGCGCGATTGTCGCGGGCGGCAAAGGCGGCGCAGAGGACAAAATCGAAGCCATGAAATCAGCAGGCATCGTTGTGGCGGATAGCCCCGCAACATTGGGCGAAGCCGTGCTAAAGGCCATCGGCTAATTCACACAAATGCCCTGCCCCGATCCTGACGGGGCAGGCACGTAAACTAGGGCGGAACAAAACCGTCCATTCGGTTCAGCCAACTGAGGGTACATCATGACCGACCAATCAAATAGCGCGCAGTTCCATGCATCATCATTCATGCAGGGTCACAATGCCGAATACCTTGAACAGCTCTATGCACAATATGCTAAGGACCCAAATGCCGTTGATGCGGCATGGGCCGAGTTTTTCCGTGCCATGGGCGATGACGAGGTCTCTGTCAAAGCCGAAGCAGAGGGGCCTTCATGGGCGCGAACGGACTGGCCACAACAGCCATGCGATGATTGGACAAACGCCCTAACCGGTGAATGGCCCGTGGTCGCGGCAGAAGGCAAATCTGCTGGGAAAAAAATTGCCGATAAAGCCAAAGAAAAAGACGTCGAGGTTTCAGATGAGGCGATGAAACGCGCCGTCTTGGACAGTATCCGCGCAATCATGTTGATCCGCGCCTATCGCGTGCGCGGTCACTTGGCCGCCGATCTAGACCCCCTTAACATGCGCGATACCAAAGACGCTGAAGCATCGCTTGATCCAAAGAATTATGGGTTTACAGATGCGGACATGGATCGCCCGATCTTCCTTGATAATGTTCTGGGCCTCCAAATCGCATCTATGCGCCAGATCATTGATATCGTGCGCCGTACCTATTGCGGCACATTCGCGCTGCAATACATGCACATTTCAGACCCCGAACAATCCGCATGGCTGAAAGAGCGGATCGAAGGGTTTGGCAAAGAAATCACCTTTACCCGCGAAGGCCGTAAGGCCATTTTGAACAAATTGGTCGAAGCCGAAGGTTTTGAAAAATTCCTGCATGTTAAATACATGGGCACAAAGCGTTTCGGTCTGGATGGCGGCGAGGCATTGATCCCCGCATTGGAACAAATCATCAAACGTGGCGGTGCGTTGGGCGTTAAGGATGTTGTCATCGGCATGCCGCACCGTGGCCGTTTGTCCGTTTTGGCAAACGTGATGAACAAACCCTACCGCGCGATTTTCAACGAATTCCAAGGCGGGTCATTCAAACCCGAGGATGTTGATGGGTCAGGCGACGTTAAATATCACCTTGGCGCGTCATCAGACCGTGAATTTGATGGCAATAGTGTGCACCTATCGCTGACGGCAAACCCCTCTCACTTAGAGGCGGTGAACCCTGTTGTTTTGGGTAAGGTGCGCGCAAAACAAGAACAGCTAAACGACGAAGATCGCACACAGGTTATGCCACTGTTGTTGCATGGTGATGCGGCCTTTGCTGGTCAGGGTGTTGTTGCGGAATGTTTCGGCCTGTCGGGCTTGGTTGGCCATAAAACTGGTGGTACCATGCATGTGGTTGTGAACAACCAGATCGGCTTTACAACTGCGCCGCATTTCTCGCGCTCTTCTCCGTATCCAACGGACATCGCATTGATGGTTGAGGCCCCGATTTTCCACGTGAACGGGGATGATCCAGAGGCCGTGGTTCACGCAGCCAAAGTGGCCACAGAATTCCGTCAGAAATTCCAAAAGGATGTTGTGATCGACATCTTCTGCTATCGTCGGTTCGGACACAATGAGGGTGATGAACCCATGTTCACCAACCCGATGATGTATAAAAACATCAAGCAGCACAAAACTACATTGGCGCTATATACAGAACGTCTTGTGCGTGACGGGTTGATCCCCGAGGGCGAGATTGAGGACATGAAAGCCGCGTTCCAAGCCAAAATGAACGATGAGTTCGAGGCAGGACGCGATTATAAACCCAACAAAGCTGATTGGTTGGATGGTCGTTGGTCACATTTGGATCGTGAAAAAGACGATTACCAACGTGGTCAAACGTCAATCTCTGATGAAACGCTTTCAACTGTTGGTATGGCGCTGACTACCGCGCCCGAAGGGTTTGCCCTTCATAAGACCGTGGCACGTTTGCTGGATACCAAATCAAAAATGTTTGAAAGCGGTAAAGGGTTCGATTGGGCCACAGCAGAAGCATTGGCATTCGGATCCCTCTTGACCGAAGGCTATCCCGTTCGACTTGCGGGTCAGGACGCAACACGCGGCACATTCAGTCAGCGTCACTCGGGGCTGATCAATCAGAATGATGAAAGCCGCTATTACCCCCTAAACAATATCCGCGAAGGCCAATCCCGTTACGATGTAATTGATTCAATGTTGTCGGAATATGCGGTTCTGGGTTTTGAATATGGCTATTCGCTGTCTGAGCCAAATGCATTGGTCATGTGGGAAGCGCAATTTGGCGATTTCGCCAATGGTGCACAGATCATGTTTGACCAATTCATCAGCTCTGGCGAAAGTAAGTGGTTGCGCATGTCAGGTTTGGTGGTCTTGCTGCCACACGGGTTCGAGGGTCAAGGCCCAGAACACTCTTCCGCGCGGCTTGAGCGTTTCTTGCAAATGTGTGGGCAGGACAACTGGATCGTGGCGAACTGTTCGACACCTGCGAACTATTTCCACATCTTGCGCCGCCAAATCCACAGATCGTTCCGCAAACCCCTCATCCTGATGACGCCAAAATCATTGCTGCGCCATCGTTTGTGTATCTCAGAAGCGGCGGATTTCACCGATGGGTCCAGTTTCCACCGCGTCCTATGGGATGATGCACAAAAAGGAAACTCTGACACGGAATTGGTGGCAGATGATAAAATCAAACGCGTCGTGATGTGTTCGGGTAAGGTGTATTACGACCTTCTTGAAGAACGGGATCGCCGCGGTATTGATGACGTTTATTTGCTGCGTTTTGAACAATTCTATCCATTCCCCGCACTTGCGGCATTGAAAGAGTTGGAACGGTTCAAAAATGCAGAAATGGTATGGTGTCAGGAAGAACCGAAAAACCAAGGTGCATGGTCCTTTATGGAACCAAACTTGGAATGGGTTTTGACACGTATGAACGCAAAACATCCACGCCCCGTCTATGCAGGTCGCGCCGCAAGCGCCTCTCCTGCGACAGGCTTGGCCTCAACTCATAAAGCACAACAAGAAGCGCTGATTGATGACGCGCTAACCATTAAAGGGAACTAACCCATGACAGAAGTACGTGTTCCAACACTGGGTGAATCTGTGACAGAAGCAACCGTTGCAACTTGGTTCAAAAAACCAGGTGATGCCGTGGCACAGGACGAAATGCTATGTGAACTTGAAACAGACAAAGTCACGGTCGAGGTTCCAAGCCCTGCCGCAGGCACATTGGCCGATATCGTTGCTGCAGAGGGCGAAACCGTCGGTGTTGATGCTCTATTGGCCAACATTATCGAAGGCGCGGGCGCAGCTGCCCCTGCCCCCGCGGCGGCCCCTGCTGCGGCACCTGCATCGGATGCAGGTGCCGCGGTGGACGTGATGGTCCCAACATTGGGCGAAAGCGTCAGCGAAGCAACCGTTTCCACATGGTTTAAACAGGTCGGTGATAAAGTGCAGCAGGATGAAATGCTGTGCGAATTGGAAACAGACAAGGTTTCGGTTGAGGTTCCTGCACCCGCATCAGGCACCCTTACAGAAATCCTTGCAGCCGAGGGTGCAACCGTCGCCGCAGGCGGTAAGTTGGCCGTTATGGGCGGTGCAAGCGCAACCGCAGCAGCACCTGCAGCTGCCGCCGCACCAGCACCCGCTGCGGCAAGCGCTTCTAAGGATGTCGAAGACAGCCCAGCCGCGAAAAAGGCGATGGCAGAAGCGGGCATTTCCCGTGACGCTGTTCAGGGAACTGGCCGCGATGGACGCGCGATGAAGGATGACGTCGCACGCGCCGTTGCCGCCGCCGCAAGCACTCCTGCACCGGCCCCCGCAGCGGCCGCACCACGTGCGCCCGTATCGGCAGATGATGCATCACGCGAAGAGCGTGTGAAAATGACACGCCTGCGTCAGACAATCGCCAAGCGTTTGAAAGACAGCCAGAATACCGCTGCGATGCTAACCACCTATAACGAGGTCGACATGACCGAGGTTATGGCGGTGCGCAAAGAATACAAAGACGCGTTTGAAAAGAAACACGGCGCGCGCATGGGCTTTATGTCCTTCTTCACCAAGGCATGCTGTCATGCATTGAAAGAAGTGCCTGAAGTGAACGCGGAAATTGATGGCACAGACATCGTTTACAAAAACTATGTGCACATGGGAATTGCCGCAGGGACACCAACAGGTTTGGTTGTGCCCGTAATCCGCGATGCCGATGCAATGTCATTTGCCGAAATCGAAAAAGCAATCGCCGAAAAAGGCGCGCGTGCACGTGATGGCAAATTGACCATGGCGGAAATGCAAGGTGGGACATTTACCATTTCAAACGGTGGGGTTTATGGATCACTGATGTCATCCCCCATCCTGAACCCACCACAATCTGGTATTTTGGGCATGCACAAAATTCAGGAACGTCCGATGGCGATCAATGGCCAAGTTGTCATTCGCCCAATGATGTACCTTGCACTGTCTTATGATCACCGCATCGTTGACGGCAAGGGTGCTGTGACATTTCTTGTGCGCGTAAAAGAGGCGCTTGAGGACCCACGCCGTTTGTTGTTGGATCTTTAAAAACAGTCTGACCTAGGCGGCCTACGTCTAGGTCGTGAACACTTTGACCATCGCCCCAGAACGACGCGATGAAGACGACAGGAGAATTTCGATGGCATCCTATGACGTGATTGTTATTGGCGGTGGACCAGGTGGATATGTGGCCGCAATTCGTGCGGCGCAGCTTGGGCTAAAAACAGCCTGTGTTGAGGGCCGCGAGGCATTGGGCGGCACATGCTTGAACGTTGGATGTATCCCATCGAAAGCATTGTTGCACGCAACCCATCAGTTGCAAGAAGCCGAACATAATTTCACGAAAATGGGCCTGATGGGTAAATCACCCTCTGTGGATTGGAAACAGATGCAGGCCTATAAAGGGGATGTAATCGACGGCAATACCAAAGGGATCGAATTCCTGTTCAAAAAGAACAAGGTTGATTGGATCAAAGGCTGGGCCTCAATCCCAGCGACGGGTCACGTCAAGGTTGGTGATGACGTGCATGAGGCAAAAAACATCATCATCGCATCAGGTTCTGTCCCATCAACCCTGCCAGGTATTGAAATTGATGAAAAGGTGGTCGTGTCTTCAACAGGCGCACTAAGCCTTGCAAAACCACCGAAAAAACTGGCCGTGATCGGTGCGGGTGTGATCGGACTTGAGCTTGGGTCGGTCTATGCACGCCTAGGTGCTGAGGTGACCGTCATCGAATTCCTAGATGCGATTACACCGGGCATGGACGCAGAAATCCAAAAAACGTTCCAACGTACCTTGAAAAAACAAGGATTGAATTTTGTCATGGGCGCAGCCGTGCAATCGGTTGAAGCGATGAAAACCAAGGCAAAAGTGACCTATAAACGCCGCAAGGACGACAGCGAACACACGTTGGACGCGGATGTTGTTTTGGTTGCCACAGGCCGCAAACCCTATACCGAGGGGTTGGGATTGGACGCATTGGGCATCGAGATGACTGAGCGTGGTCAAATCAAAACAGACGCGCATTGGCAAACAAGTGTCCCCGGCATCTACGCCATCGGCGATGTGATCGAAGGTCCGATGTTGGCCCACAAGGCCGAGGATGAGGGCATGGCCGCCGCAGAAGTCATCGCAGGCAAACATGGTCACGTAAACTATGATGTGATCCCAGGCGTGATTTACACCCACCCAGAAGTCGCAAATGTCGGCAAGACAGAAGAAAACCTAAAAGAAGACGGCCGCGCCTATAAGGTTGGCAAATTTTCGTTTATGGGGAACGGCCGCGCCAAGGCGAACTTTGCTGCAGATGGATTTGTGAAAATTCTAGCGGATGCAGAAACAGACCGCATTTTGGGCGCACATATTATGGGTCCTGCGGCAGGGGATCTGATCCATGAAATCTGTGTTGCAATGGAATTTGGCGCCTCAGCCGAGGATTTGGCACTGACCTGCCATGCCCACCCAACCTATTCAGAAGCAGTACGTGAAGCCGCCCTTGCCTGCGGCGATGGTGCAATCCACGCATAATGGATTGATCCAATTGTGGCGTTTTCGCTAAATCACTAAAAACCTGATGAATTTAAGATTTAAGCCAATCGTTAGATTGGCAAAGCGCCGACCTCCCCCCAGGGAGGCGCTTTCTGCGCCACCCAAGGTCGGCTTGCACGTGTGAAACGAATTTCAACGCCTCGGCGTAAAAAAGCCCTGCAAATCGTTGCAGGGCTTTTTTCATTGGTAAACTGGGTTTTAACCCTTTCTGGCATCCACACTGAATGCGCCGCTACCCGCATCGGCCAACAACAGATACCCACCTGCAAGGCCTAGGTTTTTAAAGAACATTGTCATCTGCATCTGATCCGCAGGGACAAAGTGATAAAGCACCGCTGTCACAACACAGAATGCCGCCAAGGCCAAGGCCGCCAAACGGGTTTGGAACCCCGCGATGATTGCCGCACCTGCCAAGATTTCAAACAGGACCGCAGGCCATGCAAAGAATGCAGGAATACCGCCAGAGGCCATATAGCCCGCAAAACCGTCTACATTGCCCAGTTTCCCAAGACCAGCTACCAGAAACAAAAGACCAAGAAACACACGCGCAACGACGTGTAAGTTAGAGTTTAGGTTTGTCATAGTCATCTCCTTAACCGTGATAGCGATATGGCTATTCCTGATGATCCATGAACTCAATTTGTGATTTTCGCGCGTTTTATGTGCTTCCATGCGCATGTGAAAAATAAAAACCCCCGCTGTATCAGCGGGGGTCATGTGTCATCAAAACGTTAACCAAGTTTAGCTGGTTTCAGGGGCAATGCCGCCTTTTGCCTTTGGCTTGGTCTTTGGGATTGCCGTCACAGATTGTGTCGCGTTTCCGTCGTCTGCATCAGGCGTATCATCGGAATGCGGTGGTTCGCCTTTCATGACGCGTTTGATTTCATCACCTGTTAGGGTTTCGTATTCCAACAGACCTTGGGCCAAACGCTCCCACTCTTCGTTTTGTTCCGTTAGGATTTTATAGGCACGGTCATAGCCTTCTTGGATAAAGCGTTTCACCTCATCCTCGATCATTTCCTTGGTATTGGCAGATACCGAAAATCCTGCGGTGTTTCCGGAATATCCTTCATGCGCCTCGGAATAGTCGATGTTGCCGACTTTATCCGACATCCCCCAACGCAGAACCATCGCACGTGCAAGGCCTGATGCCTGCTGGATATCACCCGCAGGACCGTTGGACACGTTTTCAGGGCCATATTTGATGATCTCTGCCGCCTTACCCGCCATGGTCATGGCAAGTTTTTCCTCACACTCTGATTTATGCCAATTTAGGCGGTCAATTTCAGGCAACGATACAACCATCCCCAATGCGCCACCGCGTGGGATAATGGTCGCCTTGTAAACAGGGTCACATTGCGGCAGTGCAAGGCCAACAATCGCGTGCCCAGCTTCGTGATAAGCGGTTTTTTCCTTTTGATCGGCGGTCAAAACCATGGAACGGCGTTCCGCGCCCATCATCACCTTATCCTTGGCGTTTTCGAAATCGACCATGGTCACAACCGAACGCCCAACGCGCGCGGCCATCAAGGCGGCCTCATTCACAAGGTTCGCCAAGTCCGCACCCGAAAATCCAGGTGTACCGCGGGCAATCAAACGCAAATCCACGTCTGGGCCCAATGGCGTTTTGCGCGCATGCACGGTCAGGATTTTTTCACGACCCTTGATGTCTGGGTTTGGCACGGTCACCTGACGGTCAAAACGACCAGGGCGCAACAAAGCGGGGTCCAAAACATCGCGGCGGTTTGTTGCGGCCAAGATGATCACACCTTCGTTCGCCTCAAAACCGTCCATCTCAACCAACAACTGGTTCAATGTCTGTTCGCGTTCATCGTTTCCACCGCCATAGCCTGCGCCACGGTGACGGCCAACGGCGTCGATTTCGTCGATAAAGACGATACATGGCGCATTCTTTTTCGCCTGTTCGAACATGTCCCGCACACGCGATGCACCCACACCCACAAACATTTCAACAAAGTCAGACCCCGAAATGGTAAAGAATGGCACACCCGCCTCACCCGCAATCGCGCGCGCAAGGAGTGTTTTACCCGTACCCGGAGGACCAACAAGCAAAGCACCCTTTGGAATTTTACCGCCCAAGCGGCTAAATTTCTGTGGGTTGCGCAGGAATTCAACGATTTCTTCCAGCTCTTCCTTGGCCTCGTCAATACCTGCCACGTCATCGAATGTGACACGGCCCTGTTTTTCGGTCAAAAGCTTGGCCTTGGATTTGCCAAAGCCCATTGCCCCACCACGTCCACCGCCCTGCATGCGGTTCATGAAATAAATCCAAACCCCAATCAGCAGTAGAAACGGTAGAAGACTAACCAAAAACGCCTGAAGTCCAGAGGTTTCCTGCTGTTCTGCACGAATGGCCACTTCGTTCTGGATCAACAGATCGGTCACATCAGCATCACCAGGACGGATCGTGTAATATTCACGTTTGTCGCCGCCAATAAAGCTGACTTTTTCGCCATCCAGTGTCACGGCATCGATCGACCCGTTTTCAACGTTTGCAACAAACTCTGAATAGCTGATTTCGCGGCTTTGCATTCCGCCAGAACCAGAACTGAATACGTTGAATAAAACAACGATCATCAGGAATAGAACCACCCAAAAGGCCAAATTACGGTTATTGCCCAAGGAAACACTCCATTATTAGAATAGCGCTGTGCATAACACAGTTGTTTGATATGTTAAATAGACATTGGAACGCAGGCTTCAATGCGACGATATGAAATCAATGAAATTTATTCGCAAATCTTGAATGAATTCACGCTGCGTTGAGTCCAAGGTGGGTGCGTAAATCAACTGATCATCCACAAACACGGCAGGCTGCACATGTAACGAACGAAAGGGAACATTTTTGCGCAGATCACTTTCCAATTGTGCGGCCCCATGTTCCCCCAATGCTTGGACGTTGTGCTGCGCTGACAGATCGACGCCCTGCCACCGCCCATCCCACACGGTTTGATCCGCGCTGTCCTGCGTTGCCGCGTATTCACGAGTGATGCGCAGGGTGTTTTGGTGTGCATAGATCAGGCACCCATGTAAACTGCTGGTTTTACCGTCTTGGACCTCGGATAGGGCACGTTGCAGCGCCTCAAACCTTGGACGATAGGCATTTCCAGAAATCCAACACAGGCCCGCCGACAAGAGGCGATTTTGTGTTTCACTGTGGGCTGCAAAAAAACCAGCCTGATCAAAAATCAAATCTGTTCCCTGCTGACGTCCAATGGTCTGGAAAACATCCCCTGCCGTATGATTCAACGCATCTTGGGCCCGCTGCATATGTGTGGCCATTAACGCGAAGCGATCCAGTGAAATGCCTGCGGATATCAGTTGCGGCAGTAACTGACGCATGGCAATTCGATCAAATGCCGCGTTGTCATTGCTAGGATCATCAAACCATGGTTGTTCACAGGCCGCCAAATAATCGCGCAAATCCTGTCGTGTGATATTCAGCAATGGACGGATCAGGGTCATACCACTGGGATGAGGGGTGACATGTTTCATGCCTGTCATGCCATCTACACCAGATCCCCGCTTTAGCCGCAGCAACAAGGTTTCTGCCTGATCATCCAACGTGTGACCGATCAGGATATGTTCAATTTCACCGCGCCAGTCGTTGATCATGCGATACCGCGCCTGACGGGCCGCGTCCTGTAAGTTTCCGTTGCGATCCCAGTCGCGCCAAACACGCGTGGTATGCGCAACACCCAAGTCCGCGCACCATTGCGCAACATGCGCGGCCTCTTCCGCGCTGCTCTCGCGCAGATTGTGGTCAATGGTAATCGCCGAAAGGGTCACACCACGCGCCAATGCCCACGCGCGTGTCAGGTGCAGCAAGGCCATGCTGTCCCCACCACCAGACACCGCGATACCGATATGTTTTGGAAGCCCAGAGGCAAATGCCGCATCCAAATTCGATGCGACCTGTGCGCTTAACCGATCTGTCAGAGACACTGTAGCTCGGCCATACGATCCGCGGCCTTTTGCGAATATTCAGAGTCGGGGAAACGAATGTCCACCTGTGACAGCGTCTGACATCCTGCATCGGTTTGCCCCAGCAAGACCAATGCATTGCCAAGCGACATCAACGCCTTGGGCGCGACCGCAGATTTTGGGAACGTGGAAAAGCTCTCTAAATAGGCACGGGCTGCAGATTTGTAATCGCCCGATGCCTCATGTGATGCGCCGCGCAATACCATCGCCTCGGCCGCCAATGGACTATCGGGATAGGTTTGTGAAAAACGGTTCAGGATTTGAATGGCATCGCCATAACGCTCTTCTTCAAAGGATTTTTGCGCCATGTCAAAATCCGCGCGTTCCCCCACCGCCAATTCAGGCGCGTCAACTGTTTCGCTCTCGTCTTCCTCGGGATAGGCAAGATCACCGCCAAGAGTCGTGGTTTCACCAAGGGTTGAAATATCGCCACCCTCTAATTCAACCAAACGAAATTCCAAATCCCCGACGCGGTTTGTGCCGTCCTGAACAACGCGTTCAACCCGAAACTGCAACTCTTCACTTAGAGCTGTTAAACGCTGCAATTCGGTTTCAATGTTTTGCACACGTTCAAGCACAGAACCCGCCGCGACAGAAACACTTGGCCCCTGCGTTGTCGAAAGTTCGCCTTTCAAACGTTGGATTTCAACATAAAGAATATTCAGGTCCTGCCGTATATCGGCCAGCGTTTGGGCACGATCCTGTGCAATTCCAGACATAGGCAAAAGGCAAATCGCAACGCAGGCAAAGACACGAAACATTCAAAGGCATCCTTCGCAGATTAGAATGACAGGTTCGACAGAACCGTAACACCACGACGGTTCATCGCATAACAACTTTCTGCACTACACAGCTCTGATGGCCGTTCTTTGCCATAGCTGACGGTTTGAATGCGATCCGCGGACACACCGCGCAACGTCAGATATTCCCGCACAGAACCTGCGCGCCGCGCACCAAGGGCCAAGTTATAATCACGTGTGCCGCGTTCATCTGCGTGGCCTTCGATTATCACCTTATAATCTGGGTTTGCAATCAACCAATCCGCCTGCGCATTCAACGCAGCCTGGGCCGAGGCATCGACGGTTGATTGGTCCACCGCGAAAAACACGCGATCGCCAATGGATTGCTGGAAATATGCGGGGGAGGCAGGATTGCTGGCATCACCTTGTCCATCCGCGGCGCCGCCGTCGTTTGGGCCACCGCCCATACCGCCAAGGCCATTTTGCGAACAGGCGCCCAATGCGACCATGGCCAAAATCAAACTTGCTCTTTGCAGGTGCTTCATAACTGCCTCTCTTTTTTCAAAAGCCTAGCACATATTTAAATAACGATCAAAGCCCTAGCGCCGCAGGGGCGACCATGTGGGATCAGACCCGCCAGATGGCGTTGCCACGCGCTGTAAATTACGTCCAGAGACGTCAACGGAATATAGGTTGGACACCCCGCCAACACCTTGGGTTTCGCGTGTGAACATGATCACGCGGCCATTGGGGGACCATGTTGGCCCCTCATCCAAGAAGGATGCCGTCAACAAACGTTCCTCTGACCCATCCGTCCGCATCACACCAATATGAAAACGCCCCCGACTTTGTTTGGTGAATGCAATCATATCACCGCGTGGTGACCAAACCGGTGTCCCATAGCGGCCATCCCCAAAGCTAATGCGTTTGATCCCCTCACCATTCACATTCATAACATAGAGCTGTTGTGATCCAGATCGGTCGCTTTCAAATACAATCTGTGTGCCATCTGGTGAAAAACTAGGCGCTGTTTCGATAGAGGGCGCAGACGTCAAACGACGCGCCTGACCAGAACGCAGTGACATGACGAACACATCCGTATTCCCGCCCTGTTCTTGCGAATATACAATTTGCGTTCCATCTGGTGAAAAGCGTGGTGCAAAACTGGTGGTTCCAACGGCATTCTGCAGCAGTTTGCGCCGTTTGTTGCGCAGATCCATTTGATAAATCCGCGGGAACCCTGTTTCGTAGCTGGTGAACAAAACACTTTGCCCATCGGGTGCGATACGCGGTGCCAAAACCAAATGCGCACCGTCGTCCAGATATTCCAATTGTTCCCCATCATAATCCATAATCGCCAATCGTTTGCGGCGTTGTCCCTTGGACCCGCTTTCGGCAACAAAAACCACGCGGCTGTCGAAATATCCGCTTTCGCCTGTGATGCGGCTGTAAACTTCGTCGGCGACCTTATGGGCCATGCGGCGCCAGTCAGATGTTTTTCCCTTAAACTGCAATCCTTTGCCGTATTCCTGCCCTGCAAAGACATCATGGATGCGGAAACTGACCGTCAGTTCATCCCCGCTGCCCGTGGCAACGGCCCCCGTGATCAGAACCTGTGCATTGATCGCCTTCCAATCCGCATATTCAACTGGGGCGTTCAGACTGGAAATTTTGCCGATATGGGCGCGTTCATCCAATGCGCGAAACAATCCTGTGCGCATCAAATCCATGCTAAGAACCGAAACGATATCACCAGAAAGTTCCATCGCACCAGTGTCCTGCGCGATAAATCGGGGGGCCGCAAAGGGCATGGGTTCGATCACCCCATCCGTAATCTCAATCCGCAAGGGCTGCGCCACGGCACCTGCCCCCATCAACAATGCAAGAATTAGCGTTAAAATACGGAACATTATCTTTTCCTCATTTCACTGGGATCAAATTTGATTTCGACATTACGCCACTGATCATATTTGTCCTTTGGTAAATCGTAACCATCTTTTTGGCATCTTAGAATTGCGCGGCGCCCTGCCTGAAACGCCACATTGGCATCTGATTGATTGCCCCCTTCAAATCCGATCATTTCAAGCGAGCTTGCCACAACCTTGCCATCGGGCTGCATCTCCATTGCAATCGTCACCGTCACATTCGCAGCGCGTGACCCCACGTTAACAGACCAGCAATTTGAAACCTGATTGCGAAAGGCATCCTTTTCACCACCTGTCAGTGGCGGACCAGATTTCTTGGCGGGTTTCGGCTTAGACGCTTCTAGCGTTTCGCTTTGCGTAACTTCCCGCAAAATATCCTCAAGATTTGTCTCGGCCGTCTCTGTTGGTGGTGTCGGTTTGAAATTTGAGGGGCGCAACATCGGACGAGGTGAGGATTGCCTCTTGGCATCCTCTTTCTTAGCCTCGGTTATAATCTCACTGCTGGCGGCCTCGGGCGCGGTGGTTTCTTTGACCTCCGGCACATCCTCAACTGGGGGTTCGGTGGCGTCGGCGGGCACAGTGGCCGTTTGGGTGACATCATCAACAATCGCGGGCTGTTCGGGCGGGGCCACGGGGGTGGGTGCAACCCGATTGGCCTGAATCGGGGCGCTCTCTGTTGAGACATCGGGCAACATCATGGCCGTTTCAATCTGTGGCGCGGGGGGTTGCACATCGGGTGTTGTGATATCGGGCGTGGGCACCACCAATGGCTCTACAGGTTCGGGCGGCGTGATTTCCTCGACCACAGGTTCGGGCTGCTCAGGCTCGCTTTGATCAACCTCTTGATCTGTTTGTTCGGCCAATGTGGGAACCACATCTGTGTCCTCTGATGGCTCAAGCGCTGTCAAATCAAACTGTGGAACCTCGGGCACCTGATCTGATGCGATCATCGCCTGAAATTCGGCTTCGGATAAGACCGACACATTATTGAACACAATGTTCTGATCCTTGGGCGTGAACATACCACCAAACAGCGCCCAACCGATGAAACCAGCATGCGCAATCCCTGATATGACATATCCTGCCTGCATTGGCGCGGGCTAGCCCTCAGACCCATCAGAAACAGGCCCGTCAAAGGCAGGACCACCAACGTCCGTCACCAAACCAATGTTTGAAAACCCACCCGCATTCAATGCGCCCATCACCTGAACCACGCGCTCATAAGGAATGGCACCATCTGCACGCAGGAAAATTTTGTCGTTTTGACGTTCTGCGGCAACCGCGCGCAATTTCGCAATCAGCGTGCTTTCTTCGATTTCTGCGTATTGGATTAGGATTTGACCCTCAGCCGTCAGGGTCACCGTCAAAGGTTCCTCTTGATCACTGGGCAATGAATTTGCCGCCGTTTTGGGCAATTCAACGGGCACACCCACCGTTAACATTGGGGCCGAAACCATAAAAATGATCAACAAAACCAACATTACATCGACAAAGGGCGTGACATTGATTTCCGCCATCGGTGTGCTGCGACGGCGGCGACGTCCCTTTTGCCCTTGGCTTTTGATAACGCCTGCCCCCATATCAGCTGTCCAATTCGCGGCTTAGGATCGTTGCAAATTCATCCGCAAAACTTTCATACCCCGCAACAATACGATCACAATCACCGCTAAGTTTGTTATAAAAAATCACGGCGGGAATGGCGGCCAACAGGCCAAGACCCGTGGCCAACAGCGCCTCGGCAATGCCCGGGGCCACAACCGCAAGGTTTGTGTTTTGCTGCGCTGCAATTTCGATGAAGGCATTCATGATGCCCCAAACGGTCCCAAACAACCCAATAAAGGGGGCAATCGATCCAATGGTGGCAAGGATTGTCAAACCCGATTGCAGATCATCAGAGGCCCGCAGAACCGCAACATCCATGGATCTTTCAACACGGCTTTGCACCCCTGCGATCAGTTGACCATCAGATTTTTGGCTGCGTTCCCATTCGGTCATGCCTGCGACAAAGACACTTGCCGAATAGCCTTTGGGTGAACTGCCCAATTCTTTGTATAGCAAGTCCAGCGGTTCGCCTGACCAAAACGCGCGATCAAACTGCGCCGCTTCTTTGCGGGCGCCACGGTATTTGATGTGACGTTGAAATATGATCGACCATGACCAAAAAGAGGCCAAGATCAACAACAACATCACAATTTTAACGGTTAGGGTTGCGCGCAAAAACAACGCCCAGAACGAAAAATCGACCTGGTGCGCCAACTCAAGGGCTTGTGTTTCCATAGTATCCTGCTCATCACATTCTGGCCTTTATGGCTCTTTGAGGGAACCATAGACGAACTAAAGCAAGAAACCAACAAATATGCGATCACGAATGTATTATTTCACCATATCGGCAACGACATGCCGAAGGGCGTCGGGCAAGCGTAGGGGTTTACCCCCGTCCCCCAAGGCGACCAACGTGATTTCAGAGCGGAACAAAACCACGTCCTGACGCAAAACCAATTGACCCAGCACCAAACGTGCAGGTGTCATTGAAATCGGCATGGTTTCCACAATCAAATCGTCTTCAAAAAAGGCAGGGGCAATATAATCGGCCTCGACACGGCGCACGGCAAAGACGATCCCGTCCGCTTTCATCGCGCGTTGATCCACGCCAATTTCACGCACCCATTCACTGCGCGCGCGTTCAATGAATTTCAGATAATTGGCGTAATAAACAATCCCCGCCAAATCGGTATCTTCGTAATAAACACGGACAGGAAAGCGATGGGGGGACATATCATGCATCCTTTGGCAAACGGGCAAAGAGGCGCAGCGCATGGGATGCATCCTGTGCCATCACGGGCAGAACGGGATCATAGGCCGCGCGGATCACATCCGCCACCTCGGCCCGCAGGACCGTGTGACCATTGGGGGCAATCGCAAGGGGCGATTGATATTGAAACGCGCGATCTGACCACACAAGAAACGATTGCACCACCTGCATCAGGAACAAGGCATCGGCCGACATCTTGGACAATTCTTTGTCCATGCGCACAAATACAAAACAGGCCTTAATCGCGCCCTGTTCATCAAAGCGGAAGGAGCGATATTGCTGTGACTCTGCCGCCTGCAAGCGCCCCACCAAATCAGACAGATTTGGCATAATGCGATCCAAATCAGGAACGGCCAACAATTCATCCCAATCACGGATGAAAAAGAACATCAAATTCGTGCCCAATTCAGGGTCCGTTTCAGCAATCGGATGACCAACCATGGCGCAGGTCACCTCAATCGCGCCCTTGAGCGTTGCGATTGAATGATCCTCGATCCCAAAGGCGATGGGTGCGATGGGACGTCCCCAGCGGGCGAAAAAGTAACTGTCGTCTGAACGTGAAAAAAAGCGTTCGACATCATTGGGCGTCATGTTTTGCGGCACTCCGAATTGTGTTTGCAGTGCGCTATATCGGGTTTCCCGCCGCATGGCAAAGGGGGGATGTGCGTTGAGTTACTGAAACAGATCAGTTTGCCCCTTTGGCATCGGCAGACCCAAATGATCCCACCCGCGCTGCGCCAACATGCGTCCGCGCGGGGTGCGTTGGATCAAGCCCTGCTGCAAGAGATAGGGTTCAATCACCTCTTCCAATGCATCACGGCTTTCAGATAGGGCCGCGGCCAATGTTTCAATCCCCACAGGTCCGCCCGAATAATGTTCCGCCATAAGGCGCAGATAACGCCGATCCGCCCCATCCAAACCCAAATCATCCACGGAAAGACGTGTTAATGCGTGATCCGCCAATGTTTTCGTGACCGTCCCGTCCCCATCAACCAATGCAAAATCCACAACACGGCGCAATAAACGCCCCGCAATGCGCGGTGTGCCACGCGCACGCCGTGCGATTTCGCGTGCGCCTCCTTCATCCGCGGGCGCGCCCAGTTTGCGGGCATTGCGGGAAACGATCTGATAAAGTTCATCTTCGGTATAAAATTGCAAACGCGTTGGAATACCAAACCGATCACGCAACGGCGTGGTCAACAGCCCCAGGCGCGTTGTTGCCCCGATTAGGGTAAAGGGTTGCAATTCAATCCGCACGGTACGCGCGGCAGGCCCCTCACCGATCACAAGGTCCAGTTCAAAATCCTCCATCGCGGGATAAAGAACCTCTTCCACAACGGGGTTTAGGCGGTGAATTTCATCGATGAACAGAACATCCCGCGCCTCTAGGTTTGTGAGGATCGCGGCCAAATCACCGGCTTTGGCCAAGACGGGGCCAGAGGTCATTTTGAAATTCACACCCAATTCGCGGCTGATGATCTGGGCGAGCGTGGTTTTGCCCAAACCAGGTGGACCATAAAACAGGGTGTGATCCATCGCCTCGGCGCGTTGGCGGGCCGATTGAATAAAGACGCGCAAATTTGCACGTGCTTCGGCCTGACCCGTAAATTCATCCAACGCCTGTGGCCGCAGGGCGCGATCGGCATCCTCGGGCAGCGGATCAGGGCGCATCATCGGATCAGAACTTTCCATATCTTATCCCTTTGGCGCCAAAAATTTCAGGGCGGCGCGAATGACGCCCGATGTCTCGGTTTCTGGGGCATCCGCCATGACTTGGGCCACTGCCGCGGCCGCCTCTGACGGTGAATACCCAAGGTTTTGCAGCGCTGAAAGCGCATCTGCCTGTGCATTCGATTGCACCGCAACAGGTTGGGGTATTGGCGCGGGCTGTGGCACGGGCACATCCGCCTCAATCACGTCATCTATGACCGCTGCAGGGGTTGCGGATTGTCCTGCCATGGACATAACGGTCGGGGCCTTGTCCTTTAACTCGATTACAACCCGTTGTGCGGTTTTGGGGCCAATTCCCTTGGCCGCCTTGATCGCATTCCAATCGCCCAGTGCGATTGCGCGGCTTACCCCATCCGCGCCCAGCGCCCCAAGGATGGACAGTGATGCCTTGGCCCCGATCCCCTGCACAGACATCAAGAGACGATGCCACTCTTTTTCAACAAGGGTTGGGAACCCAAATAACTGAAGCAAATCTTCGCGCACCACCAAATCGGTATAAAGCGCGACCGCCTCACCGACCGAAGGCAGCGCGGCAAGTGTGCGATCAGAGCAATAAACCATGTACCCGACCCCACGCACATCGAGCAGGATGTGATCGTCAGAGCGATAATCAATACGTCCCGAAAGTTTACCGATCATAGTGCTTTCGCCAATGCGGCCTCCCACGCGCCAGAAGAGCGTGCATAATGGGCATGACACAGCGCAATGGCCAAGGCATCCGCCGCATCCGCACCCGCAATTTTCACACCGGGCAATTGCAAGCGAACCATGTGATCAATCTGACCCTTATCCGCATGCCCCACGCCAACGATGGTTTTTTTCACTTTGTTCGGGGCATATTCCGCAACCGTAATACCCGCCTGCGCAGGCACCAACAATGCAATCGCGCGGGCCTGACCCAATTTTAGCGTGCCAACACCATCTTTGTTCACAAAGGTATTTTCGACAGCAGCCGCGTCAGGTTGATATTCGTGAACGACATCGGTCATTTGCGTGTAGAGCGAGACGAGCCGCGTTGCCAAATCCTCACCCGAACTGTGACAGACCCCATTTGCAACATGCGTGATTCGGCTTCCCACCGCCTCAATCACGCCCCAGCCCATGTTCCTCAATCCTGGATCGACGCCCAAAACGCGCATGTCGTCCCCTTTTTTATCATTTTGTTAGCAATTAGCACAAAACAAGAACACTTGCCAATCTCTAATTCCGATATCCATTTACGACCAAAAGAAATACGTTTTCGCCACAGCGCAGAAATTTACGACCTAAAACATGTAATTTTCGCCATAAAATACGGGGAAAAACGGTAAAAATAAGTCATGCAAAAAGCGCATAAGCGGCATGCATTTTTTCCTGCTAGTCAGACTGCACGCAGAGGGATAGCTGCATCGCAGAATTTCTCTTATCACCCTGAATAGAAGGATCTCTGCAATGGCTGTAGTCAACACAAACTCAGTTGCCGCTTTTGTTTCTGGCAAAGGTCTCATCGCAACAACATTCGAAGCGTTCCAACGCTGGAACGACGTGCGTCGCACACGCGCAGTTTTGTCAAAGCTGTCAGATCGCGAACTGACCGACATCGGCCTATGCCGTGGCGATATCGAAGATGTCGCACAAAAAACTGCGTTTTAATTTTTTAAAACTTGTAACGAGTGCGGGCCGCGTCTTTTCAAACGCGGCCCTTTTTTATGCACGATTATTTTTGCAAGGTCAGCGTTGACCATTCCCCAATATCTTCGCGATGGGCAAGCGTAAGGCCGTTTGCAACATAGGCTGCAGTCACATCCTCGGCCTGTTCGACAAGCAACCCTGACAAGATTACATATCCCCCCGATGCCGCATGTGCAGCCACGTCAGGGGCCAATTCGATCAATGGACCCTTTAGGATATTTGCGAAAATCAAATCAAAAGGGGCTGCATCATGCAGAGTTGGGTGATCAAATCCTGCGGCCTCAACACACATCACACGATCGGTCAAATCGTTGGCCGCGGCATTTGCACGGGCCACGTCAACGGCCACCTCATCAATATCACTGGCAATCACCGGGTTAGGCCAAATGCGCGCTGCCGCCATGGCCAGAACAGCCGTTCCACAGCCAATGTCGGCCACGTTTTGCCCAACATACCCCTGCCCCGCCAAACGATCCAGCGCACGTAAACATCCCAATGTTGTACCATGATGTCCCGTGCCAAAGGCCATCGCAGCCTCGATCAACAGCGGTTCGCACTCCGCCGGAACCTTATCCGCGTCATGTGATCCGTAAACGAAAAACTGACCCGCAACGACAGGCTGCAATTCACGCTTTACCTTGGCAACCCAATCGGTTTCGGGCACTTCTGATATGGCAAATTCGCCTGCACCAAAGGCAACGGACAAAAGCATCAGCGCAGCCAAATCGGGTTTTTCGGTAAAATACCCCCCAATTTCCCAAAGCCCTGAACCATCCTCAAGTTCAAAAACACCCACGCCCAAAGGTTCAGGATCCATGCGTTCCATCGCCTCTGACAGGGCATAAGCGGCCTCTTTTCCATCAACGGTGGTCAGGGCGGTAAAGGTTGTCATGATAAATCCTTGTACTGTTTTAGGCCGCCTTCGGCGCCGAATTGGCCCAGGTCAACACGGTTTCATTGCCCTCTGCTGGATTGCGCGGGATCAAGAGCGACAATAGGAAAGAGGTAAAGGCCATTCCCGTCGCAATCACAAAGACCGCGCCAGGCGACACCAACCAAATATATCCCAGACCTGCAGGCAGGAACACCGCAGCGATATGATTGATTGTAAAGGCCACCGCCGCAGTAGGCGCGATATCAGCGGGGTCCGCGATTTTTTGGAAATAGGTTTTGATCGCCAGTGCCATCGCGAAAAAGATATGGTCAAGCACATAGAGGATTGAGGCCAAAATCACGCCCCAGCCAAAGAAATAGATGCCGCCATATGCGCCAAATACAATGGTCAAACCGATGTATTCGAAATTCAAAACACGCCGTTCACCAAAATGCCCCACCGCCCGTCCGATAAAGGGCGCAACCACGATATTAATGACCAAATTGATCAGATAAAGTGCTGTGATTTCATGCACGTCAAACCCAAAGCGTTCGACCATCATAAAGCCCGCAAACACCAAAAAGATTTGACGCCGCGCCCCCGCCATGAATTGCAATGCATAATATAACCAATAGCGTTTGCGCAGAACCATTTGTTTGCGCTGTGGGGTTGGGGCCTCAAACTGGGGATAGGCAATCAAACAGAAAATCGAGATCGCGACCGTTGCCCCACCCGAGATGAGGTAGACAAAATTATAGCTCAGATCCAGAGCCTTCCACCCCAATACGATCAGCCCATAGGCCACCAATGTCGCCGCAGATCCCACCGCCAAAAGTTTGCCCAAGAAACGTGGGGCCTCTTCCTTTTTTAACCACTGCAACTGAAGCGATTGGTTCACTGTTTCGTAATAATGAAATCCGATGGAACTCAGCATTGTGATGGTCAAAAGCCCCGTGAAGGATGGGAACCATGCGGTAATCGCGCTTGCCGCCCCCAAGAGGGCAAGGGATACAAGGCCCAAAACCTGTTCGCGGATAAAGATGATCAGTGCAATAACACCCACCGCCAAGAACCCAGGAATTTCGCGCACAGTGTGCAACCAACCGATGTCAGAGCCATCAAACTTGGCAACCTCAACAACAAAATTGTTCAAAAGTGCGGACCAAACCGCAAAGGTCAGTGGCATGGCAATTGCCATCAGATAAAGCAGCGTTTTGGGCTGCCGCCATTTTGGCAGGCGATCAACCTGATCGATTGGAATGTGCTGATACATGTCAGAAGGCTTTCAAAAGACGTCCTGTGTTAACCCCTGTTTTCAGGAAGGTCAAAGGAAACTCTGCGGATCAATATCAACAGACAGGCGCAAATCGCCTTTTAACGTTACGGGCGCAATCCATTGCGCCAAGGCGCGTTGCAGCGGCGCTGATTTTTCCGCCTTGATCAACATACGCACGCGAAAGCGCGATCGCACACGCGCAATGGGTGCAGGTGCGGGTCCAAAAATTTGTGCCCCAATCGCCTGCAGCGGACCTGCATTGCGCAACAGATGATTGCCAAGATCAAAGGCGCGCTCTGCCTCTGGCGCGCTGATGATGATTGCGGCCAGACGTCCAAATGGGGGCACCTGTGCGGCCTGACGCTCGGCCGCTTCGGCATTCCAAAATGCCTCTTCCTCGCCGCCCAAAATCGCGCGGATCACGGGGTGTTCGGGTTGATAGGTTTGCAGATAGGCAGCCCCTGGTTTTTCGGATCGCCCTGCCCGCCCCGCAACCTGTCGCATCAATTGAAACGTGCGTTCGACGGCACGCAAATCTGACCCCTGCAGCCCCAAATCCGCATCAATAACACCGACTAGTGTCAGGTTTGGAAAATTATGACCCTTGGCCACCAGCTGAGTGCCAATGATGATGTCGATGTCCCCATTGGCGATTTCTGCAATCGCGGCCTTAAGAGAGCGTGCCGATGAAAACAGATCCGAAGATAACACCGCGATTTTCGCATCGGGAAACAGCGCTTTGGCCTCTTCTGCCAAACGCTCAACGCCAGGACCAACAGGGGCCAACCGCCCCTCAACCCCGCAATTTTCGCAAGTGTCGGGCATTGGTTCTGTTTCACCACATTGATGGCACATCAGACGATTTAAAAACCGATGCTCTACCATCCGCGCATCACAGGTTTTGCACCCAATCTGGTGTCCACAGGCACGGCACAGGGTAATGGGTGCATATCCGCGGCGGTTGATGAACAGCATGGATTGTTCGCCCTTCAACATCCGCGCCTTGATATGTGCAACCAAATCACTGGACACCCATCTGTCCGAGGGCAACTTTTCCTGACGCATGTCAATTGCGGACATATCGGGCATCACAGCAGGGCCAAACCGATCCGTCATGGTGATTTTATGATACTTCCCACTCTCTGCATTGACCCACGTTTCCAATGAAGGCGTGGCAGATGCCAAAATCACACTGGCCTTGGCGATAGAGGCCCGCAAAACCGACATATCCCGCGCATTATACAATGCGCCATCTTCTTGTTTGTAGGATGTGTCGTGTTCTTCATCGACCACGATCAATCCCAAATCCCGAAATGGCAGATAAAGGGACGAACGCGCACCAATCACCAATTGCGCACCACCTTGTCCCACCATTTTCCAAATGCGACGGCGCTCGGTCATTGTCACACCAGAATGCCATTCCGCAGGTTTCGCGCCAAACCGTTCCACAACCCGTGTCAGAAACTCGGATGTCAATGCAATTTCAGGCAACAGAACAAGCGTCTGTCGCCCCTGCCGCAGGGTTTCGGCAACCGCCTCTAGATACACTTCGGTTTTGCCTGACCCCGTCACACCCCGCAGTAGGTTTGTTGAATAGGCCCGCTGTTGAACACGCGCCACAAGTTGCACGGCGGCATCCGCCTGAACATCGGTCAGGTCCTTACTCGCAAAATCGGGATCAAGGGGGCGAAATGGCATGTCGCGCGGACGATCCACCTCTAACACCGCGCCCAGTTTGACCAATCCTTTGATCACCGATGTCGATGCCTCGGCCAAATCGGCCAATTCTTTCAATGTGAAGACCGCGTCTGCAAAATCTTCCATCACACCCAAGACACGTTCGCGGGCGGGGGTCATTTTCCCACCCTCAAATGCATCGTTTAATTGATAGACCCGCCGCATACTGGGGGGATCCATCAAACCTGGTGCGCGGGTAGCAAGGCGCAACATGACCGACATCGGGGTCAATGTGTATTCGCCTGCGCGGATCAAAAATTCACGCATCGCATGCGTCATCGGGGCCACATCCAGCACCCGATTAACGGATCTGATTTTTGCGGGATCATATCCCCCATGCCCCGCACCCCAAACAACGCCCAAAACCTTGCGGGGGCCCAAGGGCACCTCGACAAATGCGCCAAGGAAACATCCGCCTTCAGGCGCCTTATAATCCAAAACACGATCAATGGGTTGGGTGGTCAGGACCGACACCAACTGGGATTCATGGAAAAATTCAGGACTTTCTGACATCAGGGCGACTGGGGGCTTTTATAAAAACACGACTTAGGCTAAAGCACTCCCAACCTTAGGCCAATCCAAACAAGGACCACAACTATGAAATTTTTCGTCGACACAGCAGAAATCGATCAAATCCGTGAATTGAATGATTTGGGCATGGTGGATGGTGTGACAACCAACCCATCTTTGATCAAGAAATCTGGGCGTGACATCATCGAAGTGACGAAAGAGATCTGTGCAATGGTATCCGGACCCGTCAGCGCCGAAGTCACATCAACAGATGCGGACACAATGATCGCCGAAGGGCGCAAGTTGGTTGAAATCGCACCCAATATCGCGGTCAAAGTGCCCCTAACGTGGGACGGGTTGAAAGCATGTAAAACACTATCCTCCGAAGGACACATGGTGAACGTCACCCTTTGTTTTTCTGCAAACCAAGCGTTGCTGGCCGCAAAAGCAGGGGCATCCTTTATTTCGCCCTTCATCGGTCGTTTGGATGACATCAACCTAGACGGTTTGGAATTGATCGAAAACATTCGTACGATTTATGACAACTATGGATTTGACACAGAAATCCTTGCGGCGTCTGTACGTACGACCAACCATGTCTCAGAATGTGCCTTGATTGGTGCAGATGTTGTCACCGCGCCACCGGCTGTGATCAAATCGCTTGCAAACCACCCATTGACCGACAAAGGTTTGGCAGCATTCATGGCCGATATCGCGGACACAGGGCAAAAAATCCTGTAATCTGCGGATAAATCGCGATAGGTTAAGCCAATCGGGTAAGGTGGATAGGCACGATGGATCGCGTTTTAAAGGATAAAATCTTGGCACAGCCTGACGTCATCTTGGATGATGATGACGTGATGCGTGCGTTGATTTCTGCAAATGATCAGGCGCGCGGGCCGAATGTGATTGACCTGCGCGGATTGGCAATGCAGCGCCTGGAAGAGCGTTTGGATCGTCTGGAAGACACCCATAAAAGTGTGATTGCCGCCGCCTATGACAACCTAGCAGGCACAAATCAAATTCACCGCGCCGTATTGCGAATGATGGATGCAGAATCCTTTGATGCCTTTCTGAGCATTCTAAATGATGACGTTGCGCAAATCCTGCGTGTGGACACAATCCGCATCATATTCGAAACACGTGCTGTTGATACGGCGCAGGCCCAAACGTTAAGCAATCTGCACCCGATGATCGGGGTTGAGGGGCCGGGGTTTGTTCAATCCTACATGACACAGGGCCACGGCACGCTTAGTTCCAATGTCGTTGTGCGCCCAGCGCCGCCCGGTGCCTCCCAAGTTTACGGTGAACAATCTGCACCCATCTTGTCAGAGGCCGCATTGCATTTGTCACTGGGGGGCACGCGTCCGTCTGCGATGGCCGCATTTGGCAGTGTGGACGCAAAACAATTTTCCCCGCAACAGGCGACCGATCTTCTGTCGTTCTTTGCAGGTGTGCTGGAACGCGTGCTGCGTCGCTGGCTGGTATGATTTCTGAGGAAGTCAGCACCTATATCAACACATGGTTAGATGTGTCGCGCGCCACCAAAGGCAGCAGTGACAACACAATCAAAGCCTATCAACGCGACGTCCAAGATTACTGTGCTTTTATCGCAATTCACACGGGCGAAGCGGGCAGCGCGGGATTGCGCGGGGTCTACAACACCGATGTTCGCGCATGGATGGCCAATGAACGCAAACAGGGCGTGACATCTCGCACATTGGCGCGAAAATTGTCTGCAGTGAAAAGTTTTTATAGATGGCTTGCCCGCCAATTGGAATTTGATCCAACGGTGGTCCTGGCCGCCAAATCACCCAAATTTCAGGCAAAACTCCCCCGCCCATTGGCCGAGGACGCAGCCGCGCAAGTCTTAGAAACGGTTGAGTTGCAATCCCCATCAGATTGGGTGGGTGCGCGGGACATGGCGGTTGTCACCCTACTTTATGGGTGCGGTTTACGGATATCAGAAGCGCTTTCACTAACCTGCAGTGATGCCCCCCTGCCCGACAGTCTGCGGATTATCGGTAAGGGCGGAAAAACCCGCATTGTCCCTGTGATTGACGCCGCGCGGGACGCGGTTGAACACTATCGCGCGCTGTGCCCCTATGCATTGACGGGGGACGGGCCATTGTTCATCGGCGTGCGGGGTGGCGCGCTAAACCCACGCATTATCCAAGGCGCAATTCAAAACGTGCGTCATCAACTGGGATTGCCCGCATCTGTCACCCCACACGCCATGCGCCACAGTTTTGCGACGCACCTGTTGAATGCAGGGGGTGATTTGCGCGCCATCCAAGAACTGTTAGGGCATGCGTCACTATCAACCACACAGCATTATACGGGCGTTGATACCGCGCGTCTGTTGGATGTTTACAAATCCACCCACCCCAAGGCCTAGGCGATTACGCATTGCGGATCGTGCAAAAATCCCGCATAGGATGCAGATGAATTTACGACTACGCGCACTCTCGGTGCATCTTCTCACTGCCAGCGGCGCCGTTTTTGCGATGCTGGCGCTGTTGGCTGCGGCAAATCACGACTGGCCTGTGATGTTCCTATGGCTTGTTGTTGCGTTTTTCGTGGATGGCATCGATGGGCCACTGGCACGCAAATATGATGTCAAAACCAACGCCCCACGCTTTGACGGTGCGCTTTTGGATATGATCATCGATTATCTGACCTATGTGTTTATTCCCGCATTCGCCTTGTTTCAGGCGCATCTACTGGATGGGTGGCATGCGTGGTATGTTCTGATCCTGATCACATTTTCATCTGCGATGTATTTTTCAGATGGTGGGATGAAAACCGAGGATTATTCGTTTCGCGGGTTTCCAGGTTGCTGGAACATGGTCGTCATTGTGTTCTTTGGCCTGACGCCTCCAGATTGGATCATACTGAGTGTCACAACTGTTTTGGCGATTGCGATGTTTTTACCAATCAAATTCATCCATCCAACACGCACAAAACGTTGGCGCGCGGTCTCGCTGCCGATGGGGGCGTTTTGGACAATCTGTGCAGGATGGGCCGCATGGGTGTCATTTGACCCGCAAAGTTGGGCACATTATGGCCTTATGATCACATCAATTTACCTTTTGTTGGCGGGTGCTGCACAACAACTTATTCCCGCTAAATCTGAACGCGGCGCATCTTAGGGAAAGAATGCGAACAAATTGGCATGATGCCTTGTACTTCGCCGTTCAATTGATATGATAGAAGACTGAAAAACGTTAGGTGACGAACCTATGTCACCATTTGGATAGGAAGCCGCGATGTCTTGGACCGATGAACGTGTTGAAATTCTGAAAAAGATGTGGGGCGAAGGACAATCCGCCAGCCAAATCGCCAAAGAATTGGGCGGTGTTACGCGCAACGCGGTGATTGGTAAGGTGCACCGTTTGGGTCTATCCAATCGCGCAACATCAAATTCATCTGCCAAGTCAGAGGCAAAGCCGAAGGCAGCACCCAAGGCAGAGGCCAAGGCCGCAGCACCAAAAGAGGCGCCCGCGCCCAAGGCCGCAGAACCCGCCGCGGAAAAGCCATCAAACGTGACCCCACTGCGTCGTCAAATCATTCCAGCGGGTCAGCCATTGCCGCCACAGCCATCGGCGAATGAGATCAGCCCAGAGGCATTGGCGCGTGTGAGCGAAATCGAGAAGAAAGCGAAAAAGCTGACTTTGCTAGAACTGACAGAGCGGACATGCAAATGGCCTGTGGGCGATCCTGCGACACCTGATTTCTGGTTCTGCGGTTTGCCAACACAAACTGGCAAACCCTATTGCGAGGCACATGTGGGCGTTGCGTTCCAACCAATGAACAGCCGCCGCGATCGCCGCAGATAAATGTTTGAAGAATAAATGAAAAAGGCGCGTGCTTAAGACGCGCCTTTTTTTGTTTAGATGCCTCTCGCGCGATAGCCTGCGGCGATTTTGTCAATCGCCAACATAAAGGCGGCCGTCCGCAAATCCTTGACATCATCACGGCTGTGCCAACGTTCAGACATTTGTTGATAGGCAATGCGCATGGTGTCGTCCAATCCTGAACGCACCAATTCCAATTCGCCCGCGCCGCGCAAATATTGCTCTTTAAACTAAGGTGTCATGGACCAACGGTCGCCCAAGTATTGATCCAAACGATCAAGCTCAGCCACAAGCAAGTTGTTGCGCGCCTCTTCTTCAAGACGCTGCATACGACCGAAACGAATATGGCTTAGGTTTTTAACCCATTCGAAATAGGACACGGTCACACCACCTGCGTTTGCATACATATCAGGGATGATGACAACGCCCTTGTCGCGCAGAATTTCGTCCGCACCCGCCGTCACAGGACCATTCGCCGCCTCGATAATCACTTTGGTATCAATGCGCGCTGCGTTATCTAGGTTGATGACACCCTCAAGTGCCGCAGGGATAAGGATATCACAGGCCTTTTCCAGAACAGTTGATCCGTTTTCGACATATGTCGCGCCGTCAAATCCTTTGACGCCGCCTGTCACCATGATGTGGGCGCGAACGGCTTCTACATCAATCCCATCATCATTGGTCAATGCACCATTACGTTCGATGATCCCTGTGATCAGGCAGCTGTCCTCTTCTTGCAGGAACTTTGCTGCGTGATACCCCACATTCCCCAAAACCCTGAACAATAACGCGTTTGTTATCTAGACTACCGTCTAGCCTCGCGGCTTTCATATCTTCGGGATGGCGGAAAAATTCGCGCAGCGCATATTGCACACCACGGCCTGTTGCCTCGGTGCGGCCTTGAATACCACCTGCATTGATGGGTTTGCCCGTGACACAGGCACGTGCGTTGATGTCTTTGGTATTCATCCGCGCATATTGATCGGCAATCCATGCCATTTCACGTTCACCAGTCCCCATATCGGGGGCAGGAACGTTTTGCGACGGATGGATCAAGTCGCGTTTGATCAGCTCATAGCAAAACGGCGGGTAATCGCCTCAAGCTTATGTTCGTCATATTGACGGGGATCAAGGCAAAGTCCGCCTTTGGAACCACCAAACGGCGCCTCAACCAAGGCGCATTTATATGTCATCAGTGCGGCAAGCGCTTCAACTTCGTCTTGGTTTACATCCAAAGAATAACGAATGCCGCCCTTAACAGGTTCCATATGTTCGGAATGCACCGAACGGTAACCCGTGAACGTGTGAATATCACCGCGCAGACGGACACCGAAACGCACGGTATATGTCGCGTTACACACACGAATTTTTTCTTTCAAACCATCGGTCAGATCCATCAACTGGACTGCGCGGTTATACATGATTTCGACGCTTTCGCGAAAACTTGGTTCATTAACAGACGACGACATTGCCTACCTCCACAACTTTGGGCCTGGTCGCGAGTATGAACGACCAAATCATATTCCACTGATAACAAACCTGTGAAATCCTAGCCCTTTGTGCCACAAAACTATCCGATTGATACCGCTAACACCGCAAAATCAGGCGGATTGGGTGTCAAAAAGAACACACAAAAGGGACCGCTCAGGCCGTCAACATGGCCAAAGCATGGGATGCAATGCTGTAAATGTCGTTAACGACGCACGATGATTTCGCGACCTGCCTCTTCGGGTTCGTCATCGATCATTTCGGGTGGGAAGCCTGGCGCGCGAATATCGAGTCCCGTCGCATCCTCAAGACGCTTGATGATATTGGGCGACAGCTCTCGTGATCCATAGCGTTCAATACCATCGTTAAAGATCGAAATCAAAAGCGGGTTCATCTCAAGCGGTACATTTGCGCTATCCGCCACCTTTTGGAACAACCCAATGTCTTTGGCCACCAAATCCATGGTAAAGGATATGTCGCGGGACCCGTTCAGGATAACTTGGCTTTCGGTTTCGTGCACAAACGACGTCCCAGAAGAAATTGCAATCGCCTCATAGGCGACACCCAAATCCATGCCTGCCCCTTTGGCAACCGTCAGCGCCTCGGCGCAAGACACAAGGTTCGCGGTGGCAAGGAAATTGGTGATCACTTTCAAAACACTGGCAGAACCCAAATCGCCCGTGTGCAAAATACGACGTCCCATGATTGTTAGAAACGGCAACACGGTTTCAAACGTTGCGCGATCACAGCCTGCGAAAATCGAAATATTGCCTGTATCCGCACGGTGGCATCCCCCAGATACGGGACAATCCACCGCCGCGCCGCCCCGTTTGATCACCATATTGCCCAACCGTTTCACCTCGGCCTCATCTGTTGTGGACATTTCCAGCCAGATTTTTCCTTCGCGCACATGGGGCAACATTTGATCCACAACCGCGGCTGAAATAGTGGGGCTTGGCAGACATGTGATGACAATATCGCAATTTTCCATCAATTCTGCAGGACTGTTGCCTCGTGTTGCGCCGCGCATCACGAAATCAGACACGCGGGCCTCGTCCAAATCGTGGATCCTTAAATCGACGCCATTGCGCAGCAGGCTGCCTGACAATTTTGCACCCACATTACCCAAGCCGATAAAGCCAACTTTCATCACATATCTCCCTTTTTGTTGGCGTTACGGTGACATGCGGAACGGCGGAAAAACCGCGTATTTGCGACATCTGCATCTGTTTGTGCAATTTCGCGCAAATTGCGTGTGCAGGCACACAGCAGGCGACCTTGTATGTCAGGGATCTGCGCCCTACTTTCGCAGGGAAAGGAGACACATCATGTCACTACGCCCTATTACCGAGACACGCCACGCACAGCCCACAATGGAAGGCGCAGGCGTTCATTTGCACCGTGCCTTTGGGTTTCAGGACCCCAGTGAATTGGACCCGTTTCTATTGTTTGATGATTTCAGAAACGAACGCCCAGAGGATTTTTTGCGCGGGTTCCCATGGCATCCCCATCGAGGCATTGAAACCATTACCTATGTATTGTCAGGAACTGTGGAACACGGCGACAGTCTGGGCAACGAAGGCACATTGGGTGCGGGCGATGTCCAATGGATGACGGCGGGTTCGGGCATTCTTCATCAGGAAATGCCAAAGGGAAACGCAAACGGTCAAATGCATGGTTTTCAACTTTGGGCCAACCTCCCCTCATCATTAAAAATGACGGCACCGCGCTACCAGGATGTGCAGGGCAAGGATATTCCAGAAATCATTGATGACGATGGCACACGGGTCAAAGTGATCGTTGGAAATTTCTGGGGTAAATCAGGCCCCGTTGATGGCATTGCCGCAGATCCACAATATCTGGACATCTACGTACCCGCGGGTGTGAAGAAAACATTTAAGGTTGATACATACCGCAAGGCATTCGCCTATGTCTTTGAAGGTGCAGGTGCCTTTGCAGATGCCAGCGCACCAGAGGGCGTGTTGTTGGAAAAAGAAGTGATGGGCGAAGAAGTGAACATTCGGGACATGTCGGGCAATCGCACGTTAATCAAATTTGGAACAGGCGAAGAGGTCACGGTTCAGGCGGGTGAAGAAGGCATTCGTTTCCTATTGATTTCGGGTGCCCCTATTCAGGAACCGGTCGCCTGGCATGGTCCGATCGTTATGAACACACGCGAGGAATTGATGCAGGCCTTTGCGGAATTGCGCAACGGCACCTTTATCAAACCTGCGCATTAGGAAAACACAGTCCTGCGGTTAAATTCTGTCAAACTGTGTTTCATTATCCCGAGCCGACCTCGGGTGGCGACAAAGGCGCCTCCCATGGGGGAGGTCGGCGCACTGCCAATCTAACGATTGGCCGAATGTGCAGAAAGCCTTATTGGTGCGGTCCTTTGATCGCACCAAACACGTGTCACCGCGTCTGTGGCATCACCATGCGCAGAACCATCTCGCGATAATGTGATTTTACCTCATCCAACTTCAACCGCCCATCAGGGCGATACCACGTGACCACTTCGGTCAGCATGCCGATAATGGCCAGAGTTGTGATACGCGTATCGGCAATATCAAATGCCTTTGCGCTTTTCCCAGCAATCAAAATCTGCTCCAAGGCATCTTCATATTGACGGCGCAGTGTTTCAATCTCTTCAAAATTGGCCGCGTCCAAATTCCGCAACTCCATATAGGCGATAAACACCGCATCCCTGCGTGCCAAATGGTAATCAAGGTGGAAATTCAAAAACTGGCTTAGCTGATCAATGGGGTCGGTGCTTTGCCACTCCCTGCTCCACGCCTGCAGCAGTTCTGTCATATGTTCGCTCATGATCGCGAACAAAAGCGCCTGTTTGTCTTTGGTGTAATTATAGATGGTGCCCACCTGCACCCCAACATCAGACGCCAATTGACGCATGGAAACGGCCGCATACCCATGTCGCGCGAACAAACGCTCAGCGCTTTGGCGCACAAGTGTTCGGGTATTTTGTGAATAAGATCCGATGGTTCTGGGCATGCCTGCACCCTAGCCCCGTTCTTGAAAAAGCAAAACAGTAATTTTTCAGGCATATTCGTCTGTGCAAATTTACACCTTGCACGTTGCACAGGACGGGGAATGCGGGTACATCGCGGATAAGTTTAGAATTGAAGTTAAGGAGCCTTTGGATGAACCAACCATTACGCTTGGGGATTGCAGGTCTGGGGACGGTCGGTGCGGGCGTCGTCAAAATCATTCAGTCAAAATCCGAATTGCTTCGAATGCGCACGGGGCGCGATATTGAAATCGTCGCCGTGTCCGCCAGAAGTGCGGGCAAAGATCGCGGTGTCGATCTGTCTGCCTATCGTTGGCACGATGATCCCGTCAGCCTTGCGCAATCAGATGATATTGATGTCTTTGTCGAATTGGTTGGCGGCGATGAAGGCCCCGCCAAAAACGCAACAGAGGCTGCATTAAAATCAGGCAAAGATGTTGTTACCGCAAATAAAGCGATGTTGGCCCATCACGGTCAGGCCCTGGCCGAATTGGCCGAAGGAAATGGATTAACCATCCGGTATGAGGCTGCCGTAGCGGGGGGCATCCCAATCATCAAATCCCTGACCGAGGGATTGGCAGGAAATGAAATCAAACGCGTTATGGGCGTGATGAATGGCACCTGTAACTACATCCTGACCCGCATGCAGTCTGCAGGCCTCAGCTATGATGAAGTCTTTGCCGAGGCAGATGCCCTTGGCTACCTAGAAGCTGATCCCAATCTGGACGTGGGTGGAATTGATGCGGGGCACAAATTGGCCATCCTATCATCAATCGCCTATGGCGTTCAGGTTGATTTTGATGCGGTGAAATTGGAAGGGATCGGGCAAATTTCGATTGAAGATATCAATCATGCCGCTGACATGGGGTATCGGATCAAGCTTCTTGGTGTTTCCCAAATGACCGAAAATGGTTTGGAACAACGCATGACCCCATGTTTGGTTCCCGAAACATCCCCACTGGGCCAATTAGAAGGCGGGACAAATATGGTTGTCGTCGAAGGCGATGAAGTGGGTCAGATCGTTCTGCGTGGTGCAGGTGCGGGCGAAGGCCCCACCGCAAGTGCCGTCATGTCAGATGTGTTGGATTTGGCCCGTGGAATTCGTATTCCAACCTTTGGTCAACCTGCGCAAACACTTGGAACCGCAACAGCGGCGCAGTGCGATACACCTGCCCCCTACTATTTGCGCATGGAACTGTTGGATCGCCCAGGATCGCTTGCCGCCGTTGCAGCGGCATTGGGACAACGCGAGGTTTCGATCCACCGCATGCGCCAATACGATCACGAAGGTGACAATGCACCTGTCCTGATCGTGACACATGCAACCAGCCAAAGCGCACTTACAACTGCGCTTGCAGACCTAACATCTCATGATGCCGTTATTGGCACCCCCGTCGCATTGCGTATTGAACAAATTTAAAGAAAGAACACCCAGAATGAGTACCGAAAAAGTTGATTTTAATGATCGCATGTTGTCGCTGGGCCTTGCGCGTGTATCCGAAGCCGCGGCAATTGCATCAGCCGATCTAGTGGGCCGTGGCGATGAAAAGGCTGCAGACCAAGCCGCCGTGAACGCCATGCGCGAACAGTTGAACAAATTGGACATCGCAGGTGTTGTCGTCATCGGCGAAGGCGAACGCGACGAAGCGCCCATGCTGTATATCGGGGAAGAGGTTGGTACAGGAAACGGACCAGGTGTGGACATCGCGCTTGACCCGCTTGAAGGAACAACACTGACCGCCAAGGATATGCCAAACGCGCTGACCGTAATCGCGATGGGCCCGCGTGGTTCAATGCTACACGCGCCTGACACATACATGGAAAAATTGGCCATTGGACCGGGATATGCAGCGGATACAGTAACGTTGGATATGACAGCCGCAGAACGCGTAAATGCATTGGCCGCGGCCAAAGGATGCGCAGCACGCGACATTACGGTTTGTATTCTGGAACGCCCACGCCATCAGGAGATGATCGCGGATGTCCGCGCCACGGGCGCCTCAATCCGTTTGATTACGGATGGGGACGTAGCAGGTGTCATGCACTGCGCCGATCCTGAAACAACAGGAATTGATATGTACATGGGCACAGGGGGCGCACCCGAAGGTGTGTTGGCCGCAGCTGCCCTAAAATGTATGGGTGGACAAATTTATGGCCGCCTATTGTTCCGCAATGATGATGAACGCGGCCGCGCGGCCAAGGCGGGCATCACCGATTTGGACCGTATTTACACCCGTGATGAAATGGTAACTCAGGACGTTATTTTCGCAGCAACCGGTGTGACGGGTGGCTCTCTCCTTCCTGGGATCAAACGCGAAGTTGGGCACATCACAACCGAAACATTGTTGATGCGTTCAAAAACGGGGTCGATCCGTCGCATGATTTACCGCAATCCGCGCGGGTAATCGGACTTGGGGTATCTTGGAGTTGATACCTCACTCTCGGGCCGACGCTGGATCGGCCCGGATGCTGGCGTCGAACGCCACGCCGCGGCCTTGGCGCAAACCACACAACATCCCCCTGCATTGTGTAATGTTCTTGCCCGCCTTGGCGTTCAAGACACAGAGGTAGATGGCTATCTGTCGCCACAACTGCGCGATCTATTACCCGATCCCAGATCCCTAAAGGATATGGAAACCGCCGCTGCGCGCATTGTTACGGCGGCACTTGGCAAACAACGCGTTGCGGTTTTTGCGGATTATGATGTGGATGGCGGTACATCGGCTGCGCAACTTATCAATTGGTATCGACATTTTGGCGTGCAATGCACCCTTTATGTCCCAGACCGTATTGACGAAGGCTACGGGCCGAACCCCACTGCAATGTCGGAATTGGCGGCCAAACACGATCTAATCATTTGCGTCGATTGCGGCACGTTAAGTCATGAGGCGATCGGTGCGGGTCACGCCGCAGATATCATCATTTTGGATCATCATTTGGGGGGCGAAACCCTGCCCAATTGCTTGGCCGTTGTGAACCCAAATCGACAGGACGAAACGGGGGACTTGGCCCATCTGTGCGCAGCGGCAGTTGTATTCCTAACGCTGGTTGAGGCACGACGTGTTCTGCGTGCCAAAGGGGCTGGGGACGGTCCCGATCTGATGTCCTATCTGGATTTGGTCGGCCTTGCCACCGTCGCGGATGTCGCCTCGCTGATCGGGGTGAACCGCGCTTTCGTGCGCCAAGGCCTGCGTGTAATGGCGCGACGCGAACGACCTGGCATTGTGGCCCTATGCGATTTGGCGCGTGTGGATACGGCCCCAACCGCCTATCACCTCGGGTTCGTTTTGGGCCCGCGCATCAACGCAGGCGGGCGCATCGGGCAGGCCGATTTGGGCGCACGCCTTTTGGCCAGCGCCACACCGTCAGAGGCGCAAGCATTGGCCCAACGATTGGACACCCTGAACAGTGAACGCCGCGAGGTCGAAAACCACGTCCGTGACGCCGCTCTTTCCCAAGCTGAGACACGCGGTTTGGACGCGCCACTGGTTTGGGCCGCAGGGGATGGATGGCATCCGGGCGTTGTTGGCATTGTCGCCTCGCGCCTGAAAGAGGCAACAAACCGCCCCGCGATTGTGATTGGCTTTGATGGGGATGAGGGCAAAGGGTCAGGCCGTTCGGTGACAGGTATTGATCTGGGCGCACAAATCCAAAAGCTCGTCTCAGAAGGACACCTGACCAAAGGCGGCGGACATAAGATGGCTGCGGGGCTAAGCCTGACACGTGCGCAACTGAAACCCGCGATGGCGCGATTGGCCGAGTTGATGGCGCGTCAGGGGGCGGGTGATCTGGGCCCCAAGGATCTGCGCCTAGATGGTATATTGATGCCCTCTGCGGCACAGGTTGAATTGGTTGAATTGGTGGAACAGGCAGGGCCGTTTGGCGCGGGTGCGGCAGGCCCCCGCTTTGTTATGCCAGAGGTGAAAATCCAATTTGCCAAACGCGTGGGCAGCAATCACCTAAAACTGCGCATCGGTGACGGTGTTGGGGCATCGGTGGACGGCATCTGCTTTGGTGCGTTTGATACGGAACTGGGATATGCCTTGGAAAATCACGGCGGGCGGTTGGTCCATGTCGCAGGACGACTGGACATTAACACATGGCAAGGCCGCCAATCCGTACAATTGCGGATCGAAGACGCCGCCTTTGCAGGCGAATAAAAAAATTCGTTAAAATTTTATTCCAAAAGACGATTTTCCTCTTGCACAGATGACACGCCTCGCCTAAACACCGCTTCACAGCAGCGCTGGCCCGTTCGTCTATCGGTTAGGACGCCAGGTTTTCAACCTGGAAAGAGGGGTTCGATTCCCCTACGGGCTGCCACTGTTTTATTTTTTCATTTAAAATCAAAGACTTAAGTGTGGAAAGTTGGTACTTTTTAGTGTGATTTGGCAATCAGGCACTTGTTGAGATTACTTTTTTCAGATCAGCGGACCGACTGTAACGGCGTGCTTCTTCTTCGGTCTCTTTTCCAAGCCACGCGAGTCTCTACTCCAAACTAGGCCCCTTTTATGTAAAAGTGGCTACGCTGCCCATTCGGATGCGGTGCCCCGAAATATTGAAACCTCTTACATCTCAACCATATCGCGTGCTATTCTCAACGCGAGAAAACATCGGGAAACGCGTGATGCAAGAAATATGTTGGGCCTGTGAGGGGCGGATTGATTTTTCAAATCGCAATCCCTTTTACCGCTGTTTTTGCGAGGACTGCGCCAAAACGTTGGATGCCGATTACAAGATGGCCGCGTTTGAAGCGTTTCGTGTGGGCGTGACGCGGGATGCGTTTCATGCGCGTTGGGCGAAGGCCGCGCATTAACGATCCATCCAAAAACCGAATGGCATGCCCACAGAAGTGACAATAACCTGTCGCTTTCGTCTAGACATACACAGTAATTTGCAGAAACATCGTCCCACGCGAATAGGAGCCATGTGATGACGGACCGTCCCAATATTTTATTCATTCAGGTGGATCAGCTGACCGCGCAGACGTTGAAATCCTATGGGGATGGAATCTGTCATGCGCCAACGTTGGATGCCTTGGCCGCAAATGGGGTGGTGTTTGAAACGGCCTATTGCAACTTTCCTCTGTGCGCGCCGTCCCGATTTTCGATGGCAACGGGGCAGTTGTGTTCAACAGTTGGCGCTTATGACAATGCGGCCGAGTTTTCCGCGGAAATCCCAACCTATGCTCATTACCTACGTGCAGGCGGGTATCAAACCGCCCTTTCGGGTAAGATGCATTTTATCGGGCCAGATCAGTTTCATGGGTTTGAAAAACGTCTGACAGCCGACCTTTATCCCGCAGATTTTGCATGGGTCCCAAATTGGGAGCATGAGGGGAAGCGTGACACGAACGATCCCCGTGCGGTGCGTATTGCCGGGGTGTGTCATCGCTCGGTTCAGATTGATTATGATGAAGAGGTCACGCATCAGGCGATCCAGCATATTTATGACATGGCACGTTCGGATGATCCGCGCCCCTTCTTCCTGCAGGTGTCCTATACCCATCCGCACGAACCCTATTTGTGCCAAAAGGAATACTGGGATTTATATGAGGATGTGGAAATCCCCCTGCCCTCGGTTGGACCCTTGTCCGAGGATGCGCATGATCCCCATTCCCTACGCCTGCTAAAGGATTTCGGAATGTTGGGCGTGGAGTTTAGCGATGATGAAATTCGCACAGCCATTCGCGCCTATTACGGATCGATCAGTTACATTGATCATTTGGTTTCGCGCGTTTTGGAGGCACTGAAAAATACAGGTGCGGATCAAAATACAGTGATCTTTTTCACATCCGATCATGGGGAAATGTTGGGCGAACGCGGGATGTGGTTCAAAAAGCATTTCTTTGAAAAATCGATGCATATTCCATTGATCGTTAATGCGCCGTGGATTGCGCCTGCACGGGTGCGTGAATTGGTGTCCTTGGTTGACCTGCTGCCTACGTTCAACGCGATTGCGGGGATTGACGAAGCGATTGAGCCGTTAGAGGGCGTTGATCTGCTCTCGCTAATCGGGCAGGGGCAAGACGCGCGCAGACGTAAGATTTATGCCGAATATTTGGCCGAAACCACACCTGTTCCGATCTTTATGATCCGTGAGGGGGATTATAAATACATCGCCTCCTCCGTGGATGGTGAATTGCTGTTTAACGTGGCCGATGACCCCGATGAACGTGCGAACCTAGCGGATGATCCAACACAGGCAACACGGATGCAAATGTTCCGCGATGAATGTGCGCGAAAATGGGACGAAACCGCCCTAACCCGTGACATCAAACAAAGCCAGAAACGCCGCATGTTGGTCCGTGCTGCTATGGGCGAAGGCGAAAAACAACGTTGGAACCACAATGAAACGGGCAAGGATCAGGTGATTTGGTACCGTGGCGAACAAGGGTACAACGAATGGGCGTTTAAACATATTTAAGCGCCCCCCCTCAGGCCGCGAAATTCGCCTGTCCCCGCCCCCCATGTTTTGAGGCATAAACCGCTTCATCCACACGATGTAACACATCCGCCGCCTCCCACGGGGTGCCGCCCACTTGGACCAGCACACCAAGGCTTGCCGAAATTTGACAGGGCGTTCCATCATACTCTTGGGGTTCTTCGATCCCACGAATAAGCGCGGTAGAAAGCGACATCAATCGCGCATGATCGGTCAGGTGTTTAATCACCAATAGGAATTCATCCCCGCCCATACGAATAAGAAAATCATCATGACGTGTTTCGCGTCGCAGGACATTGGCGACATGTTGCAAAATCAAGTCCCCCGCGGCATGCCCCAGGGTGTCATTCACCGATTTGAAATAATCCAAATCAATCTGGATCAAAGAAAAGCTTTCATCGGTTTGCGCCAAATGATTCAAAATCCGTTCCAAAGATCGCCGATTGCGCAGACCCGTTAATGTGTCTGAATGCGCTTGTTCCTCGGCCAACATTTTTGCCCCCTGCAAACGTTCGGTAAGGGAGCGTGACGCGCTCATCGCGGCCTGATTGACCTCGATCAGGTAAAGCATCTCATGTGCCAAATCAGTTGGTGCAAAATCCTGCAGCGTCAGGCGATAGCGTTTAATCGCGCTTTGAAGCGCAATGCCAAAGGATAGGCTAAGAACACCGCCCTGCCCATGTCGCGCAACCACACCGCGCAGGCGCAGATCATCGTGCCCCTGAATTTCAACGCTTAACGCGCGGCCCGCATGGGCAAAAAGCGTGGGTAAATCAGAAACTCCAAGGGGCCGCAAAATCGTCAGCAAATCAAACAAAGATTGATCTGCAGCAGGCGAAATCACCGAACGCAAACCAGGGCCAACATGTGTGATTATACCGTCATTATCAAAACACAAATGTTGCGGGCAAAGGATATCAAAGGGTGTTGTTGTCATGAGGATGCCGCCAAATCGAAACTGGTTCCCGCACTGTGATGATGGTCGATTAAAATCACCTCAATGCACTCGGTCTGATCGGTATCGGCCAAACGATCCATGAACACTAACGCGCCGTAATCATCCGCCAAGGCACGCAGCGGACCCACCAAAACATCACTGAACCCGTGCCATTTTGGGGCCACACGCACATGTATTTTTTCTGCAGAAAGCGGAAGAACGCGGATCAGTGGCATTTCCAAAATATCCAATGCCAAAGCCACGCGGTCATTCAGATCATCAAGGGATAGTAAAAAATCCTCAAACGTTGCCTCACCGAACCGTAACAGGCGGCGGATGGACGCTTGGCTATCTTCGGCAACCAGATAACCGCCAATATCCTCAAGCACGTCTTGATGCATTTTAGATTGTCGTTTCGCCAAACGGTCAATCAGATCATAGGTGATGCCATCCTCTTAAGTCAGCATCGCCTCAAACTCATACCCAGGCAGGGACAGATCAATCAGCAAATCAGCCCAAAGTTTGTCCCCATACCGCTGACAAACCAACGCCTCGATCGCTTTATTCACAACACCTAACATTGGCACCTCCTGACGCGCAGGATTGCCAAGATTCTTTAGGAAATGATGAACAGCCTAAAAATCAGTTGGCGCGCCACCTTCGGCTTTGCGGCGATCGACAAAGTCTTTCAGCTCTTCTTTGATCGCCTCATCCATATGCGGTGCCTCAAACTCGGCCAATATCTGTTTGTAGATTTTATGCGCACGCTCAGGTGTCCAAACACCACCTGCGGCGTCCCAAGCTTCAAAGTTGCGCCAATCCGAAACAAACGGCTGATAGAATGCAGTGGTATAGCGTTCTTGGGTGTGCTGAATTCCAAAGAAGTGGCCATTTGGCCCGACCTCTTCAATCGCGTCCAGCGCGATATCATCAAGTGTTGTGGCATAGGTTGCAGGTTCCATGTAGCGCTGGATATGTTGCAATACCTCGCAATCCATGATGAATTTTTCGGGGGATGCGATCAACCCACCTTCAAGCCATCCCGCAGCGTGATAGACCATGTTTGTACCCGATTGCACGGCGGCCCAAAGGGAATTGGATGTTTCCCACATCGCCTGCCCATCGGGCACATTGGCCGCACACACGCCCGAGGATCGCATCGGCAATCCGTAAAACCGCGCCAACTGTCCCGTCATTTGCGTGGCCCGCATGTATTCGGGTGTGCCAAAGGCAGGTGCACCTGATTTCATGTCCACATTTGATGTAAATGTACCGATCACACAGGCCGCACCGGGACGTATCCATTGCGCCAAGGCCACGGCAACCAACCCCTCGGCCAAGGATTGGGCAACTGCGCCCGCCATTGTGACAGGCGCCATGGCACCCGCCAGTGTAAAGGGGGTTACAACCAAGCCCTGATTGCGCCGTGCCAGTCGCATCCACCCATCCAACATGGGAATGTCGTGTTTCAGCGGCGATGTCGAATTGATGTTTGTGTACATCCGCGGCTGCGCCTCAAACTCTTCATGGGTTAAACCGCCTGCGATGCGCACCATTTCCATGACATCTTCGACGCGCTCTTTCCCCAATGAATAGGCATGCGCAACCTTATCCGTCAGGGTCAATTTATCATAAAGCACATCCAAATGTCGCACGCTGGCATGCACATCAACGGGTTCAACAGGATAACCACCAACCATATGAATACAGTTGAAATATTGGCTAAGCTTGATCAGGTTTTGACACTGTTCACGTGTGCCAGACACCTTTTTCCCCAATTCAATATCATAGTAGTTTGGGGGCGATGACACGTTGACAAAGGTTAATGTATTCCCGCCAATGGTGACCGTGCGATCAGGGTTGCGTGGCACCATGTCAAACTGACTGGGTGCTTTCGCGACCATTTCCATGATAAAGTCGCGCCCAAAGCGGACATTTTCGCCATTCACAATACATCCCGCATCTGCAAAAATTTGGCGGGCTTCATCATTCAGGATTTCAATGCCGATGTTTTCCAGAATGTGCATCGCGCCGTTGTGGATGGCCTGCACACCCTCTTCGTTCAGCGGTTCTGTCGGACGGTCCACATTTTCGATCATCCGCCATGGCATTTGATCAATCGCCGTTATCCCGCGACGTTGTGCATTTCCTGAACGACCACCACCGCGACGGCGGCGTGCTTGGGGTTCTGACATCGGTCTCTCCACATTCTTTTTCACAAAGATCGCGGTCACAGGATACTTCTTCCTGTCGATTTACGACGTGATCCGTCGGTTTTGCCTAGTCATTTTGAATATTCTGCAAATGCCCAACGATATGACCGATGTGGGGCAGGACGACATCAGCGTAGGGCGCAAGATCATCGTAATCCGCCATTCCCGTCAACACACCAATCCGATACATCCCCGCCCGTTTCGCGGATACCAAATCATGCGTGCTATCCCCCACCATCGCGATCTGAGCAGGCGCAAGGCCCACGCGCGTTGCAAACGCAAGAAGGGGATCAGGGGCGGGTTTCGCGCCATATCCGCTGTCAAATCCTGCGATAAAATCCAAATGTTTCGTCGCCCGCGCCTGACGCAGATGGGACATTGCGCCCGCCTCAGTATCATTTGTGACGACACCTGTTTTGAAACCACGTGCATGTAAATCCGCGAAATAATCAGCCAGTGGAACAACCTCTGCCTGCGGGGCATCCAGGGTTGCGTTCATTAGAATATCTTCCAACTCTTCAACGCTGTGTTCTGTCACAACGCTTGCGAAAATTTCGGCCGCTTCGCGGTTTGTTCCTGCGATGATCGGACTGCTGGGCAGGAAACTTTGCCGCGCCATATCAAAATGCGCCGCCGCGGCCAGTGCCGCTTCGCGGTCGGGATCACCATTGGAAAAGCGACGGATCAAGCCAGCGGACCAGGCATTCCATGTCGTTTTGAAATCAAAGAGCGTACCATCTTTGTCAAACACCAATCCGCGTATCATCACCGTTCCAATCTACATATCGTCCTATCCAGTCCACAAACCTGATAAACGCATTTAAGTCCAGTGCATTTGTTGACCGCCCGGCAGCGTCGCGCGCGCCGTTATCATTAAATTTGGATCAAGCCCCGTTTCTTCGCAACATCGCAAAACCCATGCATCATCCATAAGGAGAAAATCCAATACGGCCCCCAAAAATTCAGGTGATCCCGCATTTTCGCGCAGGGCGTCCCCATCGGTTCCCGTGGAATTCATAAAGATGGGCAGTAAATCTTCGTCCCCAACCAACCACGTCAGAACATTTAATGCAAAAGTTTCAGCAGCATGGGGTGTCATGATCGTATTTTCGTGTCCAGTGAAAGGATTTGTTAACTCAATTCGTTAAAATTTGTCATAAGTTTCAAACGATAGCGATAGGATTTTCCATGTCGGGCAAAATTTTGATCATTGATCCAAATGCCCATCGACGCAGCGCCTTATGCCAAGCCATCCAAAATAGTTTGTATTCCTGCATTTCCGCCAAGGATATCGAAACCGCGGATTACAGCGGGGTTGAGGGCGTTTTGTTGTCAACACACGCCCCTGAAACGCTGAACACGATCCGTGCGCAGCTGCATGATACGAACTATCCTATCTTGATTTTGTGCTCATCAAACGCACTCCATGATCGGGCCGATTATTTTCGCGCAAGTGCGGCAGATGTTGTTGAGGCAACCTGCGATTTGCGCGAAATCTTATCGCGGTTGCGCTCGGCGATGCGCCGCGCCACAGCGGCCCGCGAAGTTGCGCTGCGTTCGGGCACCACCCGCGCATTAGGTTTTGCAGAGGCTGGTGGCACATTTGCCGCAAGACAAATCATACACGTTCTGAAAATGACAGGCAGGACACCGCCCGCCGTGACGCTGCCAAGTTTTGCGGTTCAAAGCGTGGTGTTTGATGATCTTGGCGCCCTTGGGGAACGGCAGGCACTTAAATGCCTGATCATTGATGTCGATCGCGACGCACCACGCTGTGTCATCCCCTTGTTACTTGACCTGCGCGCCCATCCTGCGACACGCTATGCCAGCCTGATTTTGCGCGCCGATCCCGATATTTTAGAACATATTCGTGACGCATTGGATTGCGGCGCGGACAATATTGTTGGAACGAATATATCCAATCCAGAATTGACGCATCGCATTCAAATCCATCAGGATCATCTGCGCACCAATGCGATTTTGCGCGAAAGCTCAATCATTGGATTAAATGCGGCGGTCACCGATCCCCTCACGGGACTTTACAATCGCCGTTACGCACAATCGCATATCAACCTGTTGTTAGAGGACGCGCGTTCCAATGGGGGGAGCTTGACCGCGTTAATGGTGGACATTGATCACTTCAAATCCATAAATGATGCCCACGGGCATTTTGTTGGGGATCAGGTGATCTGTTCGGTGGCACATACATTAAAATCTGCAATCCGCGCCTCGGATCTGGTTGCGCGCTTTGGGGGCGAAGAATTTGTTGTGATCCTCCCAAATATTTCGCCCAAAGACGCCAATACATTGGCACAGCGGTTGCGGCGCAAGGTCAGCGAAATCACAACTGATGCAACACCAATCGCCATTACAATCAGTATCGGGATCAGCCGTTTTGACACCGCCGAATTGTTTGAAAGTGGGTTGGAAAATTATGACCAACTGCTGAAGGAGGCGGATCAGGCCCTTTATCATGCGAAACGTGCAGGACGAAATTGTGTTACCTATTATAGTCATTAGGCCCCAACCACCGCGACTTTAGCGCAAACAGTGGCATAACTTCGCATATTCTTTGCTTGCCCCTTTGGGAAATAATCGCTTTAACCCAGTCAACTTTTAAGATCTGAAGGAGAGTGGCATGGGTTATCACGCACTTTATCAAAGCTGGAAAGACGATCCAGAAGCATTTTGGTTAGACGCGGCACGCGCAATCGACTGGGATGAATTTCCATCTGCGGCGCTTAACGCAGAAAACGCCCCTCTTTATGAATGGTTTACCGATGGTGTTGTGAACACATGTTACAATGCGCTGGACCGCCATGTTGAAAATGGTCGCGGGGATCAGGTGGCCGTCATCTATGATAGCCCGATCACGGGACGCCAAAGCAAAACCACCTATAGCGAAATGTTGGACAAGGTCGCGCGCCTTGCCGGTGCTATGCAGTCAAAGGGCATCACCACAGGTGACCGCGTCATCATCTACATGCCCATGATCACAGAAGCCTTGGTTGCGATGTTGGCCTGTGCACGTATTGGCGCAATCCATTCGGTTGTGTTCGGCGGGTTTGCCGCAAACGAATTGGCCGTGCGCATCGACGATGCGACACCCAAGGCGATCCTTGCTGCGTCCTGCGGTTTGGAACCAGGGCGCACCGTAGCCTATAAACCCCTGATCGATGGCGCGATTGAGATTGCAGAGCATAAACCCGACGTCGTGTTCATGTTCCAACGCGAAGAATGCGTGGCCGATATGATCGAAGGACGCGATTATGATTGGAACGCGGTACAGGAAGGCGTTGAACCCGCGCCATGTGTCCCCGTTCGTGGTGACCACCCTGCTTATATCCTCTATACATCTGGTACGACAGGTGCACCCAAGGGCGTTGTGCGTCCAACGGGTGGACATTTGGTTGCCCTAAATTGGACCATGAAAAACGTCTATAATGTCGATCCAGGCGATGTGTTTTGGGCCGCATCGGATGTGGGTTGGGTCGTCGGCCATTCCTATATCTGTTATGCGCCACTGATACATGGGAACACCACAATTGTGTTCGAGGGGAAACCCGTTGGCACACCTGATGCAGGCACGTTCTGGCGCGTGATCAGTGAACATAACGTGCGTTCCTTCTTTACCGCACCCACTGCGTTCCGCGCGATCAAACGGGACGACCCCAAGGGCGAATTTGCCAAAAAATATGATCTAAGCGGATTGCGCGCGCTGTATTTGGCGGGCGAACGTGCGGACCCTGACACCATCAACTGGGCGCGCGATCTGTTGGGCGTGCCTGTTGTGGATCACTGGTGGCAAACTGAAACGGGTTATGCCGTTGCCGCAAACCCATTGGGGATCGAAGAATTGCCGATCAAGGTCGGTTCCCCCTCGGTTGCGATGCCCGGCTATGACGTTCATGTTCTGGATGAGGGTGGCAATCCAATGCCCGCAGGGGAATTGGGCGCAATTGCGATCAAACTGCCCCTGCCCCCTGGCACATTGCCAACCCTATGGAATGCAGAGGCGCGTTTCAGAAAATCCTATCTGACCACGTTTGATGGATATTACGAAACGGGCGATGCTGGCATGATTGATGAGGATGGATACCTTTACATCATGTCACGTACCGATGACGTGATTAACGTCGCAGGTCACCGCCTGTCGACAGGCGCGATGGAAGAAGTGTTGGCAAACCACCCAGATGTAGCAGAATGCGCCGTTATCGGGGTCAGCGATACGTTGAAAGGCCAACTGCCTGTTGGCTTCCTCTGCCTAACAACAGGTGTGAACCGCCCACATGAAGAGATCATCGCAGAATGCGTAAAAATGATGCGCGATCAAATTGGTCCTGTCGCGGCGTTCAAACTGGCCGTTGTGGTGCAGCGTTTGCCCAAAACCCGTTCGGGCAAAATCCTGCGCGCGACCATGGTGAAAATCGCTGATAATCAAGATTTCAAAATGCCAGCAACCATTGATGATCCAGCGATCTTGGATGAAATCAAAGAGGCACTGCAAACGCTTGGGTATGCGAAATAGACACTATTCTAACTAATCCTAAAAACCGCCCTACTGGGGCGGTTTTTTGTTTGTGATTTAAGTGACCTTCGTCCGATTAAACAAACTGCTCGCGGATTAGGCGTTCGTCCAAACCGTGCCCCGGATCAAACAGCAATCTGTGCACAACTTCGGTTTCTGATTTTACGCTGACGCGCGCGACGTTGGCGAAGGATCGGCTATCGGCATCGGCCATCACGGGGCGTTTTTTGGGGTCGATCACCTCAAAATCCACATGGGATGCTTTGGGGATCAACGCACCCCGCCAACGACGCGGGCGATAGGCGTTAAGCGCCGTCATCGCAAATACCGCCGATCCAATTGGCAGGATCGGACCATGGGCCGAATAATTGTAGGCTGTGGAGCCTGCAGGGGTGGCAAGCAGCACACCATCTGACACCAATTCGGACATGCGCTCACGCCCATCCACGGAAATTTTCAATTTGGCCGCCTGTGGACCCGCACGCAACAACGACACCTCGTTTATCGCAAGGGCGGAAAATTCATGCCCCTCAACATCAACGGCGGTCATTGACAGGGGATTTATTTCGGCCTCTTCCGCCGCACTTAGGCGATCGATCAACCTATCCTCTTCATAGGCGTTCATCAAAAACCCGACAGTGCCACGGTTCATTCCGTAAACAGGCGCATCAAGGTGTTGCGTGGCATGCAGGGTTTGCAACATAAACCCATCACCCCCCAAGGCCACAATGATGTCTGCCTGATCGAGGTCAACGGATCCATACATCTGCACCAGCCGCGCATGCGCATCGCGCGCGACAACCGCATCACTGGCAAGAAAGGCAAGTCTCTGTGACATCCGTTAGGTTTCCAAACACGTCATTCCGTTTCCAAAACAAGCATAAGTTTCAAGAAAGTACCAGTGGTGCCGCGCTATTTCTTCACAGTGTCGCATTATGGCCTTTTTAAACTGATCCGTTTCCGATAGGAAATTCGTAACAAAATCATTTGGAGTACCCGATATGAAAGACACGACTGCCTTTTTCACGTCTGCTCTTGCAGAAAGCGATCCTGAAATCTTTGGCGCAATGACCAAAGAATTGGGACGCCAGCGTGATGAAATCGAATTGATCGCATCTGAAAACATCGTTTCGTCTGCCGTGATGGAAGCACAAGGCAGCGTGATGACAAACAAATACGCCGAGGGCTATGCAGGCCGTCGCTACTACGGTGGATGCCAATATGTGGATATCGCCGAAAACCTTGCGATTGAACGCGCATGCAAATTGTTCAACTGCGGATTTGCAAACGTACAACCAAACTCTGGGTCACAGGCGAACCAAGGTGTGTTCCAGGCGCTTTTGCAACCTGGTGACACAATCCTTGGAATGTCATTGGATGCAGGTGGTCACCTAACACACGGTGCGGCACCAAACCAATCAGGCAAGTGGTTTAACGCGGTTCAATACGGTGTGCGCCGCGAAGACAACCGTGTTGATTATGACCAAGTCGAAGCCTTGGCCAAAGAGCATAATCCAAAGTTGATCATCGCAGGTGGTTCTGCAATCCCGCGTCAAATCGACCTTAAACGTATGCGCGAAATCGCCGACATGGTTGGTGCATATCTGCATGTTGATATGGCACACTTTGCCGGTTTGGTTGCAGCAGGCGAACACCCCCCTGTGTTCCCACATGCGCATGTTGCAACAACTACTACGCACAAAACATTGCGCGGTCCACGTGGCGGTATGATCCTAACAAATGACGAAGCCTTGGCCAAAAAATTCAACTCGGCCATTTTCCCTGGCATTCAGGGTGGTCCATTGATGCACGTCATCGCAGCCAAAGCGGTTGCATTTGGCGAAGCACTGCAGCCAGAATTCAAAACCTATATCCAAAACGTCATCACCAATGCACAGGCCCTGTCTGATCAGTTGATCAAAGGTGGCTTGGACACGGTGACACAAGGTACTGATACGCACGTCGTTTTGGTTGACCTGCGCCCCAAAGGCGTTAAGGGCAACGCAACAGAAAAGGCGCTGGGCCGCGCGCATATCACATGTAACAAAAACGGCGTTCCCTTTGATCCAGAAAAACCAATGGTGACATCTGGTATCCGCCTTGGATCACCTGCGGGCACAACACGCGGCTTTGGCGAGGCAGAGTTCCGTCAAATCGCGGACTGGATTGTCGAAGTTGTGGATGGCTTGGCCGCAAACGGCGAAGAAAACAACGGCGCAGTCGAAGCGAAAGTCAAAGCAGAAGTGGCCGAAATGTGCGCCCGCTTCCCGATGTACCCGAACCTATAATTTACTAATATAACTGCAAAAAGGGCCGCAAATTCGCGGCCCTTTTTCGATTTAAGTGTTTATTTCACAGTGATACGGCCATCGGTGTAAGCGGTATATGATCCCCCCTTGGCCATGTATTCGGCTGTGACATCCGCCAAATCGGGACCATAGTCATAAGCGTTTTCCGCATCACGGAACATTTTGTACCCATCCCCGCCATTGCGCATATAATTGTTGGACACAACGCCATAGGTTTTGTTCAGATCAATCGCCGATCCGCCCACCATGACGTTTGAAATGCGGCTGCCCGCCTCAGCAGAGGGGTTGACGGTAAAGGACATGCCTGCCACTTGGGGGAAACGGCCTGCGCCCTCTTCCATTTTGGATACACCATTTTCCAATGCGGCCACGATTGTTGCGCCGCTCACAAAGAAGGTGGAAAGCGTGTTTTGGAACGGGAGAACCGTCAAAACTTCGCCCATGGTCACATCGCCCGCATCAATTGAGGCGCGCAAGCCACCGCCATTTTGGATTGCTATTTCAATGCCCTGATCAGCCACGCGATCCAACATGGCATCGGCCACCAAATTCCCCATCTGACATTCCATGGCACGGCAGCTGCCGCGATCCCCGTCGATATTGCCCGACGATTGCGCGACAACGCGCATTTTCATCTCTTCAATCGGGGCGCCCATTTCGGCAATGCGGGCCGCAATTGCAGCGTCTGGAGTAACGGATGCATCCAATAAAATTGGATCACCAGAGGCCGCAGTGACGTTCCCCATATCATCAAAGGTGACGGTCAGTTTGCCCAAGTATTTGGAATAGGCATAGGCCTGCGCCACAGGTGTGCCATCGACCATTTGCGGATAGGCGACGGCCTTACCATCGTTCAACATCTTTGTATGACTGTGCCCACCGATCACAACGTCAATCTCCGGCACCGCAGCGGCGATTTCCATATCCTTTTTCAAACCAACGTGCGTCAGCGCGATGATTTTATCGACACCCATGCCCTGCATCGCGGCGACATCTGCTTTCAATGCTTCAATCTCATCCGCGAAAACAACATTTTCGCCTGGGCTGGATGTATCCACAGTATCCACCGCAAGGGCCGAAACGATACCGATTTTATGACCGCCGATTTCCAAAATAACGTGATCTTTCACACGATCTTTTAGCAAAGCTTCTGCGGATAGATCCAAATTCCCGCTGACGACGGGGAATGAAACCGCGTCGACAAAATCGGCCAACCCTTTGGGACCATCGTCAAATTCATGGTTTCCAACGGCCATGGCATCATACCCGATGGCCTCCATAAATTCGGCCTCTGCCGCCCCTTTGTAGGTGGTATAAAACAGCGATCCTTGGAACGGGTCGCCTGCATCCAACACAACAACATTTTGATCCGCCATGGCCGCGCGTTCGGCATCAATGATGGTTTTCAGGCGCGCCATACCGCCGAAACATTTCCCCTCGGCCTCGCCATCGGCGTTACAGGTTGAATCGTATTTGTTGATCGATTCCACACGGCTGTGAATGTCATTCGTGTGCAAGATGGTGAGTGTATAGTCCGCCGCTGCACTGCCCGCGATCAACGCGGACGTGGCAGCCGTCAACATGAAACGTGTGAACATGGTATTTTCCCTTGATGAAATTATATTTCTAATGCGCCCGTTCGGACTCATGCCTGATCATTAGTCAAGGATTTGTAACGCAGGTATGACGCTTGACCTTGCGAGAAAGAATTGCCATGAGCGGGGCATGCTTATTTACAAAATCTTTCGACCCGAAGAATGGCAAAGCCTGATTGATCATGGTAAAACACAGGGCGCCCCAATTGATGTGACAGATGGCTATATCCATTTTTCCACGTCTGAACAGGTGCGCGAAACAGCGGCCAAGCATTTTGCGAATGCAGGTGATCTTATCCTTGTGGCCTGTGACAGTGATGCGATGAAACCGGATATGAAATGGGAAGTCTCGCGGGGCGGTGCTCTGTTCCCCCATTTGTATCGCCTGATGCGGATGGAAGATGTAATTTGGCACAAACCCCTGCCCCAAGGGGCCACAGGCCATATTTTTCCGGATGATATGACATGAAACTGATCGAACGGTTGGGTTTAGCCGCGCTGCACAAATTTGATCCTGAAACTTCGCACGGATTGTCCATCGCTGCCCTAAAATCGGGGCTTGCTCCCCTGTCGGGTCAGGTGACATCCTCGCGTTTGGCGACAACGGTTGCAGGATTGGATCTACCAAACCCCATCGGATTGGCCGCAGGGTATGATAAAAACGCCGAAGTGATCGCGCCCCTGACCAAAGCAGGTTTTGGATTTATCGAAGTAGGTGCTGCCACACCGCGCGCCCAAACCGGCAACACAAAGCCGCGGTTGTTTCGATTGACGCAAGATCAGGCCGCGATCAATAGGTTCGGATTTAACAACCAAGGGATGGAGGCGATTGGCGCACGACTGGCGGCGCGCCCAAACACGGGCATTGTGGGCCTGAACCTGGGTGCAAACAAAGACAGCAGTGATCGCGCCGCCGATTTTGCGCGGGTTCTGGCCCATTGCGGCCCCCATTTGGATTTTGCAACTGTGAATGTGTCCAGCCCAAACACCGAAAAATTGCGGGATCTACAGGGCAAGGATGCCTTGGGGGCGCTCTTGAACGGCGTTCTTGAAATGAACGCGGGCCTAAACACGCCTATTCCAATTTTCCTGAAAATTGCGCCTGATCTAACCCCCGATGAAATTGCCGATATTGCCGATGTCGCGCGTGACACAGGGATCGGCGGGATCATTGCCACCAACACAACCCTGTCGCGTGACGGCCTGACATCCAAGGATCGAGGGGAACAAGGCGGGCTGTCTGGTGCACCCCTGTTTGAAAAATCCACGCGCGTTTTGGCCCAGCTGTCGCAGCTTTGCGGTCCTGACATTCCACTTATCGGTGTGGGCGGTGTTTCAACGGCCGCGCAAGCCTATGAAAAAATTCGGGCGGGCGCGTCGGCCGTGCAACTTTATACAGCTTTGGTGTATGGTGGATTGTCAATGGTCTCCGACATCGCAAAGGGAATGGATGCCCTGCTAGAACGGGATGGTTTTGCAAATGTGTCTGATGCCGTTGGTAGCGGTCGCGCGGATTGGCTTTGACACATAGCGCGACAGACTGATCCACAAATCAAGGCCAATCGGTAGATTGGCAGCGCCGACCTCCCACATGGGAGGCGCTTTCTGCGCCACCCGAGGTCGGCTTGGGGACTGCGATAAAATGCATGCCTCCCGGAAATTAACTCAGATCACGTTCGATTGCGGGATATTTGTAGCCGAGCGTTGCACCCCGCGCGACATAGGAAATCAGGAGCGCTATCCATAATCCATGGTTCCCTAAACTGGGGGTCAGGGCCAGCACACCCACCACATAAATCATCAGCGAAATCATCATCATATTGCGCATGTCTGCACCTCGCGTCGCGCCAATGAAAATCCCATCTAACATAAAGCAGGCGCATCCCAAGATGGGCGAGGCCACCATGTAAGGTAAATAAACCCTTGCAGCCTGCTGCACCTCTGCAGATTTGGCCATCATATCAATTGCCCATGGGCCAATCAGGGCAAATCCAAGCGCCAATAAAACACAGATACCTGCGGCCCAAAGGCTACTGATCACAACGCTTTTCCTTAAATCCCCAAGTGCGCGGCGACCAATCGCCTGTCCAACCAAGGTTTCGGCTGCGAATGCAAATCCATCCAATCCATAAGCGACAAGGTGCAAAAATTGCAGCAACACCTGATTAGCAGCCAAGGCGACATCCCCGAATTTCCCACCCCACAACAAGAACGAAACAAAGATTCCTTGCAGGGCGAGTGAGCGCAGCAGAATGTCCGAATTCAGCGATCCCATTTTTATCAATCGCGCACGATCAAACACCTGATCCCACGCACGGGCAAAAGGATGGCGTAGGGCTGCGCGACACATCCAAAGTCCCAAGACCAATCCCGTCCATTCCGCAATGAACGTGGCCCACGCGACCCCATCAACGCCCCAGCCAAGCGATAGCACAAAGTACAAATCCAATAGAATATTCAACCCATTCATCCAAATTTGCAGGATCAAAACCTCGCGCGTGCGTTCTTGGGCAATGAGCCACCCCGTAATCGCATAAAGTGCAATGGGCGCAGGCGCGCTGAAGATACGGATTGTCATGTAACTTTCAACAAGCGGCGCAACCTGATCAGATACGGGCGAAATCCATAGGCCCCCTGCAATCAGCAGCGGGTAAAGCGCCATAATGGCAACACCCGCACCAAGCCCAAGGATCAAGCCACGCACCAAAAGGGCGATCAATTCCTGCTGATCCCCTACCCCCATGGCCTGCGCGGCAAGCCCCGTTGTGCCCATGCGCAGAAATCCAAAAACCCAATAAATCGCCCCAAGGATTATCGCCCCCACGCCAACCGCAGCAATCGAGGCGGCATCCCCGATTTGGCCAACCGCAAATGTATCAACCACCCCCAAAAGCGGCACGGTGATGTTTGATAAAACAATGGGCAGTGCAACCGCAAGGACGCGGCGGTGTGTGATCTCGGTTTGCATGGGTCTAGACCGCTTTTGCGCTGTTGGCATCAGGCATAAGGAAATGTCCAGTGCCTTGGGCAAATAGGCGGTCACGTTTGTCCTGCCATGCTTCAACATGGACCGATGCATATCGACGACCTGATCGGTTGATCGTGGCGCGTGCATAGGCATCCCGCGGCAGGCCCGAGCGCAGATAATCAACCGTGAAGTCAATGGTTTTGGGCAGGGCAAATTGATGGCCTGATGTAATCGCCTCTGGCGTTAGGGTTCCGTCCTCAATCGCGGCCCATGCGGTGGCCCAAGTCAATTCAATCACGGCTGCCACCTCAAGAAATGCAGCAATCGCGCCCCCGTGCAATGCAGGCAGGGCGGGGTTCCCAATCAATGTATCCCGATAGGCCATAACGGCCGTCAATTCGTCACCACGCCGCTCAAAAGATACGTTCAAAAACTGAATATAGGGGATCGCCGCAACGATGGCGGCCAATGCATCGTCCCGCCGTTGTTTCACAACCTGAACAGGTTCTGGTGTACGTGCAACCATAGCCTAGCCCCCTGTCACAAATGCCCCTGCGGCCGTGGCCACAGGTTTATCTTCGCGATCATCCATGGCAACGGCACGGACAAAGGCCACCGAACGGGTGCGATTATAACATGTAGCTACGGCGCGAATACGCTGTCCCGGCGATGCAGGGCGCATGTAATCCACACGCAGATCAATCGTTGCTGTCGCCCCATTGTGGTCAGGGTGCGAAATTACCGCGGCACCCCCACAGGTATCCAGCAGTGCAAAAACCGCCCCCCCATGAATAACACCCGTTGCGGGATCACCGATGAAACGTTCATCGTAATCCATGGACATATGTGCCTCTCCATCACCAACGAAATCAATTTTCATACCCAGCGCATGCGAATGTGGGATGGCATCAATAAAGCTTTGCGCAATTGCACGATTATCTTTTGTCATTTTGTCTTCCAAATCAGTCACTCCACTATGATCGGGATTTTTGAAAAACCGCAAGGGCAATGGTTGCCCTTTTCCTGTCTTGCCCCTACCTTAACCCCAAGAAAGTCGAGGCGAAGATGAGCGAAGTTCGGTTAAGTTTCAAAGAAATGTGTGCCAAGTTTGACGTAACACCGCGCACATTGCGGTACTACGAATACATCGAACTGCTATCCCCTGATCGTGAAGGACGTTCACGCTTTTATGGGCCACGCGAATTGGCACGCATGACATTGATCCTGCGGGGGCGGAAGTTTGGCTTTCAGCTTGAGGAACTCCGCCAGTGGCTACTGATTTATGATCAAGACGGCACCAAAGCGCAGATGAATGTGTTTTTGGACATGGCAGATCGCAAGCTTGCCGAACTGCGGGATCAGCAGGTTCAATTGTCACAAACGATTGAAGAATTAGAGCAGCTTCGCCAAACGACAGATAAGCTTGTTTCGAGCTAAGTTGACGTAACGTTTAGTTTACGTGAACGTTAACTTTGTGAATTTTTGCTATATGTTCTGATTATCCCCAAAGGGAGAATCGGAGGTAATTATGCAAAATGACCAAATGACGATCCGCGAAATGTGCGATCTTTTTGATGTCACACCGCGTACTTTGCGGTTTTACGAAGCCAAAGAATTGATCGCGCCCATTCGCGACGGACAGAAACGTTTGTACACCAAACGGGACCGCGCACGTTTGAAATTGATCCTGCGCGGTAAGAAATTCGGCTTTTCTCTTGAGGAAATCCGTCAGCTTTTGGAAATGTATTACATGCAGGACCAGCAGCAGACGCAAATGACAAAAACATATGAGTTGGCGCAAGTCCGTTTGCAGGAATTAAAGCGTCAGCGCGAAGAATTAGACCAAACAATCGAAGAATTAGAAGAGCAACTTCGCTGGGGTGCCGATTTGATCAAAGGCATGAACATCTCGGCAAAAGCGGCAGAATAGAGGTTATTAATGCCACAATACATCGCACCCACCAAGGACATGCAATACGTTTTAAATGATGTCCTTGATGTTAAAAATTCGTCTATTCCTGGGTATGCGGATTTGGACGCCGATTTTCTGTCCGCCATTTTGGAAGAAGCGGGAAAAATCACATCACAGGTTTTGGCCCCACTGAATGCCGTGGGCGATCAAGAAGGATGTCATTTCGAAAATGGTGTGATCCGCACCCCCACTGGTTTCAAAGACGCCTTTGAACAAGTGAAAGAAGGCGGCTGGACGGGCATCGACTGTGATCCTGAATTCGGGGGTCAGGGCCTGCCCTATTTGGTTGGAACGGCCGTTGGCGAAATGTTTGCAAGCTCTAACATGGCCTTTGGCATGTATCAGGGCCTAACGCATGGAGCATATTCTGCCATCCACGCCCATGGCACAGAGGCACAAAAACAAACCTATCTGCCCAACATGGTCAGCTGTGATTGGACAGGCACCATGAACCTGACCGAGCCTCATTGTGGGACGGACTTGGGTCTAATGCGGACCAAAGCGGAACCACAAGGGGACGGCACATTCAAAATCACAGGACAGAAAATCTTTATCTCTGCGGGGGATCATGATCTGTCTGAAAATGTCATTCACTTGGTTCTTGCAAAAATCCCGGGTGGCCCTGATGGGGTTAAGGGCATTTCCCTGTTCATTGTGCCAAAGTTCATGGTGAATGAAGATGGATCGCTTGGGGCACGCAACGCGGTTGCCGTTGGTAAGATCGAAGAGAAAATGGGCATCCACGGCAACGCGACCTGTGTTATGAACTATGATGGCGCAACAGGGTTTTTGTTGGGCGACGAACACAAGGGCATGCGCGCCATGTTCACCATGATGAACGAAGCGCGTCTGGGCGTTGGCCTGCAAGGGTATTCACAAGCTGAAGTCGCCTATCAAAACGCGGTCGCCTATGCCAAAGATCGCCTGCAAGGGCGCGATGTAACAGGTGTTAAAAACCCCGATGGTCCTGCCGATCCGCTGATCGTGCATCCCGATATTCGCCGCAATTTGTTGGATCAGAAAAGTTTTGTCGAGGGCGCGCGTGCCTTTACCTTTTGGGGGGCATCCCTGATCGATCAGGCGCATCGTGAAGGGGATGCGGACGCAAACGGTTTGATCAGTCTGCTGACCCCTGTAGTCAAAGGGTTCCTAACAGATAAGGGATATGAATACGCAAGTGCCGCACAACAGGTTTACGGCGGTCACGGATATATCGAAGAATGGGGCATGTCCCAATTTGCCCGCGACGCACGGATCACCATGATCTATGAGGGCGCCAATGGTGTTCAGGCCTTGGATTTGGTGGGTCGTAAACTGGCCCAGGACGGAGGCAAGCACGTCATGGCCTTCTTTGAAATGGTCAAAAACTTTGCCTCTGAAAACAAAGGATGGGACGAAGATTTTGATCGTGATTTCCTTGATCCTTTGAAAGCCGCATCCAAGGATCTGCAGGCCGCGGGCATGTATTTCATGCAAAACGGAATGAAAAATCCCAACAACGCCTTGGCGGGGTCCTATGACTATATGCACATGTTTGGACACGTGTGTTTGGGGTTGATGTGGGCGCGCATGGGCAAAGCATCCATCGAAGCGCTAAAGAACGGCGCAGATGACGCCGCGTTCCATGAGACAAAGATAAAAACTGGTCGCTACTATATGGCAAGACAACTGCCCGCCACTGCCCTGCATTTGGCCCGCATTCAAAGCGGCGCAGACACAGTGATGGGACTGAGCGAAGATCAGTTTTAGGGAGAGAGAGTATGGGAATGCACCACTCAGATTGGATGACGGACGAGCATATGATGCTGGCCGACATGACGCGTAAATTCATCACCGATGAATGGGAACAGCATTTTGATCGCTGGCGCAAACAAGGTGAGATGGACATTGAAACATGGCAGCAGGCTGGTGAACTTGGCCTGCTGTGCCCTTCGGTCCCGGAGGAATATGGCGGCGCAGGTGGCGATTTCGGACATGAGGCTGTGATCCTGATGGAAGGCAGCCGTGCAAACCTTGCCAGTTGGGGGCATGGCATCCATTCGGGCATTGTGGCCCATTATGTGTTGGCCTATGGAACCGAAGATCAGAAAAAACGCTGGTTGCCCAAAATGGTCAGCGGCGAATTGGTCGGAGCTTTGGCGATGACAGAACCCTCTGGGGGATCGGATGTTCAATCTATCAAAACCCGCGCTGTGAAAGAGGGCAACTCTTACCGACTGTCTGGTCAGAAAACTTTTATCACAAATGGTCAGCACGCAAACCTAATCATCGTTGCCGCCAAGACAGATCCAAGTCAGGGCGCAAAAGGCACGTCATTGGTGGTTGTCGAAACCGATGGCGCAGAAGGATTCACACGCGGTCGCAACCTTGACAAAATCGGTCTAAAGGCGGGCGATACATCTGAGTTGTTCTTTGACAACGTCGAGGTCGCACCCGAAAACATCCTTGGCGGCGAAGAGGGACGCGGATTTTACCAAATGATGCAACAGCTGCCCCAAGAACGGCTGATCATCGGCTGTGGCGCTGTTGGCGCGATGGAAGGTGCGATTGAACGCACCCTCGCCTATTGCAATGAACGCGAGGCCTTTGGCAATTCACTGATGCAATTCCAAAACACCCGTTTTCAATTGGCCGAAGCGCAAACAAAAACCGTCGTGTCGCGGGCGTTTTTGGACGAATGCATCCGCGAGCACCTAATAGGTGAACTTAGCGTCGAAAAGGCAGCGATGGCGAAATACTGGCTGTCGGACACGCAGGGCGAGGTGTTGGACATCTGCCTGCAAATGCACGGCGGATATGGCTTTATGCAGGAATATGCAGTCGCCGAAATGTGGACCGACGCACGTGTGCAGCGCATCTATGGCGGCACGAATGAGATCATGAAAGAACTGATCGCACGCGGTTTTGTTGAGAAAAAGAAGTAACGCGCACATCAGGGATGCGCAGATTGGACGAAAACAATGACGATTAAACTTTATTGCTTTGGTGAAAGTGGCCATTCCTACAAAGCGGCCCTTACATTGAATTTGATGGGATTGGATTGGGAGGCAATCAAAGTTGATTTCTTTGCGGGCGAAACGCGGAGCGAAGCCTATCGCAGTCAAGTTAACGCATTAGGTGAAGCGCCCGTTATGGTGGACGGCGATGTCAAATTGACCCAATCAGGTGTGATCCAACAGTATTTGGCCGAAAAAACGGGCAAATTTGGCGGCAAAACCAAAGAGGAAGAGCGCGAGGTGTTGCGTTGGATTTTGTGGGACAACCACAAACTTTCTTCGATGGCGGGCATGACGCGGTTCTTGATGAATTTCCTGCCCCCTGAAAAACAACCCGCAGAAACGATTGCGTTCAATCAAGGCCGCCTAAAAAGCGCCTATCAAATTTTGGATGGGCATTTGGACGGGTGCGACTGGATTGTCGGCGATGATGTCACAATCGCGGATATGACCTGTTGTGGATATCTCTATTACCCAGAACCCTTTGGATTTGATCGCGCGGATTGGCCAAACATTGATGCGTGGTTGACGCGCTTATCACAACAACCCGGCTGGAAGGCCCCCTATGATTTGATGCCCGGCAACCCGTCTGAGCGCGCATAATTGGAGAAGATTGATGAAAGACGTATTTATTTATGACGCTGTGCGTACCCCTCGCGGCAAGGGCCGTAAGGATGGTGCCTTGCACGAAGTGTCGGCCCTTAACTTGGCGACAACAGTCTTAAACGAAATTAAGAACAGAAATGAACTGGATGGCCACGCGGTTGAGGACGTGATTTTGGGCAATGTGACCCAAGTCGGCGAACAAGGGGCGTGTTTGGCGCGTACGGCTGTTTTGGCCTCTGATCTGGATGAGGCAATCCCAGGCTTGGCCATCAATCGTTTCTGCGCAAGCGGGCTAGAGGCCGTGAACCTTGCCTCAAACCAAGTCGCAGGTGGAGCGGGATCAGGCTACATCGCAGGCGGGGTCGAAAGCATGAGCCGCGTGCCGATGATGTCAGATGGTGGCGCCGTGGGCGTTGACCCCAGCTTTACCTTTGACAATTATTTCGTCCCCCAAGGGATTGGCGCAGACATCATTGCAACCGAATACGGCTTCACCCGCGATATGGCCGATGAAATGGCCGTGGAAAGCCAGCGTCGCGCCAGAGCCGCATGGGATGACAATCGTTTTGAAAAATCCGTTGTCCCCGTGCGAGATGTAAACGGTTTGACCATTTTAGATCATGATGAATACATGCGTCCCACAACAGATATGCAAAGCCTTGGTGCACTCAAACCGTCCTTCAAAGAACAGGGCGAGGTGATGCCGGGATTTGATGCCATTGCATTGATGAAATATCCCCACCTTGAACGCATCAACCACATTCACCATGCGGGCAACAGCTCGGGCATCGTGGATGGGGCTGCGGCCGTTTTGCTGGGCGATAAGGAATTTGGCGAACGCTGGGGCCTAACCCCACGTGCGCGGATCAAAGCCACTGCAAAAATTGGGACCGACCCAACCATCATGCTGACAGGTCCAGTGCCCGTGACGCAAAAAATTCTGCGCGACACAGGCATGGAGATTTCAGACATTGATTTGTTTGAAGTGAACGAGGCATTTGCATCCGTGGTGATGCGTTTTGAACAGGCGTTTAATGTGGATCATGACCACGTGAACGTGAATGGCGGTTCGATTGCCATGGGCCACCCATTGGGCGCAACGGGCGCGATGATCCTTGGGACATTGTTGGATGAAATGGAGCGTTCGGACCGTGAAACGGGCCTTGCCACATTGTGCATCGGGTCGGGCATGGGTGCCGCAACAATCATTGAGCGCGTTTAAGGATTTCGAATTATGACAGATTTTACAATGACAACAGATGCCGACGGCATTTCGGTTATTACATGGGATTGTGCGGACAAATCCATGAACGTGTTGAACTGGGATGCACTGCGCACCTTGGATGGGTTCATTGATAACGTCATCGCGGATGAGGCCGTCAAAGGGGCCATCATCACGTCGGGCAAAAAAGATTTCGCCGCTGGTATGGATTTGAACGTTTTGGCCGATCTGCGCAATGCATCAGGTGATAATCCTGCACAGGGGATGTTTGATGGGGTCATGCAAATGCACCACATCCTGCGCAAAATTGAACGTGCGGGGGTGGATGCCAAAACCAACAAGGGCGGCAAACCGATCGTTTCTGTGCTGCCAGGAACAGCCCTAGGGATTGGTTTGGAAATCCCATTGGCAACACACCGCATCTTTGCGGCCAATAACCCCAAGGCAAAAATCGGCCTTCCTGAAATCATGGTTGGCATTTTCCCAGGCGCGGGTGGCACAACGCGGTTGGTGCGCAAATTGGGCGCCATGGCGGCCTCCCCCTATTTGCTTGAGGGGAAAACACTTGCACCTGCCAAGGCCAAGGGTGCAGGCATCATTGATGTGGTCAGCGATGATCCGATGTCCGAAGCGCGTGAATTCATTCTAAACGCCAAAGATGCCGATATTGTCAAACCTTGGGATCAAAAGGGGTATAAAATGCCAGGTGGCACACCCTATACCCCCTCTGGCTTCATGACATTTGTGGGTGCATCCGCGATGGTCAATGGCAAAACCAAGGGCGCCTTTCCTGCGGCCAAAGCCCTCTTAAGTGCGGTATATGAAGGCGCGCTGGTTCCCTTTGACACCGCGCTCAAGATTGAGGCGCGTTGGTTCACGAATATCATGATGAACCCCTCTTCCTCTGCGATGATCCGCAGCCTGTTCATCAACAAAGGCGCCTTGGAAAAAGGTGCGGTGCGCCCTGCTGGTATCCCAGATCAAAGCGTGAAAAAAGTCGGCGTTTTGGGCGCAGGCATGATGGGTGCAGGGATCGCATTGGTCTCGGCCCAAGCAGGGATCGACGTTGTCCTGATTGACCAATCCCAAGAAAACGCAGATCGCGGCAAAGCCTATAGCGCAAGTTATATGGACAAGGGGATCAAACGCGGCAAAGCCACCGAAGAAAAGAAACAAGCCCTGTTGGATCGCATCACGGCAACCACGGATTACGCGGCCCTTGCGGATGCGGACCTGATCATTGAGGCGGTTTTTGAAGACCCAAAGATCAAGGCAGACGTCACCGCCGCAGTCGAGGCCGTGATCCCAAAGGATTGCATCTTTGCCTCCAACACCTCAACCCTGCCAATCACCGAATTGGCCAAGGCATCAACGCGTGCGGATCAATTCATTGGTATCCACTTTTTCAGCCCTGTTGAAAAAATGTTCTTGGTGGAAATCATTCGCGGTCAGGAAACAGGGGATCGCGCGATTGCCAAGGCATTGGATTACGTGCGCCAAATTCGCAAAACGCCCATCGTGGTCAATGATGCGCGTTTCTTCTATGCGAACCGCTGCATCATTCCATATATTAACGAAGGTATCCGCATGGTAGCCGAGGGCGTGTCGCCCGCATTAATCGACAATGCGGCGCGTATGCTGGGCTTCCCCGTGGGTCCTTTGCAATTGGTTGATGAAACCTCCATTGATCTGGGCGCAAAAATCGCCCGCGCGACCAAGGCGGCGATGGGCAATGCCTATCCCGACGGCGCTGTGGATGAGGTCATTTTCTGGATGGAGGACCAAGGGCGCATGGGCCGCAAGGCCAAGGCAGGCTTCTTTGCCTATGATGAGGCAGGCAAGCGTCAAGGGTACTGGGATGGCTTGGCCGATCAATACCCACGTGCGGCAGAACAACCTTCACTTGTGGACGTGCAGCATCGTCTGATGTTTGTCCAAGCGCTTGAGGCCGTGCGCGCACTTGAAGAAGGCGTGTTGATGGACATCCGCGAAGGCGACGTGGGCGCGATCCTTGGATGGGGCTTTGCCCCCGCAACAGGTGGCCCGCTAAGTTGGTTGGACATCCTTGGATCGGCCTATGCGGCTGAACGCTGTGATCAATTGGTTGCGAATTATGGGGAGCGGTTCACCTGCCCTGACCTGCTACGCGACATGGCTGCCAAGGGTCAAAGCTTTTATGGTCGCTTTGGCGCCGATAAAAAAGCCGCCTAAGAAACCCAAATAAAACTCCCAGAAAACGTCGTCCTTCGGGGCGGCGTTTTAATATTTGACCATACGGTCGGTTTAAAAACGAACCCTCTGTGCAATCAGGGCAGCGCCTGCCTGGGTAGGCGTAATAAGCTGGTTGAACAAATTACGATTACTAAGAACAAGAGACTAAATTTTCAAAGTTTTGCTGGGGTGAAAGCGCCTGCCAAGGGGGCAGGCAGGCGCTGCCCGGCGGTGCCGCCGGGTGGGACGCAAAAGTTAGGTGTCCACGTAATGTCGAAGCCTTTAAAAAGCATACTCAAATCGTGCGATATCATCTGCACATATCCGCGTCACATGATCGCGTAAATCATTTGTGTAATATGCACGATAATCCTGATCACGCGCAGATGCATTGACATGCGCCACATCAATGCGAAACCCCAGATACTCCTCAAGTGGCGCAATATCCGATGTCAGATGTTCCAGACGCACATACAAATTGCAATGATCTGAACCAGATCTACCCTGAACATAACTGCGATACGGGGACGCCTGTAACGGACGCCAAACATCGGGATGATGCAAAAACCCTGCAAAGTCATGCTCCGCCGCCGCCCGAATGACGGGGTGATCAAAACTTTATTCGCGCGCCCAGTGATCATAACTCACCATACGGTCCCACGGATTGCGCACGATGGTAAAGACGAAATAATCCTGCATTGCGGATACATCCACAATCCCATCAATATCCCGCAAGGTGCTGTGTTTCCACAAACGCCCCGCGGGTGTCATACCCGCCAAACGTTTGCGCCGCTGCTTGGCCTTAGGGGTGTCCCCGATAATGATATCATCCGCCTTGGCCCGCGCCTCAAGCGCGAGCATCATGGATGTGCCGCCTGTCTTTGGCGCATGAACAAAAATGTAGCGCCGCCTGTGTGATATGATCATGTCACAGTTTTAGGCGATTTCGCGCCCCGAGCGAAGAACAATAATCACGCCCCCCAAAATGATCAGCGCAAATCCCACACCTTGCCAGAAATCAACCGTCTGACCAAATAACATCAGGGCAAAGACACTACCAAAGAGAAAGACAGAGTATTCGAAAATCGCAACGATTGATGCTTCACCCACTTGATAGGCGCGGGTCATTAATCCAACCCCAACCAAGGATCCCCAAGCCTGCAACAACAATATCCACCACGCAGGCCACCAATCGCTTGTCCATGGGCGCATGATAAACCCTGCGCTGCCTTCGGGAACCGCTGGGTTTAAAAAGGCGAGCGCAATAAGGGCCAAAGCTGCCAATACAAACTGCATACTAAAGAGCGCGGCTAACATCGCGCTTGGGGTTTCTTGGCTGCAATAGTCGCGCGTCACAATCGCCCCCATCGCCCAAAATAATCCCGCAACAATGGGCATGGCAGAGGCCAATGAAAACTGATCCCCCCAAATGTCCAAGACCATCAGGGCCCCAAGGAACGACAGGCAAACTGCAAACCACTGCGCCCGCGATACGGGGATACCGCGAAATAGTGCCGTGAATAGCAGCACCCAAATGGGCGATGTGAACAGTCCCGCCAAGGCTTGGGATAGTGGAATGAACCCCAGTGCGCCGAAATACCACATCATGCCAAATGCGATCAGTGTGCTGCGCAATAATACAGGTTTCCAAAATTTTGGACGCACGGACAGCACACCGAACATCGACAATAAAATCAGCGTGGGAACCGCAATAATCGAGCGTTGTATTTGAAATTGCCACAGCCCAATCACCTCGGCCATGGGGCCGATGAAGTTATCAACAAAGCCGATCATGGCCATGCCGCCAATCATCAACCATGCACCGCGTGCGGTTTGTGCCGAATTTAAATTACTCATGGGTCTTTTCTTTTTGGGTAAAGACAGCGTAAATCTATCGCCAAACCGACACTTTTTATGAATTTTGCACTTTGGGGGACTTATGGGCTGGTTAGCGGATGAAACAGGATTGGAAAAAAATGCGGCGAACTTTGTTGCCCTAACCCCTTTGTCATTTCTAAATCGTGCACGCGATGTTTTTCCCGACAAACTGGCGGTGGTTTACCGCGATCACCGTGTCACCTATCGCCAGTATCATGAACGCTGCACGCGCTTGGCCTCTGGCTTGGTGAAATTGGGTGTGGCCTCAGGGGATGTTGTTGCAACGATCCTGCCAAATATCCCCGCCCATACCGAGGCGCATTTTGGCGTTCCCGCTTGTGGTGCAATCCTGAACGCAATCAACACACGCTTGGACGTAAACACCGTATCCTACATTTTTGATCATGGCGGGGCCAAGGTTGCGCTGGTTGATACGCAGTTTATTGAATTAGCCGAGGCCGCAATCGTGCAAAATGGCGGCACAGGTCCCACATTGATCGAGGTTCCAGATGCCGCTGCAGGGTTCCCCGCAACAGGACGGCACACAACCTATGATGCGCTGTTGGCGGGTGGGGATGCGGATTTTCAATGGATCATGCCAGAGGACGAATGGGAAAGCATTGCGCTGAACTATACCTCGGGCACGACAGGCCGCCCAAAGGGTGTGGTTTATCATCACCGCGGGGCCTATTTGAACGCCATGGGTCAGGTGATCAGTTGGCGCATCACCTTGCATCCTCGGTATCTGACCATCGTTCCCTTGTTCCATTGTAACGGATGGTGTCACACATGGATGATGCCCGCCGTTGGGGGTACAATTGTCTGCTGCCGCGATATCACGGCACCGGCCATTTTTGATGCAATCGCGGATGAAAAGGTCACGCATTTCGGTGGGGCCCCGATTGTATTGAATATGTTGGTCAACGCCCCCGCAGATCAAAAGCGCGACTTTAATCACATTGTGGAAGTCTTTACCGCAGGTGCGCCCCCTGCCCCCGCGACGCTGGCCAAAATTGAACCGATGGGATTCAATGTAACCCAAGTTTATGGATTGACCGAGGTCTATGGCCCCTCAACCGAATGTACATGGGATAGCGCATGGGACGATCTGGGCACGGATGAACGCGCAGCGATCAAGGCACGACAGGGTGTTGCCATGCCCTTTATGGAGGATGTGGCCGTTTGGGATTCCGCGGGCCAACAAATTTCCCGTGACGGCAAAGCGCAGGGCGAAATCGTCATGCGCGGCAACGGCACGATGAAAGGGTATTACAAAAACCCACAGGCCACTGCCGAGGCGTTTGAGGGCGGATATTTCCATTCGGGCGATATCGCTGTGCACCACCCCAATACCTATGTCCAAATCGCAGACCGCGCCAAGGACATCATCATTTCAGGGGGCGAAAACATCAGTTCGGTTGAGGTTGAAGGCACATTGATGGCCCATCCCGCTGTATCGCTGTGTGCTGTGGTCGCCAAGCCAGACGAAAAATGGGGCGAAGTGCCCTGCGCCTTTATCGAACTAAAAGAGGGCGCAGAGGCGAACGAGGCCGATTTGATCGCCTTTGCGCGCGAACGCCTTGCAGGGTTTAAAACACCAAAGGCCGTGGTTTTCTGTGAACTGCCCAAGACATCTACGGGGAAAATTCAGAAATTTGAACTGCGCAAGCAGCTTCAATAAACACAGTGATTGTTTGCATGGGAACGAAGGTGTAGCATTGATCAAAAATACTGAGCAGACACTTTCGTTTTCATGACCGCCCTAAGCAAATACCAAAGATTAGAAGGATCCGCCCTCTGGCGCGACAGCATCAGTGGTCAGCGGCGTGATGTGATTGTATCCCTTGGGGATGCCAGTTTGGTCATCACCGACAAAAACGAACGCCCGCTGACGCATTGGTCGTTGGCCGCGGTGCAACGCGCAAATCCAGGGGAAATGCCAGCCGTGTTTCACCCAGATGGTGATCCAGATGAAACATTGGAATTGGGCGAAAGCGAAACTGAAATGGTTGAGGCCATTGAAAAGCTGCGTCAGGTGATCGAACGCCGTCGTCCGAAACCGGGACGTTTGCGGATCATCAGTTTTCTAACGATCCTAACATTCTTTGCCGCGTTAATGGTTTTTTGGATGCCCGGTGCCGTGCGTGATTACACCCTGCGCGTCCTACCCGATGTGACCGAACAGGACATCGGCAATGGGTTACTGCAGGAATTGGAACGCTTTACAGGTCGTGCCTGTACCTCCTCCCTGTCCAAGCGCGCGCTGGATCAATTGTCAAATCGTCTGTTTGATAGGACCGTTTCAATCGCGATCCTACGCGAAGGTGTTCAAAGCGTTCGCGCCCTGCCTGGGAACGTAATTGTGGTCAGCCACACGTTGGTTGAGGATTATGACACCCCAGATGTATTGGCGGGTTATTTACTTCAACTCGATCTCGACCATGAACCGCGGGATATGTTGCAACAGATGCTTGAGACGGCGGGGTTCATGCCAACCTTCCGCCTGCTCACAACGGGTCATTTACCCCAAGCGACATTGGCCGACTTTGCCAAACGACTATTGAACCGTCCCGCGGTGGTTCCAGGGGATACACGTTTAATAGGAGCGTTTTATGAACAGGCGGTTTCAATCACCCCCTATGCATTGGCGCGTGACATTACGGGGCAGGATACCGAGCATCTTCTATCAGCAGAGATCACGCGCCCAAGCCCCGCACGTCCCGTTTTGAACGACACACTTTGGGTAGGATTACAGGGGATTTGCGGCGGATAATCGAATGGGCGCGATTCGCTATTTTGTGCCGAACATGCGGTCCCCTGCGTCGCCAAGGCCCGGAACGATATATCCCTTTTCATTCAAATGGCTGTCCAATGCCGCAGTGACGATTGGGACGTCTGGGTGGGCCTCTTTCATGCGCGCAACCCCCTCGGGTGCGGCCAATAGGCATAAAAAGCGGATGTCTTTGGCCCCTGCCTGTTTCAGCAGGTCAATCGCCGCAACCGATGAATTGCCTGTGGCCAACATTGGGTCCACTGCGATGGTCAGGCGATCGCCCAATCCTTGGGGGACTTTGAAATAATATTGCACGGGTCTTAGCGTTTCTTCATCGCGGTAAAGGCCCACAAACCCCACCCGCGCAGAGGGCACCAATTCAAGTATCCCATCAAGTAACCCATTGCCCGCCCGCAAAATGGACACAAGCGCCAATTTTTTGCCCCCAATCACAGGGGCATCCATTGTCATCAAGGGTGTTTCAATCTGACGGGTCGACATGGGCAAATTCCGCGTCACCTCGTACGCCAACAACTGACTGATTTCGCGCAGCAATTGCCGAAATACCGCCGTTGATGTGGCGGCGTCACGCATCAGGGTCAATTTGTGTTGAACAAGAGGATGATCGACGATTTTCAGGTGTTGATCCATGATTTCCGTACCTTTTCACGCAGGGTTTTCTTGGTTTCAGCATCGCAAAAGGCCGCATCAACCGCATTTTCATTCAAAAAACAAAATTCCGCCGCATCCCAACCAAAGGTATCCGCCAACATATCGTATTCACGGGTCAAATTCGTGTGAAAGAATGGCGGATCATCGGTAGAGACCGTTACGCGGACAGATTGATCAAACAAGGCCTTGATCGGATGCTCTGCCCAGCTTGGCGCAACATCAACCTCCAAGGCCACGTTTGAGCCTGGGCACACTTCAAGTGTGATTTGACGGGCCTTGATCTCTTCTATCAATGCGGGATCCTTAATGCATTGCACCCCATGGCCAATGCGTTCCACGTTCAAATCATGGATCGCCTCACGCATGCTTTGGGGGCCACCCCATTCGCCCGCATGTGTCGTCAGGCGCAGCCCAGCCTCGCGCGCCATGTCAAAGGCATAGGCAAAATCGCCCTGATGCCCTACGCTTTCATCCCCGCCCATGCCGAAACCGGTTAGGAAATCACCCGCTGTTTCCGCCGCGCACAGGCCCGATTTTTTGGCCTGCTCTGGCCCCATATGGCGCACGCATGTCGCAATGCCGCGCATCACAATACCATGTTCTTGATGCGCGTGATTGGCCGCCTCTTCAATCGCGGCCAAATAATCGCGCCATGCAGCGACATCAGAGTTTCCACAAAAATCGGGCGCCAAGAATGTTTCCGTGTAAATCACCCCATGGGATGCGCTTTCTTCTAAAATCGCGCGGGTCAGGTGATAAAAATCCTGCGGAGTTTGCAGGACGGTGCAGGCGGCCTCATACGTGCGCAAAAATTCAGTGAAGGACGTAAATACATATCCGCCCGTTTCATCAAAAATCTTGGACAGGTCCACCTTTTTCTCGGCTGCAAGTCGGCGAATAAATTCGGGTGGCGCCGCACCTTCGTGATGCAGGTGAATTTCAATTTTTGCGCCGTCTGCTCTGGGGTCTCTCATACTATATTTTTCCCTTCTCCGCCGTAGGGCACATCAAAAAACCGCGCGATTGTCGCCGCCACATCGCTAAACCCAATGACGCCAATGTCCTTGGGGAGTGCACCTGCGATCAATACAGGCACACGTTCGCGTGTATGATCGGTCCCAACCCATGTTGGATCGTTGCCGTGATCCGCCGTCAGGATCAGCATATCATCGGGACGCAACTGCGACAGGACACCCGCCATTTTTTGATCGAACCATTCCAATGCACGTGCATATCCCGAAACATCACGACGATGTCCATAGAGGCTATCAAATTCGACAAAATTTGCGAAGGTAAAACTGTGATCCGGGGCATGGCGCACATGATCATCCAACTCCACCATCAGGGTTTCATCATCTCCCTTCACACAGTGATCAATCCCCTGCATGGAAAAGATATCCCCGATTTTTCCAATTGCGCGGGTGTGAACGCCTGCGTTTTGCAAATCGTTTGTCAGCACAGGGCGCGGAGGTTCGATCGCAAAATCACGGCGATTTGAGGTGCGTGTCCAGCCCGTTTCCTGATCCCCGACAAAGGGGCGCGCGATCACACGGCCGACCCTCATTTCATGTAACATCGGCGCGATGGCAGCACATAGATCATAGAGCCGCTCTAATCCGAAATGGGTTTCATGGGCCGCAATTTGGAACACACTGTCGATGGATGTGTAACAAATCGGCTGTCCCGTTTCGACGTGACGCTGCCCCAATTTCTGAATGATCTCCGTGCCAGAGGCATGGCAATTCCCCAATATCCCCGAAACACCCGCTGCACGGCATACCGCATCTGTGACATCACTGGGAAAACTGGGGTCTGATTTCGGAAAATAATGCCAATCCCACGGAACGGTAAGCCCCGCCAATTCCCAATGGCCCGAGGGCGTATCCTTGCCCAGTGATTTTTCGGTCGCTGCGGCCCATGTTGCCCCTGAAACCATCGCTAAATTCGGGGCCATTTCCCCAGTGGCCGCATGGATCGCATTGCCCAACCCCAATCGGGTCAATGTCGGCAGGTTTAATGGACCATGACGCCCCTGATTTGCGTGGCCCTCAGCGCAGGCCCGGGCAATATTCAAAACGGTGTTTGACCCCGTGTCGGGCACATCGCCATTGAAAAACCGATCCGAATCAGGTGCGCCCCCAATGCCAACCGAGTCCATAACAACCAAATACGCCCGCATCACAATCCAATCTGTTCCAGAATAAGGGGTTGCTCATCCACCGCCGCGTCACCGATTAAAATGACATTTTCCAATGCTTTTACCGCCGCTTGCGCGCGATCCAAACGATTGGCATGCACCCGCGCGATGACATCGCCGCGCCCAACGGTCGTCCCAAGTGGCAGCACATGATCAATCCCAACCGACGGGTCAATCACATCATTTTCAACACGTCGTCCACCTCCCAAATCGACCACCACATTCCCCATGTCGATGCCGCGAAATCCCGAAATATAACCTTCCTGTTTTGCCTGAACCTCTAAAATGACCGAGGCTTCGGGAAGGTATCTGTTCCAATTCTCTGCAAATCCAATCGGCCCGCCCATGGCGGCAATCATCCTAGCGAAATGATCCAGTGCTGCGCCCTGATCCAACAGATTCTGAAACTGTGCAATTGCGCTCTTCATGGGTATATTGTGATGCGTGGCATAGACCTGTGACGCAAGGTGAATGGACAAATCGCGCAACCGCCCCTTTGCGGATCCTGCTAGAACCTCAAGGGCTGCGCGCACTTCCAACGCATTGCCCAAGGCAGGGGCCAGTGGCGCATTCATATCTGAAATAATTGCGGAGGTTTTGCAGCCTGCGGCATTTGCCGTTTCAACTAGAGACTTCGCCAAATCACGGGCATCTGTGGGTGTTTGCATAAATGCGCCGCTGCCGCATTTCACATCCAACACCAATCCCTGCAATCCCGCGGCCAATTTTTTCGACAGGATAGAGGCCGTAATCAAATCCAAACTATCCACAGTCCCCGTGACATCCCGCACCGCGTATAATCGGCGATCTGCAGGGGCAATATCGCCTGTGGCCCCGGCAATGACGCAGCCGGCCGTCGTTAAAATTGCATCCAAATGCGGTTTGTCGAATTGCGTGCGCAGGCCAGGGATCGCCTCTAATTTATCCAATGTGCCACCCGTGTGGCCCAGCCCGCGGCCCGATATCATCGGCACAACAACACCGGCGGCCGCCAAAAGCGGCGCAAGGATCAGCGAAACACAATCCCCAATCCCACCCGTTGAGTGTTTGTCCAAAATCGGGGCATCAAAATCCCAAGACAGCGTCGCGCCACTGTCTCGCATGGCAAGCGTTAGGTCACGCCGCCCCGCATCCCCCAAACCGTTCAGGCACACCGCCATAGCGAAGGCGCCTGCTTGTGCATCACTGACAGATTGATCCGCCAATCCCGCCGCGAACCAGTTTAATTCGTCCTGCGTCGGTGGATCGCCGTTGCGCAATCGCCAGATGATGCCAGCCGCGTCCATGTCACAAGCTCATGTGATGGGTTCCAAAGGCACCTGGCAACAGGTCCCCAATGGTTGTTTCGTGTTCTGTTCCGTCCAGCGTTGCAAGCGTCACTTTGACATTTGCGGCGCCAAATTCGGCCAGTTTCTGACGACATCCACCACAAGGGGCCACGGGATCGGGGCTATCGGCGACAACATAAACTTCGGTTAGGCTGTGTGTGCCTGCGGCGACCATGGCCGCGATTGCGCCCGCTTCGGCACAGGTCCCTTCTGGATAGGCCACGTTTTCCACATTCACACCACCATAAACCTGACCGTCTGCGCCAATAATTGCCGCGCCAACCTTGAACCCTGAATAAGGGGCATATGCACTTTCCCGAACATTCAATGCCGCGTCTCGTAATGACATCTTAAATCCTTCGCCGTTTATGTCGTTCAACAGTAATGCGCAGGGTGATTTGGTGCAAATCATTTCCCCTTTTTGCGGTCAAATCGACTTATGACTTTCGCATGGCAAAAATATAGTTTAACGCTAAACTATATTTTCAAGTGGGGCTAAAATGTCTGATAAAAAACAAGAGTCACTTCGCCAAGCAGCGCTGAGTTACCATGAATTTCCAAAGCCTGGTAAATTGGAAATTCGCGCAACCAAGCCAATGGCAAACGGACGGGATTTGGCACGTGCCTATTCTCCCGGGGTGGCAGAGGCCTCAATCGAAATTCGTGATAATCCAGAAACAGCTTCGAAATATACTGCGCGGGGCAATTTGGTTGCGGTCATTTCAAACGGATCTGCCGTGTTGGGATTGGGCAACATTGGCGCACTAGCATCCAAACCCGTGATGGAAGGAAAGGCCGTTCTTTTCAAGAAATTCGCCAATATTGATTGTTTTGACATTGAAGTAAACGAAAGCGATCCTGAAAAGCTTGCCGATATCGTCTGCGCGCTCGAGCCAACATTTGGCGCTGTAAACCTAGAGGATATCAAAGCGCCTGATTGTTTTATCGTTGAAAAGCTGTGCCGTGAGCGCATGAATATCCCTGTGTTTCATGATGATCAACACGGAACCGCAATTGTTGTGGGGGCGGCTGCGAAAAACGCCCTATTGGTTGCGGACAAAAAGATTGAAGATATCACAGTTGTGTCCACAGGCGGCGGGGCTGCGGGGATTGCGTGCCTGGATATGTTGCTGAAACTGGGTTTGCACCGTGAAAATGTATGGCTGTGCGATGTGCATGGCGTCGTTTACGAAGGGCGGACCTCCGATATGAACCCACAAAAAGCTGCCTATGCCCAAAACACCGACAAACGGACCTTGGATGATGTAATTGATGGTGCGGATTTGTTCCTTGGCCTTTCGGGACCAAATGTTTTGAAACCCGAATTGGTGAAACGCATGGCAAAGCGTCCAATTATCTTTGCCCTGGCCAACCCAAATCCCGAAATCATGCCCGATATCGCCCGCGAGGTTGCACCAGATGCCATTATCGCAACGGGGCGCAGCGATTTTCCAAATCAGGTGAACAACGTTTTATGCTTCCCTTTTATTTTCCGCGGTGCATTGGATGTGGGGGCGACCGAAATCAACGATGCCATGCAGATCGCCTGTATTGATGGGATCGCCGAATTGGCCCGCGCCACCACCAGCGCCGAGGCTGCCGCCGCCTATCAAGGGGAAACCATGAATTTTGGGGCGGACTATCTGATCCCCAAACCCTTTGACCCTCGCCTGTCGGGCATTGTTTCCTCTGCCGTGGCACAGGCCGCCATGGAAAGCGGCGTCGCAAAACGCCCGATTGAGGATATCGAGGCCTATCGCGAAACGCTGGATCATGCGGTGTTTAAATCGGCGATGTTAATGCGCCCTGTCTTTGATGCAGCCAGCAAACAATCCCGCACCATCGCCTTTGCCGAAGGTGAAGACGAACGTGTTTTGCGCGCCGCCCAAGCGATTTTGGAAGAAACCAGCGAAAAACCTGTTCTAATCGGACGACCCGATGTGATTTCCCAACGGTGCGAACGCATGGGCCTGACCATTCGACCAGAACGCGACTTTGCCATTGTGAACCCCGAAAACGATCCCCGCTATCGGGATTATTGGGGCACCTACCATGACATCATGGCGCGTCGTGGGGTGACACCTGATCTGGCCAAGGCGATTATGCGCACAAACACCACCGCCATCGCCGCAGTCATGGTACACCGTGGCGAAGCCGACAGCATGATCTGCGGTACCTTTGGGGAATACCGTTGGCACCTAAATTACATCGAACAAGTTTTATGTGATCCTGCGCAACATGCCCAAGGTGCCCTATCCCTAATGATCCTAGAGGATGGGCCGCTGTTTATTGCGGACACACATGTACACACGACCCCCACCCCCGAACAAATCACACAATCGGTATTGGGGGCTGCGCGACATGTGCGCCGTTTCGGGTTAGAGCCAAAAATCGCGCTTTGTGCACGCTCACAGTTTGGCAGCATGCAGGGTGAAACGGGCCAACGTTTGCGCGACGCGATGGCGCAACTCGATTTGATGGATTTGGATTTCCAATATGAAGGCGAAATGAACATCGATGCCGCCCTTGATCCCGAATTGCGGGCACGTGTCATGCCACAAAATCGTATGGACGGGATCGCCAACGTTCTGATTTTTGCCCATGCGGATGCAGCGTCAGGCGTGCGTAACATTTTGAAAATGCGGGCTGGCGGGCTTGAGGTTGGGCCAATCCTGATGGGTCTGCGCAATCAGGCCCATATCGTAACACCGTCGATCACCGCGCGGGGTCTTTTGAATATGGCCGCGATTGCGGGGGTTCCCGTGGCGAATTATGGCTAGGGCTGTTTTTTCCGCTTAGGACCACGTTTCAGGGCGTGTTCCAGTGCATCTGCGAATTCGGCCCGTTCGGTATCGCTCATCGCGGCAAGATGGGCGATCAGTGCCTCTCTGGCATATTCAAGCCGTTCTTCTGATGCCTCTGTTTGATCTTCCATAAGGTCTTCCAACGCCTCTGGATCAAATGGGGTTGCCCGCAACAGAACAAGCGCGCTTTCATATCCCGCGCGGTCCATTTGGCGCATTTCGCGGGTGTGATAGCTGCGCATGGATTTGCCCAATGCGCGGCGATCTTCGTGCGAGAGTGCACGCAGGTAAAGCGAGCCCTGCGCACTGGGCGCGCGCTGCGGGCGCATTCCGTCTTGGGTCAGTTTCACACCAATGATCAAGCCAATGAAACAGGCGTTCAGCGCAAGGGACACAATGAGCAGGACCTTGGTCCATTTTCTGGGTGTTTTCATCTGCTCACTCATGCGCCGCCATCCATATAACTTAGGTCCAATCCTGAAAACGGATCAACAATATCAAGCCCTTGGGCCTCAAACGGGTTCAGGGAAATGCCCCCAATGTCCCCACCATTCACGCCAATCCAAACCCCAAGCACACCTGCTGCAATCACCCCTGTCAGGGCAGAGGCATCTGAGAATATGTTCCGCGTTGCAAATGTGTCTGCGATGGTCTGTCGAACACCTGCCCACCATCCCGTTGAAACGGGCTCTTCAATCACAGCGGTCGCCGCATTCGGTTCGGGGATCGTACCAAACAATGCTTGCATGAAAGCGTCACTTGGCTCGGGTGCATCGCGCCTTGCGGCGGCAAATAGATCGTCCAATTGCGCATCCTGATTTTGATCATGCTGTGTCATTTTCATATCCTAACGCAGTTTTTTGCCCGTGCAACTGTGCCTGAAGCGCGCGTTTACCCCGCGCTGTCAAACTTTCTACCGCTTCGACGCTCAACCCCATAATCTGGGCGATTTCAGGGTTATTTAAATTGTCCAAATGGCGCAAACGCACCGCTTGTGCTTGCTTTTCTGGCAGGGCCGCGAGGGCCGTGTGCAGCGCGCGCGCCCGTGATTGATCCAACATAGATTGATCTGCAGAAGGTGCTGGGTCCACAGGATCACTTATCAAATCGTCAAGGGAGAACGATGGGCGTCGTGCGCGCAACCGATCAATGCTCAGGTTATCAATAACCCGATAAAGCCAGGTTGAAACCTGTGCCTGATCTTGTTTCCAGTCAGGCGCGATTTTCCACAATCGCAAAAACGCCTCTTGTGCGATATCTTCGGCATCTGATTTGTTTTGCAATCGATAATAGGCATGGCGAAACACTTTAGGACCAAGGCGGCGCGTTAATTCCATCGCCGCCGGTTTGGACCCATTTGCAAACAGAACGAGCAATGCGTTATCCGCTAAATCGCCCAAACTGATATCTGTATCCTTCACCATGCCTGTCCTTTATCGAACACCTGAATGGATTGTCACGGAGAATTAATCGTGATCACCCTCCGAATGATCATGCTTTTCGCCATGACGCTTGCCCTTGCGATGCATCTTTTCCAACTCTTCGGCGCTTAGCATGCCATCTTCGTTCGCATCCAAACGGCTGAACATCTTATTCATGCGCTTTTGTTGATTGGCCTGCATTTCATCAAAGCTCAGCATACCATCGTCGTCTGCATCCATGCGCTTTAACATTTTGGCCTGACGCTTTTTCATGCGCTTTGTCATTTCTTTTTCGTCGTGGGCAGCCATTTCATCGGCTGACAATTTGCCGTCGTCATTTGTATCAACCTGATCAAATCGCGCTTTGGCATGGGCTGCGATTTCGTCTTTGCTAATCATTTGATCGCCATTTGTGTCCATCGCTTCGATCGAAAACTTTGGCCCTTTACGATGACCATGATCATCGCCCGAGGCGGCGACCAAAGTGGCACTGCCCAAAACTGAGGCTGCGGCGATTGCTGCGATTAGTTTACTGTTCATCTCAATTCACTCCATTTACGTCGGCCGACCACCTTGCCTTGCCAATCTAAAGTAACAAACGAAGGGGCCCTAAGTTTCCGTCGAAATTTTTTGAAATTTATTTGCGACAACCCGCCGCGATGACATTTGCGCGAATTGCCCCCACTTTATTGCCTACGAAATCTAGGGGGCCCACTATGTCCAACCCAAACAACAGCAAGGCGGAACGCCCAACCATGCCCGCGGTGCTAAAGGGGTGGAAACGCAAATGTCCCCAGTGTGGCAGCGGTCCGTTGCTCAGCGGGTATTTGACGGTCAATGACACCTGCACCGTGTGCAGCGAAGAATTACACCATCATCGCGCCGATGACGGCCCCGCTTATTTGACGATTTTGCTGGTGGGGCATTTGATGGCGCCCTTGCTGCACATGATTTTTGTCAGATACCGCCCCGAACCCTTGGTTCTTTTTACGGTATTTGCTGTTGGCTGTGTGGGATTATCGCTCTATCTTCTACCTCGACTAAAGGGCGCAATGATCGGGTTTCAGTGGGCACGTTTGATGCACGGGTTCCGATAGGGCACTGCGCCCCATGAATTTGGGGAAAATAGCTTGGACAAAACAGCAATTCGCAATGCAGCAACGGTCATCGTTCTGCGTCAGGATCAGGGTGAAACACGGGTTTTAATGGGTCAACGCGGGGCAAAGGCCGCTTTTATGCCCAATAAATTCGTCTTTCCCGGCGGAGCCGTTGACGCAGCGGATGCCAATATCCCTCTTCATGCAAGCGTTGATGCACTATGTGCCGAGCGTTTGGGCGAACAAAGTGATCCAAATCTGATTATTCCCCTTTGCGTGGCCGCCATTCGCGAGCTGTGGGAGGAAACGGGCTTGATCCTAGGAACCAAAGAGGCATGGAACGGCGCGGTACCAGAGGACTGGATAACATATTCAGATCGGGGATATGTCCCAGATGCAAGCGCGCTGAAATTCGTGTTCCGTGCCATCACGCCCCCCGGTCGTCCCCGCCGCTTCGACGCACGCTTTTTCATGATTGATGCAAATGCCATTGCCAGCGATCTGGATGATTTTTCCGCCGCCTGTGATGAGCTGTCCCATCTAAGCTGGATACCACTGGATGAGGTGTGCAAATTTGATCTGCCGTTTATCACCGAAGTCGTCCTGGCCGAGGTGAAACGACATGGCGATCCGTCCAAGGCCCCCGCCACCGTGCCATTTTATAAAAACAACGACGAAGAAAACCTGTTCATTCAGCTCCACGGCCATCCGCCCACGGATTAAAGGATAAGGATCAAACCCAAAACCGAGGCTGAAATCAGCGCCATTCCAATGAATTCGTTCTTGCTGATCCGTTCCTTGAAAAAGATAAAGCTGGCCAAGATTGAAAAGATCAATTCCACCTGCCCTAGCGCCTTTACATAGGCTGCGTTTTGCAGAGTGAATGCGACAAACCACATATATGATCCGCCCATCGACGTGATCCCCACCCATACCCCTGTGCGCCATGTTTGCAGAACGCGGATGATTTCATTTGGGTCCCGCAGCATCAGCCAGATAAACATGATACTGGCCTGCGCCGTGACCACAAACCCAAGCGTCACCCCCGCCCGTAGCAAGGGATCATCCGACAGCACCGACAATGACGTTGCGCGATAGGCGATGGCCGATCCCGCAAACAACAGACCAGATAATAACCCCAAACCCGATGCCCGATTAAATATGCGATCCCTAAATGCCCCAGACTGTTCAGCACTATCCGACAGGGCGATCACACCCAAAACCCCAATCAGGATCAATGCGAATGCGGCCCACCCCACAGGTTCGTTTAGAATGATCAAGCCCAGAAAAACACTTTGGATCGTTTCGGTTTTCTTCAGCGCAATACCGACTGCAAAATTGCGCGCCTTGAACAGGGCAACAACACAGACGGTTGCAAGAATTTGGCAGATCCCACCAATCAAACCCGCGATCCAAAAGCGATCACCAACCTTTGGAACAGGAACCTCGAACGGCCCGAATGTGATTGCCAAGGCGATCAGTATGATTGGGGCAGAATAAACAAAACGCGACCATGTCGCGCCTACAGGTGTCAGGCGGGTCGCGCTAAGTACCTTTTGCAGCATAAAACGCAGGTTTTGAAAAAACGCCGCTGCGATGGTCGCAAAAATCCAGAGTTCCATATGGGCACCCTGCCTGACTTTGCAGGGAGTAACCAACAGATTTTTGATGGGATCACAGTATCACTCAACGGTTTTATGGGGCCAGTTGGGATGGGCAACAGGATCCTTGCGATTCATTGCGAATTTGCGAATGACCTCACCATAACAGCCGAAATGATAGCCATCATTCATCGCCAAAAACCGATCCCGCTTGGACGCAAACAAACGGGGCAGCGCGTACCAAGGCACACGGGATGCGCATGATGCACAGAGTGAAAGTTGTTGTTCAAAAAGAGGAAGGACAATAAACCACGATCCTCGACCACAACACTGCGACCACGCGGATGATCATGGACACGGTGTTCCAAATAGGTGCGGATTTTCAAAATCGCCATCGACAGATAGGCGGCCAAAACCCAGAGCCAAATTGGGACATCTGCGACCATGACTAACATGACATAGGCCACAAGCAACGAGGGCACATGTAACAGCCATCCCAATGCAACCCGGCGATCCCCTGCCAAGATCAAACGGAGATCCGCGCGCATAAAGGCAAGCTGTGACAGGACTGGCCCCAAAAACATCCGCCCAAGCAGAGTATTGTTGAAAAGATGCAAGGATTGACGCCATTTTGGCAATCGGTCCCAAACCTGTGGGTCCATGAAATTCGTTTCAGGATCATCATAAGGATCGGTCAGCCGTTCATCGCGGTGATGGTCCAAATGCGTATCTTTGAACCGCAAATAGGGGACAAAAATGACCAGGGCGGGGAACACCAAGAGCGCGTTTAAAAAGGCGCTGTTGAAGGGATGGCCATGCAGAACCTCATGCGTCAGCGAAGAATGCAAAACGCCCGCAGTCACCATAATCAGCAGGCCCAGCACAAGAGACACAGGAAGAAGCACGATTGCACCAAATGCATAGGCCCCATAGACGCACAGCGTCAGGATCAGGGTTGGCCATTCGATGGATCGTTTCAAGGTTGCGTCTCCTGCTGTGGGACAAACCTAAACCCATCCTGAAATTTTCATAATTCTGAATATGATTAACAAAATTCACTTTATGTGATATTTTTCAACACATGAGTAATATTATCGACAAACGTAAACGCTCACAGGTGTTTCAAGATCGCCTGACACACGCCATGGGCGAACGCGGTGAATCACAAAGCGGGCTGGCGCGGAAAATTGGCGTGGATCGTTCGACCATTTCGCAATTGTTAACCAATACTGGTGCCCGCCTGCCAAATGCGCAAGTGGTGGCCGAATGTGCCCATGCATTGCATGTCTCTGCCGATTGGTTACTGGGACTATCCGAACGCCCAGAAAGCGCGAAGACACTGTTGGAAACATCCCTGGAACTGACAACGGCCGCACGTGCGTTGATTGACGATCAAATCTTTGAATGGCACAGACAGGCACAAGGATATAAAATTCGTCATGTACCCGCGACCCTGCCCGACATGTTGAAAACAGACGACATGTTGGAATGGGAATATACAGAACATCTTGGCCGCACGACAGAAGATGCGATAAATGCCGCGCGGGATAGGTTAGATTGGATGCGTGGGTCCAGTTCAGATTTTGAAATCGTCATCGCGCAGCATGAATTGGAATCCATGTGCCGCGCCGAGGGGTATTATCGCACCCTACCCTGCGATGTCAGAATTGCACAAATCGAACGCATGATTGAATTGGTGGACCAACTCTATCCGCGGATGCGGGTTTATCTTTATAATGCGCGGATGATCTATTCCTCCCCGATGACGGTTTTTGGCCCGCAACTTGCCGTTCTGTATTTGGGTCAAAACTATATGGCCTTTCGCGATAGCCAACGAATCGAAGGGTTTTCAAATCACTTTGATCGCGTTGTGCGCGAGGCGCGGATCACATCGCGTGAACTGGGCGCAGTTTTGGCGAAATTCCTGCCGTCTTAATAGGGCATTGGATGGGCTTTGTGGGCCGCATTTAGGTCATCCAAACACTCTTGGCTTAACACAACATCTGCACCGTCCAGGATATGTTCCAACTGATCCATGGTGGTCGCCCCAAAAATCGCGGAACACATAAAGGGGCGCGTGTGGCACCATGCCAGCGCCATGTGGATCGGATTAACGCCATGTTTCTGCGCAACTGCCAAATAGGCATCAACCGCATCGAAAACGCGTGGTGTCACGCGCCCGCCTAGATTATTCACAAATGACCTGCGGGATGCATCAGGCACCTGATCCCCCTGATATTTCCCGCTTAACAACCCTGCGGCCAGCGGGGAAAAGGTGATCAAACCCACATCCTCATAAACCGACAATTCGGCCATATCCGTATCATAGAGACGACACAGCAGCGAATATTCGTTTTGCATGGTCTGCACGCGCGGCAGCCCATGGGTTTCCGACAGGCGCAGCCATTGGGACGTTCCCCATGCGCTTTCGTTAGACAGGCCAAAGTGGCGAATATTGCCTTTGTCGACTTGCAGCTGCAAGGCCTCAAGGCATTCGTGCATATTGTCCACAACCTCTTGGCGGCTGCTGCCCCCCGGTTCATAGGCCCAGTTTTTGCGGAACATATAGGACCCACGGTTTGGCCAGTGAAACTGATAAAGATCAATGTAATCGGTTTTCAAACGGCGCAGGTTTCCTTCGATCGTTTCGGCAATGGTAGCTGCGCTGATGGGTGCGCCGTCGCGCACATGCGCCATGCCTTCCCCTGAATGTTTGGTCGCCAGTATGAATTCACCCCGCCGCGCAGGGTTGGCAGCAATCCAATTGCCGATGATTTCCTCGGTCCGGCCAATCGTTTCCTTGGACACAGGGTTCACAGGATACATTTCCGCAGTGTCCAGAAAATTTATCCCCCGCTCAAGTGATAGATCAATCTGCGCATGCGCCTCGGGCTCTGGCGTTTGTGTGCCAAAGGTCATCGTGCCTAGACACAGTTCAGATACCATGACATCAGTCCGACCCATTTGTTTTTTGCGCATTCTATTCTCCATCAGTTGTGACTAAGCTAGTGCAAAGAAATTTATGGCGAAAGATGCGAAATGCGACCTTTGTGTCGAAAACCCTCCTCCACCTGTTTCGCAAGTGGCTATGGTCGGCGATATGCGTTTGTTGATTTCTTTTACTGCCCTCTTCCTGTCGGTTATTTTGATGCAGCTCTCCAGCGGCGGCGTTGGGCCGTTGGATGTGTTATCCGCAACCGAATTGAACTTTACAACGCAACAAATCGGTTTCTTGGGCTCCGCCCATTTCGTCGGGTTTTTCATTGGATGTTGGTGGGCGCCCCGTTTGATGGGCAGCGTGGGACATTCGCGCACCTTCGCGGCGTTTACGGCAATGGGGGCGATTGGACTATTGGCCCATATGTTGGTGATTGATCCACTGGCATGGTCCATGATGCGCATCGCATCAGGCATGTGTGTCGCAGGGTGTTACACAGTTGTCGAAAGTTGGCTACAGGCCAAAGTTGTCAATGAAAACCGAGGTCGCGTTATGGGTGTTTATCGTGTGGTCGATATGGGCGCATCCATGATGGCGCAATTGATGATTGGGGTTTTGGCACCGGCCAGTTATGTGTCGTATAACCTGCTCGCATTAATCTGTTGCGCCACACTGATCCCCCTAACCCTAACGCGTGTGCCCCAACCCGAAACCAAATCCGCCCCGCGCCTGCGCCCCATGTTGGCGATTGAAAAATCGCCGCTGGCGACCGCGGGCGTGATTGTAGCCGCCCTGACCAGTGCCGCATTTCGCATGGTTGGCCCCGTCTACGGTCAACGCACAGGATTGGTGGCCGAGGAAATCGCCTATTTCCTGGCAGCATTCGTTTTGGGCGGTGCCTTGGCACAGGTTCCCGCAGGGTGGTTGGCCGATAAATTTGACCGCCGCTGGGTCATGATTTGGTTGTCAGCCGCGGCCATCATCAGCTGCGGATTAAGCGCCGCGATCACCAGCAGCGACATTGTCGTTATCTTTGGGCTTGCGGGTTTGTTTGGGTTTACAACCTTTCCAATTTATTCGGTGGCCGCCGCACACGCACATGATTTCGCTGACAGCGATCAGCGCGTTGAATTATCCGCAGCATTGATGTTTTGGTATGCCACGGGCGCGATTGCGGCCCCTGCATTTGCGTCCCTATTGATCGACCTTTATGGGCCTGCAGCACTCTTTGGAATGATTGCGGTTGGACACCTGGGATTGGTTGTGTTTGGCCTTTTGCGGATGCGTGCGCGTCCCGTTCCAGACGAAAAAACCCCCTATGTCTATGCACCGCGCACGTCCTTTACAATTGGTCGGTTGTTACGCGGTGCGCGGGATCACAAGAACTAGCCTTTTCCCTCCGCAAAAACTGGTCTAGAAGTGGCGCAACTTTGAACACAAGGACGCGGACATGGCACGCCATCTGATCACATCGGCAATCCCTTATATCAACGGGATCAAACACCTTGGAAACCTTGTCGGGAGCCAGCTTCCCGCCGATTTATTTGCACGCTATCAACGCGCACGTGGCAACGAAGTTCTGTTTTTATGCGCCACGGACGAACACGGCACACCTGCTGAGCTGGCCGCCACTAAGGCGGGTAAGCCCGTGGCCGAATACTGTGCAGAAATGCATGAGGTTCAGTCCAAGATCGCAGATGGATTTGGGTTATCCTTTGATCATTTTGGACGATCCTCAGGCGTGCAAAACCAAAGGCTGACACAGTATTTCGCAGGTGTACTAGCCGATCAAAACCTAATCGCCGAAATCAGCGAAACACAAATGTATTCCCACGCAGATGGGCGTTATTTGCCCGATCGCTATATCGAGGGCACCTGCCCCAACTGTGGATTTGACAGTGCTCGTGGGGATCAATGTGACACTTGCACAAAACAATTGGACCCTGTCGATCTGATCAATCCGCATTCCACGATTTCTGGATCAACCGATTTGGAAATGCGCGAAACAAAGCACCTCTATCTGCGCCAATCACAAATGAAAGATCAGCTAGAGGCCTGGATTGACAGCAAAACAGATTGGCCCGTACTCACCACTTCCATTGCGAAAAAATGGCTGAACGATGGGGATGGCCTTCAGGATCGGGGGATTACCCGTGATCTGGATTGGGGTGTGCCCGTGAAACGCGGTGACGCTGATTGGCCCGGGATGGAAGGCAAAGTTTTCTATGTCTGGTTTGATGCGCCAATCGAATACATCGCCTGTTCCCAAGAATGGGTCGATGCGGGCAAAGGCAGCGATTGGCAACGTTGGTGGCGCACCGATCAGGGGGCCGATGATGTCACCTATACCCAGTTCATGGGCAAAGATAATGTTCCGTTTCACACCCTGTCCTTCCCTGCCACAATCCTTGGATCGGGCGAGCCTTGGAAATTGGTCGATTACATCAAATCCTTCAACTACCTGAACTATGACGGTGGTCAATTCTCAACATCGCGCGGGCGTGGGGTGTTTATGGATCAGGCCTTGGAAATCCTACCTGCCGATTATTGGCGTTGGTGGTTGCTCTCCAATGCACCAGAAAGTTCAGATGCCGAATTCACATGGGAAAATTTCCAAGCGAATGTGAACAAAGATTTGGCAGATGTCCTGGGCAATTTTGTCAGCCGTATCACCAAATTCTGTCGCTCCAAATTTGGTGAGGTTGTGCCAGAGGGCGGAAGCTATGGCGAACAAGAAGAGAAACTGATCGTCGACATCACCACACGTTTGCGCGACTACGAATCGCATATGAACGCAATCGACGTGCGCAAGGCAGCAGCCGAGCTGCGCGCGATTTGGGTTGCGGGCAACGAATACCTGCAATCCGCAGCGCCGTGGTCCACGTTTAAAGAGGACCCCGAAACCGCCGCCGCGCAGGTGCGTTTGGGTCTGAACCTGATCCGTTTATATGCTGTGTTATCCGCCCCCTTTATTCCATCAACCGCTGCACGGATGATGGAGGCGATGCAAACATCTGACGATACATGGCCAAGCGATGTGGCCGAGGCATTGTCACATCTAACCGCAGGTCATGAATTTAGCGTCCCCGACGTGTTATTCGCAAAAATCACGGATGAGCAACGCGAAGAATGGCAAGACCGCTTTGCAGGAACGCGCGACTAAATATTATTGGCATTCGCAATGAAAAGGGGCTGATCCAAACCAGCTCCTTTTTGTTTTTCGTCGTCAGATTTTATGTGAAATCCACAAATTTGCTAAATGGCATTTCCCGCAAACGCTGACCCGTTGCATCAAAAATGGCGTTCGCCAAGGCAGGGGCCGCAGGCGGCACAGGGGGTTCCCCGATCCCGCGGATTTTATCGCCATTTTCCAATCCCGCCACATGGATGCGAGGGGTTTGGTTCATCCGCATCCCTTCGTGTGACCAGAAATTGTCCTGTTCGGCGATACCATCGGTGTAGGTGATTTCACAATTCATCGCATGCCCAAGGCCATAGACGACCCCACCTTTGACCAAGTTGTCAAAATTGATCGGATCAACGACTTTGCCTACCTCGGCGGCGATATAAACATCATCAATGCGAATGCCATCCTCTGTCACGGTAATGTCCACAACCTCGGCTGTAGCGACGCCGAATGACAAACAAAACGCCAATCCACGACCACGGTTTTCACCTACGGGTGCGCCCCAATTCGACATTTCGCCCACTTTTTCCAAAACCTTGCGGCTGGGCTCATGGGAACACAAACGCAACCGTTCGACCAAGGGATCTGCACCCGCAGCGCGGATCAATTCATCCATCATCCCTTCGTGAAAGAATGCGTTGGTGGATGCCCCAACCGAACGCCACGAACTAAGCGGGGCCAAGGGTTTCGCGCGATACCCCGTGACGCGATAGTTTGGAACATCGAAGGGCTGTTCACACGCACCGGTCACAATAACCGCATCCGGTCCAGGTAATGAAATACCCTGACGCGACATTTGTGATGCGACAACTGATGGCATGGCAATTCCCAGATCCATCGCTGATACCTGACCATTTTCCACACGCCCCGAGGCGCGTGCCATCGCGATCTGACGGGTATAGTCGTGCATCATATCCTCTTCACGGCGATAGGTCAGCTTGATCGGCGTGCCCTTGTATTCCATCGCGACTTGGACGGCTTGGCGCACCACATAGTCTTCTAATCGGTGGCCAAAGCTGCCGCCCATCATCAGCACATGCAGATGGATTTGATCGTGCTCAAACCCCGTCAATTTCGCGACACTGTTTTCGATAAAGCGTGGGATTTGCGTCCCTGTCCAAATATCGATGCGATCACCCGTCATCAAAACGGTGGCATTGATGGGTTCCAGAGGTGCATGGGCCACATAGGGCGCACGGTATTCTGCAGTTAGAACATCGCCCTTGGCCAATTCGGCCTCGACATCCCCATCATCGCGGTTTTGGATTTCCTGCTGATCTACATTGAACGCATCAGACAGCGCCTGCCAATGCCTGTCCATCGTGTCGGGCATATCGGATTTCGGCCAATTGGCAGAGATCATGTCCGCCGCCTGAAACGCGCGCCATGTGTTATCCGCAACAACGGCAATCCCGTTCATCACAGGATGCACGCCCTTAACTCCGCGCATGCTCAGCGCATCCGCCGCATCATAATTCGTGGCCGTTGCGCCACCCTGATGGGGGTTCAACTTTACCGTTGCGTGCAGCATGCCGGGCAGTTCAAAATCAATACCGTAATTCTGCGTACCCGTTGATTTCGCCTGAATATCCAAGCGCTGCATCGGTTTGCCGATATAGCGCCATTCGCTTTCTGCGCGCAGCTCCACGTCCAGAACAGGATCAATATCTGCAGCGATTGAGGCAAGGGATTGATAGCTCAGCTCTTGTCCATCAGGCAGAATAACATGTCCCGAACGGGTTTTCATCCGCGTGACATGCACGCCCGTTTTTTCATGTGCGGCCGCCTTCAGCGTTTCCCGCGCAACGGCTCCCGCCTGACGCAATTTTTCGTATCCATCAGGCACAGTGGTTGATCCGCCTGTGATCTGCATGCCCATGAATTTCATCGCTGCATCCGCGACTGTGCGCATGCTTTCGGCCATGAACCCATCATCAGTTGGTTTGAAGGGAACAGCCTCACTTGAAATGGCGGTGTTATAATAGGTTGGACTGGGGGGACCAGGATCAACATTGATCTGATCCAAATCGACGTCCAATTCCTCGGCAATTAGGGCCGCCTGAATGGAATAGGCGCCCTGCCCTTTGTCCGCGCGTGGGGTGATCAGGGTAATGCCATTTGCATCAATCTTAACATAGGGTGTGATCGCGGCCTCATCGGTGCCCAAATCCTCTAACAGGGGATTTTCCCCCTCGCTGCGGTATTTGTAGACCCCGAATGCAACGCCGCTCACAACAGCAGCGGACCCAATCAAAAAGGTGCGACGGGCAATTATTCCTAAACGGCTCATCATTAGGCTCCTTTCATTGTTTGGGCTGCGGTTTTTACGGCCGCGCGAATGCGGAGGTATGTGCCACAACGGCAGAGGTTGCCTGACATTGCCTCATCAATATCGGCATCTGTCGGCTCTGGATTTTCCGACAATAGGGATGCGGCCTGCATGATTTGACCTGATTGGCAATATCCGCATTGCGCAACCTGATGTTCGGCCCATGCCGCCTGAACCGCATGCATCGCATCAGGGGTCCCTAGGCCATTGATCGTTGTCACAGCGCCATCCACATCCCCAACGGATGTTTGGCAGGATCGCACGGCAACACCGTCAATATGCACCGTGCAGGCACCGCAGGCCGCGACGCCACAACCGTATTTGACACCCTTTACATTCAATTCATCCCGCAACACCCACAAAAGTGGCATGTCCGCTTCGACATCCACATCGTGTTGTACCCCATCAACTTTGATTTTCATGGCAACGCCTTCCCTTACACAATTTCAGTCCTTTTTAACAAATTAACATTATTCATAATTTTGTAAAGTGTGGATTTGACATTTTACCACAAATTGTTAAACCGTAAATATGAGTGATAAAGACAACAAAATCATTTCAGCGGCCTATGACTGTTTCATCCGATACGGGGTTAAACGGACAACGATGGGCGATGTAGCAAAGGCAGCGGGTGTTTCGCGGCCCACCCTATACGCGTCCTATTCCAACAAAGAGGAATTGCTGGGCGGTGTCATTGGTCATTATTACACAGCACTGATTCAAAAAATCCGAGAGCAGGCCAAGTCTGTGCCTTCGATTGATGTCAAATTGGACATTTATTTCGAACATGCGATTTTGGCGCTTTATGATTTGTCACAAAGCTGGCCCGATGCAGAGGACATTTTTGAATTCGGCAATCAAAGTGCCCTTGACGCCTATGAGGCCGCATTGGTCCAACAAAAGGATTTGTTGACTGACCTGTTCACAGCCCATACCGACACCATCGAGGCGCATCAGTTAAGCGTTGATGAATTGTCCGATTTCGCAATGTCCTGCGCGAATAATTTGAAAAAAAATGTGCCAAACCGCGCCATTTTGGAAACGCGGCTAACGACCCTGAAAACTGCGATTCTGGCCATTGTTGGGGCGCGTTAACCCCACGCAAAAAATACTATCGCACACATCGAAAACACACTAACGTGACCTGCAGCAGCATTTTGATGCATGCGTTTTCAAGTTTTGATCGGATCACACATGACACAAAGCGTCCGCGCCATTTTAATTTGCTTGGTCGCATATCTGTGTTTCGACTTAATGAGCATTCACGTGCGCTATTTATCGGCACGCTATAGCGCGCAAGAGTTATCGGTATATCGCAACATTTTCGGAATATTACCGTCAATCGCCCTGTTGTGGTACACCCGCGAACTAAGTATTCGACCCGCTGATTACAAACTGGTCCAATGGAAACTGGCCCTGTCGCGGGGCTTTGTGGTCGCGATTGCGCAGTTGATGTATTATACGGCCTTGGGCCAACTGGAATTGGCAACCGTTTCAGCACTGGGACAAACAAACGCGTTGTTCGTGGTGTTGCTGGCGATTTTGATGTTTCGTGAAAACGTTGGGTTTTGGCGTTGGGGCGCGGTCATCATTGGGTTCATTGGGGCAATATGGATTGTCCGCCCCGGAACAGATGTATTTTCATGGATCGCGCTTTTGCCAATTGGGGCTGCGTTTTGCTATGCCTTCGCGGTGGTCAGTTTGCGCAGCTTTGATCGATCAATTTCAAATTCGATCTTATATTTATATTCGGCCTTTGCGGCCGCAATTGGCGCAATATTTTTCGCGCTATTCACCAATAGCTTTAGCCCCATTTTATCCATTACAGATGCAGCGCTAATCCTATCCATGTCCATCTGCGGGGGCTTTGGCGTGATCTTTTTAATGATCGCCTACAGACAGGCAGATGCAACCGTTTTAGCACCCTTTAGCTATTTTGGGATCCTGACGGCGTTTTTCTTTGGTTGGGTGTTATTTGGGGAATTTCCCGTCGATAAATTGTTTCCGGGTGTCATCCTGATTATCGGATCGGGACTGGTAATCCTTTGGCGCGAACAACGCGCCAAAGGATAAGGCCACTGTCTTAAACGGTTCCACCTTCAACCAAGAAATTTTGCGCAGTACACATAGCAGCGTCATCACTGGCTAAGAACAGAACCATCCGCGCAACATAAACGGGTTCAATCATTTCTTTTAGACACTGACGTTCCAAATGCGCCTCTTCCGCTTCGGGTGACAGCCAAAGTTCCTTCTGGCGTTCGGTGATGATCCAGCCCGGAACAACGGTATTGACGCGAATGCGATGTTCACCCAAATCGCGCGCCATTGTGCGCGTCAGACCATGCACCGCTGCCTTTGACGTGGTGTAGGCGGGGAAATTTCCCTGTGGCATCATCCATGACACGGACCCCATATTTATGATCGATCCGCCACCTAGTTCAATCATATCAGGCGCGCAGGCTTGGATGGCGAAAAATTGATGGCGAATGTTCGTGGACGCGCGTTCGTCCCAGTATTCCTCTGTCACTTCGCGCCAATCATGACGATCATCCCGCGCTGCGTTGTTGACCAATACCGTGATTGGCCCGATCTGTTCACGCAAGGATGAAATCGCCGATTTCAGCGCATCAATATCGCGCAAATCACATTTCGCAAAATGGACGTCGCCGCCCAGCTCATTGGCCAAGGCCTGACCCGCGGTTTTATCCAGATCTAAAAATCCAACACGCGCACCCTGTGCTGCAAATCCGCGAACAATGTCGGCACCAATGCCAGATGCCCCACCTGATACAATCACCGCGCGCCCCTTTAGGCTTGGATAACGTGCAAAATCCTTCATCATACCCTCTTGTTTTGATTGGCTTAGCGCCCTCTTACCCGCGGGTCTAGCGCATCACGCAACCCATCGCCAAGGTAATTCACACTGAGAACCGACAAAGAAATCGCCATACCAGGCCAAAACACGCGCTCCGGATATTGCTGTAGGTAGTCCGTTGCATCAAATAACAAACGGCCCCATGTCGGGAAATCAGGTGGGAAGCCCAGCCCAAGGAAGGACAGCGCACTTTCCGTGATGATGGCATTTGCAATGCCCAAGGTCGCAGACACCATTATCGGTGACAAAACATTCGGCAAAATATGGCGCGTGATGATCCGTGAATTTTTAGTCCCAATCGAACGAGCTGAGAGAACAAATTCACGTTCCTTCAATGCCAAAACATCGCCGCGTACAATCCGCGCCGTTGGCATCCAACTGGTGATCCCAATCGCCGTAACAATCAGAATGAAAATACCTGTTTCAGGCCCAAATGCCCCATTCAGTGGTTCACGGAACAACAACATCATCACCAAAAGCAACGGCAAAATTGGCAACGCCAAAAATAGATCCGTCAGGCGCATCAAAGGGCCGTCCAAAAAGCGGAAAAAACCCGCCAAGACGCCGACAAATGTTCCCAAAATCAATGACAGGCCCATTGCCGCCAATCCCACCGAGATAGAGGTTTGCCCCCCTGCCATCATACGGGCAAAGGTATCGCGCCCCAACTGATCGGTACCAAAGGGATGTGCCCAACTGGGTCCCTGATTACGGGCGCGGATATCAATATGCGTCGCCTCAATCGTCCAGAAAAATGGCCCAAGAAAAACAACCGCAACGATTGTGACAAACACAAAAGCCCCTGCCATCGCGCCCTTGTGCGATTTAAATTGATCCCAAACATCGCGCCACTGGCTGCGCGGTGGTTTGATAAGCTCTGCATCAGATAGATCAGTCATAGCGGATCCTTGGATCAAGAATGCCGTAAAGGATGTCGGCAATCAGGTTAAAAAAGACGATCAGGAAGGCAAAGATAAAGGTCAGGGTTTGCACCATCGGCAAATCATTTGCCTGAATGGCGCCGATCAAAAGTTGACCAATACCATTCACCTTAAACACCTGTTCGGTGATTATAGCGCCGCCAAAAATAGATGGAATGCCAAGCGCGATCACCGTTACCACGGGGATCATTGAATTGCGCAGAACGTGCACCATGACAACAACGCGTTCGCCCAACCCTTTCGCACGGGCAGTGCGCACATAATCTTGGTTCAAATTATCCAACATTGAGGCGCGCATGAAACGGCTAATCTGAGCCGTGATTTGAAGGGCCAAAACCATCACTGGCATGATCATTTGATTAAGTTGCACCTTAAAGCTGGCCCAATCGTTGACTACATGTGTCGTATCATAAATTGATGGGAACCACCCAAGGTTCACGGAAAATATAACAATGACCAAAACACCTGAAAAAAACGGCGGCACGGAATAGCCCACCATCGAAATGAATGTCCCCGCCTGATCAAAGACCGAATACTGACGATAGGCAGAATAGATACCAATTGGGATCGCAATCAGAATACCCACGATATAGGCGACACCAACCACCCACAGAGTTTGTGGAATACGTTGAATGACGATTTCCATCACGGGGCTGCGGGTTTGCCATGAAATCACGCGCAGCTTGCCTTCGGAAAATGTGGTGCCGAAAATGTGGTCGACCAAAACCTGTGGTTCGACCCAAAAGAATTGAACGATCCATTTCCAAAAACGGACATGTACAGGTTCGCCCAATCCCAGCGCAAGGCGCATTTTTTCCTTTACATCTGGGGGAACGGTTAAGGGCACTTGGGCCATTGGATCGCCCGGTGCCAATTCTAGCAAAAGAAAAATTACCAAACTGATGAACAAAAGCGTCGGAACGGCCAAAATGGTTCGTCGAATGGTGAATTGTAGCATTGCACGCCTCAGTACATGAGTTTTGTTTTTTAAAAATGATCCGCACGCATTCGCGCGCGGATCACATGTTCAATTAAGTGGGATTATTTGATGCGGTACCAGTCAGCCACATTCCACAATTCGCTGTCCCAAACGTTTAGGACAACACCACCAAGGCTGTTTGCATGCGCAGACAGACGGCCACGGTGAACCAGTGGGATCATCGCCCCGCCTTCAATCGCCATGTCGTTTAGTTTGCGACCAATCTCAGCGCGCGCCTCGATACCTGCGGTTGTTGCTAACTGACCGTGCAATGCGTCATACGCAGGATCACACCAGCGTGAAATGTTTTCACCCTGCCACTGTGTTGCCGGGCGTGGTGCCTTATCACACAACAAGTTACCTAGGTACGACTGAGGGTCGGTGCCGTTAAATGTGTTTGCATACATTTGAACGTCTGCATAGAACTTCTGGAAGGTGTCAGGGGATCCTGGGTCACCGCCAAAGAAGACTGACGCAGATAGGTTGCGCAGTTCAGTATCAATACCAATCTCGCTCCACCACTGTTTGATCAGCGCTTGGAAATCCTGACGTACAGCGTTTGTTGATGTTTGGTATAGCAACTTCATTGGCATGCCATCCGGAGTTTCACGTACACCGTCACCATTGGTGTCTTTGTAGCCAGCAGCGTCCAACATTGCATTCGCGCCTGCGATATCCTGTGTGTCACATGTGAATGTGTCAGAGTTAAACGCAGCTGGTGCAGGAACCCAGTTACAAGTCACGCCGCCCGCTTTGCCGTAGCCGATTTCAACCAACAATGGACGGTCGATTGCCATTGACATCGCCCTGTAAACCGCTGGATCGCTTAGGAATGGGTGTGGCGCCGCCGCAGTCGAACGTGTATCTGCGTCAAGGCTCGCGGATGGGTTTGTTTGGTTTAGCATGATACGTTCAACCAACGGGCCAAAGCCAGCAACGGGTGTTCCTTTGCCGCCCTGCTCCATACGTGCAATCACGTCAGGTGCAAGCTGCAAGTTCCATGCGTAATCGAATTCGCCTGTTTCCATAACCGCGCGACCTGCCGCAGTTGCGTCACCGCCACCTTTAAAGGTCAAAGAAGCAAAGGCTGGCTTTGAAGCATCGCGGTAGTTGTCGTTTGCAACCATCTGTATTACGTCGTTTGGACGGAAATCGGTAACAACAAACGGACCAGTGCCGATTGGGCCAAAGTTTTCTGCCGTACATTCAGGCGCCTTGGCACCCATACAATTTTCAAACTGTGCCTTTTGTAGGATAGGGCTTTCGCCGCCAACAAACGGGCCATATGGGAATGGCATTGGGTTGTCAAACGTAACTTTGACAGTCATGTCATCGACCGCTTCAACGCTGGAAACACCGCTGAATTTTGTCAACTGTGCACAGCCGCCTTCTGGGTGCATACAGTAATCAGCGGTGAATTTAACATCATGTGCGGTAAATGCGGAACCATCTGACCATTTGATACCGGGCGCAATTTTCCATGTGATGGATGTCAGATCGGCCGAAACGCCGCCATTATCAACGGTTGGAATTTCGGCTGCCAAATATGGGACCATTTCACCAACTTCATTGTAACGCGCAAGCGGTTCAATGATTAGTGATGCTGATTCCACATCTTTTGTACCACCCGAAAGGAATGGATTTAGAATTGATGGCGCCTGCCAGTAAATGATGCTGACATTGCCATCGCTGCCGCGTTCCGCAGCAACTGAGGATACAATTGCAAAAGATGCAGCCGCCCCCATAAGCAAGGTTTTCATAAACATTAGTGTCTCCCTAGTAGGACTTTAAGTCTCTGTCTCAGTCACAGCGCTATCCTTTTGAGACACAATTGCCACGAAAGGGTGCGCGTGCGTTATCATGCAACACCCACATTTAGTTAAAATCAACATAATTATTTACCCGCCAAATTTTACACAATCTAATTAGCGGCATCGAATATTCGTTAAAACAGACATTTGACACAGATCAAAATCATGCACTAGCCTAAGCACAAGCAGCGGAGTTAGGATATGCTAGACACCCCAATCGCATCGATCAAAAACTTGCGGGTTGAGTTCCAAACAAAGGACGGCCCTGTCGTCGGTGTGGAAGATGTTTCCTTTAATATCAACGCTGGAGAAACAGTTTGTATCGTGGGTGAGTCGGGATCAGGCAAATCCGTATCCTCCCTTTCTTTGATGCGTCTTGTTGAATTTGGTGGTGGTAAAATCGCGGGCGGAACGCTGTTGTTTGATCGCAAACAAGGTGGCGAAATGGATCTGGTCCAAGGGAACCAATCCATGATGCGCGGGGTGCGTGGTAATGAAATTGGTATGATTTTTCAGGAACCAATGACCGCGCTTAATCCTGTATTTACCGTCGGCCGTCAACTGACTGAGGGCCTTAAACTTCACAAAGGAATGTCGCAATCCCAGGCAGATGCACGCGCGTTGGAATTATTAAAACAGGTGCGCATTCCCGAAGCGGAACGGCGTCTAAAACAATACCCACACGAACTGTCGGGCGGCATGCGCCAACGGGTGGTGATTGCCATGGCACTGGCCTGTGAACCACGCCTATTGATCGCAGATGAACCGACAACCGCGCTGGATGTCACAATTCAGGCTGAAATTTTGGCCCTGATTGATCGTTTGAAACGCGAAACGGGAACGGCCGTGATGTTTATCACCCACGACATGGCCGTTGTTGCACAATTGGCGGATCGCGTTGTCGTTATGTATCGTGGCAAAAAAGTCGAAGAAGGCCCCGTAGAAGAGATTTTCGCAAACCCCCAACATGATTACACCAAGGCGCTATTGGCCGCCGTTCCAAAACTCGGCGAAATGCGCGGCAAGGCGCTTCCCGAACCCATGAAATTATTGGGCCAAGAGCAAAATGACATCGCCCCCATCCAAGGGACAGACGATGTTTTGCTAAGCGTGAAAAACCTCACGACTCGATTTGACGTCAAGGGTGGTTTATTGCGCCGCACCGTTGCACAGGTGCACGCGGTTGAGGATGTGTCGTTTGACCTATGCCGTGGTCAAACGCTGTCACTGGTTGGTGAATCTGGCTGCGGAAAATCATCCGCAGGGCGTTCAATCCTACGTTTGGTTGAACCACGCTCTGGTGAAATTTTGCTCGATGGCACAGATATCCTTGCGCTAGAAGGCGAGGCATTACGCGATGCCCGCCAAGACATGCAAATGATTTTCCAAGACCCCTTTGCGTCACTTAATCCGCAGATGCAGTTGGTGGATCAGGTGGCCGAACCGCTATTGAACTTTGGCAAACGGTCCAAATCGGAAATCACAGACAGAGTTGAAATGCTGTTTGATCGGGTCCACCTACCCCGATCCTTTCTGCGCCGTTATCCGCATGAATTGTCGGGCGGACAACGTCAACGTGTGGCTATTGCGCGTGCACTGGCGCTTAACCCGAAATTGATTATTGCTGACGAGGCTGTTTCAGCACTTGATGTATCTGTGCAAGCGCAGGTGTTGAACCTGATGATGGAATTGCAGGCAGATCTTGGCCTATCCTTCCTGTTTATCAGCCATGACATGGCTGTGGTCGAACGTGTCAGCCACCGTGTTGGCGTGATGTATTTGGGTCGTATCGTCGAAATCGGATCACGCCAGCAAGTGTTTGAAAATCCGCAACATCCCTACACACAGGCGTTGATGAAAGCGGTTCCAATCGCCAATCCAAAAAACCGAAAATCTGAACGTGACTTGAATTTCAAACCAATCCCGTCTCCTATCCATAAGACTGGATACGTTCCTGAACCTTCTGTTTATAACGAGTTTGATCCGGGGCATTTAGTTTTAACAACGGATAGCGGATATTAGTATGACCTCAAAACTTACACCGATCGAAATTTTGGAAAAACTGGTGGCGTTTCCCACGGTTAGTCGCGACACTAATCTGCCCCTTGTTGATTGGGTTGAGGAGTATTTGGGCAGTCATGGCATCGACTGCCACCGCTATTATCATGAAAGCGGGGAAAAGGCCGCGATCATGGCACATGTTGGCCCCAAAATCGACGGGGGCATTGTATTATCGGGTCACACCGACGTTGTCCCGACAGAAGGCCAACCCTGGACCACCGATCCCTACACTTTGGTTGAAAAGGACGGGCTGCTTTATGGGCGGGGCAGTTGTGACATGAAGGGGTTTGATGCCCTTTCAATCTGGGCCATAGTCGAGGGCAAAACGCGCCCACTAACCCGCCCACTGCAATTGGCCCTTAGTTTTGATGAAGAGGTCGGATGCACTGGTGCGCCGCCCATGATCGCGCGGATGCAGGAGATTTTCCCCAAGGCGGAATTGGCGATTATCGGCGAACCCTCAATGATGAAAGTTGTGACCAGCCATAAGGGCAGCCAAGTGCATCGCACTCATATTATGGGCTATGAAGTGCACAGTTCAAACCCAACCCTTGGCGTCAGCGCCATTTTGGAAGCGGGTCGTTTGATCAGCTGGGCCAATCAAGTCAACGAAGAAAACGCGAAAAAAACACCAACGGCAACCGCGTCCCTATTTGAACCGCCATGGACCACTGCACATATTGGTACCATCCACGGTGGCACCGCACAAAACATCATGGCCAAGGATTGTGTGTTTGGCATCGATTTCCGTGTTGTTCCGGGCGAAGATGTACGCGATTGGGAAACGAAGTACCGCGACGAAGTCCGCCGTGTCGAGGCCGCCATGCAGGCCGTGCGCCCCGAAACCTCGATCAAGATTGAAACGCGCGCCTCTGTCCCCGGTCTGCGCCCCGAGGAAAATGGCGCAGCCGAAACATTGGCGCGGTCCCTGACAGGCGACAATGGCACACATGTGGTCAGTTATGGCACCGAAGCGGGTCAGTTTCAGGAGGCAGGTTATTCCGCCTGTATCTGTGGCCCAGGCGATATTGCACAGGCGCATCAGGCAGATGAATTCATCAGTATCGCGCAGATGAATGAGGGGCAAACATTCATGGAACGTCTGTTAGATCGCATGGTGTAATGCTGCAGGCGGGTTGGATCATTCGCGATCTAAATGATCCTGATGATCGCCCTGCTTTGCGTGATTTTTATGACCGTGTGCAGGATTACATCATTCTGGAAACGGGGCTTGCCCCCTCCGATAAAACGATTGACGAACTATTCCAAAACGCCCCACCTGGGGGCGATCCTGCGGAGTGTACACGGCTGGGATTATTCGATGACCAGGGCGTAATCCAAGGGGTGTGTGAACAAAGTTTTGGATACCCCAATCCCGACAGCAGCTACCTGGGATTACTCATCCTATCGCCTGAATTGCGCGGATCGGGGTATGGGCCCATCCTGCTTGAACGCATGAAAAACACGGCCATTGAAAAAAACTGCAGCGAATTATTCGTCGCGGTACTGGCTCCAAACACCCGCGGACGCGCATTTTGGGAACGCATGGGGTTCACATATGAACTCAGCTCTGATCCGATCACCACAGGCGTGGCCACCCACGTGCGTCACCGCCTTCGTCTGAACCTGAGCGCGGCGAAAACACCGTAATGCACTTCACCCCGCCATTTCCTTGATCGGGGGCTCCGCATCATCCGGCAATGCGCTGACATATCCCTGTTCTCCGACACGTGTTTTCAAATCCGCCCATGCGGCCTCGCGCAGCTCTGGGTTGGTGATCGCGTCCACACCCGTCATCGCCATGACCGTTGCGGCATGCACCATGCCTTTTAGCGCAGGGGCGCTTTTTCCCTGCGCAACCATTTGCCATGTGTGATAGGGCGTTCCGATGGCATAATTTGCCCCCCATAATTGCACCGTGGGAACAACCCAGCTGACATCACCCACATCTGTGGATGCAGGCAAATCATTGGATTGATGACCCAAGGGGGGCAGGAAATCTGCCAAAACCTTATCCCGCTGGACCCCAAGGCCCAGCATGGAATAAGAGGCTGAGATATCCTTTTGCTCAAGCGTGTTTTGGAACCGTTTTGCATAGGCGACATCAACATCAGTAAAATCAGGTGCACCCAGCATGTGCAGATTTTTTTCCATGGCCTGACACAGAGGTGTGTTTGCGATCACCTCGGCCGAAATCGTGACCAACCGCCACTTCATTTCAGTTTCCGTCATCAAGGCCGCGCCTTTAGCCACGTTCACAACACGGTCGATCAATTTGACCGTTTCTTTGACAGAGGGTTCGCGCACCACATAGCGTGCATTTGCATAGGCCTGCACCACGTTAGGCGAAATCCCACCCGCATCGATATAGGCATAGTGAATACGCGCCTGATCCGACATATGTTCGCGCATGTAATTCACGCCAACATTCATCAATTCAACCGCATCAAGTGCTGAACGCCCCAAATCGGGACTGGCCGAGGCATGGCTAGCTTTGCCAAAAAATTCGAAATCCACCCGCGCCGCCGCAAGGGATGATCCCGTTACAACTGTGGCGATGGACCCGGGGTGCCATGTGATCGCGATATCACAATCCTGAAACGCCCCACGTTTCACCATGAATGATTTGGCCGATCCTCCCTCTTCCGCGGGACATCCATAATAACGCACGCGCCCCGGTGTTCCGGTTTCTTCCAACCAATTTTTTAGGGCGATCGCCGCCAACATGGCCGCCGATCCCAACATGTTGTGACCACATCCATGCCCATTGGCCCCCGTTTCCAATGCCTGTTGTTCAGGTAGGTCCGCCACCTGACTAAGTTCGGCCAATGCATCGTATTCACCCAAGAACCCGATCACGGGTCCGCCCTCACCCGCCTCACCAATCACGGCTGTGGGAATGCCAGCGGCCTCTTTTTCAACACGAAAGCCTTGCGCCTCTAACTCCTCGATATGCAGTGCGACGGATTTATGTTCGCCGTAACACGTCTCTGGGACGGCCCATACATTATCCGACAGCGCCCGCAGGCGGTCGGCGTTTTCGTCAATGTGCTTCCAAATCGGGTGCTGGTTCATCATAATCTCCGCTAAAACATGTCCAAAGCCTACGCGGTTCAGAATTTATTTTTCAAGCTTATTCTTTGGTAACAATCACGCTTGCATCCGCGCCACAGCTTGATCACAGTGCAGAGGAATTGATACGAAATATGGAACGCCCCTGCGCGATGACGCCTGAAATTTGCACACTTGGCCATGATGCCCTTTTGGTCCGCTTTGCTCGCGAAGCAAGCGAGGCCGCAACTGCCTGTGTTCAAGTTATGTTGCGTTTGATCGAAGAGGCCGATTTACCGCATGTCACCGAAATTGCCCCCGCTTTGGCCTCGGTCATGCTGCGGTTTCAGGGGGGGACGGATGTGCGCTCTTTGCTGCACCAACATCTGACTGACCTGACCCAGAAAACGGATTGGTCAAATGTCAGCGTGCCAGCGGCCAAGCGGCGCTGGATCATTCCCGTTTGTTTTGACGGTGATGCCGCCCCACATCTGGCCGAAGTTGCGCAGATTGCCGGTAAATCCGAGGCCGCAATAATTGATGATTTGGAAAACGCAGATGTGCGCGTTCTGGCCTTGGGCTTTGCCCCTGGGCAACCCTATATCGGACTATTGCCGCAGGAATGGGATATGCCGCGCACATCGACCTTAACGGCAGAGGTTCCCGCAGGCGCATTGGTGACCGCCGTGCGGCAGTTGGTTTTATTTGCAAACCCTTCGCCCACAGGATGGCGCCAAATCGGGATGAGCGCGTTTAAACCCTTCGCCCCAGAAACCGACACACCAATTTTATTGCGTGCAGGGGATGCGATGCAATTTTCGCGCGCATCCGCAAATGACATTGCGCGACTGCAGGCAGCAGGGGATCCCAAAGGGGGCGCGATATGTCAGTCCCTTTAATCGAAATCGTCCGCGCGACCGTTGGCCTGTCTATTCAGGATCTGGGGCGCACGGGCACAACCGCGATTGGCCTGTCCCAAGGGGGGGCGATGGATAAGCTGGCCCTGATCGAGGCCGCAGCATTATTGGGCCAAACGCACCCATCACCTGCCATTGAATTTATGGGGGTTGGTGGATCATTGCGTGTGTTGTGCGACATGACCGTTGCACTGACGGGCGGTGAAATGAATGCGAAAGTGAGTGATCGCGTGTTGCAATGGAATGCGACACATACACTGAATGCAGGGGATATAATTGAACTAAGCGCCCCCAAATCAGGGGTTTATGGCTATGTCACCCCCCATGCAGAGCTTGCCACGCCACGGGTTTTTGATAGTAGGTCAAGCCATGTCAGCGCAGGTATTGGACATTGGTTGCAGATCGGCGATGTGATAAATGGCACCTCGGCGCCCGCCGTGCGATCCATGAAAATCCGTGCCGTTGATCGATTGGGCGGCGGAACGGTTCGGTATTTGGCAGGACCGCAAACGGATTTGTTTTCAGATGCCGACCTTGACCGCTTTCACGCCACCCCATTTCGCGCAAGCCACATTGCCAATCGCAGAGGCGTGAAAGTTGATTTTGAGGGGACACCGTTTACGCCCCAAAACGCCCATGGCATCGTGTCCGATATCATCGTAACGGGCGACATCCAAATGACGGGGGATGGGGAACCCTATGTCCTGATGTCAGAGTGCCAAACCATGGGCGGCTATCCCAGAATTGGCACGGTGATCCTTGCGGACCTGCCTGTCCTAGCCCAAGCCAAGGCAGGCACGCCCATTCGCTTTGAACAAATCACGCTAACGCAGGCCGATACGATCATGGCGGACCCAATTTCCGCGGCAACCTTGTCAGCCCGATTATCCGCACTTGTGCGCGACCCTGCAGAGATCAGCAATCTGTTGTCCTATCAACTGATCAGCGGCGCGATCACAGGTTACGAGGACTGAGATTCGTTGAAATAAAAGAGCGCGGCGTTGTCATGAAACACTTTGCCATGATGCTCCGCGGGAACAATCGCCATATGCCGTTCAAGCAGATCATCGAATGTGCTGGACAACGAACAGACAGGGAAGTTTGATCCAAACATGACTCGATCTGGTCCGAATTGCTCCATCACGACTTCCGCGATTGGGCGCACGGTATCTGCAGTCCAATCATGATCAAACATGCCCAAGCCCGATAATTTGCATGACACATTTGGCAGGACTGACAAATGCGCAAGGCCCGCGGCCCATTTTGCAATTCCGTCTGGTGATCTGTCATATGTTGAACCTGCGTGGCACAGCACCACCTGTAAATCGGGAACCTGCGCTAAAACTTTTCCCATGGGTTCCATCAATTCGGGGATTAATTGCAAATCAAAGGACAGACCGCGCGACGCAAGGCTCTGCAAACCTGCTCTGAATTCGGGATCGGCAATCAAGGCATTGGTGCCGTTTTTGGCATCCTCCTCTGGCGACCGCCCTACAATTTGACGAACGCCGACGACGGACGCTAGCGCCTGAAATTGGTCCAACTGACCCTCGCGATCTGAGGCCGCTAAATCACAAAATGCAACTTGGACCATCGGCCAATCTGGGTTGGCATGTGCCACCTGATCCACCCATCGCGCTTCGGCCAATCCATCCTCTGCCCCAACCTGAATATGGACCGATGCCACAAATCCATGGTTTTGCGAAATTGCACGATGCTCCTCCAACAGGTAATCACGCTGGATGGGTGTCGGATCACCGAAAAACCGCGGTTTCCCAAACTCCATCAGCCAAGGATAATGCACGGCCTTTAGGTCCCAAAGGTGATGATGTGAATCGATACGCTTCATCATCCTTCAATCCCCTGCATACGCCCAAGCACATCCAAACCCTGTTGATGCATCACATGAAGGAAATCTATGAAAATCCAGTTTTCAATCAATTTATCCCCTTCACGACGGTAAATATCAATCACACGAAATTCCAACCGTTCCGAATTTCCGGGCATACCCATGAACCCACCTGCATGCCGCGCGGTGAAGTTTGGCCAGCCGAAAAATCCGCCATAATGGCCCTCTGCCACCCGTGCAATGTGGTTGGTTTTCGACCGTTCTTTGAACGCCGCACGAAACGGTCCAGAATGTTGTTTTGCATAACGCTCGATCGTGTAGGTTGCACCGATCCCTGCAGGCCCCCACCAAATCATATCGTCATGCCATGTGCGCGCCAGCTCTTCTTCTAGGGGCAAACCCAACTGCCATTGCCCCAAATCACCAATCATGGTTTCAATCGCCGCCATGGTTTTTTGCCCCTCTTCTACCGGGGCGTCATCATAAAGCAACGCATCATGTGGCATCGGCCCCGGCTGCACCATATGTGCCCCTGTTTGGGGCGGAAACGGATTTTGACCCGCCTGGATCATCAGATGCGGGATGTCAAAGTAAAACGCGGTTTCACATATCTTGCCACCTTCGACGCGGTGGAATTCGGCGTAGCGTAGGAACGCCATTTTACGGGTCGGTCGAATGCTCAGCCACGGCACATCAAACAATCCCATTAGATGCCCCATGGAAACAACCCAAGTGCCGTCGTTGTTTTCGGTCACGTTTTTGCCCGCAAAGAACACATCTTCGCGCCGCTGAAGGCGGGCGAAAGAAGATTTCAACGGCACCCAGAACTTGGCAATCACATCACCCAACGATGTCATTTCACCAAACGGATGATACCCGCGCCAAAGATAGTCCGACGCAACATATTTCCCAACGGCGTCCAGCATATCCGCCCCCGATGTCGAATCGAGTGCGGTGTAGTAGTCATGCACAACTTGTTTTTCTGCTTGATAACTCATGCTTATCCAATCTTGATAAAGTCACCTTTTCCCCAGTGATATAGCGTTTTTTCGATTAGAAAAGTATTTTTTGCAAACGTATGCAAAAATAGCTTGCGCAGCTCCAATCTTGGTGCCAACATTTTAGGGATAGCAACATTGGGCGCGGGACATGTCCGAAATTATTCTGAAAAACATAACCAAACGTTGGGGCGATTTTGTGGGCGTCGCGGACATGAACTTGACGATCCCTGACAAGGAATTCTTGGTCCTGCTTGGCCCATCGGGATGTGGAAAAACCACAACTATGCGGATGATCGCAGGGTTAGAGGATGCAACATCAGGCGATATTTTGATCGATGGGAAAAAGGTGAATGACCTAGAACCTAAGGATCGCGATGTCGCCATGGTGTTTCAAAGCTATGCGCTTTATCCCAACATGAACGTTTATGAAAATATCCGCTTTCCACTTAAGGTGCGTGGAATTGATCCCAAAACACACGATGAACGCGTACGCCGGGCGTCGGCGATGGTTGAATTGGATGATTTCCTACATCGCAAACCTGCGGAATTGTCAGGCGGTCAACGTCAGCGTGTCGCTTTGGCCCGCGCAATCGTGCGTGAACCAAATGTATTCTTGATGGATGAACCGCTGTCAAACCTTGACGCGAAATTGCGCGTTTCAACACGGGCTCAGATCAAGAACCTAAGCCATGAATTGGCGGTCACGACAATCTATGTGACGCATGATCAGATCGAGGCAATGACATTGGCCGATCGCGTTGTTGTCATGGAAAAGGGCGTTGTGCAGCAGGTGGGCAGCCCCACTGAAATTTATGACCTTCCCGCAAATACATTCGTGGCAGGCTTCATCGGTAACCCCGCAATGAACCTGATCGAAGGGTCGGTTGCAGGTGGAATTTTCACGGCGGCCAACACCAAAATTCCAGGGCTGAACGCTGCGGATCAAAACATCACACTAGGATTTCGCGCAGAAGATGCACGCGTTGTCGACAGCGGCGGTCAGATCAATGCCCCGATCTACACGCTGGAATTGTTGGGAGATGCCACCATGGTGACGGTACGGATCGGATCAAAACTGGTTAGCGTCCGTGCAGATAAAAACTATCGGGCCTCGATTGACGACATGGTTTCAATCGAAGTGCCTGCAGGAATTTGCCACCTGTTTGATGGCCAAACAGGTGCGCGAATTGGGGGTAACCCCTGAAACCGTCGCGGGAAACCGCGGCCAACAGGATGCGTGATTGCAAGGCGCATCCAACACCTAAAAAACAAAGGGAGAGTAACATGTTTTTTAGAAAAATTGCAGCAGCGACTGCACTTACTGCTCTGATGGGAACAACGGCACTTGCAGCTGATTGTGGTCCATCTGGCAACTCAGTCCGCATTTTGGGCTCAGACTTCCCAGCGATCCAAGCAGTTGCAGGCACAGCCGAAGCGAACTGTTCAGGAAACGCAGGTGAATTCACCGTGAACCTACGTGACAACACACGTGACATGATGAACCAAGCGCTGACACCAAACCCAGCCGAGTACACATCTGTTATCGTTGCAAACTCAACTCTTACACAGTTGATGAACGACGGTCTTGTTCGCCCTCTCAACGATCTTGTTGAAAAATACGGTTCGCACCTAAAACCACACCAGTTGATCACAATCGACGGTAATGTGATGGCAGTTGCGTTCATGGCGAACTCTCAGCACCTCTTCACACGGACTGACATCCTTGAAGCGGCTGGCGTGACATCCACACCAACATCTGTTGAGGAAATGGTTGCAGCGGCCGAAAAAATCCGTGCAGCAGGCATCATGGAGCACCCAATCGCAATGAACATGAAAGTCGGCTGGAACGTAGGTGAAGTGTTCAACCTATTCTTCTTTGCCAATGGCGGTGAATTGTTCAAGCCAGGCACAGCAGAGCCAAACGTAAACAGCCCAGCAGGTATTGCGGCGTTGAACTCAATCAAATCATTGCTTGAGTATACACACCCAGATCACCTAAGCCACGCGTCAAACGAGACACAGGCGCTATGGGAGGCAGGTCAGGCAGCAATGGCAATCATGTGGGGTTCACGTGGTGGCGCGGTCTTGGATGACGAAGGATCAACAGCCGAAGTCACACAAAACACCCTATTGTCAGCAGCGCCAACAGCGAACGGTGGTTCAACACCTGCAGCGACACTATGGTGGGACGGTATCACAATCGCGAAAAACATCCCCGATGCAGATGCGGAATCAACATTCGCAGCATTGGTTGGTGGTTTGACCAGCGACATGATGGCAGAGCACAACGACAAAGCCATTTGGTTGATCGACGGCTTTACACCAGGTGCGGCAGCAGCAGGTGTATCTGCTACTGCGGCAGCAGGTGCGAAACCATACCCAATGATCCCATATGTTGGCCTAATGCATAACGCATTGGGGTCTGAGCTCGTTGACTTCTACAAAGGCAGCGAAAGCGCAGAAGACGCATTGGCAGATGTCGAAGCCGCGTACAGAACAGCTGCAAAAGAAGCGGGCTTCTTGAACTAAGCCTTTTCTCCCCAAGGGGGCCAATGATGGCCCCCTACCCCCAACCAATGCGCGTAACAGGGTGTCGCCATGAAACATCGGACGTTTTTCTGGTTCATTTTGCCAACACTTACGGCGATGATCTTGTTCATTGCGTTACCGATTGTGTCAGTGATGATCCAATCCTTGTTTGTGCAGCACGAGCAGGTTCTGGTTATTTCCAAAAGCTGTGGACCATTTGGATGCCAGGAAACAACATCCATTGATACCGAGGCCACCGCCGCCCTGCGAGAGGCGCAGCCACTAGGCCGTTTCAATGGCTTGGGCACCTATTTTGACCGATCCCACCTTGCCACGGCCGAGGTTGCCGAGATTTGGCGCACATCAGAGGGATTGGGATCGTTTCTACCAGGTCTGATGGATTTGAAATTCTATAAGGCAATGATTTTCACGCTGACCTACACCTTTACTGTGACTCCCTTGGTGTTAATCCTTGGTTTGGCTGTTGCGGTTGGTGTGAACAATTTGCCAAATGCCCTGCGCGGCGTCGCGATTTTCATCTCTCTCCTCCCATTCCTTGTGGCGACAATCGTTGGGTCAATGATCTTGTCGTGGATGGTCGACGGAGAGGGGATTATTGGCGCCACCTTACAAAACATATTTAATGACCCAACGCTAAGTATTAAGGCATCAACCCCGCTTATGTGGATTATGCTGATCGTTTATGGGGTTTGGCACACGCTCCCCTTCAGCTTTATCACCTTTTACGCAGGCCTTCAGACTGTTCCACAAGACACGCTTGAGGCCGCGCGGGTGGATGGCGCCAACAAATGGCAAACCATGATTAACGTCGTAGTCCCGCATTTGATGCCATTGGTGTCCTTTGTCACGCTGATGTTGTTGATGGATAACTTCCGCGTCTTTGAACCGATCATCAGCTTCCAAGCCGAAGCGCATGCACAATCACTCAGCACCTTTATTCAAAGCGACCTGAAAGAGGCAGGCAATCCGCTATATGCATCGGCCAGTGCAACATCCATGCTGACCATTATCGGGGTCGTGATCCTTTTAACGCCTGTCCTGATCCGGACCTGGCGCGATTTCAACCGAAAAGCGCATTAAGGAGGAGAGTTCGATGGCGATAAAAGCAGAAAACCGTCTGACAACACTCAAGGTTGTGTCCTATATCTTGGTCGCGATTTGGCTGATCATTGCGGCGTTTCCCTTCCTTTGGACTGTGTGGGGCAGCTTTAAGGTACAGGGTGATTTCTTTTCCAAGGCGGATTGGACAAACGCGATTTACGGCATTTTCACCACCCGCGAAACAGGTGGGCCATTCACACTGAATGGATATTACGGCGCATGGATCGAAGAGGAATTTTGGCGCAATGTGATCAACACGACGGTCATTGTGTTCTTTACCGTGGTCATATCCTTAACCTTTGGCACATTAGGGGGATATGCGCTTGCACGATCAGGATATCGCTATGCGTTTTGGTTGCTTATGGCGGCGCTGGTGTTCCGCGCAATGCCCCACATCACGTTGGTTTCTGGTTACATGTTGCCTTTCTTTGAATGGAACATTTGGGGACTCAAAGGGACATCAATCATCGTGCTAGTTGCGATTAACCAACCCTTCACGCTTTGGATGCTACATAGCTTTTTCCTGAATATCCCCAAAGATATGGATGAAAGCGCGATGGTCGATGGCTGCACACGTTTTCAGGCGTTTCGCCATGTCATCGTGCCGGTGATGTGGCCTGGTGTGATCACCACGGGGCTGTTTAGCTTTCTTTTGGCCTATAACGATTATGCAGTAACATCGATGTTGCTAAGCAAGCCAAACGAAACAATGGTTCCTGCGGTGGCAAGCTTTTTAGGCACGGTGCAGGTGCAGGGGAATATCATGTTTGCCGTTGCGGCAGTGGTGTCTGCGACTGCACCACTCTTTGTATTGATCCTATTCTTCCAACGCCAAATCGTAAGCGGTCTAACCGCAGGCGCGGTTAAGGGCTGATGCGTTCGCTGCCTCATATCACGCAGGGTGTTGTATGGGCGCACATGCCATGACCAGTGATTTCCTTATCGTTGGAGCAGGGTCAGCAGGTTGTGTTATGGCGAGTGAGCTGATCCGCCGTCAGGCAGGATCTGTCTGCGTGCTTGAGGCGGGACCAAGTGAACGCCATCCGCTTGTATCCATGCCATTTGGTCTTGTTTGGTTGATGGGTTCAACGCGGGATTGGCGGTTTAAAACCGTTCCACAAAAAAACGCAGGTAATCGCGAAATCACCATTCCCCGCGGGAAAATGGTTGGTGGATCAGGGTCCATCAATTCAATGGTTTGGTTTCGCGGACGTATGGCCGATTTCGACAGTTGGGATATTGATGGTTGGCGCGGGGCAGATGTTTCGCCCGCCTTTGACGCGCTTGAGGCCGCGATTAAACCCACGCGATTTGATCGCGCGCATCCCCTGTCCCAAGCGGTTCAGGGTATGATTGGTACCAACACCCCCTCCCCTGATTGCGAAAGTTCAGGACTGTTTCAACACAATATGATCCGCAACAAACGCCACTCTTCTGCAACTGCATACCTGCGGCGTACAAAGCACGTAAAAATCTTAACAGGGGCGCATGTAGATCGCCTGATTTGGGCAGGTGATCGCGCAGCAGGTGTGGTTTTAGTAGATGGGCGTCAATTACGCGCGAATAAGGGTGTGGTGTTATGCGCAGGCTCAATCGCGTCACCTGCGATCCTGATGCGTTCGGGTCTTGGCGATCAATCTGATCTGGCGGCCTTAAATATAGATACGCGTCAAGACATGCCCGAAATCGGTCAGAACTTACATGATCATCCAGGCATTGGCCTGCATTTCCAAGGGCGCGGGACAGGCCACGGATTAGAAGTGCGACAATGGGGCAAATGGGCGCTAAGCCCTTTGAATTATGCGTTGTTTGGACGCGGTCCCCTCGCCTCATCAACATGCGAGGCAGGTGCATTTTTTAATGCCCGTGGGGACAGTGCAACACCAGACGTTCAAACCCATTTCATCCCCTTTTATCTGGCCGCCTCTGGATCACGGTATCGGATGAAATCAGGCTATTTCGCGGATGTCTGTTTGTGTCATCCCAAATCACGCGGATCACTGCGTCTGGCTTCGGCAAATGCAAATGCGGCACCGCATATTGATCTGGGACTGTTCAATGACGAAAATGATCTGGACACGATGGTGCATGGGGTTACGCGTTTGCGTAAACTGCTGCACGAAACAGATTTCGGCGCGCGCCGTGGCGCAGAATTTGCGCCAGGCGAAGATGTCATTGGCGAATATTTGAAAACCTATATCCGCAACCACGCAGGCACCGCCTATCACCCGGTGGGGACATTGCGCCTTAGTGGACCTGTCACACGACAGTTGCGGGTAAAACAGACTGAACGGCTTTGGGTCGCTGATGCCAGCATCATGCCTCAAGTCACATCCGCAAACACAAACGCACCTTCGATGATGATCGGATGGAAAGGTGCCGAATTTATTGCAAGAGAGGTTGCATGAAGGGATCACGCCCAGAACAGGCCGTTTTAACCCGTGATACGGATATGTCCAAAACGGACGAAACACGCCGTGTTATTGAAACCATGGTGGATGGTTTGAACGATCATCGCATCGACGACATCGGGGAATTTTTCGCCCAAGGGTTTCGTTGGATGGGAAATCAGGGCTGCGGCACCAAAACGGGCCTACAGGAATTTCAGGACAATTGGCAGCGCCCCTTTCAGGCCGCATTTTCCGATAAGGTCTGTATCGACGAAGCACGCCTTTATATGGGCGAATGGGCCGCGGCCTTTGGACGCCAAGAGGCGACGCATAGCGGCGAGTTCCTTGGAATTGCGCCCACGGGCAAACGTATTGAAATCCGTTACATGGATTTTTGGAAAGTCGTCGACGGTAAGATTGTCGACAATTGGGTAAACGTCGATTTCGCCCATGTGGCGGCACAACTTGGCGTGGATTTGTTTAATGGACAGGGCTGGGAGGCCTATGATCGCGGCCAAAAAACCGCCCCACGTCCAGATCAAAAAGGTGAGTAAGATGGCAGTACAATACCTACATAAATCAAAACCAGAGTCTGAAAAAGCAGCAGAAGACGCCAAGGTGCGCGCCGTTGTCGAAGCAACCTTGGGCGATATCGAGGCGCGTGGTGATGCTGCGGTTCGCGAACTGAGCGAAAAGTTTGACAACTATTCTCCAATTTCCTTCCGCCTGAGCGAAAGCGAAATTCAGGCCGCCATGCAGCGTGTTTCAACGCGCGACATGGATGATATCAAATTCGCACAGAAACAAATCCGCAACTTTGCCGAGGCCCAGCGCGCATCCATGACCGATGTCGAGGTTGAAACAATGCCGGGTGTTATTCTGGGTCACCGTAACATTCCCGTGCAATCGGTTGGATGCTACGTACCGGGCGGTAAATTCCCGATGGTGGCATCGGCGCATATGTCGGTTCTAACGGCCTCTGTCGCAGGTGTTCCGCGCATCATCGCATCGGCCCCGCCCGTAAACGGCGAACCCCATCCCGCAATCGTTGCGGCGATGCACATGGGCGGCGCGCATGAAATCTATGTCATGGGTGGCATTCAGGCGATAGGCGCGATGGCGATTGGTACCGAAACCATTGATCCCGTGCATATGTTGGTGGGTCCTGGAAACGCATTTGTAGCCGAGGCGAAACGCCAACTCTACGGACGTGTGGGGATTGACCTGTTTGCGGGGCCAACAGAAACGATGGTCATTGCGGATGATACGGTTGATGCGGAACTATGCGCAACCGACTTATTGGGCCAAGCGGAACATGGATATAATTCGCCCGCCGCGATGATCACCTGTAGTGAAAAATTGGCCCGCGCCACATTAGAGGAAATTGAACGCATCCTTTCAATCCTGCCCACATCAGAAACGGCGCGCGCCAGTTGGGAAAACTATGGCGATATGATCCTATGTGACAGCCATGAAGAGATGTTGGCCGTGGCCAATGACATGGCCTATGAGCACGTGCAAATCATGACCGATCGCGATGATTGGTATTTGGAAAATATGCATTCCTATGGTGCGCTGTTCCTTGGACCGCGCACGAATGTGGCCAATGGGGATAAGGTAATTGGAACCAACCATACCCTGCCCACGAAAAAGGCGGGGCGGTACACAGGCGGCCTGTGGGTTGGCAAATTCCTGAAAACCCACAGCTATCAACGCATCGAAACGGATGAGGCAGCAACATTGGTTGGGGAATATGGGTCTCGCCTCTGTATGCTAGAAGGCTTTGTAGGTCACGCGGAACAATGCAACGTACGTGTGCGCCGATATGGTGGCAAAAATGTCCCCTATGGTGAGGCCGCAGAGTGTGTGAGTTGAACCAACGCAACAAAGAAACCGCAATCGCGTTTTGGGGTGCCCTTGATCAGGCCTCTGAAACGCCTGCGGATATTCAATCGTTCCTTGCGGACGATCTGCGTTGGGATGGCTTTGCGCCTTTTGTGGATACACGAACCGCGGCGGATTATGTCGCGACCTTTGTCACCCCGTTTTATAGTGCCTTTGATCAGATCCATCGTGAAACACATATCGTGATGGGCGGCGTTTCGGATGGACGTGCGGATGGGGAAACAGATGGCCGTCATTGGGTTGGTGGTACAGGGTACCTGCATGCAAAACAAATTCGGGACCTTGGTGTTATCCCCGCCCGTAACATGCCCCTGCGCCTGCGGTGGGGCGAATTTTTGGAATTTGATGAGGCGGGCAAAATCACCCGCATTCAGACGATCATCGATGTGATTGATTGGCTGGAACAGATCAACCTCTCCCCCCTTCCCAAACCCACAGGGGCCGCGCATATTTACCCCGCACCAACGGGATGCGATGGGTGTTTGACAAATGAACAGGATGCGGAACAATCGGATAAACTGCGCGATTATGCGCGGGATTTCATTTTTGGGGGGCTAAACGGGTTTGACCAATCGGATTTGAAATCCATGGGCATGGCTGATTATTTTCATTCCAATCTGAAATGGTATGGACCAGGTGGCATTGGAGCCTGTTTGTCGTTCAAAGAGTTCGAAGATTTGCACCAGCGTCCTTGGCTGATTGCATTTCCCGACCGCATTGTCGGTGATTTGGATAACCTGATCGCCGAGGGCACATTTGTCGGCGCATCCAGTATGCCGGGCGTCACGCTGACCCATACAGGCCCCTATCTTGGCCACAGCGCAACACAGGCGCGATGCGGTGTGAATGGCATTGATTTTTGGCGCGAAGAAAACGGCCGATTTGTGGAAAACTGGGTGTTTGTGGATATGGTCCGCCTATTTGCCCAGATGGGGATCGACCTATTGGAACGCGTAAAACATATGGCGGGAAACTAACATGACCTGTGTGCACACAGAAAACAAGGCCGCGCTCAAGGCATTACGAAACGCAATGTACGATTTTGAAGAGGGATCCGTGCGTGCGGCGCTGTCTGCAGTAATCGCGGATGATGCGGTGATTCATATGCCCTTCCCTTTCGGAGATTTGACCGGGCCTGATGATCTTTATGACACCTGTTACGCCCCATTGCTAACGGCGATCCCTGATTTAGAACGGCGTGATTGGATCGTCACAGGGGGACAGACCGAACATGGCGATGATTGGGTGGGCTGTGGCGGCCATTACTCTGGCACCTTTATTGCGCCGTGGCTGGATATCCCACCAACGGGCCACCTGACCCACATGCGGTTTCACGAATTTTATCGCTTTGTCGAAGGCAAGGTGGTGGAAATCCAAACCCTTTGGGATATTCCAGAGGTGATGATGCAAGCGGGTGCATGGCCCATGGCCCCATCGTTGGGTTTGGAATATCACATCCCAGGTCCTGCAACGCTGGACGGACATGTGCCTGGTCCATGGGATGCCGAAAAATCAAATCAAAGTTGTCAGCACATTGTTGATATGTTGACCCATATGAAACGTCATCCCACCCAAGGCGGGCCCGAGGTGATGGAAATGCCAAAATTCTGGCACCCCAAAATGAACTGGTATGGTCCTGCGGGTATCGGCACAGGCCGTGGCATTTCAGGGTTTCGTAACTGGCACCAAATTCCGTTCCTAAACGGCATGCCCGATCGTGGGCAATATGTGGACGAAATCACATATCATTTTTATGGCGATGGTGATTATGTTGCCGTCACAGGCTGGCCAAATATGATCCAAACCGTGACGCATGATGGTTGGATGGGCATTGCACCTTCGGGCAAAAAAATCACCATGTGTTCTTTGGATTTTTGGCGGATCGAAAATGGATTGATCCGCGAAAACTGGGTCATGGTGGATTTGTTGGACGCCTATAATCAATTGGGTGTCAATGTGTTCAACCGCCTAAAAGAATTCAACAAGGTACGCTTGATGGGGCGCCTAACTATTCCGGAGTCTGATCTGTAGTATGGTGGAACGGGTGACATCACTTGAGGTGGCAAAACGCGCAGGCGTGTCGCAGTCTGCGGTCAGTCGCGTTTACACCCCCGGTGCATCCGTTTCAGCGAAGACAGCCGAAAAGGTCAAAACCGCCGCGGCGGAATTGGGGTATCGCCCAAACGTGTTAGCCCGCGCAATGGTGTCAGGCAAAAGTCGGATCATTGGCTTGGTCGTGGCCTATTTGGAAAACTATTTTTATCCAGAAGCCTTGGAAAAACTGTCCAACGCCTTGCAAGAACGCGGCTATCACGTTTTGATTTTCATGGCCTCGCAAACGGCGGGCAACATCAGTTCAGTGGTTGATGAAATCTTGGATTATCAGGTTGATGGCATTGTCATGGCCTCTGTCGCACTGAGTTCCGAGGTGGGTTCACGCTGTCAGGCGGCGGGCGTGCCTGTGGTATTGTTCAACAGATCCCAAGACATGGATGACATATCCTCGGTCACCTCTGACAATTTTGAAGGTGGGCGCAAGGTGGCACACCTGCTGTGTGATCTGGGACATGAACGCATTGGCTATATCGCGGGATGGGAAGGGGCCTCAACCCAACGAGATCGCGAAGCGGGGTTCCTTGCAGGGCTCAGAGCCCACAACGAAACACTCTATGCGCGCGAGGTGGGCGATTTCCACGCAGATCGCACCAAAACAGCAACGCTTGCCATGTTTGACAAACCCGCAAATGAACGCCCCGATGCCGTTTTCGTGGCCAATGATCACATGGCCTTTGTCGTGATGGATATTTTGCGCCACGATCTGGGACTGCGGGTGCCAGAGGATATTTCCGTTGTTGGATATGATGACGTGCCCCCTGCTGCATGGCGATCCTATGATTTAACAACGGTCAGGCAGCGTGCAAATCTGATGGTTGAACAGACCGTCGCGACAATTTTGCATCACATCGAACATCCAAATCAAATGACACCGAAAAAGATACAAATCGACAGCCCGTTGATCATTCGATCCTCGACCCGGCAAGAGCGAAAATAGGAGACGACAGATGAAAGGTTTCAGCAACAAATTTAGCGATTTTCCCGACTATATTATCGGGATCACCAAAGAGATTTGGGAAGATCGCGGAATTGCCACCCTGCACGACTATTACGCAGCTGATATCATCGTGCGCTCTCCTTCATCGGTGGTTGTGGGAAACCAAAATGTGATCGGCGCCACCATGGCAACACTGGCCGAATTCCCCGATCGCACCCTATTTGGCGAGGATGTCATTTGGTCAGGTACGCCCGAGGATGGCATGCTCAGCTCGCACCGCTTGCATTCAACGGCGACCCACGCAAATCCAGGTGTTTATGGCGCTCCCACAGGAAAAAAACTGCATTATCGCATCATTGCGGATTGCCACGCAAAAAATAACCAAATCGATGATGAATGGTTGATCCGTGATCAGGGCGCGATTGTGCGCCAATTGGGGATTGATCCGCGTGACTATGCCCGTGATTTGATCGAACGCGAGGGCGGTTTTGAAAACTGTGTCACGCCTTACACGCCTGCAAATGACGTTGTTGGCCCCTATAAAGGGACAGGAAACGACAACGAATGGGGGCAACGGTTCGCGGATATTGTTACGCGCATGATGAACGCGGATTTCACCGTGATCCCCAACGAATATGATCGTGCCGCAAATTTGGAATACGCAGGCGGCATCAGCACCCTGTCCCATGACGGCGCTGATCAATTTTGGATGGGATTGCGCGCAGCCTTTCCAAACGCGGAATTCAAAATCCAACACCAAATTGGACGCGATGATCCTGATATGCCACCACGTGCGGCACTGCGTTGGACACTTCACGGCAAACACGAAGGTTGGGGCAGCTTTGGCACACCCACAGGGGCGGAGGTATTTATCCTTGGCGCCAGCCACGCAGAATTTGGCGCCGTAATCGGTGGCCAACCCAAATTGCGCCGTGAATGGACCCTGTTTGATGAAACAGCGGTGTGGAAACAAATCCTTCTAAAAACGGGCGGCTAAGACCCACAGAAAAAAGCATGTAGATTAAGGGGAACGAAAAATGACAATGAATTCAATGGACGGGCGCATCGTTCGCTACGGCGAATTGAAACCCTGCAAAACCGCATTCATCGACGCCCACACACCGGGCAGCGATCAAAAGGAAAACTTTACCATTATCGGCGGCGGTGTGTCGGAAAGTGCCGATCAACATGTGCATATTTCCATCCCCCACGGGTTCAACATTGGTGCGGCGGGTCAGCCCCCGAAATGCCGAAATTCGCTTCATGATCACAACACAGCCGAGGTGTTCTTTGTCCTTTCGGGCCGTTGGCGCTTTTTCTGGGGACGCAATGGGGACGCGGGTGAAGTGACACTGGAACAGGGGGATATTTTCAACATCCCCACGGGGATTTTCCGCGGGTTTGAAAACATCGGCACCGATTATGGGATGATCATGGCGATCCTTGGCGGGGATGATGCAGGGGGCGGCGTACATTGGGCACCACAAGTGATAGAGGATGCCGCCGATCATGGTTTGATCCTGGGTGAAAATGGCAAACTTTACGATACGAAAAAGGGAGAGGCCCTGCCAGATGGCGTAAAACCCATGCCCATTATGGAACAAAGTGATTTGGCAAAACGCGGCGAACCCACAACAGCAGATGTGTTGCCCAACCACGTTGCACGGTATTGGGACATGGTCGCCTATGCCGATCGCGCCCCTGTCACAGTGATTGGCGAAACGGGATTGTTGCGCGACAAACCAGGGTTTGAAGTGCAATTCATGACACGCACCTCATGCCTGAACGATGCGGCATCACATGATTTACCTTCCGTCCTGATGCCTGTGCGCGGTCATTGGAAAATCAACTGGGACTGTGGGGAAACCACATTGGCACCAGGCGATACCATGTCCATCCCAGAAGGCATGCAACACACTGTAACACCATCCATGACGGGCGACGCGGCACTCTATCGCGTTCTTGCCACGCGCGATCCCGCAGGATTAACATGGACCCCAAAGTCATAAACGCAGGAGAGATTGAATGAGCAAGATCCTAACAACCCACGTAGGCAGCCTACCCCGCACGCAAGAGGTGGTTGATTTCATCTTTGCCCGCGAAAAAGAACAACCCTATGATCAGGCGGCCTTTGATGCCTGCATGACATCGGCGGTTTTCGAAACCGTGCGCCGTCAGGTCGAGGCGGGCGTTGATATTGTCAGCGACGGTGAAACGTCGAAAATCAGCTATGCGACCTATGTCAAAGATCGCTACACAGGATTTGACGGTGACAGCCCGCGCAACGCACCCGCCGATTTGAAACAATTTCCAACGTTCCTGCAACGTCTGGCCGATGACGGGGGCACCCCAACCTATGCCCGTCCCATGTGTGTGGGCGAGGTTAAATCCAAGGGCCAAGGCGAATTGGAAAAGGACATCGCAAACCTAAAATCCGCGATGGCAGAACATGGTGTGGAACGCGGCTTTATGAACGCGGCTTCGCCTGGTGTGATTTCCCTATTCCTGCAAAACGATTTCTATCCAACGCGCGAGGCCTATCTTGAGGCGCTTGCCGACGCGATGAAGGCGGAATACGAAACCATCGTTGCATCAGGGTTGGATTTGCAATTGGATTGTCCTGATCTGGCACTATCGCGTCATATGTTGTTCAATAATTTGTCCGATGAGGAATTCATCAAAATCGCCAATTCCCATGTCGAGGCGTTGAACTATGCCCTTTCTGATGTGCCTGCAGAAAAGGTGCGTGTGCATATCTGTTGGGGCAATTACGAAGGCCCACATATCTGTGACATCCCAATGTCCAAGATGTTTGATACATTGATGTCAACCAAGGCACGCTATGTTTTGTTTGAAACCTCAAACCCGCGTCACGGACATGAGTGGAGCGTTTTTAAAGATCGCAAAAACGATATTCCAGAGGATAAGGTCTTAGTCCCCGGCGTTGTGGACACGACAACAAACTTTGTCGAACACCCCGATCTGGTCGCCCAGCGCATTGAGCGTTTTGTCGATATCGTGGGCGCGGATCGCGTGATCGCAGGATCCGATTGTGGTTTTGGCACTTTTGCAGGCTTTGGCGCGGTTGATCCCGAAATCGCCTATGCAAAACTCAGCAGCCTCGCACAAGGTGCTGCGAAAAGCGGCGCATAGGCCGCAAAACGTACTTACTCAGATGGACCCTCATAGGTCCATCTGTAATGCGGTGGTGTGGGTCCCTTATTGCGCCCACCTTGGTTCATTTGTTCCCAAGAATGCGCCAAAATGCCAACAGAGCGGGACAAACAAAACAGCCCGCGTGCAAGGGGTGGGGCAAATCCCAATTCGGCATAAATGACGGCCGTTGCACCGTCGATATTCATCGGAATGGCCGTGCCCTTTTGTGCGCGCAAAACTGTTTCAATCTCTTGCACGATCTGGGCAAATTTGCCATCGCATGCCCCCTGACCCACGGCCTGATCCACCAATTCCATTAAACGGGGGGCACGTGGATCTGTGGGTTTGTGAAACCGATGCCCAAATCCCGGAATGATTTTGCCACGTACGTCTTTCCATGCACTTAATGCATCTGAAACATGCCCATCATACGCCATGACAAAATGAAACAGTTCAACCGCCTGTTCCCCTGCGCCGCCATGCACATCCCCCAACATATTCACCGCGCTTGCCATGGCGTTGTTCAAGGGCAATCCACAGGTCACCGCCATGCGCGCCGCCGCGATTGAGGGGGCTTGGGGCCCGTGATCGACGGCTGATACCAATGCGGCCTCAAACAACTTTGACTGTGCGTCTGTCGGGCGATCGCCACGCACCATCATCCATATCATGTCAGGAAAGCTGATAGTGCCGATCAAATCTTGGATCGGGTTGCCGCGCAATTCAATGCGCCCAGGTTCCATTTCGATGATGGATGTTTTCCACCAATCTGCGACATCGCTCATAAAATGCCCTCCTCTTGCAACGCCGCGATATCTTCAGGCGATAACCCAAGTGCGCCCCACACCTCTTGGTTATGCTCTCCAAGATCGGGGGGATACTGCGCAGGCATGGGTTTGTCACCGTCGATGAATGCGGGTCCTGTTGCCACTTTGATGTCTTCACCCTCCTTGGACAAGGTGGCGATCAAATCGCGTTCTGCGATCTGCGCATCCTCCAACACTTGCGGGACGCTTAGGACGGGGCCACTGGGCACACCGATGGCGTTCAATTCTGTCACCCAGTTCTGTGCAGGGCGCGTTATCAAAACCGTTTCGATTTCATGACGCAATGCATGGCGATGCATTTTACGCATTTCGCGGGTCACATAATTAGGATGATCCAGTAAATCGGTACGTCCGATATGTGTGGCCAAGGACACCCATTGCTCATCCCGATTAGCGGCAATGTTGATGGGTTGGTCCGCGGTTGCAAAGGTGCCAGAGGGCGCGGAGGTGGTATTTTCATTGCCATGCGCTGCGGGTTTAACGCCCCCGATCAGATAATTCGAAACGACCCACCCCATTGCCGATAGAACGGCATCGGTCATTGACACATCCAAAAATGCCCCGCGCGGCTCTGCGTTTAACGCAGCCGCAATTGACATGGCCGCTGCCATCCCGCCCGAGGTATCCGCAATTGGATACCCGACGCGATAGGGTTTGGTTTCTGGCGATCCCGTGATGGACATCACCCCTGCAAACCCCTGAATGATTTGATCATAGGCAGGATCGCCATTACGGGGTCCTGTTTGGCCAAACCCAGATATCGCGCAGTAGATTAGATTGGGGTTTTCTTGGCGCAGGACCGTGTAGTCCAATCCCAACCGCGTCATAACCCCTGGGCGGAAATTTTCGACCAAAACATCTGCGTTCCTGACCAGTCGTTTCAATAGCTCTTTTCCGCGGGGGTGTTTCATGTCCAAGGTGATGGATTTTTTTCCCGCATTTTGCGCAAGAAAACTAATCCCCATGCCCGCTGCATTACGTTCTGGATCTGCGCCTAACACGCGGGCCAAATCACCCGACCCCGGGCGTTCCACCTTGATAACTTCGGCCCCCATAAGTGCCAGTTGATAGCAACAATAGGGGCCAGCCAAGACGTTCGTGATATCAAGCACACGAACGCTTTTTAGGAACTTAGTCGCCATCTGCGATCCCAGCTGCCCTTAGCCGAGCACGCCGTGCACGATAGGAGGGCAGCACCACCAAAACCAAGGATAAGATCAAAAGCCCCAAGGTCATCGGACGTTCCCAGATAAAGGACGCCCCGTCATATAGGTTCATGGAACGGGCAAAGTTATCCTCAAGCATGGTGCCCAAAATAAACCCGATCAACAAAGGTGCCAGTGGATAATCCGCGAATTTCAGAATGGTCGCGCAAACCCCAAAGCCAACCAAAATCAGCAATTCGGTGGAATTGTTTTGCCCAATATACGCCCCCATCAAAGTAAAGAACAAAATAAAGGGGATCAAAAAATTGCGCGGAACGGCCAGAACCTTGGCGATATAGGGGATCAGTGGTAGGTTCAGGATCAAAAGCACCACGTTTCCGATATACATTGAAATGATCACCGACCAGAAAATCTGTGGATCATCCACCATCAAACGTGGGCCCGGGGTCACGTTCAAGGCGATCAATGCACCCAACAAAATCGCTGTTGTCCCCGACCCTGGAATACCCAATGTCAGCAGTGGAACAAATGATCCCGTACAGGCCGCATTATTGGCGGTTTCAGGTGCGGCCAATCCTTTGACAGATCCGTTTCCGAATTCCTTCTGTTCATCCGCTTTGGCGATATTGCGTTCCACAGCATAGCCCAAGAACGATGCAATGGTTGCCCCTGCCCCTGGCAGAACGCCAATGAAAAAGCCCTGCAAGGATTGCCGTCCTATGACAGGTGCGATTTGCTTGGCCTCATCCCCCGTGATGCGCAGATCCTTGATTTCGCCCCCTTCGCCTTGGGCGGAGCGCGATGGTTTCAGAACCAGATAAAGCGCCTCTGGTAAGGCAAACATCGCCATGGCCAATGTGATGAAACCAAAGCCTGACTGCAAATCCATCAACCCCATGGTAAAGCGAGGGGCATTAAATTGTGCGGTTTCGCCAACGGTCGCCATGATTAACCCCAAGACAGTCATCAACAAGGCCTTGGACACTTGTCCCGTACCAGCAAAGGCCGCAATGGCAGAAAGGCCAACAATCATCAGCGCAAAATATTCAGCCGAGTGGAACAGCAACGCAACAGAGGACAGCATGGGCGCAAAAATCATCAACAGGATGGCCCCAATTGTCCCCCCCGCAAAAGAGGCGATTGCAGCAATCGTCAATGCCTTGCCCGCCTTACCCTGACGCGCCATGGGATAGCCATCAAAGCTCGTCGCGACAGTGCCTGCAACGCCGGGCGCGTTCAGCAGGATCGAGGATGTCGAGCCGCCAAAAATCGCCCCATAATAGACCCCCGCCAGTAGGATTAGGGCGGTCGCTGGATCACCAATCGTGATTGCAACAGGGATCATAATCGCAATGATCGACATTGGGCCCAGACCCGGCAGCATGCCGATAAATGTGCCAATCAAACACCCCGCAATCACCATCAGCATATTTTGCACTGATAGCGCAGTGGATAGACCTAAGAGAATTCCTTCAAGCATTGATCAAGTCCCCATAAAGAATGGCAGTGGACGTAAAAAGATGCCCAGCACCTCTTGGACCAGATACCAAATCCCAAACGTCGCAATCGCCGATACCACGATCATCACGACCCAGCGGCGTTCCCCAAGGATGACGGATCCGCCGATCAAAAACCCAGACGTGGCCAATAAAAATCCCGCAGGACGCAGCAAAATGGCATAGGCAACCATCAATCCCAGCAGCGCAAGCGCCGGACCCAATTTGTATTCGTGCAGGCGACGATAATCTATGTCCCCCACCTTTACCTCGCCTTTTTCAATGCCCAGTACCACAATCAACGACAGGATAATGCCCGCGATTGAAAGGACCTTGGGAAAGGATGAAGGCCAGACGGCCAAACGTTTCATGATGGGTGGCAACGCACCGTCCATCATAAACCATGCGGTGTAACCGTAGGTCAAACATATCCCTAGCAACACCAATGCAACCCAACGATCTAATGCCATTTTGTATCCCTCTTTAGGTGGAAAGGCCGATCAATTGACCGGCCTTTCGTCGTGCGGGTCACCCCGCTTTGATCTTAGGCTTATAGGAAGCCCAATTTTTTCATCAGATCGCCGATGACTTTTTCTTGGCTTTCTAGGAATGTCATGAAGTCATCGCCAGAATTATGAATGTTCACCCAACCGTTGCGGGCGCGCACGGCTTCCCACTCTGGTGTGTCATACATCTTGGCAATCGCATCTTGGTAAGCTGCAAGTTTGTCTGAAGGCAAACCAGGTGCCGCAAAGAAACCGCGCCAGTTCACAAAGGATGTGTCGATGCCCTGCTCTTTCATGGTCATCGCGCTATCCATCGCGGCAACGCGTTCGTCTGATGTAACACCAATGATTTTCACTTCACCCGCTTGGGCCAATGCAACCGCTTCTGAGAAGCCTGTTGAAAGCGCTTTAATCTCACCTGATAGCAGCGCAGCCATCGCTTTACCGCCCGCATCATATGGGATGTATTTCACGTTTAACGCGTCTTTGCCCGCGGCTTCCATAACCATCGCCGCAACAAGATGGTCCATACCACCAGGAACAGAACCACCGCCGATTGCAGTGCCAGATGGATCCGCGTCATAGGCCGCAACCAAGTCCGCCATGTTGTTGATGTCGCTGTCTGCGCCCACAACCATTGCAGCATAATCACCGATTGTTCCTGCAACCAATGTTAGATCACGGAAGTTATGTGGGAAAACGCCTGTCAGTGAACGGATCACGATAGGTGTTGAATTTACCATCAATGTGCCATGCTGGCTGTCTGCGTTTTCGATCAGATAACCTATGGCCTTACCACCGCCGCCACCTGACATGTTTTCATAAGATGCAGAGCCAACAAGGCCAGCAGCTGTCAGCGCCTCGCCCGTGCCGCGTGCTGTACCATCCCAGCCGCCACCTGCGCCGCCAGGTATCAAAAAGTGGACGCTGTCCAAAACCTGATGACCACCCGCAGTTACAGGTCCCGCAAGACCGATAGCAGCGGCAGCAGCGATAAAGGCGCGACGACCGAATCTCAATGTCATATTGATTTCCTCCTATTTGACATTCGCGGAACATTCCGCACATGATTTGGTTGTTTGAAAGATCAATCTGACACAAACCTGACACGTAAAACTGGGGCTTAATCGAAACATGCGCTTTCTTCTGATTGAGGATAACCAAGCCTTGGCAAATGCCGTCATCGAACGCCTTAGTTTGGACAGTCACATCGTGGATCACGCAGCCAATCTGACAACCGCGTGGGATTATACAGCCACAGCGGAATATGACCTTATTTTATTGGATATCATGCTGCCTGATGGGGATGGACGCAGCTTTTTGGAACAGCATAGATCGGCCAAATCGCGCACGCCTGTGATCGTTCTAACCGCCCGATCCGAGGTATCAGATCGCGTCGGAATTTTGGATTTGGGTGCGGATGATTACATGGTGAAACCGATTGATTTTTCCGAACTTGAGGCCCGCTGTCGTGCGGTTTTACGGCGCCAAACAGGGGCGGCACAAAACACCATTCATTTCGGTGAAATTGAATTTGATTCCCTTGCTGCGACGTTAAAAGTCAATGGAACCGAGGTGAAATTGCGCACAAAAGAGCTGCGCTTGTTTGAGGTTTTCATCAATGCCCCAAACCAAATTTTTCCAAAATCGCAACTGCTGGATCGTCTGTTTTCCTATGATGTCGAAGCATCGGAAAATGCGATTGAGGTATATGTTGGCCGCCTGCGAAAACATTTAATTGGGTCTAATGTCTCCATCACAACTGTGCGCGGGTTGGGGTATAAATTGGAATGTCAGTAAGCCCGCCAAATATCCAAGGATCAATCAGGCAACGCCTGTTGATCATGCTTCTTCTAAGTGCTGCGGGCATTGCGATTTTGCTTTATGTTGTGGTGCAATCTGTCGCCGAACAAATCGCACAAGAAAGTCAGGATAACATCCTTGCCGCTTCTGCCATTTCAATTTTGGACAGCGCGCGCGTGGTTGAGGGTGATATTTCAATTGATCTACCCTATTCCTCACTTTCTATGTTGGATAGCGTTACGGATGAGCGCGCATTTTATGCAATCCGTTTGAATGACGAATTTTTGTCAGGCTATCCAGATCTCCCTCGTATCGCAGCCACAAACGATGCAACTGCATTCCAATCAACGACTTATTTGGGCGAAGATATTCGCATCGCCTCGACTTGGCGCAGTTTTTCAACCCTTGAAGGGCAAGCCTATTTGGAAATTTCCGTGGCGCAAACCCTAACGGGTTTGAACCAATCTATTGCGCGGATTTCGCGGATATCCTTGGCCATTGGGTTTGGATTTTTCCTGCTATCAATGGTGGTTGCCATGGTGATCGCGCAAAGCACGATCCGCCCATTGCACCGTTTGACAGGGTCGGTTTCACGCCGCGGCCCCAGTGATTTGCGCCCTGTTGCCGCCCCCGTTCCAACAGAAATGGCGCCGCTTGTAACGTCACTCAATTCACTCATGACCCGACTGCAAAAATCTCTCTCCCGGTCCGAAGATTTTATCGCAGAGGCCGCACACCGCGTGCGCACGCCGATGGCCATTGTCCGCACCCAAGCCGAAGTCACCCTAAGACGCGTTGAAAAGGAAGAACACCGCCAAGCTGTTCGGGAAATGATCCGCGCAGTTGATGAAAGCTCCCGCACCGCAGGACAACTGCTCGATCATGCAATGGTTTCTTTTCGCACCGATGATTTGGCACGTGAAACCATTCAACTTGATGACCTGATCGTGGATACGGTGAACCGTTTGCATCCGATATCCGAATTGCGTGACGTTGAAATCAAAACACATAAACTGACGCGCACCAAAATTCAGGGCGATCCAATTCTGGTTCAAAACGCCATTCAAAATGTTTTGGATAATGCCGTTAAATATACCGATGCGGACACAAAAATAACCGTCATGCTTGATCAGTCTGACGGTTACGCCCAGATCCGCGTCCAGGATGAAGGGCGCGGATTTGATGATACTGAAATTGATCAGTTGCTGCAGCGGTTTGAGCGCGGGAAAAATGCAGATGGCATTGTCGGATCGGGCCTAGGTTTAACCATCGTGGACGATATCATGAGGGCGCATGGCGGGCGCATCACACTTAGCAATAACGTAGGAGAAGGCGCATGCGTCACGTTATCCTTTCCATTGTAATGTGGCTCTTGGCCAATGTGGCCCATGCCTTTGAAATCGAAGATCGCGCGGTATTCGGGGATGAAACAGACAGTGCGCCGCTTAGGATCGTATCCACCGCAGATATCAATTATTTCAAACCGATTATCGATGCATTCCGCGCGTTTCGCCCTGATGTGACGATTGATTATACTGTTGCCAGTTCGACCGAGGTTATGGATGCCATATCGCGGGAAAAACACCCGTTTGACATCGTGATTTCCAGTGCAATGGATTTGCAAACCAAACTGGCCAATGATGGCTTCGCACGCAAACACACATCACTTGCAACCCAAGATTTGCCAAATTGGGCGGTTTGGAATGACATGGTCTATGCCTTTACGCAGGAACCCGCAGGGTTTGTGATTTCCAACGCTCTGTTCAAGGGGTTGCCCATTCCCCAAAACCGTCAACAATTGATCACCGCCCTGCGACAAAACCCTGATCGTTTCAAAGGACGTGTTGGCACATATGATATTCGAAAATCTGGCGCGGGGTATTTATTTGCAACCCAAGACGCCCGCGCATCAGATACCTATTGGCGATTGACCGAGGTGATGGGCACGCTTGATCCAACGCTTTATTGTTGCGCGTCTGCGATGATTGATGACGTTGTGAACGGCGATTTGGCAGTGGCCTATAACGTTTTGGCAAGTTACGCGGAAAAAAGCCCACACCAAGACAAATTCACAATCATTTTGCCCTCTGATTTTTCAATCGTGATGCTGCGCACGATGTTGATCCCCAAAACATCGGACAACCCTGTTTTGGCCGCAGAGTTTTTGGATTTTGTTCTTGCGCAAACCTATCCTTCTGGCGTTTCACCCCTGCTAAAAACCCAATCCCTTGGGCAGGCAGAGCAAAGCACGCTTTACCGCATTTCAATGGGTCCAGGGTTGTTGGTGTATTTGGATTATTTCAAGAAAAAGAATTTCATCGCCGAATGGGAAAATGCCATTGTCCAAGATTGACGAAATTAAACCGCTGTCAGCCATGTGTCAGGTGATCACACTATGCGCGATGCGTAACCAAGACGTGAGGCACCGTGGATAAAACTGTCACCACCCAAATTCTGATTCCATCTGGCGCACTTGGGCTGGGCTATGATCGTGACGCGCTGATGCGGGGGATCGCACTTAAACCCGATCTGATCGCAATTGACGGCGGATCAACCGACAGTGGTCCGCATTATTTGGGCACAGGAACATCGAAATATTCGCGCAGCTCCATAAAATCCGAATGGCGCGAATTGATGCAGGCCCGCGCGATGGCCAATGTGCCCTTGGTCATTGGAACCGCAGGCACATGCGGTGCGGATGATGCGGTTGATTGGCTTTTGGACATCACCAAGGAAATTGCAACCGAAACGGATCAGGACGTCACAGTTGCCATTTTGAAATCAGGCCAGCCTGCTGATCGTGTAATAAATGCCCTTGATCTCGGACGTATCACGCCATTGGATCCTGACATTAATATCGACCAGAGTGTTTTGCAAAGCTGCACCAATATCGTCGCACTGGCGGGCGCTGAACAAATCCAAGCGGCCCTGAATACAGGGGCGGATATCGTGATTGCGGGACGCGCAACAGATACGGCCACAATTGCGGCGCTGCCACTGGCGCGGGGGTGTCATGCGGGTGGGGCATGGCATGGGGCAAAAATCGGGGAATGCGGGGCATTGGCCACGACAAACCCATCCTCAGGCACCATCATGATCACCTTTGATGCAGATGGGTTTACGGTTGAACCCATGGGGCAAAATGCGCGGGCTACCCCCTATACCGTTTCGGCGCATATGCTCTATGAAAATTCCAATCCGTTGCAGTTATATGAACCAGGCGGTCATCTGGACGTGACGGGCGCGACCTATACAGCATTGGACGACAGGCGTGTGCGTGTCACGGGCAGCACATGGGTTCCCAGTGACACATATACCGTCAAACTGGAGGGGGCGCGGTGCGGCGGATATCAATGCGTATCTCTCGCCCTGATCCGAGAGGCGCGATATGTGCAAAACATTGAAACTTGGACAAAAGCCGTTGAAGAAAATTGTCGTCAAAAAGCCCAAGAGCGTATCGAAGGCGACTTTACTCTGGAATTGCGCCTCATCGGGTTGAACGCCACACTCGGCGAACAAGATGTAAACGCCCAAATTGGGACCGAGGTAGGCGTTTTGGGTATTGTCACAGCGCCAAGCGAAATGGTCGCGAAAGAGGTGGCCAAAATGCTGAACCCCTATCTGCTGCACATGCCATTGACCGACGATGAAGAGATGCCGACGTTCGCTTTTCCCTTTTCGCCCAATGAAATGAACCGTGGTGAAATATACGAATTTTGTCTGAACCATGTGATGGAGTTGGATGATCCGATGCAGGCCTTTTCGCTGACAATTGAACAGGTGCGCGCATGACCAAGCTGGCCGACATCACGCATAAGATACGCTCCAAAAATGCAGGGCCATTCTGGATCACCATTGACATATTCTGCGCAGATGAGGCGGAATTTGAACGCGCCCTTATTGCCGCTGACAGCGGACGCGTGGCGCATGCCTTGGGCATTTCGATCTCAGACTTAAAACGATACAACTTGCCAGATATCCGCGTGGTTAAATTCAGCTTTCCACGCCCCACTATCCAAGGCACGCGGTTTGACCGTGATATGCATGGGGCGTCATTCGCCAATCTGATCGCAGAGTTGGAAGTTACCCCATAGGCACCACAGAATTTGCGCGTCAAAACATCAGCGTGATTTGTGCAACACAATGGTCCCGCCCCGCGATTACACTCCGCACACGCGCAAGTGCACGCCATATATTGGATCATTATTACATTGGTCATGCGTCACTTGCGATCTTGCCAAGCGTCAAAGTTTCAAGGTAATGGGAGCGCATGTTTACAGTAGCCGCACTTTATCACTTCACCCGTTTTGACGATCCTTCAGGAATGCAGGGACCTCTGCAACACAAATGCAAGGAGCTGGGAATTACAGGTTCTCTCCTGCTGGCCAAAGAAGGAATAAACGGCACCATTGCTGGATCAAGGGCGGGTATAGACGCCATTCTTGCGCACCTAAGAGGCCTGCCAGGGTGCAGCGATTTGGAATACAAAGAAAGCACAGCAAGCCTACCGCCATTTCCGCGGATGAAGGTTAAACTGAAAAAAGAAATTGTTACGATGGGTCAACCCGATGTGGACCCCAAAGCGCGCGTTGGCCACTATGTCGATGCACAGGATTGGAACGCGTTAATTTCGGCGCCTGATGTGGTTGTGATTGATACCCGCAATGATTACGAAGTGGGTATCGGCACCTTTGAAGGGGCGGTTGATCCCAAAACCAAATCATTCCGCGAATTTCCGAAATGGTGGGAAGAAAACAAAGACCGTTTTCACAACAAACGTGTCGCAATGTTTTGTACAGGTGGAATTCGTTGCGAAAAATCAACTAACTATTTGCTGGGCCAAGGCATTGAAGATGTCTATCACCTTAAGGGCGGAATTCTAAAATACCTGGAAGAGGTGCCCGAAGCCGAAAGCAAATGGCAAGGTGACTGTTTCGTTTTTGACGCGCGCGTTTCGGTTGGTCATGAGTTAAAGGAAGGCCCACATCAGCTGTGCTATGCCTGCCGCCGTCCGATCCTGCCCGAAGATAAAGAGCGCCTAGAATATGAACACGGCGTTGCCTGTCATCAGTGCGCGGATGAAACAACCGAGGCGGACAAAGACCGCTTTCGTGAACGTCAAAAACAGATCCGTCTGGCACGTGAACGGGGTGATCAGCACATGGTTGGCTACGACGGTAATTAAATCGCATATCTGCTGAACTGCCCCGATATTGCCGCTGCGTCATCTAATCAGTTGCGGCAACAATCAAAGTTTGATAGCCGCTCACTCGGTTGCGCGGGTCACAACAAAAATAAAAACCAAAGGCAGTAAAGCAGTGATGGAATATAAGAACGCTCGGGACTGGGCACGCGTGTTAACCGAATACCGTCATCCGTGCAAATATCGCAGCAGTTTTGAAATTGCCGCAACCGTTGTGCCTTTTGTCGGGATGTGGGCGTTGGCATGGTGGGTATTGGCATACTCGACCCTCTTGGCCGTTGTAATCGCCTCTTTGAATTCACTGTTTTTGGTACGCCTTTTTTGCATTCAGCACGATTGCGGGCATGGAACATTGTTTAAAAACAAGTCCACAAATGATTGGATTGGTCGCATCCTTGGAGCGTTCACACTCACCCCTTACGAAGTTTGGCGGCGCGCGCACTCAATCCACCATGGTGCATCAGGGAATTTAACGAAACGTGGGATTGGTGACATCGATACACTGACCGTCAGTGAATATAAGAAGCGATCCCGCTTTGGCCGATTGAAATATCGCCTGTATCGTCACCCAATCACCCTGTTCATCATTGGCCCCGCCTATTTGTTCTTCCTGCAAAATCGCCTTCCCGTTGGATACATGAAAAATACAAGCTTTTGGATAAGCGCGATGGCAACCAACCTAGGGATTTTGGCAAGCATTGCTGTGGTTTATTATTTTGGCGGCCTTGCACCAGTTTTGTGCATCTTTTTGCCAACTACATTCTTCGCCGCAATGATCGGCGTTTGGCTGTTTTATGTGCAGCACCAATTCGAATACACCTATTGGGAAGAAAACGCAGAGTGGGATTTGCATGATGCCGCGCTAAACGGCAGCTCTCACTACGTCCTGCCGAGCTTTTTACAATGGATGACAGCAAATATCGGCATCCACCATATCCACCACCTATCCAGCCGTATCCCGTTTTACCGCCTAACCAAAGCGATAAAGGATCATCCCAGCCTCGCTGAGATGAATATTTTGACGGTCCAGGAAAGTTTCGCCCAAGCAAATCTACATTTATGGGACGAAGAAAATAAATGCTTAGTGCCCTTTTCCAAAGTCGCCACGGCAACTTAACCGATCTTTTTCAGCTTTTCGGATCCTTGTCAAAAAACACACCGTTGATTGCGTGCGTTGCCCTGATCGGATTATATCAGCTGAACCCAGTTTTCCTTAAAATTACCAAAAGGTATCTGCTCATTTCTAAAAGGCATTTGGTAAACAGCCTATGGAAACATCATTCGGCTGCCCCCAATACGGACCGGCATCATCATGAAGTGTGAAAAGTGGTGCCCCCAGAGCGCATTGAACACATATTCTTTTATGTGCTTTTAGTATATTTTATACCAATAATTTCAGTTGCTTATAATATTAAATGTCTTTTAATGTTTTTCGGTGTTCGCTAATATCCACAAAAAAAGGGTGGACAAAAAGGTGGACATATAATTGTCGAAACTGAATCAGTTGACTTCTGCTTTTTTAAAAACCGCACCAAGCTGCAAGCACTTGGATGGATTAGGGCTGTGGTATGTCAAACGACCTAATGGCGGCTCTCAGTGGATGCTACGAATTTCCCTCGGAGGGAAGCGTCGCGAAATGGGATTGGGTGGGTTCCCTGATGTGTCCTTAAAGGAAGCACGGGAATTGGCTGCTGACTACAGAAAAATGGCCAAGCAGGGAATTGATCCAATAAAGACGCGCTCACAGCAACGTCGCGAGGCTCTGCGCCCAAAGAGCAATCTAGCTGTCATTGCGGAAGCAGCATACGAAGCGAAGAAGGCTGAACTCAAAAACGATGGTGTCAATGCGAGTTGGTTCAGTCCGCTGCGGCTGCATGTTCTTCCCAAGCTAGGCGATTTGAGTGTTGAAGACATTACGCAGCAGGATATTGCCCAAACTTTGAAGCCTATCTGGGAAACAAAAGCCGAAACCGTCAAAAAGGCGATCAATCGGCTGAATATTGTTTTCACCTATGCTGCAGCTGCTGGCTTGGATGTTGATCTGAACGCTATTGCAAAAGCAAAGGCGCTTCTTGGGAAGCAACGAAGACAGGCGCAAAATACACCTGCTCTAAACTGGTCTGCAGTTCCCGCATTTTATAAAACTCTTACTAAGCCAACGAAAGTGCATCTAGCGCTTAAGCTGCTAATCCTCACAGGCGTGCGTAGTTACGCCGTCCGTTATGCACACGTCGATCAATTTGATGGAAAGACTTGGGTTATACCCCCTGAAAATATGAAGGGACAATTGCATCAAGTTTCAGAGTTCCGCGTACCACTCTCATCAGAAGCGCAAGAAGTTATCGCAATAGCTAAGCAGTTTGAACGTAATGGATACCTTTTTGCTGGAGTGCGGCAAGGGGTCATATCCGATGCTTCGATGTCACGCCTGATGGAAAGGCGTGGGATGACTGAGCGACCCCATGGCTTCCGATCAAGCCTTCGGACCTGGCTAGCTGAATGCACAAATACTACTGAACAAGTTGCAGCGACTGTGTTGGCCCACAAAGTAGGTAGCAAAGTAATTCGCGCTTACCGGCGAACTGATCATTTTGAAGAGCGCGCGATACTGATGGAAAGATGGGCAAAGTACGTGTGCGGTGCAAAAGCCGAAAATGTGATTAGTTTTGCCAATGGGTAAAGAACGCGTACATGAATTATTTTCTGATTATTTTAATGGGGTACTGCTTATTGATGTTTGGGAAATTGGTTCAAAGTTGATCTTAGGATCAAAGAATGAGGTTGGATACAAAATACTTACCGAAGCTAACCCACTTCCGCTGTTGAACAGCGCCAGAACTGATCCGAAAGCTTTCGAACTATTTCTTCAAGGAATGATCCATGCGCTACAAAACAACTTAGAAATACCGATCCCAGCGCAAAAGTTCTTAGCGGAATATTTAGGCAACCCCAAAATACGGCCCAAGCAAAAAACAGGCACAAAGATTGATGATGAATTTAACTGGCGGTTGCGTCTAGCTCTTTTAGAGCTGGAAGAGGAAGGCATCAGACCAACAAAAGGTGAAAAGACTGATCCCGAAGACCACGAATGTGGGATTGATATAGTTCTGGATGTTTTATGCCAGTTCGACCAATCGAATGAATATACCTATGAAAACTTGGCGCGGCGTTATTTCGAACTCTCAGGAAATTTCCAAAGCCACTAAAATGACCTGTTAAAAAAAACAGGTCATTTGGCGTGAGGCAATCGCATAAACATAATTCAGCACACCGAAACATTTTGGAGTGCATAAAATGGCAACCCTGCTTTCATTTACGGCGTTACGCGCGAAACTTGGTGATCGCTCACGAAGTGCTTGTTACGAAGACATCAAACTTGGACGCATTCCTAAGCCGATAAAAATCGGTCGAAACAACTATTGGCAAGAAGATGTGATAGACCGCTTAATCGAAAAACTTCACGGCCAATCAGATGACTAGGTTGTATATCAACAAAAGCGCAGGCGAATACTCTAGAAATATGGCACAAATTGACCAAAGAAAGTGGGTAATCCGCTGCCGCCACGATCTGCAAGGGATCATGAAAAAACGATCCTCTCCTAATTTGAATAAGGACTATTGGATCGGGCGGAGCTACCACACCACGTGGGAAAGCCTGAAAGCACGTTGTTCCGGGATTGCAGGGTTTCTCCGCATCGAAACTGACAGGCCTTCTGATGTCTAGACGTAAGCCCTATAAGAGCCACAAGAGAGGTAAGCCAGTTTTTATAATGCTCTTCAACTCTATGGCCGATACAGCAGCATGGCGCAGTCTAAAACCAGCTCCAAGGGCGTTGTATTTTGAAATCAAGCGACAATACAATGGTCATAATAATGGCAGAGTGCTTTTGAGCTACAGGGACGCTGCTCAAAGACTGAACTGCAGTTATAACTCTGTAGGTGGCTATTTTAAAGCCCTGTAGCAACGCGGGTTTATAGTTTGCATGCAAAGGCCCCATCTAGGGCCATCTGGGGTTGGTCAAACATCTCATTGGCGCTTAACAGAGTATGAGTGCGAAGGCACTAGGCCAACGCATGATTATAAGGCATGGAAACCCACAGAAAAATAATTTCCCCACCCAAAATTTCACACGGGATGTGTGAATAATTGTGATAGTTGGATGCCAAAGTTCAGCCTACAGTCGTTATGGCGTCACAAAATACATGACACTATAAGGCAATTACACATCTGCTGCCCTACAAAAACCATGACATATACATCTAGCCATAGACATGATGGTTAATAGCCTAAATGGTGGAGCTAGTCGTCCTATGCCTTAACCTTGGCCCCACCAATCGGAATGTGTTGAACTACTCAATGGTAACTCTGAAACCCACACCGTAGTTGCGCATTGAAGATATGCATCCTGTGGCACCACCTAAGCCTGCAGGTGCGCATGCGCCAGACCCGCTAAAACGAATTTGGCCCTGATCTGACAATTGGAAGCCAGCATTAAAAGTTGCTGATGCAGCTGACAACACAGCCGGGCTGGCCATTTCCATAACTCCAACGACTTTTGTGGCATCAGAGGCAGAACCATTGCTGGCAACGGTTGCTTTTACATTCAAGTCTTTAAACAGGTGTATTCGATCACCGTTTGTTGCAGTGCGGCTAGCAACATGGGTTGCGGGGCCAGTCTGAAACGTCTCAAAAACTTTTTCAGAAAAATCATGGTCACCCGCAGCGATCATTGCCGCCTCATTTGCAACACAGTTAACCGCAAGATCGGCAAGCGCGGGCGCATTACCTGGCGTCACTGCGTTGATACTGTAGCAAAAAGCTCCATTACCATTTGCACCACGAAAATCTTCAGCGAATTTGGCATTCATTTTAGTTTTGACAGAATTTCCAACCATCAAGATTGCGTGCGTGTAAGTCGCTTCAACTAAACCACTCAAATCTATTTTTTCTGCTGGTATGGCACTTGTAGACGCTTCAGTTACGGTAAATTCAATACCGGTTGCATCATCGATTATAAATACACATTTATCGGCCCAATCTGCAGACGGGTCATTTGTATCTGGTGCTGAAGTACAAAGACCCGCTTTGTGTAGAGTTAAACGTAAGGCATCGATATCAGTAATACACCTCAGATTACGCCCATCTGCTCCGTTAACCGTACCCACACTAGTCGTAACCGTGGGAATTTCATTAGACACTTCTCCGCATGAATTTGGCTCTCCACCGCCACCAGGGTTAAAATAGATGTCCGCCGCAAATGCGTTCGGGCCTAAACTAAACCATAAAGCTGTTGAAGCTAGTATTGCCGTAAATCTATTCATAATCAGTATCCACTCACTGTGACGCCAAGTTTGATGGCCTTTTTGATAATTCTGTTTTCACGCTGAACTGGCTTGTACAGCTTCTCACGGATGGGCTTCAGGCTTGTGGACCACTTGCCGTCTTGCTTCGCCTTGGTTGGCGCTGTGTTTACACCCAGCGGGATACTGTATTTGATAGATGCAACAGTGTCCTTGGTATTGTTGCCATCCTTCTGCTGTGCAATGCCGATTGTGACGTTGGGCGCAATCTCTGCTTCAAAACCCCATTCGTCATTTTCGGTTTTGTATCCAGCGCCATCCTTAAATTCGCTTTGCTTGAAGTAGATATTGGAAGAATAGAAGTATGGCAGGTTACCAGTGATCTTGATGTCATGACCATCAAGTGCCGTCTCATTGATCCCGTCATGTGTGATCGTACCGGATACCGCGTTGTACTTGTTCGCACGCATCTCAAGTAGTGAGGTGAGCAACTCAACACCAAAGCCAGTACGCTTGTGTTCACTATCTAGCTCATAGTCATAAAACGCGTTGACACCCATGATGACTGTCTCATCGTCATTGATGTGACGGACGCCAAAGCCAAGGTTGGCCGTGGTGCGACTATCAAACGAGCTAATCGATGTCTGATTGAAGACAAAGGTATTCTTTGTTTCATGCAGGCGTAGAACACCAAGCAATTCAGTCTTAGTCGTCGTGCCTGTCGTATCTAAGCCAAAGGCGTCTGATCCGAGTGACAATTCAAGGTGTGTAAACGGCGTCGTCGCGACGATATTATCTTCAACATCATCAAGCGCGGAGTTTGCAGCATTTAGAGAATAGGTCGCTGCCTCATTCTTTGCTGCTCCCTCTGCATTCCCATCTTCAAAACCTTGCGCGATATTCTTCACAAGCGATGGAAGTTTGTCACGAAAGAAACTTTCTTCAGCGTTCAATGCAATTGGAATGCTGGCTGTTGCTAATAAAAAGACAGGTAGTTTTATGTGCATAACTATCTCCAAGTAGTATCAAAATGAAACTCACATTAGTCATACGCAGTTTGCAAGTGATTTTTCGAACTTCGTTGGGTTGTGCTATTTTGGGAACACTTTAAACCTGCTATAATCATCTAATGCAAAACGTTAGAAATACGGCTGAGCAATTCGCTGCGGGAAACTCTGGCAGACCAAAGGGTTCGCGCAACAAAGCAACCATCGCCATTGAGAGCCTTCTACAGGGCCAAGCAGAGGCTTTGACCCAAACAGCGGTCACCAAAGCATTAGAAGGCGATAGCATTGCTCTGCGGCTGTGTATGGATCGCATAGCCCCTACCCCTAAGGATCAGCCAGTTTCATTTGGCCTGCCTAAAATGAAGAATGCTCTGGATGCGTCAGAGGCCGCAGGAAGCGTGTTAACAGCTGTCAGTGATGGCGACCTAACCCCATTTGAAGCTACGCGTGTGATGGGGCTTATCGATAGCTACAGGCGCACTCTGGAGCTGACAGAGATTGAGGAGCGGCTTCAGGCTTTGGAAGCCAAGTAGAATTAAGTCAATCAACACCAATACGCTGCCAAAGTCACCACAAATCATCAAAGACTTTTTAGGTACAATTTCTGTACTGGTATCGATCTACAAGTTTGTTAGCGTCCAACTTGCCAACAAAAAGGAGAAACGAAATGTTTGAAGCAAGTGGTGGCGCAGTTAATTTTATCGCAGTTTTGGTTCCTGCTTTAATGGGTGCGTTCTACGGGTTTAAATGTCTTTTCAACACTGACAGCGCAATTGCAGAATGGGGCATTGGCGCAGGGTCAGAATTCATGGTGAAACTAACAGGTACTTACTGCGGTACACAGGGCGTGATGTATATCATTTTATTGGTTACATCTTTATCGGGTTCGTGGGCATTATTTGCTTTTGGCACCATCCAAGCTGCCCTCTTCCTAGTTTTTGGATATACTACGGTAAAAGGTAAGTGGGCTGAAGTGGAAGGTGTAAACGCCACAAATGAAGGCATCATCGTTCCTGCTATTCTCTTAGTGTTTCATCTTTACATTATGTTCGCGATGGGCGGCATAATTTACGGCTAATACTCCGATTTATGTCCTTCTAACCAAGGCCAGCTTGATATTTAGCTGGCCTCAATTTTTTCAGCATCAATAAAGTACAGTTTCTGTACTAGTATTAGGCACCTCGTCTAATAGGCTAAAATCACTAAAAAACAGAACAGGGATCATAAAAATGGCATCCGTTGAAACAAAAGACTTTTCCACTCAAGCAGACGAAGTAATGACACCCAGTAATGCCAGAGTTGAAATGGTGAACGTTGGTGGTCAAAGAGTGATGAAACTGACTGCCCAGCCAGGCTGGAAATGGTCAAAGGACATTAAACCTTCCGTTGGTACAGAAAGTTGCCAGGCAAAGCATATCGGCGTCATTGTAGAAGGCTCAGTCACTTGCAGACATGATGATGGCACAGAGATTACTTACAGCGCAGGCAGCGCCTATGCAATCGAACCAGGTCACGATGCCTGGGTTAACGGAGACACACCGGCGGTCGCTTATGAGTTCCATGGGCTTTGGGGTGAACACGGCTAACACAGCCATAGTTGCCAATCAATCCGCCCGTAAAAATAAATATCAAGGGGAGGCGTCAGATGCCGCATTTCATAGCAATTCATAAATTTCATAATGATGCCGCCCGAAAGACTTATTGCTCAGACAATGGAGAGCCTATTACCCAAAAAACGTGGGCCGAATTTGCGAATAACACAAAAGAAAACGTGAAATGCCGTCAAGAATTTGTTGGAGATGACATAGCATTTTGTCACTGGGAAGCTGACAGCAAGGAAGCCGTTCTTGAATGGATAGAAGAGTTGGGAGTGAGCGAATTTATCTCAACTGAATTGCACGAGCAATGGCGCTTCAGTTCCTTTTACAATCAATCAGACGAATTACGCGTTTACAAAGAATTTGATTGATTACTGTTAATAATCCGCACTGATACGCGCACGGAAGTTCATGTTGACAGCGTCTTGGCAATTATTCGTGAATTAGTCACGATCGGTTTCATTTTGGTTAGGCAGTGGAATTGCTAACCCAGTTAGCGGTTCAATGAATAGCTCAATTTCAGGTTCTTTTCCCGCGTTATCCTGAACTTCTTCAGACACCTGATCACTTTCTTTCGGCGGCAAATTTCTAAACCAAAGTGTTTGGTCATCTGGTAGCTTCGCACTCATAAAAACCTCACTAATATCCAAGACTGAAAATTGGGAGAGACAAGGAGTTAATTAAGGGACGCGTCTCTCCCAGTTCACGGGAGACTTCTAATCTAAGGAGGTGAAGTGCCCCAGCATCCACCCGTGACTGCGGGGTAGATAAACATCAATGTGAGACACCTGCGAAGATGAATAAAGTACACTTTCTGTACTGGTTACGCTGATCACCTTTGTTAGCCTTGTTGCATTCAACATCAAGGAGAAAACAAATGACTTACGGCGCCATCAGAGAATTTACACCTTACGTTGGTAAGGATGCAGTTCTGGAAACGCGTTTGAAACGCGCAGTATCAGCCATGACAAAACACGGTGCAAAATCATCTATCTTCAAAGTAATCATGGGGGATCGTGCAGGCGATTATGAGATTTATAACTTTTATGAAAGCGTTGCTGCGGGCGCAAAAGCAATGCAAGGCTTTATGTCTGATCCAGAGATGATTGCGGTTAATGCAGAACGCTCAGCAAACCCGATCGCGGAAATGCGGGGCCCGTGGGTCGGCAGAATGCTCCACAATCATATGCGAGGCAACGTCACCACTGTAACTGGTGTCCGTGAATATCAAGTTGCGAGAAGCGACGTTCCTAAAATGATGGAATTGGTACCTGAGTTACAAAAAATTACCGATGCTCAGGACGCAGACTTAGGCGTAGGCGTCCCATTATTCTCAAACGATCATAGCATGATGCGTGTTGTGTACAGGTTCAAAGATTTGGATCACTGGGCAAGTAGCGTAGACGCGATAGCAAACAATCAAGAATTTGCGGCTTTAGTTGAAAAAGCAAATGAAATTGGAACTTTAATGAGATCACGCGTGCTTATGAAGCTATAATCGTGGATTTAATCCACTACCGAAGAATGTCAGCCAACTAGTATGGCTGGCTTCAATTTTTCGCCAACACAAAGGTACATTTTTTGTACTGGTTTAATCGGTTTTCACCGATAGGCTGATCTCATTGTTTTAGCCCGTAAAAAAGGAGCAAATAAAATGTATGCGACATCAGCAGACTGGTCTTTTGACAGCAAGCCAGACTTTCCCGATCTTGATAATTTCATCGCTAACCTTAAGGCAGCAGGTGCGATAAATTGGCATTACGTTATGACAAGTGAGACCACCGCACGGACTATGATTGTATGGCCAGATAAAGAGACAGCGCACAAAGCCTTGAGCATGGTTCGCGATGATGCTGAAGCAACTACAGCACAAAAAATCACATCAACATGTGAAGGAGAAATAGTTGCTGGATTTTAAAAATGGCTAGGCGCTCAGATCACTGTGGAAGCATCCACTGTTGATCCAATAGCCTGAAGTGTGCCAACGCCATCAACATTAATGGAGGAGAAATTGAATATTTGTGTCGTAAGCACGTTTGACCCAAGCAAGGGTTTAAATTTTGACAGGTTTAAAGAGATTTACACGAATAATGCTGCCCCAACATTGGCGGACTACGTGTCTGAATGGGGTATTGCTAAAATCAATGAGTATAAGTCTGTGATAACCTATAACTGCTCAGACACCGACAGATTAGTCGCTTGGCTGTCAACAGATGATATGAAACAGTGGAACGCAGACAACGGCTGCAGTGACGAAATATATTTTTTGAACAAATAAAGGAAACCACTAATGATTTTTGATAAATGGGTAGAGGCTTGGAACAACGCAGACGTGGAAACAATGCGCTCATTCATGTGTGATGATGCTGAAATGATCATGCACTCAGACAACTCCAAGATAACCGCCGATGAATGGCGTGATCGCATGAGTTCCATGATCGGCAAGCTGAAACAAGAAAACCTTAGATGTATCTATGAAAATGATGATATTCTGGTGACACATTTCATAATGACTTTCCCAAATGGAACACGTGATGCGGTGATGTATGTGGCTATTAAGCGTGACGGTAAAATTCTAAGGATAGAAACTGGCTCCACGCCATTACCCACATAATGAGTATACGATCTTTCCATTTGGTAAAATGTACAAACGGTGCTAGCACCCTTGCCGCCAACACAAGGAGCCTCTGGTTTCCAATAACAATAAAGTTCCAATGCTAAGGAATTTGCCACAGTGTTTTTGTTTGTGGCGAATGTAGTGTGATCAGCGGGTTGGCAATGTTCGTTGGTCAAACATCTCCTCACGTGGAGTCAGTCCGTAGTCATGCTGGCCTCACTTTTCCACAGATCACAATAGTACAGTTTCTGTACTGGCGGCGCTGAACGACTTCGCTAACCTTGAAGCATTGAACATCAGGGAGAAAACACGTGGCAATACGCATGACATACATCACATACACAGCCGAGGCACACCGCGCAATTATAGAAGGCAGGCAAAATAGAGAGCCTGTCATGCGTGCATTGATTGAAGATGCTGGTGGTAAATTTTTGGGCTTCTACGGCTTGATCGGGCGGCCAGAAGGCGACGGCGTCGTCATTAGCGACTTCGATGAACTCTCCGATTATATGAGTGTAGTAGCAAAAACTATGATGTCAGGCGCTATATCCGACATTACAACTGCTCACTGCTACACTGGTGAAGATGTAGTTGCGGCAACCACCAAAGCTGCAGGTATGCAATACACACCCCCGACAGGTTAATGTGTTGATCGACAGCTTCAAAAGATAAGCCTAGAAATTCACAGAAAATCGAAAAGAAAATCAATATGAAATACGCAGTTTACACAAAGTGGGTATGGCCAAATGGCGTACCAAGCGCAGAAGAAATGCAAGCTAGACATCGTGCTGTAAAGTCAAAAACTAAGGCAGAAAACATACTATGGTGGCAGATCGATGAAAATACCCATCAATCGCTGATAGTGTATCCCTCAGAGGACGCTGCAATAGAAGAAATGGCTCAACGAGACGCAATGCGAAAAGAAACAATTGATGAAACTGGCCATAAAATGGTCGAAGAAACCAAAGGGCCATTCCTATCGATTATGGCTGATGTTTAAATAGTCAATTCAAGTAGGAGCCTTCAAATGTCAAGAACCATCAAAGCATGGCTGTCCATTGGCAGCACATACACTTATCTGACGGCACTTCGTTTACGCAGTGTCGTTGACGCATCAGGAATTAAATTAGACATTAGGCCAATCAGTATTCGCCAAATAATGAAAAATATGGACAACATTCCGTTTCCACCCAGTAAGAAAACCAAAGTGGACTACATGTGGAGAGATATACAAAGGCGTTCAGAATTTTATTCGTTACCAGTGCCTGACGTCCCAGCACCTTATCCACTCAAAGAATTTGATAGAGCCAATCTAGTTGGTATCGTGATGGAGCGGGATGGAAGGTATTTAGAATACTTTGAAGAAACATATCGCGCTTGGTTTCTTGATGGTCTTGAAGCAGGTTCGGATCAAAATCTAGAAAATGTTTCCCGCGCGCTGGGAACATCCCTACCAGAAATATTGGAAGAGGCTTCTTCCAGTGAAATAGTAGAAATCTACGAAAACAACACCGCGGAAGCGCAAACAGCAGGGGTTTTTGGCGCCCCTTCTTTTGAAGTAAATGGTGAGATTTTTTGGGGCGATGACCGACTTGAAGATGCAATACGTTTTGCAAAACAGCGCCAATAGCTACTTAGGTGAAAAAGCTCAAATGCAAATCACAACTAAAGTAGATAAATGCTAATCGCAGTATTAATTCATGCATAATGTTGACTTTATAGAGCAAGGAGAAGGTAAGACTGTAATACTTTTGCACTCAACAGCCGCAGGAAATAAGCAATGGCGTAAATTGATTGATACATTGTCGCCAAAGTTTCGTGTAGTTGCACCAAATTTGTATGGCTATGGCAATACAACAGCATGGTCAGTTACGAAAACCCAGACATTAGCAGATCAAGCGGCTTTAATTGATCAATTTGTCCACAACCAAAATGATATAACGATAATTGGTCATTCATTTGGTGGTAGCGTCGCTATGATGGCGGCCCTTAGACATTGTGATAAAATACAACAGCTAATTTTAATAGAGCCAAACCCCTTCTATTTACTTGCCGAACACAGCCAGAGCGCAGGTTACAGAGAAGCAGCAAATCTATGCAAAGTCATAAAACAAAATGGCGATCTTGGATCATGGGAAATAGCTGCTGAATACTTCGCTGATTATTGGAATGGCGAAGGGAGTTGGCATGCAATGGATGAACTTAGGCAGACCAAGTTTGTTGCTGCGTTAAAGCCTAATTATCACGAATGGGATTGCGTGATGAACGAAAACACATCGATCAACACGTGGGAAGCAAAACTACCTAAAAATACATCTCTTCTATTTAGTGAAAATACTGTGACGTCAATTCTTGAGTTGCAGGCCCTCTTCCAATCAAACATTCCGCAATGGCAATATCATAAATATGTTGAAGGGGGTCACATGGCACCCCTAACACACCCACACATTATTAACCCTCTAATCGAAGAAATTCTCACTTCAGTTCCAGAAAAGGGAAACATGCGATGAAAGTTCAGCAAATTGAATACTTTTACAGTGCCTACTCTGCCTATGCCTATATCGGTCATTATCATTTTCTCCGATTGGCTGAGAAAGCAGGACGGGAAGTTGTTCATCGACCTTTTGATCTAATGAAATGTCTTAACGCAATTGGCTATCACCCTTTGGAAGAACGAACACAAGCAACGTTGGATTATCAATTCGGGCGTCAAAGAGACAGGTGGTCAGAATACAGGCAGGTTATAATGCCGAAAGATACTCCTAGTAGCCACAATAATGGCGCGGAAATAGCAGATTTAATCCTCATAGCAGCTAAAAAACTTGCGCTGGATTTAGAAATGATTTCATCTGAATTTATGCAAGGCCACTGGTTGAATAACTTGGACTTGAATAATGCAGATGCCATGGTTGAAAAACTAAAATCTATAGATTTAGATGCAGATAGGCTGATGCAGCTGTCCAAAGCACCAGAGGTTATTGCTGAATATGAGGCAAATACAAATACAGCTATTAAGCATTCTGTATTTGGTTCGCCAACTTATTTTGTAGATGGCGATATGTTTTACGGACAAGACAATCTTTGTTTGGTTGAGAGGGCGCTTTCACAGCCTTTTGCATAATTGGACTGAATAACGATGCGTAACTTCAAAGCACGACTAAAAACCCTTGAGCTGAAAAATCCAACGCCCTGCACAGCAGAACAAGAAAAAGCGTTCCGAGATATTTTATCATATCTAGATAACCTCGCAGAGCGCAAAGCATGTGGAGACACACAGGTCCAAGCCGAAATAGAAGCCGTAAACCAATTTCTAAAGGCGCAATGACATTCAAAATGCGATTGGATTTAGATGAAATCTAACTTGCTTCAGGTGTCCTAACTCAATGTAACACCTGCCAAAGAAATGATAGACAAAGCGACTGGTGTCACACACTATCTGTGTACAATTGAAATAAGGATAATATTAATGCAGGAACGCTATTTGGGTGACGTTCATGATTATGTAAAATATGCAATATTGAGAGCATGGGCGGAGGAAACAGGCTGTAGAATTGGTGTTAATTGGTATCTCACGAAGCCTGATGACGTTGATCCTACTCACTCAAACGACGGCGAAAAAAGACATCATTTAAATCAGCCGATTTGGGAAAACTACGATCCGCAACTTCTTCAAAAATTACGAGAGTCAAAAGAACGAGAACACCGAAAAATTCAAAATTTTCCGAACACTGGCATTTTATCAGAAATGGCAACTTATTTTTCTGAACTTGTACCCTTCGACGCAAATGAAAGAATTTTATGGCACTCAAAAGCCATGTCTAAACTAAGCAATTGCGACGTGGTATTTCTCGATCCCGATAATGGATTTGAGGTTAAATCCATGTCTGGGAAGAAAAAGGCAAAATATGCATATTATAAAGAGGTAGATGATTATCGTAATGCTGGAAAAACCACCATAACAATTCAGTTTGCAAGACAATGTGATCCCATGAAACGTGCCAAGGATATTCGGTGCTTACGAGCAAAACAATTTCCCAACGATATCAATCTGCCCGTTCTTCGTGCACGCAACAGCCCAAATGTACTATTCTTTTTTAGTGCACCACAGCACCAAAATGAGACTATAATGAAAGTACAGCAGAAAATAGCCACAGGCCTCGGTTCTACAAAGATTGAGCTGATAAGGTGATGTTGTCTCAAATTAAAACAGCAATTTTCAAAAACTCTAGAAATGATGGGATAATGCAAAAAGGGGCGAGTTAATGACATACGTCTCGCTGAACGTCTCGCTGATAAAAACAAAAGGCCCAGCGTATTTCAGCTAAGCCTTTGAAAACAATGGTGCCCCCAGAGAGACTCGAACTCCCGACCCACTGATTACAAATCAGTTGCTCTACCAGCTGAGCTATAGGGGCACTGTGCGGGTAATTAAATAATGCGTTCCTCTCTTGCAAGAGCGAAAAACGCATTTTTCAAATTTTTTTATTTATTGGTCTTCGCCAAGAAGAGAACGGCCAAAAGTCCGACGCAAATTATATAGAGTGATGCAGGCGCCGCCTGAGATAGGTTTTCTAGGCTGGCCTGTTCGTGGACCAATGTGGCAAGGGTATTGTAGTTAAACGGTCGCAACAAAAGCGTTGCAGGAAGCTCTTTGACGCAATCCACGAACACCAGTAGCAATGCAGAGCCTACTGATCCGCGCATCAGAGGAAAGTAGACCTCTTTCAATGTTTGCAATCGGTTGCGCCCAAGGGAACGCGCCGCATTTGCCAAATTGGGTGAAACGCGCCCCATCGCTGCATCCGCTGCTCCCTGCGCAATCGCGAAAAATCGGACGCAATAGGCGTAAATGATCGCAGCGGACGTCCCAGTTAGGATAAGTCCGATGTCATATCCAGTCAGCTCCCAAATCCCATCGGCCAACCGGTTGTCAAACCAGGCCAGTGGGATCAAAATGCCAACCCCCAAAACAGCACCCGGTGCGGCATACCCGATTGAGGTGATGGGCAACAACCGCCTTGGTGTCTCAGATCGCGCAAGGCGGACGCCATAAACCATGACAACTCCTGCAAAAACAGTGATTAGCGCGGCGATTGTGGCCACACGCAATGTGTTCAGTAGCGCTTTGATCAACGCAGGGTTGGTCCATTCATCCAAATGGTTCAACGCATGCCATCCCAAAACAGATGTGGGAATGACGAATCCAATCACCACGGGCAGCGCGCATATGGTAAATGCAATCGCACCATGCCGTCCTGTCAGTTGCGCTTTTTCCACGCCCCGATGCCGTGTGGACAAATTGAAAAACTTCATGCGACGACGGGCTGATTTCTCAAGACTGACCAACACGATAATCACGGCCAAAATGACACAGGCCAATTGCGCAGCGCCGCCGGCATTACCGGATTGCAACCAAACGCTAAAGATGCCTGTGGTCAGTGTCTGAACCGCAAAATAATACACGGTGCCGAAATCATTAACGGTTTCCATCATCACAATGGCCGCGCCCGCGGCGATTGCTGGGCGGGCAAGGGGCAAACCAATGCGCCAGAACCGCGCAAATGCCCCACGCCCCAATGATTTCGCAACATCATCAGAGGCCGATGATTGATCCCGAAATGCAGCCCGCGCCAGCAAATAGACATATGGATAAAGCGCAAAAGTCAGCACAAAACAGGCCGCAGAGAAGGATCGTATTTCTGGGAACCAATAATCGCGTGCAGTTTCCCAGCCAAACACACCGCGCAATGCGGTTTGGACTGGGCCTGCATATTCAAATAAATCCACCAATGCATATGCACCCACATAGGCAGGGATCGCCAATGGCATCAAAAGCGCCCATTCTAACCACCCTGCCCCAAAAAAGCGGTAGCGTGCAATTAACCACGCCGTCACCGTACCCACGACAGCAGCGCCAAGACCGACAGAAACCATTAATGAAACGGTGGTGCGAAAATATCGCGGCAGTGTTGTGTTCAACAAATGGGGCCAGATGTTTTCAGTTGGAAACAAGGCCAGGGTCGCAACCGTCAGGATTGGCACCATGACAAGGCCCGTAATGCACAATGCCCATAGGGTCCAACCGCTGAAACCAAACTTGGCCATCTGTTGTTTTGGCAAAACTTCAGGGGACGACTGCATCGGGTTTCCCATTGCTCTAGGTGTTTCAAACTGTAACTGTTGCAGGGTATATAGATCGCAAATCAAAGAAACAAGAAAGCGGGCAAATGCGCATCATTTTGCATGTAGGTGCGAATAAAACTGACCAAGATCATCTGTTATTTTCATTGCGCCGCAACTTAAACCTGCACCATCAAAATAAAATTGCGCTGCCACTACCTAAAAACTATCGACGCCCTTTGCGTCAGCGGATGATGCAATCAAATCATACGGCCCCCGATGCGGATGCACGCGATTTTTTATTAGACATGTTTTTGAACGGCGAACCTGAGGAATGTCGCACGCTGTATATGGGTATCCCTAGCTTTTTTGGTGCCCCAAAAGAAACTATTCAGAACGATGCATTTTACACGCACGCGATTAGCAATTTGGTACGTTTTGTGGAACTGTTCCCAGAGAATCAAACGCATCTGTTCCTTGCATCGCGCAATCCTGCGACATTCATTCCCGCTATGATGGCCGAGGCTAAAACCGATAATCTAAATTTCATCATGAACAAAAGCGATCCGCGCGCATTGCAGTGGAGTGATTTGTTAAAGTCCATTCGCGAACGCTTTCCAGCACTGCCAATGACCATTTGGTGTACCGAGGATACACCGTTTATCTGGGGGCAATTGATGCGATTGGCCGGTGGTTTTTCACCCTCCACGCCCATGGTCGGAAGTTACAGCCTGATTGAAAGCATTTTAAGCGAAGAGGGGTTCAACCGTTTTCAGGCCGATCTGGAAAAATATCCCGAAATGAATGAACGACAAAAGCGCAAAGTGATGTTCGCCTTTGCCGAACGGTTTGGTCGTTCCGATGTGTTGGAACAGGACATGAATGTGCCCAGCTGGGATGCACAGATGGTCTATGACCTAACCGCGCAATACGAAGCTGATCTGGCAAACATCAACGCCATTTCCGGCGTGCGTTTGGTCTTGCCCTAGGGCCTAGTGCATTCCCAGCGCTTCTTTGTACATTGCCAATACCGCCTCTTCTTCGGCGATATCGTTCATATCCCGTTTGCGAAGCGCCACGATTTTGCGCAGTACTTTTGTGTCGTACCCGCGGCCCTTAGCTTCGGCCATGATTTCCTTTTGCTGATCGGCGATATCCTTCTTTTCAATTTCCAAACGCTCATAGCGTTCCACAAATTGGCGAAGTTCATCTGCTGTTACGCGATAGCTGCTGTCAACTTGGTCGTCCATCTGTGCCTCGATCAGTTTTTGGTGTTTCACACATCTATCCACTGCAACGGTTCCGCGCAAGCAGGCTTTCACTTGAAGCGCAGAAGAATTTGGACTACCCCACGAGGAAACAAAGATAACAGGTGATTTCTATGGATTTTCTGATCTGGGGTGGCGCGATTGTTTCATTCATCGGTCTTGTCGGACTGATTTGGTGCATAATCAAGGCGCGACAGGCCAAAAATGCCGCAAACTCAGATGAAGAGCTGAACGCCGCGATCCGCAAGTTGATTCCATGGAACATGGGGGCATTATTCCTATCAACGATTGGCCTCATGATCGTGATTGTGGGAATTTTTCTACAATAAATTCTGACTGTTACACCAAAGTGTGATTTTTTCCTTGATATACATTCAAGAATTAATATATGTTTTTCAAGAAAGCTTGGAGAATGTAATATGTCACCCGAAGTAACAGCCTTTTTTGACGACGCGACTTTCACCATCTCATATGTGGTAAAGGACCCAAATGGATCATCATGCGCTATCGTCGATAGTGTATTGGATTTTGACTATGCATCTGGACGTACGGATACCCGCTCTGCCAATGCCGTCATCAACTATGTGCAAGAGAACAATTTAACCGTTGAATGGCTATTAGAAAGCCATGTGCATGCCGATCACCTGTCTGCTGCCCCCTATTTGCAGGAAAAGCTGGGCGGTAAAATTGGAATCGGAGATCGCATCACTGTGGTTCAGGACACCTTTGGCAAAGTGTTTAACGAGGGAACAGAGTTCCAACGCGATGGCAGCCAGTTTGATCAACTATTTCAAGAGGGCGACACATTCCATATCGGGCAAATGCGCGGCGAGGTCATGCACACCCCTGGTCACACACCCGCCTGCCTGACTTATGTGGTTGGGGACGCAGCCTTTGTTGGGGACACGTTGTTCATGCCAGATTTTGGCACAGCGCGATGTGATTTCCCCGGTGGATCATCGGAAATGTTGTACCAATCCATTCAAAAAATACTGGCGCTGCCTGACGAAACACGGATTTTCGTTGGACATGATTATAAAGCGCCGGGCCGCGACGAATATGCATGGGAAACAACTGTTGGCGAACAAAAGGCAAAGAATATTCACATTGGCGCAGGCGCAAGCGAAGAAGAATTTACGACCATGCGCGATGAACGTGATGCGACCCTTGCTATGCCCAAGTTGATCATCCCATCCCTGCAGGTGAACATGCGCGCGGGCAATATGCCTGAACCAGATGACAATGGGGATGTTTACCTAAAGGTGCCCGTGAACAAAATCTAATCACTATTTGGCACAGACACTCAAAATAACTTTGCCTGTGCCGAAATCCCCTGCTGGACATGATTTATATTGTTTTTCGAATATGACCGATTATGGTCCAGCTCATCTGACGGCATTGCCGTTTTAACTTTGTTTCAAGAGAGCGAAAAATGGAAAATATCGCATTTCAAACAGATTGGCTTTATGGGCTGATCGGTGGGCTGTTTATTGGCCTGGGTGGGGCTGTGTTCCTGTTGGGAAACGGTCGCATCATGGGGGCCAGCGGCCTGATCGGCGGACTGGTTGACGGATCAGGTTGGTCAAATGCTGCGGAACGCATCGTGTTTCTCGCGGGCGTGGTCATTATGCCAATCATCGTGTTGCAATTCTGGGATCGTAGCGAAACGAACATCACAGACAATGTCCTTCAACTTGTCGCCGCGGGTCTTTTGGTTGGTGTCGGAACACGCATCGCAAATGGATGTACATCGGGTCACGGTGTGTGCGGTATATCTCGTCTATCCTTGCGTGGGATCGTTGCGACAGTCTTTTATATTATGGCGGGCGGCCTGACCATGGCGCTATTCCGTGCAGTGTTGGGGTGGATCTAATGAAACTAGTAATCGCATTAATCGCTGGAATGCTCTTTGGTGGGGGTCTTGTTGTTTCGGGCATGACCGACACCGCAAAGGTTCAAGGGTGGCTTGACGTGTTTGGCGCATGGGATCCAACACTGGCCTTTGTGATGGGGGGTGCAATGTTCCCTATGGCCATCGCGTGGATCCTGACCAAGGGCCGCAGCCCGATGACAGGCGGCAATTTCCCTGCGCCACCTGAACCCAAATTGGGACGCAATCTGATCGTGGGATCGGTTTTGTTTGGTATGGGTTGGGCCCTAGCGGGTTTGTGCCCTGGGCCATCAATTGCGGCGATTTCCTTTGGCGGAACCAGCCTATGGATTTTCCTTGTTGCAATGGGCGCTGGAATGTTCATCGCACCCCGCGTTCGCGCAATGATGGATGCCTAGTTGATTTCGTCGGGTTCGGCTGGATCACCCTCGGACCCGTCAGTATTATCAAATAAACCCTCTAAATCACAGAGGTATTGGTCAATCTCTTCAGCACCCTCGACGTCCCCTATCGGCTGTTTAAGCAACTCAATCTCCATTGCATCTGACGCATTTGCTTTGTTTTCGGATGGGAACGAGACAGCGTACAATCCGTTTGATTTCCCCCAATAACCCACTGGTCCATCATCTGCCCATTTTGGGCAGAGCATGATTTGCTCTAACGCGGCCTTTAGGAATTTAATCGTGTCCCCCTCTGACAGTGCGCGCAATGCAATCAACGTCATATTACGTTTGAACAAAACCGCATCAAATTCAGCGCGAACATCAAACATTTGCGGATGTGCTTCAGCAGGTTGTTTCGGTTTCGCCTTTTTCAAAATGGTATCCTGAAGACCCAACGCCACTTGTATTTTCAAATCACTGCCCTGCAACCTGAACGTTCCCTGCACCACGCGATAGACGCCTGTTGCCAGTTGAATTTCAAGGGCCGCCGCCCCCTCCTCAAATCGTGGACGCGCCTCGGTCCGTGGCAGAACATTTGTAAGCGCACATTGATCCGACAATTGATCTAAAAACGGCGAAATCAATGCGCTGGCAAAAATCGAATCAAGGCAGAGAAAAACATGCGCCCCATCATTACAGAGTGTATGAGAAAATATCGCATATTGCGAAAAGAATGCCGTCAAATCCGCGGATTTAACGCGCTGTGATTGACGTCGTATCAACCCAAGGGAAACCCCGAATTCCTGCGCAGCTTTTGCGATGACCTGACCAAAGGCTCCATTGGCCCGCTTCACACTTTGCTGCGCAGGTGTATCGATAAGTTTTCGGCGTAAAACGGTTTTATGATGCGCAGACAAATTGGAAATGCCCTGTGTAACTCGGAAAAGGAAAGTGCACAGAGAAGGTTATTAAATCGTTTAAGCCGCGTGGAAATTAACGGGAACCTGCACGCGGAATGCAGCGCCACGGTGCCCTGATAAATAGGTGATTTCCCCCCCAAGGCGGGCAATGATTTCCTTGCAAATAGTAAGCCCCAAACCAGCACCCCCTGTTTTTTGCTCCCCTACACGCGCGAATTTTTCAAAAATAAAATCGCGGTCTTGGGCGGGAATCCCAATGCCATTATCCACAAAATCAATAATCACATCGCATCCTGATTGATGGGCGGATATCTGTAACTTTGGGCTGGCCGCATCGCAGTATTTTTTGGCATTGCTGATCAAATTAATGAACACCTGCCCCAAGCGATCCAAATCTGTCGTCAGACTGTGCAAATCATCAGGGATTTTACAAGTGATCTGCATCTGCATCGCGGCGTCCCCTGCGACAACAGTGGCGATGGAGCGATCAATCAAATCCTGAACACGACCTTTTGCGATGTTTAGGTTCACCTGCCCATTTTCCAAAACACTTAGGTCCAGCAAATCATCCAACAGACGTGTAAGGCGCACGGATTCATCATGGATGATGCTGGCATAGCGCGATTGATCTTGCCCCTTCAAACTTGCGCCATCACGCAGGATTTGCGCAAAGGACAGGATCGAGGTCATAGGCGTGCGCAACTCATGGCTGACCTGAGACAGGAAGGCATCTTTCTGGATCGATATTTGGGTCAATTTTTCGTTTGCCGACTGCAATTCTTGGGCGGTGCGTGTCAATTCGCGTGATTGCTCCTCAAGTCGGTTGGAATATTCCATAATCTGCGCAGCTTCATCCGCAACGGCCATTAAATCTTGGACTGAAACGGATGTGCCACCAACGGTTTGCCCAATCATCGCATGTGCAGTGGCCGCGCCAACGGATCCTGCCAATTCACGTTCCAGCGTCCGTAAAAATTCAGGTGTCGGATCAGGAAGGTACCCCTGCCCCCCTTGATTTTGCACTTCTGCTTGGAATAAGGCGCGCGCCTGTTTCACACCCAAAATCCGTTGGGCCATAATCATCAAATCTTCGCTTTGCGCGGCGCGGCCCGACCATCCCCGCTGTGTCGGTGAATGATCATACACATTCACAATTTGCGCCCCTTGCAGGCGTTCAATGGGGGTTGGGAAACTGATCAAGGACCCTACAAAAAACGCAAGTGCGTTCAACGACATTGACCAAAACAGCGCGTGCACCAGCGGATCAAGTTCGGTCACACCAAACAAGGCTTGGGGTCGCAGCCACCATATGCCCCATGGCCCCTCGGCTAAAAAGGCGGCGGAATACACATTCCCAAGACTGGGCAGAAACAGCGTGTATAGCCAAATGGCAAAGCCCACCAACAATCCTGCAGTTGCCCCAATACGGTTGGCCCCACGCCAAAAAATACCGCCCAACATCGCGGGCAACACCTGTGTCACACCCGCAAATGAAACAAGTCCGATCGCTGCCAGTGCCGCGCCACCGCCAGAAATCCAATAATAGATATATCCAAGCAATATGATAAGCAGGATCGCAAATCGGCGCGAAATCAAAATGATGCGGCGCACATCCCCAAATTCACGGACGCGGTGTTCAGACCACTTTATCCAAATGGGCATCACAATGTGGTTTGACACCATGGTCGCCAATGCGAGAGAGGCGACAATCACCATTGATGTGGCCGAGGAAAAGCCCCCGATAAAGGCAAACATCGCAAGCGCGTCTTGCTCTAAACTCAGCGGGAGCGACAGAACAAATAGGTCGGGGTTTGATCCAGTGGGCAAAATTTTCAAACCGGCCACGGCAATCGGGATCACGAAAAGGGACATCAGCATCAAATATGCCGGAAACGCCCAAGATGCCGTATGCAAATGCCCCTCATCCGCGTTTTCGACAACCAGAACTTGGAACATACGCGGCAAACAGAGAAATGCAGCCCCCGACAAAAACGTTAGCGCGATCCAACGGTTCCCGTTCACGTCCCATGTGGCAACTTTTGATGTGTCAATTTCATGTAGGACGGGACCAATTCCGCCCAGGACACCCCAAACGACAAATACGCCCACCGCGACCAAGGCACATAGTTTAACCACCGCTTCCACGGCGATTGCCATGACAACACCGTGGTGGCGTTCATGGACATCAAGGTTACGTGTTCCAAATAAAATCGTGAATAGCGCAAGCCCCGCCCCGAGCCATAATGCGGCGGTATTATTCGAAAGTGACTCGGAATTCGCAAACGCGCCAAACGACAGCGTCACAGACTGCAGCTGCAATGCGATGTAAGGGGTTGTTCCAACAATCGCCAAGATTGTCACAAGCACACCCAACCCGTTTGATTTCCCAAACCGAGACGAGATCAAATCCGCAATTGATGTGACACGCTGTACACGGCCAATGCGCACCAGTTTTCGTAAAACCCACCACCACCCCAGCAAAACAAGACTGGGCCCAAGGTAAATTGTGACAAACTCCAAACCAGATCGCGCCGCATATCCCACGGCGCCGTAAAACGTCCACCCTGTGCAATAAATCGACAGCGACAGTGTGTAAATCATCGGAGATCGCAACCAATTAGCACGCCCTTGCATCGATGCACGTTCTGCCCAGAATGCAACGGCGAATAGCGCGATCACATAGGCCAAACAAACGCCGATCAATAGGTTCAGCATTTAATCCACCGATGTTTCTGAATTAATAGGGTCCAGCCAATCTCGCTCTTTCCCAATTCGGCGCGTCATCAGAAAGTTCAGTAGGATAAGGACGAACCAAACCCCAAAGAGAAACAACATAACCGCGGATGATTTAACAGAATCCCCAGCCCCACCCCAAAACAGGGGCATTGCAATCAGGAAAACACCAGCCATCGGCAAAATCCGCAGACCATCAACCATACGCCGTGCGCGATAGTTGCGTGGTTCTACAAAGAGTTTTGGTTCTGTGACTGGTTTCATCCGCTTAATAACTCGTTCACTGCATCTCGCACATCCGCGTTGGAAAACGGTTTGGTCATAAATTTGGACACACCCAATTGCTCTGCCATATCGCGGTCCTTGCTTTGACCACGCGCCGTCAGCATGAGGACGGGGCGATTTTGGTGCCGCGGATCGCGCCGCAGATCGCGCAATATGTCGAAACCACTTTTGCCAGGCAACATCACATCAAGTACAACCAAATCAGGTTCGCGCCGTGTGATCACTTCGTTTGCGTCGTGACCGTTCGAATGCGTTACCACATCCCATCCGTCACGGGATAGGATGAAGCTAAGTGCTTCGATGATGTTAACTTCGTCTTCTATTAGCAAGACGGTCTTGGCCATCTTACCCTCCCTCATCGGTCTGCGCCGAGTTTATTGAGCATAAAACCATAAATTGACTAGATGTCAAAGCTCTTCATCAAGGATCGAGGGTTCTCGACGACTTGGACAGGTCGCAATGGCACAGACGCGACAGGTGGCACCGACAAGCGTTGCCTGCGCCACCTCTTGGGTATGAGGGTGAAATAGCATGTGTGCGACCAAACGTGGAGGACTTCCAATACTGTCCTGAATGGCCTCACAATAGCTATAGGTATGAAACGTCCCGCCCTCGCGTCCCGTATGTATTACAACATCTTCTAACAAACGCATTGGCATCTGTAGCGCTTGGAAGATCGGCCAATAGGCACAGGCTGACCCAAACCGCGGCATGTGAAATCCGTCGATTTGTTTGCGAAACAAAATACTTCCCGTCACATCCATGCTGACCATACCAAATTCGCGACCAACAGTTTCTTTGGGCAGACAAGCCAAGCGCCGCATCATCTGTGGAATTGTGCAGTGATGTTTTTGGGCCAATTGCGACAGACCCGTTTGAATCGGAAGATCATCCATAAGCGATGTCAAAGAAAGTGCAGTTGCATCCATCTGATAGGTTTCTAGGAAGTTTCGCGCCAACAACCGCCCCGCCGTTGATCGAATGGCTGATATATTCAGAATATCGTCGAGATCAGGTGTTTCAGTTTCAATCATTTCAAAATGGTAATCGTTTTCGTGCAAGAATGCCTCAACCTCTTCATAAGGCGTTCCTGCACGTGCCTCGATTTCATCGGCATCCAAGTAATCAACCAACGCTTGCGCTTCTTCGGCAAGGCGCAGGCTGTCCTCACTGATATTGCGCTGAAATCGCATTTGCCACATGGGATCAATGTCATCGCTGTCTGATAGGATCGAGGAGGTCGCGCGGATGGCCGTCACTGTGGTAATGACCTCGTGCAAAGAAGTCGCAAGCTGCGGATCATGCGATAAACGGTCACTAAGCGCATCAATTTTTGCTTCGAGGCTGCGAACATTGCGATCCAATTCAATTAGAAAACCACTCCAAGCAGGAAATCGCGTTGCCAATTCGCGCGCAGATTCTGCCTGCATATCCACTTTGTGATAATGCGCAACTTCTTCCAAGCGAGCGACTTTTGAGGATTTTCCGTCTTCACTTAGTAGGTCAACGTCGATCGACAGTGCCTCTGCCAAATCTGTCAATAATTTACCGCCGATTCTGCGGCGATTGTGTTCGATCAAATTAAGATAGGAGGGAGAAACTCCCACAATTTTTGCAAGCTGAGATTGACGAATACGTAATTGAACTCGCTTCTCGCGTATGCGTGCGCCGACCTGATCACCAACACTCATCTATTTTTCCCATATTTTACAGCCACTTTCTGCGGCGCAATGTAAATTATTTTACAATATACACAAGAATACTGTTCATTTGTTTACAAAAATTTTCTTTTGATAGTGGGACTTATTGCGAAATTTTCATTCATTGGCGAAAACTAGCGCAGCACATCTGTGCTTCGTGGTCAGCAGGAGGAGCTGACCCGAATTACTCAAATGGGAGGATTTTATGTCCAAAACAACTCTAACGCGTCGTGGCGTGTTGAAATCAGGTGCTGTTGCAGGTGCGGGCGTTGCTCTACCTACAATCTTCACTGCGTCTTCAGCAGCTGCTTACATGAACGAACCAACAGGTTCTTCTGTGACACTTGGCTTTAACGTTCCACAAACTGGTCCATACGCAGACGAAGGTGCTGACGAACTTCGCGCGTACATGCTTGCTGTTGAGCACCTAAACGGTGAAGGCGACGGCGGAATGATGAACACCTTTAGCTCAAAAGCGCTAACAGGTAATGGCATCCTAGGCAAAAAAGTTGAGTACGTCACAGGTGACACTCAAACAAAACCAGACGCAGCACGCGCATCTGCACGTTCTATGATCGAAAAAGACGGCGCAATCATGATCACTGGTGGTTCATCATCAGGTGTTGCCGTTGCTGTTCAAGCACTATGTCAAGAAGCCGGCGTTGTGTTCATGGCAGGTTTGACACACTCAAACGACACAACAGGTAAAGACAAGAAGGCAAACGGTTTCCGTCACTTCTTTAACTCTTACATGACTGGTGCGGCGCTTGCGCCAATCTTGGCAAACGAATACGGTAAAGACCGTAAAGCGTATCACCTGACAGCGGACTACAACTGGGGTTACACCACAGAAGAAGCAGTTCGTACATCAACAGAAGCAATGGGCTGGGAAACAGTTGCCGCCGTGAAAACACCACTTGCGACAACAGACTTCTCATCATTCATCGCGCCCGTTCTTAACTCTGGTGCCGACGTTTTGGTTCTTAACCACTATGGCGGAAACATGGTGAACTCTTTGACATCTGCTGTTCAGTTCGGCCTTCGCGCTGCGGAAGCAAATGGCAAGCAATTCCAAGTTGTTGTTCCACTTTACTCTCGTTTGATGGCACAGGGTGCTGGTAAAAACGTTGCGGGCATCTACGGTACAACAAACTGGCACTGGTCATTAGAGAACGTGGCTGGCTCTCGTTATGTTGGTACAAATGCATTCGTTCAATCGTTCGGTGCGAAGTATGGCTTCCCTCCTTCACAGGCGGCACACACAACGTACTGTCAGACACTTCTATATGCTGACGCATGTCAACGTGCGGGCACATTCAACCCATGTGGCGTTCAAGAAGCTCTTGCTGACTTCGAATTCGACGGATTGGGTAACGGCCCAACACTTTACCGTGGCTCTGACCACCAGTGCTTCAAAGACGCATTGGTTGTGCGCGGTAAAGAAAACCCAGATTCACAGTTCGACCTTCTTGAAACTGTGGACATCACACCACGTGAAGCGCTTACATACGACCCAGCGATCTTCGGTGGCGAATTGGGTACATGTAACCCAGGTGCATAATACACCCAGGCCTCGCAGTTTCTGCGGGGCCAACTCTCTCACTCACAACTAAATCGACGCAGCTTTCACAAGCTTTTGTACATCTCGACCTCACAGCAGGGTCTAGGGGGCCAAATGGACCAAATCATTCTTCAAATCCTGAACGGGTTGGACAAGGGCAGTGCCTATGCGCTGATCGCCCTGGGTCTAACGCTGATTTTCGGCACACTGGGTGTCGTTAACTTTGCACATGGTGCACTCTTTATGCTTGGCGCGTTTTGCGCCGTAACACTAAGCCGTATCTTGACAATCTCTCACACTGTTATTGATGAGACCAAGAAAGACTTCCTTGGAAACCCTCTGAAAGTTGAGGTTCCATATGTGAATGACTGGTTTGGCGAAGCCACAGGTCAAGCAATCATTGATTGGTCTGTTCCACTGTCCATTCTGTTCGCAATTCCTGTCATGATCGCCATCGGCGTGATCATGGAGCGCGGCCTAATCAAACATTTCTACAAACGTCCACACGCTGACCAGATCCTTGTGACATTTGGCCTTGCGATCGTTTTGCAGGAAATCGTGAAATATTATTATGGTGCAAACCAGATCCCAACCCCAGCACCCGAAGCGTTTATCGGTTCATTTGACTTCGGCGCTCTTATCGGAATGGATCCTGGTTCTATCATCTATCCTTACTGGCGTATTGTTTATTTCTGCTTTGCAATGGTCCTCATCGGTGCTGTCTTTGCATTCTTGCAATTCACAACATTCGGCATGGTGGTTCGCGCAGGTATGGCAGACCGCGAAACTGTTGGCCTATTGGGCATCAACATTGACCGCCGCTTCACCGTTATGTTCGGCATCGCGGCTGCGGTCGCAGGCTTGGCCGGGGTTATGTACACACCTATCAACCCGCCAAACTATCACATGGGCATGGATTTCCTTGTGATTTCGTTCGTTGTGGTTGTTGTTGGCGGCATGGGCTCGCTTCCTGGAGCGATCCTCGCTGGCCTTGTTTTGGGTATTCTTGAAAGCTTTGCGTCAATGCGCCAAGTGATCGAGGTTCTGCCCGGCATCAACCAAGTCGTCATCTATCTGGCGGCGATCATTATTCTATTGACCCGTCCACGTGGATTGATGGGCCGTAAAGGCGTGATGGAGGACTAATCATGCTTGGACTTTCTAAAAAAGACACATCACTTTTGATCGCTGTCGCAGTATTGGTTGCACTTGCGCCAGTTTTGCTAAACCCATTCCCTGAAAACAGCGCGCTTGCGCAATTCAACGCAGGTTACCCTGACTTGATGCAGCGTTTCGTAATCTTTGGGATTTTTGCAATCGGGTTTAACATCCTATTTGGCCTAACGGGTTACCTATCATTTGGTCATGCCGCTTTCTTAGGCGCCGGATCATATGCGGGCGTTTGGATGCTAAAATTGCTGACAATCAACGTCATCCCAGCGATCCTGATTTCAACGGTTGTCGCGGGACTATTCGCAATCTTGATTGGTTATATCTCGCTTCGTCGTTCGGGGATTTATTTTTCGATTTTGACCCTTGCCTTCGCACAAATGTCCTTTGCATTGGCAGCATCTGTTTTGACACCCATTACGGGCGGCGAAACCGGTCTACAGACTGCACTGAACGATCCACGCATTCTTGATGGTGTGAACGACAGCGGAAATATCCCCGCACCGAATTTATTTGGTTTGGAAATGGGCGATAGCCTACAGGTTAATGTTGCAGGTTGGCTGTGGACATTCAATGCAGGCTACTATGTCGCGGGGATCATCATGTTGATTGCTTTCTACGTCGCGATCAGGATCTTCCGTTCGCCATTTGGAATTATGTTGCGTGCGATCAAATCAAACCAACAACGCTTGAACTATACAGGTTTGAACACACGCCCCTATATGCTTGCATGCTTTGTCATCTCTGGCATGTATGCGGGACTTGCTGGTGGCTTGATGGTTGCGATGGACCCACTTGCCGGTGCGGAGCGTATGCAGTGGACTGCATCCGGTGAGGTTGTTTTGATGACAATCCTTGGCGGTGTTGGCACCTTGATCGGCCCAGTTTTGGGTGCAGGTTTGATCAAGTACTTTGAAAACATCTTCTCAAAGATCAACAGCAACCTTCTACACAAGTGGTTCTCATTCCTGCCAGATGGGCTTGAGGATTTCGTTGTGACAATCATCTATCCGTTCATCGGTAAGGGTTGGCACCTAACATTGGGTCTAATGTTCATGGGCGTCATCATCTTCTTGCCGGGTGGCTTGGTTGAGTTGGGACAGCGTATCTCACGCTCATTCTCAAAAAACAAAAACGATGCTGCTGAGCAGAAGCCTGCAGAATAAGGAGTACATGAACAATGGGTATTCTTGATATAAAAGATGTAGGCAAACGCTTTGGTGGTCTTCAGGCCCTAAGTGATGTGACCTTGAACGTCGAGGAAAACACATGCCACGCGATCATCGGACCAAACGGTGCAGGCAAATCAACATTGTTGAACTGCTTGATCGGTAAATTGATCCCCGACACAGGCAGCGTTATGTTTGACGGCCAGTCGGTTTTGGGACGCACGCCCTATGAAATTAACCAACTTGGTATTTCGCGCGTGTTCCAAACACCAGAAATCTTTGGCGATCTGACTGTTTTTGAAAATATGATGATCCCAATTTTTGCCAAGCGCGACGGTGCCTTTGCATTGGATGCCATTTCCGACTTCATGTCGCACAAGGACGTAGTTGAACAAGCGGAAAACGAGTTAGAGGAAATGAACATGGCTGACAAACGGCATATGCATGCCGCGTCCCTATCTCGTGGTGACAAACGTCGCCTGGAAATCGGTATGTGTCTAAGTCAGCAGCCGCGTCTGTTGCTGTTGGATGAACCGACAGCGGGCATGGCACGTGCCGACACGAACAACACAATTGATCTGTTGAAAGAAATCAAAGAAGAGCGCGACATCACAATCGCAATCATCGAACACGATATGCATGTTGTGTTCTCTTTGGCAGATCGCATCACCGTTTTGGCCCAAGGGACACCTTTGGTCGAGGATGTGCCTGAGAAAATCAAAGGCCACCCAAAGGTGAAAGAAGCCTATCTTGGCGAATCGGCGTAAGGAGACAGAGAAATGAGTGGAAACTTAGCAATGGACTCACATGCACCCGCATTTCTGTCTGTGCATGACATTCACGCCTACTACGGCGAAAGCTACATCGTGCAGGGCGTCAGCTTTAACGTACACGAAGGTGAAATCCTTGCGCTTTTGGGACGTAACGGTGCTGGTAAAACATCGACCTTGCGGTCAATCGCACGTTTGGATGACCCCGCATTGGTGAAAGGTGAAATTTGGCTTGACCACAAACACCTGCACTCAATGTCCAGCCACGAAGCGGCCGTAAACGGTATCGCCCTAGTTCCGGAGGATCGTCGCATCATTCCTGGTCTAACAGTGGAAGAAAATCTTCAACTGGCGCAAATCGTTGAACCCATTGGTTGGGGCATTGATCGCATCTATGAGCTGTTCCCACGTTTGGGCGAACGTCGCAAACAAGAAGGCGTGACATTATCAGGTGGTGAACAGCAGATGTTGTCCATCGCGCGTGCCTTGGCCCGTGACATTAAAGTTCTTCTTTTGGACGAACCTTACGAAGGTTTGGCGCCTGTTATCGTTGATGAAATCGAAAAGACGCTTCAAACGATTAAGGCCCAAGGCATCACAACAATTATCGTTGAACAAAACGCTGTTCGCGCGCTGGAATTGGCCGACCGTTCTGTGATCATGGACACAGGATCCATTGTATTTGACGGCTCTGCCAAAGAAGTTTTGGATAACGCAGAACTGCGCGCTGAATATTTGGCGATCTAATCCATTGTCCCAAGGTCGGATAGACCGGCCTTGGGAAACCCTGCATATACAGATACATTCACGACCTTAGGGGGAACTCATGTCAGATAAAATGTACCCACCAAGTGCTGATTTCATTGCAAATGCACATATCAACAAAGACAAGTACGATGCGATGTACGCCGCATCTGTAAACGATCCAGAGACCTTTTGGGCCGAACATGGTAAGCGCGTCGATTGGATGACGCCATTTACAAAAGTTAAAAATGTTAACTATGCTTACCCTGATGTTTCGATCAAATGGTTTGAGGACGGCGAACTAAACGTTGCTGCCAACTGTATTGACCGTCATCTGGCGACACGCGGCGATCAGACCGCCATCATTTGGGAAGGCGACAACCCAGATGAGTCAAAGCACATCACATACAATGAATTGCACGCACAGGTGTCAAAACTTGCAAACGTTTACAAAAACATGGGCGTTGGCAAAGGAGACCGCGTGGTTCTTTATCTTCCGATGATTCCAGAGGCCGCATATGCGATGTTGGCCTGCGCGCGCATCGGTGCTATCCATTCTATCGTTTTCGCTGGTTTCTCCCCGGAAGCTTTGGCTGCGCGCGTCGACGGATGTAAAGCATCCCTGATCGTCACAGCAGACGAAGCACCCCGTGGTGGGCGCAACACACCGCTGAAAGCAAATGTTGACAAAGCATTGGAGATTTGCGGCGACGTTCAAACGCTTGTGGTTGAGCGTACCTCTGGCGATGTTGCGATGAAAGATGGCCGTGACCATTCATACACTGCGGCTATGGCAGAGGCGTCAGCAGACTGCGCACCCGAAGCCATGAATGCAGAAGATCCGCTATTCATCCTATACACATCTGGTTCAACGGGTGCCCCAAAGGGTGTTGTGCACACAACAGGTGGTTACCTTGTTTGGGCATCCATGACACACGAATACGTCTTTGATTATCACGAAGGTGATATTTATTGGTGTACAGCCGACGTCGGTTGGGTCACGGGACACAGCTATATCGTTTATGGTCCACTTACCAACGGTGCAACAACACTGATGTTTGAAGGCGTTCCGACATATCCAGATGCATCACGTTTCTGGCAGGTCTGCGAAAAGCACAGCGTAAACCAATTCTACACTGCCCCAACAGCGATCCGCGCATTGATGGGTCAGGGCAACGAATTTGTTGAAAAATGCGATCTATCATCCTTGAAAGTTTTGGGAACAGTGGGTGAGCCCATCAACCCAGAGGCATGGATTTGGTATAACGACGTGGTCGGCAAAGGAAACTGCCCCATCGTGGACACATGGTGGCAAACTGAAACGGGCGGTCACCTCTTGACACCCCTTCCCGGTGCAACAGCAACCAAGCCAGGGTCTGCAACGACACCCTTCTTTGGTGTTCAACCTGTTTTGCTGGATCCACAATCTGGTGCAGAAATCACCGAAACCGCAGCCGAAGGCGTGTTATGCATGAAGGACAGCTGGCCTGGCCAAATGCGCACGGTATACGGCGATCACGACCGTTTCATCAAAACCTACTTTGCAGATTACAAAGGATACTATTTCTCGGGCGACGGATGCCGTCGTGACGCGGACGGGTATTATTGGATCACAGGTCGTGTTGATGACGTGATCAACGTATCAGGTCACCGTATGGGCACCGCAGAAGTTGAAAGCGCGCTTGTCGCACATGCAAAAGTGTCAGAGGCGGCTGTTGTGGGCTATCCACACGACATCAAGGGCCAAGGCATCTACTGCTATGTCACATTAATGGCAGGCGAAGAGCCAAGCGATGAATTGCGCCTAGAGCTGCGCAACTGGGTACGCAAGGAAATCGGCCCAATTGCATCACCTGATTTGATCCAATGGGCCCCTGGCCTGCCGAAAACTCGTTCAGGTAAAATCATGCGCCGTATCCTGCGCAAAATTGCGGAGGACGATTTTGGTGCATTGGGTGACACATCCACATTGGCGGAACCAGCAGTGGTTGACGATCTGATCGCAAACCGCATGAACCGCAAAGACTAAGCAAACTTAGCAACACTAAAAAACGGGGCCGATCCATGGATCGGCCCTATTTATTTGAAGCTTTCGCGCAAGACTGTTTTCAACACTTTACCATAGTTATTTTTCGGCAACTGATCGAGGAACACATAGTCCTTGGGCCGTTTGAAACGCGCAATCTGCGACAAACACAGATCATCCAAAGCATCCGTTGAAACATCCCCAACAACAAAAGCCACCACATCCTCACCCCACTCCGCATTTGGGCGTCCGACCACAGATGCCTCAATAACATCGGGGTGGGTCATCAAAACTTCTTCAACTTCACGGGGATAGATGTTTGTGCCACCCGAAATGATCATATCCTTGGATCGATCATGCATGGTGACATATCCATCCTGATCCATCGCCCCCATATCCCCCGTTTGCAACCATCCATTGCGCAGTGTTTTTTCGCTGGCTTCGGGGTTTTTCCAATATCCAGGCATGACCAAATCACCACGCACCATGATTTCACCGATTTCACCAATGGGCAGAATATTTCCGTTTTCGTCCCCAATTTGAACCTCAACCGTGGATTGGGTACGGCCAACTGACTTTAACCGCTCTTTCCAATTGGGATGGATGCGATCACAGACCTCATCACGCGAAAGTGCTGTAATGCCCATGGGGCATTCCCCCTGACCATAGACCTGAACGAAAATTGGGCCGAAATGATCAACCGCCTCGATAATGTCAGCCAAATACATGGGGCCGCCTGCGTAAACGATGGTTCGGATGCCTGCGCCTGTTTCCCCGTTCTTTTTGGCAATCTGCGTTATGCGTTTGACCATCGTGGGAGCAGCAAACATATGCACATTGTCAAAGTGACGGGCCAATTCAAAAATTTCACCTTCTTCAAAACCACCTGATTTTGGAACAACATGACGTGCGCCAACCCGCATATGCATAATGTTATAAAGCCCCGCGCCATGGGACATTGGCGCCGCGTAAAGGGCCGTATCCTGCGCAGTTACATTATCGACATCTGCAAAATACCCAAGCGCCATTTGGCGGATCATCCCATGAGTGATCATCACGCCCTTGGGCCGTCCTGTGGTGCCCGATGTGTAAAACAACCACGCCAAATCATCGCTGTGTCGATCAACAATGTGAAAGGAGCGTCCATCCTTGAAATCACCTAGCGCAGGTACAAAAACAGGAACGCAACACTCAATTTCAGAAAGTGCCGCACCCAAACCATCGCAGCAGAACACAAATTTGGCCTCTGCATTTCCCAAAATCCAATCTGCCTCTTTGGGGTGTAATTTGCCATTGATCGGAACGGCAACCGCACCCGCGGCCCAGATCCCATAAAACACCACCAAATATTCAGGTGTATTTTTCATAAAAATACCAATGTGATCCCCGGCGGAAACACCGTTATCCTGCAGCCAGGCCGCACAGCTTTGCACCATGTTTGCCAATTTGGCATAATTCGCAATCTGATCTGTGCCATGAAAAAGTGCGGGTTGGTCCCCTGAAACCTGCGCCGTACGCATAAGCCAACTGGCCAAATTCATCATCGCTCTCCTGCAGCCAACATACGAAACACTATCCCTGAGATCAGAAAAAGCAATCGCTGCCAAATGTCATTCTGCAAATTTTGCGATACTGCTGGTTGAATTCACAAAATTCATCACTTTGTAACAGGAAAGCGAACTCTCTTTTCAGGGCGGTTTTTCTGGCGTATAGAGGGTCAATTCGAACAGATACGGGCACGCATTACGCACCCAAATAGGCGCTTGAGGGATAAAATGACAAAAAACAATCGCGATCAGGACGTAGAATTCATCAAAGCATTGGCCGAGCTTTTGCGTGAAAACGACTTAAACGAGCTTGAAGTAAGCCGTGAATACGGAGAGGACGACAGCCTTAACGTGCGTGTCGCACGCGGTGGTGTCGTCGCCGCCCCAGTGATGACAGCAGCACCCGTCGCCGCCGCAACTGCGCCAGTGCCAGCTGCAGCGCCCGCGGCGGCAGCGGCCCCAGCAGCGCCAAGTGATGATCCCGCATCCCATCCAGGTGCGGTTCCATCGCCCATGGTCGGTACCGTTTACATGCAAGCCGAACCAGGCGCACCTGCGTTCATTTCCGTCGGCGCCAGCATTTCAGAGGGTGATACCCTATTGATCGTCGAAGCGATGAAAACGATGAACCATATTCCAGCGCCAAAATCAGGCACCATCAAGCGCATCTTGGTTGAAGATGGCGCCGCTGTTGAATTTGGAACTCCTTTGGTCATTATCGAATAAGGCACAGAAATGTTTGATAAAATTCTGATTGCCAACCGGGGTGAAATCGCATTGCGCGTCATTCGCGCCTGTCGCGAAATGGGCATCAAATCGGTTGCGGTACATTCAACTGCGGATGCGGATGCAATGCATGTGCGCATGGCAGATGAATCCGTTTGCATCGGGCCTGCCGCGGGTACCGATAGTTACCTATGTATGCCCGCAATCATTTCAGCCTGCGAAATCACGGGCGCTCAGGCCATTCACCCAGGCTATGGGTTCCTGTCTGAAAACGCGCGTTTCGTGCAGATCGTCGAAGATCATGACATCACGTTTATTGGTCCAACTGCCGAACATATTCGCGTGATGGGCGACAAAATCACGGCAAAGGACACGATGAAGGACCTTGGCGTTCCCTGTGTTCCTGGGTCCGATGGTGGTGTGCCAACGCTAGAGGATGCAAAACGCATTGGTGATGAAATCGGCTATCCCGTAATCATTAAGGCCACCGCTGGCGGTGGGGGGCGCGGCATGAAGGTTGCAAAATCTGCCGACGAAATGGAACAGGCGTTTATGACAGCGCGCGCCGAGGGCAAAGCCGCCTTTGGCAACGATGAGGTCTATATCGAAAAATATCTGACCACACCGCGCCATATTGAAATCCAAGTTTTCGGCGATGGCAAAGGCAAAGCGGTGCATTTGGGCGAACGCGATTGTTCATTGCAACGTCGTCACCAAAAGGTATTTGAAGAGGCACCAGGCCCCTGCATCACCGAGGAAGAACGCGCGCGTATTGGTAAAATCTGTGCCGACGCCGTTGCCAAGATCAATTACATCGGCGCAGGCACCATCGAATTTCTGTACGAAAACGGCGAATTTTATTTCATCGAAATGAACACGCGCCTGCAGGTGGAACATCCCGTGACCGAGGGAATTTTTGGCGTGGATTTGGTACGCGAACAAATCAGAGTTGCCAGTGGTCTACCCCTATCGTTTGAACAGGACGATCTGGAAATCAATGGCCATGCAATCGAAGTGCGCATCAACGCAGAACGTTTGCCAAATTTTGCGCCTTGCCCTGGTAAGGTGACGGCCTACCACGCCCCCGGTGGGTTGGGTGTGCGCATGGATAGTGCGCTTTATAATGGCTATTCCATTCCACCCTACTACGACAGTTTGATCGGTAAGTTGATTGTGCATGGACGCGATCGTGCCGAGGCATTGGCCCGCCTTGAACGCGCATTAAGCGAGTTGATCGTAGACGGTGTAGAAACCACTGTACCGCTGTTCAACCAACTGCTGGCCGAGGATGACATCCATTCAGGGGCCTACAATATCCACTGGCTGGAAAAGTGGTTGGAAAAAACCTACGGGGCGTAATGCCAAGGATGCGTGATGTTAAATGAATGGTCCCGTGATACGATTTTGCGGGCCTATTCATTGGGGATATTCCCCATGGCCCGTTCGCGCCACTCTGCCGACATCGATTGGATTGAACCCCGCATGCGCGGGATTATCCCACTAAATGGGTTTCACGTTTCCCGCTCTCTTTCGCGTACATTACTGAAATGTGACTATGACATTCGGGTCAACACCGCATTCGAAGAGGTGGTTATTGCCTGCGCTGATCGCTCTGAAACATGGATCAATGAAACCATTTTCGACATGTATCGCACCCTATTTGCATCAGGTGATGCCCAATGCCTAGAGGTTTGGCGCGACGGCAATCTAATCGGGGGGGTTTACGGCGTTACGCTGGGCGGTGCATTTTTCGGGGAAAGCATGTTTTCCCATCAAAAGGACGGGTCCAAGATTGCATTGGCCTATCTGGTGCATCGGTTGCGTCATACAGGGTTTGGTTTGTTTGATACCCAATTTATCACGCCTCATTTGAAAACCCTAGGCGCCGAGGAAATTCCGCAAAAAACCTATCTGGACCGTTTATATGCTGTCATCAGGAATGATGCGGATTTTCGCGATCCTGATTATTCGCCCGATGTTTCCGCCATCGCGCAACGCAACACCCAAACATCATAACGCGCGTGTTCTAATGGGTTAAGCGCAGGGGACGATGCAATCATCCACCCCTTAAACACCGTATCATTGGTATCTATATTCTGAATGTTTAGGTGTGCAAATGCATCCCCCACGGGGTTTGCAACAGGATAGCGACATTCACCAAGCGCAACGCGCAGGTTCCCAATTTCAATGGATTTTCCAGACCGCAACGCAACATCATGCACCGCACCGCTGACCTTATCCAAACCGCGCAGCAATGCACCATCGGCCAGCGCTGTTTCTTCTTGTGCGCCTGTTATTTGGGCAACACAGACCAAAGCCGCCGTCAAAAATCCACGCATCAATTTGACGATCCGCTTGCGACAAATTTCATGAGAAGTGAGGTTAAGCTTACCGCACCCTGCGTGTCCAAGGCCTCATCCCCATCCACTAAATAATCAAAGGAACCCCCTGGAACCACCTCGACATATTGACCGCCCAGCAATCCTTCGGATTCGATGGCAAAGGTGCTGTCGTCAGGGATTTCAATGCCCTCTTGGATCGCAAAGGTGACCTCGGCGCGATAGGTTTCTGGATTTAACGCCATATCAGTCACAGTGCCAATTTTCACACCTGCGAGGCGCACATCTGTACCCATAGAAATGCCCTCGGCTGAACGGAAGGCCGCACTAATCTGATAGCCACCTGTTGATGCGGAAATGCCCGTGGTTTGACCAACATAAAGAACAAACCCGACAGCGACGGCCAAAACCAATGCGCCTATTGTTACTTCGGTTTTATTCTCACTCATTGGATTATTCCGGTTGCCACGCCTCGTAATCTTGGCGATCTGCTGGTTTTGCCTGACGCAATGATCCTGCGGGGGCGTAGGCCAATGCGGTTCCTGTCAGGTTTTCCTGATGCGATTTTTCCCAATCTTTATGCGCCAATGGACGCTCTGTTGGGGGCTCTTTAAATGTGTGGTGCAACCAACCGTGCCAATCTGCGCTTACGCGGCTTGCTTCTGATTCACCATTAAAGATAACCCAGCGGCGCTTGCCCTGACGGCAGGTATAATATGCGTTTCCTTGATCATCTTCGCCAACCTTTACGCCCTTACGCCACGTATAAAACTGCGTATTCAGCGTTTGGCCGTTCCACCATGTGACCGCCCGAAGAACTGTGTTCAAGATACCCATGTGACTCTCCGTCAAAAACCGTGTGCGCCTTATGCACCAGAACCCATCGCAGGTCTAGTGGGCGCCGATCAATTATCCTGCGCTGGCAGGTTCACGCTGTGCATCACCGTAAATCACCAACGGCCCCGCTTTGGTTGTGACCGCTTCTTCGTTTACGACGATTTCATCGACATTTTCCATGCCTGGAAGATCAAACATCGTATCCAGCAAAATTTCTTCAAGGATCGAGCGTAGACCACGTGCTCCGGTTTTACGTTCAATGGCGCGTTTTGCGATTGCTTGCAGCGCCTCATCGGTGAAGGTCAACTGCGTGTCCTCAAGATCAAACAAACGCTGATACTGTTTCACAAGGGCGTTTTTAGGCTGTGTCAGGATAATGACCAACGCGTCCTGATCCAAATCCTCTAGCGTTGCTAGAACAGGCAAACGGCCCACAAATTCCGGTATCAAACCGAACTTCAACAAATCTTCTGGTTCAAGCTCTTTGAACATTTCGCCAACGCCGCGATTGTCATTGTCCCGCACGTCTGCGCCAAAACCAATCGCGCTGCCTTTGCCACGCTGCGCTATGATTTTATCCAATCCCGCAAAGGCACCACCGCAGATGAACAGGATGTTTGTTGTATCAACTTGCAGGAATTCTTGTTGCGGATGCTTGCGTCCACCTTGAGGAGGAACCGACGCAACCGTGCCTTCCATCAATTTCAACAGGGCCTGTTGCACACCTTCGCCTGAAACATCGCGCGTAATAGATGGGTTTTCGGATTTGCGCGTAATTTTATCAACTTCGTCAATGTAAACGATGCCGCGTTGTGCGCGCTCAACGTTATATTCTGATGCCTGAAGCAGTTTAAGGATGATGTTTTCAACATCTTCCCCTACATACCCCGCTTCGGTCAATGTGGTGGCATCCGCCATTGTAAAGGGCACGTCCAAAATCCGTGCCAATGTTTGCGCCAACAGGGTTTTACCGCACCCTGTAGGACCAATCAGCAGGATGTTGGATTTCGAAAGTTCGATATCCCCGCCTTTATCCGCATGGTTTAGGCGTTTGTAATGGTTATGCACCGCGACTGACAAAACGCGCTTGGCCGTTGCTTGACCGATCACATAGTCATCCAGCACATCGCAAATTTCGCGCGGTGTTGGCACACCTTCGCGCGCTTTCATGCCCGTTGTTTTATTTTCTTCGCGGATGATATCCATGCAAAGTTCGACGCATTCATCACAGATGAAGACCGTTGGCCCAGCGATCAGCTTTCGCACCTCATGCTGGCTTTTGCCACAAAAGCTACAGTACAGTGTGTTTTTGCTTTCGCCTGAATTGGTCGCCATACCTTGTCCTTTACGTCCGTTCTTAGTTGAACGTCACACTTTGCTTTAAATTTACATTACAGCTTAGGACAGAGCTGACCCAGCCACAATGGCAAAAATGCGCACCCCCATTTCGGCATGGGAACGCGCAGTATTCTTATTCGTCGCTTGCGTCTGCGCGCTTTTCAACGATTTCGTCGATCAGACCCCAGTTTTTGGCGTCTTCTGCTGTCATAAAGTTATCGCGTTCCAACGCCGCTTCGACTGTTTCAAGGTCTTGGCCTGTGTGCTGAACATAGATTTCATTCAAGCGACGCTTAAGCTTTAGCGTTTCTTCCGCATGAATCATGATATCCGTTGCCTGCCCCTGATACCCGCCTGAGGGCTGGTGCACCATGATGCGGCTGTTTGGCAGAGAAAAACGCATGCCCGCTTCGCCCGCAGTCAACAACAAGGATCCCATGGACGCGGCCTGTCCGATCACCAGTGTAGATACCTTTGGGCGAATGTATTGCATTGTGTCATAGATCGACAAACCCGATGTCACGACGCCGCCTGGGCTGTTGATATACATCGAAATCTCTTTGGATGGGTTTTCCGCCTCAAGGTGCAGCAACTGCGCCACAATCAGGCTGGACATACCATCATGAACAGGACCGTTCAAAAAAATGATCCGCTCCTTTAGAAGACGAGAAAAGATATCATACGCACGTTCACCACGGCTGGTTTGTTCAACAACCATTGGGACCAGCGAATTCATGTAAAAGTCTACGGGATCTTTCATTCTAAGTTTTCCTACTCGAAAATCTGTGTTTCACTTTCTAAATAGACTAGTTCTCCCACTCGGCGGCTGCAATGGGGGGGCGGGCATAGATTTTTGAAAAATCGCTAATTTCCCCTTAACAACCTAGGATCGTTACGAAAAAACTTTGTCTTGTGATCGAAAAGGGTCAGGAATTGTTTCCAAATCTACATTTTGCAACTTATGATACGACAAAGGATTAAATGACGTGCCATCAGATCGCTATATTCCCAAGGGTGCGGCTTCGCTGCAAATAACGGCAGATGGACCTGCGCGTGAATTTTACTTTTTACTCCTTCCAAAACTCACGATGTTGGCATTTTCATCAGCCATCGAACCGCTGCGCATCGCAAATCAATTGGCGCAAAAACAGCTCTATACTTGGTACGCGATTACCCCTGACGGACAGGGCGCAACATGTTCTAACGGGGTCACGATCCAATCCGATGGTGCGATGGGACAGATTTCCAAAGAGGCCTCCGTCTTTGTCTGTTCGGGGATCGACCCCATTCGTGCCGCATCAAAAGAGGTGTTGGGATGGATCAGGCAACAGGATCGTCAGGGCACTCAACTGGGTGGGATTTGCACGGGCGCATTTGCACTGGCGCAGGCTGGCGTTATTCGTGATCGCCGATTTACGTTGCACTGGGAAAACCACCCTGCATTCGTGGAAACATTCCCTGATCTGGTTCCAACTGAAAACCTTTATGAAAATGATGGTCAATTGATCACCTGCAGTGGCGGCAATGCGGCAACGGATATGATGCTGGCCCTTATACAAGAGGATCATGGCAGCGAACTGGCGTTGGTTGTTGCGGATATGTGTATTCACAAACGATCCAATGATCGACAGGCGCCACAACGATCATCTCTGTCTGTCATGGTGGGAACACGCAATCCCAAGCTGCTGCACGCGATACAGTTGATGCAACAAACCGTAGAGGACCCAATGCCTCTGCTGGAATTATGCGCAACACTTGATGTTTCGCGACGTCAGTTGGAGCGATTGTTCAAAAAATATACGGCACAGTCTCCAACGCGATTTTACTATACGCTAAAATTGGAACGTGCACACGCGCTGTTAAGCGAAACGGATATGAGCATCACGCAAATCACGACGGCAACGGGATTTAATTCAACATCTCACTTGGCGCGTCAGTTTAAATCGAAATACGGATTTGCGCCCCGCGATATGCGCAAAGGCTGGGCAAAATAACCCACTTGAAACACCCTGCCCTAGGTCTAACTCACCACAACCCAACCTAGGAATTATTATGTATTTCACCCCATCACGCGATGACGGCTTGCGCCGATTAAAAGACTTCATTCCCGCCGCTGGCATCAAATATGCCCAAGGGCGCAATTATGATCGCGGTGCGGATACGCATAAATCCGTATCTCAACTTTCGCCTTACATTCGCCGCCGTACGATTAACGAGGTTGAGGTTTTAAAATCCGTGCTGGGCGCGCATAGTCCCCAATCCGCAGAAAAATTTATCCAAGAGGTGTTTTGGCGCACCTATTGGAAAGGATGGTTGGAAATGCGCCCATCGGTTTGGGCGAATTACCAGGGTGCACTGGCGCAAGCAAAGCATGATGTCATGTCCCAAGGTGGTCTGCGCCAGCAATGGGAGGCAGCGTGTTATGGAACAACGGGGATAGACTGTTTTGACCACTGGGCCAAGGAATTGGTTGAAACTGGATATTTGCACAATCATGCGCGGATGTGGTTTGCCTCGATCTGGGTGCATACGCTGGAACTGCCTTGGGAACTGGGTGCCGATTTCTTCATGCGGCACCTGTTGGACGGGGATCCCGCGTCAAACACACTTAGCTGGCGGTGGGTATGTGGATTGCATACCGCTGGAAAAACCTATCTTGCACGTGCCGATAATATTTCAAAATACACAGAAGGCCGGTTTCGCCCAACTGGTCTTGCATCTTATGCGCGCCCCCTTGGGCACCCAGATCATCCCAAACCCATGCCACTATCAATCCCAAATGCAATTGAACCTTCGAAACGTACTGGGGTCCTCTTGCATGACGATGACTTTGATTTGACCCACCTGCTGGGCGCGGCACCCAAAAACATCCACGCGGCGGCCTATATGCCGTCCCTGATGGGCGTTAGTCCGTGGCATGTTTCTGACGCTGTGCAAAGCTTTGTTGATGGATTACGACAAGAATGCATGATGCGTTATGCGGATCGTTTGCCCGACATCACGGACACCGCAACTGTTGAGGATGTGATCGCATGGGCAAAACATGCAGATTTGGGACAGATTATGGTTCCAACGCCGACCGTTGGACCGATGCGCACAAATCTGGATCAAATAACGGCGCAATTGTCTGCCGCCGGCATTCAAACTTGTGAAATTCGCGCGCCCTATGACACGCTATGCTGGCCCAAGGCCACACATGGGTTTTTCCGTTTCAAAGAAAACATTCCAAAGTTCATCGAGACCCTGCGCTTAAAATGAAAAAGGGCGCTCAAAGGCGCCCTTTTTACATCATATAATCAACGATTACTCAGAAAACGATTTCAGATATTCAATCGTCGCTGCGATGTCCTTTTCCTTTTTAAAACCAGAGAAAGACATTTTTGTACCTTTGATGTAGGCCTTTGGTTTTGCAAGGAATGCAGCAAGTGTTTCGTCATTCCAAACAACGCCCTCTGCGCCCATTGCAGCCATGTTTTTCGAGTATTTGAAGTCATCCAAACCACCAATCGCACGACCAACGACACCGTTTAGCTGTGGACCAGATTTGTTTTTTGCACCTTCGCCAACTTGGTGGCAGGCTTTACATTTCTTGAATGCTTTTTCGCCGGCTTTTACCAAGTCTGCGTCCAATGCGGATGCCGCTGCTGGTGCAGCTTCTTCCACAACTTCTTCGACGACGGCCACCTGAACGGTTTCTTCAACCGCTGCTGGTGCTGCTGCTTGTTCTGCGCCTTCCTCTTCTGGTGTCACGTCCAAAACAGCCGCGCGCATTGTAATTTCAACGCTGTCTTTACAGTCAGACATACAGGCATTTTCTGTTGTGAAAATCGTGTATTCTGTTTCTGCACGGTCATCCATGATAAAGCCATTTGCGTTTGGCATTTCAACATCAAAGAATGTTTCACGGCTTAGCTCAAACTCATCATCAATCAGATCGTTTGAATACAGGATATAGGCGACGATCGCATATGTTTCATCATCTGTCAGGCTACCAGCATTGCCAAATGGCATTGAACGGCGCACGTAATCAAACGCAGTTGAGAGGTGCGGCCAGTAAGAGCCCACTGTTTTTAGCGGATCGTCGTGGTCCAATGTGTCCATACCACCCGCAAGTTTTGGCCAGTTATCTACGCCTTCTGCGAAATCGCCGTGACAGATCGCACAATGTTCCGCAAACAGTTCTTCACCGTCATAGGCATTGCCAGAGCCATCTGGTAAATCTGTGCCGTCTGGGCTGACGTCCCAATCCCATGCTGCAACCTCAACATCCAACGCTGGACGGCCAAGGTTGAATTTACCTTCACGCATTCCTGAACCAGCCGCCTGTGCTGATGCAATCAGGGCGAAATCAGGATCGACGTCAAATGACACGATCGCTGGGTTTTCGGGCATTTGGGCCACGTTGCGGTCCGCATAGTTGTATGAAACCACCATGACTGTTGCGACGCTAAATGCCGCTCCCGCGAATAAATTAAGAGATTTCGACATTTTCTGCCTCGCCGTTTGGTTTGACCCACCAAGTTTGGATACAGTTGTTATGGTAGATTGAGTTCAGACCGCGTACTTCACGCAGTTGATCTTTGGTTGGTTGCACGTAACCAGTGTCATCATGCGCACGCGACTGTAGGAACATTTCCCCGCCGTCCCACTCGATATCCAAATAGAAACGGGTCAGTGCCATTTTTTCACCTGGCTTAGCCAAACGGGCCTCTTGCCAGTTTTTGCCACCGTCAATCGACACATCCACACGTGTAATTGCGCCGTTACCTGTCCATGCAAGACCCGTGATAACCAATGGGCCTTTGCCATGGCGGATTGGGGATTGTGGACTTGGCGACGTCACAACGGATTTCGCATCCATCGCCCATGTGTAGCGGCGTGATGTTCCGTCTTCCAACGTATCTGTGTATTTTGATGTTTCTTCGCGGCTGTCAACGGGGCCTTCTGTGACCTCAACACGACGCAGCCATTTGACCCACATGTTGCCTTCCCAACCTGGGACAACCAAACGCACAGGATAGCCATGCTCTTTGCGCAGCGCTTCACCGTTTGCTTTGAATGCAACCAAAACGTCATCCAACGCTTTGTCCATTGGGATAGAACGACCATTAGACGATGCATCTGCACCCTCAACGAATACCCATTTACCCTCTGTTTTAACGCCTGCTTCGTTCAATAGCGTGCGTAGCGGGATACCTGTGTATTCCATGTTGTGGATCATACCATGCGTGAACTGAACACCGTTCAACTGCGCACCAGCCCATTCCATACCTGTGTTCGCCGCACATTCGCAGAAATACACATGATTTTCACGTGGGAAACGTTCCAGATCTTCGTATGTGAAAACCAATGGTTGATCAACAAGACCGTTGATCATCAAACGGTAATCTTCTTTGGCCAATTCAATCGCACCAGAGTGGTGACGTTCAAATGCACACCCCTGTGGTGTGATTGTTCCGTCCAGCGCGTGGATCGGTGTAAAGTTGATCGAACTGATGGTATCCGCCGTCAGCCATTCAACATTCCGGCGCACAACGTCGCCTTCAAAACGGATTGGCATGCCGTAAGGTGTTGCATCAACACCGTCGCCTGTTGCCTGTGCCCATTCTTGGATTTCTGTGATTAGGGGATCGCCACCTGTTGCTGACGCTGCCGATGCTGCGACGGTGCCTGCACCCGCAGCGGCGGCACCCGCCAAAAACTGGCGGCGCGATGCCTTTTTATCTGTGAAGCCGACTGTCATTCGTCTACTTGCTCCTCTAATGAAATTAAATCGTGGCACGGTTACGTGCCAACAACCTTAACGCTATTGTTCGGGGCAACAGACACTGTGCCCTGCTTGCGGATGTAATCTTCGACGACATCCCAGATTTGTGGACCTTCTGTACCTTCGTTCACAGATGCCCATCCCGCGACAACATAGTTTTTCGCAGGATCAATTCGTTCCCCTGTCTTCAGCAGGGTAAGTTCAGAAATGCGGCTGCCCTGTGGCTGATTGATATCGATGCGATATCCCATGCCACCGATACGGACCATATCGCCGCCCTGTTGGTAATAAGGATCAACATTGAACAGGTTGTCTGCCACGTCCTCAAGGATGACGTGAATAAATTCACCTGTCATTTCGGTACGATAAGCCTTGCCGTATGTCATGGATGTGACGTTCCAGATATCTTCACGTGTGATATCCTGACCGGGCAGGATCGATGGCCCCCAACGCACACCTGGTGACATTGCGATATCTGCCTCACGTTCTTCGATCAGCGCCTGACAGATCAAATCATCCCATGATCCGTTAAAGTTGCCGCGGCGGTAAAGCAGGCTTTCGGATTGTCCGATCACCTCTGTTAATTCATTGATATAGGGCGCGCGTTGTTCGTCAATCAATGCAGCAACCTGTGCATCAGGTGTGATGACATCCGAGAAAATTGGGATCAATTTATGTTTGAACCCCATCATACGTCCATCACGAACATCCAAATCAACGCGGCTGACGAATTTGCCATTAGAACCCGATGCAACGATGATCGTTTCGTTCACCAAAACAGGTTCTGGCAATGCATCATGCGTGTGGCCTGACAAAATCACGTCAATGCCTGATACGCGGCTTGCCATTTTCTTGTCTACGTCAAATCCATTGTGCGAAAGAACAACAACGACTTCTGCGCCCATATCACGGACTTCGTCCACCATTTCTTGCATCCGTTCATCACGGATACCAAAGCTGTATTCAGGGAACATCCAGCCTGGGTTTGCGATTGGCATGTATGGGAAGGCCTGACCGATCACAGCAATCTTTGTGCCGCCGCGTTCAAACATTTTATATGGGGGGAACAAATCAGTTGGCTCGTCCCACTCGGCATCAAAAATGTTTTGCCCAAGAGCCGCAAAGGGGAGGTTTTCAACAATCTCTTGAACGCGTTCTGATCCCAGTGTGAATTCCCAGTGGAACGTCATGGCATCGGGGTTCAATGCATTCATCACATTGACCATATCTTGGCCTTCTGTGTGATAACATGTGTAGGACCCGTGCCATGTGTCACCACCATCAAGCAACAGCGCATCAGGGCGATCCGCACGAATCGCATTGATGACTGTTGCGACACGATCTAGGCCACCGACACGGCCATAGGTGCCTGCAAGTGCAGAAAAGTCGTTATATGTCAGTGCATAATGAGAGGGAGACCCATCAGCAATTCCATAGGCACGACGGAAATCCGCACCTGTGATGTGTGGCATCTGCCCCCGAGCCTCACCAACGCCAAGGTTGATTTCGGGTTCACGGAAATAGATTGGCTTCATCTGCGCGTGGATGTCTGTCACATGGATCAGCGTCACATTTCCAAATGTGTCAAAATTCAACAAATCATCCTGCGTCAGACGCTGTTGCGCGGCCAAGCGGCCCCAATTTCCAAATCCTGACGCCCCATAAAGGGCAGATGCAGCCATGCTGACTTGAAGAAAATCGCGACGAGAGATCATGTTGTTTTTCCTATCCGATGCGACATATGCGCATATTTGAATGAATTAGCTTAAAGAAAACCCCGTAGCATGTGGCCACGGGGTCATCCAATTAGTTACGTACTGAAGGTGTCTCAACCATCAAACCGTTCGCACGAGATGCTACGTAAAGTTCAAGCGCTTTGAACTCTTCACCACCTTCTTTGAACGGTGTTGCACGAATATTCTTCATGCAGCCCTTGAAACGACCGTGGATCGTGTTGAGCTTAGTATTTTTCAAGCGGTATGTCGGGAAGCCATTAATTTGGCCCTGCGACAAGTGGTCCGCACGGATCATGTTGCCGTAGTTATCTTCGTGGCAGTTTGCGCATGACATGTCCAACTGACCAACGCGAGTGTAATACAGTTCTTTGCCCTTCTCAAAGAATGGCGCAGCAGCACCATCAATAGCGACATCTACTATGTCACCTCTAGATTGAAGACCGACCAATGCCAACATGCCGGACATTTGGCCACCAGACCATTTCCATGCCTCGGCACCCATGCGCTCTGTACGACACCCGTTGATGAGCTCTGGAAGTGTCTCTAATTCTCCAGCATCATTCACGCGTGGCATCTTCGCACGCAGACCCGCAAATGCTTCAGGAGATTCATGGCAAGACACACAAGCTTTTCCGGCGCTTCCATCAACGGTCTCGAACAATTCTTCAGCTTGCTCAACGAAAACGAAAGATGGATTGTCAAAGTCATCCATTTCTAGCGCTTGCGTTTCATCTGTACGGAATACCCAACCAGAGTAAATTGTATCCACATTTTCCATGTGTGCGGGTGCAGCAGCCTGCGTAATAAACTCCTGACCCTCGATCGTTAGCACTGAATCTTCTCCAGCAAATGCGCTAGTTGACACTACTACAAGTCCCGCAACAATCGCAGTAATAGAATTATATTTCATTCTTTTTCCTCCCTAAAGTCATCCCCTACTCATTAGAGCAGGGGCAAAGACTTCTTATGCGACCTTTACAGCCTTTTTTGTTTCATACACTGACCCATCGTCATCGTACCAAGTGAAATGGAACTCTCCCGCCTCTGGTACCACCGCCTCAAACTGAAAGTAAGGGTTCGTAGAGATTGCAGGTTCGAGAGTTACATCTAAAATAGACGTACCATTAAATGCACACGTGAAACGGTTGATGATGGAGCGAGGGATCGTATTGCCATCCGAGTCTTTACGACGGCCGCTCTCCATTTTGTGACTGATCAGGGTCTTAATCGTAATCGCCTCACCAGCTGATGCGCTTTTGGGCACCTTAACGCGGGGTTTTACACCTTTTGCCATTTTTTATCTCCTAGACCTTAGCCGCCACAGCCGCCAATTGTTACTTTTACTGTTTTATGCACTGCCGCAAACGAACCATCCGCCATTTCCGCAATCGCAATCACATCTTGCGTCCCCGCTAGACGGATGCGCGTCGATGCGCTTTGCTCAGCTGAGCCAGGCCCAAATGTGAACTTTGCAACCCCAGGCGTCGGATTTCCACCAGCAAGCATTGTGATCGCAACAGCGCCCGGCGCGCTCACCGCAACTGGCACTGTGTTCCCATTTTCCGCAATTTCAGGTGCCGTCAGTTCGATACCATCTGCTGACGCTGCTGCGCCGCCAGTCACCCCTGCAATCAAGTCAGAGGTAGAAGCCATTAATTTTGCAGGCAATGCAGCAACAGCAAGCGCTGCGCCACCAACTGCCAATGTTTCACGTCTTGTGAAAGTCATCTTTCTCTCCTACTCCCGAGACGAAGCTCGTATTACTCTTTTAGTGTGGAGATGTACGCAACGACATCTTCCACTTCTTGCGCCGTCAAAATTGACTTTCCGGCAAATTTTTTCAGTGTTCGGTTGAAGCCCGCATCTTTGTAAAACCCTGGCATAATTGTTCCATCGAACATCATCTTCGCGTTGGCGACAATCCCACGCAATTCCGCAGTTTCCCAGCGATCTCCAACGCCATTTAGTTCCGGGCCCACCTCACCATGGAATGACTGCTCACTCATGTCGTCATTCACATGACACGCAAGGCAGTTACCCTTCTTACGGTTCATAAATACCTTACGCCCGTTGGCTGGGTCCCCTGCGACACCAGTAAGCGATGCAGCAACCGCTCCATACTCATCAAACTTTACGTCTCCTGGAGCGACAGTATCTGCTGTAGCAATGGACGCAATCGTTGCGCCTGCTACGAATGTTATCGTTGTTAGCTTCATATTTCCTCCCATGACCATCATATTGTCGACTACGATAGTTGTGTATACCGTAGTTCACAACGCCTCCACAATGCAACAACAAATTCACATTTCTGAATTTTTATAGATAGATTTATTCTTTCGCGGCACGTCGTTCGTTAATACGGCGCGCATGATACCGTTGAAAATCCTCATCAGAATCAATTGCATAACGCTTTTCATTGACCCACGTGAACATATCCAATGTGGTTCCACGACCAAAGGCTCCAGGCATCATTGCAACGGCCGATTGGATCGCTGTTTTTCCCTCTTCCACCTCTTCTGGTAGAAAAATCACGCTTGGGGTGAAAAGAATCCCCCATTTGCGTGCGATGTGTTTTTCCGTCAACGTATCACCGTCAAAGTCGACAACCTCTAGATCACCATGCAGGTTAAGTTGGATCACAAAAAAGTTTTCGTCGATGTAATCTGACAGCTCTGGATCTGGATATACGCTTTCGTGCATCTTGGTGCAATAGATACAGCCACGTTGTTCAAAGAAGATTGCCAAACGCTTGCCTTCTGCGTTCGCTTCAGCCAAATCTTCCTGAAGATCTTTAAAGGTGTCACGTATCCAAGGCTGAATGTGCAATCCATCGTCCCCGACAGTAGCCGCCGCAACCATGTTTCCCAAAAACACAGCGGTCAGCAGTGTGAATAAAAAGCGCATAATTTAATCCTCCCTAAATGTATAAAAAGACTGGAAATGTTTCAATCATCCAGTTGGCGATCCCATTGATCGAATTGGTGATAAGTAGGATAGCAAACCCGACCATCAGCAGTCCCATTAATTTTTCAACCGCCCCCAGATACCTACGGAATTTGCGCGCAAATCTAAGGAACGGTTTGATGAAAAACGCGGCCACAATGAATGGCAGCGTCAAACCCAAACCAAACACAAACAGCAATCCGATGCCCTCATAGGCCGTGTCTTCAAACGATGCGGTCATGACAACGGCCGTCAACACGCCACCGACACAGGGCGTCCACCCTGCAGCAAAGGCTAGCCCAACAACATAGGATCCCATCACGGACATGTTGTTTGTATTCCCTGCCTGCACCTGAAATTGACGATTCAAAAATCCGATGCGGATCACGCCAAGGAAATGCATCCCAATCAGTAGGATAATCGCAGCAGCGACGTATCTGAATTCATCCTGATAGGTGCGGAAACTCTGCGAAATTGAAAATGCGGCAGCCCCCAACAAGACAAAAACTGTGATAATACCCATTGAAAACATCACGGATGATAGAACCGCTTTGCTCTGAACTCCGCGGGGCAATTCACCATCATCTGACATAACGTTTATCCCCGTTCCCGCCATGTAACTTAGGTAAAATGGGACGATGGGCAGGATGCAGGGCGAGAAAAAAACAACCAGACCGCCGACAAACGCACTCCAAAATGATACGTCCAACATAGTTCGATTCCTTGTAAAGGTGGTATGAACATATTATGTTTCATGAATATACTTTCGTCAATTAGGCAAAACCCATGCGGAAACTGATTCAAACTACCGTGACTGCGGTCATGATCGCCACAGCGCAGGCAAGCGCTGCGTATGAATTAATTATGGTCGAACAGCAGGGATGCCATTACTGCGAGCGCTGGAAAGAGGAAATTGGTCCCATCTACCCCAAAACGGATGTGGGGATGTTTGCCCCGATTCGCATGGTGGACATAACAAACGTTGATAGCACCCCTGAAATTGCCGCCGCTGTGGTCTTCACCCCCACGTTTATCATCACGGATGGAGAGCGTGAACTCACGCGCATGGAAGGATACATGAGCGAAGATTTTTTTTGGGGCGTGTTAGAAATGATTTTGGAACGCGAAACCGAATTTAAGGCGACAGGTCGATGAAGAAACTTCTGACAATTTTAGCGATAGCTGCGTCAACCGCTGCGGCAGAGGACGCATATGTTGATTTCCAAACATTAACACCAGAATTGGCATTAACAATGGCGCAGCAGGCAATGGTGTCTTGCGAAGAACGTGGATTTCAAGTTGGTGTCACGGTTGTTGACCGCTTTGGTCAACCACAGGCCTATCTGAAAAACCGCTACGCGGGTTTGCATGTGTATGACACATCCCGCCGCAAGGCATGGACCGCGGTTAGTTTTCGCACATCAACAAGCGCACTTGCAGAACAAACCAAAGCAGGAAGCGATGCATCAGCCATACGCCTGTTGGATCATGCACTCCCACTTGGTGGGGGATTGGTGGTCTATTCCGGTGAAGGCAGTATCGTTGCGGGGATCGGTGTTTCGGGCGCCCCAGGCCCAGAGTTGGACGAAGTTTGCGCCCAAGATGGTATCGACGCAATCGAGGATGACATCGCGTTTTAATTCCTATACCACAAAAGCATGAATTGCTTTTTTTGCAAATATTCGTATATTTGCAAAAGAAAGGGCCGTTGTGATGACACTACCAGTACTAACGGATGATATGTCCGATGAAGAAATCGATGCGATTGTAAACAAGGCCACGACGGCATCTGGTTTCCTGAAAGCGATCAGTCATGAAGGTCGATTAATGATTTTGTGTCACCTTGTCTCGGGTGAAAAATCTGTGACCGAGCTTGAGGATTTAATAGCAGCGCGTCAGGCGGCGGTTTCCCAGCAACTTTCGCGCCTTCGTCTTGAGGGACTGGTTGTTCCACGCCGTGATGGCAAAACCATCTATTACCGATTAGCAGACGACAAACCAAAACGCGTTTTGGAAGTCGTCTATGATCTATTCTGCAAAGACGTAAACACCTAATAACAAGCCATATTTGTTGACTCAGTTCCTCTGATCATCATACGCTAAATCAAAAAATAGGGATATTGGTCATGTTTGAACTTCTAAACGAAGGTCAAATGGCTGCGTTAATCGGTGGAATGGGAGGAATACTCCTTGGACTTGCCGCGCGCATGGGTCGTTTTTGCACATTGGGTGCAATCGAAGATTATTTATATGCCAATAGTCAGACGCGCTTACGGATGTGGGGTCTTAGCATCGGTGTTGCGATGTTTGCGGTCTTTGCAATGATGGGTACGGAGGTGTTTGATCCAGCACGCACTGGTTATCTGACAATGCACTGGAATCCCCTTTATTCGATAATAGGTGGTGTCATGTTTGGATACGGTATGGCGCTCAGTGGAAATTGCGGCTACGGCGCGCTTGCACGTTTGGGTGGGGGTGATTTGCGCTCCTTTGTCATTGTTTTGGTGGCGGGTATCTCTGCCTTCGTTGTGATGTCAGGCCCCCTTGCAGCGGTGCGCGTCATGATCTTTCCCGTCAATGAAATCACGGATCAGGCGGTGCCAAGCATTGCGTATTTGTTGGCGGATGGACTGCCCGTCAGCGCGCCTGTGATTGGGATGGCGATTGCCGTCATTATCACCATTATTACTTTCACAGGCGATGATTTTCACCGCAAACACAAGGCCATTTTTTGGTCAATCGTCGTTGGCATTGCAATAGCCAGTGGTTGGGCAGGCACGCAATGGATTGCCGACAATGGATTTGCAAGCCCCGACATTCGTTCGCATACCTTTGTTGCCCCTGTGGGTGATACCATCGTTTATGCCATGAACGGCAGCGCGTTGGGATTAAATTTCGCTATTGGATCGGTTGCGGGCGTGCTGGCAGGTGCGTTTTTGGGATCAATGGTAAAGGGCCATTTCCGCTGGGAGGCCTGCGAAGACCCCCGCGAATTGCGCCGCCAAATCATAGGCGCCGCCATCATGGGCGTTGGCGCAATTTTGGCCTTTGGCTGTTCTGTTGGCCAAGGCATCACCGCCTTTAGCCTTCTTGCCTATTCTGGCCCTGTGACGTTTGCTGCGATCTTTTTAGGGGCGCGTATCGGCCTAAAACAGTTGATCGAAGGGTTTGTGCACGCCTAACCCTGATAATCGGCCAAACGCGCAACATATCGGGCAAGTGTATCAATCTCTAGGTTGATCGCATCGCCAACCCGCATGTCGCCCCATGTGGTAACAGTTTTTGTGTGCGGAACCAGGTTAATCCCAAATGTCTGTTTTTCAACATCATTTACTGTCAATGATGTGCCGTTTAGGGCAACTGAACCTTTGGGCGCGATAAATCGTGCAAGGGCATCTGGCGCCATAATCATCAAACGGGTGCTGTCGCCTTCGTCGCGCATTTCAATCAGTTCCGCGACACCGTCCACGTGACCTGAAACGATATGTCCACCCAATTCATCGCCCACTTTCAACGCACGTTCTAGGTTCAAACGTTTCCCAACAGGCCAGCCATCTGCACCACCAATGTTGGTTTTTGAAAGCGTTTCGGCACTGATATCAACATCAAACCAGTCTGGGCCCAAATCAATGGCTGTCAGACACACACCATCGCAGGCAATTGATGCACCGATATCAATTCCAGACGTGTCATAGGCCGTTTTGATCCGCGCGCGCAAATCACCGCGTTGTTCGGTTTCTACGACAACGCCAACATCGGTGATGATACCAGTAAACATGTTTCCCAAACTCTCCTTCGGTGATTAGTCGACCTACGCGGTAAATAACTGAGTTTGTGCCATTATCAGTGGCCGATGTCTAGGTCACCTAGTTCAACTAAGATAAAATCGAGTAGTTCTGTTTTCGTAAATATGATATTATCCACGCATTTATACCGTACTTGATGAAACCGAATGTTACTCAGACAAAAGACATAAATCATTCGCTTAATTCAAGATAGGATCAAATCCCATCAGATAAGCAAGTGGCGCATGATCATCTGTTAATAGCCTTGGGCTTTTACGCTCAATTATTGAAGTGATGAATGTGTCATCCAATACACTAAATCGAGTGTATTCCGGAACTCTTAATCGGATTGAATTGAAATCACTTTTTTTGTTGGATGCCAAAAATACAAAGACTCTGCGTTCTCCTTTTTGCGGTGAACTCGCCTCTGTCCAAACTTCCACATTTTTAAAGACCGATTGAAGACTAACAACGACGGCGGAGAATGCATCCAATCGCTCAACATTATCCATGAAATTCATCAAGAAAACACCATCTGTCATCAATCTTCGATTTACCAAGTCAAAAAATTCTACGGTTATAAGATGTTCAGGCACCGCTATATCAGTGAAGGCATCACCAATTATCACATCATATTTTATGTTTTCCCGCTGAAGCAGCAAACGCGCATCTTCATGCTCGATACGTATCGATTCCCGATTAAGCCAAAAATTGTCTGCTGCAACTTCGGTGACTACGGGATCGATTTCAGCTACGGTGATGTTACTAAACCCTCGATCATACCACGCTCTCGGTATAGAGTAGGTTCCCCCACCAATGTGAAAAGAATTGAAGGTGCTTTTGGATTTCATTCTTTCTCGCGCCAAACCATCAAGCAATGCAGCGTGAGGGGTATACATGACACGTGGATTTTTCAAATTGCTTATCCCATGTGCAAGATGATCAATCACCATTAATTTTGTTTCACCAGGTATTAAAGGGTCCAAATCTACAACACGAATACAAAAGTATTCACTTTCATGATCACAAACCTGGGGTTGATCAAGTACATGCAGACTAGTCAAAAATAATATAGCAGCACCCGATAAGGTGAAGATTAATTGGTGCATTCGACCCTTACCCAACCAAAAACACAAAATGCTAGAGGCGATGTAAACAACTGATACTAAAATGAGTGTAGAGGTTGAGCCAAAATGTGGAATAAGTACAAAACCAGCGGCTACAGTTCCAATTATCGCACCAAATGCGCCTACAGAATACATTAAACCCAGCGCATATTCTGAATTAGAGCGACCACGCATGGCAGCTACTGTCAAGATTGGCGCAGGTATTCCAGCAAGAACTGACGGAAGAAAAAAAGCGCCTATGGTTATGAGTGAAATTGCTACTAAAGGTTCAGATGTATTTGAAATAATGGGAGTAGCCAAAAGTCTGAGCAGCAATCCTGCGCACGCCGTGGACATCGCAGCGAACATCATAACTCCGCCCGAAACTCTCAGTGCAGTCGTAATTTTTGAAGTGGCTATTTTGCCGCCAATCCAATTTCCAATTGAAAACCCGGCAAGAACAACTGCGATGATTGCGGTCCATGTATACAAACTCATTCCCACATATGGAGCAATCATTCTGCCAGCCACGATTTCTACAACCATGCTAGAAGCAGAAATCACGCCTTGTAAAATTATCAAAACAAATAGTGGATATAATTTTTCTTGATCATCTTCGTTCAAAGCAATACCAGCCAAATTCACAACCCGATCTTTTAGAAAAGCAGCCAAAATTTAATTACGTATAGTAATAGAAATTTGCATCGAAGAAAACCTTCGATCAATAGAACAGACATTGATATTGACTGTTGGCATTTGATTCATTTGTGAACTTTCGACCACGTATGAAGAATATCACCTCCAACAGTTTGTAATGATTTGAGCTCGTATTCTGGCGCCTCAGATAACTTACCAAATCCTAGTGCGCCAATTGACGGTTGCCCTTCAGCGCCAATAACGACACCTGCCTGAAACCCAACCAAATGGTCCACGACATCAGCTAATAACAGGGACGCCGCCAGCGTTCCGCCCCCTTCACAAAAGATACGGGTCAGACCGCGTTCTGCCAGTTTCTGCATCAAATCAAAAATCGCAATCCGCCCGTTTTCAACGGCGCATTCGATCAGAGTAGCCCCGCGATCCTGCCATGCGCGTATGCGATCAACGGGCACCTCATCACTGTGGCACAGCCACAGCGGCGCCTCTCGGATCGAATTTGCAAGGGCGCTGTCGGTTGGCAAATCCAACTTGCGAGACATGACAACGCGAACAGGTTGATGTGATACGCCCATGCCCCGCACGGTTAACATGGGATCATCCGCACGCGCTGTGCCCGCCCCTACCAAAACCGCATCATGATTGGCCCGCATGCCATGCACCAATCGCCGCGCCTGTGGGCCTGTGATCCATTGGCTGTCCCCGCTGGCCGTGGCGATGCGTCCATCAAAACTATTTGCAAGCTTTAGCGTCAGGAATGGGCGCCCTAGAATGGTTTTTGCGAAAAATCCCGCGTGATCCTCTGCCGCCATTTCGGCGCAAACACCCGTTGTCACCTTGATCCCTGCGGCGCGTAGCATGTCAAATCCTGCGCCGCTCACACGCGGATCGCTGTCCTGAATCGCACCCACCACATGTGCAACACCCGCATCAATAAGGGCCTGCGCACAAGGCGGGGTTTGCCCATGATGCGAACAGGGTTCCAATGTTACGTAAACCGTTGCACCGCGTGCGGCATCCCCCGCCTGTGCCAGCGCCATTGTTTCGGCATGAGGGCGCCCGCCCGGTTGCGTAAACCCGCGCCCAACAATTCGACCCTCTTGAACAATCACGCATCCCACAGCGGGATTGGGCCAGACGCGCCCAAGCCCACGCTGCCCAAGGGCAAGCGCGTGCGCCATGAACCGTTCGTGGGACATCGACTATTCTTCTTCTGCTGTTTTAGGACGCAGTTCCGAAACGAATTTGTCGAAATCATCCGCCTCTTGGAAGTTTTTGTACACAGAGGCAAAACGCACATAGGCGACCGTATCAATGCGGGCTAAGGCCTCCATCACGATTTCGCCGATCATTTTGGACTGAATATCGGTTTCACCCATGCTTTCCAAACGCCGCACAATCCCAGAAATCATCTGTTCCATGCGTTCATGTTCAACAGGGCGTTTTTGGAGTGCGATGCGAATAGAGCGTTCTAATTTCTCGCGTTCAAAATCCTCGCGACGGCCATTTGATTTGATTACGACCAAGTCGCGCAATTGCACGCGTTCGTAGGTGGTGAAACGCCCCCCGCAGGCAGAACAAAATCGACGACGACGGATTGAAACGTGATCCTCAGCTGGACGTGAATCCTTGACCTGAGTGTCGATATTCCCACAAAACGGACAACGCATGCCTGCACCTTTCGTAATCTTTATACGTTTTGACACCACACAGGGGTCATCACATAAACTTATCCACTGCCACTATAGGATATCCGCTAGTATTTGGGTAGACCCGAATTTCAGCCGCTAGATTTAGAAACAGATACAGGCCCACGACCTAGCCAAGGGTTGCGATCACGCGACGGTGGTGCGGCGCATCACGGTGTTCAAACAGATATATTCCCTGCCATGTCCCCAATGCCAGCCGCCCTTCCATAACAGGGATCTGAATAGAGACGGGTAACATCGCCGCCTTAATATGCGCAGGCATATCATCATCCCCTTCATAGCGGTGGGTGAGGTAGTGCATCGTGGGATCATTTGCAGGTGGAACCAACCTGCTAAAGTAGTTGGTTAAATCTGAGCAGACCTCGGGGTCTGCGTTTTCCTGAACCAAAATGCTGGCTGACGTGTGTTGGATGAAAAGGGTCAGGACACCAGACCCCCGTACCCAAGATGTCACCTGATCCGTAAATTCATAGAGACCCTGACCCTTTGTTTGGATTGTAAAGTTGGTCTGCATCATTGTTTGCAATCACGAAATAAAAGGCACCCAAATTTGGATGCCCTGGTCAAATTTATTGATCTAAGAAGGATCGCAATTTGCGCGATCTGCTGGGGTGTTTCAGCTTGCGCAGCGCTTTCGCCTCGATCTGGCGGATACGTTCGCGTGTCACGCTGAACTGTTGACCCACTTCTTCCAATGTGTGGTCGGTGTTCATGCCAATCCCGAAACGCATACGCAAAACGCGTTCTTCCCGTGGGGTTAGCGATGACAGGACGCGCGTTGTGGTTTCCTTTAGGTTTTCTTGGATCGCGCTGTCCAATGGCAGGATTGCGTTCTTATCTTCGATGAAATCACCCAATTGGCTATCTTCTTCGTCGCCAATCGGTGTTTCCAATGAAATCGGCTCTTTCGCGATTTTCATAACCTTGCGCACTTTTTCCAGCGGCATTTGCAGTTTTTCTGCCAATTCCTCTGGTGTCGGCTCACGACCAATTTCGTGCAGCATCTGACGTCCTGTGCGGACCAATTTGTTGATCGTTTCGATCATGTGCACAGGAATACGAATTGTACGCGCCTGATCCGCGATGGATCGCGTGATCGCCTGACGGATCCACCATGTCGCATAGGTTGAGAATTTATAGCCGCGGCGATATTCAAATTTATCGACCGCCTTCATCAGACCGATGTTCCCCTCTTGGATCAAATCCAAGAACTGTAGACCGCGGTTTGTATATTTTTTGGCAATCGAGATCACAAGACGCAGGTTCGCCTCGACCATTTCTTTCTTGGCCTGACGCGCTTCTTTTTCACCTTTTTGCACTTGGGATACGATGCGGCGGAATTCAGAAATGTCCAACCCCACATACTGACCAACCTGCGCCATGTCAGAGCGTAAATCCTCGGCCTTTTCGCGCGAGCGTTCGATAAACATCTGCCAGCCACGGCCCGTTTTCTCGGCCATATCATCCAACCAGCTGGGGTCCAATTCACGTCCACGGTATTCTTCGATAAACTCGCGGCGGTTGATGCGTGCTTGGTCGGCCAATTTTACCATGGCACTGTCGATTTGCATGATCCGACGGTTGATACCGTAAAGCTGATCAATCAACGCCTCGATCCGGTTGTTGTGCAGGTGCAATTCGTTCACCAAATCCACAATTTCAGAGCGTAACGCTTGATATGTCGCTTCTTCTTTATCCGTCATCGCGGCACCTTCATTCAAGGTCGCGGAAATACGGATGTCTTGCATTTCAGACAAACGCTCATAATCAATGGCGATGCGTTCCAGCGTTTCCAAAACCTTGGGTTTTAGTGCTGCTTCCATTGCGGCCAATGACATGTTTGACTGTTCATCGTCGTCATCATCATCGTCTTTTGCAATCGGATTGCCGTCTGCGTCGTATTCGGGTTCGTCTGTTTTGTTGGCTGCGGCGGGCGCTGCACCTGTGCTGTCAATCACGGGTTCAACGCCATCTTCGTCCATTTGATTACCAAATGTCGCCTCAAGGTCGATCACATCGCGCAGCAAAATGTCTTCGTTCAACAATTCTTCGCGCCAGATTGTGATCGCTTGGAACGTCAATGGGCTTTCGCAGAGGCCCAGGATCATTGTATTGCGCCCGGCCTCGATCCGCTTGGCAATGGCAATCTCACCTTCACGGCTAAGAAGTTCAACAGATCCCATTTCGCGCAAATACATGCGCACAGGGTCGTCGGTGCGATCCAGCTTTTCTGTTTCACCCGTGGAAACAGCAACATCTTTGGTGCCTGTTGTGACCAAATCGGTTGGGCCGCGATCCTCGTCCTCGACTTCATCGTCTTCGATAATGTTGATGCCCATTTCCGACAGCATCGACATCACATCCTCGATCTGTTCAGAAGACACCTGATCTGGTGGCAAAACAGTGTTCAACTGATCGTATGTGATGTAACCCCGTTCACGCGCCTCGGCGATCATGCGCTTAATTTGCGCTTGGCTCATATCAAGGGAAACCTCGGTTTCTTGATCATCCGTTTTGCGATCTTCGTTCTCAGAAGCGGCCATATAGGTCTCCTAACTTGGGCAGAGCGATTCGGTTTATAGAATCAATAACGATTTGTCGTGATTCGGACACCCTCTTAGCCCTATTTCTTTGACGAATCTTTACCAATTCTTCATTTTTTTGTTTTTTGAAATCGGATTGCTCCGATCAGGTCGTCCAATTTATTGCGCTCATCACGGCTGATTCGTGCACCATTGTCTGCGACGTCATATTGCGTTTGATCGTCTTGGTCCGCGCGTTGTGCGCGATTTGCGGCGTCTGCCGCCTGTCCCAGACGGTGTAATACCCATTCATCCAGGCCATCTTCGGGCATTTGCGAACTTTCCTGAAGTTCGGCTTCCAACCCGCGATGGGCGCCCAATTTACCCAGTTCCTCTTTCAATGTCAGACGCGCCATTTCGATATCGCCCGATCGACGCAAACATGGCACCACCTTTAGGTGGCCAAGGGTCATAAATTTTTCAAATGGATCGGCCCCCAAATTTTCGGATAGGACCACAGATGGATCAAAGACCACATCCTGACAGTGACGCATCAAAATCCGCAACATCGCGGGGTGATCCCCATGTTCAAAATCCAACATCGCCAGTTCATCCAAATATTCGTACACCAATTCTGGATACCGAATAAGGATGGCCAAAATCACCGCCTCGCGCAGAAATAGTGCCACGTCCCCTTCGCCTGCGGCCAAAACAGATCCCTTGGTCGATGCACCCGCTTGCTGAGGGATATTGCGCGTGGACCCAGATTTAAAGGACCGCGCCGCACGGAAAAAATCCCAACGCAAATCTTTGATCGCTTGGTCATAATGTGAACGCAGGTTTTGATCCTGAATTTGGCTGGTCGACCCGCGCAAACGTTTATCCAACGCGGCCTTCCGATCAGGACTGTCAAAGGTTTGGCCCTCGGTTTCGCGCCGCCACAGCAATTCAACCAGTGGCATCGCATTGTCCAAGATAGCCTGCACGGCACCTGCCCCTTTGGCGCGCAACAGATCATCGGGGTCCTGCCCTTCTGGCATTAGGGCAAACCGCAAGGCGCGGCCCGTTTGTAGCAGTGGCATCGCCAAATCAATCAAACGATAGGCTGCGCGCAATCCCGCCTTATCCCCGTCCAGCGCGATGATGGGTTCAGGGGTGATTTGCCACATCATCGCCAATTGATTTTCGGTAATCGCAGTGCCCAGTGGCGCAACCGCCCCTTCAAATCCAGCGCGCACCAATGCGATCACGTCCATGTATCCTTCGGCAACGATAAGGGGCTGACCCCGTCCCACGGCCGAGCGTGCAGGCCCGTGATTATACAGGCTGCGCCCCTTATCAAACAGAATGGTTTCGGGCGAATTCAGATATTTTGCCCGCGCATTCGGATCCATCGCGCGACCGCCAAAGGCCACGCAGCGTCCGCGTGCATCGCGAATGGGAAACATGATGCGACCACGAAAACGATCATAACTGGTCCCACCATCATCGGGTTTGATGATCAGTCCCGTATCCACCAACTTCTGTTCAGATATTCCGCGCCCCATCAGCGCAGATTTCAAGCCCGCACGATCATTCGGGGCAAAGCCGATTTCAAATTGCTGCAACGCCTCGCCATTTAAACCACGACGATCCAGATAGGCCCGCGCATCTGCAGCAGCGCCCATGTTCAGGGACATCTGAAACCAACGTACGGCTTCATCCATCACATCGGCCAGCTCTTTGCGCCGATCCGCCTTTTCCACCATTTTGGGATCAGGTTTTGGAACACTCATTCCCGCTTCGGCAGCTAGGATTTCAACCGCCTCCATGAACCCAACGTTTTCGGTTTCTTTGATAAACCCAATGGCATCCCCTTTGGCCTGACAGCCAAAGCAATAATAAAACCCCTTGGCGTCCTGCACGTGGAATGATGCGGTTTTTTCCTGATGAAACGGACAGGGTGCCCAATAATCGCCCTTGCCCTGATTTGATTTGCGCATATCCCATGACACCTTGCGCCCAACAACTTGGGATATGGGCACACGTGTGCGCAGTTCATCAAGGAATCCGGGTGGCAGGCTCATTGCGAAAATATGAGGGGCGCGCGATGCGAAGTCTAGGGGGATAAACGGATTTTTCACCATTGCGCCGATCGCGCGGTGTCGCGCGATCGTTTTGATTCAGGGAACCTATCCCCGCGACGCAATATATCGCATGGCGCGATCAATATCGTGCACCATGGTTTTTGCCATCGAGCGGAACGCATAGATATCAAAACTATCATCACTAACGCGATGGTAAATTGCATTCATATGTTGCAGTTGGGAACGCACAACCTGTCCCTTTTTCATCGCCTTGGAACGCATGTCCACACTGCTAAGGCGGGCAAGGACCGCTTCGACATCAGCGCCTTTTAGGTTCAAAACGCACCAACTGTCGCTTTGGTCGACGATTGCGGCGTGGTTTGATAGGTCTGCATGTGGTTCTGGACCCACCAAAAACACCGACGGCCCCGCCCATATCGCACGTGCACCCGCGCGCCCTGTCGCCTGTCCCGTTTTGGGCAACGCCATACCGTGATGCTCTTTCAGTGCTGCAGAAAGCGCATCCGCATGCCCCTGATAACAGGCAATGGATGTGATAGCCGCAGGGACAACTTCATTCAGTTCCATCGTTCCGACAGAGAGTGGAACCAGCCCCTCGGCCGGAGATTTTGCGACGAGTTTAAGCACGAAGACGTCCTCCCTCTGGATCAAAGGCGACGGGATCAATCACCTCGCATACGGCCTCAACACCCCGCAGGTGGTCGACCATTTTCACATGTTCACCTATGCGATTTGGACCATTGCGCAGGAACCCAAGCCCCATGAAATGACCCAATGTGGGGGAATATCCAACCGACGTGATATAGCCCTGATCGTTCACGCGTGTGGCGGCGTCGCCCTCATTAAACAAATGGGCCCCAGCGGTCAGTTGTTTGACTGTTCCAACAGGTTTTAATCCAACGAAGCGTTCGCGATCTGGATCAACCATGCCTGGACGGGCCGCCGCCGTTTTTCCGATACAGTCCTTTTTCGCGCTGATCATACGCTCCATCCCGATGTCAAAGACTGTGGTGCGTCCATGAATTTCGGCGTGTGTGATGAACCCCTTTTCGATGCGCAGCACGTTCAATGCCTCCATCCCATAGGCACCACCACCCAATTCCTTGGCCTTGGCAATCAGCAATCTAAACAGGCTTTCGCCATAACGCGCAGGAACGGCAACCTCATACCCCATTTCACCACTGAAGGAGATGCGGAACAAACGCCCTGGAACGCCCATGACGTTCATGGCGCCGCATTGCATAAACCCAAAGGCATCATTGCTGATGTCATCCTCAACAAAATTGCTCAGCAAATCGCGCGCCTTGGGGCCTGCAACGGCGAATTGTGCCCATTGTTCGGTCACAGAAATGAAACTGACGTCCCATTCGGGGTGCAAACATTGGGTGACGAAATCCAGATGCCGCATCACCAATCCCGCCGCTGCGGTTGTGGTTGTCATGACATAGTGGTTTTCACCCAACCGTGCGGTTGTACCGTCATCCATCACATGCCCATCTTCGCGCAGCATCAGGCCATAGCGGACGCGGCCAACTTTTAGTGTGCTGAACATATTGGTATAGATGAAATCCAACAGTTTGGCGGCATCCTTGCCCTGAATGTCGATTTTGCCCAAGGTCGATACATCACAGACACCGACATTTTCACGCACCATCATGACTTCGCGATCACAGGATTGACGCCATGTGGTTTCCCCATGTTCTGGGAAATAGCTTGGGCGATACCACAGGCCCGCTTCGATCATTGGGGCCGCCATATCTTTGGCAACGGCGTGGGACGTGGTAAAGCGTTCAGGCGCAAAACCTGTGCCGCGTGCCTCGCCCCCCATGGCCGCAATCGCAACGGGGGAATAGGGGGGACGGAATGTGGTGGTTCCAGTTTCGGGAATACCCCGCCCCGTCGCATCGGCCAGCAAAGCCAGCGCCGCCACGTTGGAATTTTTGCCCTGATCCGTCGCCATCCCTTGGGTGGTGTAGCGTTTCATGTGTTCGACAGAGCGGAAGTTTTCTTGGGCCGCCTGTTTGATATCCTTCACAGTCACATCGTTTTGATAATCCAACCACGCCCGCGCCTTACCCGGAACAGCCCATAGCGGTTCAATCGCATATGCCGCATGTTCCGCAGTGGGTAGCGGATCGGCAGGTGTGGCTGTGCCCAAATCACCCGCAACACGCGCGGCGATATCCTGCGCGCTTTCAAAACAGGCAGACGTTGACATATGGCCCGCCGCCGATCCCGCGACGGACATCCCTGGAATGGACCCCGCGGTCGGGACAAAGCTGGCGATGGTTTCATCCCATGTTGGGCGACCATTCATGTGACATGTCATGTGAACCGTTGGGTTCCACCCCCCAGAAACCGCCAAGCAATCCGCGGCGATGTTATGGTTGCGTCCACCATCCGTAATCTGAACCGATGATAGGCCCAGTCGCCCTTTGGTATCCGTCACTTGCGTCCCGCGATAAATTGGGAAATCCCCGTCAATCGTCGCATCCGCACGCGCATCCACATAGGCCGCAATCTCAACCCCCGCAGCAGACAAATCATGTGCCGTGCGAAAGGCGTTGTCGTTATTGCCAAAGACCACCACACGTTTCCCAGTCGCAACACCATAGCGGTGCAAATAACTGCGCGCCGCACCCGCCTGCATAATCCCCGGGCGGTCGTTGTTTGAAAAACCAATGGTGCGTTCCAGCGCACCCGCCGCCAAGACCGCGCGTTTCGCATGAATACGCCAAAAGGTTTCCAAGGGGCGATCCCCGCCGCGATCATTCATGTGATGGGACACACGTTCAACCGCACCATAGGTGCCGCCGTCATAAGCGCCCGTCACAGTTGTGCGTGTCATCAGGCGCACATTGTCCATTTGATCCAATTGCGCAACCATATCGGCCGCCCAATCCGCGGCTGGTTTGCCGCCGATCTGATCCGCTTCGCTATTCAGGCGGCCGCCCATGCGGAAATCCTCATCCGCAAGGATCACGTCCAATCCTGTTTGCGCCAATTGATAGGCGGCCCATAATCCCGCAGGACCCGCACCGATCACCAAAACATCGCAATGGGCGTAGGCGCGTTCATACGTATCTTCATTCGGTTTTTCACTCAGCGCACCCAAACCTGCGGCACGACGAATGACCGGTTCGTATAGTTTTTCCCAAAACGCCCGCGGCCACATAAAGGTTTTATAATAAAAACCCGCCGACAAAAACGGCGCCATCAGATCATTTACAGAAAGTAAGTCATGCTTCAGGCTGGGCCAACGGTTTTGGGAATTGGCCTCAAACCCATTATAAATTTCCTGAACCGTTGCGCGCACATTGGGGTCCTGATGCACACCTGAACCGACAGTGACGATTGCGTTTGGCTCTTCACTCCCCGCACTCAGGATACCTCGGGGACGGTGATATTTGAACGACCGCGCCACCAGACGCACGTCATTTGCCAGAAGCGCCGAGGCCAGTGTATCGCCCTGAAACCCGCCATAGGTTTTCCCATCAAAACGGAAGCTGATGGCATTCCCGCGATCAATTTGTCCATAATCAGAAAGCCTCATCCCTGCTCTCCTTTTACCATGGATGCAAGCTCTGCACCCAAAACCTCGTGCGTGACGGTATTGCGTGTCACGACCAACCAATTTGAACAACCTGCTTCGTGATGCCACAAATCACGTGTGACGCCCGCAGAGTTGTCACGGTTGTGAATATAATCATTCCACACAACATCCCCTGCGTCAGGATCAGGGCGGTTCAGGGCCAGTGCATCGCCCTGATAATAAAATTCACGTCTGTCACGTTCCCCACAAATGGGACAAGGAATACGCATTACCCGCTCCTAGTGTAAGTTGTGCTGAGACCCAGTGGCCTCTTCGTCCATCAAACCATATCCCGTTTGGAACCGATCCAAACGGAAGCGCGCCGCAGGTTCGTGGTGACGATCTGTTGCAATCAAATGCGCATAGCTAAAGCCTGATCCAGGCACGGCCTTAAACCCGCCATAACACCAGCCACAATTTAGATAGAGCCCATCAATATCTGTTTTATCAATGATGGGGGATCCATCGGGTGACATATCCATGATACCACCCCATGACCGCAAAACCTTGGCCTTGCCGATCATGGGCATCAGGCTCATCCCCGCCTCCATAACATGTTCCATCATGGGCAGGTTGCCGCGTGATGCGTAAGAGGCATAAAAATCAATGTCACCTCCAAAAACCAAACCGCCCTTATCCGATTGGCTGATGTAAAAATGGCCCATTCCGAATGAAATGACGTGATCAATTACGGGCTTGATCCCTTCGGTCACAAAGGCCTGTAAAACATGGCTTTCAATCGGCAGGCGCATGCCCGCCATGGCCGCTGTCTGGCTTGAACGGCCCGCCGTGGCCAAGGCAATTTTTTTCGCGCGAATTGTGCCGCGACTGGTTTCAACACCGCGCACTTTGCCGTTTTCAATGTTGATGCCTGTGACCTCGCAATTTTGGATCAAATCAACGCCCCGCTGATCCGCACCACGTGCAAATCCCCAGGCCACCGCATCATGGCGTGCCGTCCCCCCACGGGGGTGATACAGACCGCCATAAATTGGGAAACGCAGGCTGTCAAAATTCAGATAGGGGATCATGTCGCGCACCTGATCGCGGTTCATCAGGATCGCATCATCCCCTTGGTTCACCATGGCATTGCCACGACGGGCAAAGGCATCGCGTTGACCATCGGAATGGAACAGATTGATGATCCCGCGTTGCGAATGCATCACGTTATAATTCAACTCATCCTCTAACTGTTCCCACAGTTTCAGTGAATGTGAATAAAATTCGGAATTTCCGGGCAGGCCATAGTTTGCCCGCACGATTGTGGTATTGCGCCCAACGTTCCCACCGCCGATGTATCCGCGCTCTAGAACGGCCACATTGGTGATGCCGTGTTCCTTGGCCAGATAAAACGCCGTGGACAGGCCATGGCCCCCACCGCCCACAATGACAACATCATATTCATCCTTGGGATCAGGATCACGCCAATGCGCACTCCACCCCTTGTTGCCAGTCAAACCCTCTTTCAGAATGCGAAGCGCGGAAAAGCGCATAGCCATCTCCTCTGTCCATTGACGCAGAGACAATCAACTTCATATCAGAAAATCAATACTTAGCGACGACAAGAATGTACAGTTTACGACATAGACCTCGCGTTAATAAATGCCCATGCGAATATAGTCGTTCTTGACCATGCCCTTTGAGGCTGGATTGCGACAGTCCGTGTAGTTTGTCGATTTATTGTAACGCATTTAACAATACGCATCAATTTCCCTCATCCTTGTAGATCAGCTATACCCAGCGCCGGAAAATTGGTACCAAAACCAAACGAGCCCCCTTTTCCGCCAAATTCTGCTGAAATGTGATCTTTCCAGTCGGTCTTGCGCAGGGTAAGAGAAGCCATGAGCACAAATCCACCAAACCTCCGCCCCGATCTGGCAAACGCAAAAATCACCGAAAGCCGCAGCGCAAAACAATCCACCATCGGGATGGTTTCATTGGGCTGCCCCAAGGCATTGGTGGACAGCGAACGCATTTTGACCCGCCTGCGTGCAGAAGGATACGGCGTATCGCCCAACTATTCTGGGGCGGATGCGGTCATCGTGAACACATGCGGTTTTTTGGACAGCGCCAAGGCAGAAAGCCTTGAGGCCATTGGCGAGGCGTTAAATGAAAACGGACGGGTGATTGTCACAGGTTGTTTGGGGGCAGAGCCCGAATATATCACGGGCCACCACCCCAAGGTTTTGGCCGTCACAGGCCCCCATCAATATGAACAGGTTTTGGATGCGGTCCATGCCGCGGTGCCGCCAAATCCAGATCCCTTTGTTGATTTGCTACCCGCAAATGGTGTGAAATTAACCCCGCGCCATTACAGCTATTTGAAAATCTCAGAAGGCTGTAATCACAAATGTAAATTCTGCATCATCCCCGATATGCGCGGCAAATTACAAAGCCGCCCTGCCCACGCGATCATACGCGAGGCGGAAAAGTTGGTTGAAAATGGTGTGCGTGAATTGCTGGTGATTTCGCAGGATACATCTGCCTATGGCTTGGATATCAAATATGCCACGGACCGCGATCACCGCGCGCATATCACCGATTTGGCCCGTGATTTGGGATCATTAGGGGCATGGGTTCGGCTGCACTATGTTTATCCCTATCCACATGTGCGCGATCTGATCCCGTTGATGGCCGATGGGATCATCCTGCCCTATTTGGATATTCCGTTCCAACATGCCCACCCCGACACGTTGCGCCGTATGGCCCGCCCCGCAGCAGCCGCCAAAACATTGGATGAAATTGCAGCATGGCGGTCGGCCTGCCCCGAAATCACATTACGTTCGACCTTTATCGTGGGCTATCCCGGCGAAACCGAGGCAGAATTTGAAACGCTACTTGATTGGTTGGATGAGGCACAGTTGGATCGCGTCGGGTGTTTTCAGTATGAAAATGTTGATGGCGCGCGATCAAACGATTTGCCCGATCACGTGCCAGATGAAGTGAAACAAGAGCGCTGGGAACGCTTCATGACCAAGGCCCAAGTGATTTCAGAAGCCAAGTTACAGGCCAAGGTTGGCCGCAAACTGGATGTGATTGTGGATGAGGTGGACCAAGACGCCGCCACCTGCCGCACAATGGCAGATGCCCCTGAAATTGATGGCAACCTCTTCATTGACGAAGGACATCAGGATTTGAATGTCGGCGATATTGTCACGGTTGAGGTGGATGAAGCAGGCGAATATGACCTATGGGGACGTTTGGCGCCTAGGCCATAAACCCAACTGCGACATTTGCGTAAGTTCCAATGACATTTTGGCCCAACCTATTAAGTATGCAGTTTGATAGGAGAAACCGCCATGAAAACACGCGCCCTCTATAATGCAGATTGTCCCGTCTGCAATTCCGAAATGTGCCATTACGATGCTTATGCCAAGGCGCGGGATCTACCCATTGAAATTGTGGATTTAAACAAAACGGATTTGTCGGAATGGGGCGTTGATGAAGATCGCGCAACGCGCCTTTTGCATGTAATGCATGAGGGCAAAATCCATGTCGGGCTTGCGGCGTTTTTGGTCCTATGGGATCAAATGCCCCGCTATCGTTTTATGGCGCGCATTGCCCGCATTCCTGGGCTGTATCAGATTTTGGATTGGGGATACGAACACATTGTCGCCCGCATCATCTATGAACGCCACCTGCGGCGTAAGGCCAAGAGATTGGTGAATTCAGTGCATGAATAGAGGTGCGAGGTTTCACCCCAAAGATCAAGCACACGCCCGTGGGCGGTAAACAGGGCCGAGGCACCGAAGCCCAAAACATACTTTATTCCAAGCCAATCCCCAGATTGGCAAAGGGCCGACCTCCCCTCAGGAAGGCGCTTTCGCACCTCCCGAGGTCGGCTTGCAAAAAGCCATGATCATTCACAAGTTTCATGGTGCGGGCGACTCGATAATACCGGACGTGGACAACTACCCTACTCCAAGCATCCCTAACACATTCATATCCCATCGCGCGTCGCGCACCGACGTGTTACCGACGCAATACAGACCCAGGATTTAGGATATTTTGGGGATCAAGCGCGCCCTTAATCGCGTGAAGCGCCGACAGTTTCGCAGGATCGCTATAACGTTCCAAATCATCCACCTTTAGGCGCCCAATCCCATGTTCCGCACTATGCGATCCACCCATCGAGACGACCAAATCATGCACTGTGCGCTTAATCTCATCCCGCAGGTTCCAGAACTCTTTCTTATCCCGTCCTTTGGGCGGAAAGACGTTATAATGCAGGTTCCCATCACCCAAATGACCAAAACAATTGATGCGCATATCGCACAGTTTTTCCAAATGGTTTGGGGCCACCTTTATGAACTCTGGGATTATCGAAAGGGGCAGTGAAATATCATGACTGCTGATTGATCCGATGCGTCGGTTTGCCTCGGGAATGGTTTCGCGGATCGTCCATATATCCTGCGCCTGTTGTGTGGATTGTGCGATGACGCCATCACTGACTAACCCTGCCTCATGTCCCAATTTAAACAGGCGTTCAAGCGCGTTTGATGCGGATTGTGCACCGCCCATACCCAGTTCGATCAAAACCATCCATTCTGGTTTATCTTCAACCACTTGGCGCACATCTGGCATGGTTTCGGACAGGAAATCGAACCCCATTTTCGACATCAACTCAAAGGCGGACACAGCCTCGCCCACCTCATCGCGTGTCATCGCCAAAAGGGACAGGGCAGCACTTGGATCAGGTACGGTGAACAGGGCCACACCCACATCCCGCGGGCGCGGCGCAAGCTTTAGAGATGCACCTGTGATGATGCCCAATGTCCCTTCGGACCCGATTATCAGATGGCGCAGATCATAGCCTGTATTATCCTTGCGCAGACGTCCCAACCCGTTCCAAATTGCGCCGTCGGCCATGACGACCTCTAGGCCCAAACACAGATCCCGCGTGTTGCCATAGCGCAGGACATTCACGCCCCCTGCGTTCGTGGCAAGACACCCGCCAATACGTGCGCTGCCGCCCGAGGCCAGCGACAGCGGAAACAGGCGATCCACATCGTCGGCCGTCTGTTGAATATCGGCCAAAATGGCGCCTGCATCTACGATCATCACGTTTTCTTCGGGATAAACGGCGCGAATTTTCGTCATCTTTTCAAGGGATAAGATCAGGGGAACCGCCCCTGTTTCAGCAAGCTGTCCGCCCACCAATCCCGTGCCACCACCATAGGGAATAATCGCCACGCGGTGGGTGTGGCACAGTTTGACAAGGGCACTGACATCCTCAGTCGATTTGGGACGCGCGACATATTCTGCTTGGCCCTTCCAGCGGCCACGGGGCTCTTCGACATAGCCGGGTTCCACTGGGAAAAGCAGATGCGCCAATCCTGCATCCGACGCGATCGCGTAGAAGTTTTGATCCGCTGGTAAATAGGTATTCATGCCATGCCCACTGTTGTCCGCCCACGCCGATCCGCGCGTAAGGCAGCATATAGGACGTGGGTCCGCCAACGGCCATTAATTTGAATATAGGCCTGTGCGACACCTTCGTATTTATAGCCACATTTTTCCAGAACCCCGCGCGATGCAACGTTTTCTGGTAAACAGGCGCTTTCAACTCGGCTTAGATCCATTGTGCTAAAGGCATAATGGACCATCGCACGCAGGGCTTCTGTCATGTATCCGTGGCGCGCATAGGGGTGGCCAATCCAATATCCCATGGTCCCCGTTTGCGCAGGGCCGTGGCGGATATTGTCCAAGGTAATCGCCCCTACCAATTTGTCATCTTCACGGCGGAACATGAACAGTGGAATGGCCGTGCCGCCGTTGATATTTTTCTGTGACCAATAGACCCGATTTGAAAACGCTTTCCGTGACAAATGATCAGGTGACCATGTGGGTTCCCAAGGGGTCAAAAATTCCTTTGAGGCATAGCGCAATTCAGACCATTGACGATAGTCGGTTTGAACAGGCGCGCGCAGGTATAAACGTTCGGTGTCGATCCATACTTTGCGCTTAAAGAAAAACATTATGCTGCTCGTCGCGCCTCAAGTGCGGATAAATCAGGCGCTGCCGCGATTGGGCCATATAGGGCGGTTGCCATCTTGGCACTGCTTGCAACCAATTGCGCGTAGGTGCGCAATTTGTCCAAGTCCACAGCGTCGATGCGGGCTACTGTTTCCTCTAGGTTTGGAACCTTACCCCAAATCTGAACCATACGGGCCAAACGTTCAGCACGGTTTGATGCGCTTTCTAGTCCCATCAAAAGACCCGCTTTCATTTGCGCGCGCGCGCGGTCTAGCTCTGCTTGGCTTAGCGTATCTGCCGCGCGCTTCAGCTCATCAATTGTGATGTTGGCCAATTCCCAGATTTGTGCATCCGATGTACCTGCGTAAATCGTGGTCATACCCGTGTCGCTATAGGCGCCCGCTTGGGCAAAGATCGTATAACACAGTCCGCGTTTTTCACGCACCTCTTGGAATAGGCGCGATGACATCCCGCCCCCAAGCGCGATTGAGTAAATCTGTGCCGTATAAATATCGTCGTCACGGTAACTTGGCCCCTCAAGCGCAAGTGTGAAATGCGCCTGTTCTAATTCCTTTTCGCGGCGCAATTCGCCGCTGTGGAATTGCGCATCGCCATCCGTTTGATCCGCGGGAATGATCGGCAAATCACCAAACGCATCAGACAGCAGTTTATAGAGTTCACCGTGATCAATCCCACCTGCCGCGGCAAAAACCATGCGATCAGGTGAGTAATGTGACGACACAAATTGGATCAGATCATCCCGATCAAAACGCGCAACATTATCAGATGGACCAAGGATTGATCGCCCCAAAGATTGTTGGGGATAGGCGGTTTCCTGAAGCCAATCAAAAATGATGTCATCAGGGGTATCCAAGGTTTGGCCAATCTCTTGAAGGATTACGCCACGCTCAACCTCAACCTCGCGTGGATCATAGACAGAGTTGCGCAAAATATCGGCCAGAATATCAACGCCCAAACGCACATCTTGGCGCAGCAGGCGCAGGTAATAGGCTGTCGCCTCGCGCGAGGTATAGGCGTTGATATATCCACCCACGTCCTCAATCGCTTCGGCGATGTTCACAGCGCTGCGTGTGCGGGTACCTTTGAACGCCATATGTTCCAGAAAATGCGCAATCCCCGTCTGGGATTGTGTTTCATTACGCCCACCGGCCATCACCCAAACCCCAAGCGCCACGGATTCAAGCCCTGGCATATGCTCGGTTACGATTTGAAACCCATTGGGCAATGTGTGGTGCTGAATGCTCAATTTGCGATCCGATCTTTTACAATGGCCTTTAGCGCATCAAGGTTGTTGTCAACGCGGGTCACGCGTTCGTCCCGCTCAAATAGGTCGGACATGCGCGGGGGTAAAGGGGGGCGAATACCTGTTGCGGCCTGAACCGCATCTGGGAATTTCGCAGGATGCGCCGTGGCCAATGTGATCATGGGCGTATTCGCATCACGCAAACGGTCCGCAACCTGTGTTCCGATTGCACTGTGCGGACACAAAAGCTCGGCATGCGCGGCAAGACTGTGAGTGATCTCGGCGGATGTTTCTGCCTCGCTTACGCGGCCACTGTCAAAGTTTTCGCGCAACGTGTCCATAACACCCTGCGACAGGGCAAAGCCGCCATTGCTTTTCAATTCATTCATCACATTGGCAATCGCGGCCCCATCCCGATCATAGGCATCAAACATCGCGCGTTCAAAATTTGAACTGATCTGAATATCCATCGACGGGCTGATGGATGGGATCACATCGCCCATGCGGTACTCACCCGTGCTGAGGCAGCGATGCAAAATATCGTTTTGGTTTGTGGCTACAACCAAACGATCAATTGGCAGCCCCATGCGTTTGGCAATATAGCCCGCAAAGATATCCCCAAAGTTTCCTGTTGGCACGGTAAAGCTGATCTTGCGATGTGGCGCGCCCAACTGAACCGCGGATGAGAAGTAATAGACAACCTGCGCCAAAACACGCGCCCAGTTGATTGAATTCACACCTGCCAGTTTCACACCATCGCGGAATTCAAAATCATTGAACATATCCTTTAGGCGGGATTGGCAATCATCAAAGGTGCCATCAACCGCCAAGGCATGCACATTCGATTCCGTTGGTGTTGTCATTTGGCGACGCTGTACCTCTGACACGCGCCCGTGTGGGTATAGAATGAACACATCCACCGCATCCAGCCCGCGAAACGCCTCAATCGCGGCGCTGCCTGTGTCACCGCTGGTTGCGCCCACGATGGTGACACGATCCCCACGACGGTTAAGCGCCACCTGAAACAATTGACCGATCAGTTGCATTGCGAAATCTTTGAACGCAAGGGTTGGACCATGGAAAAGTTCCAGCACGAAATGATTGTTATCCAACTGCACCATCGGCGCGCGCGCCGAATGGCCAAAATTTGCATAGGCCTTGGCAATGATGTCCGTGAATTCCGCATCAGTGAAGGTATCCCCAACAAAGGGGCGCATGACCTGAAACGCGATCTCTTCATAGGATTTGCCCGCCATCGCAGCGATATCGGCATGAGAAAGAGTTGGCACAGTTTCTGGAACATAAAGCCCCCCATCACGTGCCAAGCCCGTGAGCATCGCTTCTTCGAAGCTAAGGATCGGTGCATTGCCGCGGGTTGAGATATATTTCATGTCTCTTAACTCTTTCTTCTGCGTGTCCCAAAAAGGAAAAGGCCGCTCATCCCTGCCCAAACAGCGGCAAGCGAAAACCATGTAATTGCATATTGCAGATGATCGTTGGGAATACCACTGCTGGAAATAGGGATCGGTGAAACTTTTTCACTGCTGGGGGTAATTTCGCGTGCGATCACCAGGATCGGATCAGCGTTCAATGCCTTTGCCAATGCTGGGACGTCGCGCGCAAACCATATGTCCCGCGTTAGGTCAGCTTCGGGGGTATATTCATCCACCTCATCCGGCCAATGTAAATTGCCCAGAACCGTTGCCGTATCGTTTCGCAGATCTTCGGTTTGATCAATTTTGACAAACCCACGATCAACCAGAATAACACGGCCCGCGGTCTGAAACGGTTGAATAATGCGATACCCTGCCCCGATCAATTTCTGGCTTACCAGCACACGGATACGGGTTTCAAGGAAGCGTCCAGACACTTCGACAGGTTGGTATTTATGGGCATCGGCATTTGGATACAGGGGAAGTGCGGTTGGAGCACCCGCAATCTTCGCATCAATTTCCGCCAGAATACCCCCTTTCCAAGCAAGGCGTTGGACTTGCCATGTTCCCAGCGATAACAAGACTGCAATCCCCGCCAGACCGATAATCAGAATAAAAATTGTGCGCCGCACCACTGTCCCCCAAGTAGGAAACGCGCGAAGTCAGACTTCGCGCGCTTTCATTCATAATTTACATGCGTAACATGTTGGTCGATTAGCCGCCCCAGACATAGACAGCTGCGAATAGGAACAACCACACAACGTCAACAAAGTGCCAGTACCATGCCGCCGCTTCAAAGCCCAAATGTTGTTCAGGGCTAAAGTGACCGCGCATCGCACGCAGCATACAGATGAACAAGAAGATGGTGCCAACGATCACGTGGAAGCCGTGGAAACCAGTCGCCATAAAGAAGTTCGCGCCATAGATGTTTCCAGAGAACCCAAAGGCCGCGTGCTGATATTCATACGCCTGGAACACTGTAAAGATCAGACCAAGTGCAACAGCAATCGCCAAACCGTTGATCATGTCCTTGCGGTTGCCTTCGTGTGCAATCGCGTGGTGCGCCCATGTTGCCGCAGCACCTGAACACAATAGGATCAATGTGTTGATCAATGGTAGGTGCCATGGATCAAATGTTTCGATGCCTACAGGTGGCCAAACACCGTCCACCATAGGGCTCATTTCGCCCATTGGGTACATCGCGTGTTTAAAGAATGACCAGAACCAAGCAGAGAAGAACATCACCTCTGACATGATGAATAGGATAAAACCATAGCGCAGGCCGATCAAAACAACAGGTGTATGGTCGCCCACTTTGTTTTCGGTCACTGTGTCAGCCCACCAACCGAACATGACATATAGAACACCGACAAAGCCGATAAGCCCCATCCAAGGACCAGAAATGGTAATCATTCCGCCTAGGATCGTTGTTTCGCCTTTCATCGCAACTGTTGCGCCAAAAAGCATTACGAATGCAGCAACAGCGCCCAGCAGTGGCCAGAGCGATGGGTTTAAAATGTGATAGTCGTGATTTTTTACATGCGCCATTTTGATCCCTCGTCGGAAGGTTTAGTTAAGTTTCGTTAGTTCATCTATATCCGGTGAAACAAGCGCTGTTTCCTCGGGCAGATCGATTTCATAAAAGGTATACGACAATGTGATGACTTTGGTATATTTCGCATCACGGTCGTCTACCAATTCCGGGTCCACAAAAAAGGTGACAGGCATTTGCACGCGTTCGCCGGGTTGCAAAACCTGCTCTTTAAAGCAGAAACAGTCAATTTTCGTGAAAAATGCACCCGCTTCGTAGGGGGTTACATTATAGGACGCTGATCCAGCGATTGGGCGGTCATATGGGTTATAGGCCTCATAAAACGCCAAGCCTGTTTCACCAATCTTGATTTCCATTTGACGCTGCATGGGTTTGAATTCCCATGGCATGTCGCGTTCAAGCGATGCATCAAAACGTACTTTAATAGTGCGATCCAACACCACATCGGATCCCGCCTCGGCCGTGTTTGTGACACCACCAAATCCAGTCACGCGGCAGAACCAGTCGTAAAACGGCACTGATGCCCACGCCAGCGCCCCCATGACAACAACCAGTGTCAGGGCCTGCAAGGCTGTCTTTTTCTTGGGATCAATCGTGCTCATCGTCCGACCTCTCCGGCGATAGCACCTGAAATATCACCCGATACCTTGACCACAGTTAGGCCGAAAACAATCGCAACAAAGGCAACCAAAACAAGGCCAAGGCCAAGGTTACGGCCCTTACGGCGTTGATGCAGTTCATGTTCTTTTGGGAAGTTCATTACAGCACCTCAATTCCATAACGGGTCAATCCAGCCTCAAGCAGGATCGCACCAAAATGTGCAAATAGATACAATAGTGAAAGTTTAAAGAACTTGCGTTCAACCGCAAAATTGTCGGCCTCTGATGCGTCTTCGTTACGGCGCCAGATTTTGATCGCACCCCATAGGAACTGCGCATTCAATACAATCGCGACGGTTAGGTAGAAGACACCACCAATTGATGTGAACCCTGTCGCAATCGCCAAGACGGCCAACAACACTGTGTAGCCCAAAATGTGATTACGTGTCGCGCGACGTCCATGCGTCACTGTTAACATCGGCACTTCTGCATCGTCATAGTCGTTTCGCATGAACAAGGCCAAGGCCCAGAAATGTGGAGGCGTCCACATAAAGATCAATGTAAACATCAACACCGCTTCGATTGACATGCTGCCCGTTGCCGCCAACCATCCGATCATCGGAGGGAATGCGCCCGCCGCACCACCGATAACGATGTTTTGCGGGGTCCAACGCTTTAGCCACATTGTGTAGATCACAACATAGAAGAAAATCGTAAACGCCAATAGACCTGCCGCATACCAATTGGTGGCAAGCCCCAACATCACAACCGAGATGCCAGAAAGCGCGATACCAAATGCTTTGGCCTCATCCGCGGTGACTTTGCCTGCAGGGATTGGACGTTTCTTGGTGCGACGCATTACTGCGTCGATATCGGCATCATACCACATGTTCAATGCGCCCGAGGCACCACCACCCAATGCGATGAACAAAATCGCGGTAAATCCGACAAACGGATGGACCGAAACGGGGGCCGCCAATAACCCAACAAAGGCTGTGAACACCACCAACGTCATGACGCGCGGTTTCAGCAATGCGAAATAATCGCCAAACTGCGCTTCGTTTTCGTGGGTCACATTATGTAGGCTTGCGTCGCTCATTTCGGTCGCTTTATCCGTTACATAAACTGATCCCCAACCACCGACTGGCGCTTGGGGAAAGGATCTTAGTTAGAGGCAACTGCGTATGATGCAGGTGCGCTTGCATACTCTTCTTTTGCACCTTTCAGCCAGCTTTCGTAGGCTTCTTCGCTTACGACTTTGACTGTGATTGGCATGTATGCGTGGTCCTTGCCGCAAAGTTCAGAACACTGACCGAAGTATACGCCTTCTTTCTCAGCCTTGAACCAAAGCTGCGCCAAACGTCCTGGAACGCCGTCCTGCTTTACGCCGAACGCTGGGATCGTCCATGAATGGATAACATCCGCTGCAGTTACGGTCATAACAACAGTTTTATTTACTGGAACAACCACGGCTGTGTCTGTTGCCAACAGGAATTCGTTGCGTGAATAGCCCGCTTCAACCAAGGCCGCTTCAACTTCGTCGGTTAGAACGTAGTTGCCAACTGTCGCAGGCTGACCGATCATATAACTGTCGAATGCGAAATCGTGGTCTGTGTATTCATAACCCCAGTACCACTGATACCCTGTCACTTTGATGTTCACTTCGCCTTCTGGGATTTCCTGTTGTTTAAACAACACTGGAAGAGAGAACGATCCGATGAACAATAGGATCAAGATCGGGCCAACCGTCCACAACACTTCGATTGGTGTATTGTGTGTGAATGACGCTGGCTCTGGGTTGGCGCGACGATTGTAGCGCACGATGACGATCGCCAATAGCGCAACCACAAAGATTGAGATTGCTGTGATGATCCAAAGAATCATACCGTCCAACCACTGAAGGTCGCGCGCCAATTCTGTCGCTGCTGGCTGAAAGCCAAGACCTTTGTCAGTGGGAACTCCGATGATTTGCAAACCTTCCTGCGCAATCGCAGGGGCCGCCGCAAACATAGCCGCTAGGCCAGTAACAAGTGATTTCAGTCGCATTTTACACCCTGATCGGTTTCAATTATTCCAACTAAAACGGCTCTCAAAGCCGAACTTTGAAAGGAATCCCGTTGTATTCAACGCGCTTAAAACCATATTTATTCACAGAAATAAAGATTTAAGCTTGCGTCAAACGGACGCTAATTGAATTTTTATCTTCAAAATGACGAATATAACGAGGATCGGCGCATGTCAGACACAGATTTCAATCCATTCGAACAGTATTTTGATCGATCTGAGGCCTTAAATATTCTGAAAAACACCTGCGCGGGTGCGGATGATGGTGAATTATTCATCGAACGTCGCAGGTCCGAGAATCTGATGTTGGATGATAGTCGACTAAAGTCTGCAAATTTTGACGCCAGCGAAGGGTTTGGGTTGCGGGCCGTTCGCGGCGAGGTCACGGGATATGCGCATTCCACCGAAATGACCAAAGCCGCGCTGAAACGCGCATCAGACACTGTTGGTTTGGCCGCAGGTCAGGGAGAAGCACGCTTGGCCGATGCCCCCAGCCGCAGCAACCGCGCACTTTATGAGAGTTTTGATCCAACCAAGGAAATTACGTTTTCGGCCAAGGTCGATCTGTTGAAGGAAATCGACGATTATCTGCGCACATTAGATAAGCGCGTGGTTCAAGTCTCGGCCTCGATTGCGACCAACCTACAAGAAATCATGATTCTGCGCCCCGAGGATGAGATTTGGGGCGATGTGCGTCCGCTGACGCGTCTTAATATTTCGGTGATTGTGGAACAGGACGGCCGCCGCGAAAGCGGATCAGCAGGGGGCGGAGGACGTTATTCATTGTCCGAGTTGATCACCCCAGACAAATGGAAGGCCACGGCGCAAGAGGCATTACGCATCGCGACCGTGAACTTAAGCGCCGAAGATGCGCCCGCAGGTGTGATGGACATTGTATTAGGGCCAGGTTGGCCAGGCATCCTATTGCACGAAGCTGTTGGACATGGATTAGAAGGCGACTTTAACCGCAAAGGCACCAGCGCATTTGCAGGTTTATTGGGGCAACAAGTTGCGGCCAAGGGTGTAACCGTTGTCGACGATGGCACCCTGCCAAATCGACGCGGATCAATCACCATTGATGATGAAGGCACGCCAAGTTCACGCAATGTTTTGATCGAGGACGGTATTTTGGTTGGATTTATGCAGGACCGTCAAAATGCACGTTTGATGGGGGTTGACCCCACTGGGAACGGACGCCGCCAAAGTTATGCGCATGCCCCTATGCCGCGGATGACCAACACCATTATGGAAGGCGGCAATGCAACCCCCGCCGAATTATTGACTGATCTCAAGGACGGGATTTACGCCGTGGGCTTTGGCGGCGGTCAGGTTGATATCACAAACGGAAAATTCGTCTTTTCCTGCACCGAAGCCTACCGCGTTCAAAATGGTCAGGTCGGCGCACCGATTAAAGGGGCAACCTTAATCGGGGACGGTGCAACGGCATTGAAACATATCCGCGGCCTTGGAAACGATATGGAATTGGACCCTGGCATGGGCACATGCGGAAAATCGGGGCAATGGGTTCCTGTTGGGGTTGGACAGCCCTCTGTTTTGATTGGTGGGCTAACTGTTGGCGGGTCTGGCGGCGCGCGTTAATCCTGCGTTAACCAAATCTGCGCTATTGCTGGTTCCGCAAGATGACGGAGCGACGATGGCTGTTCAAACTAATTCTTCCGCTCACCCCTAATCCCACCACTCAAGGAAGAGGACAGATTAGCGTGGCTTCGTCTCTTGCGCTCTCGCCGGGTGGGGATCAGCACGTTTTACAGACTGTTAGAAGAGCATGGCACGGCACCAGGCGCATTAGAGCATTTGCCCGAAGTTGCCCGCGCCGCAGGTGTTGATAATTATCTACCCCATTGCGAAGAACAGGCTATCGCAGAAATGCGTCGCGGCCAAAAGGCAGGCGCACAACTTATATTTCGGGGTACGCCCGCCTATCCCGCAGCATTCAATGATCTAAATGATGCACCCCCTTTTTCTGGGCGGTGGGGGGATGCCACACTAGCACACCTCCCGATCCTTGGCCTTTGTGGGGGCGCGCAATGCCTCATCCCTTGGAACCCGTGTGTCACGGTTTTTGGCCACCACATTGGGGGAAGAGGGGTATGTGATTTGTTCGGGACTTGCCCGCGGTGTCGATACCGCAGCGCACGCCGCGGCAATCGGCACAGGCACAATTGCGGTACTGGGCGGTGGGGTTGATGTCATTTACCCTGCTGAAAACGCGCAATTGACGCAGCAAATTCGTGAAAATAGCCTGCTGATTTCCGAACAACCCATGGGCACCCAACCGCAAGCACGTCATTTTCCTTTGCGCAATCGGTTAATATGTGGACTGTCACAAGCAATCGTTGTGATCGAAGCCGCCGCCAAATCGAGCAGTTTGGTCACCGCCAAAACCGCGCTGGATCAGGGCCGCGATGTCTATGCCGTGCCTGGCCATCCGTTTGATGCGTGTGCATCAGGTTGCAACATTTTGATCCGCGATGGTGCGACTTTGGTCCGAAATGCAGAAGACATCATTGAAGCACTGCCAAAATTGCCCCAGCAAACTGACATTATATGTGACACGCCAAAACCGCTTCCCAACCGTGGTTTGCGTGAAACCGCCAAGCTGCATCAACGCATTCTTGCACGCTGTCCCCCTCTCCCTTGGCAGAGGATCAATTGATCCGCGATCTGAAAGCATCGGCTGCACAAATTGCCCCTGCCCTTGTCGATCTAGAGATTGAGGGCCAAATAGAAAGACAGTCTGGTGGAATGGTCAGCCTAAGCGGGAATGAGCACAAAGATCACAAAGGTCATTAAACGTGCATTGACAAAGCCCTTTGAACACGACCATGTTCCGCCGCCATGGCACCATGTGCGAGTCGAAAGGATATTTTATGCCCGTTGTTGTTGTTGAATCCCCTGCTAAGGCAAAGACAATTAACAAATATTTGGGATCGGAATATACGGTTCTGGCCTCATATGGTCACGTACGTGATTTGCCGCCCAAAGATGGCTCGGTCAATCCTGATGATAATTTCGCAATGACTTGGGAAGTTGGAAACGACAGCAAAAAACACGTCAAGGCGATTGCAGATGCCTTAAAAGATGACAATGCCCTGATCCTTGCCACCGACCCGGATCGCGAGGGGGAAGCAATCAGTTGGCACCTGGAGGAAACATTGCGCAAACGCCGCGCAATTAAAAAGGACACCGAAGTAACGCGTGTCGTGTTCAACGCAATTACGAAATCTGCCGTGACCGAGGCGATGAAAAATCCGCGCGATGTGGATGCCCCCCTGGTGCATGCTTATCTTGCGCGACGCGCCTTGGATTATTTGGTGGGCTTTAATCTGTCCCCTGTATTGTGGCGCAAATTACCTGGTGCGCGTTCTGCGGGTCGCGTGCAATCCGTTTGTCTGCGTTTGATCGTTGAACGTGAAATGGAGATTGAGGCGTTTAATCCACAAGAATACTGGAGCGTGAAAGCGCAACTTAGCACGCCGCGCGGTCAAAGTTTTGAAGCGCGTCTTACATCCCTTGCTGAGAAAAAGCTGGATAAATATGATCTAGCAAACAGCACGCAGGCTGAAATGGCCGTTCAGGCGATCACAAGCCGCAACCTATCTGTGCAATCCGTTGAATCAAAGCCAGCACAGCGCAACCCCTCTGCCCCCTTCATGACCTCAACCCTGCAACAAGAAGCAAGCCGCAAATTCGGTATGGGCGCACGTCAAACGATGAGTGCCGCACAACGTTTGTATGAAGCTGGTCACATTACATATATGCGAACCGACGGGATCGACATGGCACCCGAGGCCGTTATGGCCACACGTGACGCAATCACCGCCAGATACGGCGCAGACTACGTGCCGTCGTCCCCACGTATGTACAAAAACAAAGCCAAGAACGCGCAAGAGGCGCATGAATGCATCCGCCCCACAGAAATTACCAAGGATGCAGCAGCGCTGAAATTGACGGATGCGGATCAACGCAAATTATATGATTTGATTTGGAAACGGACGATTGCCTGCCAAATGGCGGCGGCAAAATTGGAACGCACCACAGTTGACATCACCAGCCCAGATCAACAGGTTGTTTTGCGCGCCAATGGTCAGGTTGTTTTGTTCGACGGCTTTATGCGTGTTTATGAAGAGGGTCGCGATGATGCCCCAACAGGGGATGACGATGACAAACGTTTGCCCCAAGTGATGCAGGGTGAGGTCTTGGCCAAAGGCGATATTACGCCCGAACAGCATTTCACCCAACCGCCCCCCCGTTATACCGAGGCGACATTGGTTAAACGGATGGAAGAATTGGGTATTGGACGCCCCTCAACCTATGCGTCCATCGTAACGACGATCCAAGATCGCGAATATGTCCGCAAGGAAAGCAACCGTTTATTCCCCGAGGATAAAGGGCGCATCGTTACAATATTCCTTTTGAACTTTTTCAAACGCTATGTGGAATATGATTTCACCGCCTCGCTCGAGGATCAGTTGGATCAGGTAAGCGCAGGTGGTTCAGATTATCTGGAACTGCTTTCAAAATTCTGGCGCGATTTCTCGGCGGCGATTTCGGAAACATCTGAATTGCGGATTACCGAGGTGTTGGATGTGTTGGATGACGCCTTGGCACCACAACTATATCCCCCGCGCGAGGATGGAAGCGATCCGAGGGTTTGCCCAAAATGCGGAAACGGCACACTGCACCTAAAATCATCGCGCACGGGTGGGTTTGTTGGATGTGGCAATTACCCTGAATGTACATTCACGCGACCAATCTCTGGTGAAATCGACGAAAGTTCGGATCGCTTACTTGGCGAAGACGCAGGGGAGGAAATTTTCCTAAAATCTGGCCGCTTTGGTCCCTATGTTCAAAGGGGCGAGGCAACGAAAGAGGCGCCCAAACCACCACGCGCCAGCCTACCCAAAGGATGGGCGCCTGCGGAAATGGATTTAGAACGCGCTTTGATGCTGCTCAATCTACCGCGTGAGGTCGGCCCCCACCCAGAAGACGGCGAGATGATCGAGGCGGGTATTGGCCGCTATGGCCCGTTTGTGAAACACGGCCGCACCTATGCCAATTTGAAAGAGGTCGATGATGTCTTTACCATCGGCATGAATCGCGCCGTTGAAGAATTGGCCAAAAAGGCAAGCCGTGGATCCGCCCGCGCCACCGCCACCCCACTAAAAGAATTGGGCGAACACCCAACCGATGGCGGCCCCGTTAATGTGATGGACGGACGCTATGGGGCCTATGTCAAATTCGGCAAAATCAATGCAACCCTGCCCAAGGAGGTCAAACCAGAAGACGTGACAATGGACATGGCCGTTCAACTAATCGCCGAAAAGGCCGCCAAGGGTGGTGCCAAAAAAGGCAAACGCAAAAAGTAATTTTGGCGCATATGCGCACAGGCTTTCTGCATCCAATGAATTGACACTGGCGCGGCAACGCGCCACATATTGCCCAATTATCTAAAAACGGAGCTTTTCCATGAAGAAAGTCTATGGATCCGCCACCGAAGCGTTAGATGGATTGTTGTTTGACGGCATGTTCATCGCATCGGGCGGTTTTGGCCTTAGCGGTATTCCCGAACTCTTGCTGGCCGCGATCCGCGATGCGGGCACCAAGGGTATGACATTTGCATCCAATAACGCGGGTGTTGATGATTTCGGCATCGGCATTTTGTTGCAAACCCGTCAGGTGAAAAAGATGATTTCATCCTACGTGGGAGAAAACGCAGAATTCATGCGCCAGTACCTGTCAGGGGAACTGGAATTGGAGTTCAACCCACAGGGCACATTGGCCGAACGCATGCGTGCAGGGGGGGCAGGCATCCCCGGGTTCTATACCAAAACAGGCGTCGGCACCGTTGTTGCCGAAGGGAAAGAGCACAAGGATTTTGATGGCGAAACCTATATCCTTGAGCGCGGTATCTTTGCTGACCTTGCAATCGTAAAAGCGTGGAAAGCGGATGAGACAGGCAATCTGGTCTTCCGCAAAACGGCCCGAAACTTCAACCCACCTGCAGCGATGTGCGGTAAGGTCTGTGTTGTGGAAGTCGAAGAAATTGTTCCAACAGGATCATTGGACCCAGATCATATTCACCTACCCGGGATCTATGTGCACCGTATTATCCAAGGTGAACATGAAAAACGCATCGAACAGCGCACAACGCGCCCACGGACGGAGGGTTGATCAATGGCATGGGATCGCAATCAAATGGCCGCACGCGCGGCACAGGAACTTCAGGATGGCATGTATGTGAACCTTGGGATCGGCATTCCAACACTGGTTTCCAATTATATCCCCGATGGGATCACAGTGACGCTTCAATCTGAAAACGGTATGTTGGGCATGGGCCCGTTCCCGTACGAAGGGGAAGAGGATCCTGATCTGATAAATGCAGGGAAACAAACCATCACTGAATTACCCCAAACGGCCTATTTCGACAGTGCGACATCCTTTGGCATGATCCGTGGCGGCAAAATCGCCATGGCCATCCTAGGCGCGATGGAAGTTGCCGAAAACGGCGATCTGGCAAACTGGATGATCCCAGGCAAGCTGGTCAAGGGCATGGGCGGCGCGATGGACCTGGTGGCAGGTGTGGGTCGTGTGATCGTAGTGATGGATCACACAAACAAACATGGCGACAGTAAAGTGTTGCAGGCATGTACCCTGCCCCTAACAGGAACCGCCGTGGTGGATCGCATTATTACAAACCTAGGTGTCCTAGACGTGGTTGAGGGCGGATTGCGCATCGTAGAATGCGCAGAGGGCGTCAGCGAATCTGACCTACGCGCTGCGACCGAGGCAACAATCGTCGATTAAACTATTAGCATGCGGCCTGCTTAGGAATATTTCCAAGTCAGGCCGCGGTAACATTTTATAATAGTCAATTAGTTTGTAACGGTAATATTGTCTCAAACCTTTACCTTTGCTTTATATTCTAAAATAACTTAGCATTTTAGGAAAACGCCCAATTAAGATCGAGCCTAACGCCATGATATCTCAGCATTTTAAAAGTATGGCAGCAACTGCATTAATAGTAGTGACTGCCTTTACAATTTTAGGCACTACGGCTTGGGGCGACATTGTTAACGTAATCCAGAAGTCTGAAGAGCAGACAATAGGCGTACCAATCGATCGCGCCGTTGTTATTGAAAGTGCGATACCATTTGCAGAGCTATCGATAGCAAATCCCGCAATAGCTGACTTTTCGACACTATCAGACCGGACAGTATACATTTTAGGAAAGCTGGCTGGAACGACCACTCTTACATTAATCGACAAAAAGGGAAATTTAATCTCCAATGTACAGATTAAAGTTACGACTGACCTTAATGAGTTGCGAAAAAGGCTCAAAGAAATTTTACCTGATGAAGAAATAAAAGTACGCAGTGCAAATGATGGTATTGTATTACACGGAAAAGTGAGTAGTGCCGAAGCTAGCAACAAAGCAGTTTTACTCGCTAATAGATATGCACCAAATTTGGTATCAAATCTGATAGATATAGAAAGTTTAACCAGTAAAGCACTTATTACTCAAACCTACACAATCGAAACAAATCATAAATTTTTCAGGGATTTATACACTGGAACAGAAAAGAGCGCCGTAAAAATTCTGTCACCTGCTGACGCGCAATTCAGCAGTCTGTTATTGAAGTTGAAATCATTTAAAACCAAAACCAAAAGCTATACTTTACGACCATCTAAACAAATTGAATTTTTTGTGGGTGGGTCCGTTAGTTACCCTCACCGCGACGGTGATACAATATTAATCAAAAATTTCAAAAACGGTGCTGATTTCTCCATCAGTGGAGAGATGATAGAAAATAGCGATGGCGCTATTAGAATGAACATTGGTGTCATCGAACAATCCGTATCACAGGATGAGGCCATAATCTCCAATATTACAAATGTCTTTGAGACCCAATTAACAAGCTTACGACATACCGTGGATATGCAAAATGGTTCGTCTTTGATTTTGATCGTTGCACCTAACGCACTAAACCTCACTCCATACCGTGGTGAGCAAGCGCAAAAGCGAATTCAATTCTTTAATAGAAAAAACACAAATCACGAGCGGCAAATATATGCTGTCCACATCACGCTATCGGATATGAATTAGTAGTCACAAAAGACAACAAAGAATTAGGCGTGTTTTCTATTTATTCATTTGGCTGAAAAAAAATTCTTCCGAGCTACTTAATCAGCATGGAAATTTCATCAAAATTTGAGCGCTGGCTCACCTCTCGGAATTGGACACTCCACCCGCATCAGCGTGAATTGCTGTCCTATGCCGCACGCCCTGCGCAGTTGTTGATCGCACCGACAGGTGCGGGCAAAACGCTTAGTGGTTTTTTGCCAAGCCTGCTTGAATTAGAGGATGGCACGCACAAAGGCTTGCACACACTCTATGTGTCACCGCTCAAGGCGCTGGCCGCTGATATTAAGCGAAATTTGCAAACCCCCATTGATGAAATGGATTTGCCCATTCGGGTTGAGGATCGCACGGGCGATACGTCAAACACACAGAAAAAACGCCAACGCGCCGAACCACCCCATATCCTTTTGACGACGCCCGAAAGCCTTGCGTTATTAATTTCCTACCCAGATGCACCCAAAATTTTCAGTGGCCTAAAACGGATTGTCATTGACGAAATACACGCCTTGGCCGAAAGCAAGCGCGGTGATCAATTGATGCTGGCGCTGTCGCGCCTGCAATCACTGTGTCCTGAATTGCGGCGCGTGGGGCTGTCGGCAACTGTGGATGATCCGGATGCGATTGCGAAAACCATGGCGGCCCATCCTGATCCCTGCCCCATATTATTCGCAGACCCCGGACCTGCCCCTGATATTCAGATGCTGATCGGTGAAACACCCCCGCCGTGGGCGGGCGCAGGGGCCGCCTATTCCGTGCCCATGGTGCTTGAGCAGATTGAAAAACACAAAACGACCCTGATATTTCACAACACCCGTGCACAGGCCGAAATATTTTTTCACGCACTTTGGTTGGAAAATGAAGCGGGCCTGCCCATTGCGATCCACCATGGATCGTTGGACCGTGAACAACGCCAAAAGGTTGAAACCGCAATGACCCAAGGCGCTCTGCGCGCGGTGGTCTGCACAGGCAGTTTGGATTTGGGCATTGATTGGGGCGATGTTGATCTGGTGATACAAATTGGTGCGCCTAAAAATGTAAAACGACTGGTCCAGCGGATCGGACGTGCCAACCATCAATATAACGCCCCATCCAAGGCAATGATTGTGCCCGCCAACCGATTTGAAATCATCGAATGTCAGGCCGCTTTGGACGCCGTTTTGGCGGGTGAGTTGGATGGTGAAACGCTGCCCGTGGGACCGCTTGATGTTTTGTGTCAGCACATTTTGCTTTTGTCCTGTGCGGGACCGATTGATCCAACTGCCCTGTTCAACGAAGTACGCCGCGCAGGCGCCTATAGCGGACTAAGCCGTGCCGAATTTGATGATTGTTTGGATTTCTGCGCAACAGGTGGCTATGCGCTGCGCCGCTATGAACAATGGCATCGGTTAAAGGACATGGGGGATGGCACCTATACCCTGCGCGATCCCAGAACCGCATCACGCATTCGCATGAACGCTGGCACCATTCAGGATACAGATACGCTGAAGGTGCGCATGCAACGCAGACGCGGCGGTGCGCCATTGGGCGAAGTTGAAGAAGCCTTTGCCGCAACACTCACACCCGGTGATACATTCCTGATCGGGGGGCAAGTGGTGCAGTTTGAAGGATTACGTGAATTGGTTGTTGAGGTATCCAAACGTGCCAATAAGGAACCCAAAATCGCAGTGTTTGGTGGCACTAAATTCGCCACATCGACCCAGTTGAGCGAACGCATTTTGCATAAATTTGAAACGGGTGATTTTCGCGGCCTACCAGATTACACGACCGACTGGTTGGAATTGCAAAAAACCATGTCCGTGCTGCCACAACGTCAGTCATTGTTGATTGAAACATTTCCCCGCCATGATCGCCATCATCTGTGTGTTTTCGGATTTGCAGGGCGCAATGCGCAACAAACATTGGGGTTGCTGCTGACCAAACGGATGGAGGAAGAGGGGTTGGCCCCGCTTGGGTTTGTGTCGACGGATTACGCGACACTGATCTGGGGATTGGACCCTGTGCACGATCCTGCGACATTACTCGACCCCCAAAAACTAGAAAATGGGTTTGAAAATTGGCTTGCGGGAAACGCTGTGATGAAACGTAGTTTTCGCGCCGTCGCAACCATCGCGGGACTGATCGAACGCAATTTGCCAGGGCAGCGCAAATCAGGGCGACAGGCGACATTTTCATCGGACATCTTGTACGACACCTTGCTGAAATATGACCCCGATCACCTACTGATGCGGATCGCCCAGATCGAGGCAATGCGCGGTTTGGTGGATTTTGGACGGATCAGGAATATGTTGGATCGGATCGAAGGAAACATTGTGCACAAGGCGCTGCCACATCTCTCTCCCTTCTCTGCTCCGCTTTTCCTTGAGGCGGGTCGCATCCCCGTAAAGGGTCAAGCCATTGAACGCCTTGTTGCAAATGAAGCAGCCCAATTGATGGCCGAAGCGGGACTTAAAATCGACGCTTGATCCCTCTGATACTTTCTGTGCAACTGAGGGCATGGAAGGGTATCAATTTTCACTTGCTGGGGCGACGATGGTGGCACTGCCATCAGGGGCCCTGTGGTGGGCGGCGCAAAATTTATTGTGCGTCTCGGACTTGCATTTGGGAAAATCTGAACGAATGGCACGGCGCGGAGGCGCCATGTTGCCCCCTTATGAAGCCACCGACACCATTTTGCGGATTGAGGCGGATTTACGTGCGACAGGCGCAACAACTGTTGTTTGTTTGGGGGATAGCTTTGATGATCTTGAGGCCGAACGCGGCCTACCCGAAAATGAAAAACTTTGGCTAACCCGGCTACAGGCGGGGCGTCGTTGGATTTGGATTGAGGGCAATCATGATCCAGGCCCCGTTGAAATCGCGGGCAGCCATTTGGCCGAATTGCCCCTGCCCCCAGTTGTTTTCCGACACGAGGCAAAAACAGGGGTCAGTGGCGAAATATCTGGTCACTACCACCCCAAGGCGCGCCTGAACTTGCGTGGCAGCAGTTTTGTTCGACCCGCATTTCTAATCGATATCGACCGCGTGATTATGCCCGCCTACGGAACCTATACAGGCGGCCTTCACGCCCATACCGCACCGCTATGCAATCTGATGCGCCCAGATGCGATTGCCGTTCTAACGGGTAGTAAGGCACTGGCCATTCCGATGCCACGCGCTGACTGAAGTTCCTCATTGTTTGTTCGCTAAAAGACGAACTAATTTGAGAAGGCGCAAAGACTTAACGACTGCGCTTATACGTTTTTGCAGGGCTAAAGATTTGGTTTGTGAATACCGCTTCATAATGTCGGATCTCCAGCGCGATGAGGGCTGAGCCTGCCTGGGTAGGCGCACTGCGGTGGTGCTGCAAAATGCGATTGAGCAGAACAAAAGGATAAAGTTTAAAGTATTGATAGTGTGAAAGCGCCTGCCAAGGGGGCAGGCAGGCGCTGCCTGGCGATGTCGCTGGGGCAACATAGCTCTTGGGGTGCCACGTTACGTAGGGTTGTTATAGTCCAGTAGGACCAATCAAAAAACAGGGCCGCAAAGCGATCCTGTTTTTTAGCGATGCACGTTGAGGTTTATCGTAGACCAGTTTCTTCAAGCCCACCTCACACTTTACGCCGTAAGCCCCTCTGGCTCGACAAGGCCGTGGATGCGGCAGCAGGCGGTGACGGTATTGGCAAGAAGGCAGGCAATTGTCATGGGGCCAACGCCACCCGGTACTGGTGTGACGGCACCCGCAACTTCGGCGCAGGATGCGTAATCCACATCCCCAACAAGGCGTGTTCCGCCCTCTGGCTTATCAATACGGTTGATGCCCACGTCGATCACGGTTGCACCTGGTTTGATCCAATCGCCTGGTACCATTTCGGGGCGACCAACGGCTGCCACAACAATATCCGCGCCACGCACGACCGCTGGCAAATCCTTGGTCCGTGAATGTGCGATTGTGACAGTGCAGCTGTCACCCAACAACAATTGTGCCATGGGTTTGCCAACAATATTTGAACGCCCAATGACAACCGCATTCATGCCAGATAAGGACCCATGATAGTCGCGCAACATCATCAAACATCCAAGCGGTGTACAAGGCACCATGGATTTTTGCCCCGTCCCCAAAAGCCCCACGTTTGAAATATGAAATCCATCCACATCCTTTTCAGGGGCGATTGAGTTGATCACCAAATCTTCGTTCAAGTGTTTGGGCAAGGGCAGTTGAACCAAAATCCCATGCACATCCTTATCCGCGTTCAGATCCGCGATAAGTTTCAGCAAATCATCCTGCGATGTATCAGCGTCCAATTTGTGTTCATAGGAATTCATGCCCGCTTCGACGGTTTGTTTGCCCTTTGAACGCACATAGACTTGGCTGGCAGGATCTTCCCCCACCAATACAACGGCCAAACCCGGTGTGATGCCGTTTTCTTCTTTGATACGGGTGACATGTTCTGCAACTTGGCCGCGGACTTTGGCCGCGAATGCCTTGCCATCGATTATCTGTGCGCTCATCGGTTCCTCGCAAATGGCGTTATATTCAGTTCTGAATAAACAAAGGGCGCGAAAAAATCGCGCCCCAGCGGTGTCTTAGAAGAGACCCTCAATCAGGCCTTCGTCATTCAAACAAATGGTTTCTGCTGCGGGTTTGCGTGGCAAACCAGGCATTGTCATAATCTCACCACAGACAGCAACAATGAAGCCTGCACCTGCACTTAGGCGTACTTCGCGTACTGGAACACTGTGATTATCAGGTGCCCCACGCAAGTTCGGGTCGGTTGAGAAACTATACTGTGTTTTTGCCATACATACTGGCAAATTACCGTATCCCTGCTCTTCCCAAAGGTGCAGTTGATCGCGGATTTTCTTATCCATCAATGCCTCATCCGCGCGGTAGATACGTTTACAGACAGTTTGGATTTTATCCGCCAATGACATGTCATCTGCATAAAGTGGAGCAAAGTTTGCCATATCCGCATCCGCAATTTCCGCAACACGTGTGGCAAGCTCTTTTGATCCTTCAGACCCATCCGCCCAATGTTTGGAAACGATCGCCTCTGCGCCTTGGCTGGCAACAAAGTCTTTGACCGCTTCGATTTCTGCATCTGTGTCTTTGACAAAGTGGTTGATCGCAACAACCACAGGAACACCAAATGATTTTAGGTTTTCGATATGACGGCCTAGGTTTGAACACCCTGCTTTAACCGCATCAACGTTTTCATCACCCAAATCGTTTTTCGCAACACCACCGTTCATTTTCATGGCGCGCACAGTTGCCACCAAAACAACCGCAGATGGGGCAAGCCCCGCCTTGCGGCATTTAATGTTCATGAATTTTTCAGCGCCAAGGTCCGCACCAAATCCTGCCTCTGTCACAACGTAGTCGGCCAATTTCAACGCAGTTTGCGTCGCGATGACAGAGTTACAGCCATGTGCAATATTAGCAAATGGTCCACCGTGCACGAATGCAGGGTTGTTTTCCAATGTCTGCACTAGGTTTGGTTGCATCGCGTCTTTCAGCAACACAGTCATTGCGCCATCTGCCTTGATATCACGACAGAATACTGGGCTGCGATCACGGCGGTAGGCAACAATCATATCACCCAAACGTTTTTGTAGATCCGCCAAATCTGTTGCCAGACAAAGGATCGCCATAACCTCAGAGGCCACAGTGATGTCAAACCCTGCCTCGCGTGGGAAACCGTTTGAAACACCGCCCAAGGATGCTGTGATTTGACGCAATGCGCGGTCATTCATATCAACCACACGGCGCCATGTGACGCGGCGCAGGTCGATGTCCAATTCGTTGCCCCAATAAATGTGGTTGTCGATCATCGCCGATAGCAAAGAGTGCGCCGATGTGATCGCGTGGAAGTCGCCAGTGAAATGCAGGTTCATTTCTTCCATCGGAACGATCTGTGCGTAACCACCACCTGCGGCGCCGCCCTTCATCCCAAAGTTTGGACCTAAGGACGCCTCGCGGATACAGATCATCGCGTTTTTACCAATTGCATTTAGGCCATCACCCAAACCCACGGTTGTTGTGGTCTTACCCTCACCCGCTGGTGTCGGGTTAATCGCGGTGACAAGGATCAGTTTGCCATTTTCACGTCCCTGCAAAGAGTTGATGAACTCTTGACCAACTTTTGCTTTGTCGTGGCCATAGGGCAGCAAATGTTCAGTTGGAATGCCCAGTTTTTCACCAATCTCTTGGATTGGCTTCTTGTTTGCCTCGCGGGCGATTTCGATATCAGATTTGTGGCTCATCGGTGACTCCCTACTCCACGGATGTGGTTTCTCTCGCGTGGGTATACTGAGTCCTTTTTCGGATGCGACCTGCATTTCCGACATTTTCGAACCAAACTGCGGCGAGATGGCACAGTTTGGTTTCTGATGGGAAACGGATCGACGGCACAATCAACTTTGTTCCAACCAGGCCCGCTGATCTGGAATATGAAGTCGCAATTGATCACCGACACTCAATTGACCCTCACGTTCAACCCAACCCGTGACACCCCGCCGCCCCCATGCGGCGGCTTTGAACCCCTTTGCCTCATTGGGGTGATCCACCCTAATTTCGGCCACGGGCAAATGGCAGGGTCGGTTTTGCATATCAATGGTCAGTGTCGTTCCCGCATGATTTTGCAAACGGCTGGATGGGGGAATATGCGAAAAATCTGGAATACCGCGCAGGACAACACTGGCCCCAATCCATGACGGATCAAGCTGCGCGATACCCATTTCATCCGCGATTGCGGATAGCTCTTCTTCGCTGACGAGAGAAAGTTGGCGCACATTGCGGATTTCAGTGCCACGTTCATATTGTGACAAAACACGCGAACAGGACGGGCGCGTTAACCCCGCATGCGTTTCCCCTGCAGGTTCTGAAAAACCCAAGGACAGCGATTGTGCTGACTTTGATCGTAGGCCCGCATCCCGATCACCCACCTGCCCCAGTCAAATGATTTCACCAAAATAGTTGGTTGGTTTTAGAGCTGGCATATCAATCGCTCCATAATGTGTTCTGGGATCTTTTGGCCTGATCGCTGTCATATTTGAGGCCACCCAAATCTCCATTGCTTGCCTCTTTCAATAAATCACCTGCTGTAGGCAAATCCGCGGGGCGCGTTTGTGACCAAAGGCCCGAGCGCATCAAGGCACGTGAACATTGGGAATATATTTCAACCACCTTAATCACGATGACGGTTTTGGGGATCTGCCCGTCCTTTTCAAATAGCGCACGCAGTTTGTCATCGGCACTTAGGCGTGCAATTCCATTAACCCGAACCGCAAATTTTTACCACCGATCAAGAACAATAGCGACACGCGCCCATCCTCAACAATATTGCGAAGGCTATCGAGGCGATTGTTCCCGCACCAATCGGGCATCGCCAGTGTGTGTTCATCAAGCGCGATGACAGTTGGACCATCATCACCCCGTGGGCTGCCATCGGTTCCCGCAGGACCAACCGTTGTTAAAACACAAAAGCGGGACGATGATATCCACTGCCAATATTTCGGCGTGATCCGATCCACAACTTTTCTAAGCGAAGCAGAGGCCGCATCCCCATAGAGGGCTTCTAGCCCCTAAACCTTTTGTAAATATTCAATCGAATTTAAATCCAGCATCGCGCATCAATTCCTTTGAACGCGTTTCAACCACGTCCTCTAGGTGCGACATGAACGCATTTTTCTTTAATCCCGGTTCAATCGGATCAAGGAATTCGATGACCGCTGTCCCCGGCTTTTTTAAAATACCATAGCGCGGCCAAAATACGCCAACATTGCAGGCCACAGGATAACACCGCTGCCCCAATTCCGTGTACAACACCGCACTGCCCACCTTATAGGGTTTATGATCGCCCGGGGCAACGCGTGTTCCTTGGGGGTAAATCACCAACTGTCCCCCGGGGACCTTTCCGCTTTTGACACCGTCCATCATTTGTTTGATCGCTTCTGCGCGTTTGCCTCGTTCAACGGGCACCGATCCTGTCAGTGTCCCAAACCACCCCAAAACAGGCACATGTTTTAATGAAGATTTCATGATATATTTGGGCTGTGGAATTTGTGACGCAATCATCAGAACATCCAAGAAACTTTGATGTTTGGCGGCAACCAAGGCCTCTTCTGTGGGGGGCTTGCCGCGAAATTCGGTTTTCAGGCCAACCATCCAACCTGCGGTCCACATCACCCAGCGGCAATAGGTTTGCACGGTTAAATAAACATATTTCTGTTTCCACAATGCCAGCGGCAGCATGCCAATCCCAATGACTGCCATCATCAGATACATCTGCACAGTAAAGATCAAAGATCGAAGCCATTGAAACATGTTATGTCAGTCCTTTTAAAACGCGGTTCGCCGCATATCGTGTCGCGCTAAAGGCGATTGAGGATAAAATGGGTGGGATCAGTACCAGCCACATCCATTCAACGCCACTTAACCGCAGACCCGTTAAAATGGCGGCTTGCTCTTCGTCACCGGGGAAAAGTGCGACAACACCCGCCCCGATGATTGTGCCCACAACTGCGCCGATAAATGTGCGAAACGCAAACCGTCGCACAAAGGCGGCCTCGATATAAGCATCTGTTGCCCCGATCAGACGCAACACCGTAATCACCTGCGCATTGGCGGCCAATGCCGCACGCGCGGCCAGAATGATCATTGCACCACTGGTCAATCCAATCAGGCCAATGGCCACCACCCCAAGCACAGAAAGCCAGTTTGCCGCCTGAACCAACGGGCGACGCCAACGCACGTGGTCATCCAAGACCGCACTGGGCAATTCCCCCGTCAGACGCAAACGCAACCCTTGCGGATCAAACCCATCAGGCGTCTGAACAATTTCAATCAATCGCGGTAGGGGCAGTTTATCGAAGGGAACATCAACCCCCAGCCACGGTGTTAGTAAATCAGACTGTTCCTCACTGCTGAGCGCGCGGGCGGAGGCTACTCCGGGGGTGGTTTCCAAAATTTCAATCGCGTGGGCAACCTGTGCATCCAATTGTTCGACAGGGGCCGAAATACGCAGGGTTGCGGATTGGTCCAACGCCTCGGACCAGTCCTGCGCCAAGCGATAGGATGCCAAGGATAAAGCCAATGCAAAAACCACCAAGAACGCCATGGCAGCCCCAGTTAAACTGGTCAACGTCGAGGTATATCCACTGGCGGGGACAACGCGATCACGTTGCAAATCGCCCACGAATAACGCGGCAAGGGCCGAAAAAAGCGCGCTCATAAGTTCGCACCTGCAAGCTGGAGACGTTTATTCGCAATCCGCAGAACCCGTGCCTGAACTTGTGATTTTGCTGATCGAATAAGGCTTAGGTCATGGCTGGCAATGACCACGGTTTTCCCCATGCGGTTCAATTCAAGCAACAACCGCAACAAACGTTCGGACATTTCCCAATCCACGTTTCCCGTGGGCTCGTCGGCCAACACAATGTGGGGCGACATGATAATGGCACGTGCAAGAGCCGCGCGTTGCCGTTCACCCCCCGATAATTCGGGAGGCAGGGCATTTGCCCGATGGCTAAGCCCGACCCAGGCCAACAATTCTTTCAGGTTTGTGGTATCATCCCAGTTATCTTGTCCTGAAACAGATAAGGGAAGCGCGATGTTATCCGCGACGCTGAGATGGTCGATAAATTGGCAATCTTGATGCACCACACCAATGCGACGGCGCACCAACGCGATATCATTGCGTTCCATTGTAAGCACGTCTTGACCAAACAATTTCAATGCACCCGATGTGGGTTTCAAAGCAGCATAACACATTTTCAAAAATGTGGTTTTTCCCGCGCCCGATGGACCCGTTAGAAAATAAAATGCACCTGGTGTGATCGTAAGCGACATATCTGAGAGCAGTTCACCACCCCCGTAGCTATAGGCCACTGCGTCTAATTCTATCACATCCGCCCCACTTTTAACGTCGCTGCACTGTTGTGCCTGAGCACCGCACAGGATGCAATCAGACATTTATTTACCTTTAGCACTTTTCTGATGTAACTGATATTCATAGAATAATAGATAGACATGCAAGAGAAGAGCTTGATTTAGGGGATGAAATGCGACTGATCTGCCCGAATTGTTCGGCCAAATACGAAGTGCCGGCGGATGTCATTCCTGCCGAGGGGCGAGATGTGCAATGTTCCAACTGTCAGGAAACATGGTTTCAAACCCATCCCGACACAGAACCACAAACAGATGTTGCACAAACCCTAAAGGAGCATTTCGCGCAGACAGAGCCAGAGGCGGCACCAATCCCCGAACAATCCGATGCGGTTTCAGAACCCGATCCGATTGACGAGGAATTTGAACGCGCGCTTGAGCCAGAACTGGGTACAATTGCAGAGGATGACCCTGAAATTGCGCCTGCACCTGCGATCACGCATGAGCGCAGCAAACGCGAAATTGACCCTTCTGTCGCGGATATCCTGCGCGAAGAAGCGCAGCGTGAACGCGAACAACGCGCGGCTGAAACATTCGAACAGCAGGATGAATTTGCCCTTGATACGGATGAACCCACATCTGATCCTCAGCCCAAGAAAAGCGGGTACATCGACCCAAAGTTGGTCGATCTGGACGAAATGTACAAAGATACGGCATCAGATGCACCAGCATCCCGCCGTGATCTGTTGCCAGATATCGAAGAAATAAATTCGACCCTTCGTAGGGATAAAAAATCAGCGAACAGAGACGAGCCAGAAACACAGGCGCAAAAAAATGCCTCTGGTCGGCGTGGGTTTCGCGTGGCAATCATCCTGCTGCTTTTAGCGGTTGCTGTCTATGCTTATGCCAATTTGATCACATCAAACGTCCCGCAACTTGCCCCCTATCTGGATTCCTATGTTGCGCAAATTGATCAATGGCGCGCGGCGTTGTCGGATCAAACGTCTGGTTTTTTGACGTGGTTGGAGGCCCAAGCGGACCAAGCCCGCGCGCGTAATAGTTAGAACAAATCTAACAAGCGTTTTAGGTAATCGCGTTCGCTTTCGCTGCGGTCTCGTTCGCCTGCGCGACGGCGAATTTCCTCTAACAATTCGGCGGCCTGCGCTTCTGGATCTTGACCATTGCGACGCGCCTCTGCCGTACCTGAGGATCCATCACCCCCTTGCGGACGCCCCAATGGATCACGCCCCTGTCCCGTTTCTTGATCGCTGTTGCCTTGTTGCACGTCCGAGTTTTCTGAACGCTGGGCGCGATTAACATCGCGAATACCCTGACGCAGGGCATCCATGGCCTGCGCCTGTTGATCAACGGCCCCGTCCAAATCCCCATTTTCAAGCGCCTCTTCGGCACGGCGCATCGCACGATCCGCCTGCTCTAATGAGCGCTGCGCATCTTCGCCCTCGTCACCCAGCGCACCTTCGATGTTTGAACGTTCGTTTTCCAAACGTTCGCGTAGCTGGCCCTGACGATCGGCAAAATCGCTGCCCTGCTGTTCGCCTTGGCCCTGCTGCTGTTCACTTTCCCCGTTTTGTTCGCCTTGGCCTTCTTGGCCGTTCGGATTTGAAAACTCTTCTTGCAGATCATTGAACGCATCGTCGGACAAATCTTGTTGATCCTGTAGAATATCCGCCAACCCTTGGGCGCTGCTTTGCCCGCCTTCACCACTCTGATTGTTTTCACTTAGGCGCAGGTTTTCCATCAATTGTTGTAATTCTTCCAAGGCCTGCTGGGCTTCGGCCATGCGGCCCTGCTCCATCAATTCTTGGATGCGATCCATCATGGCCTGAATGTCGGCCATGTCCATATTCATTTGTTCGCCAGGTGTGGATTGATCAAATTCATTGCGTTCGGCGCGTTCGCTTTGCTGACGCAATTGGCGCATGTAATTTTCGTTCGCCTCTTTCAGCTCTTGCATCAGGCGTTCAATCTCTTGGGGCGAGGCCCCATTTTTCATCGCCTGACTGAGGCGTTCTTGCGCCTCGCGCATCCGCTGCAGGGCATCTTTAACATCGCCCTCTTCAATCACAATCGCAAGCGACCACAAATCTTCGGCTATCTCTGGCAATTTCGCGTCCAAAATACCGTCGTCACGCGCGCTTTCCAACGCATCAAGGATTGCGGAAAACCGCGTTAAATCCGCACTTTCGCGAAACTCAGTTTCTGGTTGATAGCGCACCATTCGCATCATGCGGGCGACGCGATTTGTATTTTTCGCAGACCACAGTAAATCGCGCCGCATTTCGATGATCGAGGAGGCAAGAGGATCAAAAAACCGACGCCCCGGCAAATCCAATATCATGGGGTCTGATTGCCCCCACTGCCCCGCCGCGTCACGCGCGGACAAGGTCATGACAACAGGCATGTGCGCCCAGACATCTTTTGAAAAATCGGATTGCCAAATTTCGGCAAAATCCTTGCGGCTCCCCGCGATGGGAAGTGGGATTTCGACGACCATCGGTTCGTTCGCATCAGGGGAAACGCGAAGTCCGTATCTGCGATCCAGCTGATCAATATCCAGCACGATTTTTGCGCTGATTTCTGTCACACCATAATCGTCCGTCACGCGATAGCCTAATTTAGAAACGCCAAAGAAATCTGTTTCAAATGCCTGATCCAGCGTCACTGTGGGACTTTCATCGGCGCGTAAGGTCACTGTCCAAACCTGTGCATTTTGACCAGTGATCGCAATTTCACCCGCTTGCGCGATGGTGAATTCCTGCTTCTCATCGGTTGCAGGCGGGACATTCTGAATGCGGCGGGACACGGTTTCGGTCAGGATGTGATCGCCCACAGCACCGTAAAAATGAATCAAAATACGTGATCTGGCCAGCAATTCCAATTTGTCGCGATCCGTGAGATCGTTCAGGTAGAGTCGGGGCAATCCTGTGTAATCCGGCGGCGTGACCCACCCCTCCCACGTGATTGCGTTGGGCACTTGCATGGCAGAGGCTGGTGAAATCGCCAAGTCAGCCACGCGTGACAGAGATCCAAACAATACACCCAAGGTGGCAAACAACAGCGCGATATAGCGCAGACCAAACGGGTCCATGCGCGATAGGCGAAAATCAACAGGCTGCGTTTTGGCCTGCTGCGCCTCTTGTTGCATTTGATCCATGTGCGCGGCCCAAAGTGCGTCTGCGCCTTGGTGGTTGGTTCCAACAAATCCAGTTTCGCGCAGAACAGAGATCGGATTATTGCGCAGGGCCTGATCAACGATGCGTTCAGCATCAAACAACGTCGGCAAAGAGAGGGTGCGCAGCCCACGATACATGGCCCAGATCAGGGACAGTCCAATACCTAACGAAATAATCCAAACCGCCTCTATCGACAGCGGTTCCACAATGCCCAGAAAATATAGACCAGCGGTTGCCAACACAATTGAATGAAGTGGCCAAAAGGCACGCATCAACGCCTGCGCAACCAAGGCTGCAAAGGTTAGCCAAATGGCACGACGCGCACGCGGCACGCTACGTAGATGTTGAAACCCTGACAGAGATACCTCCGACCCTAGATATTGGCACTATAGCCACTCTGGGATGGTATCGCGATTAATGATTTCGTCAAATGATGGACGTGAGCGGATCACCGCGAATTCCGAACCATTGACCATGACCTCTGGGATCAGAGGACGCGTGTTGTATTCACTGGACATCACCGCGCCATAGGCCCCGGCCGAGCGGAAGGCGACCAAATCACCTGCGTTCATCTGTGCCATTTCGCGGCCCTTGGCAAATGTATCCCCAGATTCGCAAACGGGACCAACGACATCATATGTGGCACGTTCCGCCCCAGCCTGTGGTTCAATGACTGGTTCAATGTCGTGATGCGCCTCATACATCGCGGGGCGGATCAAATCATTCATCGCGGCATCCAGGATCAGGAATTTGCGATCTTCACCCTCTTTCACATAGATGACCTGCGAAACAAGAATACCCGCGTTTCCAGCGATCAATCGGCCTGGTTCGATTTCAATTTCGCAGTTCAGATGTCCCAAAACGCGTTTTACCATGGCGCCATAATCCGTGGGCAATGGCGGCGCTTCGTTTGAACGCGTATAGGGAATGCCCAATCCGCCACCCAGATCCAGACGGCGGATGTTGTGTCCATCTGCGCGCAATGTTTCGGTCAGTTCAGCCACCTTTTGGTAGGCCAATTCAAACGGTTCAAGTTGGGTCAACTGGCTGCCGATGTGGACATCAATCCCAATGACATCAATACCCGGCAAAGCCGCCGCTTGCGCATAAACCTCACGTGCCCGAGAAATGGGGATTCCGAATTTGTTTTCTGACTTCCCTGTTGCGATTTTTGCATGCGTTTTCGCATCAACATCTGGGTTCACGCGGATCGTGATAGGTGCCTTAACCCCCAAGTCGGTTGCCACAGCGGACAGCACGACCATTTCTGGTTCGCTTTCCACGTTGAACTGACGAATGCCACCTGTCAGCGCAAGTCGCATTTCATCGCGTGTTTTGCCCACACCTGAAAAGACGATGCGTTCCCCAGGCACACCAGCGGCCCGCGCACGAGCGTATTCGCCCCCTGAAACAACATCCATGCCCGCACCCAATTTCGCAAGTGTTTGCAAAATTGCCTGATTTGACGCGGCCTTCATCGCGTAACAGACCAAGTGGTCCATTCCTACCAATGCATCATCAAATAATTTAAAATGACGGGTCAATGTTGCCGTTGAATACACATAAAACGGTGCCCCAACCGACGCAACAATATCAGGGATCGCAACATCCTCAGCATGCAGCACGCCGTTTTTATATAAAAAGTGATCCATGGACTTTACCCTAATTTACCGCGCTGTGCTTATAGAACCGCGCGAATACGTTCAATCGCACGCAGAATGTTTTCTTTGCTATTTGCATAGGAAAAGCGAACATAGCCTTCACCATGCGCGCCAAAGCTGGTTCCCGCAATCGTTGCAACCCCAGCTTTGTCCAAAAACAAATCCTGCGCCTGTGCCGCCGTTAAACCCGTCTGCGTAATATTCGGGAAGGCGTAAAAGGCCCCTGCCGCATCCGTACATGTCACCCCAGGCAAATCATTCAGTGCCGCAACGATTGCCTCGCGGCGATCATCAAACTGGGCGACCATTTCGATTACGGCATCTTGTGGCCCTGTCAGTGCGGCAAGCCCTGCAAATTGCGCGGATGCATTGACGCATGAATGATCATTGATGCAAAGACGGGTCACGGGTTCGACCATCGCATCGGGCCAAACCGCAAATCCCATGCGCCATCCTGTCATCGCATAGGTTTTTGACCACCCATCCAATACAATCAAACGGTCCCGAATTTCAGGATAATTCAACAGGCTGACGTGTTCGCGCCCATCATACAACATCTGCGAATAAATCTCGTCCGACAAAATCGCAACCTGCGGGTGTTTCGCCAACCCAGCCACAAGTTTGTCGATCTCTGCCTTTGGAGTAACACCACCTGTTGGGTTTGCAGGTGAATTGATGATGATCAGGCGCGTACGCTCTGTGATTTGCGACAGAACCGTATCGGCATCAAAGGCAAAGCCGTTTTCCTCTTTCAAGGCGATGGGGACGGGGGTTGCGCCTGAATATTTGATGACCGATTCATAAATTGGAAAACCAGGGTTGGGGTACATGATTTCTGCCCCCTCTTCTCCAAACATGAGAACGGCAAAGAACATGGTTGGTTTGCCACCTGGTACAACGATCACATTATCTGGGTTCACTTGTGCGCCGTGACGTTTTTCCAAATCTGCGGCCACAGCCTCGCGCAAGACGGGCAAACCATTTGCGGGGGTATAGCCGTGATGACCATCCTGCAATGCCTTGATCCCCGCTTGCACGATATGCTCAGGCGTTCTGAAATCAGGCTGTCCAATGCCAAGGTTAATGATGTCTTGTCCACTGGCGGCCAACTGTTGGGCACGCGCCAATACTGTAAAGGCAGACTCGGTTCCCAAACGTGAAATTCCTTTGGCAAATTGTAGCGTGCTCATTTTATGATCCTGTTTTTCTGAAAACCAATTTTACGACGTGACTGGATTATTCGCTTGTTTCCGCATCTGAAAGATATGGCGCGCCGTCCGCACCGCAAGAAAAAACCAAAAGCGCAAGCGAAAGGGACATCAAAAACCGCTTCATAGCTGATCACGCCAACGTTGGATTTGTACCAATACCTGTGCGGGTGCTGTGCCACCATAGGACATGCGCGATGCGACCGAGGCCTCAACCGAAAGGACGTTATACACATCTTCATTAATATCGGCATGCACACTTTGCATTTGTTCTAGGCTAAGTTCGGCCAAATCACATCCCGCTTTTTCGGCCATGGCGACCAATGATCCTGTCACATGATGGGCATCACGGAACGGCATATTAAGTGCGCGCACCAACCAATCGGCCAAATCCGTAGCCGTGGAAAACCCAGACCCTGCAGAGGCCGCCAATGCATCGCGGTTTGCAGTCATGTCTTTGACCATGCCCTCCATCGCGGCAAGCGCCAGCATAAGGTTATCAGCCGCGTCAAACACCTGTTCCTTATCTTCTTGCATATCCTTGGAATAGGTCAGCGAAAGCCCCTTCATCACCATCATCAAGGCGACATTTGCCCCAAAAATACGCCCAATTTTTGCACGGATCAATTCGGCCGCATCAGGGTTTTTCTTTTGCGGCATGATAGAGGAGCCTGTCGAAAAGCGATCTGACAATGTCACAAACCGGAATTGTGCCGAGGACCAGATAACCAATTCCTCTGCAAAGCGACTAAGGTGCATCGCGCAGATCGAGGCAACCGACAGGAATTCCAATGCAAAATCACGATCACTGACCGCGTCCAATGAATTTGACGTTGGCCGTGCAAACCCCAAGTCCGCAGCCGTCATGTGACGGTCAATGTTAAAGGATGTTCCTGCAAGGGCCGCAGACCCCAATGGGCACTCATTCATACGTGCCCGCGCATCGCGCAGACGGCTAAGATCACGACCCAACATTTCAACATAGGCCATCATATGGTGCCCCCATGTGACGGGTTGTGCTGTTTGCAAATGGGTAAATCCAGGCATCACCCAATCATATCCTGATTGCGCCTGATCCAAAAAGGCACGGATCAGCGCCGTAATCGCGCCGTCCAGCGCATCATATTGATCACGCACCCATAGACGAAAATCGGTCGCAACCTGATCATTGCGTGACCGCGCCGTGTGCAAACGCCCTGCCGGTTCTCCGATTAGGGTTTTCAAACGCGCTTCGACGTTCATGTGAATATCTTCAAGTGCGGCGGAAAATTCAAATTTTCCTGTTTCAATCTCTGACAATACCGTGAGAAGCCCTTCCCGAATGGCCTCGGCTTCGCTATCTGTCAGAATACCCTGCGCGGCAAGCATTGCGGCGTGGGCTCTTGAACCTTGGATGTCTTGGGACGCCATGCGCTGGTCAAAACCGATTGATGCATTAATTGCTTCCATGATCGCATCTGGACCAGAAGCAAAGCGGCCACCCCACATTTGGTTTGAGGATGTATCAGACATTTTGACGCCTTTCGGAGGATTTATGAAATTTCTTAGGTCACTGCTTCTTTATACGGCCTTGGGTCTAGGTGCAAACACCGCTTTTGCGATGGACACATCACAATTTGAGGCCCTTAAAACAGGTGACATGCGCAAACTGGCGTGGGCCAAATCCGATACACCGGTCAGTTCAGTCACCTATTTTGACGAAACTGGTCAGGAAACAGATTTATCGACCTATCGTGGCAAAACAGTGGTGTTGAATTTTTGGGCCACATGGTGTGCCCCGTGTCGGAAAGAAATGCCAAGCCTGTCAGAGCTGCAAAACGAACTTGGCAACGAGACATTCGAAGTTGTCACGATCGCGACCATGCGCAACAGTCCAAAATCCATTCAATCGTTTTTCGACAAGATTGGCGTTCAAAACCTGTCGCAGCATAACGACCCTAATGGTGCCTTATCCCGTTCGATGGGGGTTTTGGGCTTACCTACGACCTTGATTATATCAAAATCTGGTGATGAGATTGGTCGCCTATTAGGAGATGCCGATTGGGGATCTGCAGATGCCATACAATTATTATCTCGTATCAAAGACGCAGATCATGTCAAAAAAGATATGTGAAAAGTTTAACTGTCAGATAGTAAAATTAAGCGCTTTGCATGTTTACAGTGACCTTCATTGTCCATCTTTAAACAGTAGTTTAAACTTTTCATTGCTGTTTAAGAGCGCTCTATATGTATCAAATCCCGCAATCTCTCCAGAATCCAAAAATAAAACACGGTCGGCAAATTCGAGAGCTGTTGCTCTGTGCGTAACAAATAGAATAGTTGCGTTTCCTTTTAACTGAGATAAGTTAGTTAGAATTATCCGTTCATTTTCTGCGTCGAGGGCGCTAGTCGCCTCATCAAAAATATATAAACTTGCGTTTTTGACCCTTGCACGCGCAATGCCTACTCTTTGTTTTTGACCACCTGATAAATTTGTACCGTTTGCTCCTACATGTGTTTCTATTCCATTCGGTAGATCCAAAATTACATCATGAAGCGACGCAAACTGAATTGCTTTCATAATTTGCTCAACACTTGCTGATGCATTACCATCATTAATGTTATCCCGAATTGTACCGTCAAAGAGGAATACATCTTGCGAGACCAGTGCAATAAATTGCTTTAAGCTTTGTCGACTGATATCTCGTAAATCGTGTCCACCAAGGCTAACATTTCCACTCGCCGGATCATAAAAACGCATAATCAGATCAATAAGAGTCGATTTACCGGAACCAGATTTCCCCACCACCGCCACAAACTCTCCAGGTGAAATTGAGAGTGAAATGTTTTGAAGAATGTTTGTGGATCCATCATGGGTGTACGAAACATCTGAAAATCGCAAGGCTGATGAACCGTCCAAATTTCCAATTATGCCCCTTTCATTTAAAGCATTTTCTGCGTCTAGTATCTCATACAGGTTCCCCGTCTGAACCAGTGACTTTTGAAGTTCCACCCAATACTTAGAAATCTTTTTTGCAGGCTCATAAGCCATCAAGAATGCAGTGATGAATGCCGTAAACTCACCTGGTGTTTTTCCATTTGTTATGGTCTGCCACGCAGCGTACACGACGAAAGCACCGATTACCAATCCCCCCAGAAACTCCATAAGTGGACCTGTGACTGAACTGATACGCACAATCGAAAATATTCGGTTTTCGAGTTGATCAACAGCTGAATAAAAGCGTTGGATAGATTTTTGTTCTAGACTGTAGCTCTTAACAGTTTTAATACCCGAGAGTGCTTCTGAACCAAGTGCAAAATATCTCCCGGACAACTTTGCCTCTTCTGCGGAAATTGCACGAACCTTCCGTGACAGATAAGACACCAACCCAAAAATTAGTGGCAAGATCAATGTACATAATAATGTCATCCAAACATCTTGATAAAACATCACTCCGAAAAGCGCGATCATGGTTAATGCCTCGGTCAACATCCGGTTGGTGATTATAACAAAGGCATTCCCAGCAGAAACACCGTACAAGCGAATTTTTGCCATTAAATCGTTCGCATGCATTCCAATAAAACCAGCGACATCTTGATGGATCACGCGTGCATATAGGCGTTTTTGAATTGAAACAGATACCGATCTTGTCAGCATAATTTGAGACACAGTGTTTGCATATTGGAACAGTGCCTTGCAGAACGCCACGCTCACTACAATTCCAGCCACGCGTATGGCAGCATCAGCATTTTCTGCCACGAAGACATCGTTCACAATAAGACGTGTCGAAGCCGCAAGCGCAGCAGTAAATATTGAGACACCAATAAGAAATAAAATCGAGCAGGCTAATAACTTCCAATTTCTAGCCAACATATCGCTCAATAAGCGACGCCCGCTCAAAATGGAATACCTGCTATCTGGAATATCAACCACGTTCATCAACAACCTCTGAAGTTCCAAGCCTCATTAAGGCTCTCTCTAAATGTTAGCAAGTTCAACAATCAATTTAAGTTCGCCGAAGACTTGCTCTTTTATTCATCGTCAGGCATCAAATAAGCATAATTGTGAAAGAAAATTGCAATGTCATTCCAATACTTCGTAATTGGCAAAGGGTCTATTGGACACCGCCATGCAAGTAACTTGAACTCCTTAGGGGCACGGGTCACACATTACGGCTGGCGAACCCTAAACATGGATCAGTTACTATGTGAGATAATGGCATGTCAGGGAGAAGCCGGAGTAATTATCGCGACGAGTACTAATGTACGCCGTCAATTAATCACGAAATGTTCTGAAGTCGGTGCAGCTCTTTATATTGAAAAACCTATAGCCCATCGAACATTTGATGTTCAGCAAATATTCGATCTGCCAAAAACCACATTAGAACGGTCAGTCGCTGGGTTTATGATGCGCTATCACCCGATGGTTCGAAAGTTGCTGGACACTCCCGTCGAAAACATTTTCCGCGCATCTTTTGAAATTGGACATGATGTGACCCAGTGGCGCCAGAATTGGTCCTTCGCGGATAGCTACGCTGCCGATCCAGATGGCGGTGGAGTTTTGTTGGACTTATGCCACGAAATTGATCTGGCCTATTTGCTCTGCGGAAGCGCGCCTTTAGCCTCAGTCAGCTCAATTGAACATCCCGATTTTGCAGGTGTTGACATTGCAACTACATTGGATTTTGCATCGACCGATGGTCGCAACATACGAGTTGCAATGGATTATCTAGCACCAGCGCTGATCCGACGGGGACACATAATCGGATTGGAACAAGAAATCGAATACGACGTCGCAAATGCCAATTTCACCCATGTTACAGCAGATGAGCGTGTAACACAAAACTTAGGACAAGAACGAAATACGATGTTTTTGGACTTTATGTCAGATTTCATGGCGCTGGCCGAGGGACGAGAAACCAAAAACCCGCATATACCACGTCTGGACAGAGTGAAAGATGTCTGCCATTTGATCGCACAGGCGTGGGAAATGCGAGAATTTAAAGGACAACTAAAGGCAAGTCTAACATGATCTTAGGGCACATTGGCGCACGCAAAGGGAGCAAGGGTGTCGTCGGCAAAAATTTTCGTCCAATCGCAGGAAAACCGTTGATCGACTGGTCGCTTGATCAACTTTTTCGCAATAAAAATGTAGATGCTGTCGTTATTTCAACAGACGATCCTGAGATTTACGAACACGGGCAAAAGCGGGGTGCATTGGATATTGGACTGCGACCTGAAAAATTAGCGACCGACGGCGCATCAAAATGGAATGTGTGGCAACATTCCTTAGACGCTGCCGAAGCAAAGCTAGGAACAGTTTCAGCATTTTTGGATTTGGATTGCACCTCGCCTCTGCGCGAAGATGCGGATATTGACGATGCGCTTGCACTATTCCAATCACAGGCACCTGACATGGTGATGTCCTGTTGTGATGCGCGCAAAAATCCATATTTCAATTTAGTCGAGGTTGGTGAAACGGGATCTCTCCAAGTTTCAAAACCCTTGCCTGGAAATGTGGTAGCACGCCAGCAGGCACCGACCGTATATGAACACGCTGCCTCAACCTATGTCGTTGCGCCAAGCTATCTGCGATCTGCTGGTTTTTTATACGAAGGCCACGTGATCCCCTATGTTATGCCCACCGAACGATGCCTGGATATCGACACCGAATTCGATTTTAAAATTGTCGAATTTTTAATGAAGGAGAAATACCAATGAGCAGCCCGCTTAGCGATAAGACAATTTTCATCACTGGGTCTGGGGGCGTCTTGGGCACAGCGTATGTAAGCACCCTTTTGGACAATGGGGCGACTGTAGTGGCATCTGACTTACCCGGTCACCGCGCAGACGCCATGAAAGAGCGTTTTGGCAGTTATGCGAATTTTGTCTATTACGATCTAGACGTTAGCGCCGAAGAAGAGATCGAAGCCATATTCAAAACGGTTCAAACCGATGGGCTGAACCCTAATGTTGTTCTGAATAATGCCGCCATCACAGGGGAGTTGCTAATGGGGGCAGGCAAATCATTCCCAGATTTCGCCAATACCTCGGTCCAAGATTGGGAAAAAACAATGCGGGTCAACCTGACTGGTTCATTTATGATCGCCCGTCAGATGGATCGCGACATCGTAGGGAAATACCCCGCACAATTGATTAACGTCGCATCCATGTATGCGCTGAATGGACCACACCACCCAATTTACGAAGGCATGCCGTTCAAATCCTTTTCGGCCTATTCCGCGACAAAGGCGGGTATTCATGGCTTAACTTTGTGGTTGGCAGGGTATTGGGCCAAACGGGATTGCACCGTGAACACAATCGCACCGGGTGCTGTTTTCAACGGGCATTCCGATGAATTTCAAAAACGCGTGGGTGAATTGATTATGAATGGTCGCATGGCCGACCCTCAAGAGATTGCCAACGTCATGATGTTTCTATGTTCGGAAAACGCACGTTACATGACCGGTCAAATGATAAATGTAGATGGTGGGTTCAGCGGATGGTAAGCCGTAAGAAACTCACGGTCAATGAGCGCGCACAGAAAACATCGGACTACTTAATATTGAACTTAGCTTCATAACAACAAACTCGCGCTAGCACACAATCATCACCAGCATTAGGAAATAAGCTTAATTATCCGATGACCAAGATAGGTTGCTTGTCTAACTATCTGATCGATAATAACCTTTCCATCTTCGATGTGTCCACAGCCACTGATCAATGTTTTCCTGTAGATGCTGCTCAAACAAAAAATTAAGTTGTTTTGTCATCTCGACAGGATCTGTATGTTTTATAGGCGTTTTCATCACAGAGGTGTGCGTAATACCGTCTTTATTTCGGTTAGATAAACACGGTATCAATAGCGCTCCATATTTCGTTGCTAATTTAGCGGCAGAAATCGGTGTGTTACATATACGGCCCATGAATGGTAACTTTGTCCCTGAACTCATAGCTTGGTCTGCCATCAGGGCGATGGTTTCACCGCGTTGCAATGAGTTTATCATTTGTCTCATACCATCTTTGTCGTTCGGAAATAAAGGGAACCCAATTTTCGAAATTCTGGAAACATATATTCGATTTAGAAAAGGATTGGAGAGTGGTTTATACAAACTTCCAATATTGTGGCCTTCTAGAACTAATCGTCCACGGATAGAGTCGTAGTTGCCAAAGTGACCAGCAACCAAAATCACCGGTTGACCAGTGAGCTGTGCGTTTTTGAATGCATTGTATCCTTCGCCCGTTATCTCACATGTTTCTATGATCCGCAAAAAATCATCTGGAAAAAAAAGTTCCGTAAAAGTGCGCCCGATATTATTTGGTACGCCTCCAAATATTTTTTGCTTATCTTCCAGATCCAGATTAGGCAAAACATGCTCAATGTTCTCACTGATGCGAGCTTTACTTCCTGAAATTGGCGATACGATGTATTGAAACCAAACCCCACCTAGGGCTATTCGTTGTGTATACGGTATCCGGCTGAGACAGGCGACTATGGCCCCAAAGGTAACGTACGTAAGGTATTGGAAAATGAGTTGCACGCGCGAATGCAAACGCGTGCGTTTATAGTATGACCAATTCATATATATGCAGTAAGACCTTAATTTGATAGCGTCAAGCAGCTAATGATAAAGGATAGAAGAAACAATTTTCGATAATTTTCCAAAAATTACAACGCGAGAACTGCTCTACAAAAAGGTATGATAAATACCCAAATGGAGAGATAAAACCGCGATTTCTAAAAAACTATCTGCAGGCTAATTAACAATTCGAAGTGATACTTTACATTTATTTCGATTCATCCGATACGAAACTGAAAAATGGGGTAATTTGGCATTTCGAACCATGCTTCTGATTGATCGGTACATTATAAAACTTTGCTTACGAGCCTTTGCCTTCTTTACACTAGTGTTTCTAGGATTGATGCTCCTCCAAACAACTTTGAAACTATTTGATGAAATAGTACAGCAAGGTCATTCAGTGAATTTGGTATCCGGACTTTTGTTTTTATCTATACCAACATTGTTAACTAGAAGTATCCCGCTGGCGGCGTTTGCAGCGTCTGTTATTGTGGCGCACAGACTGAACAACGACAGTGAATTTACTGTTTTTTCATCCTCGGGCATAAGTGCTTGGCGAATTTTAAGAGCGTTTTTTTACTTCGGATTTATTGCATTTATCTTGATGTTGCTTTTGACTACATACTTTAAGCCTATGGCAAATAAGGAGATCGCGGAGCGCAAGCATTCGATTGCCAACAGCATAGGACCACAACTACTCCAAGAAGGCGAGTTTCAACACCCGACTAGCGGCGTTACTACGTTTGTTGGAGATACAAATTTACAGGGCGAACTTTTAAATATTTCAATTTTTGATAATCGAGATCCAAGTTTAACGCACATTTATACGGCTAAAACTGCTCAATTGATAAAAGATGAGCAGCAGTTGATTGTTGTACTAAATGATGGCCTGATACAGAGCTTTAAACCTTCACAGAATAGTATCGCAATAACCAAATTTTCAGAACTAAATTTTGACCTATCAGTTAAATTTACGACTGATTTCATAAACCTGCCAGCTGTAGATCATCTTCCGACAATGCTGTTAATAACGACACCCGACATAGCGAGTAAACTATCTAAGGCGCCCAAAGCATCAGTAGTTGAAAATTTACATGAACGAATAAACACAGCTATCCTCTCCCTCGTCGTGAGTTTAGTAGGTTTTTCTATGCTTTATATCGCAGGATTCAGTAGGTTTGGATCCAGCCGCTATATTGCCCTCGCAATTTTTACACTGATAGTTTTGAAATTGGTGGAAGGTTCAACTGTTGGGATCACCAATTCAAGACTCTATTATTGGCCTTTGTTATATTCTTCATCAGTTCTGGGTATCCTAATAGTATTCGCGAGTCTATTTGTGTCGCTGAACTATCAAGCATTTCTTTCTCGAAATAGATAATTTGAGCCATAACAGTTCGACTGATGAGGTATTGAAATACACATTTTCCAATTTCTGAAATTGTAAAGCTGCATTTTACATGAATATCAGGAGTCAGGTTTCAACAAACTTAGAAATTGCGGTTAACGTATTTTCTGTACTACCCTGCATTTTTGAAACAAATTCAGACGTGGGTTGATAATTAGAGAGCTCAAGCAACTCTCCTGCCAAATCTTTTGGCTTTACCAATTTTACAACACCCGCATTAATTGCTTCGACAGCTGGAAATTCGATAGTCCAGATGTTCGGCCCAACGATTGTAGGTTTATCAAGTAATAGTGGCTCTATAATATTGTGAGAGCCTTGCGGCACATAGCCTCCGCCAACTACTACTTGATCTGCAAGCGAAATATAGAAGTTCATTTCGCCGAGACTGTCACCAAGTATGAAGTTTGCGTGTAACTTCTCAATTAGGTTAAGTGAACCATCTAATATTTCGCTGCGACGCTGAAATGCTATACCAAGCGACTTAAGATGACTGGCTATTGTCTCAAACTCCTCTGGTTTTCGAGGTACATATACAATAACCGCGAGAGGGTTCCTTTGCACTAATTTCATAGCTGCTTCGAAGAACAGATTTTCTTCTCCTTTCACAGCACTTGCAATTGTGACAACGGGTCTATGACTGATGATTTCTTTTAACCGTATCCCGGCCACCACTTGATTTTCATTTAAAGGCTGGTCAAAACGCATTTCACCAGTGACTGATATTTTCTTTACACCTAACTTTTGAAAAGGAATTGCCATTCGTTGTGACTTCACCAACACTCCAGACAACAACGGTACAATATCTCTTGACGAAAAATATCTACGAGTATCACGTTCAAAGCTTTTGTTTGGATATTGTCCATTGCAAAGGAATAAAGGGACGTTCAAGGCTCTCGCTGATGAAATCATACCTGGCCAAAACTCTACTTCCATTACCAAACCGTATTTAATCTTGAAACGACCGAAAAATCGCTTAAAGGCTAATCGGTAGTCAAACGGCACCCAATGGACCAAAACGCAACCACTTGAGATGTGAGCGGCATAATACTTCTCTGAAGCTGCTCGTCCAGCGGGCGTAAAATGAGTAATAATCACGCGTTCGCCTCGTTCCAGTAATTTATCCACCAGTGGAATTGCTGAGCGAAATTCACCCAATGACACCGCGTGTATCCAGACCCAACAGCCTTTTCGCGTTTGACCGATACCAAAACGTTCCAAAAGCTTCTCGGCATAAGCCGGCTCATGTTTTGAACGGTAAACTAAAAAGCAAAGCACTAGTGGCATGCACAAAAACCAAATAAATCGATAAAATACCAAAAATATAATGACTTTTACACTATTTCTAACTACCGACACGGTCACCGTCCATCAGTGCTAATAAATCAGTGGCCAGCTTTTCTAAGTCTGTTACCGGCGGGTTAAAGGTCTCAACTTCCTGTTGTGCAGATGTTTGATTGCAAGTCAATTCAAGGTGGTCTGCAAGATCATCACTATTCAATATTAAGTGAGAATACCTACTTTCATCTAATTGAGCGTAGTCTTGTTTAAAATTGTTTATATTTGGTCCGTGCAATACTGGACGATTTAAGTGGATGGCTTCCCAAGGGTTATGACCCTGAGTTTCATCAAAAGTACCACCGACAAATGCAATCGAACACATACGATACCATATGCCAAGTTCGCCAAACTTGTCGACCAAATGAACACGAATGTTGCTGTCTATGCACTGATCACCTACGGAAACAGACACACCCATGTCCTCAATTGTTCTGCGAATTAAACGAGATCTCTCAATTTTTCTAGGGACTAGGACTATAAGCATATTTTCTGGTATCGATCCCAATGCATTCAACACAATTTTTTCATCAGCCTCATGAGATGATGCTAAGCAAAGAACTGGTCGATCTCCTATTTGCATTTTTCGTTGGCGTAATTCACTCTCTACGCAATGCAAAGGTGGAGCAATTGATTTAAGTGATCCATCAACTTTTGCACGCCCACCTAACTTTTTGATGTGACAGGCACTTATATCATCTTGTGCTGAAATGATGGGAAACGCTTGATAGATTTTCTCAAACATACTTTTAAAACGAGACTTGGAATGATAAGACTTTTTATTCATTCTCGCGTTGATCAAAACTTGGGGAATGCCTGCTTCGGAATTGTACCATACCATACCGGGCCATATTTCTTGTTCAGACCAAATACATAAATTTGGTTTCCAATGTTCAAGGAAGCGTTTGCAATATACTGGCACATCTAGTGGAAAATATTGATGAATAGTTCGTGGGGGAAGATTTTCCTTAAATACTTGAGCAGAAGCCTTTGTGCTAGAAGTAACTAGAAAGTAGGATTCTGGTGAGTATTTCGCCAAAAGTAAAATGAATCCCCGCAGAGCCATAACTTCACCCAAACCAACCGCGTGCAACCATATAAGTGAGCCATTAGGTCGGATAACATCACTACATCCAAGGCGCTCTGGTAGTCTGGAAGGTTCTTCTTTTCCTTTTGCAATACGCCGCTTCAAATTCAAGCGTAACAGGGGGGAGAGTAAAATGGACATTCTTAGATACATGCCCCAAATACCTGATGGAAATGCACTATACATGATCGACAAAAGTCTTTTGTAAATCAGTTTGCCAAAAAGTATCACTGTGAAGTAATTGCACGAACCTTTCAGCTGCAGATCCTTGGCCAAACTCTTTACATTTGGGGTAACGCTTTCCCCATTCATTTTTTAAAAAGTTTAGAATAGAGGATTTATCATCTGCTTTAACATTGGTTATCGAATTGCTTGCTGCGCGCCTATTTTGACGCGTTCCCACATCTAATGAAGGCACACATAAAAATGGCGCCTCGCGTACTCCGGCAGATGAATTACCGACTATGCAGGCAGAATTTTTCATAAGTTCTGAGAAATGCGCGAAGCGCATTGAAGGCAAAACTCTAAATCTATCTTTGGGAAGTTGCTCAATTTCTGAAAAAATAATTTCAGCGCCTGGGTCATTGTTGGGCAGTATTACAACAAAACTTCGTCCTGAAATATTTAATGCGTCAAAAAAACTGCGTGCTTGTTCTGCTATGGTATCTTGTTCCGAAGTCACAGGATGAAAAGTACAAATACCGAAGTCCTTAAACGGAATACTGTAGTGCGCACGTACCTCTTCGATCTGAACTCCCGAAGACCTTAGATGGAAATCCAATTCTGGAGACCCAATAACGTGGATTTTATCTTTTGGCTCTCCTAAGCGTGCTACTCGCTCTGCTGCTTTTTCTGAACTTACAAAGTGAAAAGAAGCGAGTTTGGTATTACAATGCCTGAGTATCTCATCAATTGTGCCAGAAATTTCCCCACCTTCGATGTGCGCGCAGCGAATGTAATTCGTAGCACAAACTATAGCACATGCGAGCGCTTCAATTCTATCACCATGCACGATTACAAGATCTGGTTGGTGACTTTGGATAAACTTTGAAAAACCGATAACTGTATTGGCTAGTATTAAGTCTTGCGCCTCAGTTCCATCTTGGTTGGCGAATTCTGCGACGCTTACACCCGGCAACCGCTGCACTTCAATTTTTGTTAGACCATATCGTTCAAGCATGTGCATACCTGTGACCCAAAACGTCACATCAAACCCTTGATCACGTGCTAACAATGCAAGTGGTTCAAGCTTCCCAAAATCAGCTCGAGTACCTGTTACAAATAAAAGTTTACGCATTCTCGCTACTGTTACCAACTTCTTTGACATTTCTCATAACCTTATAGATAGAGTTGTACAACAAACACTAACTGCAAGAGATCCAAAATAATGTTATCAGAGCGAATAGTAATCTGCATGAAATGGGGTACCCTCTATTCGGCGGATTATGTGAATGTGCTCTTCAAAGCATGTAAAGCGAATATTAATGGCGATTTTCGATTTGTGTGTTTGACGGATAATACTGAAGGTCTGGCAAATGAGATCGAAGCGTTTCCTATACCAGATATTGGCCTCGAACAGTCGCATTGGAGACACGGCGCATGGCCAAAAATCAGTGTGTTTAAACAACAACTCTATGGGCTTCATGGCCGCGGCTTATTCATTGACCTTGATACTGTGGTCTGGGGTAGTCTCGATGAATTTTTTGAGTGTGAAGGTGACTTTATTGCGTTAGACTCAGCGCCTTGGCGTTATGTCGACTCACCACCGAGGACTGGGACTGGGATCTTTGCATTCGATTTTGGAAAAATGGGATGGGTTGTGGAAAAGTTACGCACACAGCGGGACAAGCTTATAAACAAATATAAGATTGAACAAGACTATTTGCATGGTGAGCTTTCTGGTATCAGATATTGGCCACAGGAATGGATTAAAAGTTACAAATATCATCTCCGCCAGCCTTTACTAATTGACCGTTTCAAAGGCCCTTCACAACCTAATCGCTCTGTAAAAATAATCTGTTTTCACGGCAAACCACGGCCTATCGACTTAATCTGCCCACCTAAAGGGAATTGGGATCGTTTTCCACATTATGGTAACGGGCCAGTTCCATGGATGGTCGAATATTGGGTTACTAATGGTGGTAGTCTGAAACAATGACGAAGCTAATTCTCTCATTAACAACGATACCTCCACGTTTTCCATATGTGGGAGAAAACCTAAAAGGGCTGTTGAGGCAAAACGCAGCAATAGATGCTATAAATCTTTACATTCCTAAACAATATAAGCGCTTTTCATATGAAGAATATGAACTGCCCATCTTACCAGAAGGCATAAATTTACGCATCGTTCCGCAAGATTATGGGCCCGCAACCAAAGTTTTACCTGCGGTAAAAGAATATAAAAACCAAGATGTAATGATCTTATTTTGTGACGATGACAAGGTTTATGACCCAAATTGGGCCCAGCGATTTATACAGGCCGCTGAAGAGCGCCCCGGGCATGCAATATGCGAAGAAGGGGGCCATCTCAAAATGCCCAATTATGCGGAAAACGACTGGACATCAGATCGCATACCGCAAGCCCAATTTCTCAATAAAAATTTTTTGTATAGGGTCAAACGAGCAGTGTCACTTGGAAAATGGAAGCCGTCTAAGGGCACTTCTTCAGGATATGTCGATATTTTAGAAGGCTGGGGCGGCGTTCTAGTACGTCCAGAATTCTTTGACCAACTGTCATTTGAAATCCCAGAAATATTGTGGACCGTGGATGATGTATGGCTGTCAGGCTGTTTGGAGCGATGCGGGGTACCTATTTGGCTAAATGTAAAAAATAAAGTACGCGCTTCCGCAAACTCTAACGAGATTAAAGATGCGGCTTTACGAAACTTTGTACATAACGGTTACGGTCGCGTCGCAGCAAATCGTGCATGTATAAAATATTTCCAGGAAAAATTTCGGATCTGGGGTGGTTAACAACGCATGTGGAATATTTTTTATTGAACCGCGATCCAAAGGCTAAACTAGCGAATAGAGCATATTATTATGATAAAGCTTATCTTTCCGAAAACATACTATACAAAAATATCTTTGAGCTACACTCAATTCAAAAAATCAATTTACTGCCTGCACGTCATAGACGTTTTACCTCAAACGTGTTGTAATGATACCATTATTCCATAACCATATGAAACGACGCACATAATTACTGAGCTTCAAAAAATAATGCGGTGCCCGCTTTAGTTTATGCAATTTATGCACGTTATCATTGCGGTCCCCTGTGATGTAACTCAATCCATGGTCAACAGGGCGAGCAGCGAAGGGCTCCAACCCAGTAAGTCGAATGCCATGTACGAAAAACCTGTTTAACTCGTGATCATGCGCTCTTGTGATTGGCAAGAAGGAATTTGAAAGTTTCTTGGCGACCAGTGGATGTATGAGATAGCAAGCGTTACCTGTGAACGGCCCCCAGTAATAGTTTAATTCAAAATTTTCTACTCGCTGTACCGTTATCGGACCGATAGCCCTGATTTTTGAAAATCGGCAAATGTCCCAAGCATCCTGAAGATGAAGTGCCTTTTCTAAAGCTTCTAAGAAGTTTTTAGAGAAAACCACATCGTCCTCGCAAATTAGTACTGGTTTATTCAAAGAACTCACTTTTTTCCAAAGATCGACGTGGGCCATATAGCAGCCAAGATGCCCCATTGTTAAGTGAGCGCCCATATTACGCTCCCATAATTCAACATCGGTATTTAAAAGTAACTGCTCCCTCAATGCGTCCGCGTCAACCCCATTAAAGAACTGAAAATGCAACCCAAGGCTGGAAAACTCGCGCTGCACTCTCTCACGTCTATCATGTGCATCCGGCAGACTAATCACATAAATATCCAAGTTCAAACCTGATGACATGTGTCAACCTCGAAATTTATTTCCGACAAATTTATGGTTAGTTCACGCAACTCGACCTTTTGTCTATTTTCTTCTTTGAACCGGAGCTTCATCCAACTTTAATGCCCTAAAATCTGTGATAAGAAAAGTTTGGTACGCTCAGATTTTGGGTTATTAAAGAACTCCTTCGGTTCGTTTTGCTCAACAATCTGACCTTCGTCCATGAAGATGACGCGGTTTGCAACCTGACGCGCAAATCCCATTTCGTGCGTCACACACAACATGGTCATGCCCTCCTCTGCCAGTTCGATCATGGTGTCCAGCACCTCTTTGATCATTTCAGGGTCCAGTGCAGAGGTAGGTTCATCAAACAACATGATGCGGGGGCGCATGCAAAGGGAACGCGCAATTGCCACACGCTGCTGCTGACCACCAGACAGCTGACCCGGATATTTCAGCGCCTGTTCAGGGATCTTAACCTTTTCAAGAAAGTGCATCGCTGTTTCTTCAGCTTCTTTCTTGGGTGTTTTGCGCACCCAAATAGGGGCCAATGTGCAGTTTTCCAAAATCGTCAAATGTGGAAACAAGTTAAAGTGCTGGAACACCATCCCCACCTCTGAACGGATTTTGTCTATATTTTTCAAATCTGATGACAGCTCGGTACCGTCAACAACAATTTGTCCGCGCTGGTGCTCTTCCAAACGGTTGATACAGCGGATCAATGTTGATTTACCCGAACCAGACGGACCAGCGATAACAATACGCTCACCACGGTTTACAGTTAGATTGATATCACGAAGAACATGGAACGAGCCGTACCATTTGTTCATATCTTGAATTTGAATTGCGACCTCGTCTGAAACGGTCATTTTCGCCTGGGCCATGAACAAGACCTCCTAATTATCGATGATCGGTCGCGAGCTGACGCTCGAGCCATTGTGAGTATTGTGAAATGCCGTAGCATATAATGAAGAACAGAAGCGAGGCAAAGCCAAACAGTTCCCAATAAACGCCGTTCCATTCAGTTGATGCCAAGATCGGTCCGCGGATCATCCCCACTAGATCGAACATTGAGATCACGGAAACCAGTGTAGTGTCTTTGAACAAACCCACTGCAACGTTTACGATACCGGGGATCGAAATCTTCAACGCTTGTGGCAGAATGATCAAACGCATGGATTGCGCATAATCAAGCCCCAAGCTATCACCCGCCTCGTACTGACCACGCGGTAGGGCAGCAAGCCCGCCACGGATCACCTCGGCAATATAAGCAGAGGAAAACATGGTGATCATAATGATCACGCGCAGGATTAGGTCGAAGGTTGTCCCTGGTGGTAGGAAATAGGCCAATACAACGTTTGCCACGAACAAAAGCGTGATCAGCGGAACGCCACGAATAAATTCGATGAACACAACACAGATGATTTTGATGATCGGCATGTTTGATTGACGTCCCAGCGCCAGCAAAATACCAATGGGCAAGGACAACGATACACAGACCGTGCCAAGAATTATGTTCAACATGAACCCACCCATGTCGCGTGATGGAATTTGTTCAAGCGCAAGGAACCCGCTCATCGCGTCGCTCACATAACCGCCAAGTGTCCACACGATGATTGCAGCGACCAAACCACCTAATACACCCATTGCAAAGCTTGAACGTTCAAGGCGCTGGAAAACTATATAAGCAACGATGAACCCAACAAGGCCCATCAAGGGTGCCATAATCGTGCCGCCCCAGATCAACCAAAACCCGATGAACGGATAGAGGCCCGTTAGGATCAACATGCGACGCGGTAGATTTGCAAACAAAACGGGCGCAACGGCAACTATCAGAAGAACGAAAGCCAGTGTTGGGCGCCAATAGGCCTCTTGCGGATATTTGAAACCAAAGATCAACTGGTGCCAGCGCTCTGTCAAAACCGCAAAACACCCTGCTGAGTCCCCTGCCAAGATTTCGCGACATGCCTGAAGCGATGGCGCCTGCCAGATCCCGCCCAAAATCCATGGCATAGACCCAGACAAAATCGAATAAACCGTATATAGGGCCGCAAGCGTCAGGATCGAGTTTGTAACAGATGAAAACAGATTTTCACGCATCCATTTTACAATGCCCGTTTCTGACGCAGGGGGCGGAGAAGGAGGCAGTGTTTCATGGCGCACGAATGCAATAGATTGATCACTCATCTTAGCGCTCCTTCAGTTTGATTGAGTTGTTATAGACGTTCATGATCGCAGAGATGCCAAGACTGATAGCTAGATAGAATGCCATCAACAACAGAATCGCTTCGATCGCGCGTCCTGTTTGGTTCAACGTGATGCCACCCAATGTGCCTGTGATATCCATGTAGCCAACCGCAATCGCCAATGACGAGTTTTTGGTTAGGTTTAAGAAGTTGGAAATCATGGGCGGGATGATCACGCGCAAAGCCTGCGGAAGGATTACAAGGCTCATGATACGGCCTGGGCGAATACCCAATGCCGCGGCGGCCTCTGTCTGCCCCTTAGAAATCGCAAGGATACCTGCTCGCACGTTTTCCGCGATAAAGGCACCTGTATAAATCGCAAGCGCGAATGTCAGCGCCACAAATGAACCACGCGCCCAGATGCCACCTTTGAAATTAAAACCCTTAAGCTGTGGGTATTCTAGTCCAATGGGACTGCCCATAACAAAATAAGCCAAAATGGCAGGGACAAACAAAATCGCAATCGATGGCCATCCACGTGGCAAATCGCGACCATGGTTATATAGCGCGAATTTGGCATAGCGCCGATAGGCAAATACCCCAATGATCGACAAGATGAAGACCGCGACAACAACCCAAGACCCCGTTTCAAAAACAGGCTTTGGTGCATAGATACCGCGCCCTGTGAATGCAAAAGAATCCCAAAGCATTTCCGCCTCTGGTGGATTGCCGCCCCGCGATTTAAACGCCTTGGGTTGGGGCAAAGCGATTAGGAAAATCGCGTTGATGATCAGGATCCAAATCAGAACTGGCACGTTGCGGAAAATTTCGACGTAAACGGCCATCAACTTGGCCACGATCCAGTTATTTGACAGGCGAAGAACACCCGCCGTCACACCAAAAATCGTTGCCAAAATGCATCCCACAAAGGCAACCAATAAGGTGTTTAGAACACCAACAACAGACGCACGCCAATGCGAAGATTGGCTGTTATATTCAACCAGCCTTTGGTTAATGTCGTAACCAGCGGGTTCACCTAAAAACTCGTAAGAGATATCAAGACCCGCTGTGCGCAGGTTCTCAACCAAATTCAAATACAGATAACCGACCAGGAAAAACAGCACGATCAATGCAATAAATTGGAACGTATAGGACCGATATCGCGTGTCGTTCATAAGCTGTGACAACTGGAACGACTCTGGTTTTGGGTCGTTGATGGATGTCATGTGGGGATAACCCTATGTAGTGTAGAAATTCAAAATCAAAACGGCCCGACTACCGTTTTTGAATAAGAAAAGGGTGCAGATTTCCTGCACCCTTTCATAGATCAACTTAGCGGAATGGAGGTGTGTAGATCAAACCACCGTTTTTCCACTGAGCGTTTAGACCGCGTGCTAGGCCGATTGGTGTGTTTTCGCCGATGTTCTTTTCGAACAATTCGCCGTAGTTACCACCCGCCATAATCGCGCGTTTTGCCCATTCTGCGTCTAGGCCAAGCATTTCGCCCAAGTTACCTTCTGTACCCAACAGACGGTTAACTTCTGGGTTGTTTGTTGGTGCCGCTGACAATTCTGCGATGTTTGCAGATGTCACGCCAAGCTCTTCTGCCGCGATCAACGCGTTCAAAGACCAACGTACAACATCACCCCAGTCGTTGTCGCCGTGACGTACAAGTGGGCCTAGAGGTTCTTTTGATACGATTTCAGGTAGGACAACGTGTGCTGATGGATCTTCGAATGTTGCACGAGTCGCCGCCAAACCAGATGCGTCAGTTGTGTAAACGTCACATGCACCCGCTAGGTACTGCTGCTGAGCTTCTGCGTTTGTTTCGATTGGAACTGGCTCGTAAGAGATGTTGTTTGAACGGAAGAAGTCCGCCAAGTTCAACTCTGTTGTTGTACCAGTTTGAATACATACTGTTGCGCCGTCTAGGTCTTTTGCTGAACCAACACCTAGATCTTTTGGAACCATAAAGCCCTGACCATCATAGTAGTTGATGCCAGTGAATTCGAATTTTAGGTCCACATCACGAGAGAATGTCCATGTTGTATTACGTGCCAACATGTCGATTTCGCCTGATGCAAGCGCAGTAAAGCGTGTTTTACCTGTTGTTGGAACAAACTCAACAGCTTTTGGGTCACCCAAAACTGCCGCTGCAACCGCGCGGCATACGCCTACGTCAAAACCTTGCCATTCGCCGTTTGCGTCAGGTGCCGCAAAGCCAACTAGGCCAGTTGTAACGCCGCAGTTCAATTTGCCACGTGCTTTTACATCGTCCATTGTGCCAGCAACTGCAGCAGATGCCGCAAGACCAGCTACAGTCAATGCTCCTAGGATCACGGATTTTTTCATTTTTACCTCTTCCTGGTTTTGTTCCATTCGAACAAAGTCATTATAGGGCACCCCCCAAGCTTACGACTTCGGTAGGCCATCCCCGATTAGTGCAACAATTTGTTCAAATTCTGAGGGAAACGTCAAGAATTTCATTACACTTGCCTCAACAGAAAGGGGCAAGTTTACCCAAAGTCATCCGTAAGCGTTTGATTTTTCAACCAGACATTGCAAAAAATCGCCCTGCATGACGCATAGAATTGGCCTTTATTTCTGCGACTTCAGTGGCTTCTTCATCTTCGCCCCACTGTTCGATCTGCCACATTTCATCAATTCGCGACAAATCCCACGCCTCTTGTGCGGAAATCTTGCCCTTGCACACAGCAAGTCCTAGAATCAGTGATCCTGAAATGCTGATCAGGTCATAAGTCGCGGTCAGCTGAAACGCGCTTTGCTCCAAAAGGGCCGTTTTTAGGTGATGTAGCGATTTTGCAGGTTGTGCCGCGAACATCACACCCGTGGCTGGGGACAAATCCGCCCCAAACGTATCTTTGGCCCATCCCAGTAGCGGGTCCCACGCCTCTGCTTGTCTTTGGGTCAATTCAACGGGGGCATCGGCACGATAGCATAGCAAATCGGTTTCGCCATATTCCGCCAGCAAATTCACAACCTCATCAAACTGATGGGTCACTTTGTCGATTGCTGCATTGGCAGAGCGTGTAAATGGCATTGTTGTGGGATCAATTGTGCCCTCTTGCGCATCCCATTCCTCTGCAATGGCGCGCGCCAATTCAACGGTTGGCAACACAAGGCTAGTTTTTGCGGGTGTTTTCACACCGCGCCCATCCAACAGAACCGCGTACCCCCCCTCAGTTTCACTTACAGAGGCCTCTGTCCAAAATCGCTTTAGTTTCCATTCGGTCATTTATCACGCTCCAACCAATCTGTGATCGCCTGGTATACGGATTGCGGTGTCTCTGCCACCCTGAAGGCCGCGTCAAATTGATCAACGGGATGATACCCCCACGAAACCCCGACAAACCCAACCCCTGCGGCCACGGCCATCTGCATGTCATGGGTTGTATCCCCAATGAACAGACACCGCTGTGCAGGAACACCCGTTTCCGCAAATGCGGCCTGCAACATCGCTGGGTTGGGTTTTGACGGATGCGTGTCAGCGGTCTGTATGGTTTGAAATACCCCGCACCAAGCATAATACGCGACCAAGGCATCCACCCCACGGCGCGATTTACCTGTGGCAAGCCCAAGCAACCAGTTTTCATGCGATCTGCATTTGCGCAATAGATCGCCAATGCCAGGATAAAGCACGGACATAGCCCCCGCCTCTCGGGATTTACGATAACTGTGTTTATATGCACTGACGGCTGCGGAAATGGTGTGGGCGTCACACTCTGAGGGCAGCAGTTGCATCATGGCTTGTTCTAACGACAAACCGACTGTGGACAGGATTGCATCACGATTTGGAATCGGCTGTGCTATGGCCGCAAAGGCATCATGCATCGCCGCCAAAATTTCGGACTGGCTATCCACCAAAGTTCCATCCACATCAAAGAGGATCAGCACCAGATCATCCAAGCGTTACAGCTCCTCAAACGGATCATCGGGCACATCATTCACGTCCCATTGAAACGTTTCCCATGTGCGCTGCATGTGGGGCGATAGGTCTGCCGTAATTTCGAATGTCTTTTTCGTCACAGGATGTTCAAATCGCAAATAGCGGGCATGTAGATGCAATTTTTTGCTAATGTCCCCACCAAATTGCGCGCCCCAACCATCGCCCAAATTTTCCTGACCTGACCCACCATATTTCCCATCACCGATGATTGGATGACCAATTTCCGCCATATGCGCGCGCAACTGATGTGTACGCCCTGTCACGGGAACCAACGCAACCCATGCCCCACGTGACGCAAGGCGCGACAACATGAAATAATCGCTTTGCGCCCGTTTTGCGCCATCGGTTTTTTGAACGTCACGCGGATGAATGCAGATCATTTTTTCACCCTCGCCCCCACGACCATGTCCCGGCGCTTTCACCAAGCCGTATTTAATAGTTCCGATTTGGGGCACTGGTACACCTGCGACAGCGGCCCAATAAATCTTGCGTGTTTCGCGGTGGCGTAGTGCGTCACTTAGGATTGCTGCAACCGAACGGGACCGCGCCAGTAGCAACAAACCAGACGTGTCCTTGTCAAGGCGATGCACTAAACGCGGTTTTTCATCGCGATCATATTTTAAGGCCTCGGCCAATCCATCAACATGGCGCACCTGTTTGCTGCCCCCTTGGGATGGAAGGCCCGCGGGTTTATTCAAAACGATCAAATGATCGTCCATGTAAATCACCGCATCTTGGATCATCTGACGATCTTGATCCGAAATGCGGGATTGCTTGGGCCGCTCTTCCCTATGTTCGGGGGCAGGAATGGGTGGAATGCGCACCTCTTGCCCCTCCTCAACCCGCGTTGCAGGTTTGCAGCGTGCGCCATCAATCCGCAGTTCGCCTTTACGACACATCTTTTCAATGCGAATTTGGCTGAGGTGGGGAAACAACCGCTTGAGCCAACGGTCCAAACGTTGATCCGCGTCCTCCGCAGAAATCGTGATGCGTTGAACACCGCTCATGACAAAACTCCTTTGGCTAAAAATACGCCGATGAAGAGTGCCACAATTGCCCCAATCACCGAGACCGCAACATAGCCTATGGCGTCTGCCATGCGCTCTGCCTCGATCAATTTAAAGACGTCTAATGAAAAGGCCGAAAAAGTTGTGAAGGCGCCAAGGAAACCCGTCATTGCAAAAAACATAACACGGTCCAATCCACGGCTGCTTAGAAACACAAACGCCAATCCCATCAACAATGATCCCACCAGATTGACCGCCAAGGTGCCAATCGGAAAGACAAACCATCCCGAAACAAGAAAACGCACCAAAGCGCCAAGTGCACCCCCAAGGGCAATCATTAGATACATCATGGCGCGTCCTTGTGCGCTTTGCCCCCAATTGTCAAGCGTCGCGCCTAGGTATCGCTTGCGTTCCGTTTGGCCCGCAGTTTTTCAAAATATTCGACGCGTTTGCGCAAGTCCCGTTCAAATCCGCGTTCGGCAGGATCATAAATCTTGGGTCGATCCATCGTTTCAGGGAAATAGTTTTGCCCCGAAAACCCATCTTCGGCATTGTGATCATAGGCGTAATCGGCCCCATACCCCTGATCCGCCATCAACTGCGTTGGGGCGTTTAGGATATGTTTGGGTGGCATTTCGGACCCATGAGAACGCGCCAAATTACGTGCGGCCTTGTATGCGGCGTATCCCGCATTTGATTTCGGGGCCAGTGCCAAATAGGTGACCGCCTGTGACAATGCCAATTCGCCCTCGGGGCTGCCAATACGTTCATAGGTTTCCCAGGCCCCAATACAAATCGACTGCGCCTGCGGGTCGGCCAAACCGATATCCTCAACCGCCATGCGTAAAATGCGGCGGGCCAGGTATCGTGGATCTTCGCCCCCCTCTAACATCCGCGCAAACCAATAAAGCGCTGCATCGGGGTCCGATCCGCGCACGGATTTGTGCAGCGCCGAGATTAGGTTGTAGTGTGAATCCCCACTTTTGTCGTATTTCGCGGCACGACGCGTCAGGCGTTTGCGCAAATCCGCATCGGTGATCATTGCGTCCACGCGCCAAGAATGCACCTGTTCCACCAGATTGATCAGGGCACGACCATCCCCATCCGCCATCGCGACCAGGGTTTCGCGCGCCGCCCCGTCCAGTGGCAGGGTCAGTCCCAATTCCCCCTCAGCACGCTCCAAAAGTTGAGTCAATTCTTCGGACCCAAGGCGTTCCAACACCAAAACCTGCGCCCGTGATAAAAGTGCTGCGTTTAATTCAAAGGATGGATTTTCCGTGGTCGCCCCGACAAGGATGATCGTGCCATCCTCCATATGGGGCAAAAATCCGTCTTGCTGCGCCTTATTAAAACGATGAATTTCATCAACAAACAGCAATGTCCCCCGCCCGTTCGCATGACGTAATTTCGCAGCCTCAAACATCTTTTTCAAATCGGGAACACCCGTAAAAATCGCACTTATCTGGACAAAGTGCAGATCAGTATGATCCGCAAGCAGGCGCGCCAATGTCGTTTTGCCAACACCGGGTGGTCCCCAAAAAATGAGTGAGCTAAGCTGTTTGTTCCCAAGCATCGCCCCCAAGGGCGCATCCGCGGCCAAAATCTGCGCCTGACCAATCACTTGGTCAATCGCACGCGGGCGCAGGCGTTCGGCCAAGGGTTGGGGACCCTTTGGTGTATCGGCTGCGTTAGGGGCAAACAAATCGTTCATCCCTCAAACCTAACCCAGTTTCATCAGGCCGAACATAGCGAAAATCAGATTGGATCAATCAAGCGGCGCATGCAGACGCGTGGCCGAGGTGATAATGCCACCGCGATTGCCCACGGTAATCGACCCATAACGCTGTTTGAAACATTCGGGCAATTCACGATCCCCCGCCATCGACAGCCATAAACGGAACAAATGGCGGCGATTTTCGGGTTCAGGCCAATCCATGTATCCTGTGCGATCATGCAATTGTGCGTGATTGTAAACGAATTGCATATCCCCGGGGATCAGGCGCATTTTTATGTGTAAATCTGGATCATTTGCCAATTCATCAAAATAATCCAACGCCTCGACATGTTCTGGTGTCAGCCGCATCGCATCAGGAAAGCGTTGCGCACTGTCGATGTACTGGCGTTGATAGAACACCGTCAATCGCCCGTCGTGCCAGCTAAAGGGCGGAATGGTCATGTAGGGTTCCATGCCCTCTGGCACTTCGCCACGGCGATCTGTTGCAATCGGATCAAACAACAATGCCAATAGATCAGGCCGCGTCGCACGCATTTCATTGTAAATCGTCTCGGCACTGACCAAAAGGCTGTCGCCCCCCTCTTTCGCATCCTGCAAACACATCAACGCGACGACATCTGCGCTGTCTGTATGGAAACTTTGCCGTGCGCTGGTTTGATAAATGCGGGCGTTTGGATCATTCGGGTCCGCACCAATATCACGCACATGGCCAAGGATATGTCCTGCCGCATTCTGGGATCGCGCGGGACCCAGATGCGCACCAATGCCGCAAAAAATGGCGGCTGCCATTTCTTGCGAGTATGATTTGATGGGTAGTCCGCAGATAACCTCAACCCCGATGCCGCGCAGCAGTTTTTCTGACATGTTTTGCAAGTGATTGGAGAATTGTGGCAATGGGAAATCTTGGGCCGTGATTTCCCCCACATCCCGCCCAAGGGACAGATAATGCCGTGCCGCACCTTCAATTTCCGAAATGTCGTCGGCACCAAGGGTGTACAACCATTCGCCTTGACGCGTTTGTAAATCTGCACCTACCCATGCTGAGGGGCCGTCAAATTTTTCGGGTATCGTATTTAATATCGTCATGTCGCTCTCCGTCCGTGAAACTATCGGCACAGAGCGGCCAGAACATCATGCCCAAAAACGACAAAACCCCGACAGTTTGCCGGGGTCTTGGTGGATTAGATCGTAGATCCGCTTATTCGTCTGCGGCTTCTTCTGCTGCAACGCGTGCTTTGTCTGCGGCACCTTTTGCATCAACGTCACGATCAACGAATTCGATGATCGCCATTGGCGCCATGTCACCATAGCGGAAGCCCGCTTTCATGATGCGGATATAGCCACCCTGACGCTCCGCGTAGCGTGGGCCAAGAATATCAAATAGTTTTGTGACGTACTGGTCTTCTTTCAACTGTGCGCGTGCTTGGCGGCGTGCGTGTAGGTCGCCGCGCTTGCCCAATGTGATCAGTTTTTCAACGATCGGGCGAAGCTCTTTCGCTTTTGGCAAAGTTGTTTTGATTTGTTCGTGTTCGATAAGTGAGCCTGCCATGTTCGCCCACAATGCTTTGCGGTGTTCATGTGTACGGTTTAGGCGGCGGTAACCACGTGCGTGACGCATAATTTAGTCTCCTAACTTTCTTTTACTTTGTCTGGCGGTCGATGCGTGTCAGCCGCTCTCCTTGGGGCATATGCCCAGTTTTCCCCGACCTTTCGGGCATTGGTCGCGCCGCGTTGCCGCGGCGCACAGGGCTTAGAAGTTGTCTTCGAACTTCTTCGCCAAATCTTCGATGTTGTCTGGTGGCCAATCCTCGACGTCCATGCCAAGGTGAAGCCCCATGCCAGAAAGCACCTCTTTGATCTCGTTCAATGACTTGCGACCAAAGTTTGGTGTGCGAAGCATTTCGGCCTCTGTTTTCTGGATCAAATCGCCGATGTAAACGATGTTGTCGTTCTTTAGGCAGTTTGCAGAGCGCACTGACAATTCCAACTCGTCCACTTTCTTCAGCAGCAGCGGGTTGAACTCAAGACCATCATCGTCGTCCTGACGGTTTGCAGATTCTGGTTCGTCAAAGTTCACAAAGATCGACAACTGATCCTGAAGAATGCGCGCCGCGAATGCGATCGCATCATCAGGTGTGATTGACCCGTCTGTTTCGACCTTCATCGTCAGTTTGTCATAATCCAAAACCTGACCTTCACGTGTTTTTTGAACGTCGTACGAGACCTTCTTAACAGGTGAATAGATCGCGTCGATTGGGATCAAACCGATTGGCGCGTCTTCTGGTTTGTTTTTGTCAGCAGGAACATAGCCTTTGCCAGTGTTCACAGTCAGTTCCATGTACACATCTGCACCATCGTCTAGATGACAGATCACGTGTTCTTTGTTCAAGATTTCAATGCCTGCGCTGTCCGAGATATCACCAGCAGTGACAACACCGGGGCCTTTTGCATTGATTGAAAGGCGCTTTGGGCCTTCCACTTCCATGCGCAATGAAACACCTTTTAGGTTCAATACGATGTCTGTGACGTCTTCACGAACACCTGCGACTGATGAAAACTCGTGCAGAACATTGTCAATTTGCACGGATGTGATGGCCGCGCCCTGAAGGCTACTCATCAATACGCGGCGTAGCGCGTTTCCAAGTGTAAGGCCGAAACCACGCTCAAGCGGTTCTGCAACCACTGTGCCTTGGCGCAATGGGTCATTGCCTGGCTTTACGTCAAGTTGTGCAGGTTTAATCAATTCTGCCCAGTTTTTATGGATCATACGTCCCTCCATTCTAGCGGTATCCCATGTCCAAAAGACACACGCACCCGAGGATTAAAAATGACGGAAATGGGGCGGCAGGATCTGCAGCCCCATTCACAAACTTATTATACGCGGCGACGCTTTGGTGGGCGGCAGCCGTTGTGCGCGATTGGTGTTACATCACGGATTGATGTGATGTTGAAACCAATTGCGGCCAATGCGCGTAGCGCACTTTCACGACCTGAACCTGGGCCCTGCACTTCAACCTCAAGCGTTTTCACGCCGTGCTCTTGTGCTTTTTTGCCCGCGTCTTCTGCGGCGATCTGTGCGGCATATGGTGTAGACTTACGAGAGCCTTTGAAACCCATTGTACCTGCAGATGACCATGCGATTGCGTTACCTTGAACGTCAGAGATCAAGATTTTGGTGTTGTTGAACGATGAATTTACGTGTGCAACACCAGCTGCGATATTTTTGGAGACCTTTTTCTTGCCACCACGACGTGTATCACGTGCCATTTTCCTAGCCCTCCTTACTTCTTCTTACCAGCGATTGGTTTTGCTGGACCTTTACGTGTGCGCGCATTTGTATGCGTACGCTGACCACGAACAGGAAGGTTACGACGATGGCGCAGACCACGATAGCAGCCAAGATCCATCAAACGCTTGATGTTCATTTGAACTTCACGGCGCAAATCACCTTCTACTGAGAAGTTTGCGTCGATGTATTCACGAATTGACAACACCTCTGCGTCTGACAATTCATTAATACGACGTGTCATATCAATGTTCACTGCTTCGCAGATTTGTTTCGCTGAGGTATGTCCGATACCTGTGATATATGTCAAAGCGATTGGGACACGCTTTGCTGTTGGGATGTTTACGCCGGCAATACGAGCCACGTTCTGTTCCTTTCGTTGCGGTTCCGTCGTTCCAGAACCTTTTTTCACAACAAAGCCCTTGGTCTACCAAGGGCTAAAGCTGATAAGGTGATCGCGCACTACGCGCTTATTGATTCTCGTACGAGAGTTCGCAGTTAAGAAGAATTTCACAATTCGTCAAGGGATAAGTAGGATAATTCGGCCAATACCCAAATTTATCGCAAGCGCCATGTCAATATCACGGAACGACTTAGGCGATACGTGAGAAATTGCCAAGATAAAAATCCTGTAACTCGTTGGGATAAACGCCAAAGATTTCGGCTACCTTTTTGCCGTCGGCAAAAACATTGGCTGCGTCTGCCCTGCTGTCATATGTCATGATCACACGATCTGGGTTGGCAGCCTGCTCAATAGGTTCATCAAAGCGGATCACCAGCTTGTCCTTTTCTGGTTCAAAATCCAAAATATGAACACAATCATCCGCTGCACTCACGTCATCTTGAAGGAACACTTCAAACTGATCGACATCCCCACCGCCCATCATGACGTCACCAATATCGCCCTGTAGGATGTCTTTGCCTGTACCACCAATCAACGTGTCTGCACCCATGTGATCAACATGATCCACAGCATTCAAGACGTTCCGTCCCTTTTCGCCATACAAAATGTCGTTCCCTCGGCTATCGCGGATTGTGTCATTTCCGTCTTCGCCATGGATGGTGTCATCACCCGCATCAGCGTCGCCTTGCTTTACATCATAGAAATCGTCGCCCGCGTCTAAATAGACCAGATCATCTTCGGCAGACCCCGACATGTGATCCACATAGTTCCCACCGCTTATGACGGTATCACTATCAGTATCGGTTTCGGGGCCCTTATCCTCGCCTACGTCTGTGGGTGGCGTCGCCTGATCCGCGGCCTCTTCTTCAGTTGAGCCCAAAATATCAAATCCACCGATCCCGCCAGAAAAGGCCAAAACCCCCACAATTGACATCATTCCCACTAATATCATCATTGTGACACCCGAATCCCATAAGTAACCTATCGGATACCTATAATAACAATTGGGATACTACACGGGGGAAGGGATTAATATTATCACATTGATCATTTCATTCGAGTTCAGAGCGTCAGCTACCTAACGTGACTTGATCAAGACTGTGCTGCCCAACGTTTTGCAACGGAGCTAGAGTTATTCGATCATCAATCCCCAGAAAAAGTCCGTCCAATTTTGCGACAACGTCATCATCAATATAAATAAGAGTTTGCCTCGCATCGAAATCCAACTCAGTATCCAATCTATTCTGATCTATTGGTACAGACGGATTGAAAGTAAATACACCAATCTCGATCGTATCGTCATTGCGATCAAAATCCGTTATCTGGACAGGTTCATAGTTTGGATCATACGGGTTGGCATATGTCACAAATGCATCCCTTCCGTCGCCACCAGTTGCTGTATCACCGTCATCAAAAAACAAGAGATCGTCACCGGTCCCACCGTTTACCGTATCGGGTCCATCAAAGCGCGCAGCATCCGACTCGATGGAAAAGATATAATCATTACCAGCACAGCCGGAAATCGAGTTCGCACCAGATACGTCGATTATCAGATCCTCTTCAGATCCACCCAAAATCGTGTCATCACCGCGCATATCACTATAATATTTGGTCAAAAAATCGTAATAACGAACCGCATTATCTTGATCATCCAACTGCAAAAAATTGTCGGTACTGCCCAACCCCCCATCAACAAAATTAAAGGTCGAAGCTGAAGTCTCATTTGTTGTGGTGTTCGTCGATTGATTGGCAAGCTGTAAATTTTGCGAATTCACTGCTGAGCTACTACTGGAACTTGAAGTTTGCGACCCTACTTGGGTCGTTTCATTTGCTTCAGATGAGGCCTCCTCATCTGACGAGTCTGATTGTTCATCGGAAGACAACATATCAATCGTTGCCCAAACGCCAAGCGACGTAGATAATAGGATTAAAAATAGCATTGTGAATTTCTATCAGGTTATTGAAAAGTTTTGGGTAATAAGCACGCAAAGAAACTGATTAACTGTATCTTAGCATTTTCAATCTGTGGTTGATTTTCAAGATTTTGTGCGAACCCTTTTTGCAAAATTCAAAAAGCGAATTGATGAATAACGGGCAATGGTTTTCCGCCACCCTTCAATAAAAAAGGGCGCATAAAAGCGCCCTTGATTGAAACAATTTTTGTTTCGACTTATCCGTCTAGCGCATTCGCCAGGCTGGCTTGAACCTCATCAATTGATGCAAGGCCATCAATGGCCTTTAGCGCACCTTTTGCGTGGTAATAGCCGATCAACGGTGATGTCTTTTTATAGTATTCCATCAAACGTGTGCGCATGCTTTCCTCGTTATCATCCGCGCGCGCCTCTTTGCCTGCGGCAATCGCCTCTTTCGCGCGATTGACAACGCGTTGGACCAAGATTTCATCTTCGACTTCCAATGCAACCACTGCATCCAAAGCAAAACCGTTTTCAGCCAAAAGTTCGCCCAATGCATCTGCCTGTGCAAGTGTGCGCGGAAAGCCGTCAAAGATAAAGCCGCCCTCTGATCCCTCTTGCAGTTTTTCACGGATCAATCCGATCACGATCTCGTCGGTAACCAATTCACCACGGTCCATAACATCCGCAACGATTTTACCCATCTCGGTGCCAGAGGTGCGCGCAGCGCGCAGCATGTCACCGGTCGACAGTTGCATCATGTTGCGGGTTTCGACCAAGTGCTGTGCCTGCGTTCCTTTGCCTGCACCTGGTGGTCCTAACAGAATAATATTCATCGACGAGCGGGTCCTTTTTTCTTACGTGTCTTTCCTTTACCACGCAGCTGCGATTTCTGAATCAGACTTTCGTACTGATGCGCCAAGAGATGCGACTGCACCTGCTGAATGGTATCCATTGTTACCGAAACCACGATCAACAACGAGGTTCCACCGAAGTAAAACGGAATTCCAAGCTGTCCTCTTAGGATTTCGGGCAATAAACATACGGCCGCAAGGTATGCAGACCCCAAAACAAGCACGCGGTTCACCACGTATTCCAGGTGTTCCGCGGTCTTCTTGCCTGGGCGAATACCAGGGATAAAGCCGTTTTGATTTTTTAGATTGTCGGCAACGTCGTCCACTTTGAACGATACGTTATGCGTATAGAAGAACGCGAAAAACACGATCATCAATGTGAAGAAGGCCAAGTAGGCAGGTTGCCCAGGGCCGAAATATGCCAAAATCGTTGACATTGCGGCACTGCCGCCGTCACCAGAAAACGTGCTGATAGTTGTTGGCAACAAAAGCAGGGATGACGCAAAAATTGCAGGAATAACGCCTGCTGGGTTCACCTTGATCGGAAGGTGCGAATTCTGCCCTTCCATCACCTTCATGCCAACTTGGCGACGTGGGTATTGGATAAGAACCTTGCGCAGTGCACGTTCCATGAACACCACAAAGGCGATCACAGCAACCACCATCACAATCACGCCAACAATAACGGCGGGGCTGATTGCGCCAGAGCGACCAGATGCGAAGAACTGCGCCAATGCCGCGGGCAATTCCGCGATAATCCCAACAAAGATGATCAATGAAATGCCGTTACCAATGCCGCGGGCCGTAATTTGTTCGCCCAACCACATCAGGAACATGGTGCCACCGACCAATGTGATCATGCAAGAAAGACGGAAAAACAGGCCAGGATCGGTTACCAAATCGCCGGCTTCCAAGCTTGAGGCAAGACCATAGGCCTGGAATGTCGCCAACAATACGGTGCCATAACGGGTGTATTGGTTGATTTTGCGACGCCCTTGTTCGCCCTCTTTCTTCAATTGTTCAAGCGATGGGACCATAGATGTCAGCAACTGAACAATAATAGATGCGGAAATATAGGGCATGATCCCAAGGGCAAAGATGCCCATACGGCCCAATGCGCCCCCTGTGAACATCGACAGCATACCACCGATACCGCTTTGCGCGCTTTCCATAAATTCACGAAGTGCTGTGGCATCAATGCCTGGAACAGGAATAAAGGTACCTAGACGATAAACGAGTAACAAACCCAATGTGAACAGGATGCGTTTGCGCAACTCTGTCGCTTTGCCAAGGGCCGACCAGCTTGTGTTTGCGGCCATTTGTTCAACTGCAGAAACCATTTGGATCTCTCTTATTAAAAACGCCGCCAAGAGCGTTTTCCGGGCTCTGGCGGCGTTAAATTGGAAAACTATTGCTTATGTAAGCAGGCATATAGCCGCATACAAGCAATTATTCAGCAGCAGCAGCCGCTATTGTCAAAGTACCGCCTGCCTTTTCGACAGCTTCGATCGCCGCTTTAGATGCGCCTGTGACCGAAATGGTGACTTTGCTTGTGATTTCGCCTTTGGCAAGAACGCGTACACCGTCCAACTTGCGACGTACCAAACCAGACGCGACCAATGCGTCTTCTGTAATTTCCGCTTTTGCGTCCAACTTGCCTTCGCCGATGAATTTTTCAATTAGACCAAGGTTGATCACGGCAAACGATTTACGGTTTGGTTTGTTGAAACCACGCTTTGGCAAGCGTTGGTATAATGGCATTTGGCCACCTTCGTATCCGGCAATCGCTACACCAGAACGAGATTTTTGACCTTTGATACCACGGCCACCCATTTTACCTTTGCCAGAACCTGGACCACGGCCAATGCGTTTTTTGGATTTTACGGCGCCTTCATTATCGCGCAATTCATTCAATTTCATGTCGCTTCTCCTTTTGCCGGAACTACCCTCTCAAGCGACCGATTGGGCAAACACGGCGTCATTCATGAACGTGGGGAAATCCCCACCCGTGCGTAGTTATATGCCCACCCCATGAAATGCAAGCTGATTCCTCAGAATTACGTTATTCGGCGGGCGTCACGCTTGGATCTGCGACCACGGTACTTGTCTTCGCCGCTGTGCGTTGATGACGTGTCGATGTGCGCTGAAGGATGACGATGAACAATGATCTGTATGTCACGATGAACAGCGCACCAAAGATCAGCAGTGCAACCGCACTTTGACCAATGTCATGCCACAAAAATTGCGCTGCGATGATTGGAACCGCTTTCATTGGTAGCACCAGCGCCGTCGCAAGCGGATTGGTTAAATTGCGCTGTGTACGATTAAAGTAGGTTAATCCAAGACCACGCATCATCAACTGTTGAAAATGCAACCGATCAGGTGCACCATTCGGTTCACGTTTCGCAACGCGTCTGAAAATCGCAAATAGCATGTCCATGATCGGTCAAAAAAAGATCAATAATATAGCGTACGGCGAAATTTCAGGGTTCCGCGCAACAAGCAAGATCGACAACCAAATCAATACATGCCCCAAGGTGTATGCCCCAGCATCCCCAAAGAAGATTTTTCCAAATGGGAAATTGAACACAAACAATCCCAAAATTGAACACACCAACAAGATACTGATATTCAGGATTACAGTGTCACCCACAGCATTGGCCAAAAAGGCAAGCCCACCTGCAATCAGCATACACACACCCATTGCAAATCAACCCATCAATCAGATTTTTCGCATGCGCCACCCCGCCCGAGATCAACACAGTGAATACGGTCGCCCCAAATAGTGTTGAGGTAATCCAATTTAGATAAGGTGATCCCAGGGGCCCAATCCAAGCTCTAAAAATTGCGATCGCGCAAAGCGAAGAAATGAACGAAAGGATCAGACGCGTTTTTGGACTAACGTCCCGGCCGATGTCTTCGCCCAGACCGCCGACAAATACGGCGATACAGCTAAGCAAAAGTGGTACTGCGTATGCGGCAACATCAGACGGCAACATCGCGGTCCCCGCGATAAAGCCAGAGGATATAGCGATTCCACCAACCCTCGGCGTTGGTACACGATGCGTCGATTGACGCGCCGCACCCGAATGCCCTTTGGCGGTATATTTTAAATGATAGGATTTGGGTTCTAATATTACACACGCCAAGAAGGCGGAAACCAATCCCGCAAACAGAAATTCTATAACCCACTCAACAAAAAATCGATATTAATATCACTATGAGATTTTAGTCGGATGTATTGCGAAGTCCAACCAATCTATAAAATAGTCACGAAAACGTTAACTAAATGCAAAAAGCGCCCCAATGAGGCGCTTTTTACACAAGATATTGTGGATGAAGCTTAGTCGCGTTCTTCGATGATTTCCACCAAATGTGGAACCTTAGCAACCATTCCACGAATCGAAGGTGTATCCTCGAGTTCGCGGGTTTTGTTCATTTTGTTCAACCCAAGTCCAACAAGCGTTTGACGCTGAACCGCTGGACGGCGAATGGGTGAACCGATTTGTTTTACAACAATTGTCTTAGCCATTTTGCGTGTTCCTTATGCTTCTGCAGGCTCTGCTGCGTCTGCGGCGGTCGCGTCTGCGGCTGGTGCTTCGTCCTTGCGAAGGATGTCAGCAACTTTTTTGCCGCGACGTTGTGCAACCATGCGTGGACTCATTTCTTTTTGCAGACCATTCAATGTTGCGCGGATCATGTTGTATGGGTTTTGTGACCCGATTGATTTCGCGACAACGTCTTGAATGCCAAGCATTTCGAAAACTGCACGCATTGGACCACCGGCGATGATACCAGTACCTGTTGGCGCAGTGCGCATCACAACTTTACCAGCGCCGTGACGGCCCTCGATATCGTGGTGCAATGTGCGACCTTCACGCAATGGAACGCGGATCATCTGACGTTTTGCTTGTTCAGTTGCCTTACGGATCGCTTCAGGTACTTCTTTCGCTTTACCTTTGCCGAAACCGACGCGACCTTTTTGGTCACCTACAACAACCAAAGCAGCAAAGCCGAAACGCTTACCACCTTTTACGGTCTTTGAAACACGGTTGATCGCAACGAGACGATCGGCGAACTCAGGTGCCGCCTCTTCGCGATCACGGCGTCCTCTTTGATTTGGTTCTTTAGCCATTTCTTCGTCTCCTTAGAACTTCAGACCGCCTTCACGTGCTGCATCGGCCAAAGCCTTTACACCACCGTGAAAGAGGAAACCGCCACGATCAAAGTAACACTCTTCAACACCCGCCTTTTTGGCGCGTTCTGCAAGTGCTGCTCCAACCTTTGCTGATGCTTCAATGTTGTTCTTGCCAACAACGCCTAAGCTTGACTCGAGTGAGGAAGCTGAGGCCAAGGTTACGCCTTGAACATCGTCGATCAACTGAGCGCTGATGTTTTTGTTGCTGCGGTGTACAGACAAGCGCACGCGGCCTGCATTTACACTGCGGAGTTTGTTCCGAACGCGCAAGCGGCGCTTCAAGAACAGTTGTCTTTTGCTGTTTGCCATCTTTTACGTCCTTACTTCTTCTTGCCTTCTTTGCGGAAGATATACTCGCCCTTGTACATAATACCTTTGCCTTTGTATGGCTCAGGCTTACGCCATTCACGAATATTCGCCGCAACTTGGCCAACACGTTGTGAGTCGATACCTTCAACCGTGATCTCAGTCTGCTTAGGAGACTGGACAGTCACGTCTGATGGGATATCAAAGTTCACGTCATGTGACAGACCCAAGTTCAACTTCAATACATTGCCCTGCAACTGAGCACGGTAACCAACACCGTTGATCTCAAGCTCTTTTTTGAAGCCGTCAGTAACGCCTTTGACGCAGTTTGCCACCATTGTGCGGCTCATGCCCCACTGTTGACGCGCGCGCTTGGACTTACCACGAGGTGTTACAGTCACAACATTGTCTTCCAATGTGATTGTCACATCGTCAGTCGCTGTAAAGCTGCGTGTTCCCTTTGGGCCTTTGATTTCGATGGTCTGACCGGACACAGATGCGCTAACACCTGAGGGCAGCTCGACCGGTTTTTTACCAATACGAGACATTTCCAGTCCTCCTTAGAATACGGTACAAAGCACTTCGCCACCAACATTGTTGGCACGAGCGTTTGCATCCGACATGACGCCTTTGGGTGTAGATACGATAGAAACGCCAAGGCCCTGACGGACAGATGGAATTTCTTTCACACCTAGATACACACGACGGCCAGGCTTTGAAACGCGCTTTAGTTCGCGGATCACAGGCTCACCATCAAAGTACTTCAGGCTGATTACGATTTCTGGGTGACCATTGCCACCAGTTTGCTTGTCATAGCCGCGGATGTAACCTTCGTCCTGAAGAACATCCAAAACCCATGCACGCAACTTTGATGCAGGTGTTGCAACAGTCGATTTGCCACGCATTTGAGCGTTGCGGATACGTGTCAGCATATCGCCGATAGGATCGTTCATAACTTCTCTCCCTTACCAGCTTGACTTGACAACGCCAGGCAACTGGCCCGCAGATCCAAGTTCGCGTAGTGCGATACGAGAAATCTTAAGCTTACGGTAGTAAGCGTGCGGACGACCTGTCAGTTGACAACGGTTGTGCATACGGTTCGCCGCAGAGTTGCGCGGCAATTTCGCCAATTTAAGACGCGCTTTGAAACGCTCTTCCATTGGGCGGCTCTCATCATTCGCGATCTCTTTAAGCTCGGCGCGTTTCGCGGCGTATTTTTCCACCAAACGTGCGCGCTTCTTTTCGCGTTCGATCATTGCTTTTTTAGCCATGTCTTATTCCTTCCCGCGGATCAGCTGTTGAAAGGCATGTTGAACAGCTTCAACAGCGCTTTTGCTTCCGCGTCGGTTTTCGCGGTTGTGGCAATTACGATATCCAAGCCCCATGCCTCGTCGATTTTATCGAAGTCGATTTCTGGGAAAACGATGTGCTCTTTGATGCCCATGGCATAGTTGCCGCGGCCGTCAAAGGATTTACCAGATACACCGCGGAAGTCGCGGATACGTGGCATCGCAATCGTGATCAAACGATCAAGGAAGTCATACATCCGGTCACCACGAAGAGTAACCTTAGCACCAAGAGGCATATCTTCACGTACACGGAAACCCGCAATGGATTTTTTCGCTTTGGTGATTACCGCCAATTGACCTGCGATCTGTGTTAGATCCGCCTGTGCTGATTTCGCTTTCTTACTGTCTTTCACAGCTTCGCGGCCGCAACCGATGTTCAAAACGATTTTGTCCAAACGTGGGATCATCATATCGTTTTTGTAAGAAAACTCTTCTTTCATCGCCGGACGAATTGTTTCGGCGTATGCTTGCTTAAGACGTGGTGTATAGTTTGCATTATCAAGCATCGATCACGTCTCCTGTTGTTTTTGCAACGCGCACTTTTTTGCCGTCGTCAACTTTGAAGCCAACGCGTGTCGCTTTGCCGTTTGCATCTAAAAGTGCCAAGTTTGACAAATCCATTGGCATCGCCTTTGGCAGACGACCACCCTGAGATGTTTGTGACTGACGTGTGTGGCGGATTGCCATGTTCACACCATCAACAACCGCTTTGTTTGCCTTAGGATCGACAGAAGAAATAGTTCCCTTCTTGCCTTTGTCCTTGCCGGCCAAAACGATCACTTCATCCCCTTTACGAAGTTTTGCAGCCATTACAGAACCTCCGGTGCCAATGAAATGATTTTCATGAAGTTTTTGCCGCGCAGTTCACGAACAACTGGGCCAAAAATACGTGTTCCGACTGGCTCGCCTGCGTTGTTCAAAATAACAGCTGCGTTTGAGTCAAAGCGGATTGCAGTGCCGTCATCACGACGGACTTCTTTGGCTGTGCGAACAACAACGGCCTTACGGACGTCGCCTTTCTTTACACGGCCGCGCGGGATGGCTTCCTTAACCGAAACGACGATGATGTCGCCAACGGATGCGTATTTACGCTTGGAACCACCCAACACTTTGATGCACTGAACTCGGCGTGCGCCAGAGTTGTCAGCAACATCCAGATTTGTTTGCATCTGGATCATGTTGTGTCTCCCGACCTATGGGGCGTCCTGATCTCTCAGGGGTTAGTCCCCAGGGTTTCGTTAATGCCAAAAGGCCTAGCGGCTTACGCCTCTAGTACCTCCCAACGTTTCGTTTTCGATTTTGGTGCGCATTCGATAATACGAACTGTGTCACCAACCTTGAAAGCGTTCTTTTCATCGTGCGCCCGATACTTCTTGGACTTACGAATTGTTTTTTGCAGAACAGGGTGCTTGAAGCGACGTTCCACTGATACAGTAACGGTTTGTGCGTTTGCATCAGAAGTGACAACACCTTGAAGAATTCGTTTAGGCATATCTCAGGCTCCTTATTCCGCCGCTGCTGCGGCTTTTTCGTTCAAAATTGTGTTCACACGGGCCACGTCACGCTTGACTGTGCGCATACGTGCTGTGCTTTCCAATTGACCTGTCGCTTGTTGAAAGCGAAGGTTGAACGCTTCTTTTTTCAAGGATGCCAGCTCTTCACGAAGCTGATCAGGCGTTTTATCACGCAAATCTTGGGCTTTCATAGCCATTTTCCTTTTTCAGACACCAGAAGGCCCCTTATGATTGGGTGACCCATAACCCGGTGGAGTGAGTTGCTTTCGCAAAATAAAACCAAGCCGATTCTTGCGAACCGGCTTTAGTAATGGGGGTCATTAACCCATGAGGCCCCATGGTGCAAGGGCGATTATGCGAAAAAGAGTCTTATCCACCTGCTCAGTTCTGACTGGCAATAAACGCGCCGATTCGCTATCAGACGGACATGGCACAAATCAAATCACTCTTCGCGACCCGTCTTTATCATTCGAACCTGTCGAAATTTGGGGATCCCGTTAATCCCCAAGAGCTTGAGGCATCTTGTTGGTCGATTGCCCAGGGTGACGAGGCGGGCCAAGACTGGTGTGAGGCGAACGGATATCCAGGGTATACAAGCTATGCCTCCCTAACGGATTTGGGATGGCGTTTTCCCATTTTTGAAGCCCTACAAAAGATCCTAGATCAGCATGTTGCAGACTTTGCCAAAGATCTGGAATTCGATCTGGATGGGCGGGAGCTAAGGCTTGAGGATTTATGGATCAACATCCTGCCCGAAGGCGGAACGCATTCCGCGCATATTCACCCCCATTCTGTTATATCAGGCACGACCTACGTTGCGATGCCCGAGGGGGCCAGCGCGATCAAATTCGAAGACCCCCGTCACGCCATGATGATGGCCACCCCTGCACGCATCAAAGAGGCCCGTGAAGAAATGCGCAATTTCATCTATGTCGCCCCTGCGGTCGGGGATGTGTTACTATGGGAAAGCTGGCTACGCCACGAAGTGCCCATGAATATGTCCGAAGAAGACCGAATATCCGTCAGTTTCAATTACAGTTGGGGATGATGCGGAGCTCGGTTCCGCCCAAACGGACATTCGTTCACAGCCGAAACCACTAAGGTGTTAAAAACAAAACGCCCCGCTGAAATCAGCGGGGCGTTTTAATCAATACTGACGTTTGCTCTTACCAGTCTTCGCGCACAACGACGCGTGTTTTTACTGGTAGTTTCATCGCAGCTAGGCGAAGCGCCTCGCGTGCGATTTCATCGTTTACGCCGTCGATTTCGAACATGATGCGGCCTGGTTTGACCTTGCATGCCCAATAATCAACAGACCCCTTACCTTTACCCATACGAACTTCGACAGGTTTCGAGGTTACAGGCGTATCTGGGAAGATACGAATCCATACACGACCTTGACGTTTCATGTGACGCGTCATGGCACGGCGGGCTGCTTCGATTTGACGGGCTGTCACACGCTCTGGTGTTGTTGCCTTAAGACCGTATGAGCCGAAGTTTAGATCAGAACCGCCTTTTGCAAGACCGTGGATCCGGCCTTTGTGCATTTTGCGGAATTTGGTACGCTTTGGTTGAAGCATCTCTTACTCTCCTCCTTAGCGACGTGGCGCCGCACCACGTGGTGCTGGCCCATCTTGGAGTTCTTGTGCTTTACGATCACGCGCCTGAGGATCATGCTCCATGATTTCACCTTTGAAGATCCATACTTTGATCCCGATGATACCATAGGGTGTCATGGCCTCGACGTTTGAATAGTCGATATCTGCACGCAATGTATGTAAAGGCACACGGCCTTCACGATACCATTCAGTCCGCGCGATTTCTGCACCACCCAAACGGCCAGCAACGTTCACACGAATACCCAAGGCACCCATGCGCATCGCGTTTTGAACCGCACGCTTCATTGCTCGGCGGAAAGAAACACGGCGTTCTAGCTGTTGTGCAATGCTTTCGCCAACCAACTGTGCGTCCAATTCAGGCTTGCGAACCTCAACAATGTTTAGGTGCAATTCTGATGTTGTCATCGCAGCAAGTTTTTTACGCAAAACTTCGATGTCCGCGCCTTTCTTACCAATGATGACGCCAGGGCGTGCAGTGTGGATTGTCACACGGCATTTTTTGTGAGGACGTTCAATGATGACACGTGCCACACCTGCCTGTGCGCATTCTTTTTTGATGAACTCGCGCATGCGAAGATCTTCTAGTAGCAAATCACCATAATCTTTGGTGTCTGCATACCAGCGGCTGTCCCAGGTACGGTTGACCTGCAGGCGCATGCCGATTGGATTTACCTTCTGACCCATTAGGCTTGCTCCTCTACTTGACGAACCTTGATCGTTAGTTCTGAGAATGGTTTCATGATACGACCGAAACGACCACGTGCGCGTGGACGACCACGTTTCATTGTCATGTTTTTACCAACATACGCTTCTGCAACAACCAATTCATCAACATCTAGGTTGTGGTTGTTTTCAGCGTTGGCAATTGCGGATTGCAGACATTTTTTAACGTCGTTTGCGATACGCTTTTTGCTGAATGTTAAATCGCTTAGGGCTTTATCAACCTTTTTACCGCGGATCATCGCAGCAACAAGGTTAAGCTTTTGCGGGCTTGTGCGAAGCATGCGCAGTTTTGCCATTGCTTCGTTATCGGCCACGCGGCGGGGATTTTTCGCTTTAGACATGGCTATTACTTCCGCTTGGCTTTCTTGTCGACGCCGTGACCATAATAGGTCCGTGTTGGTGAATACTCACCAAACTTCTGGCCGATCATATCTTCTGACACAAGCACTGGAATGTGCTTTTGGCCATTGTACACACCAAATGTCAAACCAACGAATTGTGGTAGGATGGTGGAACGACGTGACCAAATTTTGATAACTTCATTACGGCCGCTTTCGCGTGCTGCTTCGGCTTTCTTAAGCACATAAGCATCCACAAATGGACCTTTCCATACTGAACGAGGCATAAATTAACGTCCCCCCTTCTTGGCGTGACGCGAGCGAATGATAAGCTTTTGTGACGCCTTGTTCGTGTTACGGGTGCGTTTACCTTTGGTAGGCTTACCCCATGGTGTCACTGGGTGACGACCACCTGATGTACGGCCTTCACCACCACCGTGTGGGTGGTCGATCGGGTTCATAACCACACCACGAACGGATGGACGGATGCCCTTGTGGCGCATACGACCCGCTTTACCGTAGTTTTGGTTTGAATTGTCTGGGTTAGACACAGCACCGATTGTTGCCATGCATTCCTGACGTACCATGCGAAGTTCACCTGAGGATAGGCGGATCTGGGCATAGCCACCATCGCGGCCAACAAATTGTGCGTATGTACCAGCTGCGCGTGCAATCTGACCGCCTTTACCAGGCTTTAGTTCGATGTTGTGAACGATTGTCCCGATTGGCATGCCAGAGAATGGCATTGCGTTACCTGGTTTAATGTCTGCTTTTGCAGCTGAGATCACTTGATCTCCGACTGCCAAACGCTGAGGTGCAAGGATATAGGCCTGTTCGCCATCCTCATACTTCACCAATGCGATGAATGCTGTGCGGTTCGGGTCATATTCGATCCGTTCCACTGTTGCTACTACGTCAAACTTGTTACGTTTGAAATCGACGATCCGGTAAAGGCGTTTTGCCCCACCACCGCGGCGACGTGATGTGATCCGTCCAGTGTTGTTCCGGCCGCCCGATTTTGTCAAACCCTCTGTTAGGGATTTGACAGGACGTCCTTTCCACAGCTCCGAACGGTCGATCAGTACCAGCCCGCGCTGGCCCGGCGTCGTTGGTTTATACGACTTAAGTGCCATGCTTTCTGACTTCCGTTTGTGTGTTCGACGGGTCTCCCCGCCCATGGTAAAGCCCCCCGAAGGTGGCCAGTTTATAAACATCGAGAGGCCCCAGACGAATCTAAGGCCATACAAGATCGCTGCGGTATAGTGGTGAATGACGTGGGTGTCCAGTGCATTGCTCAAAACAATGCTTACAAGCGACGATTTCTGAGCCTGAGTTGCTTTAGAAACGCTTATTCCAAACACGCTGAACGTATTTCATCAACCTGTGCGCTATTCTTAGTTGGATAGAATGTCGCGTTCGTGGGCAACCATGGGAATGGCTGAATTTGGATTGTTACTTGTTCGGCATTGGTAATTGCGTTGACAATACGAATGACATCCTTGGAATCTGTTGGCCCCAGTGCGTTTCCACCGTCTAGGGCAGTGGCGACGAGTTTTTGTCGTCTCTTTTCACCAATCTTTATATTGAAACGACCAAACCGTGCATGATCTGCAAATCGGCATGTGGCAGTCACAAAAACAATTGGAGCACGTTCAGAGCAGACAAAGACAAGCTCTAAATGGCCTGACTTTTCCCCACAGGCTATATGATCATGACTTTCCAACCTCGCTTCCAGAAAGTCTGCGCCTTCAGCGTTTGTGGTCTTATTAAGGACCTACGAATTTGATTTTGTTAAATTCTCAACCAATCAGTCTCTTAATTGATCGGTGTCTATCGCATTTTCACAGTGTACCGCGTCAGATTGATGTGCCTGTACACTGACCACAGCCCACAACCGCGCTGTTAAATTAAGCGCAAGTAATCGCATTCCTAAAATCCACAAAGTAAATACTTCAAATATGTAATTACCCTACCACAAAGTACTGCGTGGGCGAACAAAAAACCCCCGCAATTGCGGGGGTTTCATTTTTCAAATTTTAGTTTGTAACCTTAGAGACCAGTTGACACGTCAATTGTGTTACCGTCTTCCAATGTAACATAGGCTTTTTTGACGTCCTTACGACGACCCATCATACCACGGAAACGCTTGGTTTTACCTTTGGTGATGGTTGTGTTGACCGCTTTGACCTTTACACCAAAGAGCGCTTCTACCGCTTCTTTGATCTGTGGTTTGTTGCTGTCGATTGCCACTTCAAAAACAACTGCACCTGCTTCTGATGCCATTGTTGCTTTTTCTGTGATGATCGGCTTGCGGATCACATCGTAATGTTCAGCTTTTACACTCATTTCAAACGTGCCTCCAATGCTTCAACGCCCGCTTTCGTGATGACAAGTGTATCACGCTTTAGGATGTCATAAACGTTTGCACCCATTGTTGGCAGGATGTCCACGCCCTCAACGTTGCGTGCGGCCATTGCAAAGCTTTCGCTTACTTCTGAACCGTCGATGATCAATGCACGTTTCCAACCTAGGTTTTTCACTTGCTTTGCCAAAACAGCTGATTTGCCTTCAGAGGCGGCCGCTTCGATGATCACCAATGCACCTGATTTCGCCTTAGCTGATAGCGCGTGCTTAAGGCCAAGCTGACGCACTTTCTTTGGCAAATCATGCGCGTGGCTGCGCGGTGTTGGGCCCTTATAGATGCCACCTTTACGGAAAATCGGCGCCTTACGTGAACCGTGACGCGCGCCACCTGTTCCTTTTTGGCGATAGATTTTCTTCGTTGAGTAGCTCACTTCAGACCGTGTCTTGACCTTGTGTGTGCCAGCTTGCGCTTTGTTACGCTGCCAACGCACAACACGATGCAAGATGTCTGCACGTGGTTCTAGACCAAAGATGTCATCGCCAAGTTCAACTGAACCCGCTTTGCTACCATCAAGTGTGATTACGTCAAGTTTCATGCTTCACCTCCCTCTGCCGGCGCTTCTTCTGCAACGGCCGGAGCTTCTGCGGAACGCAATGCTGCTGGGAATGGTACATTTTCAGGAAGTGGTTTTTTAACCGCATCCTTCACTGTCACCCAACCGCCTTTTGAACCAGGAACGGCGCCTTTGATCATGATCAAACCACGATCTGCGTCTGTTTTAACAACCTGTAGGTTTTGTGTTGTGATACGAACGGCACCCATGTGGCCTGCCATTTTCTTGCCTTTGAACACTTTACCTGGGCCTTGACACTGACCAGTTGAACCATGCGAACGGTGGCTGATTGAAACACCGTGTGATGCACGCAAACCACCAAAGTTGTGGCGTTTCATAGCACCGGCAAAACCTTTACCGATAGATGTGCCAGAAACGTCGACAAATTGACCTTCAACATAATGTTCGGCTGTTAGTTCAGAACCAACATCCAACATGTTTTCAGGATCAACGCGGAATTCTGCAACTTTACGCTTCGGCTCAACCTTAGCTACTGCAAAGTGGCCACGCATCGCTTTGGACGTGTTTTTCGCCTTTGCAGAACCTGCGCCAAGTTGAACAGCTGTATAGCCGTGCTGGTCGCTGCTGCGTTGTGCAACAACTTGCAAGTTTTCCATTTGAAGAACAGTAACAGGGATCTGTTTTCCGTCTTCCATAAATAGTCGGGTCATGCCGACTTTTTTCGCGATAATACCAGAGCGCATCTATTTGCCCCCTTATACCGAGATTTGAACGTCAACACCTGCCGCAAGATCCAGCTTCATTAGCGCATCTACGGTTTGTGGTGTTGGGTCAACGATGTCCAAAAGACGCTTGTGTGTGCGAATTTCGAACTGGTCACGCGATTTTTTGTTCACGTGTGGACCACGTAGAACGGTGAACTTTTCGATCTTGTTCGGCAGCGGGATAGGACCGCGGACCGACGCTCCGGTGCGTTTGGCAGTGTTCACGATTTCCTGTGTGCTGGCATCCAGTACACGGTAATCGAATGCCTTTAGCCGGATACGAATGTTTTGGCTTTGCATTGTCTTATTGCCTTATGTTTCGGCGTTAGAGTTGAGAGGAAGACCCAAGAGCATCTTTTGCCTTCGTCGAACCCGGGCGATCGGTTGCCCGATCTCGTAAAGAGCAAAGGTGCGCGTTGCCGCGCA
>AVDB01000001.1 GCA_000472185.1 Rhodobacteraceae bacterium HIMB11 | reverse complement strand
GGCTAGAGGCGCCATTGCGCGACTGGATCACCCAAACTTTCAAAGTCTGGCTTTACACCCAATCCCGGGCTGTCAGGTGCAAAGAGCAAACCGTCCTTGGCATATGCACCACCGATGCCTGTTGATCGGGTAACGTAGTTCATCAAATCGGTCGAATTTTGCAGATATTCGGCTGGTGTTGATGCCGCGAAGTGAGACAGTGTGGTTGAGGCAATTTCACCGCCCCATGTGTCTTCGGCAACCACGGCAATGCGGTTGTCAACCAGATAATCACGCACCCGCCGCGCCTTGGACAATCCACCCAAATTAGAAATTTTGAGACAACAAATTTCTGCACCACGATCCGCAACAATACGTTGCGCCATGTGGATGCCCGTGACGCATTCGTCAAGCTTCATCGGTTGTTCCGCGATGCGCCTGACCTGTTGGCATTCTTCATAAGTTTGACAGGGCTGTTCCAAGATGAAATCGAGGTCACGTGTTGCCCTTGTCACACGGATGGCATTGTCAACACGCCAACCTTGGTTGGCATCTGCCATGGCTTTTTCGCCAGGTTGTAAAAGCGGCACCGTTTCCCGAATGCGGTCGATGTCAACCTGCCAATCGGCACCAACCTTGATTTGAAATTGCCGATACCCGCTGGCTCTATACGCTTCAAGTTCTGTGATTGTTTCATCCAATGGTTTCTGAGGTGCGACGCGATACATCGGCGCGCCATCCGTCAGTTTACCACCAAGCAACATCCAAACGGGTTGACCGGACGATTGACCCAAAATATCCCAAAATGCAGAGTCAAATGGTGCCTTCGCATAGCCATGACCCTGCATTGTGCGATCCATAAGCCGTTCTAGATAGTAAACCTGCCGTGGATCTTGGCCCAAAAGTTTGGGTGCCAACAAACGCGCTGCCGCCTCGACGCCCTCGGAATGCGCGATCATGTAATTTTCGCCACAAGGTGTGAATTCACCGCATCCCTGCAATCCTGTATCTGTATCAATCACCACGACACTTGCCATTGCTGTTGAAATGGCGTTTCCCGCACCCCAAACATACGTCCCGCCGACATAGGGCAATCCAGTTTTGTAAATAGAAATACCAGTAATTTTCATGTCGCCCTCTTCGTTGACTATTTCTGACATAAAACCACAGTTTTTTTGATGAAGTAGACCGATACCGACATGAAACTGTCGTTTGACAAACCGCATAGGTGTGAACAGCCACCTATGTTTTTTATGTGACGCACCAACGGCAAAAGGAACAGTATCATGATGCCATCTGAGTGGAGGCCTGAACATAAACTATTCCCACATCAAGTTGGGTTTACATGCCCGCCTTTTGATTTTGATGCAGCGCCATCTGATTTTTCACGAATTGCGCCCGAAACAGTGGGCGTACATGGGTGGATGTTACATGTTCCAGATTACGTACATGGCCTTGATCAGCGGAAACAGAATTTTGGAATGCTGGACGATTTTTGCCATTGTATGTCACGAAATGGCGCGGACGTCGCCGCCCAAATTGGATCAAATTGGGTACATGCCAGCGGACTAGGTGTTGAAGGTATCCGTCAACACTGCACTGAATTAAGCGATAAATATGGTTTGCGTTTTCACATGGCTGGCTATGCGATGGTCGAAGCGCTTCGCGCAATGAATGTTGAAAAGGTTGCTTTAAACGCAGCATATCATTGGCCCGCATGGTGGCAAGGCACGGTTGGTTTTTTGAAAGAGGCTGGATTTGACGTCCTGTGGGCCGGTAATTTCCACGACCAAGGTTGGTTCGACACTCAAGACGAGGTGAATGAATGTCGATGGGTATTCGAAGGGGATCTTGCAAAGAAAAGCTTTGAATATGTTGCCGAACAGGCACCAAATGCGGATGCAATCTTGATCAATGGCATGTGTAATTTCCGCACTGGCTCAAATAAACAACCCCAGCGCCCGTTGCACATCACGAAAACGCTAGAGGACATGCTGGGCAAACCCGTAATCGGGCACGACACCGCGCTTTATTGGCGGATTTTCAAATCACTTAGGATAAAACCGAACGGCCTCCATGGTCGACTATTGGAAGGTTTATAATATGCATAAAATCGTTGCTTTGTGGGCTGTGCCACGCTCAACCTCGACTGCATTTGAATGGATGATGCGCCAGCGCGGCGATATGGACTGTCTTCATGAACCCTTTGGCGAGGCCTGGTATCAGGGCGAAAAGCCGTTGTGGCAACGTTTCAAAGAGGGTGACAAAATTACATCTGGCCTCACGTTAGAAACAGTTTGGGAGGACATCAAAAAGCGAGCTGAGCGAGGCCCTGTTTTCATCAAAGATTTTCCGCATTACATCAATCACATGTGGGATCCAGATTTTCTGTCACATTTCACCCACGCATTTTTAATCCGTGACCCAAAGAAAACGATCACGTCAATGTATGACAAGTGGCCAGACTTTCATGAAGGAGAAGTCGGCTTTCCCGAACAACGTGCATTGTTTGATTTAATAACCGCTTTGAATGATGGGACGCCCCCACCTGTTGTTGATAGCGATGATTTATTGGAAAATCCACACGATATGGTCAAAGCGTTTTGCGAGTCAGTGGGGATTGAGTTTATGCCAAATGCCCTGACTTGGGAAATGGGGGCCGATACAGGACAGTATAGTTGGTGGGACGGTGGTTCATTTCACCAAAACTTAAAAAATTCGACGGGACTGAAGCCACAAGTTCGGAAGTATGTCGAATTAAACGACGCCCCAGAACGCGTGAAACAAGTACATCGCCGCATGGCACCCCATTATGCGCATCTGTATCAACACAGAATAAAGGCCTAACAAATCACTAATCGCCGTATGGTTGATGTGTCGCATTGTAATGTATCAATATTCCTTGGTTACTGGCATTATCAAAGAGAAGTCGCCAAGGAATCGCGAAAATGGCTAGCGAAAATTCAAATATTCTTGTTCTGAATGCCGGCTCATCCTCGATTAAGTTTGCCATTTTCGATATGGCATTGAACGAGCAGATCAGCGGAATTGCCGAAGGAATTGGAGGCGCATCCTCGCTGACAATTGAAGGTGAAAGTAATCAAACCCCATTTATAGATCACCAATCTGCGCTGAAGGCGGTGTTAAATGCGCTTGAAATAAAGGGGTATTCTCCAAACACACTTGCCGCTGTTGGTCATAGGGTTGTTCACGGGGGACGCAAGTTAACGACGCCTATGCGTGTGAACGCCGATGTTTTGGCAGAGATCGGGCAGTGTACGCCGCTGGCCCCACTTCATAACCCTCATAACCTTGCCCCTATCATTGCGTTGCAGGAACAAGTGCCTGATCTGCCGCAATTTGTCAGTTTTGATACCAGTTTTCACGCATCAAATCCCGATGTCGCGACGCGCTATGCTATTCCCAAAATGGTGGAAACCAAAGGCATTCGACGTTACGGGTTCCACGGGCTTTCTTACGCTTCTTTGATTGAAAAACTACCTGAAATTTCAGGCGAAAAACTGCCCTCTCGCCTATTGGCATTTCATTTAGGAAATGGCGCTAGCCTCTGCGGAATTTTAAACGGCCGATCCATCGCAACCACGATGGGATATTCACCCTTGGACGGTTTAACAATGGGGACACGCTCGGGTGGGATTGATGCAAATGCGGTATTGCGTTTGGTTGAAGACAATGGTCTGGACAGAACCAAAGCAATTTTAAACCATGAAAGTGGACTACTTGGGCTATCAGGTGGCAAGTCTGACATGCGTAACCTTATGGTGGACCCAAGCGCTGACAGTGCCTTTGCAATTGAACACTTTTGCTATTGGTCGTTGCGTCATGCTGGGAGCCTTATTGCTGCGATGGAAGGGTTGGATGCAATAGCCTTCACGGGCGGAATTGGTGAAAATGCGATAGGTGTACGTGCAAGAATTTTACGAGGGCTCGAATGGATAGGCGTTCGTATGAACCCTGATGCCAATCATGCACGAAAAAGTCGCCTCCATGCAGATAGTTCTAAGATTGCAGTATGGGTCATTCCCGCAGAAGAAGAAAAAATGATTGCAAGAGATGCGCTCAGTCTTCTGAATGATTAATCTTTTCACGCAGTCAAAATTTAACTGTAAATTTGTTCGAAAACATTTTTTATTAGTAAAGCGAAGTGTATTTGTTGGGAGCAAAAATTATGAAACAGACCGGACGCTGTTATTGTGGTGATTTACACTATGAATTTACCGGACCAGTGCATTCCCAAATCTTATGCCATTGTCGTGAATGCCGATATCTATCTGGTGGCTCTGCCAATGCATCTATTGTGATTGCTGAAGAGTCATTTCAGTGGACCAAAGGTGAGCCAAAGACTTACCAAAGAAGTGACTTAGAAACGCCGCGCACACGCTTTTTTTGCGAAAATTGTGGAACACACATCTGTGTCAAAAGTCCACCACGACCTGGAATGTTAGTTTTAAAAATTGGCAGCTTGGATGAACATTCTTGGTTTAAGCCTGAAGCGGCCATTTATTGCTGTGACAAGCAAGAATTTCACGTAATTCCAGAGGGTATAAAAGTGCTTGATAAAGCCTGAACTCTGGTGTTTTTCAAAAGCTTTAGATCAAATAGCATCGCTTACCCGCACCTTTGCGCGGCTTTTCCACCGAAGCTGCCTAATTTCAACACAAGAGAAAATTCATCGATAGACTCTCTATCAGCTGTTTCATCAATGTAGTTACTAACGTCAGCACGTAATTGCATGCACTCGTTACCATACGACCATCCAACCCTCCGCCTCTCAGCTTTTTCTAAGATCTCTTCATACTCGAAATAAATTTCACTCTTTTCGTTCAAATCCGTAGAAATCGAGAATGATTGGTTATCAAATTTATTCGCAGTTCGGAGATATTTGGTGCTGTAGTTTGCACTCAACCTATTACCAGTAAAGCTCAAGGATGCTGTGTCGAAAGTGTTTGCAGAGTTCAAAGTATCCCAAAACTTACCAAGCTGAATATTTAGTCTTTCAAAAGTGGTGATGCTGAGATTAAGCGCCCATTCTTCTCTCTTATCTGCTATGTAAAATTCCTGATCTTCCTCCTTGAAGACATATCGACCTGATAAATCTAACTTTCCAAAACTCCGCGAAAAGCTAAACGATTTAGCAATATTTTCTCCTTCTTTATTGAAGTTACTTTCCGCAGAAAATTGGAATTTACCCTGCGTTTTACCAAGCCCGAAATTATACACTAAAGCATTGTCCAAAATATAATCCACATCAGACTGAATAAGGGCATCAGCTCTTATTCCTGATGTTACATAATACCCATTATGCCAATCAATTTTCAAAGGAATACCCAGTGTGAGATAAGTCAGATCATGATTGAAATTTTGGTTGCGATCCAATCTGTGGAAACGATCTAATTTAGCGGTATCGAACGGGTCGATGTAATCAACAGTGGAGTCATCAATGGTCGGAATTTCAAAATCAGCCAGATTGAATGCTACTAACCCTAGACTAGGCGTTGTCTTAATTACATAATTTGGCTTCTCATATAGTTTAATATTTTTCTCTAACTTATTTGCAACATAAAAGCTCAAACCGGACTGACCCTGCTGAAAAGTAGAACTATCATCAATACGATAGTGATCTGCAAAAACACCTAATTCACTTTTCAAGTTTGTGTTCTTTTCTAAATCGAAAGTGTTGTGCCAAAAGAAATTAGCTGAAACGCGTGTTGTATCTTCTTGCCTAACGTTTGTCGCTCCAAAATCGTTTCCATATCTTTGAGCAACAGTAGACATTCTCAGTTCACCTGGGACGGCGTCAGATGCTATCGACTTTAACCAGTGAAAATTGAGTTTTGAGTTTGCCGTCTCGTATTTATAATCTGGTTTGAGCAGTGGATTAAAATGTTCATATGTGAAATGAAGTATCTCGTCCTGTTCTTCCTTCGTAACATTGATGTGATTGTTTAAGCGGTCTTTGCCAAAAAAGATCACATCATCTTTAAAAGTTTTTCTGTCGTCCGAGAAAAATTTATACGTGCCTAGATAGGTATCATCACTGGATAACTGGGTTTGAAAATTTAATTTATACCCACTTGGCAAGTTGATATTGCCATTGGAAAAGAGATAACCGCGCATGGTTTTATCATGTAAATTATCACGGCTTATGGCGCCGTTTAATTCCATGTGGCCAGAATGAAAAACGGTTCGGTATTTCGCCTCTAAGGTATTATTGGAAGGTACATCTTCATTACCCTGCCTCAGAGTGAGATGTGGGCTCACGGTTAAATCAGAACTCGTTCCGAGTGTTTTGAAATAAGGCAAAACAACCTGATTACCAAGAAGCGAGTTCGATTTTAGCTTTGGCGCCAAAAATCCATCGGCGCGATCAACGGTAGGATCAGGTATGCGCACCCATGGAACGTAAGCAACAGGAACCCCCCTTATCAGAAGGCGGGCATGACGATAGGTGACTGCTTTTTTTTCGCTATCGTGGACCGCTTCTGAGGCGACAAGTTGCCAAGTGGGTGTTTTAGATTTTTGACACACGTTACAGTTGGATGCGCGAACATTTTTAAATTTTGTATACCTGCCCTGCTCTCTTTTTAATTCTGCGGCTTGAACGTTTAATGTTTCACCCACAACCCTGCGAACAGCAAATATAACACCCTCAGCTAGGTCTGGAGAAAGTTCTGCAAATTCCCCGTACGTTTTGGTGCTGCCGTCAGGATCTGTTAATTCAAATGGACCATCCACGGAGACCCGTTCAGACACCAAATGATAGCTCACTTTTGGAGCGATGAGCTTCAATCCATTGAAATAAACCTCTACGTTACCCGTCGCTGTGAATAATTCTGTCTCAGGGCTTATTAAGGCAGTGTCCGAAATGATTAGTAGGCGGTCATTGGCATTGGACGCCTTTAGGGGATGAGCTAAGGAAAACAACAATATCAACGCAAATAGAAAAAATTTTGACGCGCTAGAGGCTAATATTTTTTCATTCATTGCTATTCGTCACATTTGTTTTTTGCTTTTACGAAATGAATAGAACTTATTCATCGACATTGCGTACCACCTTATCGTCCTTTGAATCCAGCTCAATCACCTGATGCACATTAATTTTGCGTATGCAATAAGCAAAAACTTGATCTGAATGCAACTTACCGGTAGTGCGGCAATACATCTGAATAATGCTTGTACACGCGATATTGTTCCGAGGATAGAAAACCAAAGTATGGGGCAGAAGAGAAATGATTGGCGCATCCCGAAGCTTTAGTTTGGACAAAGCAATTGGCTTATCTATTGGTTTCTTGGTTGGTGTGATGCCAGTGGCCGAATATAATGTGCCTGTGCTTATCATATTGATGTCTGTTGTGTTCGGCATCAAGCATGTAGATAGGCAGGCAGCCAAAGCTGCCTTTCCAATTATTCTGTACTGCGTGAGCATGATCGGCTTTATGATCTATCACCCTGGCTGGTTAGAGTATGATCATACGCTAGCAACGATATTGGCTACTATCGCACTTGCGGCTGTCCCAATGGTCGCAATGTTCAAAATATATGTAGGCAGTGTGGAGCGGATAGAAACCGCCGCACTAGTCGGTTTGCTCACTATCTTCACGATCATGGCGTACCAATATTTGATTTTAAATGGTTGCCGAGTAAAAGCTTTTAGCGTCAACCCATTGGGACCGCCAATTACCTTTCTGCCATTTGGAATATATATTATTTCAGTACGTGCTTTAGCGAAGCGCTTTAACTTTTTGGACGGACTTGTACTGGTTTCCCTGTTCACAGCACTCGGGTCCTTTGCCGGAGCTCGTGCGTCGTTTTATTCGGTAACATTGTTGTCCATCATCTTGGCAACTTTTTTGTTCTTCAACATGAAAATCCGGCAGGGATTGTTCGTGTTCGCTTGTCTAGGTTTGGGTATTTGGGGGGCCTTTTCAATAGACAAATGTGGCAGCTTTAATCGGATGTCAGAGCATTTAAACTTTTTTACATCTTCGTTTAACCAATTACAGACTATGCATGTCAGTAACATAGAAAATAGCACCGCTCCATCTCTTCACAATAAAGCTTTTCTCATAGAATCCGAATTAAACCAAATACTCACAAGCAAACAAATCGTAGTGTTACCAGCGCAATATCCCTTCCCTTCAACGGAAAGTTTTGGGATACAGCCAATAAAAACATCACTAGAATACGAAAACCTTTCGAGAACTACTTTTGAAAGAGCGCAGGCTGCAGATGACGGCTTAAGAGCTGAGATGTGGAGCAACGCGATTGCACATCTATTTGCACTTCATGATTTTAACCAGATATTATTTGGGTCTGGCAGGCTTGTTGAAGGACAACTCAGCTTTCAGCATCCAGATGTTCACAATCAATATTTGAGTTGGCTCGTGTCGACTGGTGTCGTTGGGTTTATTGTTGCGTTTTTGATGTTCACGCCAGCATTGCGACAGATGTTCGTCAATCCTGCAGTCTTTATTTTCTTATCAGCTTGCGCGATTGGGTATTTGACGGACAGCTCAATGTTTCGAAAAGACACGACTGCGCAATTTTTGATTATGCTTTTGTTCGTTCAATCGTTGTTAGGGCAAAGGCCCCGTAGTTAGACGATTTACTCAACAAGAATTCCATCTAATTTACTTGCAAAACGATCAACCCAATTTTTGTATTTTTTCAAATACCATTTGTTTTTCAAAATATTTTTCAACGTAGACCCAATAGATGTCTTTGCATCATGTTCGTCCAGTTGGATTTTGGAAAATGACCGATATTTCAAAATAAATTCTTCATCAATATATCCCGGCGTCTCTGACCATGGTTTGATTTCACCGGCCAAGTGTACCAATTCAACGTCAAACGATGAGTAAATTCGGCAATTACGGGGGGATAGCTGCCAATTCCATACAGGCGAAAGCTCCAACCAATTCTTATAGTATGCTAGATTTAACAAACTCTGGTCATGGGCCGTCAAAGCGTGTGGGTAATCCCGTGCAAATGTTTCCAACACAGAGAGCATATTCTGCTCTCGAAACTGCGCCCCATCGATGAGCAACATACCGGCATTAAAGTAGGGTGCATTATCCCAACCGAGTATTTTGAATTCATTTGGCAACCTGTCTGGTCGGACACTCTGATGAACATCGCGCACCGCTGCCAGGGGTGCGCCCTTCATGTCTAGATCAAATAATTTCATCAAGTCAGTGCCAAAAACATGAAAGTCTGTATCGAGATATAATATTTTAACGAATTTTTTGGCGGCTTCGGCAAATGCCGGCAGGCGCCAGTATGTGTATTGCTTGAGCCGCTTGTTCTGCGGGAGTTTATCTATAAAGCCCGAAACATCGATCGGAAGTATTTCGGCGAAATCGCCTCTTAAGTTTGCATGAGTAGCATCAGCAGAGGCAATTAATATTGTTACATCGTGTAGGCCAGCATCCCGAATTTGCCACGCCACGTACTCAGCGTATTCAAGATATGCCGCGTTAGACGCAAGCAGGATACAATTATTGGACGATACCTGCTTCAAGATGGCTTGTCTCCTAATATTCAGATCCGCTTCCGCACATCCACATCGAGAACTGTCGTTACACCATCCGACATATCTTGCAAGTAATTTTCTGTAGTCTTACACAGTGTTTCCCTGACGCCTAAGTCTGGCCATCAATTAGTATTCCGGGACAGAAACTTATCTTTACAGGAAATTCTTATACTTTCCTACGTTGAACTAATGCATGTCTTAGTAAGACCCAACCCATGCTTGCGAATAAGCCCAAGACAAATGCGAGCGCGATTTTTAAGTTATCTTTGCTTGGTTACAGCTTGATCTCATTAATTGACAAATCGCCACAACGTATAACCTTTGTGCCATTTTCTATATTAAAAATAAGTCTTCTCACATTGAGGAAATTCGACATGAATGTTTCCGACGAAGCAAGCTGGACCATTTCGTTCATCGCAGTTTTCATGAATTCCAGTTCGACTTGAGCCTCTGTCAATACTTCATTTGTGAGAACATCATTCACTTTATTCAACGCACTCGTGTAGGTCACTGGATCCTTTGGCTTGTGAGCACTCTGCTCAAACTGAGTATCCGTCATTGCCCAAGTCGGATCGATTATGAAGTTCATCTTGGCCTTATTTGAAGATCCAATCGGCACCAAAGTATATACATAGGGCACGGTAATCTTATAATTCGGGACGTAAATCGGCTTGGTGAATTGCGCGTAGGCGAAACCGACGATGGTTGCGAGAATGGTTACAGTCAGTATGAACAACTTGCCGTTTCAAAGAATTTCAAACAATTCTATTAGATCAATTTCGTCATCAGTTTTTCGCTTCATTTCAGCCATTTTATTTTCATTTTAAATCTGAGTATCTATGCGCAGATCAGCAATATAATCGAAGACTTACCATCCCAATATGAGACTTTTTACGCAATCTCGAAGTAAATTTTCTCCTTGCAGGTCAGTATTTTCCCAATTAGCAAAGCGTTATTATTCGTCGATTTCTTGAAAGGCTAAACCCATGAGGCTCGTCGCTCTTGTTTCAATACTCGCCATAAGTGCATGCGCTCCCACGAGCTCCGTGCAGAACAATATGACAGCCCTCAAGGAAGATATCCGAGCGACAAATACAGTTACTGTCGACGAAGCCTTCACAGCCCTGGAAAAGGCGAGCCTCGATACACCTGCCGCAAAATATTGGCGCGATAGATCGATAGCCCAAGTCGTCTTCCCGCGCATTGCCAAGGCCGGGATCATTATTGGTGGAAATTATGGTGAGGGATATCTTATCAGAAATAACAGAATTGTCGGTCTCGTGGATGTTGCAGGTGCAAACGTTGGGTTCCAAGCTGGCATACAGAATTACTCTCAAGTGACCTATATTTTTAGCGAGGGCGCCTATAGTAACCTGGTTAATAACGGAAACCTGAGCCTGAGTGGGACTTTAAGTTACGGTCGTCAGGGCCGAATTGAGAACACCGCAATTACTACAGAAAATCTCGGCGAAAGTCTGCGCACACTCGTCTTCAATGAAACTGGTACGGTTTTTGGCGCAAGTGTAGAAGGTCTGTACTACACGTATCGAGACATGGACTTTAACTAGTCAATTCAGGCCTCAATTGATTTAAAGCTACGCGTGCGGCTCTTTGATAACCTGACCAAGGACGCATGCAGAGCGAAGAAACCAACAAAGAAAGCAAGTGTGAGCGACATGCAAAGCATGTTATTTTCACGGAAAACGTATCCGCAGATTACTGGTACAGCTGCGAGCGGTAGGATAAGTGCAGTCGCTATTGGGTTTGCTATTTGACGTTTGATACGATTATTAGAATACACAGACAGTGTGCGCATCACAACGTGATGCATGTGCATCATGTCGGGTCGATCAGGCCTCTTCCCGCCTAACCGGCGCCTTACGATGCTGTGCGCCATATCTGCAATTGGCCAGAAAATTACGAGCAATATGGCCCAGGGCGAAATCTCTGGGTGTCGGTGATGAAGTGTGATGAGGCAACCGGCGAGTAGAAAGCCCAGAGTGTAGGCGCCTGCATCCCCCATGAAAATTCGCCCCTGCGGGTAATTCAGCATGAAAAGGCCAAGAGTTGAAGTGAATATGGCCAACGACAAAACTGCTAGGCCCGGCTCATTGTAGGACATCGAGAACATCCAAATTGCACCCGACACAATCATTGTTTTACCCGAGGCAAGACCATTAATGCCGTCGATGAAGTTCAAAGCGTTGGTAAGCGCGACGAGGCAAAATGTGGTAAATAGAGCGCTTACAATTGCAAGCGATAGTGCGTCATCAAAGATTGGTAGTCCCACGCTCTGGATCAGACTTCCCTGTACCCAGATAAATGTACTTGCCGACACTGATGCTATGCCCAAGCGTATTTTTGGTTTGATCGTGTAGTGTAAGTCTTCCGACAACCCCATAAGAAAGACTGGGAGTGCGCACAGAAGAATGTCGAGTTTGACGGGTACCTTTGCATATGTCAGCGATATCAGAACGGCAGCAGACACTGCTACCCCACCCAATCTCGACGTAGGACGCACGTGGGACGCACGATGCTCTGCAAGGTTAGGATCCGTCAAGGCGTTTAGGCGGTATACACCCATAAACGTAAGCGCGAGCACGAATGCCACGACCGTTCCAATTAATCCGTCGATTTGCATATCGCTAATAATGCCAGACATTTAACAAATTCACAATAATTCAAGCTATCGGCATCCAATTGATACTTATCAGTATGAATGATAACAGGCAAGGAATTCTTTACTAATAGATTACATTCACGGCCAAACGATGAAGTACTAAAGTACCTCACTTGAATGAACCTGAGCTACAAAATTGAATATACTTTGATCCCAACGTGCACTAACTAACCCCTAACACACTGTATGTGCTCAGCCATATTATTCACTTATCGGCGCTCTCAACATACTGGTTTTAAACATACTCTTCAAAGCGTGGCGCTTACAATCCCCGCAGCTATACACTTGCAATACACGGTCAACTTGGTAAGTGAAATCTAGGAGAATAGATGAATGCGATATTTAGTTGTAGGTGCGGGGTTTTCTGGCGCTGTAATTGCACGCGAGCTAGCTGAGGCTGGTCATATTGTTACAGTCATCGATACACGCGACCATGTTGCTGGTAATGCGTATGACTACACCAACGAACATGGGATACGCATCCACAAGTATGGCCCCCATTTATTCCACACAAACAATAAAGTGGTATATGAGTATCTCGGGAAATTCACTGAATGGGTGCCTTACCAGCACAGAGTGAAAGCAATGCTTACAGATGGCCGCTTCGTAACACTTCCAGTAAATCGGAAAACAAAAGAAATAGTAGGTGAAGACAATGTGATCGATATATTTTTTCGGCCTTATAGCAAGAAAATGTGGGGTATGGAATTAGAGGCGTTGAATCCCGAGGTCATAAATCGTGTACCAATTCGAGATGATGATAATGAATTGTATTTTCCTGATGACCTGTATCAAGCTGTGCCTAGAGATGGCTATACCACAATGGTTCAAAACATATTAGACCATCGGGGCATACAAGTATATTTAAACACACCTTACGATAAACGAAAAAGTTTAGCGTATGATCACGTATTCAATTCTATGCCAATCGATCAATATTTTGATTTTAAATATGGCTACTTACCTTATCGATCCATACGTTTCGAAACGTGCTCGCTGCCTTTACCAGTTGCCTTACCTAGCACCACAATAAACTTCACGCACGATGGTCCGCAGACTCGCGTGACCGAATGGAAGCAGATCCCATTTCATGGCGAAAATAAATATCTAACAACACTCACGTTCGAGACCCCTTGCTGTTATACGGAAAATAATTTTGAACGCTATTATCCCGTCAAAGACGCTGAGGGTAAAAATCGCGATGTTTATCTAAAGTATAAGCACGAAACACCAGAAAACATGACTTTTATCGGCCGATGTGGCCTGTACGCCTATTTAGATATGCATCAAGCAGTAAATTCTGCCTTGGCCATTGCCAGAAATTTCTTGGTGAACAACAAAGTTAATACGTGAATTTGTGAAAGATTGGTTGAATAATATTGTATGCAACTAGTGAGAAACGCATTTGATAGTTTAATCACAAAAGGCCGTAGGTAATTCTCTCCAGACTATTGGACGTTGCGATGAATAAAATCTGCAAAATATACCCATGAAACGCTCCGCTAAAAATCCGAACACTCGCGCCTGATACGGATTTAAGTCGGTGAGGTCTATTTGCTTTTCAAGAAGGGATAGTGCGTCGTAAAGAATTGCCCAATATTCTAGGAATATATGCCTTCTCATAATGAACATATTGCCTAAGTAGTAAGCTGCTGGATATTGATCTTGTGATGAAATAAATTGCTTAATCTCCGGTCGAACTTTAATCAAACAATCTATAAACTTATCAAAATGCTCAACGATATGAGCACTTTGATAATATTCTCTCAATGTTTTATTGTAATAATTTACTCCAACTGGAGTGAAAATATCAGTAAACGCTATATTCCTTCCTAAAAAATCATTCAATTTTCTGGCCTCGGTGTCCAAAGCCGAAAGTGACTTCAATTTCAGCGTAAAATGTTTTTCAACAGGTCTGTCAGTCAGACCAATTCGACGCTTCATCACTCTACTTTTATATCTGAAGTTTGCCAGTGTTTCGCGAAATGGTTTTGGTTCTGTAAAAATACGGCGGTAATGCATAACGCCGATATGCTCAGCTTTCGAAGACCGAACGATTTCATCAAAAGCTGTTAATTCGCAATAGTTTGGATTTTTGTGTGATATTGTGCCAAGTTCATCATCTCGCTTAACACCCAGATCGATTGCAGATGTGGCACAACCCACTTGTATCGGTGTAAAATGTTTTCTCATCACCGCAAGATTACGATCTTCTTTATGGTGTACTGTGAAAAGATCAAGATCCATTTATCAAACTCCAACACAATCAACTTGTCAAAACTAACGCGGGATGTCCAACCGCAACAGGCTGCCACATATGAATATTAGGCGACACAGTAAATGCAATAAGTAGTCATTATTATTACTGATCAGCTTACAATGAAATTTTACATCATAGAGCGGTTGCATTCTCCGCTTTGGACATCGGATATAAAATTAAACGCTTTCACCTTCTTTATTCTGTGGAATACCTTCGCTTTGACAGAGTTTCAAAACTAGTAATATATTTTGCTCAAAAAAGCAGCATATCTCTCCGCATTTACACTTAGACAAAGCCATAAAGCCATCCACTGGTGCAAACCCAAAGATCAGTCTGTTTTAGCGACCGGATCCCTCTGTGCAAGGCTCGTACGTACCAATTCCTCTTTCCAACCAGACTGATCTAGCAAATCCTTGCTGAAGCGGTCCAAATTTGGCCGCTTCCGAGCAACCTGTCGCTAGATTATCAACCGTAATGGGCGTGTATGCTGCGTTAAAGAAAGCCTTGCAAGCGTGAGATCTGATGTAGCCTGCTTCGCCTGTTACAATCACATTCTAATTTAAGATATTAATCTATGCATTTCTCATAATTCGAAAAAGACCACATACAAAAGAAGTACTTTCGTTTTCTACCTGACATTTCAGGCATACTATAATTTAAGCTGGACCAAATCTGAACCATAAATATAACAATAGCATCCGAACCCTGGCCCTTATCGAAAACTACAAGTCCAAGATTTGCTGAGCAAATTTATCAAATTATCTGTGTACATATTCGTGATTAGTGGCCCTAATAAACCCATCCACCGACCCACAATCAAACCGTCGACCGCTCAGACGCACGGTTTCGACCGAGCCCTGCTGTGCGTGGATATTAATTGCATCGGCCAATTGTATTTCCCCGCCTGATCCCGCCCTGAGCCCTCGCAAAGTGTCAAAGATATCAGGGGTCAGGACATATCGACCGATGGAGGCCAGGTTTGAGGGCGTATCATCCGCATCGGGTTTTTCAACCAAGCCCGCAATTCCCGCACCTGACCCATTCGGCACAACCACCCCGTATTTTGAGATATCAGGCCCATCAACCTCCATCACCGAAAGCTGTGATTTGCCAGTACTTGCAAAAGCTTGCGCCAGATCTGCCGTCACACCGGGTTCGCAATCCGTAAGGAAATCGTCCGCCAGAAGTACTGCAAAGGTATCACCGCCAACAGCACGCTCCGCGCACAATACTGCATGACCTAACCCCAACTGTTCGGCCTGACGCACAAATATGCATTCCACTCCCTCTGGGATGATATTGCGCACCATGTCGGCTTGCGCATTTTTGCCCTTGGCGCGCAGCATGGTTTCCAATTCATTATTCGCATCAAAGTGATCTTCGATCGCGCGCTTATTTCGGCCCGTCACAAAAATCAGGGTGTCGATACCCGCGGCAATCGCCTCTTCCGCTGCGTATTGGATCAAAGGCTTATCAACGATTGGCAACAACTCTTTTGGCATCGCCTTGGTTGCAGGCAGAAAGCGCGTGCCAAAACCAGCAACGGGAAAGACAGCTTTTCGTAAATCCATTTTCAAATTACCTCTACCAGAAAAAAATTTATTCTTGCATTACCCTTGGTAACCAACTGTTTGGTGCCAACGCCAAGCATCCGTTATCATATGATCAAGTGAAGATCTTTTTGGTTCCCACCCTAATTCAACATGAGCCAATTCGGAGCCCGATACCAACTTGCTGCAATCCCCTGGCCGCCGCGCACCTTCAATAAATGGGACATCACGGTCAGTGACTAAAGAAGCTTGCTCGATCACCTCACGAACAGAAAAGCCAGTCCCACTTCCAATATTATAAATCCTGTCTGAACCGCGATTTTCTAACCATCTCAATCCTGAAACGTGGGCATCAACAAGATCACAAACGTGAACGTAATCTCGAATGCAGGTACCATCATGGGTCTCATAATCGGTACCAAAAATTGTTATTGCATCTCGCTTTCCATCAATTGCATCTAATATCAATGGGATTAGATGAGTTTCTGGTTTATGGAATTCTCCAATTTCGCCATCGGGATCAGCCCCCGCCACGTTGAAATACCTGAAGATTACGTGTTTTAACCCAGCCGACTTACTCATTTGTTGGAGTATTTCTTCAACTGCACGCTTAGAAGTCCCATAAGCGTTAACCGGTCGCTGCTCAGAAGTTTCTGCCAAAACTGCGTTATCATGATCGCCGTATGTGGCGCAAGTCGACGAGAAAATGACTTTCTCACAATTATAAGCCGCACAAGTTTCAAACAAATTCAAAGAACCGATTACATTATTGCGCCAATACTTGGCTGGATCGTCCACACTTTCACCAACTTGGCTAAATGCCGCAAAGTGCATCACAGCGCAGGGGCGATACATACCAAATACTCTTTCAAGAGCTGGCTGATCTAGCAAATCAACTTTCTCAAGCGGCCCAAACTTAACTGCTTCCGACCAACCCGTTGAAAGATTATCTACAGTAATGGGCATATAACCTGCGTTGAACAAAGCCTTGCACGCGTGAGACCCGATGTAGCCTGCTCCACCAGTTACGATCACATTTTGACTTATGGTACTAATCGGCGCATTCCTCACAAATTGAAAAAGACCACATTCGAAAGATCAGCTGTCGTCCTATACCGCACATTGCAAAATTAGTATAACGCATACAGGGCCATAGCGGAATGATAAAGTCTAACATTAATGCCTGAACCCAGGCCCTTATCGGAACCCATAGTAAACTGATATTAAATATATAAACTTGATGTCAGGGTCGGGCGTAAAGATCTTCAAATCGGACGATGTCATCCTCACCTAAATAATTCCCAATCTGCACTTCAATCAATACCATTGGATACTTACCAGGGTTTTCCAATCGGTGCCTGGAACCCAACGGTACATAAACCGACTGACCTTCGGTCACGGTCTGGACTTTGTCGTCAATCGTAACCTTTGCAGCACCCTCAACGACGACCCAATGCTCAGATCGATGATTATGGCTCTGCAAACTTAATGCAGCACCTGGCTTCACATGAATACGCTTCACTTGAAAACCCTCTCCGACAGTTAAACTCTCAAACCAGCCCCAGGGACGATGGTCTCTAGGCAATTCTTCAGCTTGACTTACACCTTGTGATTTTAGGAGTGAAACGGCCCGCTTCACGTCTTGCGCCCGCTCTTTGTGAGCAACAAGGACCGCATCAGGCATCGCAACCGCAATTATGTCATCAAGACCAATGCCAACAAGCTGCTGGCTGCTACTCTCTGCGCGGAGGAGACTATTACTGCAGTCTACCGCGTGCGCGGTCTGTGTCGTAACGTTGCCTGATTGGTCTTTAATGGCATCCTGCCACACAGCATCCCAACCCCCAAGGTCAGACCATTTAGAATTATATGGGACTGCCACTAAGTTTGCTGCCTTTTCCATGATCGCATAATCTATACTGATATCGTCAATATCTGACCACGGCTCCGATGAGAGGCGCAGAAATCCCAGATCTATGGTGGCTTCAGTAACTGCCCGCTCGACCAACTCAAGTGTCTTTGGCGCATAATTTTTAAATGCGTCGATTATATCGCTCGCACGAAATAAGAATATTCCCGCGTTCCATAGGTAGACACCAGCATCGAGCATTTGCTGAGCATTTTCAAAATTTGGTTTCTCAATAAACTTCTCAACGCGCGCTGTTCCAAACCAGTCAAGAGCATCGCAACCCATCTTAAGGTAACCATACCCAGTTTCGGGGTGCGTTGGCTTAATTCCAAAAGTCACCAGTTGCCCATTTAGAACGTGAGGCAATCCGAACACGATGGCTCGATGAAATTCTGCTTTGTCAGGAATAAGATGATCCGAAGGTGCGACGAGTAAAATAGCATCTTCATCCTTGGATCGAGCAAAGATGCTAGCTGCAAGAATTGCAGCGGCTGTATTTTTTGCTTCAGGTTCGATTAAGATGGGACCCGGGTCAATTCCAACTTCCTGCAACTGCTCGCCTATGATGAAGCGAAAATCAGCGTTCGTTAAAGTAATGTGCTGCGCAAATTCAACGTCATTAGATGTCGTGAGACGTCGTGCGCACTCTTGAAACAAAGTTGTCTCACCAACAAGCTTACTGAACTGCTTTGGGTAGGATTTACGCGATAAAGGCCAAAGCCGCGTACCAGACCCTCCAGCCAAAAGAACTGGGTAAACTTTTGCCATACTCACCTTCAAACTATCTTGATTTCAGAAGCTTTTACCCGAATGAAACAAAGCTTCCAGAATAGCAACCAGTTTACACTATATCGTCAATAATTCAAAAATGTTCTAATGAGATATTGATCATTGAATACACGGCTTATCGGAAGCCCCAAGCCTCAGAAATAATAACTATTACTTGAGATTAACTTTTAATCTCTTCCAGGTTTTTCCTAATCCACTGCGCGAGTTCATCTTCGCTGATTTCGCTCGCAGCTAAGCGTATGATCGTCGTATACTTGTCTTCAGGTGAGACCGCTAAATCATATCCATTTAGCTTTAGAAACAGGCGTATTGCGATGAGTGCAGTGCGCTTATTCGCGTCATTGAACGGATGATTTTTTGCAAGCCCAAACCCGTATGCAGCGGCGAGTTCGGCCACATTTGGTTTTGGGTCAGAGTAATGAAAGGCATTCTCGGGTCTAGATAAGGCAGATAAAAGTAATCCCTCATCACGAAACCCCGGTAGGCCGCCATGCTCATTAATTTGTCGGTCGTGAAAGGCCTTAATGACGCGTAAATTGATCCAAATTGGCTCTGTCATTTCGCCAGTTTTCGCAAGATGTCTCGATCTTCGCGCATGATGTCTTCCGCAACCGCCAGCTGCGCATCAAATTCAGGGTCATAGGGGGTAAGCTCTATTCCGTTCTCGGTTTCAATAACATGCAAGACGTCCCCTTTATCGACCCGGAGTTTGGTCAAAAGTTCTTTGGGCAGAAGGACGCCGGCGGAATTACCAACAGATGTGATTTTAAGCGCAGTCATTAAGTTTCATCCGAATGTCGTCAAATTGTATAACAATTGTTATAACGCGCTTGAGTGGGAAAATCAAATGCCAGTATCTGTAGCTTACCTGCCAGAATCCTAGCCCTTATGGGAACACACAAGCCCCAGAAATTCTTTAGGTTTCCCCCCTGAGGTGAATGGCATAAAACTCAACCAAACGCACCTCACAACCTATAGTTGAATTTTAATCTATTTCGGTAAAACGTATTTTATACATACCTCATGTACTCAGTAAGTGCGCGGTCGCGCTTCGACTGTGCGTCGCGGAGGTAGCGCCCCGCCAGACGCTTTTTTTGATTGGCGTAGTATTTTAAGTAACGCTCGAGGCGCATGATACGCTGCGCCGCCTCGCGCTTTAGGGGATCATCTATCCAAGTGAAGTGAACCATGTCATCCAATTGGTCCTGCAGGTGATCGAGGTCATCACACCTGTGCACCTCCTGAACTGCGACGTAGTGTGCGTGCGCGCGGTCAAGCCGCGCCTCGCAATCGGCGAGGTATAGCGCTGCGGCGAGCTCGGGGGGCGGATCCAGTAGGTCAAAGTGCGTGGGGCTGCGGCCTAAGATACACTCCAAGTGGAGGTAAATGTGACTTTGAGGGGGTTTTGCCTGCGCCCCGTGCCGGTGGGCATTGGCCGGCCGATCAGTCATCTACAGGATCCAATACCTGCGCCTCCAGTACCGCACGCGCGCGTCTTCGGTCCTGCATTCTAAACAGCAATTCCACTGCTTGGCGCCGGCGCCGCTCCGCGCTTGCAAGCTCCCGTTGGTGGATGGACATCAATTCACTCCGCTTTGCATAGCGGACTGCAATTAGCGGCGTCAGCCGCGGGTCACCCACTGGGAGGTGCTGGGTCGTGGGCGTGATGAATTCGTCCTCTTCCTGATCGTAGGCGTTTGGGTGCATAAGCGCCCGCTTATACCACTCCGCCACCAGTCGTGACCCCCGCGTCTCCTCCTCGTCGAGAGGGTTTAGGTGCTGGGCAATTATGCGCAGCTGGCGGTCTATATCTAGGTCGCACCGGACGATGAGTTCAATTTGACGCCTCTCCAAGACGCCTACCGGCTTCAGGTCCTCATAATACTCAGACAGCAACGCGTCGTAATATTCGGGGCACTCATCTGCGAGTAGCAGCCGGATAGTATTACGGGCATTCGCAATCGTGCCCTACTGTCACTAGGCTATGATTTTCTGGCGAGGCGTTCTGAACTAATAGCACTGCAAGCCAGTGACCTCACATTTAACTCCGATGGCTCACTGCGTGGAATAATCAAGCGGAGTAAGACTGATCAGTATGGAGATGGTCGGCTTGTATTTGGGTCGTTGCGAAGCGCCAAGTTAGTGCGCAAATGGCTAAACAAAAAGCCACAAAGCATAGAGCCTTTATTTTGCGCTATAAATCACGAGAAATGCCTAAATCGTGCAATATGTGGTCGCAGCGTAAATGAAATAATCAAAAAGGGTTTAATCAGAGTTAAAAAAACGACGAAGCCGAGTGATGTGGATGTTTCTGGGCATTCCCTCAGGGTCGGAGCCGCGCAAGATTTATTGATCAAAGGTTATGACTTAGCGGCGATCATGCGCGCAGGCGGGTGGTCAAATCCGAGTACTGTTTCGAGGTATTTGCGGTTTTCACAGCATAATATTTGGAAATAACACTCATAAAGCATCAATTGTTTTACATGATATGAGGTACAATAAATTTTATTAACTCATAAATTATCCACTTTGAGCCTGTCGATTCTGTGGACTGCGGCGATGGCATTCGACAGTTTTATCGGCTACGAGGCATTCAATTATATTTTTATCGCCTTGAGCGTATTTGCCCTCTCAGGCTACTCACGAGAATAAATACCCTATCGCCAAAAAGAGGCATCATTATCCTTGCGCAATCTGCTTGAGATATTTTCCATAGTAGTTCTTATCAAACTTTTTTGCGCGCCGGAGGAGGTCCTCGCGCGATATCCAATTCTGATGAAAAGCGACTTCGTCTGGGGAACCCACCTGTAAGCCTTGGCGCTCAGTCATCGTCTTCACAAAGTTAGACGCATTCAGTAAAGACGCGTGAGTGCCAGTATCAAGCCAACTGAAGCCCCGCCCCATAAGCTCGACATTTAGCACTCCCTCCTCCAAGTAGCTATTAAGGAGGCTAGTGATTTCCAGTTCACCGCGCGCCGAGGGACGTATGTCGCGGGATCGGTCAGGCGCAGTTTCATCAGCAAAATAAAGCCCAGTAATGGCATAGTTTGAACCGGGTTTACTTGGCTTTTCCACGATCGATACGACTTTACCATGGTCGTCAAATCCAAATACGCCATATCGCTCCGGGTCGCGGACACGATAACCAAAAACGGTTACCCCAAGTGCATGCCCGTCGGCATTCTTGAGGAGTTCTACAAGCCCATTGCCATAGAATATATTGTCACCCAAAATGAGAGCCGACGGCGCGCCATCTAGGAATTGCTCTCCGATAAGATACGCCTGAGGCAAGCCATCGGGCGTTTCTTGGATTGCAAATTGCAGGGAAATTCCCCATTGACTGCCGTCGCCTAGCACACGAACAAACTGCGCGTGATCAACCGGCGTTGTGATTATCAAAATCTCTTTAATGCCAGACAACATAAGCACTGAGAGCGGATAATAAATCATCGGCTTGTCATAGACTGGGACGAGTTGTTTTGAGATCCCCAACGTAACTGGGAAGAGACGTGTCCCCGTACCGCCCGCTAGAATAATGCCTTTACGTTGTTTGGTCATCTGGATCTCAATTCATATTTCAAGTAGTTCATGATCTTGCAGAGGCTGCTACGAATTATTCAAATTCTAAATTTATTCAAGAACTCGACTATCACAGGTAAATTCCCAGCCGCTCCCCAAAATCTGGGCGCGCGACGAGCGGTCGCCACCAATCCCCGTTCTCCAGGTACCATCTGCTAGTGTGTTCTAGGCCCGCGTCAATTGTAAATGTGGGTCGCCAAGACAACTCGTTCTCCAATCGCGACGGGTCGATTGCATATCGCTGATCGTGCCCAGGTCGATCTTTGACAAAGGTGATTAAGTCTGAATAGGGCCCGCGCTCGCTCGGCTTAAGGCGATCTAAAATCAAACATAATTTTGAGACAATCTCCAAGTTAGTTTGCTCGTTTCCTCCTCCCACGTTGTAACTGCGGCCAATCTGACCTTTCCGCAGGATGTGCAGCAGCGCACTTGCATGATCCTCGACATGCAACCAATCCCGGACGTTACCTCCATCTCCATAAATGGTCAGCGGCTTCCAAGACAATGCACTCAGAAGCATAAGTGGAATGAGTTTTTCTGGAAATTGATATGGTCCATAGTTGTTTGAACAGTTTGAGAGGAGGACCGGCAGGCCGTAGGTCTCATGCCAGGCTCGAACCAAATGGTCCGAGCTTGCCTTGGAGGCCGCATATGGGCTCCGAGGGCCATAAGGCGTTTCCTCAGTGAATTTTATTTCACGATCAGCGGGCAGACTTCCAAATACTTCGTCTGTGCTTATATGGTGGAAGCGAAAATTTTCAGGTCGTCCCCTGCTAATCCAATTGGAGAGCGCCGCATCGAGCAGGTTAAAAGTACCCCCAATATTTGTCTCAACAAAAGCACTGGGGTCGTCGATTGATCGGTCTACATGCGTCTCGGCTGCGAGATGTAAGATTGCGTCAGGTTTGAATTTAGATAAGATTTCATCGAGGTATTTACGGTCACGAATGTCGGCCTGAACAAAACTATAATTTCTATGTTCTGAAACTGTCTCGATATTGCTCAACGAGCCTGCGTAAGTGAGTGCATCTACATTGATTACCTCAAACCCCCTAGTCACTGCTAGACGTACGACTGCAGAGCCTATGAAACCCGCACCACCAGTAATCAAAAGTCGCATTGTTGAAAAATTTAGTCCATACTTGAAGGAGTAGAGTTCTCACCTACGATAATTTAGATGGTCTGTAAAGTCTCTATATGAGATCTAACAGTGGACAATAAAATAAATATTCAATACGAACATTATTAAACACGGCAGATGGAGAGCAGCATGACAAACTATGGCGTAGATAAAACTACTAATTTGGTATCACCTTTTGCACTCGAAATAGAAGAAATCAAACGCAATGGCTATACCGTTTTAAAAGATGTACTCAATCGAGGTGACTGCGCGCGGTTGTCGGAAAATCTTGATGATGTGAAACTGAAAATAGACCATAAACTTGCTCAAAAAGGTATTTGTTTTGATAAGGACGCTAATAACGTACGTTGTCCACTTGCCTATGATGAAAGCTTCATACAGCTAGCCTTGAACGATACCGTAGTTTCTTTTTGCAGAGAAGTGCTTGGGAAAAACATAGTATTGTTAATGCAGAATGGTGTGATTAATGCGCCTGACACCCCTCAATTCCAATCAAATTGGCACAGGGATTTGAATTATCAACATTTTACGTCCAGTATACCCTTAGCTTTAAATTTTCTGTTTTGCTTGGATGATTTTACACGATCGAATGGAGCGACTCGTGTTTTACCTGGTACACATTTGATCGAAGAATTTCCATCAGAGAAATTTATCGATAAATATGCAATTGACATTGAATGCAAAGCAGGAGACGTGATTATTCTCGATGCAATGTTGTTTCACGCCTCGGGTAAAAACTCAACTCATAATCAAAAACGCCGCGGGATCAATCACGTAGTCGGGAAACCATTTTTTGCTCAGCAGCTAGATATTCCGACAATGATACAAAATCACCTGCACTCTGAGTTAGATTTAGATCCGGGAGCTTTCGATTATTTAGGTTATCGGTGGCGCCCATCTCCTAGTTACGAAAATTGGGTTGAAGCGCGCTTGAAATAAATCGCATAGTCATATTGCTTTAAGTTAAACTTAGGATACACGATTGAAAAGTTGGTCAAAAAATAATATCAGTAAAGTAAGAAACGATACAAAATCACGTTTAGACCACGTCAAATTTATATCGAGAAGCTTTCGATTATTTAATTTATTCGTGGCGCTATTTCAACATTGTTTTATAAAATTTATTCTTCTAGTAAAGGGGCTGTTTATATCAACAATAATTGTTATCACATTAGCAATATTTAAAAGGTACCGAAACATCTATTTGCGAGAAATATTAGCTTTCTCATCGTCTCCTAGTCGCCTACATCGCGTCTTACCTCATTCTCATTCCTCCGTAAGATTTGTTAACTTTGAAAAAGCAACTAGATTATTCTCCGTGGATTTTGCAATTCATAGTACCATGAGCAGGATGATATGCACGTTGTATGGTGCAGTACTTAACTATTTATGTTTGAGAGAAATGTATCCTGAGGCCCGATATTTATTGGGACGAATTAAAAATAGAAACTTATCTGAATGGAAGCAGTGCTTCTCCACTTCAATAGAGATCAGAGAGAAACAAAATTTAATATGTGATTTTCACGATTTTCAAAACGGTATCTCCCTGATAGATCACAGCAAACCTAATTCTGTAGAAACCACTATTTGCTCGTCAGAGCACTTTCGTATTTCTAATTTAAATGACCGTATAATTCTCGAAAATCAAAAAAGTTTAGTGAGCAAAAAAAAGCACACAATCCCTCTATTATATTTGCAAAATAAAGAACCAAAGAAAAAAGTTGTGCTCGCTCCTAAAACACAAGTATCTGGACACATTCACGTGTTTGATGAAGCAAATATCGACACCGCAAGAAGAGTTTCCTTCAACTTCCTTTGCGATGAAATTTTACTGCATCCAAATATAGATTTCAGATGCCTTGCAAGCAATTTTACCGCTGTTTTGCATGCACAAGATGTAATCGCAAATCGTAAACCCTTTTTGCAACAATTTTCGTCAAGTAGTCTGCAATTTCCAAATGACATACGTTCCTCTTTATTTTTTAATTCACTGATAACATCTAATTTTGACGATCGTTGGGTTATCGATTTACCCGCTAACGAACAAGTCAGAAAAAAGAAATGGACTGTGCTCAGTGGACATGGCGAAAACTATCACCATTTTTTATTTGAAGTGATAGGTAGTGTTATACTTCAGAACAAAAAATCTTTGTTGAATAAAAAGTTAACTTTTGCATCCAATTCTGAACACTTAAAACCTTGGCAATCAGAACTTTTTAGTTACGTTCTTAAACGCGATAAGCACGAAATATTACCTGTGAACAGCGAATTTCATTTGGGTATGGCAAATACACAATATGTTAATTCATCTTTTACAAGCTATCCGAATCCTAAAAATATAGTTCATCCTTCTATTTTTTCTGCAATACGTGAATGTACCATTTCTAACAATGTACCAATAGTAAAAGGAAAGCGGGTAGCCTTTTTCAGAAATGGTAACAGAGGAGTAGAAAAATCAACTGAAAAGAAAATTAAAGAAATATTGTTAAAGGCTGATTTTTTGTTAATTGACGGAGCCAACCACACTGTAACAGAGCAAATCGCGTTAGTTAGAGATGCAGAGATATTCTGTTCGTTTGCAGGAGCAAGCTTTGCCAACGCAGCATTCGTGCACAAAAACGCAAAAGTCATAAAGATTGCAACAGCCTCACATTTTCGACACTCCTTTTCTTCATTGGTCCAATTGCTCAACCTGAAATTCTATTTGATCTTAGTTGATGAGGTACGGATCTTAAAAAATGCCAATCCAATCTGGGTAAATTATATGATGAAAATTAATGTTAAAAACTTTGAACGGCAAATAAAAAGTATAATCAAAGAATGAGCGTAAAATGGAAACTTGGCAAATTAAATCACAACATGATTTGAACAAAAAATTAAAAGATATTGGTTTGTCGTCGGTTTATTTGCCGACTACGATTAATATTAATGGCGTCGATCAAGTCTATTTTGCCGCCATCGATTCACAAAACATTGGTCGCATCTATAAATTCAATGCATTCTATGACAGCGGGAATTTCATCACTGATTACTCAACAGAAATCGTGTTAGATGTTGGGCAACCCGGCACATTTGATGAACACGGAGTGTCTCCGCTCTCCGTCGTTAGTCTAAACGGACTAATTTATCTTTATTATGCCGGCTGGCAACGACATAAATCTCTCAGGTACTATTTGTTTGTCGGATTAGCCATCAGTGAAGATGGAGGTAAAACTTTTAAACGATTAAAATCGACACCAGTAATTGATAGATCAGAGAACTTTTTTCAAGTTCGGACTGGTGCCTCCATTCTTTTTGACGAAAATAAATTCAAATGTTGGTATGCGGAACAATCTGGGCAATACATAAATAAAAATGGCCTAATCACGCCAACATATAACTGGTCCTACATGGAAAGTGCTAACGGCGTCGAATGGCCTTCTCGGGGCCAAATAATATTTAAAACTAACAAAGAGATTGTCGGGTACGGTAGGGCGGCAATCCACAAAAGTGGAAATAAGTCGTTGCAAGCTATAATATCCACAAGATATTCCACCGGTTACCAATTAGAGGTTATAACTAGCGTTGATGGTTTGAGATGGTCTAAACCAAATAAAATTGAGTTTTCAAATAGTTCAGCTTTTAAAAATTCACTTATCGAAACAAGTTTTGCAGCCTTTATTGGTCAAGACAGTAATCGGATTATTTTTAATGGTTCTGACTTTGGAAAAAGAGGGATAATATATGCTACCAAAAACACTTCCTATTAAATATATAACTTATAGAATTTTGACTGAGATGAAAGTCCAATTTAGAATTACCAAACTTGGTTTATTTTGGAAGATTTTTCCTTCCATTTTAATCGCTTTGATTGTAAGCGCATTTTATCCTATTCTATTTACTGGCTCAATTACACAAGATCTAGCCTTATATATATTTTGGGGCCTTATTTTGTGGCAATATCCTGCCAATGTCATAAGTGAGGTTAGTCAGGTAAAAAGTACAATTAGATCGCAAAGGAGCATAGGGCCAACAAAGTTTGCAACATTTCCTCTATATTTCACAGCAAAACATTTACCTGAACATATTTTGACTTTCGTATGTTCAATACCAATCGTCTATTTTTTGGGTGCTTCCATAGTCCAATTTCACATTGTCTTTTTAGCCCTGTGTAACGGTGTATTTTTAGTTTTTTTACTTGTATACGTCCTGTCACTCCTTTCGCTGTCATCCGCGATACTTGAGAAAGTTATTCTCACCATCTTACAACTACTATTTTTTGCAACACCGATCTTTTGGCCATCAAGAATACTCGGTGAGTACGAATACTTACTTAGTCTTAATCCTCTTTATTTATATCTTGGAACAATCAGAGAACCTTTATTGGCTCAGAACTTAGACAGTTATATTTACTATATAATAATTTGGGAGTTGCTCTTAATCTTTCTAATTATATTACTGCAACCTGTTGAGAAGAGATATCATGAGTATTCAGACAGCTAAAACTTTTAACTCGATAATCTCATTTGATCAGTTTAAGTACAAATACAACAAGTCACAGCGACATGCGCTAGATATTAGCTGTCTTAAAATTTCACCTAACCAATGTATCGGGTTGGTTGGCGCGAATGGTGCTGGTAAATCTACATTATTAAAATTTCTTGCCGGCATGTACACTAGCCATGATGGAATTCTTAAGGTAAATGGCTCAGTGAAAAGCATATTGAATTTCCCAGAAATAATTCCAGGGTTTTCCGGGTATGAATTGGTGAAGTTAACTCTTTTAGCGTTTAACAATGTGGACCATCAGACATTGGAAAAACAGCTGAAATGGGTTCATGAATTCACCGGTCTCAATGAACGCTTTTTTGATTTAGTTTCGACATACTCTGATGGTATGCTCGCTAGACTATTATTTCCGTGTGTTCTTACCTCATCAAAGTCAGACATTCTTATTGTAGACGAGGCAATATTTAGCGTAGGCGACCACGAGTTTATCCAAAAAGCAACGGAAGCATTCCAGCTATTTATAAAAAATTATGGCACAGTTATTTTTGCGTCTCATAACTTAGAGTTCATTCGCAAAAATTGCTCCAAAGTAATCTGGTTGGATAACGGAAAATTAAAAGCGTTCGACCTAACGGAAAGTGTTCTGGCGCAATATGAAAAGTTCTAAGACTGCAGTAATAATTCCTACTTACAATGGTTCACGATTTATAGTTGATACTGTTGAAGCTTTCCTTAATCAAGACGCCAACAATGTATCATTATACATCTGCGACGATTGTAGTGACGATGGGACCGCCGATCTGTTAAAAAGACAATATGATCATTTGGATAATGTAAACATTTATCGATCGGACAAACGCTTAGGTATAGCAAAGATAATGCAATTTGCTGCACATATAATTCCGCAAGATATTGAGTACATTGCCTGGTTTTCACACGACGACGTACCTAGCCAGGATAAAATTTCTAAACAAATTGCTGCGCTCAGACAAAGTAATGCAGACTTTTGTACGCACTCTGTTACGGTATCCGACGCCTCAATATCATATAATTATAACAGTTGGCTTTTTGGACGACGTTATTTCAGAAAAAACACGTATCTTAACTTAATAAAGTTTGGGTGCTTCATCCCAACCATTTCTTTGATGGTGAAAAGAGACACCTTAGACAGGTATCAACATCCGGTGCGTTTCTCGTCATCATCGGACTTCGCTTACTTGCTAGACCTCTGCCGAGATTTGAATGGAATCCACTTGGATAAAGAGCTGGCAACATATAGACGTCATGAGTCAAATTATACAAGCGATTATACCCATGCATTTTCGGATATAAGTATTGTAAACTATAACTATGAAAACTATCAAGTTCCCAATTCCGTGAGAAAGTTTGCATTGTGTCGAATTTACTTCTTTAAATTATGCTATATTATCATCCGTGAAAAGGTTTTGCTTTCGAAAAAATCCATAATGTTAATGAGAAAGACAGCGAAATACTTTTCATTTGGTTTTTGCATGTACGCTATATGGTTGATTTCTCAGAGAGTTCTGTTTCGACTCATATTCAAACGCTGGAGCCGTTAAATGAAATCCCTGTCTAACAATTCATCAAGAACTGATTGAGCAAGTGTATATTTCCCAGCAGCAAGCCTTATGAGACTTTTATTCTTTGACAATAATGAAGAAATGAAATCGGGAAAATAACGTGAATACTTTATTTCTAAAATAGCGAAGTCCAGGGAAACGGGCCTCATAGGCGTTTTCGAGGCCCCTATACTGTATCTCTGGCACCTGATATCATAGTCCAACGTAGCTCTGACATTACCAATTTCTTTAACAAATGGGTATCTTTTATACGAAATTATAATTTGTGGATGGTAATCATATGATTGGAATAATCTTATCGCCCGGAAATCAGCATCAGTTTTGATATGCCGATTCAAAATTTCTTTATTCCCTGATTTCAAGTGATTAAACTCTTCCATACTGAGTCGAAATGCACTTTTGCGACTTAAATGATTATTCTTAGACTTTATTTCGAATTTCACAAAATCAGGTTTTGCGCCGTAATACCTTACTCGGAACTTATTTCTATCGGGCGCACCCGCAAGCTTTTCATAGTAAGAATTGTTGTCTAAATCATCAAAATAAATTGAATTTATTAAATAGCCTGAAACAGCGTCACAATGTGGATCGAGACGCATGAATTTCACTAGCTCGTGCTTCAAGGTGTGTAAACCGAGCAAGTCTAGCTTATACTTATATTCCTCACGGTATTCATTCATTTACTAACTCCAATTTCGGCAGCAACAGTCTTGTATCATTATTCCCGGTGATAAACTCCGATGGCTTAAAAGGGATGTCAGGAACTAAATCAATGATATGAAAACCGACACGACCAAACTCAACTTCTAGACGATCGTACATCCATTTTTGAGAAATTACTTCGTCTCCGAATACCTTTAGATTTTTTAATCTTTTTAGATATTTACTTCCGGTACCAATCACTGACAAAGATACTTTTTTTTCAATATCAGCTACAAAAATCAAAAAATAAGATCTACCAACAAGAGGCCAGCCGTCGCCAGCCGCGTTAACAGCTGACAAAATTTGTTCTCTATTTACGACGCTTCTTGGCCGCAGCTCTTTATTTAATTTAGGTAAAATTAAACCTATTAATTCTCTATTATTGACGTACGCTTTCTCTATTTCTTGTAATTTTTCAAATATTTGTGCGTTTGTAAGTCTTAGAGAGAATTCATGGACTTTTTCTTTCTTAACATATTCTATTTCAGATTTATATGAGGTAAAGTGAAATAAATTATAGGCTTGCATCGCCGAATAGGAGAGAGCAAGAAGTATCAAAATAGTAAAAAACAATGGCTTAATTTTCATATACGATTTGCCCGCCATCTTCTACTTTTACCTTGATGAACGTCTCATCAACATACCCTTTTAAATATACCGTACCTGAGTTAGTGTAATATAAGTTTTTACGATATAGATTAATATCTAAGTTGCTTGTGTTTGCAATTTCGGTTGTTTCAATCTCGATGATGCTCATGTCTTTATTTTCAATTCCTATTTCGCATTGCTGCAATAAAGAGCTTGAAATTCTAGTAGTTGAGCCTTCGCCATTGGATATACACTTGTCGCCTGTTTCTGATATACTTAAATAAGATCCCACGAAAGAAGAATTCATCAAATCTAAGCCATCATTTCCCGCATCATGTATTTTCAATCTTTTCGCCAAGACTTTTGAGATATCTGCATCAAGACCATCACTGTTAGACTCATGAATGAAAACGTCCGTCAGATTTACAGTTGAATACGCTATGTGCATGTTGTCATCTCCAACAGTGTTCCCTGATAGATCTAGTTCATGAATGCGAATATCTTGAGCGTTATGAATATTAAATTGGCCTGGGTATTCTATCATCGGCTGCATAAGAGACGAACCACCATGTATTTTTACATGGTTTACTTCGCTGCCATTTGCCCCACTTCCATTTATCGCAATTACACCCCATGCTTTATCTGCAATGAGTCTATCGATTGTGACAGGCTGTTCTTTATTACCCGCAATAGTCAGCTTTCCATAAATTAACAAATTTACGCCTGGCGCTAACTTTATATCCGTCCCCGGCATTATTTTAAGTGCCTCGTTAGTGGGCACAATCACATCTTGCTCTATGACCTTTTCACCATACCAAACATGCTCCATCGGGACTGTTTGTATTTTATTTTGAAATGTATACTCTACCGGCTCCAAAATCATGGTAGAATTTGGCAGTCGATTTATCTCAATTGCTGGTTTATTACCCAACATATCTTCAAGCGACGCCACAAAAATATTCAAGTCATTTTCATTTTCAAAGTCCAAAATATAAGAAGTTTCTGCCGCTATTACTCGGTTTGAGCCATAGTAGTAATTGAATGCACGATTATATCCGAACTTATCATCTCTTTTTTCTAGCGATATTTCTCCCACAAGTTGTTCGCTTGAACTGTCAATAAAATTTAATGCATTTTCATCATAAAGTGAATAACCCTCTGAATTTACGACTAAACTTCCAAATGTTTCGAACTCAATACGCGCCTTGATGCGCCCATTTACCTTAGATTGTTGTAGAAATAATTTCAGATCTTTAATGCGATAAATTTCCCTAAGATAATCATGGCGTTTTTCATAGGTATTTATAAAATTCTTTATGTCAGAATCCAAACGTTTAAGTTTAAAATACTGGAGGTAAAAATCTAATTTTGGATGAGCATAAGTTTCTAACGTATCTCTAAAAATATCGTAACTTAGATCATTTTGAAAAACCTTATAATATTCATCTAAAGCCTTACTGATTTTTACTGGGGTATATTCGGTTAGCAACTCGACAACAAAAAGATCAATTTTATGTCGGTATTTCGGGTTTTGAATAACCTTATTAAACAGAGGATTTACACCCGTATATTTTAATTCTAAATCCGTTATATAGCGAATGTCCCATTGGACTGGGGCAGCTTTGCCTTTGTAAGGGTCGAAATACAAATAGTGATTGTGCGCGAAATCGTGGTGTCTACTGCCTGTGACAATATCCAATGCATAGAATTTTAGGAAAGCATCAACATTAAAATTTTGCTCAAAAAATTGATAGAATTTTTTACCTTCTAATTTCTGGATTTGAGATATTAAATGATCGATATTGTCACGATTAGTTTTTTTCTCTGCGTTCCTACTTGCCATTTTTCGCCACTGAGAGGGAGTGCCCCAAAGTTCACTCGCTCCGTCTTTATCAACTGCGCCAGTTGAAGTGCCAAAAATGTTGTCACCCTTGTACAGATCACCGGGCATTATATTGGATTTACGTAGCATGCCCTCATTGGGTTGATCAAGATAAACTAACACACCCATGAATTCACCGTTTACGATCAACGAGACTGGGCGAACATGTGGCGTGATTAGGCCCAAACTTGTCGACATACTTTCGAAAAGCTGATCTGTCGCCAAGTACAATCCACGTGGTGCGTTGATCAAGTTGAACGTCCTTTGCCCAAGCAATGTGAAGCCTTTAGGAAGTTTTACTCTTAACGATTTAACAGTACCAAACCAATGCCAAGGAGAATCTCCACGATATCTCAGTTTAATAGGCGTGGCATTCGTTAATTCCGGAGAAAAATTGTCATCAGGTAAAAAGTTAGAAATTTTTAGGTGTGCATTAACATAAGTTCTTCCTGAAACTGGAAGATCAGAATTTAAGTTTAACAATTCATTTTTAGCAATAAAAATTTCAACTTTTGGCAGAGTAAGCTTTTCATAAACTGGATCTAACTGATTGATCACTGTGTGTTTTAATTTTCTAAAATCCTGCATTAAGGTATCGCGCACGATCAAGTGCTTGTACTCATTAGAGCACTCACCAGAAAGATTTACGTTACTTTGAATTGTTAAAAGTTTTTCGCAAAAAATATTAGCCTTGTGGCTATAATATAAAAGCGTAAATGTCAGTAATGACAGAGCCATCAAGAATGTTGTTAACGTCCGTTGCCAAAATTTATGCATCATTTTATCGAAGCTAAATCAAAATCGTATCCAAGCTTTTTTAGGTTATCTTTAAGCAACTCAAGATTTTTTTGGTCAGTTTCGAGCTCATAAACTTGCTCGACGATGTCACCATATTTTTGAGCACTTTTTAACTGCCCATTAATATTTCTGTGTTGATCAAACGGATTATATGCTTCGATGTCGATATCCCCTCGGATAACAAGAACTGCCTTGAAACGCTTATTGAGCGAAGAAACTAAATAAAGTGCCACAATAGAAATAGTCACTGTGGTTATTGACGATAACAGAAATAAACTCACAGCATTTGTCACGCCATTCGCAATCGATCCAAAAATAAAAATTAGATCGATCGGGTCCTTTACTGGAGTTCTAAACCGAACGATGGAAAGAGCACCAACCATGCCTAAAGATAAAGATAGATTGCCGTTAATAGCTGTGATTAATCCTGTTGTTATCAAACCCACCAACAGAATTGTTGCTGAAAAATTTCTCTGAAGTAATGGTCCAGAGAAAAGCCGCTGATAGACGTATACCAAAATTAAACCCTGAAAAAATGTCAATAAGAAGGCTATTGCGACATTCAGAAAATTATAAGATGCCGCTGATTGGGCCGCTAACAAACTCTCAATAGAACCTTCAAACATAAATACCTCCAAATACTGCGTAAATCATCACTCATTCTAGTAAAGAAGTGAAACAAAATTGAAGAGAAGTAAAGCATCCAAACCCATTCTTGAAAAAAAATAGGTCCTCATTAATTTTTGTTCCCATCTCAGTACATGAAGAACCAAAGTCAAAAAATTTATTGGGTGCCACTTCAAGTAACTCATTCAAATACGAAACAATCAAATAATCTAAAGCACCTTTTTGCCTGCCTTGTGGCGATGAAGTAATATACTGAGCGTGCACGTTTGTAGAATTTTTAAATAATAGCAAGCCGGCATCGATAGCGTCATCATTACCTTCTATCCAACGCAGCTCAATGTCATCGGGGAACTTATTTTTGAGTTGTAACAACTCGCTGAGCGTGTGTACCGGATCGACTCCGTGTCGTGTATTGAGGTTTATTTTCAAATTATGGTAAAATGCTTCAATTTCGAAAGTGTCTTTTATTACGCAGTAATTCTTTTTGCCCTGCTTATATTTTCGTTTACGTAAGGTACTTAGGTTGATACCGTTTTTGGGAAGTATGGTTGAATTAGCAATGATATTAACGTCAATGAAAGTGCCAAAATGGTTTCGTAGAATGTAATTCAGCGGATTATTATTTTTGGCGCAATAGAAATCAGGTGCCGGCTTAATAACCGTTTTTTTGATATTGTTTGACCTCAAGAAAGAATTTAAACACTCAAATATTTTCAGTAAAGCATTTAAATTGTCATATTTTGGTAGTGTATATAGTCCTCCAAATGTCAATCCTTGATGAGAATACCAAGTATCCCCGACGATGTTTGCAGGCATTATGCCTATCAACTTCTGATCCGCAAAAACCATAATGGAAAAATCTTCAAAACGATCGGAGTGATATTCCAAAAAATCTCGATGTATAATTAAATTCCCAGCATTGCTTTCACGTAACAATTGGTCCCATAAAGCCTTTTGCTTAGGCTTGTATCTTTCAATTTTATACAATCAACACCTACAAAATCTTTTAGCGCTAATTTGTGCCGTCACCGGTTTATTTGATGAAATCAGAGTGTTGTGTGGGACATCTTTCATAATCATTGCGCCCATGCCTATGAAACAATGACTATCAACAACTATTTCATCAGCAACCGCACAATTAACACCGAGAAAACAATTATCACCAATTGTAACGTTTCCAGATATTGTTACACCACTTGTTATGAAGCAATTGCGACCAATTTGAGAATTATGCCCAATGTGGTTTTTCGCCCAGATAATGGTATTGTCTCCAATCGAGCATCCTGATTGTATATTGTTCAATTCTTGAATAAAAACATTGCTCCCCAATATTACATCATCTGGAATGATGCAATCTTTACTCAGACAGTTCGCAAAATCGAACCCAAGTTCACTATACTTTACAAAAAGACGCTCTCTGGAAGTATTTAGCTTTTCGCTCCCGATTGCGATAAACAACTTGACTTCATGCGGCTTGCAGAGATTTTGAAAACTATTTTCAGTGAGAAGCGGTCGACCGAGAAATTCGCTATCCTCTTCGATATTTTCATCGACATAATATATAATATTCTGTTCCTTATTTTGCTCAAAGTAATGTTTCGCCATTCTAGCGGTCTCACCCGCCCCTATAATAACAATATCAGTCATTTTTAAACCCTACAGTTGATTCAATGTGTTCGCGACAAATTCTATCTGATCTTTGCTATGCAAAACATCCAAAGGAAGCGAAAGCTGCTGTTCTGACGCTAACTCGGCATTTGGTAGTTTGTAGCCAGTATCGTAAGGTAATGTTTTGTGTATAGGGGCAGGATAATGTATCATAGTTTCTATTCCAAAGTCACTTAATCTTTGCTTTACATTATCTCGAGCGCCACCGTAAACACGAATTGGAAACAAGTGCCAGGAACTTTCTTTCTCATCATTTACTGGCGGCAAACCGTATCTTGACCCATTTATTTGATCAAGGTAAATGCGCGCTAATGCTTGCCTTTTAGCAATATGAGTATCAAGATCATTAAGTTTTACAGATAAAAAAGCGGCTTGTATTTCGTCAAGCCTCATATTGTGGCCTTTATTTACAAAATCATATTTTTTTCTAGATCCGTAGTTGCGGTTTTGCTTTATTTTCTGTGCTAACCATTTGCAATTGGTAGTCACACAACCGGCATCTCCTAATGCACCTAGGTTTTTTGTCGGATAGAAACTGAATGATGCAGCGTCTGCTAACGAACCAGCTCTCCCCATGGTAGATGATGTGCCGTGAGCTTGTGCTGCATCTTCAATCAATCGCAGATTGTGATCTGACGCAATATTCCTTAACTCCACAATGTTTTCGCAGATACCATATAGATGTACAGCAATAATAGCCTTTGTTCGTGTCGTTATTTTTGATTTCAAATCAATGAGTGACATCTTAAAATCAGTCTCATTGAAATCGACAAATATTGGTGTAGCACCTAGCCTACTGATTGATAGGGCTGTGGCGATGAAAGAACCACTGGGGCAAAGGACCTCGTCGCCGGGTCCTATTCCATAAGCTTCTAGGATCAAAAAAAGAGCATCCAACCCATTACTTACACCAACACAAAAGTTAACATCACAATATTCTGCAAACCTCTCTTCGAAGACTTCCACTTCTCGACTGTTTATCACCATTCCAGAACCAAGAACACGCTTTAGTGCTTCTGTATACTGTTTTTCGTACAACTGATTAATTGCAAAGAGATTTGAGAAGCCTACTTTCAGCATCTGATATATTCGCCCTTATCAAAAACGTAATCTTCTGGATCATAGAGCTCACTAGCAATAACAGCGAGTATTGTATTCGGCTTCAAAGTAATTTCGCGCCAAAATCCAGAGGGTAAAAATAAACCATAAGCGCAGTCAGAAAGCTCATAAGTTTTATTGAAATGTTTATTTGTCACATATACTGAAGCACTACCAGTCAAACAGACAAAAAATTGTTTTAGAGCTTTGTGTCCGTGTTGGCCATGTGACTGCGGTTTCGCATCTGATTTCAGAAAATATGCCCGCCTAAACAAGCTTAGGCTCTCATGTAAATTTTCTAACACAATTATTTCACCCTTTTCATTTTTAGGCTTATGGAGTTTAACTATTTCAGGCAAATCATAATTGGACACAATACTTTTCTTCATTCAATCTAAACTTAACTCTAATCAGGCCGAAAATGTCACTTATGTCAAGCACATACGACCCTCGAATTACTATGTTACGCGGTGTTGCTGCTCTGATGGTCGTAATATACCATGCTCCATATATATTTGAATTGAGCAAATTTGTCAAATATGGTTACTTAGGCGTCGATATATTTTTGGTCTTATCAGGTTATCTGCTAGCGGAGAACTACATTTATTGTAATAATAAAAGTACATTTAATAGTTACGTTTGGAATAGACTAAACAGGATTTATCCTGCCCTGGTAGTTTTAATTATTTTAACGACTATATTTACTTATTTAGTCCTCACCCCGATTGAGGCTCAGCCAATAAATACATATGCTATTTACGCGGTTATTGGTTTGGCAAACCTAGCGCCAAATGCAGAGCCTTATTGGCAAATTAATCAGGAGTTACGACCTTTAGCACATTTGTGGTCCATTTCTATAGAATTACAGTGCTATTTACTTATAGGTGCAATTGTATTTTTGAAAAATAAATCCAAGGATCTTATTTTACCCGAATTAATAGCGTTCACGCTATTTACCTTGAGTACAGTATTATCATTGTATGAGATAGGTATTGAGGACAATTACTACCAAACAGAAAATAGGATTTGGCAACCTCTTCTCGGTGTATTGACATGTTTTGTAGTCAAAAAGTCTGATTTTAACTTTACTCTATTATTTTTAGTATTTCTTTTTATAATCCTATGGCTATCTTTTAAATTAGATTTTAATGTCTCTACAAACTTCATGGGTGTGAACTCTCTTAACTTTTTTTCGGCGATTGGGACATCATTTCTACTTTTATTAATATCAAGGTCAAATATTCTATTACAGTTTTGTGAGGACAATGTATTTACACAGATCGGGGCAATGTCATATTCCATTTATCTTTACCATTACCCTATTTTTATATTTTTGACATTGTATTCTTTAAATCCTGTTCTATCGTTTTTATTAGGCCTAACAATTACTGTCATTCTGTCATGCACATCTTTCATCATCATTGAAAAAAATAAAAACCGAATTGAAAATAATCTCAAAACGCACACTGCAATCCTTACTACATTATTCATTGTCTTATATTTTGGTAGTTTAGACGGACATGCACATAGGCTCTCGTTATCAGCGAAGCAATTTCTAACATCGCCCGATCGACAAATGCTTTTTGATCACAACGGCGAGGAGTGCCTATTTCGGATTTGTAATTTTGAATCAAAAATCTCAAACAATCAAAAAGATAAATTGGTGCTTATTGGGGACAGCCATGCACAAATGATTTCAAAGGCATTTGTAGACAGAGCAACAAATATGTATAACATTACCACTATTATATCGACTTGCTTTTTGCCAGACGGCTATGAATTATTTACAAAATCTGGAACAAAGTTGAACAGATGCTCTAATTTTGGATATGAACAAAACAAATATTTAAAAAATATTGAAAACTCGATTGTGGTATTTGCAGTAAGATGGCCCAAGCTTATTGACTCAAGTCCTTACAATAACCCATTTGCGGGTAAAGAAAATAAAGAATACCCTGAAATCGAACGCTTAAGACTGGGAAGTCGCGATGGCATATTAGATAATTTCAGACTACAAATTGAAATGATATTGGAAAACAACAACAAAGTATATTTTTTGAACACAGTACCCGAACACGGCATAAATATAAATAATATGTTTGCTCGAAAACTATTATTCCAAGGTGGTGACATAATCGACGAATTAACGTCAGAATATTATCGTGGGTTGCCAATAACTGAGTACTTACGGAGAAATTCAAAAATTATGGATTTTGTGCAAAACCTGTCAATTACCCATTCAGGGTTCCATGTCTTTGAGACAAAGAATTTGTTTTGCGATACTCACTGTAGGGTGCAATTTGACAATAATCTGCTATATCGAGATGACGACCATCTGTCACCATATGGTGCGCAAATTTTAGTTTCCGCTTTATTGAAAGAGATATTACCAAATTGAATTCATAATTATAGATTTCTTGAGATCTTTTAGAAAAATCAAAATAAAACTTTCTAATTTTTAACACAGTTAGAATAATCTCTCGAGTAGTATTCAACCCGCAAGTACTGTAACCTTGCACCTCGCCTTCCCCCAATGCCCGCGCAATATGTCGCTAAACTCCGCTCTAGCCGCGTCGGGCAGCTTCTCGGAGTCTTGCTCTGGGTGCCGACGCGACAACACAGTCGGCCACTGGATGTATTTAAACGTCTCCGTCTCCGGTATCTTGCGCCACATTTCGTAGTCCTGTGTTTGGCGTAAGCTTTCGTCAAATAGGCCGCGCTGAATGAAGGCGCTGAAACAGTGCAGCCATTGAGGAAGCGACGGGGTAGAAGGCGTGTTGCGAAGTCGTGGGACGTCGCGAGCTTTAACTTATTCACGAGATTTAGGTCGTTGGCGTCATCGCTAAATAAATAAAACGCTGTGAAGGTGACTATGTCCGGGCAGAGCTGACTGAGTTGTCGGTCTTCACTCAGTCGGTCCGGCAAAAATAAATCATCGTGCCTCAGCCATGCGAAATAAGGGTTGCGTGCTATTTTAAGCCCATGATTGAGAGCCGAGGCCACACCGCAATTCTCTTGATATTGATATCGAGTGCGATGATCTTCAACCGCGTGAATAATATCTTCTACGCCACCATCATTAGATCCGTCCTCAATGACGGCTATTTCGTCTTCCTCTACCAGAGCCACCAAAGCCGACTGTAGGGCTGCGCCAAGGTATTTTCGGCCGTTGTAGGCGGGCAGTATCACTGAGTAGGTGATGTTATTCCCTGTCATCTATCACCTCGATTTGAGAAATTGAGCTATGGCCACCTTTAAATAGTGCGCTCAGCTTCAAGTATAATCCCTGGTCTTATTGCCACGCTTGTCAGTAAATCCCATGGATTTCCAAAGTGCGCTGTAGAGTGCATCCTCCATAATCTGAAACGTCGGGCGCTGGGCCACCGTGTAATAATACAGCAGCATTGAGCGCCGCGGATCATCTGACGGGAAATTAATTGGATTTGGGAGGCCGTGGTAACTCTTATCGTGTGTATCAAAAATTACGCATCGATTGAATGTCCGGGCCGCTGCCTTTATGAGCGTCTCGCCATTGTCGTCGTAGATCCCAAACTCGTCACCCCATGTGGGCTCCCAATTTGGGTTTAAATAATATAGCAAATTTACTCGACGCTTCATGCCACTCGCGTCGTGGTAATTTCCGTCGAAGTGAATGTCGAGGAAACCACTCCGCGCACATATATTGAAGCCGATACCACTTTAATATGGGGTCACTCATAAGTGTCGGCACCGATAAGACTTCGGCCATGGCACACTGGAATGGAGCAGAAATAAAGACCCTAACCACTAAGGCCTAGCCATTGGGAATGTCAAATTCTGACTACCAGTCAGTGCGGGCCTTGGTTCCATTACCCACGTAACTTGACTACTGCCAGCATCCCTTCAAGTATGCATTAAACAATTCATTTGCGACGCCTAGGATCAAAAAGTTACCAATAACCAAGTGCTTGAATGGCGCCAACAAGTAAGTGCCGTTATCCTTGGAACTTATTTTTGAAGGTAAGTATACTATTGTTTGTACTATAAAACATAAAATATGGCTGTAAAGGTGCTCTAGGCTGGGATATTGTTATCGGGATCAAATGGTGGTACCGCTCTTCACATGCAAAAAAAAATTACAGTTATTGGTGGATCCGGCTTCGTCGGCACAAACTTATGTTCTGCGCTGGAGAAATCGCGGGTAGATTTCGAAATTCTTGATTTAAAAAAAAGCAAAAAATTTTCGAATAAAACAAAAATTTCTGATATTAGAAATATAGGTAGCCTTCGTGAGAATGTTACTGGCGACATCGTTATAAACTTAGCGGCAGTTCACAGGGATGATATCGAAGACTTAAGTGAATACACGCGCACAAATATAGACGGCGCAGCCAATTTAGCAAAAATTTGTAGTGAAAAAGGAATTTGTAAAATAATTTTCACCAGCTCAGTGGCAGTTTACGGCTTTACCACGAAGCCAACGGGAGAAGATGGGCAAATAAATCCGTTTAATGAATATGGAAGATCAAAATTTGCGGCCGAAGAAGTTTTAAGGTCTTGGGGTCAAAAGGCTGGCAGACAATTATTTATAATAAGGCCCACGGTAATTTTTGGAGAGGGTAATCGGGGAAATGTATACAATTTACTAAACCAAATTGCCTCTCGCAAATTTTTGATGATTGGACACGGTAAAAATCATAAGTCACTGGCATATATTGACAACGTCGTCGCGTTCTTACAGGCCTGCATCCAGTCAGATCAAACTTACGCACTTTATAATTACGTCGATGGTCCTGATATGACGATGGATGAATTAGTAAAGTACACTCGCCTGAAACTTTTTAGAACCTCGACTGTTGGCGTGAGGATCCCGAGATGGCTAGGAATGCTTATAGGTCACATAGCAGATGCCTTATCAAATCTTTTATTCAAAAAACTCACGATAAGCGCTATACGCATCAAAAAGTTCACATCTTCAAGTCACTTTGTAAGCTCAAAATCGGAGTTAGCCGGCTTTAGCCCACCATACACTTTGATAGAAGGCCTAAATAGGACAATCGACAGTGAATTCACATCGTCAAACCCCGACAGAGAAGTGTTTTTCACTGAATAAAAAATTTATTTGCATTGATTAGCTCATATTAAGGGCGATAAAAAATATTAATTATGATGTCGACAAAGTGAGACCTTATATGGATAAAAGTTTTTTAGTTACCGGTGGTGCAGGTTACATTGGCACAGCACTAACTAAACGCCTCATAAGCGAAGGTGCTCAGGTAACTATTTTTGACAGTCTGGAAACTGGTCAAAGAAGGCTCGTTGATCCACGCGCCCATTTTTTCAAAGGAGATGTCCGTAATCGTGAAGATCTGGAATATATCTGTTCCAGTAATAATTTCGACACAGTCATACACTTAGCCGCCCTCAAATCTGTTGGCGAGGGTGAAAAAGCACCTGCAAACTTCATAAATGTTAACGTTTCAGGCACTTTAAATGTCCTTGAGGTAATGAGAAAAAAACATATTTCTAATTTGGTTTTTTCCTCAACTGCCGCGGTTTATGAAGAAAACCTATCAGGCATTTACGACGAAAAATGTTCCCTCTTGCCACTCTCGGTCTACGGTTCAACCAAACTTATGTGCGAAGAATTAATTAGACAGTACCAAAGGCTAGGGCACATTGGTCAATCGGTAATATTTCGATATTTCAATCTGGCTGGGGACAGCGGGCTGAAGTTTTTTGATGCATATGCTCAAAACATCTTTCCAGTAATTGCGCGTACATATTTAGCTGGCGGAGATTTTTCTGTCTTCGGAGACGACTATCCCACGCCAGACGGGACCGGTATCCGCGACTATATCCACCTTAATGACCTAATTGAAGCTCATGTCCTTAGTATAAAGAAAAATGTGAGCGGTATCTTTAACTTGGGAACACAGCGTGGAACTTCCGTGAAAGAACTGATCGAAAAATTTAACCAGCATTTAGAGCAGCCACTCAAGGTGCATGTGGTCGGTCGGCGACCAGGTGACGCAGCCAAGGCTATTGCAGATCCATCGAAGGCTGAACATGTGTTTAATTGGGTTGCCAAAGCCGGTATCGACGAAATGATCAAATCAACAATCGAAGCGCACAATGTCATATAAAAAAAACTTGTATACATTGTCACTAAATCTTCCTGGGGAGGTGCCCAGCGGTACGTTTACGACCTTGCTATATCGTTCAAGAATGACTTTGACGTCGAAATATGGTGTGGAGATAATGAGCTAGGAACATCAATCACATTAATTGATAAGGCATCAGCTGCAGGAATTTGTGTGAGACGGATCGAGGGGCTAGGCCGTGATATCCGATTTTTCGATGAGATCCGCGTCTGGCTTAGCTTAAATCAGATGATTAAAACCCATAAGCCAGAAATTTTGCATCTCAATAGCACCAAAGTTGGCATCTTAGGCTCAATTATAGGCAAAGCGAATAAAGTAAATAAAATTATTTTTACAGCGCACGGCCTTGCGAATTTTGAAGATCGACCCGGTTGGCAAAAACAATTAATTTCAGTCGGAAACCGCGCAATATTTGCATTAGTGGATAGAGTAATCCTCATTTCGAAAATGGAATTAGAATACACAAAAAAATGGTATCAGAGTTCAAAACACAGCTTAGTGTATAATGGCATAGAGCCAATTCACGAGTTACCGCTAAGCGACATCGTTAACGCACTTCCCGAGTCCATCAAAGCAAAATTCGGCTCAAAAACTGTCAAAAAATTCGTAGGTATTGGAGAATTACATAGAAATAAGGGGGTGGAATTTGCATTGAGTGCATTTCGCAACATTTTGGAATCGAAAACCGATTTCATTTATGTTCACTTTGGCGAAGGCGAATTAAAGGAGATACTAGAGGACAAAGTAACTCGACTGGGATTAGGCGACCATGTATACTTTTTCGGGTTTAAAGAAAATGCGTCGGCCTATCTTTCACACTTTGACGCACTCGTTTTCCCTTCCATTAAAGAAGGGCTGCCATATGTTGTCGTAGAGGGGGGCTTTGCTGGAATACAAACCTTTGCGTCGCGTGTTGGAGGAATTCCAGAGTTAATTTCAGATGGCGTCAACGGGCGGCTCCATGACGCCAAAGACGTTAAAACACTTACAAAACATCTATTAAATTTCGACATAAAAAACGATAACAAGAGGAAAGAAATTCAAATTGAGGCTCATCGCTTATTTTCTATTTCTGAAATGGTTGCTGCAACTTCTAAAATCTATTTAAATTAGGCTGAACCGAATATTTTCTTCCAGTAACTCGATGCCAGTTTTGAGGTCTTGCGATATACATATTCATTTCGAGAAATTATGAATTCTCCAAAAATTCGGGCGAAGTAAAGCCAGTAATAGATATTCGTCGAATAATTAAGCGAATTACGTAGGAGATGTGGTAGTAAGTTTTCTGAATACGTCCTCACTTTATGATATTTTTGGTGCTCATCAACGACGTAAGTATATAAAATATCTTCTATTAAATCGAATTTATAATCAAATCGAATTAGATCTAAGAAAAGAACCCAATCCTCTGGGCGATCCATTTCAGGATAGGGATGATTTTTTAATATGTCGGTGCGGATGAGTAAAGTAGGATGCAAGAGTAGACTTTTGATAAAGAAATTTTTTTTTATATGCCTCACATCGCGGGATAAAGGCTGGCGTTTCTTGATCTGTCCATCCGAGTAAATTTCTTGCCATTGTGTAAAAAGAAGATCAATTTCAGGCTTTCTCAAGACATAATTTACTTGCCGTTGAATTCGATCTTTAAATGAAAAATCTTCGGCGTCCATGCGCGCGCAGAATGTACCATTGGCAACTGAAACTGCTTTGTTTAAGGATGCGCCCAACCCAATATTAGCTTCGTTTACAATGAAACTGACTTTTTTGAACTGCTCTGCTGTTCGCCTTAAATACTCCTTCACAGGTACGTTATCAGGACAATCTAACACAACAATCAGTTCCCAGTTTTCGTAAGTCTGAGATAAAATACTCTCAATTGAGGGCTGCACTGCTTCAATCGGCTCATTGTAAACAGACATGATGACAGAGATTAGATCATCCATACTTTTTTAATTATCCCAAATTTATATCCAAGGCCCAGACTTATATGATTTCAGGTCTTCGTCAAAGTCGTCAATTCAAACGAAGCAGTTCTTGTGATTGTGATTTTCATTAGACCGCGGGTTTACCGCATTTTATTAATTTTCGTCTCCAATGAAATTTTCTAGTGCTAATACGACACGATCAGCCGAAAAATCCTCAAGTATATGTTGTCGAGCCATACTTCCCATTTGTGCAAGTAAATTTGCATCGCAACATTTTTCTATCGTTTCAGTCAATGCAGTTATGTCAAAAGTTTTATAAATCAGACCGGTCACACCTTCTTTGACGTAGACATTTGCTCCTACCGTATCGCTTGTTATAGTTGCTCTTCCGCAAGACATAGCCTCTGGAACAACCATTCCAATTGCTTCATTATAACTCGGCAAGATTAGAAGATCGTGTGCTCGGTAAAGGGCTGGTATTTCTTCCAAGTCTCTAGCATTTTGAAACTCCACACTTTCGTGTATACCAGTCTTGTGAGACAGCTGAACAATTTCATCAAGGTTTTTGTTGTCACGGCTTATACACGTGACCTTAATCTTATATCCTGCCTTCAACAAATTAGAGACCGCAATGAACACGTCTTTGTGACGTTTGTAGGGGGAATACCTTGCGTTGAATAAAATTTTCAAAGTTTTATTCTGATAAAATTCATGCTCACTTTCATCAGTAAACAATGTAGTATCAATCGGTGCGGGAACCAAAATAATAGTTTTACTTGGCATATGTTTAGCCAAAAAATTATATGCCTGCTCAGTGTAAACTAACATTGCGTCGACATGCTTACTGTTCAATTTAAAGTAAAGAAACATTAACTTTTTTATTTGGCGCGCAACAAAATTTATTGGCCACTCTTTAGTCTCAGACACAACTAAAAATTTCACGTTCGGTCTGTGTTTTTTATAAAACAAACCTTGTAAAGTATACCAATGATAGAACTCGCAAGAGATCAAAACATTAGGATTTTGAGCATTAACTATATTTCCAAAATTCTTAATATACTTCTGCGTGCGAAGTTCCCTTCCAAAGAAAAATTTAACTTTATCGATTAAAAATTGCTTATAGCTTATACGTACACCCTTAAGTTCAGTGTTTTTTGGCAGGTGTTTTTCCGGTGGCAGCAACACAGTAACTTGGTTTCTCTTGGCAAGGGAGAACAAAAAATACCGGAAATGTAATTTGTAAGGTACAAACAGTATCTTGGCTTTGTTATCATTCATGTTAATTTGCGACTAATCTTGGTTTGTTTGTACATAAACCGTTTTAAGCGGCGTTCCTACACTGTATGCAAAAATTATGGAATAAGAAATGTCAGTAAGCCATGAAGTTATATAAAAATTTTATATCTTTCCTTCGCTGGTCTGAACGTTACACAAAAACTGATATGGTGTACCTAGTTCAAGGGGCCTCATGGCTAACCCTGACCCAAATTATTGCGTCGTTGTCTGGTTTTGTCTTGCTCTATATTCTTGCAAACAAGCTGACACCAGAAACATTAGGCGAATATCGTTTTCTTATGACAGGCTTTACATTGGTGTGTGTTATTGCTTTACCAGGCATGCGAACTGCGTTGAGAGAGTCCGTCCCGAAGGGTTACACTGGTAATCTTCACATTGCGTTTTGGTCAATGTTTCGGTGGGGACTGCTTAGTGCGGCGATATCAATATTAGTTGCCAGTTACTATTTTTTCACAGGGAAATATGAACTCTCTCTTGGATTTGTGATTATTGCACTAATCGTTCCCATATACAATGCTGCGACCGGATATGGGGAATTCCTCATAGCAATAAAATCACTAAGGCAAAACACGATTTATGCAGTAACGACGCGTTTAATTGGACTACTTGTTACGATAGGTGTTGTACTACTTGCCCCAAAATTTGCTTGGGTCATTCTAGCCGCAACTCTTCTGGGGACAGTGATGCCAAACCTCATTTTTCATGTTAAAGTCTTGAAAGAGCATTCTTCAAAAGGTAACCCCAAAGACCCAAAGCTGAAGACTTATGCTAAACACCTCAGTATTATGACAGCCTTAGGTTTATTTGCTGGGCAATTGGATAAAATATTAATTTGGAATGTTATAGGTGCCGAGGCTTTAGCACTATTCTATATTGCCCAAACAGTACCTCAAAATATTACTTCAAATTTAAATACGATCCCAACGCTAGCCTTTGCAAAATTTGGCACAAAAGATCCAAAGGTTATCAAGGCAACGCTATTACCAAAATTGATGAAGTATTTTGGTGTTATTGCCTTCATATGTTTTGGCTATATTCTGATCGCCCCGATAATCTTCAGCTGGTTTTTTCCTACATATCTAGACGCGATACCATACTCTATTGCGTTTGCTTGCATTCCTTTATTCGGAGCACTTCTACCAATTAAGACGTATTTAACAACCATTAAGGCAACCCAGGCTCTTTACGTGATTTCTATTATACCACCCGCTACTAGAATAGGTGTCGCATTATTATTAATACCATCCTTTGGGCTGTGGGGCGTTGTATTGTCTATGATTTCTGAAGCCCTGATACGATCTATATTACTTTTATATTACTTCTTAAGATCGTAGATGACTAATACAGCAAATCTAATTTGTTAAATGATTGACTATTTGCTTTGCATTATCACTAGGCGAATTTTCACCCCTTAGCTCAATTACTTCCACCTTTAAACACTGCGATAAATCTTGCACTACAACTTGAATATTACCTTGGAGCTGCTCTCTAACAGAGATCTCTTCGTCGAATTTCTGATCACAAATTTTAACTGAGTCACGAGCCAGCCATCTTTCCACAGCTATCTTAGGGTCGGTAGCTATCACAACAATAATCAACTGGTCGATCTTTGATAAAATTTTCTCTTCATAAAAATTTCTAATTTCCGCTAGTTGTATTTCTTGGCTCACAAAAGCTTGAATCATACCACGTAAAAAATTTGAGTCGTAGATAAGAACATCTCCATGTAAATTTAAGTCCGTAAGATCTTTTGAGAATGCTAATGGCAGATATAATCGATACAGGCTCGGTATTGTGCGACGTGCGCGGCCACAAAAACCTATTTTTTTGATGATCTCCAAATCAAAGTATCGCCAAAGCATAATCGCCTTCGAAATGCCTCTAAAACTTTTTCCATCGGAAAGGCCCTGATGCTGCCGCAACACATTTGAGCCTAAATTAGATAAATTTTTTGCTAACTCATCTGCTACTGTTGTCTTTCCGGAGCCGCGGGATCCTATAAATGTAACAAAAGTATTACTTTTTTTCATACAATAACTCCTCAATGAATTTGACAACTTGTACCGATTTTATTGCAACTTCTGATTTTCCATCCAAAACAAGAACGCGTACTTTATTTTGTTGGAGCAAAACATGCTTAAGAACTTTATTTTGAACATACGCACGCTCATACACTCTGGACCTATTTTTACGCCTTTGATGCGGACGGTTTTTGAAGCGCTCATTAAAACGCGCGTTCATGTCTTCATAAGGTAGGTCTATGAACACTAGCCCGCTGTACCAATGTGAAAAACGATTAAAAAATTCGTTAAATACATCATAAGTATCAACGCCATGCTTCAACTCCAGCCGCGGTAACAGGTGTAATAAGTCATCCTTCATCCAAACGTCAAAATCGAACTTTGAAAAGTAAGGGTGTAAAAATATCATTTTCCACATGTGCCTTCCGGCCGAATGATAATTTATCCAATTACATTTCACGTTTCGTTTGAAAAACTGAAAAAGGAATAAAAGATCAAAAATGTGGAAGAAAAATAAACGTGGCATACTGAATACTAAGTCATAGCGTGAGCGTTTGATTTTCTGTGGATAAATTGCTTTTATTGGTTCTAATAGGTCACGATCCACAATATCATGGATAACCGTGGTTTTACCGGCAGTATGCTGACCAACAAACTCTATGTACAGCTTGCTATTGGATTTCATGAGTGGCATACCTTATATTCCATACTGTAGAAGTCAATGTCGAACACTTTCACACAATACCCTGCAGACGTCGTGTTTTTGAGCCCTACCCTTTCAGGTGGGCTAGGTAAAGTGACTATAAAACTTGCGGAAACGATGTTTGATCGCGGTCTTTCAGTAGAGCTATGGGTACTCGATGATAGCGATCAAACAACTGTAAGCACAGAGATATTAATACGTTCCGTTCCCGGTACCAGCGCAAGTTCAGCCCTTTTCAAACTTTCAAAAATGCTTAAAAGTCGAAAACCTGCCAACATTATATCTGCATCCTTCCATTTAAATTGCGTCACCATACTCGCTAAAGTCATTAGTCGCGTGAGTTCGCGGGTGATAATTGCCGAACATACCTCCCTAGAAAATGGGTTGGAGACGTTGACCTGGAAAAAAAAGATAATCGCACGCTATTGCATCGCAATCTTATATCGCTTTTCTGATATAGTGATTGCCGTTTCAAATGATGCCGCACGACAGGTGGAAAAATATGCTTTGTTGGCTGAAAATAGTGTAAAAACAATTTATAATCCTATAATTGACGACAGCCTTTTTAAGGCCAGTAAAAAAGAGTGCCCCCATCCTTTCAGTAAAATTGATGAAAAAATTTTTTTGTCAGTAGGACGTCTGTCTAAAGAGAAAGACATACCAACGCTCATTAAGGCTTTTGCAGAAAGTTTAAAACTTAAACCTTCACGTCTACTTATAGTTGGAGATGGGCCCGAGCGAGCAAATATATTGAAATTAATTAAACTCTTAGGATTAACTGAACGAATTGCACTATTAGGCCATGTTACAAACCCTTATCCACTTTTCCGCGAAGCGAATGTACTCGTACTTTCATCTACCCGTGAAGGTCTGCCAACAGTCCTAGTAGAAGCGCTGGCGCTGGGCTGTCGCACCGTCAGCACTGATGTCCGAAGCGGCCCGAGGGAAATTCTTGAAGACGGTCGCCTCGGGTTTCTAGTGCCACCATCAAATGCCAAGGCACTCGCATCTGCTATGTTAAAGAGCCTAAATTTAAATGATAATAAATTGAATAATCCAAATGTATTTCTCCTAAAGTATTATGTGTCTTATGCGACTGATCAATATATAACATGCCTAAAGCTGAACAAAAAAATAACAGAGCTGAAGTCAGTACAATGAATAATGAATTAGCTAATAAAGAGTATTGGGAGCAAAGTTGGAAAAAATCCAATAAATTGGATATGACCTACGACAATAACCCATTCAGAAGGCAATTTAACGAACATATTATGCCAGGTAATGATGAAAAATATGCTTTAGAAATAGGATGCGTGCCAGGTATTTTTCTCGGACACCTAGGAAAAGATTTTGGTTTCAATGTAGAAGGTATAGACTATGTGGAAGGGGCAACGCACACAACCACCAACACCTTACGAAAATTTGGAATCGAGAATGCAACTATTTACGAAGAAGATTTCCTACGATGGACACCACCTAGGCTCTATGACTTAACTTGCTCTTTTGGTTTTATTGAACATTTTCTAGATGTAGGTCCTATTGTTGATAAACACATTGAAGCGCTAAGACCCGGAGGAACACTTATCCTAGAAATACCAAATTTTTCGGGACTACAATTCTGGCTACACTATCTTTTAGATAGACAAAATTTGGAGCGGCATAATACCAAAATTATGAACCTAAAGTATTTTTATGACACTGCGCAACGACATAAGTTGAGCATAAGTTGTCTGGAGTATACCGGAGGTGTATTTGATTTTTGGTGGGAAAACGATAAACCGTCCACCTTTCAGAAAATTATATTTAATATGCTACGTCCCCTCGCATTTTTAGGTAGACGAATACCAATCAAATGTCGTCTTTCGTCACCATTCATCATGTTAATTGCTACGAAATAAATGTGGCCGTGATCTGCTCTCAGTTTCGGGCGTTAAACACATTATATATTTTCTATAAGTTATATGACTTCTAATTTAGTTTCTAATTACTTATATGCTCAATAATGCTTGCAGAAAGTTCTTTTACTGAACCATTATTAGTTATTACAAAATATGACAATCCGTTTTGACTTGATAAAGATTGGATTAAATCAAGGTACCGAGCATTACAGCTATCAAATAATTTTTCTTTAAGCTGCTCATCCATTTCGTCCCAAAAAGGAAGTGATACCTCACGATTATTCATCTGGCTGATCGCTTTTTCCACCTCAATTTCCACAAAGAAAATCTGCATGTCGGTTGGAAGTAAAATATTTAAAAAAGTGCAGAGATCTCTCAGGTCTTTCTCAAGAAGCAGAGATAAAACCACAGCTTTACCAATTATACCTTCGTCATTTACAAGCGTTATTGGATCTTCAGATAGCATATTGCGAACGATAACGCTCTCTATGATGACACGAAACTTCAGACTTTTGGTAATCTTTTTGGCGTATGGAGTTTTCGAGTAAGGACCTGATGGCCGCGCGGTGATCCACTTTAGAATGCTTAGGTCTGAAAACAGAATTCTGAGAGACTTTATAATAATCTGAATACGCTTTAAAAAATTGGATCCGAGCGGCTGTCTATATCTATAACTATGGCCTACTTTACTCGCCTCGTTTATTAGTTGATATCGAAGTGTAGTTTTACCTGAACCAGCTAACCCAATAATTTCGATATACGGTGATCCTCGCATGTTTACTTTAACTATGTTAAAAAATTCCGAATTAAAAAACTTCTAAGTGAATGCTTCAGAGAGTGTTTTACGTAATTTGGGTTGAGCAGCTGCTTTAAGAGGGAAACAATCGATCGTTTTGAATAAGTTGCAATTTCATGTTTGATAATTTTAATGTCATCAGGATAACAAGTTTCAATATATTCCCATGACTCAATGGAATTATCGGTTGAATGTACTGAACTGCGTAAATTATCGAACTTTTCACGTAGACGCTCTTTCAACTTGCGAATTCGAAAATGTTCAAAGCCAGCAGCGTAGGTTGATGGCAAACTTGCACATTCTGGATCTATCAGTACTAACACTTCAGAAGGCTGCCAAAGTTCAGTATTTCCATCATCATCAGCGCCCCACGTTCCGCCTCTCAGGTGATCACTCACATACTTTTTCTCGATATTGTTTAGAGTTTTGCGCCGTATTACGACAAAGCCTGAAGCAGTAATTTCAGAGATGAAGTTATCCACTAAATTAGCGCGAACGACCCACTCTCGCAAAACGAATACCGCTAAGCCTTCCGCATGACTTTTTGTACTAGAAAAAAATCTGTCACGTACCCATGCATTCGTCTCTGCTATTTTTGCTAGCGTATCAATTTTAGGACGCCAGCCCTCACTTGCTAAAAAGTTGTCCATGTCTTCCATAGTGCGTCCAACATCCAGGTCTAATTTGGAGGCCATGCTGTTTATTAATTCGGCGTAGTCATTTTCGGGATGCCGATCTGTATGTTTCGAAAGATTACTGGGGATTCCTGATGAATAGCCCTTCTTGCTGTGATATAAAACATGGTACATCATTGCAAGCAGGGCGTCTTTTGGAGCAGGAATTGATGCATTTGCTGGACCCGTTACGGCTCGTGACAACATTTCCCGCGCTAGCGGTGGCGGATAGTAGGGTATCATGCCTGGCTCACCTGAAACTGAATGGAGACCAACCCGGATATCGCCTGCATCCTCGCCCATTTGACTACTAACTGATCTTAAGTATTTTAAAACGCGAGGTCGATCCTGGTCTGAAATTAACAAGTCCAAATCCCCTGCCTGACGGTGTAAATCGGGAAGTACTTCAAAGAAACGCAATACAATATAATTAATCTTTTCAAGCTTTAGCCACGACAGAAATGATTGGATACCTAAAGACTTTGGAATGACCGGGATTTGATGCACATCTGTTCCGGACTGCTCCAATACCAGCCATAATGTTTTACCTCTTCCACCACATTTGGGTAAAGCTGCAATACCTTCAACTTTCACTAGTCCTTGGATAATCCGCCGCAATAAACCAAAACAGCCCAATAACCAAGCAAGCCTTGGCGCCAAGCGAACCAAGACATACTTTGGAGCACTGGGATACATTGCCACCAGTACTTTTATGGCACGATCGTTCAGCATGCAGACGCTTGCCATGCAATCAGCCGCTTCGAGAATTGCTGAATACTCAGCAAACTTAATACCTGAGATTGCGATCGCAGGCCGTTGGCGGAAAAATGCTGTGGCTTTATTTGTGGCGAACGGCACCAAATCAGTTGCTAGGTCCTCAGAACCATCAAATAATTCTATCGTTTGGTCTTTTAATAATTTGTCAATTTTAATCATGATAAAACCTTCGTTGCGTAATCTCGCAATCTGAATTTCACCAGATGTGACAAATAATTATACGAAACGGCGCGTTTTGCTTGGGCGAAACGAACACTTGACACCGCTTGATCTATCTTAACGAAAAGCTTTTCTTTTAGACTTTTCTCAATGCATGCCTCAAGATATTCAATTGCTTCAAACGTATTGTCAGCGGCATGAACAATACTCGCAGCACCGTCAACATCAAATTTCTCACGAACTTTACTTTTATGCCTTTTAGACCAGAAGCGCTCATACTCATAGGCGTACTTCGACTTTAGGCCAACGCAATTCGGATCTACGCCGATTATAAATGCTGCAGGAAACAGGCCTTCTGTTTTTCGCCCAGGACCAGTCCAATTACCTCCTCGAATTTCCCGAATAGCCCGCTCTTTTTGCTCGACTGTAAGCTGCAAAACATCAATGATTTTGACACCACTGAGCGACATTGTTTCCACCACTTTTTCTGTAAGTCCATTAGAGACTGCTTCTTCCTTTAAAATAAACACCGTCAAACCAGTAAATTTTGGCGGTTGATCACCGAAGAAGTGATCGCGAACCCAAGCATTTCTTTCACTTATTTTTTGAAGAGTATCACGCTTAGGTTGCCATCCGGCTTGCGCCATATAATGGTCTAATTCCTCCATAGTCCCACCCACATTGAGACAAAGTTTTTCCGCTTTCTTTGTGATAATTCCAAAATAGTCATTTTCTGGTGGATTTTCCATTTTACCGTTATGAGCACTGGGTATGCCAGACGAATAGCTTTTACTGTGATAAAGTGCATGGTAGATAAGCATATGCAGCTCATCAATTGGCATTGGCACACGAGAGCCTGCAGGCCCCTCGACGGAACGTTCTAGCACTCCAATAGCCAATTGCGGCGGATAATATGGGATTCCTGCCGCCAAGGAAATACTGTGCATGCCAATCGGAATGGAGTCCGACAAACGATCGGTTAAAACACTTTCGTATGATTTTATTCTAGCTATGACTTTGTCAGCGTGTTCATCCGCAACTAAAAGATCAAGGTCTCCCCCGTCACGATGCAACTTTGGTAGTTGTTCAAAAAAACGCGGTACAACATAATTAATTTGTTCAGCCCTCAACCATGAAAGGAACGCCTCAACCCCAATACTTTTAGGAAGTAACAGACGATTACTTGGGGTAGTTGTTTTCGTACGCTTAATTATTAGCCAAAAACTACGTTTTCGCTGCGTCTCTTTCAGAACCAGCAGACCGCCCAATTTTACACGCCCAAGAGCTAATCTGCGCAATAACCCTGGTAAGCCTAAAAACCAGCTTGAACGAAGGGCCAGTCGAGCCACTACATACTGCGCATCACTCGGATATCTAACGGCAAGTGTTTTGATTGCCGCCCCGTCGAGCATGCAAACATCCGCGTTGCTCATTGCAGCTGACGATGCCATGGTAAGGTGTTTCACTGATAAAGCTTTATTATCAAATTTATTAATCGATCTACTCGAAAATAAGTTACTTTTAATTGGCTTGTAACGTGCGACCGTTTCAATTGTAATCAATTCACCGTCGAACAAGTCAACTGTACGACCCTCAAAAATTCTGTTAATTTTATCAATTTTCATATGATTTTGTGTCCATATACATATGCTACGCTGACTTACATAAATTCTACTAAATTTAAAGCAGGAATTATACCTCGTGAACTTGCAAGTTTATACTGCACTGGCTGGAGAAATTTTGGAGTAATATACTAACGCCTGGAACCTAATCTTGATGATATATGTATGATCGCATCCAAAAACCCATCCACTGACCCACAATCAAACCGTCGTCCATTCAGACGCACGGTTTCGACCGAGCCCTGCTGTGCATGGATATTGATCGCATCGGCCAATTGAATTTCTCCGCCGGATCCCGCCTTGAGCCCGCGCAAAGTGTCAAAGATATCAGGCGTTAGAACATATCGACCGATGGAGGCCAGGTTTGAGGGCGTATCATCCGCATCGGGTTTTTCAACCAAGCCTGCAATACCCGCACCGGCCCCATTTGGCACAACAACCCCGTATTTTGAGATATCAGGCCCATCAACCTCCATCACCGAAAGCTGTGATTTGCCAGTACTTGCAAAAGCTTGCGCCAGATCTGCCGTCACACCGGGTTCGCAATCCGTAAGGAAATCGTCCGCCAGAAGTACTGCAAAGGGATCACCGCCAACAGCACGCTCCGCGCACAATACTGCATGACCTAACCCCAACTGTTCGGCCTGACGCACAAATATGCATTCCACTCCCTCTGGGATGATATTGCGCACCATGTCGGCCTGCGCATCTTTGCCCTTGGCGCGCAGCATGTTTTCCAATTCATTATTCGCATCAAAGTGATCTTCAATGGCGCGCTTATTTCGGCCAGTTACAAAAATCAGGGTGTCGATACCTGCGGCAATCGCCTCTTCAGCAGCGTATTGGATCAAAGGTTTATCTACGATTGGCAGCAACTCTTTCGGCATCGCCTTAGTCGCAGGTAGAAAGCGGGTACCAAAACCAGCAACGGGAAAGACGGCTTTTCTAATTTTTCTGTTCAAAAGTATTTCTACAATTCTCTTTTTTATGGCGTCGAAAAAGTCCCACTCAACCTACCCATAACACCCCAATATCGAAACCCGTCGCGCCACTCGGCCGTATTCCCAGCCGAAAAGCCTAAAATCCCTTGGCAAAGAAAGGCACATGATTTAACACGGACAAACAAAAAGCAGGACAGAGCAGCATGAAAAAGATAATTTACGCACTCACGCTTCTGACAGTGTTGACCTCTTGTGGGACTGCGCAGGGAGTATTTAACGGCGCCGGCGAAGTGCTGAATGGCATGGGTAAGGACGCAAGATCTCTCGGCAGTCTTTTCAATTAAGGCTGATACATGCGGCGTAGCGCGCCATCTGCGCGCATTAGCCCGATCATTATGCATCACAATGAATATCATTGAGCACCAGAGGAGAGGCCTGCCTCCTCCTCCAAAGCCTCAATTTCAGCCTTCAGTGCCACGTATTCCTGGCGCTTTCGTTCAATGAATCCCCGTGTAAGTTTTGATTTTTCCAACATGCCCTTTGGCGTCAACAGATAAACATACTGACCCTTGCGGGGGTTTTTCTTAAAGTTACCAAGCTTTACAAATCCCTTATCCACCAAAGCTTTCAAAACATAGTAAGCAGATCCATTAGATATGCCGACAGTAGCTGCGATCTGGCGGGTCGATATTTCTGGGTTTTCTGCAAGCAACCGCATCACGTGAAGGCGGGTCTCAGACTGTTTTTCGTCGCGCCGGCTAGCCATTGACGTGTAAACCCACGGCTACCGCATCAGAGCTCGCTTGCCTGCGAAGTCTGGTGCATAAAAGTGTTAAGTGTAAATCGAGGGTATCCATGATCGCTCAAACATGAGCAATAGTTTACAAAACAGTCGTGATCAAGAGTTTTATCTCACTTTGATACAAAAACAAGGCGAGATGATTCATTTTCAAAGGCGCGTTACGAAGCTTTAATAAAAGCAATCAATTCTTGAGCTTTTTCACTCAATAATTCTTTGTCCCCGCGCGTCTCAACATTTAAGCGCAAAAGAGGCTCCGTGTTGGATTTTCGCACATTAAATCGCCAATCTTTGAATTCCATCGAAACACCATCGAGCTCATCAACGCGGTCTGCATCATTTTGATACTTTAACTTTATGGAACTCAAGCAACCCGTCGCATCAGATACTTTAAAGTTTTGCTCGCCACTGGATGGGAAATTCTCCCGACACTCTGTTAAAAGCGCCCCTAATGACTTTCCAGTTTTTGATATGAGTTCCCAAATCAAAAGCCAAGGGATCATTCCGCTATCACAATACGCAAAATCCCGGAAATAATGGTGTGCGGACATTTCACCGCCATAATTCGCATCGCATGCGCGCATTGTTGCCTTAATAAAGGCATGCCCGGTTTTGGACACAATCGGCTCGCCCCCTTTTGCGGAGACCGTTTCACGCGTATTCCAAACAACGCGTGGGTCATGCACGATTTTCGCACCCTGTTCTTTTTCCAAAAAAACATTTGCAAGAAGACCGATGATATATTCGCCAGGAACAAATGCACCTGTTTCATCAAACAGAAAACAGCCATCAAAATCACCATCAAACGCCACCCCGAAATCTGCACCCTCGCGTAAGACAACGTCTGCAGTTGCTGCGTGATTTTCTGGCAGAAGGGGGTTGGGAATACCATTTGGAAAGATTGGATCAGGATTATGGTGCACACGAATGAACTCTGCGCTTACACCTGCAGTTTTGAGCCCGTTTTCAAGCGCGTCAAACGTGGGTCCTGCGGCACCATTTCCTGAATTCACAACGATTTTTAGGGGTTTTAATGCTGCACTGCTTACAAAGGATAGCAATTTTTGAACGTAAGCAGCACGCGCCATCTCCGCGCGATCATGCTGCGTTGTGTTGTGAATTTCTGGTGTAAATTCACCAACAGAGGCTATTTTTTTTATGACTTGGAAATCCTGCTCATCATCTAAAGGCTTCGAGCCTGCTTTGACGATTTTCATGCCATTATATTCAATCGGATTATGAGACGCGGTCACCTCAATCCCTGCTTCGGCTTTCAGCGAATTGACCGCCCAGTAGACCTCTTCCGTCCCACAAAGGCCAATGTTCAACACATGTGCCCTACCATCGTTTATACCCCGCGCACAGGCCTCTGCCAGTGATTTCGATGTCTCACGCGCATCGTAGCCAATGACAATATCTTTACTTTTCAGATGCTGTGCTGTTGCGCGACCAATGCGATACGCGATGTCCTCATTTAATTCCTCGCCAAGTCGCCCTCGTATGTCATAAGCCTTAAAGCAACTCAGCATTTCGTTCGATGATGACATGGAGCAACCCCTCTTTACTACGCTTTTTTTGTTGTTTTAAAGAGCCTGCCCAAGATCGAACAGTGAGCAAGTTAGACATGGCATTTTCGATATCACATGAACAATGACGTCATTGAATTTTATTTTGTAAGAGCAAATTAAGAACGCACGGGTGAAATGCATGTGTTCAGAAACAGACCGGATGGACAAAGCTGTGGAACGCATGCAAGACAGTAAGCAATCTCTTCGCAAAGGGGCGATCTCACAAGTCAACAGCAGCGCAGGCCGATGATTTGGATGCAAGCAGTGCATAGGCCATAAAGCCAAAGCCGAAGTATCGAGCTGGGGCAGCGAAGTCTGCTGATATCCAACGGCTCAAGAGGTATTAGGTCTTTAAACAACAGTAACACGCTCCCATATACGTCTCATCAATCACGGTGAGAGAAGAATTATGGAAGAGTTTAGAAAAAGTGCGCGTGGACAGGTTTTGGTCAGAGGCACGCTCATGCTGATTTTTGGTCTTTTGCTTAATCTCGCAATAACCCTTGTTGGGGTCTTGGCCTTTATTCAATTCCTTTGGATGCTGGTCACAACAGACAGAAACCAATTCATTGCTGATATCAGCTCTGATCTGTCCCGTTGGATGTCTGCAACCATTCAATTCCTTCTGGGACAGAGCGAAGAAAAGCCCTTTCCTTGGTCATCCTTAAACTATGCGCGCTAAGATTAAGGTCGCTGTTCTCCTACTATTTGGGGTCTTTTGGCCCATCAATGTTTCTGCCCAAGCAGAATTAACTGGGCAGATAACCCATGTACGGGATGGCGATACAATCGAAGTTGGGAATATTGCAATTAGGCTCAACGGGCTCACATGTGACGAACGCGGCACAGCTTTAGGAGATCGCGCCACAGCATACCTCAGGTCTCAAGTACTGGGGAAAACAGCAACCTGCTCATTAAATGGCGAGCGTACCTATGACCGCCTTGTTGGACGCTGCGCGACAGAGGACCTCGGTGATATCGGAGCGCACCTGATAACGCAACAGCTGTGTGGACGCTGCGAGAGATATGATTCTGGAAATGAGTATGTTCAAGCGCAAACAAAGGCAGGACCCTATGCAGGGACGATGCCGTCTTATTGTAAATAAATGTAGTGGCCACATCATGGTAGGTCTGGAGGGACTTGAACCCCCAACCAAAGCGTTATGAGCGCTCTGCTCTAACCAATTGAGCTACAGACCCACTCATATCTGAATATGCAGCCATCTGATGATTGTCGATAGATAAAGAAGCCTTTGCAGCCTAAATCCAATTCTGTGTCGTATCTTCTGCACCCCATCCAATGTTTATCTCTAAGCTACAAGATATAGTGAACACGAGATCATAAATTGGTAAATTAGCCTTTGGACCGTAAATCCAGACATATTTCAAGAAAGCTGTGTTCAGTGTTGAATATTACAATGCCGTACCGCTGAATAAATTTAATTCACAATACAAACATTTTATGACGGAGCGGTTCCTACAGGCAGAAAAAACGCACTATCCAATCATGGGATGAGTAAATGCTTCGAGAGAGCATTCGTGTGTCAGAAGTGAGATTGAGCTAACCAACAAACCTGGTTAGAGATTGCCTGTGTAAATTCAATCCTATGTTTTCGCTGCAGGAGCAGCCAATGTCGGATGATACCCTTGGGGTGGGTTAAGCAGAAAGCAGTTCTCCGCCGGTACGCTAAAAAATGTCACCGATACTTCACCCTTATTTTGAATTTTGCAAATCAGATGTTAACATTTACTCAATGAATAATTGGTCAATCCGATGATATATTTAAGTTTACAGCCTTTCATAAACTCTAAAGTTGCTACAATTTGTATCCTGTCATTAGCATTTCTTATGGCGTGTATTTCTACCGAAATCGCATGGGGTCAAGATTACAAGGTAAAACATCTGCAAAGCAAACTTACCTTATCTGGTTTCAATCCAGGTCCAATTGATGGATTTTGGGGAAGCCGTACTGCATCCACATTCACTAAAATGCTGAATGAAAACGGCATCAAAATTACGTCTGTAACAAAGAGCGATATTTCAAAAGAAGCTCTTTCAGCACTAAATTCATCATATCATTCATATTCCGAAAAATCCGAATTAGAGATTATGCATCTTCAACAGTATGTCGATGCAGCAGATGCGAGGCACCTCCTTGAGCGTACAGGATTGGGTGCACACCCCAGCGAAGTTAAAAGGCTGATTGGTCTTACTAGAAGCAAAGCAATATCTCATGTTTTAGAAAATTTAGACGGTACGAAAGTCACAGTAGATCCTCCAGAATTTATCAGCGCACAACACTTTCCAGATTACTGGATAAGATGGGATTATGAAGAATCCCAACGACAGGCTTTTCGCATTTCACGAGATCAAGAAATGGGAGACTTTAGGACATGGTGGGTCCGAGAATTAATTTCGACACCAAACCCCCAGGCAGAAAGATTACTACTCTTATGGCATAATCACTTTGTGACGGCTTATTCAGGTGTTCAGGAAGAAGTCCATGCAGTCGCAAAACAACATTGGACGATGCGAGAACTTGGTCATACTAATTTTAGAAGTTTAGCTAAAGCGATGGTCCGTGATCCAGCAATGTTAAACTATTTAGACAATGATCGTAGCCGCAAAGAACAACCCAATGAAAACCTTGCCCGCGAGCTTATGGAGTTATTTGTACTGGGAGAGGGTAATTACACAGAAAAAGATGTTAAAGAGGTAGCCCGGGCACTAACTGGTTACGGGTACAACCGAATACGTAACTTAGAATTTGAGTTTAAGCCCTGGGATCATGATAAAGGGCGCAAGTCAATATTAGGGCAACGCGGCCTCTTCAAAGGTGAACAAGTCGTTGATATCTTACTGTCTAAACCTGAAGCTGCTGAATTCGTCACCAAACGTTTCTGGAATGTTTACATATCAGAATTCAATAACGCACCTGAAGAAGTAAGTCGTATCGCAACAGTTTTTCGAGACAGTGAGTATGATATTCCAGTCTTACTACGAACGATTTTAACCTCAGAACATTTTTGGGCAAATGAGAACCGGGCAACGGTAGTGAAGTCGCCTGTTGATTTGTTAATTGGTACAATAAGAACAACGGGGACACTCCCCGAGTGGTGGCCGACGCTACCAAATCGATTAGCTACTATCGGACAAAATTTGTATGAAGCACCGAATGTAGCAGGATGGCCTGGCGGAGCAGATTGGATGACACCATCGCGCTTACTGTTGCGCAATGAAATGATCAACGATTTGCTAAAGGCAGATCCGGTTTTACCTAACTCAGAGCATGTTCAAAACAGTGTTTCATCTGGGAGCAATGACTCCAGTATGTCATCTTCAGAACATGACGCCAGAGTGGCTATGGTGAGATACGCAGCTGAAAATTTCAAAGGGCCGCCTGCGTTCGATCTCAGCGCAATTGAAGATAAACAAGGGAAACGAACTTTTACTTGGAGCAGCAAAACAATTCATGCGGAAGGTGGGATCGACACTGAGAGGTTTGGGCGCGTCGATACACAAGATCTAAATTGGAATATTGCCAAATTTACGGTTCCAGACAATTTAAGCTTTGATCGCCTTAGGATTACGTTTTTCAATGATCACTGTTGCGGACCCGGTGGGCCAGATGGTGGTGATCGAAATTTGTTCATAGACTGGGTAGTACTGGACAATAAGCTTTTTCAAGCAGCCCAAGGATCGCAGGAAACTTGTAGAGATGGGAATGGCGACGAGAACCCTGGCAGGATGTATTGCTCTGGTTGGCTTGAATTAACTCAGTTTGAAGAAATTAAAGAGGAAGCAGAAATACACTTAGTCTCTGAAACATCTGATGAAAGCGCATTGCAAGTTGAACGTGTCGCATTTGAATGGGGAAACAGCTTGTCGCGTGCAGATAATTGGAACAATTTTACCCTCGGTCTATTAAATCCGAGTTTCAAAGACATCGATTTAGATGCCATGCAGATCAGAATTGTGAGTAATCGCACGGATGAAGGAAGACGCATACTTCTGAACATAGAAGATAGAAGTTGTTATCCATCATGCTTGGGAGGAAGCATGCCTAGAGCAGCTTATAAAAATAGAGATAATGGTGCCTTAAATGTGAACTTTATTCTGTCCGGACCTGAATGGCGTGAAGAAAAGAACCAATGGAACCAACTTACAAGGGTTCAGAAAGAATTTATATCAACCTTGTGGTTAAAGCTTCCTGAGTTACTCGACGCGGCAATGGAAGGTCGAAACTGGCGAGAACGCAACGCCGCTCGGATATGGGATGATTGGTCAAAGGTATTTACTAAGGTAGATAAATTATTACCAAAATCACGATATGCAAGATATGCCTCAGATCAACCGATTAATTTTGTTAAATCTTCTGAAGGCAGTTACATGATGATGTCGATGATGAGTGCTGTACTCGATCAAACACCTACTCATATAGCCGGCATTCCGTTGAAAGATGCTGACTTGGGTTTGTGGACTGAAAATGAAGGCGTATTACCCGTAAATAAGCTGGTTCTTGCAACGAACGCACACCTTTACGATCCCAAGGCAACATCTTTGAGTGATTTATTCACAGATCCCGCGTATAATCTAAAGTGATTAACGGAGTGCAACTTGAATAGACGAGAGTTAATAAGATCCTTAGTTGCGGGAATGGCGATACCGCTAGCGCCTTTAGGAATTGCTTCTGCAGCACAACGAACTGGTCGAAGATTGATATTGGTTGAACTATCCGGCGCCAATGATGGTCTTAACACCGTGATCCCAATTAACGATGATCGCTATTTTGAAATTAGGCCAAATATTGCTTTGTCTAAGGATAAAGTATTCGATATCGGAAATGATTTGGCGCTAAATAGTGAACTGCGGCCCCTGGATCCTGCGTTCCAATCGGGCGATATGGCGGTTATTCAAGGTCTCGGCTACCCGGGTCAAAACCGGTCCCACTTTAAGTCTATTGCCCTATGGGAGACCGGAGGAGATGGAAGCCAAGCGGGTAAAAATGGTTGGTTGACAGAAGACATTGAGGGGATGACAGGTTCAGATAAGCTTGACGCTCATGGCATAAGTTTAGACGGCGGTATGGGCGTCTTCCTATCAAGTTCTGGAGTATGGCTCTCGATGACCTCACTAAACCAATTCAGTAGTTTAAGTGCTACTACTGAAAAGTTGGCTTCAAACACACAAACTAATTCTGCAAACCCAGCTCTTTCAATGATCATGGATAGGGGGAACGCACTTAACAATTCGATGGCAAGCATCAGCGGTAAAATTAAACGATTAAATCGACATCGCGATATTCGATATGATGCTGGGGAATTTGGTAGGCAAGCAGCAATGGCTGCACAACTAATCGATGCTGGGATTGACGCGCCAGTGTTTAAAATAAAGTTAGATGGCTTTGATACTCACGAACATCAAATTTGGCGACATCCAAATTTACTTAGAGACCTCGGTCGCGGTTTAGCTGGCTTGCGAAAATCACTGATTAGAAGCGGGCACTGGGAGAGTACGCTTATAATGACCTACTCGGAGTTTGGCCGCCGAGCACTTGAAAATGAATCTGAAGGTACTGATCATGGCACTGCTGCTCCACACTTTATGTTATCAGGAGCGATAAAAGGAGGCATTTGGGGAGTACATCCTGATCTCGGTGATTTAGTTGAGGGTGATATGAAATTTACAATGGACTACCGATCAGTATACGCATCGATACTTTCTGATTGGTTCAAGATTCCTCTAAATCGTTTCAGCGAATTTTCGAACGAAAACCTTTTATCGATTTATACGTAATTTAATTTATTTACCTGGATTGATCGTCACTCATTCACACAAACCATCGGATTGGTTGTGTGGTAACACCTGGGTGGGGTGAGCAAGATGCAGATTTTAGCTACTAGCGGAACAGATTCGGCGATGTATAAGCTTTTCTGTCACAATCCTTTCACAACGTGTCACAAAAATTAACAGAAAATAGTTTTACTAATCAAAAAGCGAAAAGCACATTAAAACTCACAAGAGTTTGTAAAAGCTAAGTAAAAACCAAGGATTTTTGGTAGCGGCGGAGGTATTTGAACCCCCGACACGCGGATTATGATTATAATAAAACAGTTAGTTAAAATATTGTGTCTAACGCAGTGCCTTTTAACTAACTACACTGCTCTTTTCCGAAAGAATTGGCGGGAACATCATAGGTAATTAAGAGTTATTTCTTGAAGAAGAATGCCTTAAGCCATGAAAATGTCAACTTACTATTGCATTGCACCAAGTTCTGAGATTTTTATCTTCAAAAATCGGAGAACGAATATGTCAGGAACTTTCCAGTATCATTTTAAGAATATTGTGTACGTAACCGTCGGCTACATCGCTTCCATGATTTTGGTGAAATCTCTGATTGTGCCTGCACAACAAGCATACTTACCAATGATCACGACTTTTGCAGCACTTATTTTCCCTCTACACGGTGTGCGCGTAGTTACAGCATGGCTGTTTGGAGGCTGGTCCATCTTGTACCTGTTCATAGCCAATTGTGTAATGCACTTAGTACTCACGCCTGACGCTGAATTTACTCTCAAATCGTTCTATGCGTGGTGCCTAGTAAGTAGCGTTGCTTGGTTTTCGTTTGAAATCTTTCGTATGAGCGGCTTAAATCTTTATCAGTCAGCACGCTCAATATCGACGACAACCTGGCGCCATCTAATGCTCATTGCATTTGTGTCATCCATAATTAACTCGCTAGGTCACAATATAATCTTTGCAGGCGATATCTTACCTGAAAACAGCCTGCCCACAATGCTTGCCTTTATGGTAGGCGATACTCTGGGAACGTTTGTGTGCTTTTTCGCTCTGATGTTAGTGTTCAGGCTATTACGTCGGTTCGCTAATTAGTACATAAGAACCGCGTCCTCGTCCTGAACTCTTTGCAACGTATCCTTTATCCTGAAGCGAGCGAAGAGTACGGAAAAAAGTAGCGTTAGACTGTTTTGATATCAAGTTATGTGATTTCAAAGCATCACTATCGAATGATCCGTCATCTTTTTGAACATCCACAATCGCAGCGAGAAGGTCGCGCTCGTTTTGCTCAAGATTATCGATACCTAGGTCAGCTTCCATCAGAACCAGAAGCTTTTTAAGCTGTAGAAAACTTTGCAATTTTGCATTCATGTTAACGACCTAATTCATGTTAACGACCTATTAGTCAACATGTATAATCATCGAAAATAGTTCTTGCAATCATTGCAAAATATATGATCATAATCTCATTATGATAATATCAAATTGCAATTCATGAGTTCACAAATGTACAAAACTTTAAGTGTGTTTTTAATTGCATCAACAGCAATTACACCAATTGCTCTAAATGCGGAACAATCTTTCTTCAAAGATAAACTTCCATCGATTGTGAAGAACATTGTACAGGGTTTTGAGGATGGGAATGCAGAGGAGGCGGCAAAGAATGAGGCAGCGACATATTCGCTGAACGCAGCGAACTCCGCGCTTGATGATGTTGAGGACAATATCGTCGCGACGACGCCTTTTACACACCTTGAATTGTCACTCGGATCAGACGCCTTTGGCTTAGATACGACAGGCACGACGACTAAGACTGAATTGCTTGGTGTTCTACGCCTGCATGAAACAAAGAATACCTTTGTCTTCAATCAGACATCGATTAGCTCCTTTGATAGTCGCACCACGGCCAACCTTGGCTTTGGCGTCCGTCACATCAATGACGATGAGACAGTCATCATGGGTGTCAACGCGTTTTATGACTATGAGCTAGATAGTGAACACAAGCGTACTGGCTTTGGTGTTGAGTTGCTCACCTCACTACTTGAGATGCGTGCGAACAAATACAACGCAGTATCCGGTACGATCACACATGACGGGATCAATGAGACGGCGCTTGATGGTCATGACATCAAGATCACTGGTAACCTGCCATACTTCTATTCTTCCAACATCTACTTCAAGCAAAGCGAATTTAAGGATGGTGCTGGATACAAAACCGAAAACGACGAATGGGGTTTTGAAGCAGAGATTGCGCCCAACGTCACAATCGGCATTGCACAGCAGAAGGAAGGCAACAATACCAAGGACACTGTTGCCTCGATCAGATACAGCATCCCGCTAGGTGCGAACACGGCGCCAACCAAGGCGAAGCAAGACGGCAAGTGGTCTACAAGCCTGAAGCCCATACGTGAGAAGCTGTACAAGCCAGTTCAGCGTGAGAACAGAATTATCAAAAAGGCCATCAAACTTGGCGTCACAGTGAGTGGATACTGATTATGAAAAAACAATTTTTATTGAGTTTGGCCGTTTTATCTCTGGTGACATTCCTATTACCCAACAATGCACAGGCGGTAGCAACCACAGCGTGTGATACACCTATTCAAACCGACTCTTCCGGGTATGCTGACTGCTACACATCAGAGGGGTCACAAAAATATACTATGCTGCAGATTGGGTTGTGTACGTCTGAACCTACCTACCTAAATTACGAGCAAAAATGTGACTTGATCATAAATGATGCAAATGGGCTCTCAGTGGAGCTGACTAGCAGCGGTGCATCAACCTCATTGACTGGTGATAGTCCTGTAACGATATCGGAGGGAACGTATACACACGCGGCGATATTGATCGATGAAACGATAGCACTTAAAGGCAGTTATACTTTTGATAAGCCTCTAAAAGGAAACTCTCTTAATATCGGCACTACTTGTTGGACAACCACAGGAACTTGGAACGAATTTATCGCAAGTACTCCTGGTTACAATTCCATCAGTGATTTACCATTTGATTGTGGCTCCACTCCTAATCCAGAGTATTTTACTGCAAATTACAACGCGTTTTCATTTTCTGGACTTGACGTGTATGCGATTACTAATCGCACATCACCCACAGGCCCATATTCAATGTATGTATTGGATTCAAATAAATCACTCCCTGCAAATGGAAGTGGTGATCTTGATGGAGACTATCTATTTGGAATTCAAGAATTTAATAACCCGATTGTGATCAACGCAAATACATCTAACGTTAGCCTTGGCTTCAAACTGACCGATATGTTCCATATTCAATCAAATTACCGGAACACTGCGTTCAACAATGCACCAGCAGACTGTACAAGGAACAGCAGCGGTGGAAATGCCTGTCTACTAATCGTCATCCCGCAAGGTTTCGAATTCACGGTGACTGCACAATAGCTTTATACTAGGCAAAAAAGTTACCATATTGGCACCACCTTTTATCAAAACAAGTAAGTTCGTGGAGTGAGTTGGTAGCGGAGGAGGGACTTGAACCCCCGACACGCGGATTATGATTCCGCTGCTCTAACCACCTGAGCTACTCCGCCAACGAAGGACCGTTTAGGATTATCCGTCCAGATCGTCAACCCCAATGTCACTTTGCTAGTTACTTTTTACGCGCACGTGATGCACTTAGTTGGCACAAAATTTCAAACATGATCGAAACGCCCAAGAATGCCGTTCCACCACTTGGATCAAAAGGCGGCGACACCTCAACCATATCAGCGCCAATTAAGTTCAGCCCGTTTAACTCGCGAACAACATGCAACGCCTGATAACTATTGGGCCCACCGACCTCTGGCGTGCCGGTTCCCGGGGCGAATGTGGGATCAACAAAATCAATATCATATGAGAGATAGGTGGGATCCTGACCCACAATGTCACGCGCCTCGGACATAACATCTATCACGCCGCGGTCGTGAAACTCTTCAATCTTAATGACACGAATTCCAACTGACTTTGCGAAATCCAGATCTTCGCTATCATACTGTGTGCCGCGAATGCCAATTTGGACAACCCGTTTGGGATCCAATAATCCTTCTTCTACCGCACGTCTGAAAGGGGTGCCATGGGTATACATTGTCCCACCGAAATAGCTGTGGAACAGATCGGTGTGACTGTCAAAATGCACCATCCCAACAGGTGCGTCTTTGGCCAATGCGCGCAGAACAGGCAATGAGGTCAAATGATCGCCACCCGCGGTCATGGGAATGATCCCAGCCTTTTTCACCTGATCATAAAATGCGGTAATCCGATCCATGCTGTCGATGATATCTGCGGGGTTGGGCCCAACATCCCCAAGGTCTGCGATATTCATCACCTCAAATGGCCTGATCCCGCTAACTGGATGTTCGGCACGGATCATTGTGGATGCATCTCGTAACTGACGTGGTCCATGACGCGGACCCGGGCGATTTGTTGTGCCGCTGTCCCATGGAACACCAATAATTCCGATATCCACATCGCTTAGCCGCGCATCATCCAGCGCTATGTGTGGCAGCCGCATAAAGGTGGGAACCCCCGCAAACCGCGGTAATTCAAAGCCAGAAACAGGTTGGAAAAATGGGTCAGACACAACTTATCCTTTCAGTCGTTTGTGGGCAATGATGGGACCATCCCCAGATTTTTCAATTCTTTCGATCGCAGCCTTGATGGGCTCCAATGTGACAGCCATTGCACGTGCGTTTGCATGCAGAATGTGAGCCGCATCATGGACCAAAGCAACATGTCCCTTCCAGAACAATAAATCGCCACGCTCTACATCCCCTGTGACATGTTCACCCAAAGCTGCGCGTTGTAAGTCGCTATCGGCGGGTGCGGCGATCCCGCAGGCTGTGCAGGCAACCTGAACTAGACCAGAACAATCAATCCCCAATGCCGTATTACCACCCCACAGATATGGCGCCCCTAGAAACTTTTGCGCCTCTATCACGATGTCCTGGGCCTTTTCTGAAAGCGATTTCAAGTGCGTCAAAGGGATCCAGCCCAAGTCAGTTCTACCAAAGCGTTCCGTTTGGTCATGCACCCTAATTTGGGACTGCATGGGTAGCTGCACAATGTCACAGCTTTTGAAATCCGCCTCACGATAGCAATGCGTCAAAGGGTTTGTGACATAATGCGTTGGGGCGGAATAGCTGCCCAATGCAGCAGAGTTCACATACCCTACATATCCATCTGAGTGTTGACGCACAAAGGCCCAGCCAGCGACATCCTCCAACACATCAACGGAGGCTCCATAAAGGAATTGTCGTTGTCGATCTCCGTTTGGCTGATCCAGCAAATCACATACAGGCACAGCAATCTGGCAGCGTTCGGGGTGGACAAAATTATGATGGTCGATATCAGATTTCAGGTCGATTGCAGCAACACGTTCATTATATGCCTGAAATCGCCGATCCATTACAGTTTCAGAAACTTTGGCAACGCCTCAAAAACGGCACGCGCACCAGTGGAATTTCCACCCTTAGGCCGCCCAGGGGCGTTTTGCGCACTCCACGCAAAGATATCGAAATGCGCGTATTTTTCAGGATCATTCACAAATCTACGTAAAAACAAGGCCGCTGTGATTGCGCCGCCCAATCCGCCCGCTGGAGCATTGTCCAAATCTGCAATATCGGGTTCAATCATCACCTCATACGGATCCCAAAATGGCAATTCCCAAACAGGGTCCTGCGCGTCGAGACAACCCGACAACAAAGCCGATGAAAGTGCCGCGGATCCTGAAAAGAATGGTGCGATATCGGGGCCAACCGCAACACGTGCCGCGCCCGTTAATGTGGCCATGGACAGAATGAAATCGGGATTATCCTCACTCGCCAAGGCCAGCGCATCGGCCAGAACTAGGCGACCCTCTGCATCGGTGTTATTGATTTCGACGCTTAATCCTTTGCGTGAATTCAGGATGTCTTTGGGGCGAAACGCATTGCCAGATACGGCATTTTCGACCGCGGGGATAAGTACACGTAATTGAACAGGTAATTTCATGCGCATAATCATATGTGCCAGTGCAATGACATTGGCAGACCCGCCCATATCTTTCTTCATCAGGGCCATGCTGGCGGCCGGTTTCAAATCCAACCCGCCTGTATCGAAACAAACGCCTTTGCCGACCAAGGTAACCTTTGGCCCTGCGCTGCCCCATTTCAGGTCAATCAAACGCGGCTCTTGCTCTGCGGCGCGCCCTACGGCGTGTATCATCGGGAAATTTTGGGCAAGTAATTCATCACCCACAATGACACTAAAATCCGCCTTATGTTGTGCCGCCAATTCCCGAACCGCGTCGGCGAGTTCGGCGGGTCCCATATCGGCCGCGGGGGTATTGATAAGGTCTCGGCACAGGATTTCGGCCTCGACCATCGCAGCGATTTTATCTGCATCGGCCCAATCAGGTTTGACCAATTGCCGTGTGGGTCGCGTGATCGTTTTGTATCGATCAAAACGATATTGATCGATGAACCAACCAACCAATTCCGCAGAATTCCCCTGCAATGCATCATCATTACAGAGCTCATAGATGCCATCGGGCAGCTTTGCCGCCGCAGCTGCCAATGCAAAGCGTCCGCGTTTGCGCGCGGAATCATTTCCGATACCCAACAGTGCGATGGGTTGTTCCGCTGCATGCACAACCAATGCTTGGCCCAAACCGCCGTCAAAACCATGGAATTGTGCAGCTTTTTGTTGGGCATCCGACAATTGGGTTAACACGGCGTTGGCTATTTCTTTTGTGCAGATGTATGTTTTTATCGCCTCGGCACCCGTTGGCGCGAATAGATCAGCCATGCGTTTCCCCGTCAGAATGGTTTCTTGAAACACTGGCTAAAGAAACAGGGAACTGCAAGTGCCAATCATGAATAGATTGGCATGTCCCAAATTGCGAAAAGGGACTGTTCCCCAACACGAAGAAGCCGCTGAAATGTGGATGACACGGCAACAAGATCGTTGCCATCGACGCAACATTTCACATCCTGCGCAAAACGCGATAGATGTCCAAATCCAAATTGACGGCCCAGTGTGACGACACTATCCAAACTGTCGCGCAAATCGTCGTAATCTGTTTTCAAGTATTGCGTTTCTGCGCGGCCTAGGATTCGTGCAATATCCTCAACCACATCGAAAATCAGATCATGCCTGTCACGGTCCGCCTGTAGGTTGAATTGCTGAAACAATTGCGCCTGATCAATCTCAACGCATTCTTTCCGTTCCATCATCGTCACAATAGTCATATCGGTTCCCTAATCACTGTATCACCGATTAGGATATTGTTCGAGAAACCGTAGGAATTCGTTTATTTAACGAGAATTTCTATTCACGTATTAAATTAAATTCGATTAGATTACTGACTTGGTTGTGCCATCATACAAATAGGTGGAGCATTTAAATTCATCGTGATAATGCACTGCTAGCCAAAGCAAGAGAGGAACAAATAATGTCAATCACACAGAGTGAAATGGAAGCTGCGCGTGTGGCTTGGGGGGATGCACTGATTGCGATCTCCAAGGAGTATGAAGCTCAGGGGATTGACGCTGCTCGGACTTTGGCTGAAGAAGTATTGGACACAGCCTATGGTTATAACCTTGGGCCCGTTCTATTCAAGCCAACGCTAAGTGGTGGTAAGCAAACATTTAGAACAACAAAAATTGGCGCATTGTCATATTTTGTTGGACATGATGACACCTATCCTGATGATAGCGGCTTTGGAATCAAAGGATGGCGTACGGTCACGTCTGAAACTGCAGCAAGCTTCATCGAAGGGGACGTTGGGATCTGGATGGGCAACGTGCACTGCACAAATAAAGATGGCCTTGTGACAACTGTAGATAAAACATTCGGCTACAAAAAAGATGCTGATGGCACTGTGCGGATCGTACTACACCATTCATCGCTACCATATCAGAAATAATTACTGCACTGCCATTCCTGCATGGCACACAACCAAGCAGATAATCGTGCAATCAAGCCAGGGAACTGCATATCTATAGTAGTCCTCGCAGATATCGGCGGCCAATACTCTTGCGCTGTTACTACGATACTTTGGGGCTCTTTTCCGAGATTATCTCTTCATCTCTGGTTAATCGGTTTTTGGCATATAACGTTCATCACGATTATACACCTTCAGCTTTAGGATATCTGCATTCGCAACACGCAATTCATATGCGAACAAATGTTCCAACTCTTCACGTGTAACGCTGCTTTGATTGTCAATTTCGCTCTCTTCACGGTGCTTACGCGCCCGATTCGGCGTTCTTGATCGCGTCAACATATCGGAAAAGAAGGTCTTTTTGTAACTATGTCGAACCAACCCGATGCCCAAGGTAAGGGATGCGGTGTCGGAGGCACCGGGCCGGTTCAACCTCGACGCGCAATGCGCGATTAACTCTTGGGGACAGACGGCCTAAGGCCACAACATCCCTGTAACAATGCGTAACAAAGAAACTCCCCCAACGCATTGGAACGTTAGGGGATATTTTCTATCTTTTGCTATGAAGCCAATACTTTAGGATTGAGTATATAGCTGATTTCAACACAGTAACGACAGATCAGCCTTTTTTCAGAACCTTCTGTCCCAATACTTCGGCAATCTGCACAGCGTTCAATGCAGCACCTTTGCGAAGGTTGTCTGAGACACACCAAAGGTTCAAACCGTTTTCAACCGTGCTGTCTGTGCGAATGCGGCTGATGAATGTTGCGTAATCACCAACACATTCAATCGGTGTCACATACCCACCATCTTCGCGCTTATCGATAACCATAATACCAGGCGCTTCACGCAGGATGTCGCGTGCTTCATCCTCATCTAGGAATTCTTCGAATTCGATGTTTAACGCTTCTGAATGGCCCACGAAAACGGGGACCCGCACACAAGTCGCGGTGATTTTAACAGCAGGGTCCAAAATTTTCTTGGTCTCTGCCACCATCTTCCATTCTTCTTTCGTGCTTCCATCTTCCATGAAAACATCGATGTGCGGGATCACGTTAAAGGCGATCTGCTTGGTGAATTTTTTGGGCTCAACCTCATTGACAGGATTGTAGACTGCCTTTGTCTGATCCCAAAGTTCATCCATGCCTTCTTTGCCTGCGCCAGATGTCGATTGATATGTGCTTACAACAACGCGTTTGATTTTTGCGCGATCATGCAAAGGCTTAAGCGCGACAACCATCTGCGCTGTTGAGCAGTTTGGGTTGGCAATGATGTTCTTTTTCGAATAGCCCATAACCGCATCCGCGTTCACCTCTGGAACGATCAGGGGAACGTCAGGATCATACCGATAAAGCGAGCTGTTATCGATGACTACACATCCTGCCGCCGCGGCCTTGGGTGCAAATTCTTTGGTTGCGGATGAACCAATCGCAAATAATGCGATATCCCAACCAGAAAAATCAAACGTAGCAAGATCCTTCGTCGTCAATGTCTTATCACCAAAGCTTACTTCCGTTCCCAAAGAGCGACGGCTTGCAAGCGCTGCAATTTCATCCACTGGAAACTGGCGTTCTGCCAGAATGTTCAACATTTCGCGGCCAACATTTCCTGTCGCGCCACAAACAACGATTTTGTACCCCATTTTATCGGGTCTCCTTTACTACGGGTTCGTCCCCTGCACGGGACAGCACGGGGCATACACGATGGAAAACACCGTTGAAAGAGCCGTAGAGGCCTTTTTAGGGGTTTTTAGTCCAAATTATCCTTGGAAAAGGCGTAAATCAGCAAACTAATGGCGATCAGCCCACTCATCAGCAATAGGATTTCGCTATAGCGCGCCGCACCTGTGATTCCTGATGCAATTTGGGCGGCGTGCATTTTTCCAGATACCACCTGAAAAAACCCAACCCCACTAATTGAAAACAAATTCATCAATGTAACGCCCCGCCCCGCGATGTGCGGTGGCGCAAATGCACGGCCATGCGCGACAATCATCGGGAACGACATGCCGAAAAAGCCAATGGCGGTGAACAGGGATACGGCCCAAGTGAAACTGAAATCGCCCGACAATAGCAATGCGACCAACGCAGTTAGCACAATCACATTCCCGGCAAAGATGACCCATTTCCGCGATCCAAACACACGGTCCAATGGGCCATAGGCAAATGTTCCCGCGATAATCGCAACGCTCATCATCATGCTGGCATTGCCGACCTGCGTCGCATTTGCGCCATAGGTATCAACCAAATATGGGCCAATCCATAATCCGCGCAACGCGGCGACGGGCAGGTAATTCACAAACACAAGCGGAATGATCAACCACAAAACTGGCATTTTCAAAAGGTCGCTAAACCGACCAACCTGCGCACTCTTGACCTTTGAAGGATTGCGCACAAATACAAAGGCGGCAATCGCAATCAACGCGCTGACAATGGCCAAACCCCACAGCGTTTCGCGCCACCCATAACTTTGCACAACCCAAACAAGCGGCACAGATCCAGCCAAATTGCCGACAGACCCAACACCAATAGTTGTTGCCGCAAGTGTGGCAAATATTCTTGGGGAATAGACACGCGCAAAAATATAGTAGGACGCCATTAAAACAGGCGAACATCCAATCCCAATCAGCAGCATCGCTAGTTTTACGTGCAATGCAGATTGCGCCACTGCAAAAAGGGCTGCACCCCCTGCGCCACCGATCAAAAATAACACGGCCGCCGTTAGACGTGGACCGATACGATCCAATGCACCACCCACGGGAATTTGCATCAACGCAAAGGACAGAAACCAAAGGCCCGAGGCCGTTGACAAATCATCGGGTGTGACACCAATGTCCTGCCCCAAGATACCTGTTAAAACGGCCAAAAAGCTGCGGAAAAATTGGCTTAGCACATAGGCCAAGCACAGCGAAACAATGCCCGCGATCATGGGTTATGACGATTTCAAATTCTTGGCAGAATTTTTGATGGCGGCATACTGACCAGACGGGCGATAGCACCACAAATAATCTGGCAAAATCGACGCCATCGATGTGGCTTCAATTCCCAAATCGCCCAATGTTTTTGCATCATCCGCAACAACATTGTCGTTTTGCAATTGCTTCAACTGATCCCGTGTAAGGATCGAATTTGTGAACAATCCAAATGTAATCGCCTGCGCCATATCCGCACCAAAGGCCACGCACCACGCCACAAATTTTGGCAAAGACAGTGTAAGTGGGCGGCGTTGAATGACCGATTTCATACGCGCCATAAGTTCAGCGAATGTTTCCACATCAGGACCACCCAATTCGTAGATACCCGCAGGGGCCTGACCCATCGCACCAACCACAGCCGCACGCGCCACATTATCCACGTAAACAGGTTGGAATTTGCTGTTTGCCCCTGAGATTGGAAGCACTGGAAGCGAAGCTGCCATTTGCGCGAAGCGATTGAAAAACTGATCTTCGGACCCAAAAATAATAGACGGACGCAGGATCACCGCATTGGGAAAATGCTCTTGGATCGCGGCCTCGCCTTGAGCTTTGGTTACAGAATAAGCGCTTGGCCCATTTTTGTCCGCACCGATGGCAGAGATATGCACCAAGTTGGAAACGCCATGTTCACTGGCCAAACGCGCAATACGGGCAGCACCCTCTGCTTGGACATCTAAAAATTTGTTGTGACCCACTTCGTTTAGGATGCCCACACAGTTTACTACCGCATCAGCACCTGATAGCGCAGCAGAAACCGACGCATCATCACGGATGTTGCATCCAATTGGTTCGACCTGACCAACTGTGCCGTAGGGTTTAACAAAAATGGCCTCGTTCGGGCGGCGAACAGCAACGCGAACACGCCAGCCTGCTTGAGCCATGCGGCGTGCGATGTAGCGTCCTACAAATCCTGATCCGCCAAAAATGGTTACCAATTTTGTCATCGTTCGACTCCTAAGCATCGTTGTGCGTTGCTTATCTTTATTGCGCCATTCTGACAAGAGATTTGGAGAAATTTGCGATATGTATTACGTCGTTATACCGTCGGTGTTTTAAGAATGAAAATCAACAAACCGCGGATCAGAGTTTTGCCCCATCCCGAAGGGCTTTTTATGCGACGCTATTTTATATCTCTAATCTATAGCATCGAATAGGGTGTCAGGGCCTTTTCCTTAGCCTTGGCCCACCATTTATTTAAATCCTGCGGATTCATTTCTGAGGCAAGCCCGATGGCAACCAATCCCGTTTCAACATCATTGGGAAAGGTTGTGACATCTATATGCGCCCCAACCACATGCACCGATAACATGCGGGTTTCTGCACGCACAAATCCCTTCATCCGAAATACACCCTCTGGACGATTTTGAAGGGCATAGATCAGGGTATTTCGATTGAATGCGACATCGGCCTCTGTAAACCATTTGGTATAGGCCGTGTGTGGTGCAGTAGTTGGGTTGGGAGCCTTTGGTGTGCTAGGGGACAGCAACATTTCAATTGTCGCGGCATCGCTTTCCAGAATGGGAGCTTTGCTGATTGTAGTCAGTTGCATGGACAAATGGTCGCTCAGTTCAGTTTTCGAGACGTAAATCAAATCAGCCACGCGGATTTGATCACGGACTTGATCCCCGACGAAGCGATCGACAAGCTGATCCAAAATATTCGCGCCATCCACGACCGTGATAATCCCCTGATACACCAAATCGGGTTCTGCCACGGCGACATTCGCGATTTTTGCGGGATCGGCAATACCACTGGCCTCAATCACAATGTGGTCAGGGCGCATATCTCCATCCAACACATCTCCAATCGCTAGGAAGAGATCCGCGCCCATCGTGCAACACACACAGCCATTAGAAAGCTGAATGGTATCCTCATCCGCCGAAGCCAAGAGCGAGGCATCAACATTGATCGCGCCAAAATCATTAACCATGACCAAATACCGCTTACCTTGAGGGTCGCGTAAAATTTGATTGATCAGTGTAGTTTTACCCGCACCTAGATATCCGCCGATGACGGTAAGTGGTATGCCTGTCATATAAGGTGTACGACCCCTGAGCTTACGGTACCCTTAACCTCAATATCCTTGAGCGCAATTCCGTCGCTTTCTGTGGGATCTTGAGCCAAAATAGCAAAGTCCGCGATTTTTCCTGTTTCGATGCTGCCAATATCGCGATCCAGTTTCAATGTATAGGCCGCCCCAAGGGTAATGGCGTGCAATGCCTCCTCAACCGAGATGCATTGTCCAGCGCCCAGAACGCGCCCCGACATCGTTTGACGTGTCACGGCGCACCATGCGGTGAACAGTGGACCCATGGGCGTCACGGGTGCATCAGAGTGGATTGCAACATTCACGCCCGCATCCAATGCAGCGCGGACGGCATCCATACGTTCAGCCCGATCATTCCCGATGGTCAGTGCCGCATGTTGATCCCCAAAATACCAAATGTGGTTGGCAAAAATATTGGTGCAAATGCCCATATTTGCGCATCGCTTGAACTGATCCACACCCATCATCTGACAATGCTGCAAAACATGACGCGCCTCAGGCCAGGGGTGTTTGCGACTGGCCGCTTCGATCGCATCGATTGACACATCCGATGCCTCGTCCCCGTTGACATGAATGTGCATTTGAACGCCTGCGCGCTGCATTTCCTCGACCAATTCATAAATCAATTCAGGTGGCGTGTTCCACAAACCATTTGGTTGTCCGCCCACATAACCTGGCCATTTGACACGCGCGGTCCACCCTTGGATTGATCCATCCGTCATCAATTTCACCGCGCCCAGTCGCAATTTATCGGTCGACATTGAGCGCAGCTTTAATGCGAATTGCGCGATTTCTGCGGGGGCTGCCCCAATAGCGGCCAATGCAGGAACGATACGAACGGGAAACTGCGCCTCGCCCGTGACACTGGTTAGGGTTGTTACATCCTCATCCGTCAACGTCGAAAACAAATCCGTGACCGTTGTCACACCTGCACGTTGACACACCTTGGCATAACTGCGGATCGCAGGTTCAGTCTGCGACAGCGAACGAAAATCAATGCCCAAACGACGCATCACCGGGAACATCGCTGCCATTTCCTGCAATTCGCCCGTGGGATGTCCCGCATCATCCTTGATTACACCTTCGGCATTGGTTTCGTTGGTGTATCCCACCATGTCCAACGCCTTAGAGTTCACACACATCAAGTGAAAGTTCGAAAACATGACAGCAATCGGGCGTGTTTCGCTAATTTGATCCAAATGTTTACGGCTTAGCCGTTCATCCTGTAAGAAAATCGGGTCCAATCCCCACCCCACCAATGGTTGATCGTCTGGCAGGGTTTTTTCGTAGTCGGACAAATCCCCAATTACGGTATTTAGATCACCTTTACCGCTCCACAGCTTTCCGTCTGGGTCAATGCGATCATGGTAACCTGCATAGGCAAAATCCCAAATCGCCCCTGCCATCATATGCGCATGTCCTTCGACAAACCCAGGGGTCAGCACGAAGTCAGAAAGTGAATCGTCATGGATCACATCCCCCCATTGATCTGCACAATCCGCTTGCCCAACGGCTAAGATGCGATCACCCAACACCGCGACATGGGTCGCACTCGGCTGATTTGGGTCCATCGTGATAACTTTTTTTGCTGAAAATACAGTTATTTTTTGCATTTAATAATAGAGACCCTTCGTAAAGCTTTTAAGAAATCATGTGGCAAGCAACCCAGTGACCCGTTTGTGTTTCTCCCAACTCCGGCGCAACTTCTTTGCATTTCGGCTGAGATAAGGGACATCTATCGAAGAATTTGCAGCCATTTACAAAAGAATTTTCTGTTGCACTTTTGCTCATTTGATTTTGTACTTCAGTCACGTCCAAGGCCACATCCAATTTTGGAACTGCGTTCAGGAGCGTTTTTGTGTAGGGATGTTTAGGCGCGGAAAAGAGTTGCTCTCTATTTGCATGCTCCACTACCTTACCCATGTACATTACCACAACTGAGTCGCACATATGCTTCACGACACCAAGGTCATGGCTAATAAATAAATAAGTCAGACCCAAATTTGCCTGTAAATCTTTCAAGAGATTTAGGATCTGAGCCTGAACAGCCACATCAAGCGCTGAAACCGCTTCATCACAAATTACAAGTTCTGGGTTTGTTGAAAGTGCGCGCGCAATTCCCAATCTTTGTCGTTGACCGCCCGAAAATTGATGTGGGAACAATTTCTTTTGTTCGTGCCTTAGACCAACGGAATCGAATAGATTATCCACTATCTTTTGCCGCTTTACCTGGTCAAAGTCAGTTAAGCTATCGAGTGGCTCCCGCACAATTTCTTCTGCTCTTTTTCTAGGATTGAGGCTTGAATATGGATCTTGAAAAATGAACTGCAATTTTGTTCTAGCTTGTCGTAAGTCTTCTCTTTCAAGCTGAAGTAAATCAACATTATTCAAGTTGACTTCACCCCCAGATGCTTCGAGTAACCTGGCAATTGCTAAAGCTGCTGTGGTTTTTCCAGAGCCGCTTTCCCCCACAAGGCCTAATGTTTCACCCCGTTTAATGTCAAAAGAAATCCCATCTACGGCTTTCACAGAGCTTTTTTGACGCGAAAAAATATTTGATTTTGTCGCAAACTCCACACGTAAATTGCGAACCTTTAGAAGTGGGCGGTCCTGCTCATCAGCCTGCATCAATAATCTCTCTTTTCCAGCATGCAAACGCTTGTTTATTCGAAAATTGTGCCAAAACTGGACGCTCAGCCCGACATTGTTCCATTTGATGTTTGCACCTGGATGCAAAAAGACACTTGTTGCTGCCAAATTCTCTCAAGCTGGGCACAATACCCGGTATCTCTGATAAACGATTATTTGCATCTATAATTGCATCATCAAGGTGAGGAACACATGAGATTAAACCAGTAGTGTAAGGATGCTGAGGCGTTTTTATAACTTGTGCAACCTCTCCAATTTCACAAGGCCTTCCTGCATACATTACAATCATTTTTCGAGCCATTTGTGCGACGGCACCCATGTCATGTGTAATCAGTATAATTGAGGTGCCTGTTTTTGTTTGTAAATCCTTCAACAATCCAAAAATTTGTGCTTGAACTGTCACATCCAGAGCAGTCGTGGGCTCATCTGCTATCAATATTTTAGGCTCACATGCTAGCGCCATTGCAATCATAACGCGCTGCCTTTGACCCCCAGACATTTGAAATGGATAATCATGCACCCTGCGTTTCGGATCTGGGATATTCACGGCGTCCAACAAATCTTCAGCTCGTTTCCATGCGGAATTAACCGACATTTTCTGATGCAACCTCAACACTTCTGAAATTTGTTCACCTACGCTTAAAACTGGATTGAGTGAAGTCATTGGTTCCTGAAAAATCATCGAAATTTCATTACCACGAATTTTGCGTAAATCCTCTGAAGATGCATTAGCGAGTTGTCGTCCCTCAAATTTAATACTTCCACTCGCAATTCTACCAACTTTCTCAGGAAGTAGGCCCATCAAAGCTAGTGCCGTCATTGATTTGCCGCAGCCAGACTCTCCAACGAAACTCAGGCTTTCACCATAGTCCAGATCAAATGAAAGGTCGTCGATCACCGGGACGACGCCATCTTTGGTCTGCAATTCAACGCGAAGGTTCTTTACTTCCAGAAGTTTATCTACCACTAGCGCGCCCTCAATTTCGGATTAAGTGCATCATTCAAACCGTCACCTACAAGTGAAATAGCCAAAACTGTAACAAAGATTGCGATGCCTGGTATTGTAACAGTATAGCTAGCATCTAGAATATATTGCCTGTTTGAACCAATAATTTGTCCCCAACTTACAACATTTGGATCCGTTAAACCTAGAAATGACAAGCCTGCTTCAAATAAAATCGCCGATCCAACCATTAACGCAGACTGTACAATTATCGGCGGCAATGCATTTGGTAAGATAATCCCAAACATTAATTTTGTATTTGATACGCCTGAAGCTCTAGATGCCATAACATACTCGAGCTCTCTTATTCTCAAAAACTCAGAGCGCGTTATTCTCGCAACGGCCGTCCAGCTTACTATACCAATAGCTATCGTAATCATAGTGAGGCTTGCGCCAAAGAGAGCGACGATTACCATCGAAAATAATAAAGTGGGGAGTACTTGAAAGAATTCTGTGACGCGCATCAATATTTCTTCAATATAACCTCTATAAAACCCAGCAAGAGCGCCAATCGTAACACCGATGAAAATCGACACAATCGCAGCCGACAAACCAATAACCAAGGAGACACGCGCGCCATGGATAACCATGGCGAGTAAGTCACGCCCTAAGTAATCAGTACCAAACAAATAGCCTTCCTCTCCGGGTGGAGAAAATGGCGCCCAAACCATGTCAAAAGGATCTGTTGGGTATATCAATGGCCCAAAAATTGAACCGATAGTAATAACAAAGAGAATTACCAAACCTGCCATTGCTGCATGGTTACGTTTAAACATTTCCCAGGCTTCAGCTGAAGGGCTACTAGCTTGCTCTAAATACTCGCTATTTTCTGTTTTCCTATCCATCATTTCGAAGCTCCAACTCGTGGATCCACGAAACGCAAAGCCAAATCTGTGAGTAAATTTCCAATGATTACAACCAACGCAGAAAAAAACAAAATACCTAGAATAGTAGGCGTATCTCGAGCAATTATCGATTGAAATGCTAAAGTTCCAAGTCCTGGCCAACTAAATACAGCTTCGACTAATACAGCACCTGACACCACTGCTGAGAATTGTAGACCTGCGAGCGTTACGACTGGTGAAAGTGAGTTTCGCAGAGCATGTTTATAAACCACTTGCCTTTCGGGTAATCCTTTTGCTCGTGCCGTTCGAACGAAATCTGTCCCAAGCGTTTCGATCATCGTTGCTCTAGCAAGACGCGAATACAGGGCGAGAAAAATTGATGCTAAAGTTAAAACAGGCAATACCATGTGTTTCATTACGTCTATTGCATGTACCCAGAAATTTCCCTCGATGGTTACATCCCTCATTCCAGCAACCGGGAAGAGTGGTATCTGCAAAGAAAACGCTATCAACAGAAGTATTCCAGTCCAAAACACTGGAGCAGAATAACCAAATAACGCAAAAAGAGTTACAAAATGGCTCAGTATACCGTTGGGTTTTCGGGCTGAGTAAACACCGAGAACTACACCGAGCAATAATGCTAAAATCTGAGCGGTTATGACGAGTAGTAAAGTCGCAGGGACCCTTTCCAAAACAAGTTTTGACACTGGCTCATTGAAGAAAAACGAATGCCCCAAATCAAAACGCAGTACTTTTCCGATGTACGTCACCAACTGTTGGTAATATGGCTGATCTAATCCATAATCCTTGCGAATTTCAATTAATAGCTCTTCGTCAGCACCACCCATCGATTGAGAAATAGTGTCTGCAACATCACCAGGTGCCATATGCATCAGTGTGAAATTTAACACCAGGACCGCAAACAACAAGACAAAAGCATAAACCAATCGGTTCACAATCAAGCCAAATGTTTTCAATGCTCTACTACCTCTTTGAGCACCCCGCATTCATACGAATGCGGGGTGCTATTTAAGGAAATTAATCCTTCAGATAAACCATATCAATTGGTGAGGACGTAGCCCAGATTCCAATCGGTGGATTGCCGATCTTATCAGAATACACGGTATGATAAGGCAGTGTATTGACATGATAAACTGGGACCTCATCGGCAATAATCGCCTGGAATTCAGCATACAAGGCTTTTCGTTTTTCCATGTCGTTTTCGACTGCCGCCATTTGCATCAATTCATCAACTCGAGCATTGCTATATCCTTGGGTGTTGGACCAAACGCCTTTTGCAATATTACTAGAATCGTAGGTGCGGTGTACCCCGATAACTGGATCACCCCAGTTAAACACGGTATCCCAGGACAAATCAAAGTCCATGGTCCCCATTCGCTTAGCCCAGGTAGGAAAGTCGGCGCTGGCTCGCACTTCGACATCTATACCAACTTTTTTGAGCGCTGCTTTCACATACTCCACTTGTGGCTTTACGCCAGGCCAACCAAAATCAATTGTTACACTGAAACGCGTATCACCATTCTTTGGATACCCTGCTTCATCCAACAGTGCATTCGCTTTATCTAAATCGAGCGCATATGCTTCAACGTCAGCACTATAGAACGGACTATCTGGGTGAATACCTGTTCTACTTTCAGAAGCCGTGCCTTGCATAATTGCCTTCATGATAAAGTTTTTATCGATCGCGTGCGCAATGGCTTTCCGTACACGAACATCAGCGAGCGGTCCTTTGGTGGTGTTGATTGCTAACCAATCGAGTGGACCAATGCCCCCATAGCCATCGGGTGTAACATTTAATCCATCAGCCTTTTTCAGCCGGTTTATTACGCGCGGTAGTGACTCAAATGCACCCATATGCACTTCGCCGTTTTCATAAGCGATTGCCCGCGCGGCAGGATCCGTGATGATACGCATCACTACCTTATCAAGATAAGGACGACCTTCCATGAAAAAACCGTCATATCTTTCAAGGATTACGTGTTCACCGTTTTTGAACTCTACTAACTTAAATGGACCAGATCCGACAACATTTTCATTGTTGCGCGGATGAGTTTTTACCTCATTTATCGGAACATCGCCGTAAATGTGTTCGGGGATGATCGACATTAATTGGCCCGACATTGCCAACATTAATGCAGGATGGGGTTTTGATAATTTCAAAATCGCCGTATGCGCATCTGGTGTTTCTACATTTTCAACTGGCGCAAACATAGATTTAAAGGGGTGATTGTTCTTTATCACCTCAACCGAGAAGGCAACATCACTTGATGTGATTGGTTGACCATCATGGAAAGTCGCATTCTTGACTAGGTTGAGCGTCACTGACATTCCGTCATCACTCACATCCCAACTCTCCGCAAGATAGGGTTGAGGTGTCCAGCTATCATCGTATCTTAGAGGTGAGGCAAATAATTGCGCACCAGGATATCCCGTTACAATCCCAGATTGGACTGCGGAATTTAGATTGCGAACGTTTGAACCCAGTACAGTAACAAGCGTACCACCACGCGTGGGCGTGTCTGCAATAACACCGGCGGCCGTAAAAGCCACAAGTGACATAGCAGCTGCCACATTTCTTGTGAATTTTCTCACGATTAACTCCCTGATTATTACTATGTTATAAGGTAGCCTAGACTCACTAATGAGCTCATGACAATGATTTTCCCAATCTCATACAAAATTAATCTATGTCTCTGGGAGGTTATGTTGCGCTGAGTCAGCAGACATTGGTAATTTACATAAATCTGCTGACACAACCAAAAATGTAGTATTCATTGGTCCCTGAAGATACCGAAAATCTTTGGAAGGCCTTAAATGCAAAAAACCAAAATATATTCAGCAAAAAAGATCTACACTATGAACCCATGTCGGCCCATAGTTTCACACGTAGCCGTGAAAGAAGGAAAAATATTAGGTGCAGGTAGCCTAGAAGAGTTGGCGTCTTGGGGTGAATTTGACCTAGATGATACCTTTAACGAAAAAGTGATTATGCCCGGCTTTGTCGAAGGCCATGCACACACCATGGAAGGCACTTTGTGGCGTAAAGTGTATTTAGGCTGGTTCGATCGGACAGATCCTAGTGGTAAAACTTGGCCAGGTCTAAAAAGCATAAACGAAATAATTGAACGATTATCAGCCGCCGAAAAAGAACTTTCCAATGAAGATTTACCACTGTCAGGCTGGTCTATTGATCCAATTTATATGGATAATCAGAGAATATCTCGGCAAGCTTTAGACCAAGTTTCGCGGACACGCCCGATAGGTGTCCTACACGCATCAGGTCATATATTAAACGTGAATTCTAAAGGACTTGAGTTAGCGGGGCTATTAAAAAAGGGGATCAATCATCCGGGTATTCCCATAGGTAATGATGGATATCCAACCGGAGAATTATACGGTCCTGATGCAATGACCCCAGTCGGTAAACATGTTGGATTTGATAGATCTATGACTGACTGTGATGAGCAAGGCCTACGCGATTATGCGAGGCTTTGCGTAAGAGCAGGCGTTACAACCTGCACTGATCTTGCAGCTCGTTTAACTGAAGAGAGCGTGAGCATGATGCTGCGGGTAACAGGGGAGGCAAATTTCCCTGCTTGCATTGTTCCCCTGAAAGTTTTTTTTGGAATGTCGCCCAAAGACCTCGTGGAGTTTGTCAAAGAAATACAGACACTAAGCACAGAGCGGTTGCGCTTAGGACGGATAAAAGCGGTTTTAGATGGTTCAATTCAAGGATTTTCTGCTCGACTGAACTGGCCAGGCTATTTCAATGGTTCGCCAAATGGCTTGTGGTATACTTCACCCGAACAACTTCTTGAGTTGTACTCGTTGGCGCTTGAAAACAATCTCCAAATCCACACCCACACGAATGGAGATCAAGCAACCCAATTAGCGATAGAAACCCTTGAAGCTGTTTTGAAGGTTCATCCATCATTCGATCATAGATTTACGCTTCAACATTGCCAGCTCGCATCTACGGCGCAGTTCCGAAAAATGTCCAAATTGGGAATGTGTGTAAACTTGTTCGCAAATCATCACTATTATTGGGGTGACGAGCATTACAGGCTCACCGTCGGACCAGAAAGAGCCGAGAGAATGAACGCATGCCGAACCGCCTTAGACGCGAATGTCAACATGGCAATCCATTCAGATGCACCAATTACACCACTCGCACCGCTATTCACGGCTTGGTGCGCAGTCAACCGATTAACTGTGTCAGAACGTGTACAAGGCGAACATGAAAAAATTTCAATAGAAGAAGCAATGTTCGCAATTACATTAGGAGCAGCTTACACATTGCATATGGATCATGAAATTGGATCGATAGAAATTGGTAAACGAGCCGATTTTGCAATTCTAGAGGATGATCCCTTTGAGGCAAAACCTGTCGATCTTAAAAATATTGCCGTTTGGGGTACCGTACAATCTGGCAGAATTTTCGAAGCGGATAATTTATCGTGAAAGAAACCCCTGTAATCTTGGTAAGCGGATATTTGGGTGCGGGAAAAACTACACTCATCAACAATTTACTCCGTGAGCCAAACGGGAAGCGTCTCGCCATATTGGTCAATGAGTTTGGTGAACTCGCAATTGATGAAGATTTAATTGAGGCAAAAGATGATAATTTAATTTCTATTAGCGGTGGATGTATTTGTTGTTCATTTGGCGATGACTTAAGTGGTGCGTTAAGTGATTTAGCAAAATTTTTGCCAGCACCCGACTATATTCTGATCGAAAGCTCGGGTGTCGCTCTCCCAAATCAAATAGTAGCAAACGTTGGGTTGTTAAATAAATTCTTCATGGCAGGTGTTGTTTGCATTGTTGATTGTTCAAATGTTTTGCAAAAACTACGTGACGGGTATGTCTCTGATCTTATTGCAAGCCAAATTGAAAATTCAAATCTGATCATCCTCAATAAAACCGATGCTTGTTCTGCACAAAAACTGGAGCTGATTAAAGAACAAATATCGGTGGATTTAAACGCTAATCTTATCGCTTCTACCACCTTTTCAAACATCTCATTCGAAATTCTCGAAGAGCTACAAGGAATTAGCGCAGCGTGTAGCGATACTGATCACGCAGACGATGTCTTCGATAGTGTGGTGATCTACCCATCAAATATTGATGATCCAGTGAATTTGGGAAATCTGCTTTTGAATGCTACTGGTATAGAGAGAGCCAAAGGGTATTTTGAAGATATAGCGAACAATAGATGGCTAATCCAAATATCAAGTGGCGCCTTACAACTTAAACAGGTGCAGGATCACTTCCCAATAGGCATAGTAGTCATCGGATTAAAGGGGCATTTCGATATTTCAACAGTTGCGTCGTTGGTTCAGCGTTAAACGAATTGCACTCGGTAATTTCCAAACTCGTATAGACCGATTATTCCAGCAAACGGGCTTGTGCGGAAATTGAAGAACGCAGAGCGTTAAATGTATCTGCAAGAACTTGTTCACCATACATTCCCAACATCGCAGTATGACTTATTATATGATAGTTGATCATACCATTCATTTGGAGTAGCCAGTTTATTCTTTTGGCTGTGCTCATCTTATGCCCTCCATTTGTATGAGCGATTATAACTAACAATTTGTCTAAATAGGGTTTTAGCGGCCATTTTCGCGCATTATGGTCACTATCCAACAGCGCATGCATAACCAATCGCAAGTCTGTGGGATCAGCACATGCATTTTGACACAATATCATGAAATAATCTGACAACCATTGCGCAGGCTCCGCATGGTGGCAGGCAATCAAATCCTGCATCATACGTTCAGCTAGGGCGGTCAATGTCGCCTCATAAAGAGCCTCTTTCGTTTTGAAAAAATGTAGCAAGGCTTGTTTGCTGACCCCTGAATCCTTGGCCAGATGCGATAGGCTGGTTCCATAAAATCCATCCATCGCAAATCGCCGCGTTGCAACCGCGATATAGGCTGGTTTTGCATCTCCTGATGGCTTCATTCTGGATCCTTTCGTTGCATCACATCGCTTGACCACTTACCGATTGGTAAGTTAGCATTTTGCCAATCAACTAGACAAGGAGGAATCATGGACCGTCAAACCGAAATAAAACTGATTCAGGAAATCATTGGATTGGCCGAACAGAAATCAACCTTTTTGGATGAAACAATCGCGCATTCACCAATTTCCCGATATTCAAGCCCCGAACGATTTGAACGTGAACAGGCCATGATTTTTCGCCGCAAACCCGTTGTGGCAGCGCATAGTTCGGAATTGGTTGGGAAAAATTCGTTTATCGCGCGCGATTTTATAGGCCTACCCCTACTTTTGACGCGAAATGAAGCGGGCGACGTGAATGCCTTTCTAAACGTGTGTCGGCACCGCGGCGCCAAGGTTGAACGCTCCGTCACAGGGTGCAAACGCGTTTTTACATGCCCATATCACGGTTGGAGTTGGACGAACCAAGGCGATCTACGCGGCGTCACACAAGAGGCACAAGGTTTCCCCGATCTAGCACGCGCTGAACGGGGCCTACGACGCCTACCCTGTGCCGAGGCGCATGGTTTTATCTGGATCATTGCAAATCCTGATGCCGCCGATATTCCCAATATCGATCAATGGCTGGGTGGATTGGCGGATGATTTCAACTGGCTAGAGTTGGACAAACATAAAATCATGGCTCTGGAAACAAAGACCATCAAAGCGAACTGGAAAGTGCTGTTTGAAGGCGGGTTAGAGGCCTATCATTTTCGCATCGCACATAAAGACACGATTGCCCCCTATTTCCCCGATAATCTGCTAACCTACCGCCAATTCGAAACACATATGCGTGCCGTGTTGCCGCGTATCTCAATGCCCGAATTACACAAAATACCCCAAGAAAACTGGGCCATTCGGCAGGATGCAAACCTGTTGTATACGCTGGTTCCCAACGTACAGATGTTGGTCCAGCAGGATCACGTGATGCTGTTTCATTATGAACCACTATCGTTCAATGAAACGCGCGTTCGCATGGCAACATTGGCCCATCGTGATGAACCCCAAACAGAGGAAAAGCAGGCCTATTGGGATAAAAACCAACGCATCACCGTAACCGCGCTGATGGAAGATTTTGTATTAGGTGAAGAGGTTCAGGCGGGGTTCGCCTCAAAAGGAAACCCAAGCCATCTGTTCGGTCGGTTCGAAGGGGCGCTTAATCGGTTCAATCTGGTTGTCGAGGAACTGATCGCGACATAGCGGATTATTTATAATGTTCGCGTCGACGGCCAAATGTGGCAACCCGTTTACGCCAAGCCCGATAGGACCCAGTGCGCAAGGTATTGCGCATCAACGCGACCACTTCCTTTTCCTTTAGGCCGTACTGATGTTCAATATCCGCAAAAGCAACATGATCAGATAAAGCCATCTGCACGATATCGGACACCTGCGCGTCGTTTAGGTCATGAACTGATTTCATTTACTGGGCTTTCGTTGTCTGGCACAGAACTAGCCCAATGGCCCGTAACGGCAAGAAAACCTAGATTTTTGACAACCGACCCGGCACCGCAGACTGCACCGCTGAAATACCCGCGGATGTCAGCATGTCCCACGCCAGCGCCTGATTTGACGTGACGATTGCAATCCCCAGTTCATCTTCCAACTCGTCAATCACATCCACGGTTCGCAAATTCGTGCAGGATACAAAAACCGCATCTGCCCCATCGACTGCTGCGGCGCGCACTGCGCGTTTAATCGCATCTGCGGTGATGCGTGCAACAATGGCTTCGGTGCTGACCTCAAATGAAACCAGTGCGGAAATTTCAAATCCGTTTTCGATCAACAAATTGCGCATCTCTTGGCTGACATCTCGGATATAGGGTGTCACCATCCCAATTTTTCTCGCACCCAGAGTATTCAGCGCACGCATTACTGCCGTGATTGGCGTGCAAACCTGTGAATTTGGATGCACCTTTTGCACCTCGGTCGCGACATTGCTGGGGCCAATCATTGTGGCCCCCGATGTACAGGCATATCCGATGACATCCACATCAAAACTGGGCGGGATCATCGCCGCCGATGTGGCAAGTCCCGCTTTCATTTCCATGAGCGTATCTGGCGTCACTTCGGGTGCGGAATGAATGCGCGTTTGAAACAGGGAACATGATTTCGGCAGCATCGCGCGAAACTCATCCTCGATTGTTTCGTCTGAACTTAGGACGATCAGGCCCAGTTTTGTCGGTTCATTCGGATTTGTGTCAAATGGAAAGGCCGTCATGTTCGATCCCTGTCTTTTGCGAAAACGCTATTCAGGTTTCAGGTGTGTGTAAACCCGCTTGACGGTTGAAAATATTTTTGACCATGCTGCAAATATGACCCTGATAAACATACAAAACCCGCATATTGGAACTGGCCTTGATTTACCCGAGGCGGTGAAACTGACAACCGAGATTGAAGCGCTTGGACACCTTTACGCCATATGTCCCAAAGCGGACAAAACACCGCTGCATTCGATAGATACGAACGCGGCCCAAATCGAAATTAGCGCCTTGTATGTCAAAGATGAACGCACGCGGATGGGATTGGGTAGTTTTAAAGCATTGGGCGCGGCATCTGTCATCGCGACCATCGCCCAAGACCGCGCCAAAAACGACGGTTTTGAAAATGTACTATCAGACATGACCTTTGTTACCGCCAGCGCGGGCAATCATGGTTTATCCGTTGTGGCAGGCGCAAATGCATTTGGCGCCAAAGCGGTGATTTATCTGGCCGAAACAGTCCCCGCCAGTTTCCAAGAAAAGCTGCGTTCAATCGGTGCCGATGTCGTGGTTGAGGGTGTCGATTATGAGGCCAGCATGTCGGCAGCCGAACAAGCAGCCAAGGAAAATGGTTGGTTTTTATTGTCCGATTCCACCTGGCCCGGATATGCGGTGGGTGCAGATGTGATGAAGGGTTACATGCTGTCCGCGAAAGAGATTGTGGAACAGTGCCCAGAACCGCCAACACATTTATTTTTGCAAGCGGGCGTTGGCGGATTGGCCGCGGCCATGGCGCTATATCTGCGCGAGGCGTATGGTCCAGATTTGCGGATCATTGTTGTTGAACCTGACCGCGCACCTGCCCTTCAGGCAGCGGTGCAATTGGGTGCCTTGTGTGATGCGGGCGAAGGTGTGTCCAGCATGGGACGATTGGATTGTAAACGGGCCTCTTTGTCCGCACTTGATGCATTGGCCCGACATGCCAACGATTTCACGACCCTGACGGATGAAGATGTAGAAAATCAATTACCGCGATTGGCCGAACTAGGCTTGGCCACCAGCCCGTCTGGCGGGGCGGGTTTAGCGGCAGCGTTGATTGGTGCATCGCAGGGTGAATTTGGTCTGAACGCAACATCCCGTGTGATGTGTATTGTTTCCGAAGGGGCCGTGAATGACTGATTTCCCGCGCGCAGAATACGAAGCACGCCTAGAGACCGCGAACCGTGCAATGCACGCAAACAGCCTTGACGCCATATTGCTGGCAAGCGAGGCCGAGGTCCGCTATTTCACGGGATTTCGCACACAGTTCTGGCAAAGCCCCACACGCCCATGGTTTGTGATTTTGCGGCGCGATCAAACGCCATTGGCGATCATTCCCGAAATTGGTGCCGAGCTGATGGCACGTTCAGACATCGCCGAGATTGAGGCATGGCCCGCACCGCGCCCGCATGATGACGGCCTATCCCTATTGAAGGATCGGCTCGGTAATTGTCAGCGTTTAGGCGTGTTGATGGGGCACGAAACCACATTCCGCATGCCATTGAATGATGTGTTTGAATTGCGCGCGGCATTGCCCGCAGAATGGATCGATGCGACGGACATCATCCGCGACCTGCGCATGGTGAAATCAGACCGTGAAATCGCCTATATCCGTCAAATTTGTGGGATCGCGAGCCAAGGATTTGCACGCGTTCCTGAAATCGCAAACGCGGGTCATTCGCTGTCGTCGGTATTTCGGGAATTCAAACGCATGTTGTTGGAACTGGGTGCAGACGATGTGCCCTATTTGGTTGGGGGTGTTGATCATCCATCCTATGACGATGTGATTTCGCCACCCGATGATCGACCCTTGTCCAATGGGCAAATTTTAATGTTAGACACGGGCGCAACGCTGAACGGATATTTCTGCGATTTTGATCGCAACTATGCGGTTGGAACGCCAACAAAGTCTGCGCAGCGTGCCTATGCGAAACTATACGATGCAACGGATGCAGCGATGGAAATGGCCCGCCCCGGTGTTCGGGCCTGCGATCTATTCGCCGCCATGGCAAAGTCGATGGACACGCAAAATTCCGACGTAGGACGTTTTGGTCATGGGTTGGGGATGCAATTGACCGAATGGCCATCACTCGCCGCCTGGGACGAAACCATCATTCGGGAAAACATGGTTCTGACCCTAGAGCCCAGCATCGGCGTCGATGGGGGCGGCATTATGGTCACCGAGGAAAATATCCTGATCACAGATGGTGTGCCCATCCTGCTAAGTACGCGCGCGCCCAAAGAACTCCCCTTGCTATAGGGCGAAAAAGAACGACAGAACCCGTCGGAAACAGGCTTGTGCGTTCCTGCAGCAATCGTAATGCTGTGACCAAGTTAGTCGGAGGCAAAAATGTACCCAATCAATTTTAATGAACTGCCCAACGGATATGCAGCATTAGAAAATGAACCCGAGTTTAATCCCGCCATTCACTTGGCCCTGGAAAAACCAGAGACACTCTATTCCTTGTCTGACTTGGGTTACACGGGCGAAACGTTGGAAAATGCCCCTGCGAAATTTGCGGCGACTTCTGTGTTTCGCGTGCTCTCTGCAGAAGGTGCAAAAACGCTTTATCATACAGTCAAACGTTTGGAAGAATTCGCCACATCAAACCCACGCATTGAACGCAATGTGCGCGGTGGCGTTTATCGTTCGAAATTCCTGCGTGATCTGTGCTTATCACCCGATATTACCGAATTTTTATCAGATATCGTTGGCCTAAAGCTTATGCCGCACACAATTCCACATCAGTTGGGGCACCTGAATTTCAACCCGAAAGATATCGGTAAAAACGTTGATAAATGGCACGTTGATACACTGCGTTTTGATTACGTGATGTTTGTGACCGACCCAACCAAAAATCAGGGTGGGCAATTCCAGTATTTCAAAGGCACCAAAGAAGAAATGGCCGCGTTGAAAAATGCAGGACAGGAAGTACCCGCACATCGTGTCATTTCCCCCGCAATGCCAGGACCAGGATATGCGGTGTTGCAACAGGGCAATCTTGTTGTTCATCAGGCCAAGGGATTAACGGCACCGGGTGAGCGTATCACCATGGTTAACGGATATGTGCCACATGATCCCCGATTCCCTGACTATTCGCGTTATGATCAGCTGTGTCATGCCGATCCTGAGGATGTTGTAACTACCGAATATTCAAAACATATCGCAGTGCAAGCGAACAGATTTCTTGAACAGAATCTTGTTCAGCAAAAATTCGGTGAAAGTCCCGCAAATATTGCGCAGGATTTGGAACAGGCTGCGGAAATGTTGCAATTTGCAGCCGCGCAAATTCGTGCGGGTAAAGGCACGATGGAGCATTTTGGAGACTGATCATGGACTACGTGGGATTTGACGGCGAACAATTTCGTAATTTCAGAGATGTTCAGGATGATCGACCGCTACATATGCTGAACCTTGTCAAATTCCACGAAACAGTCACATATCCCGATGGCACGGTGATGTCGGGGCGGGACGCCTATCGGAATTACGGGCGTGAAAGCGCCCCTATTTTCGCGGCTCTTGGTGGGCGTATTGTTTGGCGTGGTGAACAATTGGCCATGCTGATCGGGCCAAGTGATGAACAATGGGATTTATGTTTCATCGCGGAATACCCCAATCTTGCTGCGTTTGTTTCAATGATCAAAAATCTCGATTACCGCAAAGCGATGGAACATCGTCAGATCGCGGTAAAAACATCCCGGTTGATCCGCACAGGCCCACTAGAGGTGGGTGCGAATTTTGCCGACTAGCCTCAGTCAGGCGTAAAAAAGCTTGCTATATACGGATGAACACGATAGGTGCGCCACAGCTTAGCGATACTCTTTCCAAACGTCATTGTTGAAATGACCGGGATCTAATAACTTCGACCCTTCCCTTTGTTTTGAGTTTTGCCACGTAGATGGATCCATCTGCGCAGTGCTATTAACAGAAACAAACCGAAGGCGTGTGATCCAAATTTCACCCGTCCAGATGTACATTTGAGGTCACAGAGTATGACGACATTCAAAGAATTTGCATTGCCAGAGGCATTGCAGCATAAATTGGATGCATTAGGTTTTGATACACCAACCCCCGTCCAAGAACGCGCGATCCCTGCCGCCTTGGAACATCGCGATATTTTGGGGTCTGCGCAAACAGGAACAGGTAAAACCGCGGCGTTTTCCATTCCACTTTTGACTAAGATTATGAACCACGCGGATGTCTATGGCATCATCGTCACACCTACGCGTGAATTGGCGCTGCAACTGGATGAACAAATCCGTGCATTCCTAAGTGCGAAATCCAAAATCCGCTCGGTTGTGTTGATCGGTGGCGCGTCAATCGAACGTCAAGTTCAGGCGTTGGGTAAAAGGCCAAAGATCATTGTTGGCACACCCGGGCGCATCATTGACCATTTAGAGCGCAAGAGCCTTGATCTCTCAGGGTTTAATTATGTCGTTCTGGATGAAACAGATCGAATGTTGGACATGGGATTTTCTGCACCTATCGCCGAAATTTTTTCGCATGTTTCAGAAGAACGCCAAACATTGCTGTTCTCTGCGACGCTGCCGAAAAATATCCAAAAAATCTCGGCTCAGTATCTGCAAAACCCAGTGCGAATTGAAATGGGTCAGGTGAACAGCGTTGGCGATAATATTGTTCAATCAACTCAGTTCGTCAGCAAAGACGGCAAATTTGAAATGCTGGTTGATGCATTGCGCGAACACGATCAAAGCGCGATTGTTTTCATGAACAGCAAGTTCGCCACCGAAAAAATGGCGAAACGTTTGAAATCTGCGGGTATCACCGCAGAGGCCATCCACGGCGATTTGCGTCAAAGCAAACGAGAACGCGTCATTTCAAATTTGCGCGACAATAAATTTCGCGTGCTTGTCGCAACGGATGTGGCCGCGCGCGGGATTGATGTGCCCCATATTCATCAGGTCATCAATTTTGATCTACCGCGACAAACCGAAGATTATATTCATCGCATCGGCAGAACGGGCCGAAATGGCGCCCAGGGCATAGCATTAAACCTAGCGACACGCGATGATATGGAAAAACTGAATGAAATTGAGCGGCTGATTAATCCCAAGGCTGCCAAATTAGCGCACAAACGACCCGCTGGGAAACCCGCACGTAAAAAACCACAGGCCAAGGGCCGCTGGCGGAACAAGAAATCAAATCGCGCCCACGCGGCGTGATTGAAAAACAAACTACACTTCCAAACCATACGGAGAATTAAATGGCGAACGGAACAGTAAAATGGTTCAATGCAACCAAAGGATATGGCTTTATCGCACCTGAAGATGGCGGCGCCGATGTGTTCGTTCACATTCGTCAAGTCGAGCAATCAGGCATGAGCGAACTGCAAGACAACCAAAAAGTCAGCTACGAAGTTGAAACAGGTCGCAACGGCAAAAGCCAAGCAACCAATATTCAAGCTGCATAATTCGATAACAATTATCGTTTGACGAAAGCGCTCAGGGTCACCGGGCGCTTTCTTTTTGTCTGAGTTAAATTTGTTTTGGAGATCTGCCCCGGATAGATTAGGGGATGTCAGAATAGACAGAGTCAGGAATTAAAATGCCAACCCGCAATATTGACCAAATTTTCGATCTGACAAAAAACGCTCTGATCGCGCATGGCGCTGCCCAATGGCAGGCGGATGAAGTGGCAAAGGCCACCGCGCATTCTGAGGCCTATGGCAATGTCATCTGCGGACTGCAATATGTCGAAAGTTATTGCATTCAGTTGGCCTCTGGCCGTGTTGATGGACGCGCCGATCCGATTGTGACCAAACCACGCGCCTCCTCGGTTTTGTCCAATGCACAATTGGGGTTTGCACAACCTGCATTCGCCAAAGGGTTGGAAACCGCCTGTAACGTCGCGCGTGAAACTGGCATTGCGCTTTACTCTGTTAGCAACAGTCACACATGCACATCGTTGGGTTATTTCACGGAACAGATCGCAGCCCAAGGTTTGATCGGGCTGGGATTCACGAACGCATCACCTGTGGTTGCGGCACCTGGGGGTAAGTCACGGGTTATTGGGACAAACCCTATTGCCTGTTCCGTTCCAAACGGACAATGCGGCATAGCAATGCACTTTGATTTTTCTACATCTGCAGTGGCCTTGGGTAAGATCACCATGGCGAAATACGCGGGTGAAAAAATTCCATTTGGCTGGGCAGTCGATGAAAATGGTAAACCTACCGACGATCCAGAGGCCGCATTAAAAGGATCCCTATGCAGTGCGGGCGGTTATAAAGGTTGGGGTTTTGGTCTATTGGCGGAACTTATGGCATCGGCAATGACCGGATCGGTTAATTCGTTGGATGTTGGTGGCCTGAAATTGGCAGATGGCCCACCCCACCGCTTGGGCCAAACATATATCATTATGGATACCACCACCTTTGGTGATCAATTTGGGGATCGGTTCCAAAGACTAGCGGACGCGATTGCAGAAGATGAAGGCGCACGCATCCCAGGGGCACAACGTGATCCACTGACAAACGTGAACGTCGATGACGCGTTATGGCGAAAAATCACTGATTTGGGTAATAAAACCTAATCATTGTCGGACGCACCTGCACCCGCACCTGACATGCGCGATGCCTCGGTTTCCGGCACATAAGTACGTGATCCCAGCTTATCCAACTGCGTAAGCGTATCCATGGAGGTATGAAACCTGCATGTCTTGGGCTTAAGTGGTGGATCATTGTTTATGAGCGAACCCACCTTGATCGCAATATGACCGATATTTAATGAACCCAACTGTTCGATGTGGCGGCCCAAATCACCAGTTACATCAATTCGCAGTTCATTGGCCTGTTCGCAAAGATACAATCTATGTCCAACCAGCTCAGCCGATTGACGCAAAAAGGGTATTAGCAGGATTGGCATTCTAATCAGACCCAAATCACCCCCCAGTTGCGCATCGCTGTTTGGAAGGGGTGAATGATCCATCAAGGTTGCCCCAATCGTGATGGGGCAGTTTTCTGCGGGCCCATTAAATGCACGTTCAAACCATGAAAGCGGGTCATTGCCATATTGACCCAGTTGGCAAAGGGCCCAACCCGCCTCTTCTGCCAACCCCCAACTTAGGCCAAAACCACGCGCAGCTTTAACAACAATTGCGGTCGCTTCACCTTGTGAAAGGGCAACACTCACGTTTGCTATTCCTGAACCAATTGATAGGGGAAGGGCATATCCTGAAACAGGCTAATCCGAACCCATTTGTCAGACCGCGGATCAAAACGCGATGCGCCAAAAAACGCTAGTTTGCAGCGCATCATGTCGATGGGAAGCGTATCTTTCCCCAACAGATTATCCTGAATTTCACCATAGGGATTAAATGGCGCCTGCTGCACACGTTTAACCGCCAATCTGTGCTCAGGGTGGCGCATAAGAACCGCCGCAATGGGATCAGAGTTGTTCCAAGATTCCAGATCACGAGACAAATCAGAAATCAGGCGCGCAATGCCCAAGGGCTGCTCTAAATCATGGCCTTCATCAATGCCAACACGGCCTATGCGTGGTTCCAATTTTTCTTCTGAAACATACCAGAATAGCGCGTTTTCGTCTTTATCTTGGAAATCGGTCGACAAGGCCCACTGGAAATATTCATTAAGGATGTCTTTAAGCTCAGCGACCGACATCGCGCCATCAATTTTCTTATCCTTACCCAGCGCAGAGGATAAATTTGACGCCAGATCATCAATGATGCTGCCATGCGGCTCTAAGAAAAGGGAAAGTAACGCTTCTTGCCCTTCGTTCGACAGATGCTGTTCTCCCCAACACCACAGACAATCCCATGGCATTTTCGCGTCCCAATCAAAAGTGCGCACATATGTATCAAGCAAGGACAAATCATTTCGCAGATCTGCCAATCGCGTGACCTGTAATGGGTGCGACGTATTCCACAACTGCGCGTTTTCGATGGCCTCTGCCAGTGCCGACAAAAAGCCTGTTTTGGTTGCCTGATCAAATGCACTCAGCGATCGAACTCTGGCCAATGCTGTTTCGCGTGTCGCGATCCATGCGTTTACTAAATCAGGGTGGCGCACCAAAAATGGAGCCATACCCAAACCCGTTGAATTCCCAACACCCAAGCGCTGTGCAAGCATTGGGTCAAGTTCCACTGCCCGTTCTGCGTCCGCGCATTTTGCCATGTGATTAACAATATCAATGGCAAACCAACGAATAAGCCAAACGGTCAACATTTCTGCCTGAAACGGTGCCTGTAATTCCGGGCGATGCTGGATGGCGGAATAATCAACTGCCCCAAATTTTCCAGATCCATAAACTGCGGTCGTGCGCATCAAATATCCAACATCGAACAATTTTTCTGCGTCTGGCTGAATACCTTGGCTGAGCGTGTCGACAACATAATTGAACAACCGTACCGAGCGGTTTGCACGTGACAGACAAATCTCTTTCTCGGAAATTCGCCCTGCTTCTTGATGCGGCACATTTTGGGATAGTCGATGAATGTCGCCTTCGCTTGGGACGCCATCAAATAATGTAAATGTCGCATCCCAAGCTGTGGCAATCACGCGATCAGTGCGATGCTCATCAGGTAGATCATGCGCGAACGCAATCAGGCTATATGTACGTTCGAGGCCCCGTGCCTGATACACTGCGTGGCCAACACCCTTATCGTCCACATTCCATTCGGTTCGCGTGAATTGCCAATTTTCCCTTTGCGCACGACGCAGCAATATACGCAAAAAAGACAATCGCACGGGATGCGCGGCACCCATTCTGTCCAATCGCATCACAGTGGCCGGAGAGCGAAGCGCCACAGTATGTGTTTCCGAATGATCAATTTGCTGCGTCATGTTTAAACCCTACCCCAAAGGGCCAAAGTTGTTTTCAAAGAAACGATACCAATTATCGCCCATGACGCCATCAATTTCTGATGGTGCCATGCCCAAGTCAGATAGTGCGTTTCTGATATTTCCAAAGTCGCGATTATCTTTGAACCAATTTGGCATGGGTGGAAAACCAGGTTTATCGGCGCTGCCCTCACCATAATCTATGGATTTTGTCCAACGCCCCACACGCATCCATTCAACGATACTGTCGGGTTGATCCTGACATAAATCCGTACCAATGCCGATGTTTTCCGCGCCCATTAGGTCCGCAGTGCGCGCAATCATTTCACAAAAGGATGTGATCGAACAGTCGCTACCGTTTTCAAGGTGATGCGGATATAGAGAAAATCCCAACATACCGCCCGACTGCCCGAGTGCGCGTAGAACATCATCCGATTTATTGCGCAGCGCAGGATGCCAAAATGCTGGATTGGCGTGAGTTATGGCGATGGGGCGTGACGAATATTCAATCGCCTCAAGCGTCGAACGTTCAGCCGAATGACTCATATCAACAACCAATCCCACGCGGTTCATTTCGCGCACCACTTCCTTGCCCATGCGCGTCAGGCCCGTGTCGTCTTGTTCATAACACCCAGTCGCAAGCAATGATTGATTGTTGTAAGTTAATTGCATGAACCGCAAACCCAGGGTGTGCAGCACCTCGACCAAACCGATATCGTCTTCGATACAGCTGGGATTTTGGGATCCGAAAAAGATCGCAGTGCGGTTGGTCTCACGTGCAGTTTTTATGCAGGCTGCGGTGCGCCCGTGAAAAATCAGATCGGGATATTGTTCAAACCACCGATTCCAGCGTTCAATATTATGCACAGTTTCGCGGAAGTTTTCATGATAGGTGATCGTAACGTGAACGGCATCCACTGCACCCACACGCATTTCCTGGAATATTTTTTCGGACCAGTTCGCGTACTGCAATCCGTCGATCATGTAGGTCATTACGTTTTCCCCAATCTGAACAGCCGTACGTTAGCCGTGTTTTTGCAAGGTGCAAGACTATTCAGAGCAAACCTAAGTATTGATTATTTATGAAATATAACATTTCATTACGCAGAAGTCGTACAAACAACGCCTAGGTTTCGTGATGCCAACTGCCCCGAGTGATCCCACCATCCAAGTCAAAGATATGACGATTAACCCCTATCCCGTTTATCGACGACTACGGGCAGAGGCACCTGTGATGTTTGCACCTGCGTTGAACCGTACCCTTATCACTAAGGCAGCAGATACGCGCGCAATCAAAGATAACCCCGCTTTATTCAGTTCAAATGATCCGACAACACCAATGGAACGAGCGTTTGAAGCCCACACTTTGATGCGCAAAGATGGTGATGCACATCTGCGTGAACGCAACGCGATGATGCCCACATTTGCCCCCAAATTTATCAAAAACCACTGGCTACCAATGTACGATAAACTGGCCGATGAATATTTGGACCGCCTGCCGAAAGGAGAGGTGATAGACCTCTTCCCAAGGCTTGCGGGCCCGATCGCGGCGAAAATGTTGGGCGAAATGATGGGGATCCCCAACGCTACAGAGGAAGAATTACAACGATGGTCACAGGCCTTGATTGATGGGGCAGGTAATTTCGGGTATTTCGATGAACCGTTCGCGCGCGCAGCGCAGGCGAATATTGAAATCAATGATTGCATTCGTTCTAACGAAGAACGCCTGCGTGCCGATCCAGATCCATCTGCACTGTCGATGATGATCAATGTGGAAGAACCAATTGAATATTCGCAAATCATTGCAAATATCAAAATCGCAATCGGTGGCGGAATTAATGAACCCCGCGATGCGCTTTTGACAATTTTGTATGGATTGCTGACAAACCCAGATCAACTTGAGCATATTCGCGAGACAGAAAACTGGGAGCTTGCCTTTCAAGAAGGCGTACGTTGGGTCGCCCCTATTCAAGTCAGTGGCCGTGTCGCAAAAGATGATACAATGATCCAAGGTATCGACATTCCAAAAGGCACAATTGTGATGGTGTGTCAGGCGTCGGCAAATCACGATGAGGACGTATTTCAGGATGGACACGAATATAACGTGTTTCGCAAATCGGCCCCACATCAAAGCTTTGGCAGCGGTCCGCACCATTGTATGGGCATGCATATTGCGCGACTTACAGGTGCTGGAATTCTTTTGCCTAAAATGTTTGAAAGATTCCCAAATATGCGGCTAGACGACCCCGCAGCCGTGAATTGGCGCGGTTTTGGTTTCAGAGGTCCAATCAATCTACCTATCAGATTAGATTGATAAAATTGCGATTTAGCGCGCACATTTGTTTGGTATCAGAAAAGATAGTGACAAACAGATTGTTATGTTTCATATTTATTTTTAGTTTGACCGTTCACTGGTGCAATTACACGTAAAAACGGTCGTGGCTTATGTTTGGGAGGAAACAAAATGTACACACGCAAGAACTTTCTTGGACTAATGAGCGGAGCAGCACTTGCTGTTGTTACAGCAGGCGCTGCTGTCGCTCAGGAAGTCACACTAAAGCTTGAGCACTTTCTACCAGCTGGCGCAAACGTGCCTGTTGAAATTCTGGACGTTTGGGCGAACAACCTTGAGCGCAACTCAAACGGTCGTATCAAAATTGAACGTTATGCAACTATGTCACTTGGCGGGACACCCCCTGAATTGATCGACCACGTCCAAGACGGGATCGTTGATATCGGTTGGGTTGTTGTTGGGTACACGCCAGGTCGCTACCCAACGACAGAAGTGTTTGAATTGCCGTTCATGGTAGAGGATGCAGATGCGGCGTCATACGCATTCTGGAAAATGCACGAACGCCACATGAAAGACGGCGAAACCAAAGACCTAAAAATGCTTGGCACTTGGGTACATGGCCCTGGTATGTTCCACACTGCCGATCCAGTTGAAACACCTGCTGACTTAGAGGGTATGAAAATTCGCGGCGGGTCACGCTTGGTCAATGACCTACTGACCCGCGTTGGCGCAACACCTGTTGGGATGCCCGTTCCCGCGGTTGCAGAAGCACTGTCAAAAGGTGTGATTGATGGAACAACAATTCCATGGGAAGTTTCAGCTGCGCTTAAGGTTCCAGAGCTTGTGGAAAACCACACACAGTTCGAAGGCCCTGCGCTTTATACTTTGACGTTCTTCCTTGCGATGAACAAAGCAAAGTTTGACAGCCTACCAGCCGACATTCAGGAAATGATCGATGATCACTCTGGTTTGATGTTCTCAATCTTCGCTGGCTCAACTCAACAGGATGCTGATTGGCAGGCCCGCGCCGTTGCAGAAGAAATGGGGAACAACATCATCACAGTTACGGATACATCCGAATGGCGTGAATTGGTGAACCCAATCTATGACACATGGGTTGCGGACATGAATGCACAGGGCAAAGACGGTCAGGCATTGATCGACGAAGCACGCGCATTGATGGCTGAATACTCAGCAGACTAATCCAAAACTAAACTCTCGGGCCGCTGGTGATGACTGGTGGCCCGTGTGCTATTTTAGAACCAGGGGGCACCTTTGCACCGCTTTTTCTTATCTCTCTCGAAATTCATGGCAATCCTTGGAGGTCTTGTGCTTTCCGCACTTATCCTGTTGATTTTCGTATCTATCGTTGGGCGTACAATCGGAATTGGACCAATCAACGGAGACTATGAATTGGTTGAAGCGGGTATCGCGTTTTCAATATTTGCCTTTCTTCCGCTAACGCAAATTACGGCTGGCCATGCGACGGTCGACATTTTCACAAACTCTTTACCCCCTAAGATTCAGCGCCTTTTGTTGGCGGTTATCGAAATTTTCTTTGCCGCGATGTTGATCATGGTAGCATGGCAACTTCGCGAAGGGATGTTTGACAAACTCGATCGCGGACAAACAACATTCCTTCTTCAATTCCCTGTTTGGTGGGCCTATGCCCTTAGCGTTTTTGGCGCATTTGCCGCCGCAATCGTTGCAACCTACACGGCATTCGCACGCATTTACGAAACACTCACAGGTGCTCAAATACTTGAAGCAGAGGGGGTGGAACATTGAGCAACCTTGAAATCGGCCTTTATTCGTTCCCGATCCTGTTGATCTTGATTTTCTTGCGTGTCCCAATTGGATTAGCCATGTTTTCAACGGGCTTTGTTGGGCTTTCGATCGTAACAGGCGCACCTGATATTCCTCTAGCTAAGATGAAATCAGAAGCGTTTACGACGTTTTCAAGTTATTCGCTTTCGATTGTGCCGATGTTCTTGCTTATGGGACATTTTGCGACACTTGGTGGAATGAGTCAGGCGTTGTTTAAAGCGGCAGAGGGGTGGTTGGGCCATCGCAAGGGTGGTGTTGCCATGGCAGCCGTTGGCGCATGTGCTGGATTTGGGGCGATCTGCGGATCATCTCTTGCAACTGCTGCCACGATGAGTCGCGTGGCCCTGCCTGAAATGAAGCGTTATGGCTATGCTAGTGGGTTTTCAACTGCAACACTTGCTGCTGGCGGCACGCTTGGCATCCTGATCCCACCGTCTGTTGTGTTGGTCATCTATGCCATTTTGACTGAACAAAATATCGCGAAACTGTTTCTTGCCGCCTTCGTGCCAGGGATCTTGGCTGCGATTGGATATGTAATCGTCATATCAATCTATGTCCGTCTTTATCCTGACTCTGCTGGCGTTCGTGAACGTGTGCCTTACATACAACGCTTCAAAGATCTGACGGCAGTTTGGCCAGTACTACTTGTTTTTATCGCTGTTGTCGGAGGTATTTACGGCGGTATTTTCACACCGACTGAAGGGGCCGCCGTTGGGGCGTTAGGTACTGGATTGATCGCATATTTCAACGGTGGTCTAACACGAACCACTCTGGTCGAGAGCTTTACAGTCACTGCACGTTCTACTGCTATGATTTTTTTGATCGTGCTCGGTGCTGGATTCTACAACGGGTTCTTGGCACTGACACAAGTTCCACAGGAAATTGCAGAATGGGTTGTTGGAATGGGGTTCAACCCATGGATGGTTCTGGTCCTGATTTTAGTGTTTTACCTACTGCTTGGCTGTTTGATGGACAGCTTGTCCATGATTTTGCTGACGATACCAATCTTTTTCCCAGTGATTACCGCGCTCGATTTTAACTTTACCTCGTTGGCGGAATTGCAAGCGATGAAAGCGATGGCAGTAATCAACAGCGGCGCGATCCCTGAGGCCGTTACTGGGGACATGTTAGCAAACATCAAAACAGCGATTGCAAATGGTGCCGAGCTGACCCGCGAACAAATGCGCGCTCTTGATATCAGAATGAGCAAGGGCATGGCGCGTCGTATCGAGTCAGAACAAGTCGCAATCTGGTTCGGCATTCTGGTTTTGATCGTTGTCGAGGTTGGCCTAATCACACCACCTGTTGGGATGAACCTGTTCATTATCAACGCGATGGACCGCAAGACACCAATGATTGAAACATATAAGGCGGTAATCCTGTTCGTTGCATCCGATTTAGTTCGGGTCGCACTCTTGGTGACCTTTCCGGCGATCACGCTGTTCTTGGTGCAATGGTAGCCGAAGGTATTTGCATTATTTTGCCTAAATTACAGCTTTACCGCACTTTTTAGGCAAAATTTTTCCAGTTAAGCGATCTGACGCGTCTAGCATAAAGAAAAACATCATCAATTAATGATGAGAAACGCACCAAAGTGCGATGCTAGGGAGATACGAAATGAACAGCAATGCTGCTGTATATTTTGTGGACCGTCATATTGACGAGGGACGCACCGACAAGCCCGCGTTCGTAGAAGTTGACGGCGCAAAAAGATCAATATCATATGGTGATTTAGCGCATCAAAGCGCACTATTCGCAGGCGCTCTTAGCCGCGCAGATATTCGACGCGACGAACGCATGGCCATGATCGTTCTGGATCAAATTGAATTTCCAATAGCATTTTGGGGTGCGCTAAAGGCAGGTGTCACACCCATCCCATTAAATACGCTTTTGTCTACAGAGATTTACAACGGCATTTTAGAAGACAGCCGGCCATCTTGCGTCGTGGTGTCCAGGGAATTGTGGGATACGGTTTCGCCAGCATTGGCTGACATCGATTGTATTCGCCATGTAATCGTAATCGGTGATACGCCAGAGAACACCACAAATTTCGATAGCTTCGTCAAAGACGCGCATGCGCTGACACCGATTGAGGCAAGCGGTGATGAATTGGCGTTTTGGCTTTATTCATCTGGATCAACAGGATTGCCCAAAGGCGTGCGGCATTTACATGCCAGTTTGCAGGCAACATCAGATACCTTTGGTCAACAAGTTTTGGGCATAAAGGAAGATGATGTCGTGTACTCGGCGGCAAAATTGTTCTTCGCCTACGGACTTGGGAACGCGATGAGTTTCCCGATGTCCGTTGGTGCAACAACCCTTTTGTTTACGAACCGTCCGACTCCCGACGCGGTCACCGATATACTAGAAAGCCGAAAACCGACTATTTTCTGTGGTGTCCCAACACTGTTTGCTGCGTTGCTTGCTTATCTAGATCAACGATCAGAAAACATTGTTCATAATTTACGTATCAACACCTCTGCGGGTGAGGCGCTGCCCAGAGAAGTGGGCGAACGTTGGAATTCATTGACAGGAACAGACATCGTTGACGGTGTCGGATCCACCGAAATGCTGCATATCTTTTTATCCAATCACCCCAATGATTTGGTGTACGGAACATCGGGTAAGGCAGTTCCTGGGTATGACGTTCGACTTGTCGACGAAAATGGAAACGATTGCACGGTGGGCGAAATTGGCGAATTGATCGTGAATGGCCCATCTTCTGCAGAAAGTTATTGGAATAGAAGAGACAAATCGAAGTCCACATTTGAAGGCCATTGGACAAGAACCGGTGATAAGTATGAACAAACCTCTGACGGGCGATATATCTACTGCGGGCGTACAGACGATATGTTCAAAGTATCGGGAATTTGGCTATCGCCATTTGAAGTAGAGCAGGCCATCATTGAACACCCCGCCGTGTTAGAGGCCGCCGTTGTACCGTATCGCGATGATGACGATTTGGAAAAACCACAAGCTTTTGTCGTTTTACAATCAGGTAAATCAGAAACGGATGCCGGCGATATAAAAGAGTTTGTGCAGGACAAAATTGGCAAGTGGAAATACCCACGGAAAATTACATTCGTTCCTGACCTACCCAAAACCGCAACAGGAAAAATTCAACGATTTAAGTTGCGTGATTAGGTGCGATGGATTGGTGCGAACGCGGGTTTTTGAGAATTGATGGCGTGCAACTGGAATACGGTTGTATGGGGCCACCCCCCTCCGATGCACCAACTGCAATATTGTTACATGAAGGATTAGGTTGCGTTGATTTGTGGCGCGATTTTCCCGAACAGCTGTCCAAAACTCTTGGATGTGGCGTATTTTTATATTCCAGACAGGGCTATGGCGCATCTGATCCAGTGCAGCTGCCGCGCACCCTAAACTATATGACCTTGGAAGCAATCAACGTTCTACCAAAGATCGTTGAACACCTGTCACCAACCCAATTTCAACTGATCGGGCACAGCGACGGGGCAACAATCGCTGCGATTTATGCCGGTGACCTTGGACACGATAAACTAAGCGGTGTCACACTGATCGCGCCGCACTTTTTCACAGAGGATATGGGCATCACCCAGATCAAGGCTGCCAAGCACGCATTTGAAACGACTGATCTGCCAGAAAAACTGGGAAAATATCATCGGGATGCTGAAAATGCATTTTACGGATGGAACGAAAGCTGGCTGCACCCAGATTTTCGTTCATGGGATGTTCAGAGCGTGATTGAGAAAATCACTACACCCATTCTGGCCATTCAAGGGACGGATGATCAATACGGAACGCTTCATCAAATTCAATCGATACAGGCAAGTGCGCGCGTATCTGTGAGCGTGGAAATATTACAGGATTGCAAGCATAGTCCGCATCTGGAACATCCCACAAAAGTCTTAGACGCGATCAAAGCATTTTCTATGGCATTTAGGTAGGATGCAATGCGGCACGCGCTACCCCCACATGCCTATATCCCGGGCCAAACCCAACGCCATAACGAAGCTCAATTTGATGAAATCATTTCATCAATCCCAAGCGTTATTGACTTTGAAACACTTCAAACCCTGTCCGCATTTCATACCGCTTTGAACTATATGCAGCATGGCTTCCACTGGGAGGCGCATGAAATCTTGGAAGCGATCTGGATGAATACCGCACAGAATTCTATCGAACGCTTGTTCTCGCAATGCATTATTCATTTGGCAAACGCGAACCTAAAACACATCATGAAACGCGAAACAGCAACGCAGAAAATCATGGCACAGGCCAACGCTTTGTCCGCTGAAATTGGTCGTCGCGCTCCAGATTCTTTAGCCGTCACAGAGATTCAGAAATTGTTCTCGAAACATGCATTATAATGCCAATTAATTAGTATTTTTGTATTTTGTAACGATATAATGCAACATTTGGGTTTACCGCGCATAGTGGTGTTTTAGTTTGTTCCCAAGAAATAAAGGAACTTTGTTATGTCTCAGATCATCGATTTTCGTGTTGATCCCAACAATTACCGCCATTGGCGCGTTGAATATGATGGTGCAATCGCAAATCTGTTTATGGATGTTGACGAGGACGGCGGTCTGTTCGACGGCTATCAACTGAAACTGAATTCATATGATTTGGGCGTCGACATTGAATTGAACGACATAGTCCAACGGATGCGTTTCGAACATCCCGAAGTAAAAGTTGTTGTAATGCGCTCAGCAAAGGACAAAGTGTTCTGCGCAGGAGCCAATATTCGGATGTTGGGCGGGGCCGCGCACAGTCACAAGGTGAATTTCTGCAAATTCACGAATGAAACCCGAAATGCATTCGAAGCCGCCGAGGAAGAAAGCGGCCAAAAATACATCGCAGCGGTCAAGGGAGCCTGCGCAGGGGGTGGATACGAACTCGCGCTCGCGTGCAATCATATCATGCTTACCGATGACTCTCAATCCAGTGTTGCTCTGCCAGAGGTACCGTTATTGGCGGTATTGCCGGGCACGGGCGGGCTTACGCGTGTCACAGACAAACGCAAAGTGCGCCGCGATTTGGCCGATATTTTTTGCGCAACAGAAGAAGGCGTCAAAGGCAAGCGCGCCAAAGACTGGAAACTCGTAGATGATGTTTTCAAAAATAGCGTTTTCGATGAAAAGGTTGCAGAACGCGCAAATGAATTTGTGGCTGCGTCCTCAAAATCTGAAGTAGATGCGGGCATTACATTGAACCCGCTACAACGGGAGATTGATGAAAAGGGAAACGTTGCTTACACCTGTGTCGAGGTCACCATTGATCGCGAAGGCCGCACCGCGACGATTACGTTAAATGGTCCTGACCAAACCGCGCCCAAAACGATGGATGAATTCCAAGCGCAGGGCGATCAAGCCTATTTGCTACGTCTCGCACGAGAATTTGAGGATGCGATCCTTCATCTGCGCCTGAATGAAATGGACTTGGGTCTGTGGGTCATTCGCACCCAAGGTGATCCAGAATTGTTGTTGAAACACGAAGCGTTGCTGGCAGAGAACGCGGACCATTGGCTTGCCAACGAAGTCCGCCAGTATTGGAAACGCACGTTGAAGCGGGTTGATGTCACTTCTCGCTCACTCATGGCACAGGTTGAACATGGGTCATGTTTTGCAGGTGTATTGGCAGAATTGCTGTGGGCTGTTGATCGCAGTTACATGATGGAAGATGAGTTTGAGGGGGATAATCGCCCAATCGCCACAATTACGTTATCAAATGATAATTTTGGCACGTATCCAATGGGTAACGGACTAAGCCGCTTGGAAACCCGCTTTTTGGATGAAGCAGAGCGCATAGACACGCTGAAATCACACGTCGGTGAATCGATGGAGGCCGACGACGCCGATGAAAACGGGCTTGTTACGATGATATTGGACGATATCGATTGGGAGGATGAAATCCGCATCTTCCTTGAAGAACGCGCAAGCTTCTCTCCTGACGCGATGACAGGGATGGAAGCAAATTTACGCTTCGCTGGCCCAGAAACCATGGAAACGCGCATTTTTGGCCGCCTGACAGCATGGCAAAACTGGATATTTAACCGTCCCAATGCAGTCGGTGAAGGCGGCGCATTGCAACGATACGGAACTGGTCTACGTGGAAACTACAACATGGAACGGGTCTAAGACCCCTGAAATTGATTTCGGAGTAAGAAATGCTTGATCTAATCAACGTAAGTTACGACACACAAATTCCAAACAATGTTGGTCTTAGCCAAGACCGCAAAGTTTTAAAGGCGCTTGAAAAATGGCACCCAGGCTACTTGGATTGGTGGAACCGCCTAATCCCACAAAATTTCCAAGAATCCATGGTGTATTTGCGCACTGCCGTGTCCGTCGACCCCAAAGGGTGGGCAAAGTTTGACTATGTCAAAATGCCTGAATACCGCTGGGGTGTTTTGTTGGCACCTCAAGCAGAGGGCCGTTTGATCCCGTGCGGCGAACACGCAGGCCAACCTGCGTGGCAAGAAGTTCCAGGCGAATACCGTAACATGTTAAAGCGCCTGATCGTCATTCAGGGCGATACCGAACCTGGATCAGTTGAACAGCAACGCTTTTTAGGGCTAACCGCGCCGTCGCTATACGACATGCGCAACTTGTTCCAAGTGAACGTAGAAGAAGGCCGCCACCTGTGGGCGATGGTTTATTTGCTACAGAAGTATTTCGGTAAAGATGGCCGCGAGGAGGCAGATGAAATGCTAATCCGCTCATCGGGTTCTGACGAAGCACCACGCATGTTGGGCGCCTTTAACGAGGAAACGCCAGATTGGTTATCGTTCTTTATGTTCACCTATTTCACTGACCGCGACGGAAAAATGCAGCTAGAGTCATTGGCACAATCAGGCTTTGACCCGCTCAGCCGCACCTGCCGTTTCATGTTAACCGAAGAAGCACACCACATGTTCGTGGGTGAAACGGGTGTAGGACGGATCATTCAGCGCACCTGTGAGGCGATGAAGGAAGCCGGCATCACAGATCCATATGCAATCGGACGCGTTCGTGATCTGGGTGTTATCGACCTGCCGACTATCCAGAAAAAGCTAAACCTACATTACACGCTTTCACTGGATCTATTTGGTCAAGAAGTTTCGACGAATGCCGCCAATGCCTTTAACGCTGGAATCAAGGGGCGGTATATGGAACATCGCATTGACGATGATCATCAACTGCAAAGCGACACATATGTCGTTAAGAACATCGTAAACGGTGCCATCGTGGATCAGGAAGTTCCTGCGCTGACGGCAATCAACATGCGCTTGCGTGACGATTATGTGCGCGATGCATCTGGTGGCGTGGGGCGCTGGAATAAGATCATTCAAAAGACTGGGATCGAATTCCAATTGTCCTTGCCGCACGAGGCATTCCATCGTCAAATCGGTATCTTTGCTTCGATTAAGGCAAATCCAGAAGGCAACATCATTTCAGATACTGAATGGGACGCAAATATCGATAATTGGCTGCCAACCAAAGAAGACGGTGCATTTATTCAATCGCTTATGGTGCCATGTTATGAACCTGGCAAATTCGCGGGCTGGATCGCACCACCCAAGGTTGGGATTGATAATAAGCCGGGCGATTTTGAGTATGTAAAACTGCATATGGCCTAATTCTTTAGGCGGGGGACCACCCCCGCCTTTCCATCTTTTGATCCTTGTTCCAAAAGGTTGCGCTATGACAAAACCAATCCGACAGCACCTAATTGACCCTGAAATCTGTATTCGTTGTTACACATGTGAGATGACCTGCCCAATTCAGGCGATCCACCATAACGATGACAATGTCGTGGTCGATGCAGAGGCGTGTAATTTTTGCATGGATTGCATTCCCGTTTGCCCAACTGGGTCCATCGACGAATGGCGCGTCGTCCATGAACCCTATTCCATGGAAGAGCAATTTGAATGGATGGAGCTGCCAGAACAAGAGGACATCCAAGAAGGTGCAGATACGCCGTCTGATGAGGCAATTGATGATGCCGTCGCAGCACTACTGGCCGAGGCACACAAGGGCGCAGGTGGTCGACCTGTTGCACCTAAATCTGCGGCAAAGCCATCAATCAATCTGCACAACCTTGGAAAACCCGCTGTTGCAAAAGTCACTGGCAACATTTCGTTAACCAATGACCCCGACCATGACGTACGTCACATTATTTTGGATTTTGGCCAAACACCGTTCCCAGTGCTTGAGGGGCAATCCATCGGCGTTATCGCGCCCGGGAAAACCGATGCAGGCCAAGATCACCTGCCCCGACTTTACTCTGTATCTTCACCACGAGATGGTGAACGTCAAAATTATAACAACATATCCCTTACCATTAAGCGCGAAGCGGGTGGTATATGCTCTAACTACCTTTGTGACCTGTCGGTCGGTGATGAAGTACGCATCACTGGACCGTTTGGTGCTACGTTCCTATTGCCCGATGACCCGAATGCACGTTTATTGATGATCTGCACAGGTACTGGGTCCGCACCGATGCGCGCTTTCACAATGCGTCGTCAACGCGCAATTGGTGAAAAAACTGGCGGCATGGTCATGTTTTTTGGTGCAAGAACGGCCGACAGCCTGCCCTATTTTGGGCCCCTGAAAAAAGTACCCAAAAATATCTTGGAACAGCATTTGGTCTTTTCCCGCGATGGTGCAAAGGAATATGTGCAAGATCGCATGATGAAAGAAGAAGATCGCGTTGCCGAGATGCTGAATGATCCCAACACCCATATATACATCTGTGGTTTGCGTGGAATGGAAGAAGGCGTAGACTTCGCGCTGACAAATATTGCAGAAAGCACTGGCCAACAATGGTCCACATTGCGGGATGTCATGCGGGACGAAGGGCGTTTTCACGTAGAGACTTACTAATGACTATTCAGGCGACATTCACTCACGAAATTCGGGTGGGTTGGGGCGACTGTGATCCAGCCAAAATCGTGTATACAGGCAAGCTTCCTGCAATGGCGTTGGACGCGATCAACGCGTGGTGGGAAGAGCATTTGGGCCACGGTTGGTACCAAATGGAACTGGACGACAACCTAGGAACGCCGTTTGTTCAACTGCAAATGAATTTTGAGCGCCCCGTTACACCACGAGCCAGATTAATTTGTCATGTATGGCCAGTAAAATTAGGAAACACCTCTATCACGTTTCGCGTAGATGGGTTCCAAGATGGAAAACGATGCTTTTCGTTTAGATCGGTGAGTGTTTTTATTGTCGCTGACGAATTCAAAAAATGTGCTCCTCCGAAAAGTGTCCAAGATCTGATAACGCCGTTACTGGGTCCTGATTGGAGTAACGAACACAGAGGCGCCTGATGAGCGAAACCGCACCCAAAGCAGATTTATTGGCCCAGGTCGGTCTGCGTATCCTTAAGGCGCGCACCAAGGCGGGAATTTCACGACGTTTACTGTCAGAAAAATCAGGTGTTTCACCACGTTACATTGCACAGATGGAAGCAGGCGAAGGCAATATTTCAATTGCGTTGCTGCAAAAGGTGGCAACCGCACTAGACATGGGGATTGAATGGTTTTTTTGGCCAGAAGACCCATGGTTGTCAGAGTTTCAAGCATTAACAAACAACTTTCGCGTGGCAGATGACACCAAACGCACACGCGCCTTGCGCGTTCTGCGCAGCTCTCAGGAAGGGGAACATAAATCCCACCGCGTGTGTCTGATTGGGTTGCGTGGTGCGGGTAAATCAACCCTTGGGCAGATGGTGGCGGACGATTTGGACGTACCGTTCATCGAACTGAACGCCGTCATTGCCAAAGAAGGCGGAATGCCCATTTCTGAGGTCATCGCACTATATGGAGAAAGTGGATACCGTCAGCTTGAGGCAGACGCGCTTGAAGCTTTGATCGCAGATCATGATCGGGTCGTTGTGGCTGCATCTGGGGGTATCGTTGAGAATTTGGAAACCTATCAAATGCTGAACGCGAATTTTCATTGCATCTGGCTGACCGCTTCGCCCGATGATCATATGAAGCGCGTTTTGGCCCAAGGTGATACGCGGCCCGTGATTGGACAAGGACAGGCGATGCAAAAATTGCGTGGTTTACTGGCAAGTCGCGAAAAATTATATGCGATGTCCGACTACAAACTGGATACATCGCATAAACCGCTGGAAAAAACCGCAGCCCAACTCATAAAACTCATCCAAGCTGAACATCTGCTTGGATAAAGACGTAAGGAACGAACATGGCGCTTAACTTTCATCATGATGGTCGCACGGGGTACGTGGAATTAAACAATCCACCCGTCAATGCAATCAACGCTGCCATGCGCCAAGGACTGCTGGATGCCGTAAGATCGGCAGAGAAACTCAACCTAGAACGTGTGATTGTATCAGGTTTGGGTCGCGCATTTGCGGCGGGCGCAGATGCCAAGGAATTTGATGGTGATCCGATTGAACCACACTTGCCAGATGTATTGGACGCGATTGATCGAAGCTTTGTTCCGTGGATCGCCGCGATAAACGGGATTGCCTTGGGCGGGGGCGCCGAAATTGCGTTGGCGTGTCGGATGCGGATTATGCACCCCAAGGCGCAGATTGGATTTCCCGAGGTTAGTTTGGGCGTCATTCCAGGTGCTGGTGGAACGCAACGATTGCCCCGATTGATTGATCTAGGAACCGCTCTGGACATGATATGCTTTGGCAAACCAATCAGTGCAGCAAAAGCCCAATCCATTGGTTTGATCCAAGATATCGACGACGATGTGATCGAAGCCGCATTTTTGGTAAACACAGAGGATTTGCTGTGCCGCGTACCAACATGGGAATTACCGTTCCCAGATTGGGACCAAGACATCGCCGAGAAAATCACCCAAAAAATAGATCAACGCATGGTGGGTCAAAATGCGCCTAAACGTGCTCTGGAAATTGCAAAACTTGGTTCTGAATTGCCATTTGAAGCTGCTATGCAACACGAACGCGACGCTTTTCTAACCCTTCGAACCGAACCCCAAGCACGTGCATTACGACATATGTTTTTCGCAGAGCGCGCCGCAAAACTACCAAGCGATATAGAAAACCAACCTGCTGACATAACGAAGATTGGCGTTGTCGGTGGGGGCACAATGGGCGCAGGGATTGCATATGCCTGCATTTCGGCAGGATATTCAGTCGTCCTATTGGAAGAAGATGCCGATGGTATCGAACGCGCACGTCAAAATGTTGGACGCCTGATCCAAGCTGGCGTCGCGCGTGGTGTAATTGATGACGCCAAAAAATTGACCCTTGAGGCCAGTATTACATATTCACATGACTATGCTTCGACAGCTGATATTGATCTGATGATCGAAGCCGCGTTTGAGAATATGGACGTAAAGAAAAGCATCTTCGCGCAGTTGGATGCACATGTGCCCGACCACGCAATATTGGCCACAAACACATCTTATCTAGATATAAATGAAATTGCAGACAGCACGAAAAACCCCTCTCGGGTCGTCGGTTTACACTTCTTTGCGCCCGCACACATCATGCGATTATTGGAAGTCGTCCGCGGCGATGCCACATCGGATCGCGCCTTATCTACGGCCTATGCGATTGCGAAAAAACTCCGCAAGGTACCCGTTCTTGCTGGTGTTTGCGATGGGTTCATCGGCAATCGCATCCTTGCCCGCTACCGCGAGGCAGCGGATACCATTCTTATGGATGGATCGACTCCGTGGGATGTGGACGAAGCCATGGTAAACTTTGGCTATGCCATGGGACCGTACGAGGCGCAGGATTTGTCGGGGTTAGACATTGCCTATGCAAATCGCCGTCGTCAGGATGCCACCCGCGATCCAAACCGTCGCTATATCCCCATCAGCGATCGAATGGTGGATGAAGGCCGATTAGGTAAAAAGGTGGGCGTTGGTTGGTACAGATACCCAGGCGGCAAAGGCCGCGTTGATGATCCCCTGATTGAGGATTTGATCCGCGAAGAAGCATATTTTGCCAAAGTTACGCGGACAGAGGTTTCTGAAGCGGATATACAAGAACTGCTACTACTCGCCATGATCAACGAAGCCGCTGATATCTTGGGCGAAGGAATTGCACATTCCGTTGCTGAAATCGATCTGGTTTCGGTGTTGGGATATGGCTTTCCACGATGGCGCGGAGGGTTGATGCATTACGCTGACGAACTAGGTGTCCCAAACATTGTCAATCAAATTAGCAAGCTAGCAGAAACGGATCCAGTTGCATGGAAACTCTCGGACGTGCTGAGACATTGCGAACAAACGGGCACAAAACTGTCTGAATACCACCTAAACCGTAGTGACAGTTAAATCACCTTTTAATGCATCATCAATTGCGGTTTGGCCAAAGTGCAGGCCGCATTCGTACATACCAAACAAGAATTCCTGATTGGCGTTGGTGTTCAATCCTTTTTGAATACCTTCGCCGATTACGAAATCTTCATCAAATACGATCCGAATTAGATCATAATTTTTGTTCCAATACCGCTCTGCTTTTTCTGTTTTTGGCGCTTCTGGGATCAGCATCATACACTGAAATTTACAGGTTCCCTGCCCAGTTGGGATAATTGTGTGGACGTAAACATGATCAGTCATCACCTGAACAAAATTTGCGGGAAACAAATAATTCTGCGTCATATAGTGTGGGCGATAATCCCACTCTGCCTCGGGTTTTTCGCGTAATTCTTCGATCGATGGCAATGGAACTGCATGGCGAACATGCGGATAAAAATTCATGTGCACACTTTGATTATCCAAGTAACTGGAACACGCAGTGTCGCGGTGCGCAGAGCAGAAATGATAACTTTCCTGAAACCCTTCCAAGGCCAAGCGCCAACTCATATTGCGGTCAAGCGACCATTTTTTGAAAACGACGTGACCGCCTAAATCCAATCCGTTTAGTTGTTCCCGCATTGGGGCAGTCCAAGCGTCAAAATCAATCGTTTGTTCGGTTTTGGATGGCATCACCCAGATCATTCCGAATTCTTCAAATACGGGCAATTCGACGAGTCCAAGTTTTGATTTATCCAGATCGCCAAACCCAAATGGCTGTGGTAGGCCGCGCAAATTACCATTCAGATCAAATGTCCAGCTGTGATAAGGACAAGAAAACGTACGCGCCTTACCGCATGGCTTATCCTCAACCCGCGCACCACGGTGGCGACAGACATTTAGAAACGCTTTGACTTGTCCATCGTTGTTACGCGTCACCAAAATTGGGGCCTGTAGATCGTCATAGGTCAGGAAACTTCCCGCGTCTGGTAGATCGCTGGAATGGGCTATGATGATGGGGAAGTTTTTGAACAATATGTCCATTTCAGCCCTTAACTGATCTGGATCATTGTATTTGGCAACCGGATTATGCATCACATCATCCAGCATATGGGTTGTCCCATTTGCTTTGTGATCAAGTGTCTCTTTTATAATCTGGCGTTCTTCTTCGCTGATCAACGTGCAACCTCATCTGATACTCATCGCAATATTATTATGAAACATAACTAAAAACAACTATGCTGAGTCATACCAATTTTATGTTGAATATTGCCGTACTAATGTTTCCACGACATCGGCCACAGTTTCGGGAGCGTTCACCAACCCCACTCCTTGGCCTGCACTCCATACATGTTTCCACGCCTTCGTTCCCGCGTGCATATCTTGGGAAAAATCGATTTTCGCCACCGCTTTCATGGCCTCTTCCGTCAGACCAGCCGCCTCGACACTTGCCCGCATCCAATTGCCCAATGCACCTGTGATCGCACGCGATGCAATCAAATCTTCCATTTTGCTGTCCCAAACCATTTGACGGTACTCATCATTAATCAAAGATTCTTGGCATGCCAAAAAGCGGGTTCCAAGATAGGCGAAATCAACTCCCAAGGCCTCAACCGCTTTGATCCCGCGGCCAGTGCCAATACCGCCCCCCACAATAATTGGACCGTCAAAAAATGTGCGCACCTCTTCCACAAACGGGATCATGGCGTATTCCCCTGTATGCCCACCCGCGCCCGCACATATCAGAACCAGTCCATCTGCACCCTTTTCAATCGCCTTCCGCGCAAATTTTGGGGAATTCACATCGGCAAAAACCAATCCGCCGTAGCCATGCACAACATCCGTAACCCGATGCGGGCCACCCAGCGCTGTGATGACTAACTCTGGTCGATATTGGCGCACCAAATCAAGCTCGGAGTCAAAGCGTCCATAACTGTTGTGCGTAATCATGTTCAACGCCCATGGTGCATCCGCTTTTGTGATAGAGGTCGAAATTTGATCCAACCAACTAACCAATTGTTCTTCTGTGCGCGCATTCGTGGCAGGGAACGTGCCCAAAACACCCGATTTGCAGGCGGAAATTACCATATCAGGGCCCGTGACCAAAAACATAGGCGCACAAATCGCAGGCAAATGCAGGCGGGATTTGATTGACCCTATGCGCTCAGAGGTGGATGAAGTCATCTTGGTCATGAAATGTTGGTTTCCTGTTCGTTGGTAATGTGTTCGATAAGAACGATGTCAGTCTGCAACAAATTCTTAATATAATTCAACGCGCTTTCGCAGAGGACGACGTAAAGATAATCAGCGCGACCCATATCAATGGAAAGGCCACTTTCTTCGCCCATCCGAATTCTTCACCAAACACGAATACAGCGACCAAGAATATCAGCGTTGGCGCGATGTATTGCAACATCGCAATGGTCGAAAGCTTTAGTAATTTTGCGCCATTTGCATAAACTATCAACGGGATTGCCGTTACCAATCCGCACCCCACCAGCAACAGAGTTGTGGAGATGTTTATCGACACAAAATGATTGTCGCCCATGGCGGACAGATATGCCAAATACACAACCGCAAGAGGGCAAAGCAACAAAACCTCAAGCAAAAAACCTTGATTAGGTCCGATGGGTAATGACCGTTTGAACAGGGCGTAAAACCCCCAAGAGATAGGCAAAATAAGGGACAACCAAGGCAAAGAGCCAACTTCATACGTCAAAATCGCGACAGCAAACACGGTTAGGAAAATTGCGATCCATTGCCGTTGTGTCAGTTTTTCGCCCAACAATGCGAAGCCCAGAAAAACACTGAAAAGCGGATTGATATAATATCCCAAAGCAGCATCCAAGGCGCGATCCGTGGCAATTGCGTAAACGTAGGTTAACCAATTCACAGAAATCAGCGTTGCTGTCAGTAGCGCCATACCCATAACGCGTTTTGATCGGAGTGCGTTTTTTAGATCTGACGTCCTGCGCAAAGCAACCAACACAATCATCGCAACAGGTACTGACCAAAGAACACGATGCGCAACCACTTCTGCCGCAGGGACGTGCGAAAGTGCTTTCATATATATTGGAAGGAAGCCCCACAGAAGGTATGCAACAATTGCAAAGGCGAAACCTTTGGGATGATCAACCTTTTCAATGGACATATATGGGCTCTTTAATTTGGATCAGCGGGATCGATTTGGGCGCAGTATCGTCAGAAAAAGCTCTTTTGAGCTGACCACAGCACCCCCAACGATGAACACACAACCCCAGAACACACTCCAAGTCAACGTGCCCATGCCGAATGCAATCAAGACAATTGTTGAGATTAAAGGAGCAGCATAGGAAATAGCGCCAAGAACCTGAATGTCTCCGTGCTTAGTCCCGTAGTCCCATGCGAAAAAGGCCAAGCCCACGGGAAATAACCCAAGACCGATCACAGCCAACCATTCGATCACATTGGCTGGCATGATCGTATCTTCAAATACCAAATGCGCAATAAATGAAAGTACCGCCACCACAATACAAAACGCACCCACCGTATCTGTGGGAACAGTTCCAAACCTGCGGTTCAAAACCGAATACCCTGACCAGGTAAACGCGCAGGCCAAGGCAAGTAAGTAACCGAAATATTCCGACCGGTTTAGTTCCAAACTCGCGGAACCAGACACCAACACAACTGTCCCAACCAATCCAGAAATCGCACCAATCACGTGATACCAACGCAGTTTTTCGCCGGGTAATAACGCGGAAAACACAACAATCAGCAAAGGCCACAAATATGCGATCAAACCCGCTTGGACGGGTGGGGCGCTTTTCAGAGCGAGGAAGTACAAAAAGTGATAACCAAATAAGCCAACAACACCCAAAACCCATGCACCAATAGGTTGGCGCAGGTGTGAAACAATATCATCACCGCGAATGATCCATTTGAAGATCATCAATAATCCACCAATGGAAAACGCAATTGCCGTTAATAAAAATGGCGGCACATCACCCGTAAGCGTTGTGAACAGGGCCAAAACACCCCACATCAGAACAGCAGTTGCACCAACAGCCGTCGCGCGCGTTCGCGATATAGTGGACATCAAAGTTTCCTATAAACCGATGGAAACGCCGTCTTGGATTACCGCAGGATCATACGCCTTGCGTGAAAAAACTTCGCGCACCATTGGTTCAAAATATTCTAGTGGTTTGGTTGGATAATCTGGATCAAATGATGATTGATCCCAGCGTTCACAGAATTTTGCACATGTATCAAAACATGGATGATCACGGTAACGATCACGCGCATCTTTGTCCCAACCATAATGGTGTGCATAATATAACATCTGAAAAATACCGTGGTGTTCAATCACCCACGAAACTTCCCAACGGACAAAGGGGCGAACAACTTCTGCGGAAAACCTGTCATGGTTTTGGGGGGCCAATCCGTCGCCAATATCGTGCAACAATGCGCCAACAATCCAATCGATATCCACGCCGTCTTCCTCGGCGCGCGTTGCAGATTGTAGGCCATGTTGCAGTCGGGTGATTTTGTACCCTTCAAGCGTTGTTTCGCCGTGGCGTCGCAATTCATCCAAGACACGATCCGCTGTCATGGCCAGATAGGGTTTTTCCAATTCATGAAGAAGTTCATATTCTTCCTTGGTGCCATCTTTCATCTGTGTAAATGAAACAGTATTATTTTGGATCGTCATATCGCTCTCCCTTGGCTTAAGTGGCTGAATAAAGCCCTACATCAGTTGCTGCACCCGCCGCAAGCGTTGCAGATTGCTCTGCCAACACCTGGTCATAGAATTCAAGATCGTCTGCATCAAACAGGCCACGTGGCCCTGCAACGTTGATCCAACCGTTCATTGCATCACACCCGCGAACCAACATGGCATAATCGTTACCAGGAGCCTCGTGTCGCACTTCGGGCGTCACGTACCGTATGGCAAGCCCAATGCGTCGATCATGGGACATATTCGGCCCAGATGCGTGAAAGCAGCGACCATGATGCAACGACATTTCGCCCGGGCGGAGTGCACCGTAAACCGCATCATTTTCGTTGATACCTGCAATCTCTTGGCCGCGGGATAGCAGATTGTTGTCGTCGTAGGTATCGTGGTGGGAAACAATTGGATTGCGATGGCTGCCAGGAATAAACCGCATGCATCCAGCTTGAACCGATACATTACTTAGCGCGACCCAGGCTGTGACTTCATCATCCGTCTCGCCCATACCCCAGTACGTAATGTCCTGATGCCACGATACTGTTTTCGTCGTTTGCGCTTCTTTGATGAATAGTTCAACCGACCAAACCAACAGATTTGGGCCCAAGATTGTCTCGACCGCGTTCAGAATTTCGGGCGTCCGTGCCAAATCAGCAAGCAGTGGGATGACCAAATGACCGTTCACGCGAAAGAACTGATTTAAATCTTTGGTATCTGTTGGCTTTGGATATTGGGCCTCTAACGCTTCAATTTCGCCCCGTATCTCGGCAACAGATTGCGCGGAAAACACTGGAATGCCCGCCACAAAACCGTTTGTGCGATATGCTTCATATGACTTTGCATCAAGACCCATGCCAACGCTCCTACACTGCTGAGGGGATGTTGGCACAATCCCTCTCCGCAGATACACGAGGTTTGCGACGCGAGTATTCAATCTGCGACGTAAAACTTTCTTAGTTACTTGAAAACGCAGCAGCAGCCCCAATCAACACCACCAACAGTGATATCCGCACAGTCCATGCAAAAACCGCCATAAGGCCCGCCCGCGGTGGAGTGCCCGCCCGCATTGAGCGCAGGGTTTCAAGATTTGCACCAAGCGAACAAATCAATATCAATGTGGCACCCGTCAGTTTCGCATGAAACGCGCCAGAGGTCGGCAAGCCGCCGTAAATCATTCCGCTTAACAAATAGCCTGTGATCCACAGCGCCAGCACCGCAATCAGCGCAAGTACACCCATCACGCGGATACTTTGAACCACCTCTACCGAGGGACGCTGTCCATTGCGTTTATGAACATGTTGAAGCACCCATCCACCAACCCCAAGGCCGCCTGCCGCCCACAGTGCAATAAAATGAAGTGTTTTTAGAAAGACCAGCATGTCGTCCCCATCCAAAATAGCATCCAACCTGTCATACATTGCGGGACAGGTGAGCATGGTGTCCAGATAAACTTTGGATTGACTGGAAAAACTGCTGATCACATATTTGCCAAAATCTGGAGGCTAACGATGGACGGTCAAAATTTACTTTATTGGCAGGAACGAATTGACCTTGCCGCTGCATTTCGCTGGGCTGCGCGATTAAATATGCACGAGGCAGTTGCAAACCACTTTAGCCTGTCAGTGAATGACGATGGCACCCAGTTTCTGATGAACCCCAATCAAAAACATTTCAGCCGCATCAAGGCATCTGATATGTTGCTATTGGATGCAAATGATCCAGATACCATGAACAAACCAGACGCACCTGATCCGACAGCATGGGGGTTGCACGGTTCTGTTCATCGTAAATGTCCACATGCAAAATGCGTTATGCACGTGCATTCAATCCACGCCACCGTGCTCGCTTCCCTTGCGGATAGTCGTTTGCCACCAATCGATCAAAATACGGCTATTTTTTACGAACGATATGTCATCGACGAAAGCTTTGGAGGATTGGCCTTTGAAGATGAGGGCATACGATGCGCAGGGATGCTTCAGGACCCAAAAATTAAGGTTATGATTATGGGAAATCATGGCGTTTTGGTCTTGGGCAAGGACGTGGCCGATACATTTAACCGCCTTTATTACTTTGAAAGGGCCGCAGAAACCTACATTCGTGCTCTGCAAACGGGTCAACCGCTTAGGGAACTGCCCCATGATATCGCGGCAAAAACGGCCGCCGAACTTGACGATTATCCAGATCAAGCGGAAAGTCATTTTTCTGAACTCAAAGCAATCTTGGATGAAGAAGGTAGCAACTACAGTTCCTAATTATATTGCATTTAAGATGTACAAATTCCTTAACATCGTGCATCACCCGTTCTGGAACTAGGGGAACAGAACGTTGGATCATCCATTTTCACTCAATCGCAGGCTCTTGGCCGAGGGTTTGGGCACGCTGTTGTTGGTCGCGACGGTCGTTGGATCAGGCATCATGGCGGCCGCTCTATCGAATGATGTGGCGATATCACTCCTTGGGAACACCATAGCGACAGGCGCAATTTTATTCGTGTTGATCACGATTTTTAGCCCCGTATCTGGTGCACATTTTAACCCTGCAGTTTCATTTGTATTTTATCTGCGCGGTGATTTAGCGGGGGAAATGACCCTGCTTTATATGATAGTGCAGGTTTGTGGCGGCATATTGGGTACATGGGCCGCGCACGCGATGTTTGAGGTGCCAATTCTACAAATATCGACTGTCGACCGCAGTGGATTTGGGAATTGTATCAGTGAAATTATTGCGACCTTTGGGTTGGTGTTTGTGATTTTCACCGCAATTTCGCAGAATTCGAAATCTATTCCGATGTTGGTTGGGTTTTATATTTCGGCCGCCTATTGGTTCACCGCGTCAACATCATTCGCCAACCCCGCAGTTGCGATTGCACGTTCCTTGTCAGATACATTCGCGGGAATACGCCCAATTGAATTATTGATGTTTATCCCGGCTGAACTGTGCGGCGCCTATGTGGCGTTTATCCTTGTTCGCTGGCTTTATCGCGGTCAGAATTAAGGTTTTGCAACCACTGAAGTGACGCATCCGTAGGTCCATCAGGTCGGTATTCAGCGCCACAAAAACCGCTCCAATGTGCATCCAATACTTTGAAAACTTTATCAAAGTCTAAATCGCCATGATCAGGCGATGCACGATCTGGTACCGATGCAAATTGAACATGACCCACAAAGTTTAACGCATCCTGAAATCTTGTTATTGCGCTTCCTTGCTGGCGATCAACATGATAAAAATCGAACATCAATTTTAGATCGGACGACCCAATTTCATTAATGATCTCAATCGCCTGATCAACAGTTTTCAAAAAATACTCTGGCACGTCATACGAATTAATGGGTTCAATCAATATCTGAACACCCAAACCCCGCGTAATGTCCAACGCATATTCAAGATTTTCGACAAAGGTTTCATGGGCGTCCGGGCCTGAGGCCTTGCCCGCCATGACGTGGATAAATTTCGCGTTAAGCACGTGCGCCTGATCAACTGCTAGATCAATCGCAGCTTTGGCCTCACCTCTACGATCTGGCAACGCGCATAGGCCAAAATCGCCATCCTGTTTCGTTCCAGGCACGGTGTTTAAGGAAAGCAATGGCAGGTTTGTGGACGTAAGCGCGGAATTGATTTTTGAAATGTCGGCGGGTTCGGGCCAGTGCAACTCGATACCATGAAAGCCCGCTTCAGCGGCGCGCTGAATTGCCTGATCAATCGGCAGTTCGGTCCACAAAAATCCAAGATTTGCTGAAAATTGCAGCCTGCTCGTTACACCCATTTAACGCCCAAACGCTCCAAACTTCGGATCATCGCATCCCAAGTAACGTTTACATACTCATGCGGACCTTCATCAGGTACAGCGGTGTATTTGGTGAGTGACTCAATTGCATCCTGATCTGGAAGTATTGGCTTTGATGAGGCGCTTAAAACATCCACTTGGATTTTGCAGGCGGCCTCTAGGATGTAAAGATAATAGAATGCCTCGGCCACGGTGCGCCCTGCGGCAAGCAAACCGTGATTGTGCATGATCATAAGCCATTTATCATCCAGATCACGCGCCAACCTGCGACATTCTTCTTCGCTGTCAGGCGCATAAGCGTAGGGATGATAACACGTTAGACCCAAAATTTCCATGGCGTGCTGCGACAGTGGCAACAACCCCTCGCCCATCGCAGATACCGCCGCACCTGCCCGCGTGTGGCTGTGGAGTGCGACGTTCACCTCTGGCCGCGCACTCAAAACTGCGGTGTGAATGGCATGACCCGCCTGATTGTACGGGTAATCCCCCTGAACAACGTTTCCGTCGAAATCCACCGTAATCAGGTTAGACGCTGTGATTTCGTCAAACAACAGGCCGTAGGGATTGATCAAATATTGGTCTGTTGTCCCAGGTACCCGCGCACTTAGGTGGGTAAAGATTAAATCAGTCCACCCAAATTTGACAAACAGGCGATAGCACGCCGCCAAATCGCAGCGCACCTGCCATTCTTCATCTGTAATGTTCTCAGGTCTCGACATACCACTAAAGCGTTATCCAACGCCCCTCATCGCTTGAATCTTGGATGGCTTGGATCGCTGTTTCAAACAGCAGGCCATCCTTAAAGTTTGGATAGGCATGATCGTCTTCAAGGATTGCTTTAACAAATGCACCAACTTCGATGATTTTCATTTCATTGAAACCAACATGATGCCCAGGTGCTGGACAGAAATTACCAAAGAATGGGTGATATGGTCCGATCAAAACTGTTTTATAACCGTTGGTGGACATTTCGGAATTGCCGTCCATTTCGAACAGTTGGAATTCGCCCATTCGTTCCTGATCAAATTTAATCGCACCCTTGGTTCCTGTGATTTCAAAGCCAAGGTTCATTTTGTGACCCTGCCCCAACCATGATGTATGCATCGTGAACAAAGCGCCGCTTTCAAATGTGCCAAGTGCGGAAAACTGATCATCCGTTTCAACCTGACGCATTTCACCCGTGGATGCATCGGGGCGTTCGGTGTGAATGGTTTGCAATCGACTGACCACCTCTTTGAACGGACCACATAGCCAGATTGCCATGCTGATCAAGTGGCTGCCCATATCACCCAGCGCGCCCTTGCCACCACCCTTTTTGGTCAAACGCCAAGAATGCGGAACATTTGGATCGCACATGAAATCTTCTAAATAGATACCGTTAAAGTGGGTGATTTCACCAATATGGCCCGATGCAATCAGGTCTTTGATCGCCAAAAGGCTTGGGCTTTTCATGTAGTTATACCCAAGCATGGTTTTTACACCATGTTCCTGCGCCACTGACACCATTGCCCGTGCATCCGCCATCGATGTCGCCATTGGTTTTTCGCACCAAATGTGTTTGCCAGATTTCGCAGCCGCCTCGGCCATTTCCCAGTGGGTAAAATTCGGCGTACAAATGCTTACAACATCAATATCATCTGCTTCGCAGACTTCGCGCCAATCACCTGTGACCCGTTGAAAATCAAAACGGTTTGCATGCAGATCACGCGTGTCTTCGTCCGTGTCAAACAGGGCTACCAATTCGACATCAATTGGCCAATTGAATGTTGCCTTGCCACGCTGCCAGGCCTGCGTATGTGTTCCGCCCATGAAACCCATGCCCAAAACGCCAACGCGCAATTTTTCCAGTCCGATTTTATTTTCGGGTTGCCCCGCAATGTGAATTTCACGTTTCATGTTTGATCTCTAACCCTGCTGTTGCACAAACATCTAAGATGTTTTGATAGCCTTTTTGTGAATATTCGTATGGTGGCGCCTTTGCTGGATCTTGTTCCGCCTCAACAACAATCCAACCGTTGTAATCTGCTGCCTTAAGTTTTTTCGCAACGGATAAGAAATCGATGCATCCATCACCTGGTACAGTGAATGCGCCCGCGATCACGGCATCAAGGAAACTACGGTTATTTTCACGAACATCTTTGACGATTTCGGGACGGATATCCTTGAAATGCACATGATGTATGCGGTCCATCCACCGATCCATTGTACGGGCAATATCACCGCCACCGAATAGCAAATGGCCCGTATCAAAACACAGATTTACCTCGGCACCAGAAAATTCCATCAACCAATTTACGTCATCCTCGCTTTCGATCATGGATCCCATGTGGTGGTGATAAGCCATCGGCATGCCGCGATCTTGCATCCATTTCGCAACCTCGGTCAATTTTTCGGCGTAGACCTTTATTTCATCTCGCATTAATTGCGGACGGTCATTGACAGGAACGTCAATCATGCCCTGCACCGTGTTTGAACATTCGGCAAAGACGATACAGGGTGCATCCAGCGCGATAAATTGATCAACCTGTTGCTGAACGGCGTCGCATTCTTCAGACGCGGTGTTGTTCAGCAGGTTACCGCTGCACCAGCCGCCGCACAGGCCTATGTCATATTTTTCCAAAAAGGAACGAAGACCGTCGGTATCATGCGGCATACGCTGCCCGCGTTCGACCCCCGTATATCCAATTTCACGCGACTCTTTTAGGGCCTGCTCCATTGTGTAATCTTTGGTCAAATCAGGCAAATCATCATTTTGCCAAGCAATTGGAGATATTCCAATTTTAACTGTCATGCGGTGATCCTTAGTAAGTAGCGCGAAACGCTGTTGCTGTGCATTGATAACGTCAGATGTGGCCAAATTTCTACTGAAATTTCATTGCAGAATTCATCACGGGTCACGGCGGTGATTTAGGGCATCAAGCAGATTTTCAAATTCCGAATTTACCATGCCTTGATCAACTGCTTCCGTCAAAATTTGCGCCTGTGTTTTTGGCGCCAGACCACCGATGGGTGGGTCACTGTCTAGATTGGTTGGAAACGAATAGCCTTCGGCGGTGGCTGCAATTGCGGCATGCTGTTGCGCAGGTGTCAATTGCGCGTCTTTCAATGATTTGAAAACCGCGCGGCACATCGCGTCACGGTCAATGCTTTCCATCGCGCGACCAAATGCAGAGGATACTTGAAGTAAATTGACCATGCGCTGGATATCCGCGCTCTTATTTTCGCCCGCAGCGTGAAAAATAGCCGGGCTAAAGAAAATGACATCGCCTTTATTCAGTTCGAGTTGCACGTAGCTTTGCTCAAAATACTCTTTGAAGTCCTCTTGGTGGTACGCAAGGTATCCGTGCAGATATTTCTGTGAAAACGGCAATAATTTGGTTGGGCCGCTTTCAATCGGCATGTCGCAATGTGCAATTCCCCCCTGTAACGTCAAAACTGGGGATAATTGATGGACATGACCTGGAAATTGCACGGATTTATCAACGCTTTGAAACCCTAGGTGATAGTCCCGATGCGCCGTTTGTGCCTGACCACCGGGCCGGACCAAATTCACCTGCGCAGTCATCTGATAATGCGGACCAAGCCAAGCTTCGCACGCGGCATCCACAAATGGGTTCGCAAAATAATTCACATGCACGTCAGGCGCATTCAAACAAAGCTTTTGCAGTGAATTCCAAATACGATCATTCGCACCAGATGCCGCAAAGTGATCTGCACCGGATTTTGCAGTTTCTATTTCGTCAGCAATGATACGATGGAAAACGTCGCTCGCTGCATCGATTGCATCCGTATTTTTATAAGCACCGCGCAAAACAATAACACCCGATAGATCCATCAAAACCTTGGACCATTCCGCCATGATTTTCCGCCGTCCTTCGTCGGAATCGATGTTTTCGGCAAGCGCGGCGCAATCGTAAATTGGCACATTGGCGTTAATCACCGCGGAATGTGGTACATCTTTGGGGTCTAAATTTTGTGAACAAAGCGCTTTGAATGCATCCAAATCGCAATCTGAAGCGGATAAAAAACCTTGCATAATATCACCCAATTCCTTTGTGGATTCATGATTAAGATCGCACAAATTCAGTGGACTTCAATTTCTAATTCATAAATTTTGCATCGGCGAAGCGTTTTTGGTCTGATAATGCTGCGAACCTATCCCTTGACCCGAAATCGAACTCAAGGATAGCGTTCACCTAAAACGGAGTGGATATGAAAGCGTTTCTTGATTCCCGTCAAATAGAGCATGATCCAAAATATTTTATGCGTTCGGGTGCAATTGCACCAAACCCCGAACAGCCCAAGCGTGTTGAGATACTAAGCGCAGGCGCTAGAGATGCTGGATGTGTGTTTGCCGAACCAACAGACATGGGGATAAGTCATATCGCGAAAATCCATTCGCCCCAATATTTGACCTTTTTGGAAAATATACACGAACGCTGGACGCGCATTCCCGGTGGCGGCGAAGAGGTGGTTCCAAATATCCATCCCAGAGCACGCGAAGATGGCTATCCCCGTTCCGCAGTCGGTCAGGCGGGATATCATCAGGCGGATACGGCGTGTCCTATCGCGGAGCACACATGGAAGTCTGCCTATTGGTCCGCGCAAAGTGCCCTTAACGGCGCTGATTTCATCGCCAAGGGTGGCCAAAATGCCTACGCCTTATCCCGTCCCCCCGGGCATCACGCCTATGCTGATCAGGCAGGTGGATTTTGTTTTTTGAACAATTCGGCAATCGCTGCAGAGTATTTATTGGCGAACGGAATGCGCCCAACAATACTGGATGTCGATGTGCATCATGGAAATGGAACACAGGGTATTTTTTACCGCCGCGACGACGTGTTGACCGTATCGTTACACGCCGATCCCGAACGGTTTTACCCATTTTTCTGGGGCTACGAACAGGAAAAGGGTGAAGGTCAGGGTTTGGGGTACAATCTAAACCTGCCGCTTGCACGGGGAACGGGCGACGATGATTTTCTGAATGCGCTTGATATTGGCCTTGCGCGCGCACGTAATTTTGGAAGTGATGTCATCGTTGTGGCACTTGGCCTAGATGCATCAATCGATGATCCATTTGAAGGATTGGCCATTACCCAAGACGGCTTTGAACGCATCGGCGCGCGCATTGCTCGCGCTGGCCTGCCTTGCCTCATGGTGCAAGAGGGGGGCTATATCAGCGACAGTTTGGGGATCAACCTGACGCGTTTCCTAAATGGAATCCAAAGTTAACGCGATTACCAACGACGCTCAAACCGGCGGCGTAAAATCACAGCTAAGGTATTCATCGTTAACAAGAAAATCAGTAGGATGATAATACCGCCCCATGCCCGTTCGATAAATGCAGGGTCGGCACGTTTGGCCCATTCGTAAATTTGTGCTGGCATCGCCGAATTCGGTGAAAACAGACCCTCGGCCACGGATCCCGGCATGTTGGTTGCGATGTATCCGATCATCCCAATCAACAACAATGGTGCACTTTCGCCAAGTGCCTGCGCCATGCCAATAATTGTACCCGTCAAAATGCCCGGTGCTGCCAACGGAAGGACGTGGTGAAACACCGTTTGCATTTTGGATGCGCCCAAACCGAGTGCCGCACTGCGAATGCTGGGGGGTACAGATTTTAATGACGCACGCGTTGAAATGATGATTGTCGGTATTGTCATAAGGGTCAGGACCAAACCACCAACAATCGGTGTTGATTGGGGCAATTCGACATAATTGATAAAGACCGCCAATCCCAGAATGCCGAATACAATTGATGGAACTGCTGCAAGGTTTGAAATTGTGATTTCGATGATATCCGTCACAATATTTTGCTTTGCAAATTCCTCAAGATAGATGGACGCGGCAACACCCAACGGCAGTGATAGGAACAGCACAACCAACATAAGGTAAAGCGACCCTACCATCGCCACACCAATGCCTGCTGCCTCTGGCCGCTGATCTGAGGAGTCCGCGCCCAAAATAAAATCAAGATTAAATTTCTTTTCAATAACCCCAATTTCAACCAGTTTGTCAGTCAGATCAAACTGCGCAGCGCTTGCGAATTTACTATTTTCGACACTTTCACGCGTATAGCGCCCCTTAAGATATCCGTCGATCCAACCATTCGTTAGAAAGCGAAATTCCACAGTCGTCCCAATGACCGACGGATCGGCCAAAACATATTTGCGCATTTGTGCAGCCGCACTTTTTGAAATCATACCGCCTAGCGCTTTTTTCTTAAGGTCGGTTTCAATCCCGTTTTCCTTCAAGGCGTTCTGCATCGCGGTTGCCAGCAGGGGCGTATATCCAAATGTCGAAACCTTTTTAATATCGTCGATGTTTCGATTGCCTTTTTTATCAAGCTTCTTTTCCAAAAGCTCGACTTCCAAGGTGATAAACGTCTGTTGAAACGCGCTTGTTCCACGGTAAATAATTGTGGTGACCAGCACCAACAACATCAGCAAACCAATGGCAATTGCAATAATTCCATAAAGGCGAAAGCGCCCCTCGGCAGCGTTGCGTTTTTTGGTACGCTCAGAAATGTCGTAGAGAGAGCGTTTTGATGGGACGTCGTTCATCATTCGTATTGCTCCCGATATTTTCTAACGATGTATAGGGCAAGGACATTCAAGCACAGCGTGAGAACAAATAGGGTTAGACCCAAGGCAAACGCCACAAGTGTTTCTGGACTGTCGAACTCCAAATCACCCGTCAATTGGCTAACGATGCGTGTTGTGATTGTTGTTAGCGCCTCAAGCGGATTGCCCGCAAACTTTGCCACCGCGCCTGCGCCCATCACAACGATCATTGTTTCACCAATGGCACGCGATGTTGCCAACAGGATCGCACCAATAATACCAGGAAGGGCCGCTGGCAAAATTACGCTGCGAATTGTTTCGGATTGCGTGGCACCCAACCCGTATGAACCATCCCGCAATGATTGAGGCACCGCATTGATGATGTCATCTGATAGGGAGGATACAAACGGGATCAGCATCATTCCCATGACGACCCCTGCGGTTATGACAGAACGTGAATCGGACATCCACTCAACGCCCAAAAACCCGCCATCGCCGAAAAACATGCGCAGAAACGGTCCGAACGTTGTAAGCGCGAACAATCCATAAACAATTGTGGGAATACCCGCCAAGATTTCAAGTAGTGGTTTCGCAACAGAGCGGACGGGTTTCGAAGCGTATTCTGACAAGTAGATCGCCGCATAAAGACCGATCGGCACCGAGACCAAAAGCGCCACAAACGAAATATAGAGCGTGCCCCACAAGAGCGGCAGAATTGACAACTGGCTACCATGACTAAATGACGGCGCCCAAACTAAGCCGAAAAAGAAGTCTGTCCATTCATGCATGCTAAAGAAACGTGATGCTTCAAACACCATTGACAGAACGATCCCAACACTTGTGAAAATCGCCAGTGTCGCAGCGGACGCAAGGATCAACAAAACGATACGTTCAACTTGGTTCCGCGCGCGGAAATCCTGCTTTGCCTGTAAAAATGCGGTTGCAAAACCGATGATCGAAACGACGATAACCACCCAATTTCGGTATTGATTGCCATCGGTTTCAAGAACATAGCGCGTTTGCGCAGCAGACATGATTTCAGGGCGAATGTCGCCCGATAGGAAAACATCAGCTTGCTTCAACGCTGCCTCGATCACTGTCAGGTCGTTGGTGGTGGCCAATAATGCATCAAGGGACATCAAACCGGTGGAAACAACCATTTTCAGGCCGTCGCTCAGGCGTTCCACTTCGCTCATCAACAAATTTATATTCGCGTTTTCAGTGATCAATGCAGATGGGATTAACTCCGCCACATGATTTTCAATAAAAAGCGACTGAAGATAGGTCCAAATCAGTAAGAGAATCAGAGCAGGGATCAGGGACAGCAAAAGCCCATTTGTGCCGTAATACTGCGGCAATGAATGAAGTTTTCTTTGATCGCCTGAAACGGACGATAATGCCCGTGCGCGTGACGCAAAAAACGCAACTGCAGAGATGATACAAATCGCGTAAAGAACAGTCACCAGCGTCATGTTTTTGCTCGTCCCATAATTACAAAAATGAGAAGCATGCTGTTGCATGCTTCTCACACCGCGTATTACACGCGTTTAGTTAATTTCAGCAACCATTTCTTGTGTCGCTTCCAACTCTGGGTCTGATACCAAGCCATACTCGGCCAATGGGCCATCAGGACCCGCAATTTCGTCAGAAACGAAGAATTCCAAATACTCTTTCATGCCTGGTACCTGCGAAACATGCGCGTTCTTTACGTAGAACTGCAATGGACGCGACACAGGGTATTCACCAGATGCGATTGTTTCTGTTGATGGTTCAACACCGTTGATGTTCGCCGCGTAAAGTTTGTCTGTGTTGTTCAACAAGAATGACAGGCCAAAGACACCGATCCCCTCTGGGTTGGCATCCAGCGACGCCAATGTTTCTGTGTAATCACCGTCGATGTCCACAGATGCGCCATCTGTGCGCACTTTGAAGCATTCTTTTTCAGCTGCTTTTTTGTCGCCACCATTTGCGGCAAAGACTTCGTCATAGGTTCCGACGGCCTTACATCCTGCCAACATAACTTTTGTTTCAAATACTTCGCGCGTGCCATGCTTTGTGCCAGGAATGAATGCCTTAATCGCCAAGGCAGGCAGGGATGCATCAACATCTGCCCATGTGGCCGCTTCAGATTTATCTGATAGCGCAAGGTAAATTTGTTCAGGGGTTAGATCTTCAAAACCTGTGTTCTCAAGACGTGTTGAGAATGTAATCCCGTCATAACCAATGCGAACTTCGGTTACTTTGCCAACAGTCGCTTCACAAGTTGCCCATTGCTCTTCTTTCATCAATGATGATGAGTTCGCGATATCGATTGTATTTAGACCAACACCTTCACACATACGCTTGCGGCCTGCACCAGAGCCACCGCCTTCAACGATTGGTGTTGGGAAGTCAAAGTTCTCGCCAAATGCTTCTGCAACGATTGAAGCATATGGAAGTACTGTTGATGAACCTGCGATATGAACTTGATCACGTGCTGCCGCTGATGTTGCTGATACTGCTGCAACTGCGATTGCTGCGACTGTAGCTTTTACAAAAGACATATTATTCTCCTAAACGGTCTTTCACCTTGGAACGCATCCTGCGCTTTGCCCCTCGAGGTTTAAGAATGCTTTGTTATGCTTTTGCGACAGCTTTGTAACAGTTTTATGAACTCTGCGAGTTTATGGGCAAATTGATCAATATCGTGCCTGAAATAAAAAAGCGCCCCAAAAATTGGAGCGCTTAATCGCATAAATTACTATGGATTATGCAAGGTCGAAGCGATCTGCATTCATCACTTTGGCCCATGCCGCAACGAAATCGGTAACAAACATATCACCCGAATCTGCACATGCATATTCCTCAGCAATGGCACGAAGCTGCGAATTTGACCCAAAGACCAAATCAGCGCGTGTCGCAGTCCACTTGGTGTCACCAGATGCACGATCGCGACCTGCAAAGTGGTTTCCTGTTTCATCTGTTGCTGACCATTCGGTCGCCATATCCAGAAGATTGACAAAGAAGTCGTTCGACAATGCACCTGCACGATCTGTCAAGACACCCGCAGCTGAACCACCGTGGTTTGCGCCCATTGCACGCATACCGCCAACCAAAACAGTCATCTCAGGCGCTGTCAGTGTCAACAGTTGCGCACGATCCAACAACAACTCTTCCGTTGATGAAGTATAAGCACCCTTTTGATAATTGCGGAAACCGTCTGCAATCGGTTCCAGAACCGCAAAGCTGTCTACGTCGGTTTGTTCTTGCTCAGCATCAACGCGACCAGCCGCGAACGGTACCGTTACGTCATGACCTGCTGCTTTCGCCGCCTGTTCAACACCAACATTACCCGCCAACACGATTAGGTCCGCCATTGAAACTTGTTTCGAGCCAGAACCGTTGAACTTTGCCTGAACACCTTCCAGTGCGGTCAAAACCTTTGCCAGCTGCGCAGGTTCGTTGGCGTCCCAATCTTTTTGTGGAGCCAAACGAATACGCGCACCGTTTGCACCACCGCGTTTGTCCGAACCACGGAAAGTAGAAGCAGAACACCAAGCTGTCGCAACCATTTCAGAAACAGACAGACCCAGCGCTGCGATGTCACCTTTCAGTGCCGCGATATCTGCATCGTCGATTTGATCGTAATCGGCCGCTGGTAGAGGATCTTGCCAAATCAAATCTTCTGCAGGGACTTCTTCACCTAGGTATAGTGATTTCGGACCAGAGTCGCGGTGAGTCAGCTTGAACCAAGCGCGTGCAAATGCGTCCGCGAAAACATCTGGGTTTTCGTGGAAATGGCGTGATACTTTTTCGTACGCTGGATCCATGCGCATTGCCATATCCGCTGTGGTCATCATGATTGGAACGCGCTTGCCAGAACCATCAACTTCTGGTGCGTGATCTTCTTCTTTCAGATCTTTGGCATGCCAGATATGTGCACCTGCTGGGCTCTTGGTTAGTTCCCAATCATAACCGAATAGTACATCAAAATAACCCATATCCCATTCAGTTGGCTTTGATGTCCATGCACCTTCAACACCACTGGTAATTGCGTCGACGCCTTTGCCAGATTTATGCGTGCTCATCCAACCAAGGCCCTGCAGCTCAATCGCGGCGCCTTCTGGCTCTGGACCAACATGGACCGGATCACCTGCGCCATGCGCTTTACCGAATGTGTGACCGCCCGCAACCAATGCAACGGTTTCTTCGTCGTTCATGCCCATGCGCGCAAAGGTTTCGCGAATATCACGGCCAGACGCGACTGGATCTGGATTTCCGTTTGGACCTTCTGGGTTCACATAGATCAAACCCATTTGTACGGCCGCAAGTGGATCTTCCAAATCACGCTCACCGGAATAGCGTTTGTCACCCAGCCATTCTGTTTCGACACCCCAATAGATGTCTTCTTCTGGTTCAAAGATATCGGCGCGACCACCGGCAAAACCGAATGTTTTAAAACCCATAGACTCAAGCGCAGCGTTGCCCGCAAGAACCAACAAATCGGCCCAAGAAATTTGTTTGCCGTATTTTTGTTTAATTGGCCACAATAGGCGACGCGCCTTGTCCAAGTTGCCGTTATCAGGCCAGCTGTTTAATGGCGCGAAACGTTGTGCACCTGTGCTTGCGCCACCGCGGCCATCACCAGTACGATAAGTACCCGCAGCATGCCACGCCATACGAATAAAGAACGGTCCATAATGCCCATAATCCGCTGGCCACCAATCCTGACTGTCTGTCATCAATGCATAAAGATCTTGTTTCAGGGCTTTCAAATCAAGCTTCTTAAATTCTTCTGCATAATTGAAATCAGCACCAAGCGGATTTCCCGCCACGGGGTTCTGATGCAAAACACGCAAATTTAATTGATTAGGCCACCAATCGCGGTTTGTTGTACCGCCAGAGGTTACGCTTGATTGTACATGCATGACAGGGCATTTGCCGGCACTAGGGGTATTTCCGTCCATGAAAGCTCTCCAAATAAATATAAGACTCACCAAAGCACACCGCGCGCTTCACTGGGGCATTATGGCTTTCAGCGCGATAAAGTAAAATTTATTATTTTGTATATTATGATTAGTTTTTATTATCATGTCAGATCAATTTTGAATTGAAGGTGATTTTCCCCTTTAAAATTAATGATACAAAGCTGATCAACAAATTTGCTATTTGTGTAATTAATTTTTGCGAGTGATTTAAAACGCGCCTTACCCAGTTTTCCGATCTTGCAATGCGCGTGCTGATTTATGCGGCACAAAACCCACACGGCCGCTTTACAATCGATGACGTAAACCAAGTTCACAATGTCTCACGTGGCCACCTGATGAAAGTGGTACATACGCTGACACGTTCTGGACTACTTATCGCGCATCGTGGACGAAATGGCAGACTAAAACTGGCACGCTCACCCGAGAGTATTTCTTTGGCTGAGGTATTGGCCCTTACGGAACCTGATTTTGCGTTGGCTGAATGTATGCGGGATGCGGATGATTGCCCATTGGTGGGGCGGTGCAAACTGCCAAACGTTTACGGCAACGCACTAAAAGCATTTATGCAGGCACTAAAATCGCAGACGTTGAAAGATGTTTTGCCAGCAGAACCCGCATAATCATTTTTGCGGCAACACAAATCCATTTGTCAGGAGAATGTCGGCAAACCTGTCGGACACAAGGGCATCATAAAGGTTTTGCACATTGCGACTCGACTTTGTTCCGACAAGAGCCGCGTGATATTCAATTGAACTGTGACTGTGTACGGGGAATTGTTCGACAATCTGTACATCCTTTGATGCAACCGCATCGCTAAAATATACCAGACCAAAATCGACTTGACCCAATTCCACAAGACGAAGCGCAGAGCGAACATTGTCAGTTTGCACTACTTGGTTTTGCAGCCTGTCCCAAAGGCCATAGTAATCCAACACTTCTTTGGCATAAATTCCTGCGGGGACTGAGCCGATAATCGCAGTCGCGATTAGGGAGTTTGCACCCCACTGACCTTCTAAAATTGATACACGAGCGTCCACGCCAGCGCGCGCGACCAAAACTATCGCATTTTCGGCAATCACTGAAACCGAGTTTGGGTCCAAAAGATTGCGATTTAGCAGATGGTCCACCCAGCTATTGTTTGCTGAAATGAATATATCAGCAGGTGCGCCATGTTGAATTTGCCACGCCAGCGTTGATGTTCCTGCGACAGAAACGTGAACTTTAATACCTGTTTCATCGGTATAATTCTGAGCAAGCTCCGTAATTGCATTTTGCAAACTTGCTGCAGCAAAAATAGTGATGGGTCGTTCGCTTGCGAAACCAAAATTAGGCACGCAACATAACCAAAAAATCAATAAATAGATGCGTATCCCAATACCCATTGTTCGCCCTATTTCTCACCCGCGATATGCAAAGTTGTTTTTGATGTTTCCAGCACGTGCCGCACGCGCTTATCTGGGTCAATGTCGGTAACGAAATGATCAATTGCCGATAAATCAGCAATCTTGATCGGCGCTGTGCGCAAAAATTTTGAACCATCTGCAACCAATACCGATGTCCGCGCAGATTGCAGAATGATGCGACTTGCCTCAACCTCTTGATCGTCAAAATCAAACAGCTCGCCTTCTTCACCCAGCGCAGAGCAACCAATAATTGCGTAATCGAATTTGAACTGCCTAATCGTTTGATTGGTAAACGGACCAACAAGACCACCATCGCTGGGACGCAGCGCACCACCTGTAACAATCACATCAACCTCTGGTGCGTCGCCCAGAACCGTCGCAATATTCATGTTATTCGTGACAACCAACAAACCCTTATGATTTTGCAATCGTCTGGCAACGGCCTCGGTCGTCGTGCCGATATTTAGGAAAACCGAACACTCGTTTGGGATCATTTGTGCGCAATAATTTGCGATAATTGATTTTGCGTCACTGTTCAGGCTTCGGCGTTCATCATAGGCGATATTCACTGTACCAGAAGCCAAAATTGCCCCGCCATGCACACGTTCGATCCGCCCCATTTCGGCAAGATCGGATAAATCGCGCCGAATGGTCTGAACGCTTACGCCAAAACGTGTCGCCAATTCCTCGACTTCCACATGGCCAGACGCTCTTATGAGATCAAGAATTTCGGGATGCCTAAGGGACATCGACATATGTGTAACCCTCTTTTTCAGCAGCATAATCTAAGTTTGCCAAGCGTCAACATTCGAACAATATGGACAACGTTACTTGCTTACATATACTCGCCACGGAAAGGGAGTTGAAAGATGACATTTGTATTGGCAATCGATCAGGGAACAACATCAAGTCGCGCGATCTTGTTCGATCAAGACATGAAAATTTGTGGCATTTCCCAAAAGGAATTTACGCAACATTTTCCGAATTCTGGCTGGGTCGAACATGATGCGTTTGATTTGTTAAACACAACGTTGGAAACCTGTCGAAATGTCATTGCAGACGTCGGAATAAACCCGGCGAAGATCGCGGCCATTGGGATCACCAACCAACGTGAAACAACAATCATTTGGGACAAGTCAACGGGCCAACCCATTCATAACGCAATCGTCTGGCAGGATCGGCGCACATCCGAAATGTGCGAAACACTGCGTGCAGGCAATCATGAAAATATGGTAACCGCGACAACAGGTTTGCTGTTGGATCCCTATTTCAGCGGAACCAAAGTTGCATGGCTGCTCGACAATGTTGATGGTGCACGCGATCGGGCCAAAGCTGGCGAACTCCTGTTTGGCACTGTGGATTCGTGGCTTGTTTGGAACATTACGGGTGGGCAATCACATGTAACGGATGCCACAAACGCCGCGCGGACATTACTGTATGATATTCACAACGGAAAATGGTCTGATCAAATTTGTGATCTATTGGATATTCCAACCTGCATGTTGCCAACCGTGATGGACAGTTCAGCTGATTTTGGCGTGGTGTCAGATGATGTGTTCGGCGCTGAAATCCCAATTCTCGGGATCGCGGGCGATCAACAGGCGGCAACTGTTGGTCAGGCCTGTTTTGAACCAGGTATGCTAAAATCAACCTATGGAACAGGGTGTTTTGCGCTTTTGAATACAGGGGATACACCCGTTCATTCCTCAAACAAAATGCTAACTACGATTGCCTATCAGCTTGATGGCAAACCAGCCTATGCGCTTGAAGGGTCGGTTTTTGTTGCAGGTGCTGTGGTGCAATGGCTGCGTGACGGTCTAAAGATCATTGATAATGCGGGGGAAACACAGGTGCTGGCAGAAACCGCTGACCCCATGCAAAACGTGATCATTGTTCCTGCCTTCACAGGACTGGGCGCGCCGTACTGGAACGCAGACTGCCGCGGCGCAACCTTTGGCCTGACACGCAATAGTGGTCCCGCAGAATTCGCAAAAGCAGCCTTAGAAAGTGTTGGGTTTCAAACGCGCGATCTGTTGGATGCGATGAAATCAGATTGGGGTAGCAGCGGGGATCAGGTCGTACGCGTTGATGGGGGGATGTCTGCATCCAACTGGACGATGCAATTTTTGGCCGATATCACGGGCGCCGTTGTGGATCGTCCAACAATCTTGGAAACCACGGCACTTGGGGCGGCTTGGCTGGCTGGGTATCGCGCGGGTATTTATCCAAATCAGGAAGAGTTCGCCAAAACATGGCAACGCGATGCGCAGTTTAATCCAAATATGGCAGATGATATGCGTTCCGAACGTTACGCGGCATGGAAACGCGCTGTAAACGCGACATTGTCTGTTTAAAGCGGATCAGAACGGTGCAGCGTCACCCGTTTTCCACCATGTGGCACGGGTGGCAGGGATGGCAAAAACGGCAATCCCGTTGCCTTGGCCAATCCGCCATCTGTCGTCAGAATGCCAACTTTCCAACCCTTAAAGCGCGTTTTTAGTGTTTGACCCATCGCCCCATAGAGCGAAAACAACATGTTGCGTTCACCGATGCGACCGCCATAGGGTGGATTAATAATCACAATTCCCGCAGGCGCATCTGGCGGTTCAAGATCGCTAATCGCGGCATGTTGATACTCAATCATGTCGCCAACTGCTGCGCGATTGGCATTATCCTTCGAAAGGCGGATTGCCCCCATATCGCGATCAAATCCGAAAAACCGGCCCAAAACTTGCCTTGGCTTTGCGCTTTGTTTCAGTTGATCCCATTTGCACTGATCGAATGAAGCAAGTTTTTCAAAGGCAAATGAACGCGATCGTCCTGGGAACAAACCAGCCGCTTGCTCAGCCGCCTCAATTGGAAATGTCCCAGAACCGCACATAGGATCAACAACAGTCTGTGATCCGTCATATCCCAATTGTCGCAAAAATAATGACGCTAGCGTTTCGCGCATGGGCGCCTTGTTCAATGCTTTTTTGTGTCCGCGAATGTGAAGTGCGGGGCCGCTTGTATCGATTGAGAATGTGCAAAAATCATCAAAAATCCGCACTTTTAAAACCAGCTCGGCCTCTGTCGAAATCTCAACACCTGCCGTTTCGTTTATGGCACGTTCAATGCGTTGTGTGGCCGCGCCCGCATGATAAATCCGTGATTTTCGCGATGTTGTTTCAACACGAATTGGAACATCGGTACGCAAAAAATCACCCCACGGAAATTTGCGTGAGCGTTTATCAAGTTGGGCCAAATGCATTGCCCGAAAGCCACCCATCCGCACCAAGACACGGGTGGCGCCGCGCAAACATAGGTTGGCGCGCCAGACGTCTTGCCAACTTCCGTCAAATTCAACACCGCCGCTGACGACCTCAGCGCTGGAAAAGCCAAGTTCAACTACTTCTTCCAACAGCACATGTTCCAAGGATGGGGGCGCCACCAAGAATATTTTCATCGCAGTATCCATGCGCGTCACCTAACAGGGTCCACAGCAGTTGACGAGAGATAGTTAGTCAAACGTGATTGAAACACGACCAAACGCACCAAAATCTGCGTCAATATTTGAACCAGAGGGGCATTCAATTGGTCGGATAAAGGACCCTGACAAGACGATGTCACCTTTGCGCAGGCCTTGACCATATTGCGCAAGGCGGCGCACCAACCACACCATGCTTTCAACTGGATCGTTTAGAACACCTGCACCCAGGCCTGTTTCCTCAACTTCGCCGTTACGATGAACAATGGCACCAACCCATCGCAGATCAAAATCCGTTATTTCGTGTTTTTCTGCGCCCAGTACCACACCGGCATTTGCGGCATTATCGGCGATGGTATCAAACACAGTGCGTGTTTTTCCCGTTGCTGGATCATTGCGTTTTATGCGTGTGTCCAAAATTTCCAAACTTGGCGCGACATAGTCGGTTGCTGCAATAATATCCTGTCCCGAAACCTCAGCACCTGCGATATCATCTGACATCACAAATGCGATCTCTGCCTCGACACGCGGCTGTATGAAACGCCCCGCTGGAACATGTGCACCGTTTTCAAACGCCATATCATCAAACAAAATGCCGCTATCAGGGATATCTATATTCAATGCGTATTGCATCGCCTTTGACGTCAACCCAATTTTCCATCCAATGATGCTGCGTCCAGATGCCTGTTTATGATCCACCAAGGCGGACTGTATGGCATAGGCGTCATCCATATCCATATCCGGATGTGCCAACGATAAAATGTCGATTTGTGACCGCTTGGCTTCTGCTTTGAAAAGTTGTTCGGCGGCGGCGCGAATTTCTGCGGGCGACATCATGCCTGTTCATCCGCAATCGTGTTTGTTAGGGTTCCGATCCCTTCAGCAGTCACCGTTACAACATCGCCAGGTTTCAAAAACTGCGGTGGGTCTAGGCGGGCACCTGCGCCTGTCGGTGTTCCAGTGATGACAATGTCACCTGGCATCAGGGTCGTGAATGTTGAGATATATTCAATCTGGCGTTTGATCGGGAACAACATACGGCTGGTGCGATCGTCTTGACGAAGTTCACCGTTCACATGTGTTGTAATGCGGATATCATCCAACTGCGATGGATGCGTAAATGGCACCAACCACGGACCCATGGCACCAGAGGATTCCCAATTCTTACCTTGGGTGACATTAAATTTGGCATGTCGCACCCAGTCGCGGATCGTCCCCTCATTACACAGCGTGATCGCAGCGATATGGTCATAGGCCTGATCCTGCGGAATGCGGCGACCCTGTTTTCCAATGACAATCGCAATTTCGCCTTCGTAATCCAATTTTTCAGACTCAGGTGGACGGATCAGCGGCGCGTCTGCGGATGTAAAGCTGCGCGCAAAACGTGGGAACAGCGACATGTTGGGCGGGGCCTCAACCCCGTCTTTGTATTCGGCATTTCGATCTGGGAAATTCACGCCAACGCAAATAATTTTTTCTGGGTGTGCGACGGGCAGTTCATATTGAATATCGTCCAGTTTGAAATCAATTGCGCGCCCCACTGCTGCCTTGGCCAAATCCTTTAACGCACCTGCAACCACAACATCCTGTAGGGAGGAAAATTGTGGAAATGCTGCGTTCATCGAAATCGCACCAGCATCGGTCACAATGCCAAAATGAAGCTGTGCGGCGGCTGTAAAACTGGCAAAATGGGTCATGTTATATCCTTTGCAATCTGCAATATGACATCATAGGCGGTTTCGATGTCCTGTTTTTCACAATCAAATTGGCCAACCTGAAAACGAATAACCTTTTGTCCTTTGTGGATCGTTTGGGTCAGATAAATGCGGCCATCATCATTGATTGCATCGACAAGTTTCTGATTCAAAATGTCCAAATCTTGATCCGTGTCGGGGACATATCGGAATGTAAACAGGGATAGAATTGGATCTGTGACGACTTCAAAATCAGGGGTGCCACGGAATTTATCCGCAATCTCACACGACCAATTGACGTGATTGCGAATGCGTTCGCGCAAATTGTCCAAGCCATAACTGCGCAATAAAAACCAAATCTTCAGCGCGCGAAAACGCCGCCCCAAAGGAACGGACCATTCGGAATAATTGATCAATCCATCCTGTCCATGCGTTTTCAAGTATTCGGGTTGAATGGCCAGCGTACGGACCAAATCATCAGGATTGCGCAAGAAATGTGCAGAGCAATCAAATTGGGCGCCCAACCATTTGTGAGGGTTGAAAACAATGCTGTCGGCCTGTTCAACACCGCGCCACAGCGTTTGAAATTCGGGACAAATCATGGCCGACCCTGCCCATGCCGCATCGACATGAACATAAAGATCGTGCCGTTTCGCCACGGAAATCACGCCCGCAATATCATCACACGCACCAATGCTAGTCCCGCCCGTACAGGCGACCACACCGATCGGGATATGGCCCGCGGCAATATCTGTTTCAATCGCATGGTTGAGTGCATCGCAATCCATCGCGAATAGGGGCCCAGCGCTTGGGATACGCACAATGTTTTCGGCACCAATACCAGCAATCCATACCGCACGATCAATCGAGGAATGCACCTGATCACTGCAATAAATTCGTAATTGACCCTTGTTGTTTAGGCCTGATGTATTGCCCGTCCATGCGATTGCACGTTCGCGCATTGTCAGAACCGCAGCCAAGGTCGCACCCGATGCACTGTCTTGGATCACACCCTGAAATGCATTTGGCAAACCAATCGCCTGACGCAACCAATCAATAACCTTGGTTTCCATTTCGGTTGCCGCGGGTGAGGTTTGCCACAACATGCATTGCGCCGCCATCGTCGATGTGATGATATCCGCCAACATGGATGGTGGGCTGGCGTTTGCGGGAAAATACGCGAAAAAGCGCGGATGCTGCCAATGGGTCATCCCGGGCATCACAATACGTTCGAAATCCGACATGATTTCCGACATGTCAGTACCCGTTTCAGGCGCGCTTTCCTCTAATTTCTGTGCAATATCACCAGGTTTCGTTTGCGCACGCACGGGGCGATTGCGCAGTGTTTTGTGATATTCTGCGCCCCACTCACCAAGGTGTTTGACCCATTTTTCGTATCCATCCCAATTCATATCTGATCCTATGGTGCGATTATGGGCTGCGCTTTTAACACAGGGTCAACGGGGGTTGCGCCATCAAATAGGCTGCCCTCCTCAAACCATGATTTCGGTGCGGCGGCACCCCATAATGTTTGACGCTGAGGATCGGTTAAATCCCATTTAATGGGCTCCAAATCTGGATCAACGGTTTGATAATCACTGCAATAGATTTCAATGCGGTGGCCATCAGGGTCACGCACATACAAAAAGAAGGCATTTGAAATACCATGACGACCAGGACCGCGTTCAATGTTGGCGACATATCCCGTGGTCGACATCAAATCCAACAAGTCAATGATGTTCAGCGGTGTCGGCACCCAAAACGCACTGTGATGAAGCCGGGGGCCAATGCCATTTGTAAATGCAATGTCGTGCACGCCACCCTTACGGTGCATCCACGCCGCCCATAGGCGACCTGTTTCGCTGTCTTCGGTATATTCCGTGACGCGAAAACCCATGTCGTTATAAAAATTAACGGATGCATCAACATCGCTGGAAAACATATTGAAGTGGTCAATTCGTAAGGGTTTGACCCCCCGATACAGCGCATATTTTTGATGGATCGGGGCCAGACGTTCCATCTTGGCATAAAATTCAAGTGGTATTCCCCATGGATCGCGCGACCGTAAAATACGACCGAAAAACGGTTTCTCGATCCATTCAACAGGTAGCCCCCGTTCTGTAAAAAAATCGCTTAGGCGGTCCAGATCCGCGTCTTCCCAAACCTTAAACCCCAAGACGCCGACAGATGCCGCATCAGATTTAATCAGATGGATACAGTGGTGGCCACGTTCCTCCATCGCGCGCAGGTATATGGCGTCCTCTGTTTCATGTGTGACCTGCAGGCCAAGGGTGTCTACATAAAACGCCCGCGATGCAGCAAGATCGCGTACGTTATATTCCACATGACTTAATCGGACGATATTGAAATCGGGATTTAAATTGGGTGCTGGTACGGGCATTACAGTTTTCCTAATTTTGGGATAGTATGCGACCCCGTCGCAAATCCGATATGCTTTTGTTCCATATAAAACTCAAACGACCAATCGCCGCCATCACGACCAATGCCACTGGCCTTAACACCACCAAAGGGTGTGGGCAGGTGTCGCACGTTTTCCGAATTTACCCAAATCATACCCGCTTCTAACTTATCACTAAATCGCAGTGCTCGGGTCAGATCATTGGTCCAGATATAGCCCGTTAAGCCATAATTCACATCATTGGCCATCTGTAACGCCTGATCTTCATCGGTGAACCGAATGGATGTTAAGACAGGGCCAAAGATTTCCTCTTGCGCGATACGCATATCGTTTGTCGCATGAGTGAACAGGGTTGGTTTCACAAAAAATCCAACATCACCGTCACGCGCACCACCTGCTGCGATTGTTGCTCCATCTGTCTTTGCAATATCAAAGTAAGAGGAAACTTTGTTAAAGTGGGCGGTGTGAATAAGGGGGCCAACTTCGGTCAATGGATCAAGGGGGTGACCAACCTTGATCGCATTTACGCGTTCAATCAATTTCGCCTCGAACGCATCTGCAATCGTATCTTGGACCAACAAGCGGGACGACGACGTACAACGTTCGCCATTCAACGAATAAATCATAAATATCGCTGCATCCAACGCGCGGTCCAAATCCGCATCATCAAATACAACGACAGGGTTTTTACCCCCCAGTTCAAAGTGAACGCGCTTTAATGTATCTGCACCCTGTTTCATGATTTGGCTGCCCGTACGGCTTTCGCCGACAAATGCAATCGCCTTGATATCTGGGTGTTCGCACAGGGCTTTGCCTGCCTCTTCACCAATTCCATTTACCAAATTCCAAACCCCATCTGGCAAACCTGCGTCCTTTGCAATCTCCATCAGAATGCTGGCTGTTATTGGACTTAGCTCTGCGGGTTTGTGAACAACGGTACAACCTGCGGCCAATGCGGGCGCGATTTTCCATGTGGACAGCATAAAGGGTGTATTCCATGGCGTAATGACACCTACAGGGCCAATTGGAACACGCGTTGTCACATTCATAAGCGTTGGAGAAGGCAGGCTTTGGCCATCGCGCGCCGCAGGTGCACGATCAGCAAAAAACCGAAAATTCTCGGCACCACGGATCGCGGCCTTGGCCATAAATCGAATAGGTTGTCCTGTGTCCCAACTTTCACACAATGCGATCTCTTCAGCGCGGGCAACGATACCATCCGCGATCTTGTGTAGGATTTTTTTCCTCTCGGTTCCCGTTAGATCACGCCATGCAGGAAACGCGTTTTTCGCAGCGTCAGCTGCCAATGCGATTTCTTCGGCACCCCCTTTGGCAACATCGCAAATAAAGGATTCATCAACTGGTGAAACAGATTGAAATGTATCACCGCTTTTGGACCAAAGATTTTTACCATTGATATGGTGCGACACACCTGTCGATTTAAAACGTTCAAGGTATCCAGATAGTTTTTCTAAACTCGAAGTTAAATCTGACATTTATAGCTCCAGGTATTTTCGGATTGATCCAAATTTGGGTGAAAGCGCTGCATCGATATCGCGCAGCTCTAGGGACAACGCCAGCGATCGGCGCTGCATAACGTCCGCAACAAATTCATTGGCCGCGTCAAATATTTTCTGGGCTGCATTTTGCTTGGTTTGCATATCACGACCTTCGCGGATACGAATGGAAATATCGATAAACCCATGTTCGGGATTTCCATCTGCAATCGCATAATGGTCAACCCGCACCGCGCGCACCTTTACTCCTGCCAATGGGAATGCATCTATCGACGCCGCGACGTCTCGAAGAGTGTCACATAATGCGCCCACGTCCACGTCTGGTTCAACATTCGCTGAATAATCAATCATCAAGTGCGGCATTGAAATATCCTTAACATCGCAATCATTAACATGTTAAATATATTGCATCAATTGAGTCAATCGTTATTATGCAGCTATGAAGCAGCTACCCTCAACACAACGGTCATTGCCAATCGCGCTTATTCGAGCACGTGAAAATGTGATGACCCCAATTCGTCAAATGTTGAGCGAAAGTGGCCTGACCGAACAACAGTGGCGTGTTTTGCGGGTTTTGGACGAACATGGTGCGTTGGAACCCTCTCAACTGGCCAAACATGCGGCTCTTTTGCTGCCCAGTCAAACACGGATCGTCCAATCCATGGCGCAAAAAGGACTGGTGGAAAGACGCGAACACCGAAATGATCGCAGACGCACAGTGATCAAAATCACAGATTCGGGTCAGGCGATCATCAATGATAATGCCGCAAAAGCCGCCGAAATTGCCGCGCAAATTCGCGATAAACTTGGCCCACGGCGGTTTGAAACGCTGTTAGATATTCTTGATGATCTGCGCGATCTAGAGTGATTGAAACCCAGACCGCAATGCCGCCAAAATTGTATCCACGTCCTCAGCCGTCAGAACCAAGGGGGGTGACAAAATGACATTCGGTCCCGATACGCGGATCATTGCACCACTTTCATAGGCGGCCTTTTGCAACTTAACTGGTGTCGCCTTATCAATTGGTTTTTTCGTTGTACGGTCGGATACGAGTTCAAGTGCGCACATCAAACCGTGTCCGCCACGTACATCCCCAATCACGTCAAAGTCATCATACAGTTTTTGCAGACCTTCAAACAACTGCTGACCACGCGCGGCGGCGTTGTCTTTCACATTCAAACGCAGTGTTTCCGTCACACATGCAATTGCCGCTGCGGCCCCAACTGGATGGCCAGAATACGTATAACCATGCCCAATGGCGGCTTTGCCCTCGGTATCCCTCTCAAACACTTCAACAACATGATCTGCAATCATAACCGCGCCAAAGGGAAAATATCCATTGGTGATCGCCTTGGCCGTGCACATGAAATCAGGTTTAACACCCCAGTGACGTGAACCTGTCCAACTCCCTGTGCGCCCAAAGGCCGTGATAACCTCGTCCGCGATCAGAAGGATGCCGTGTTGATCACAGATTTTGCGAACGCCTGGCATAAAGCTTTCGTGTGGCGGAATAACGCCCCCTGCGCCCAAAATTGGCTCCATTATCAGCGCGGCAATCGTATTGGCACCTTGAAATGCAATTTCATCCTCTAGCGCTTGCAAACATAACTGCGCAAGGCGTTCTGGGTCCGTTTCATTAAACGGATTGCGATAGGTATAGGGCGCGGGAATATGAAAACATCCCGGCATCAGCGGTTCGTAGGCGGTGCGAAAATTCGCATTTCCGTTTACAGATGCGCCGCCGAAATGCGTACCGTGATACCCCTTTTTCAACGACAGATATTTCGTACGCGCTTCTTGCCCTTTGATCTTATGGTATTGTCGCGAAAGCCGCAGCGCCGTTTCAACCGAATCTGATCCACCAGAGGTATAAAATGCCCGCGTTAATCCGTCAGGGGCAAAGAAATCTTGTAACATGTCACCCAGTTCGATGACACAATCATTCGACGTTCCCCGAAAAATCGAATAGTAGGGAAGGCGATCCAACTGGTTTGCGATTGCGGCCTTTACGGGTTCACATGAATACCCAAGGTTCACGTTCCACAAACCGCCAACCGCATCAACGACCTGATGACCATCGACATCGGAAATGCTCGTCCCCTCAGCCTCTGTAACAATGGTTGGGGGGTTATTAAGGCTATCGGTAGGATGCGCCATAGGATGCCAAATCGACTTTGCATTCCGCTCTTTCAAATAATTTGAATCTTTCATCGAAGCGCCTCCTTCACGTTAGGCTGAATCAGGTGACACGGGCATCGCGCCACCCATCATTTCGGTAATCATTCGAGCGCGTTCCTGCACGGCCGCGATCATCCTGGATCGCAACGCCCCATTCACGCGTCCCACAGGTGCAGCAATAGCCAAGGCACCACAGACGGTTGCACCGCCTGCAAATATTGGTGCCGCAACACTGTGGACATCTTGTTCAAATCCGCTGACGGATTCCGCATGCCCGCGCAAGGAAATACGCTTTAGTTCATCTCTAATCTGCTGCGGATCCACGATGGTTTGAGGTGTCCGTTTATCCAATGGTTTGGACAAAATAGAGTCAACCAACGCTGCGTTTGAATAAGCCAGAACCGATAGCCCTGAACTGGTCGCATGAAACGGTAAACGTTCAGCGTCCTCCATCGTCACCCGAGTGCCGTGCTTTGTGCTGTAGGCATATGTCAGGGTTGACAATTCATCTCCGGATACCTGTGACACATGTGTAGTCTCACCAATCTCTTCGGCCAAGGCGCTCACATGCTCTTTCGCGATACTACGCAAAGGAACGCTTGTTTCGCGTAGAACCGCTAATCGCATGACACCCGGACCAATGCGATACATGCGATCTGCACCTACTTGCTCCACGAATCCATATTCTGCCAAATCACTCATCAATCGATAAACAGTCGCCTTATTCATTCCCGATTGGCGCGATAATTCGGTCAACCCGATTTCAGGCTGACTACCCGAAAACAATCTAAGCAAACTCAGTGCTTTAGATGTTGTTCCCATGGAATTTACCCTTGCTGCTAGTTCGGCGATAGGTGAATTTGTTGTGTCTTTTTCGGTTGGCCCTGTTTTTTGTTGACAGAAAGACGCGGGCTCTGTCAATCTGAAAAAGAACCATTGGTTCATATAATAAACCGATATGGTAAACAGGGAGACTACTATGACCGCAACGAAACTGCTTTGCGGAGCAGCGGCAATTGCAATGTCTGCGTTGGCAGGCACCGCAATGGCAGAATATCCAGAAAAACCCGTAACTTTCGTCGTTCCATGGCCTCCAGGCGATTTGGAAGATGTGCTGACACGTATGATTGCCGAGGATTTCCAAGCAGCATACGGAACATCAGCAGCAGTCGTTAACAAGCCAGGCGGCGGTGGCGGACCGTTCCCAGGCGCGATTGAAGTAGCGAACGCACCTGCAGATGGATACATGGTCGGCTCTTTCGTGATTGGTGTGCCTGTTGTCGGCCACCAGATCGGGATCGACGATCTGACACCCGAACGCTTTGACCCGCTTGGTATCTTTTTGACCTACCCATTCGTGATCGCAGCAGCAGGGGATGCGCCGTATTCATCGATGCAAGAACTGGCAGAATATGCAAAATCAAACGATGTTGCGCTTGGCCACTTTGGTGATCCATTGACACCGACCCAAGTTACAAAAGCATTTGCAAAAAATGCAGGGTTCGAGTGGGGATCAGACGCCGCATTTGACGCACTTGATTGTAACACGTTGGCCTCTGGCGATGCGGATGTGATCAACACAACCCTTCAACTGATCCTGCCATGTTTGGATAGTGTTAAGGTTCTGACATCAATCACAGATTCGCGCATTCCATTGGTGCCAGATGCCCCAGCGATTGGTGAACTGGATCCAGCGCTGAACATCGCATTGTGGAACGGACTGTTTGTTCGCAAAGAAACACCACAGGATGTGCGCGATAAGATCATCGCAGTCGCCAAAGAAACTGTAATGTCAGACCGCGCACAAGCCGTTGCCAAAGAAACAGGTGCATTGGTTTATTGGCAAGGTGCAGATGACAGTGCGGCACGCGTTGCAAACGACATTGCAACCATGGACCGCATCGGTGCATTGCTAGATTAAACAAAGGCGGTCGGGCCCTGCCCGACCCCATCCACCATGGGCAGGTTACATGCGCGGAGATTCCGTTGAAGAGCGTCGTTTCAAAGGGCCCATTCGCGGTCAATTGATTTTTGCGCTTCTGTTTTTGGCTTTATCGATCTTGCTCATTTCGCAATTGGGCGATCAAACAAAGTGGATCAAGAAAACCAAATTTGCCGCCCAACCCCGACTTTGGCCAATGATTGCCCTGACGGGCATGGTGTTTTTCACAGGCTTACATTTGTGGCGACTGCCGCGGCGCAAGATTTTGCACGTTGATCTGCAAGAAGCCAAGCGGTGGTTACAAGTTATTGAATACTGTGTCTGGTTCATCGCTTATGTTTGGGTGGTCCCAAACCTAGGATATTTGATCAGCACACTCATATTTTTACCTGCGCTTGCATATCGCGCAGGATACCATAATAGAAAAATGATGACCTTTGCCGCCTGTATAGGTTTCAGTATTGTCGTTATTTTTAAATCGTTCCTCGAGGTAAAAATACCAGGTGGTGCGATTTATGAGTTCCTTCCAAACGCCTTGCGCAGCTTCTTCATTCTTAATTTCTGAGGATACCGATGGACGTTTTAGTTTCAGCCTTAGAAATACTGATGCGATGGGATGTGATCCTTGCCCTGCTTGTTGGATCTGTCGGCGGTGTCGTGATTGGCGCAATCCCAGGTGTCGGCCCTGCTGTTGCAATTGCAATCCTATTGCCCGCGACATTTTCCATGGATCCAATTGTGGGTTTAACGACATTGCTGGGTATTTACGGATCGTCAATGTACGGCGGCGCGATCCCAGCGATCCTCATCAATACACCAGGAACCGCAGTCAATGCATTAACAACCTATGACGGCTTCCCCATGACCACCCGAGGAGAGGCGCGGCGCGCGCTGTCCCTTGCCTATTCTGCGTCATTTTTCGGGGGTGTGTTTTCGGTGATCTGTCTGATTTTGTTTGCGCCGACTTTGGCAAAAATTGCGCCCCTATTTGGATCGCGTGAAATATTCTTGGCTGCACTACTGGGATTGATTTTGGTGATTGTTGTACACCGTGGACAAACCTTAATCGCGGCCGCGCTCGTTTGTTTTGGGATACTCCTGAACACAGTGGGACTTGAGCCCGTGAAATACACAAAACGATACACGTTCGATCAGTCATTTTTATCAGGTGGCATTGATCTGATTGTTGTGGTCTTGGGGCTTTTTGCGCTTTCTCAGGCATTTTATCTATTGAACGGGGATGATGAAAAAATCCGCCTTACAAAACTGCGTGGTGGGATGTTGCAGGGATTACGCGAATTGGCCAAGCACCCACGCATCGCTGCCGTTTCGGGCAGTTTTGGTGTCACAATGGGCATGATCCCAGGTGTCGGGGAATTCACCGCACAGTTCCTAAGTTATTCCTATGCCCAGCGCAGTTCAAAGCGGCCAGAGGATTTTGGTCGCGGATCAAGCGAGGGTTTAATCGCGTCCGAAACCGCGAATAACGCTGTGCCCGCTGCTGCCATGGTGCCTCTGCTTGCTCTTGGTATCCCTGGTGAGGCGTTAACGGCCATGATGCTATCGGTGTTCTATGTGCACAACGTGGTACCTGGACCGCAATTGTTCGCCAATCAAATGGATTTCGTAGTGGCGCTCTATATCGCGCTTTTGATCCTGAATGTACTGGTCTTGGTCTTTCTGATTTTTGCGACGAACAGCATCATAAACGTGGTAAAAATCCCTAACCGCTTTTTGGGCGCCATCATCCTGACGCTCAGCTTTGTTGGGGTGTATTCGCTTCGCAATTCAATGACGGATTGCATCATCGCGGCACTTTTTGGGGTAATTGGTTTTGCCTTAAAACGCCTTAGCCTGCCTGTCGTCCCCATTATCCTTGGAATGGTGTTGGGTGGTATTATGGAAGTAAAGCTGCGTGCAGGAATGGCGCGTGTGAAAGAACCCCTTGATTTCATCGATCGTCCAATCGCATTTATCCTGTTTCTGATGATTGTTGGGGTTCTGATCCTGCATGTCCGACGTGTTTCGGCAGAGCGTCGGGAAATAAAGGCTGAAAAATTCGCAAACAAACACGCATCAACGAATTTTGGTTTCTACTTAAAAAATCGCCAAACCCGCATCATGAACACACGATCAAAATCTGTTCGACGCTCTCATCTAAGGTATTCACGCCGTGACAAATAATCTGATCGATAAACGCAGACGTCTGTTGGGGCCAAATATGTCCCTATTTTATGATGATCCAGTTCATCTGGTGCGCGGCCAAGGTGTTTGGGTATTTGATGCAGATGGGCGCAAATACCTTGATTGCTATAACAACGTTCCCCATGTTGGGCATTGTCACCCACATGTGGTTGAGGCGATTGCAAAACAGGCCGCCACGCTAAACACCCACACACGATATCTGCACGATGGGATCCTGTCATATGCAGAGCGTTTAACCGCAAAGTTTGATGACCCACTGTCCAGTATGATTATGGTTTGCACGGGATCCGAGGCCAATGATATCGCCTTGCGCATGGCCGAGGCGGTTACGGGCAAACGCGGAATTATTGTGACGGATCACACCTATCACGGTAACACAACTGCGGTTGCGGCCCTTTCATCGACCAATCGGGCCAGCACATCGCAAACGGACCATATTCGCTTTGTTCCCGCCCCTGACAGTTACCGCCCACCACATGATATGACGCCTGAACAACATGCCGCTGATTTCGCGCGTCATGTGGAAAATGCCATTGATGATCTGGAACGCTCTGGGATCGGGTTTGCAGGGCTGCTGATTTGTCCATTCTTTGCAAATGAGGGGTTTCCAGATTTACCTGAAAATTGGTTGGACCCAACCGTTAAGGCGGTAAAAAATGCAGGTGGCCTGCTCATCGCGGATGAGGTTCAACCAGGGTTCGGGCGGATTGGTTCGCATATGTGGGGTCATCAATATCAGGGAATTACCCCCGATGTCGTCACACTGGGAAAACCAATGGGTAACGGCCATCCTGTTGCGGCAGTTATCACAACGGATGATATCATTTCGGCGTTTCGCACATCATTCCGATACTTCAATACATTTGGTGGCAACCCTGTATCCGTGGCCGCAGCGAACGCAGTATTGGATGTTATTGAAACTGAAAACCTGATGGATAATGCAGACCGAGTTGGCACCTATGCCAAGGCAGAGCTTTCGCGATTATCCGAAACCCATCCAATCATTGGCAATGTGCGCGGCAAAGGTTTGTTTTTTGGAACCGAATTGGTGCTGGATAAATCCAACAAAACACCCGCGACAGACATCGCAATTCAGGCTGCAAATCTAATGCGCCAAAATGGGGTTTTGATGAATAAATTGGGCATCCATTACAACACCACAAAAATGCGCCCACCCATGCCCTTTTCCATGGAAAACGCTGATCTCATGATCGAAGTTTTTGATCATGTCCTCACCCAAGTCGAAAGCACAATGTAATGGACAGCCTTGGTCCAGAACTGCTGCAATACTGGGAATTTGATCCGGACAGTTTTCAATTGCTTGCTGCACGTGAAAACACAATTTATTGCGCAGAAACCGCGCAGGGCAAAATCGTCATTCGCAAACATCGAGCTGGGTATCAGGATGCGGCGGGAATTGAATCCGAACTCTGCTTGATGCACGCAATGAAGGCAGCAAATTGCAGCGTGCCCGATGCGATTGCCGCCAAAGATAATCGTTTTGTTATCGCTCATGACGGCGATCACTTCACCGCAGTTAGTTGGGTTTCGGGACAAACGATGTCGGATGTTTTGTCATCGGACCCGAGTGTCGACAGGATCACACAAATCTATCATGACCTTGGTCTTCGTCTGGCCAAATTCCATGATGCAGCGGATGCGTGGACCCCGCCCAAAAACTTTTCACGACATTCTTGGGACCGCGCTGGCCTCGTTGGGCCGCAACCGTTTTGGGGAAGGTTTTGGGGCAATCCTGATCTGTTGCCTGATGAACGTTATATCTTTACCCAAATCCAAGACCAAATGAATGAGGCGCTTTCACATTTAGAGGATACGCTTGATTATGGCCTGATCCACGCGGACCTGATCCCTGACAACGTAATGATTGATGAAAATGAAATCACGTTTTTGGATTTCGATGACTGCGGTTTTGGATTTCGATTATTCGACATCGCGACCATTCTGTTGAAACAAATCGAAACCCATGATTTTCAAGATAAGGCCAAAGCACTGATGGAGGGGTATCGAACACGACGGGATTTAGATCCGCGATTTGTTATGATGTTCCTTGTGCTGCGTAGTCTGACCTATGTGGGTTGGATCGTTGATCGTCCAAATATTGAAAATGCAGCGGCACGATCACGGCATTTTATTGAACGCGCTCGGCTTTTGTCAGAACAATTCATGGGAAACGAAAATAGCGATTAAGGGGATTTCTATGTCTGATAAAACGATCCTGGTCATTGGAACATATGACACAAAAGATGACGAATTAAATTATCTGTGCGATCGCATTCGTGCCCAAGGGGGCGGTGTTTTAACAATGGACGTCAGCGTTCTGGGTGATCCAAGTGTTCCCACCGATATTTCAAAACACGACATCGCGAAAACCGGTGGCAGCAGCATCGAGGCCGCAATTGCAAGCGAAGACGAAAACGTCGCGATGCAGATCATGGCAAATGGCGCAGCGGCCAAGGCACTCGAACTTTATCTTGCGGGTCGCATTCATGGTGCCATCATTCTGGGCGGCAGTATGGGAACAGACTTGGCATTGGATGTTTGTCAGGCGCTCCCTCTTGGTGTTCCAAAATACATCGTTTCCACCGTTTCATTTTCGGCAATGCTGCCCCCTGAACGTTTGGCCGCTGATGTTCAGATGATCCTGTGGGCAGGGGGATTGTATGGTTTGAATTCGATCTGCAAATCATCCCTGTCCCAGGCCGCAGGCGCCGTATTGGGTGCCGCCCGCGCGGTTGAGGCCCCCAAACGCGAAAAACCCCTGATCGGAATGACCTCGTTTGGCAAAACGATCCTACATTACATGGTGACACTTAAGCCAGAATTGGAAAAACGCGGGTTCGAGGTGGCCGTGTTTCACGCCACTGGAATGGGTGGACGGGCGTTTGAATCCCTTGCATCGCAAGGGCAATTTGCAGCCGTGATGGACTTTGCCCCCCAAGAAATCTGTAACCAGATTTTTGGCTCTGGCATAACAGCTGGGCCCGACCGCATGACAAATGCGGGCAAAGCGGGGATACCACAAATTATTGCACCTGCATGCTATGATTTGGTCGATTTAATCGGATGGCAAGACATCCCGTCACACTTCCAAGACCGCGAAAATCATGCCCATAATCGCCTGATCACCTCAATCGTATTGAACGATGAAGAACGTCGCCAAGTTGCGCGGGAATTCAACGAACGATTGGCGGGGGCGAAGGGCAAGACAACCTACATCCTGCCGACCCAAGGCTGCAACGAATGGGACCGAGAAGGCGCACCGCTACACGACAAACAGGGGTTGGACGCTTTTATTCAAGAAACGCGAGAGAGCCGCCCCAAAAATGTAGAGTTGATAGAGTTGGACTGTCATATCAACGATCCAGAGTTTTCAGAAACAGCGCTCGCCATTCTGGATCATTGGATCGCCGAGGGGATGGTCAAATTATGAGGGACGTTTGGACGCGCCATGTTCAATAAATTGGGCAACCCACTGTGCAAATTTTTCGCGATCCGCACGGCGGGTGCTCAATTCAGTTCTGGCGTGTTTGGTGACGTCGTATCCAACATAGTCTTCCAATTCATCAACCAAGGCAGAAATGAAATCATGCGTCATTTCAGGGTGATGTTGGATCGTAAAGATATGATTACCCAATATAAACCCCGCGTTTTCACACCCTTCAGAAGACGCAATTCTGCAAGCGCCGCTGGGCAATTGCGATACTTGTTCAATATGCGAGGCGTAAAGATCAATTTCCCCCATTTGATCCCCCCATGGAAATGGTTCAACGCCCCAGGTACGCAAAACACCGTGACCCCATCCCTGCGGATTCCGCGACAAGGTTCCGCCCAAAGCAACAGCAATCGCCTGATGACCAAAGCATGCCCCAAACATGGGAACCTTTCTCACATGGATATCTTGGATCAGGGACAACAACCTATCGATCCAATCAGCACTATCCCCAACCGATGCGGGGCTACCCGTAATCATAAATCCATCAAATTCAGTAATATCAGACGGAAAATTGCCATCCTTGACAGAAAAGACAACCGTTTCCCATTCTGGGCGCACGAGTTGGATAAAATCGGTGAACTTCTCACCATCTTTTGGGTGACGCTGCGCAAAATCGCTTTCGTCAGTATTTGTCATCAAAATGGCAATTTTCATCGACTTCCCTCTATTTGCGGTATGCTTACAGTAGTGTGGGGTAAAACAACAACACAACAGGAATGCGTATGACAACTTGGACACCAACAGATGATGGATTTGCGGATCTGACGGATCACGACACGTTTACCAATGGCGTTCCACACAATACGTTTCGCCGTTTGCGAGATAAGGACCCAATTCATTGGACGGATTACAGCGATGGGATTGGGTTTTGGTCCATCACACGGCACCAAGATATCTGTGAAATGAACCGTAACACCGCTGTGTTTTCCTCGGCACGCGGGATCCGAATGGAGGATCAGACCTACGAAGAATATCTGGCGCGGCGCACATTTCAGGAAACAGACGCACCTGAACATATGAAAACACGGATGAAGGTCGCCAAGGCATTTTCCGGCCCTGTGATCGCAAAATTCGAAGAGGACATTCGCACCTTGTGCGCAGAAATCTTGGACGATGTCTTACAATCAAACGAATTTGACGCGACCAAAACCATCGCACGCGAATTACCTATGCGTATGTTGGGGCGCATTTTGGGATTGCCAGAAGAGGACCTACCTTGGCTGGTGGAAAAGGGTGATGCGCTGATTGCGAATACAGATCCCGATTTCACAGATCACGTTTTGGATCAAATGGATACCGACGAATTTCGCATGATGCCCTTTAATTCACCTGCGGGTGCCCAACTGTTCCTTTACGCAAAGGATTTATTAAAGCTGAAAGAGGCATCTGGCGATGCCGACGGCATTTTGCACATGATCCGTCAGCCAGACAAAGATGGAAATGTCATTTCAGAGGAAGAATTTAGAAATTTCTTTTGCCTACTCGTCGCGGCGGGCAATGATACCACCCGATATTCCATTGCAGCTGGCATGCAGGCGATGTGCCATCAACCCGAACTATTGGAACAAATGCAAGCTGACCCCAAGGTGTGGGAAACCGCAGCGGATGAAATCATCCGTTGGGCCACACCTGCCCTCTATTTTAGGCGCACCCTGACCCAAGACTATGACGCACATGGCAAAACCATGAAAGCTGGCGACAAAGTGTTATTTTGGTTTGCGTCCGCCAACCGTGATGAGCGCGCATTTGACGATCCGTTTCGTGTGAACTTGACGCGGACGCAAAATAAACACCTTTCCTTTGGACAACAGGGACCGCATGTGTGTTTAGGCATGTGGTTGGCCCGCCTTGAGGTAAGAGTTTTGTTCCAAGAACTTTCAAAACGGATCACGTCAATCGAGGCGTCAGGACCACATCAATTTTTGCGATCAAACTTTGTCGGTGGCATCAAATCGCTGCCTGTCCGCATCACAACAAAATAAGGGGAGAGATTATGAACACACGACTACGCGCAATGTTTTGCGACCACCTTTCCATCCTACGTGGAAAATACCTACCGAATTCCAAAATTGGGACGGACAGTTCCCGTTTTTGCCGATCTACCTTTGGGGTGCATTATGACAAGGACCTGTTGGACGCCCCAGGCGCAATGATGATGCAGGGCTTACCCGATATGGAACTGCGCTGGGAAGAGGCAGATATTCGGGAAGGGTGGGAGCGTTCGACCCAGGTGGTTTTAGGTGATCTTTATGACTACGCGGGCGCACCCTTGGGCCTGTGCCCAAGGGGGGCGTTGAAACGTGCCATCACCGCTTGGGGCGCACACGGATTACGCCCAAAAGTCGGGATCGAGCTTGAGGCCTTCGCACTTCAGGCGGATGATACAGGGCGATTACGCCCCTATGACACGCCAGGTGCGGTTGTGTATGGAACAGGCATGATGTCAGATCCCCTGCGTTTCAACGATGCGATTTGGGAACGCGCGGAACAGTTAGGATTTTCGCTGGATATGATCACCAGCGAATACGACAGTCCCCAATTTGAATATACGCTGACATTCGATGATGCGTTAAAAGCGGTTGATGATATCGTATTATTCCGCCAAATGGCGCGCGAAATCGCCCTAGAACATGGTTTGATCCTGTCATTTATGCCCAAACCGATCGCAGAGGCAGGCGGTTCGGGGATGCATATTAACTTTTCGTTTGTCGACGAAAACGGGAATAACGCACTGTCCTCTGGTCCTGTTGGCGGACCAGGTAATATGAACGATTTGGCCAAGGGATGTGTTGCTGGCCTATATCGTCACCACAAGGGACTGGCTGGATTAATCGCGCCAACGGCAAATTCCTATCAACGCTTGCAACCAGGGTCGCTATCAGGGTTTTGGCAAAATTGGGGGGGTGACCACCGAAATGTGACAACGCGTGTCAGCGGCGAAGGCGGCAAGAAAGCACGCCTAGAACACCGAACCGCGGATGCAAGCGCCAACCCATATACTGCAGTTGCGGCCGTATTACAGGCGGCGCGGCTGGGATTGGAAAACGGTTATGAATTGCCCGCTGCTGAAACAGGGGATGGTTTCGAAAAACAGGACGCCAAAAACAGCACCGGAATTGATTTGAAATCAGCGATTGCGGATTTGCGTGCTGACACAGATCTGTGTGCCGCCGTAGGTTCCGAATTGACAAATAATCATATCTTTATGAAGGAAAAAGAGCATCGCAAAACCCGCGATTTAGAGGGGGAGGCGCTGCGCGATTTCTATGTCTATTTCGTCTAAGGTTTTGCAGTTCCAATCTGATCCAAAACCGCGATGTAAACTTCCCGTTTGAACGGAACAATGGCATCGACCATTTCAGATTGGTCGATCCATTTCCATTCTGCGAATTCAGGATGGTCCGTTTCAATGTTCACCTGATCATCAGAACCCAAAAACCGCATGCGGAACCATTTTTGTTCCTGCCCGCGATATTTTCCACCCCAAAGCTTATCCAACAATTCAAGCGGCAGATCATAGGCAAGCCAACCCTCGTTCTCCGCCTCGATCCGAACCAAATCGCGCGAAACACCCGTTTCTTCTTCGAGTTCACGCAGCGCGGCTTCTTCGGGGCTTTCCCCTGGGTCAATTCCACCTTGTGGCATTTGCCAATGTGGGCCCTTCATGTCGATACGGCGTCCGACAAAGACCCTATCGTCAGAATTAACAAGCATGACGCCAACATTCTTGCGATAGGGCAGCTTTGCAATCTCTTCAGGTGTACGAGTCATGATTACTCAGCACTAATTGCTGACAACCCGCGCAAGATATCAATTGCATAGGCCAACTGATAATCATCATCACGCAGACGTGCGGCATTTTCTGCCTTTTCACGATCCTCTTCCAGCTGACGAATTTCTTCTTCGCTTAGGCTGTCATTGGACAATGACCCACGTAGGTCAGCTTCGGAATTGAAACGAATACCCTCTTCTTCGTTTTCCGCATCTGGACGGCGGCGAGGCTGCTTCACGATAATATCAGGTGTCACGCCCAAGTTTTGGATCGAGCGCCCAGAAGGCGTGTAATAACGCGATGTAGTCAGTCGCATCGCAGCGCTGCCGCGTAATGGCATAACAGTTTGAACCGAGCCTTTGCCGAAACTTTGTGTTCCAACGATAATCGCGCGACGATGATCCTTTAACGCGCCAGCAACGATTTCAGAGGCAGACGCAGATCCCCCATTGATCAAAACAACAATGGGTTTTCCATCAATAATGTCACCTGGTTTGGCGTTATAACGCTCACCCTCTTCCGGATTGCGGCCACGTGTTGAAACAATTTCCCCTTTTTCTAGGAAATCATCCGCCACTTTGATCGCCTGACTTAGCAATCCGCCGGGATTGTTACGTAAATCCAAAACCAGACCGTTGATGTTATCCAATCCACCTGCTTCTTCGACCTGTTTATTCAACCCATCAACAATGTTCTTACGGGTATTATCGTTAAAGGTTGTGACGCGCACCACGACACTGTCGCCTTCGGTACGCGCACGCGCTGCGGTCAATTCGATGACATCGCGGGTCAGTTCCAAATCAAATGGCTCTTGCTCACCCTCGCGTACAATCGTCACAACGATATCTGATCCGACAGGGCCCCGCATCCGTTCGACCGCTTGGTTCAATGTTAATCCCAGAACGCTTTCGCCATCGACATGAGTAATAAAATCACCGGCTTCAACACCTGCATCAAATGCAGGCGTGCCATCAATTGGCGAGACGACTTTTACAAATCCCTCTTCCATTGTGACCTCGATCCCAAGACCACCAAATTCGCCGCGCGTTTGGGTTCGCATGTCCTCTGCCGCTTTGGGCGCAAGATAACTGGAATGGGGATCAAGCGATGTCAGCATCCCGTTGATCGCGGCCTCGATCAATGCGCTTTCGTCAACCTCTTCAACATATTCCGCGCGAATGCGATCAAAGATATCGCCAAATAAATCAAGTTGTTCGTAAATTTCCTTACGGTCATTTTCTGACTGTGCCAGTACAGGACCCGCCAACTGAAATGACGTTACAGCCCCCAACGAAATGCCCAGCCCAACTGCGATTAATGTCTTTTTCATCGTTTAACCCCGAATTCTTCGAACCACGTCAGTGGATTTTCTGGTGCTTTGTTGACACGTACTTCTATATAAATCGTTTCACCGCGCAAACCACCAGACTCATTAAGTGTTTCAATCAAATTTTTTTCATCAAATATTTCACTCATACCCATAAGCCCAACGGGACTACCCGCTGGTAAAACTTCACCAATATCGCCGTAGACGGTACTCAGCCCTGCCAAAATGTAAAGGATGTCTTGTTGAGGTTCTAAAATTGAGACCAAATCGTAATCCAAAAGCGGCCCACGATATCGAATGGTTGCAGCGGTTGGGGTACGGACCAAAGCGTTGTCAGATGTCGCCACAACAATCCCAGGGCGCTTTATCCCTGCGGCATCTGCCTCGTTAAAATAGCGAATGACTTTACCCTGCACTGGCATCGGCAGCGTGCCTTTGCGCGTGGTGATATCGGGGAGGCTCCCTTCTGCTTCATTTTTTGCGATTAGGGATAAACCATCTGCAAAAATATCCAGTGTATCTGCCGCGGCTAATAAAATCGCTGTTTGTGCGGGATCTTCGACAAACCGTTTTGGTAAATCATCCCTGTCAGCAATCGCGCGCCCCAGCGCAGCGCGCGTTTCCTGAAGCGCGACAAGCCCCGCTTTTAGGTCCAGCGTGACCTGATATTGCAATTCACTTAGATATCGTGACGCCTCAAGATCAGAACGCAGGGATTCTACCTTTTCCTCTAGCGCGGGCAACAGATCCGCAATCAACATTCCACCCCGTGCTGTGGCCATGGGACCGTCGGGGTGCAGCAATTCTGCCTGAATCGGGGATTTATCAATGCTCAACAGAACACCTATCAATTCGGCATAGGCGTCTTCTTCTACCGATAATTTTTGTTGCGCGCGTGCTTCAAGAACGGAGATTTGGCGCAAACTATCGCGTGCCAGACCTAGACTTTCTTCGAAACTGAGAATTGCATCCGTTAACGCTGCAATTCGATCCTTTGCCGATTTGGACCGCTCCAGCTTATCCCATGCATTATCAAGTGATTGCTGTGCCTGTCGTGCCTGAAATTCCAGATCACTTTGCGCAAATAGGGGCGTCGCCGTCCAAAAAATAGCCGCGATCAAAATTCCTATGCGCGCTGCATACCTCAAACCAACAGGCTCTCTCCAGTCATTTCGGTAGGCTTATCAAGCTGCATCAAATCGAGCACGGTTGGCGCCAAATCCGCAAGCCGACCACCATCCCGCAGTGTGGTGTTTGCATCACCGCCCACCAAGACGGCTGGGACCAGATTGACGGTATGCGCCGTATGTGGTCCGCCCGTTTCTGGATCGATCATGGTTTCGCAATTTCCATGATCTGCGGTCACAATCATCACACCGCCTGCGTTTTCCAACGCGGCTAAAACACGTCCCAATCCTTGATCAACGGCCTCACAAGCTTTGATCGCCGCGTTCAAATCGCCAGTATGTCCAACCATATCTGGGTTTGCGTAATTCGTGACAATCAAATCATACCCTGCCTCGATCGCCTTAACGAACTGATCTGTCACTTCACCCGCAGACATTTCGGGTTGCAGATCATAGGTCGCCACTTTGGGCGACGGCGCCATATAGCGTGCCTCGCCCTCTTCAGGCTGCTCTTTCCCACCGTTCAGGAAAAACGTAACATGGGGGTATTTTTCTGTTTCTGCCAGTCTGAATTGTGACTTGCCTGATTTCGCGACCCATTCACCCAATGTATTGACGAGCTTTTGTTTCGGGAAACAGGTGCGCATGTAGTCGTTGTGGGACGTTGAATATTCGACCATGCCCAATACCATTGACCACTGGAGACGGGTACCCACATCAAATTCGTCAAATTCGGTTTCCCCGATCGCGCGCAAAATTTCGCGGGCACGGTCGGCGCGGAAATTCATACAGAAAAATGCATCCCCATCTTGGGCACCTTGATAATCGCCTAAGACGGTTGCTGGGATGAATTCATCGCTAACACCCGCCGCATAGTTTGATTTAATCGCCTCTTCCGCGGTGTCCGCACGCACATTAGATACGCCATGCACAATCGCATTATAGGCGGTTGCGACGCGTTCCCATCTATTGTCGCGATCCATTGCGAAATAACGACCTGTTACGGTGCCAATCACCACATCGTTTGGCAGATCACCGATCAAGCCATCTAGGAAATCCGCAGCGGATGATGGCGCAACATCGCGTCCGTCCGTAATGGCGTGCAAAACAACAGGAACACCCGCATCGGTTAATATGCGCAATGTGGCGATAAGGTGCGCGATATGACCATGTACACCCCCATCTGATATCAACGACATCACATGCGCACGACCACCTGTATTTTTAAGCGAACCGATGTAGTCCATCAGCGCGGGGTTTTGTGCATATGATCCGTCCTCAATCGCCAAATCAATTTGCCCAAGGTCCATCGCGACAACGCGGCCTGCACCAATGTTGGTGTGACCCACTTCGGAATTCCCCATCTGTCCAGTGGGTAGGCCAACATCACGTCCATGCGTAATAAGTTGCGTATTCGGGCACTGCTGCATAATGCGATCAAAGTTTGGTGTATGGGCCAATGCGGGCGCGTTCGCCTCTGCATCAGATCGTGCACCCCAACCATCTAAAATACATAAAACAACGGGTTTTGGTGCCATATCATTTGCCTCTTAATTTTATGAGGGTTCTACGTAGTGAGGCAAGTAAGAGCAAGTGCTAAGCGCGGTGATAAGGGGAGCCTGCCAAAATTGACGCCGCCCGATAGAGTTGCTCACTTAGCATTACACGAACCAACATATGGGGCCAAACCATAGACCCAAAGCTGATCGACATGTCAGCCCGTGCGCGCAGCGACGGATCAATGCCATCCGCACCGCCAATGACAAACGCCAAATGGCCTTGTCCCTGATCCCGAAAATTTGCAAGACATTTGGAAAATTCGGGCGAGGTTAACAGTTTTCCACGCTCGTCCAATGTGATGATTTTTGCGCCGTTTGGGATTGCACGATCCAACAGATCTGCTTCTGCCCGCATGCCAATGTTTTTCTTATCCTCAACCTCAATAACATCTGCAGGGCCCAATCCCATTGAACGGCCCTGTTTGTTAAAACGATCAAGATAATCAGAAAGAAGCTCAAGCTCTGGGCCCCGCCGCAGCCGGCCCACCGCATAAATCGATACCTTCATTGCTCAGCTGTTATGCTTGCCCAGCAGGCAACCACATTTTTTCAAGCTGATAGAATTCGCGCACCTCAGGACGGAAGATATGGACAACCACATCCCCTGTGTCGATCAAAACCCAATCTCCTGCCTCTTTGCCTTCAACCTTGCAAGCACGACCATGCTCTTGCTTTAGACGATCAACCAGCTTTTCAGCCATCGCTGTGACCTGACGGGTCGAACGACCCGACGCAATAACCATGTAATCGCCAATCGAAGTTTTCCCGCGCAAATCAATTTGCACGATCTCTTCGGCTTTATCTTGGTCAAGTGAGGTTAAGATACGATCCAACAGCGCTTCGCTTGTTAGATCTTCTGCCGCGGGATTGGCAGATGTGTTTGCAGCGTGAACTGCTTCGACAGATACTGTCAGAACTATGTCCTCCGTTATGCATGCATCCATTGCATGTATGCCGAATCTAGCATGGGTTCAAAAAAATCTCAATGACGCGTAATTGAAATGCGCCATAGCTGCAAGAGTGCAGCAACACTTGCGAGCATGAAGATTCAGGTGTATGCGAAATGTCATGGAAATGATCTTTGACATGGATGATCGTTCGCGCCTGCCTTGGCGGTTTTATGGTGCAACGATGACAATTCTGGCACGCGGCTGATTTGCCGCGACAAAAGATTTGCACCAAACGTTCATCACAAAAATCGGGAGAGGATGGAAATGACCACCCCCAAGACACTTTATGATAAAATCTGGAACGACCACGTCGTTCACGAAGCAGAAGACGGAACATGTCTTCTATATATTGATCGCCACTTGGTTCACGAAGTGACATCACCTCAAGCCTTCGAAGGTCTGCGTATGGCAGGCCGTACCGTACGCGCGCCAGAAAAAACAATCGCTGTACCTGATCACAACGTTCCAACAACATTGGATCGTGCAAAAGGCATCGACAACGAAGAAAGCCGTATTCAGGTTGAAGCCTTGGACAAAAATGCCAAGGATTTCGGCATTCATTATTATCCCGTATCAGACGTGCGTCAGGGGATTGTGCACATCGTTGGCCCAGAACAGGGTTGGACATTGCCTGGCATGACCGTTGTATGCGGCGACAGCCACACCGCGACACACGGTGCGTTTGGCGCATTGGCACATGGCATCGGCACATCAGAGGTTGAACATGTTCTTGCGACACAAACTTTGATTCAAAAGAAATCAAAGAACATGAAGGTCGAAATCACAGGCAAACTTCGCCCTGGTGTGACAGCCAAGGACATTACATTGTCCGTTATCGGTGAAACGGGTACTGCAGGAGGTACAGGCTATGTGATTGAGTACTGTGGTGAAGCGATCCGTGATCTGTCCATGGAAGGTCGCATGACCGTGTGTAACATGGCCATCGAAGGCGGCGCGCGCGCTGGCCTGATTGCCCCAGATGAAAAGACATTCGAATACTGCAAAGGCCGCCCACACGCACCCAAAGGCGCAGAGTGGGAAGCAGCCGTGGCATATTGGAAAACACTGTTCACTGACGAAGGCGCACATTTTGACAAGGTCATCACCATCAAAGGCGAAGACATTGCACCCGTTGTGACATGGGGCACATCACCAGAGGATGTATTGCCGATCACCAGCACTGTTCCAAGTGCCGATGATTTCAGTGGTGGTAAAATCGATGCGGCGCAACGTTCGTTGGAATACATGGGTCTGACATCTGGTCAAAAATTGACAGACATCGAAATCGACACCGTGTTCATCGGTTCATGCACTAATGGACGTATCGAAGATTTGCGTGCAGCCGCCGAGATCCTAAAGGGCAAAAAAATCAAAGACGGTCTACGCGCCATGATCGTTCCAGGCTCTGGATTGGTACGCGCCCAAGCCGAAGAAGAAGGCCTTGCAGACATCTTTGAAAAGGCTGGCTTTGAATGGCGTTTGGCGGGATGTTCAATGTGTTTGGCCATGAACCCAGATCAATTGACACCAGGCGAACGCTGTGCAGCCACTTCAAACCGCAACTTTGAAGGCCGTCAAGGTCGTGGTGGACGTACGCACCTCATGTCACCAGCAATGGCAGCCGCCGCGGCGATCACAGGCCGCCTAACAGATGTTCGGGAGATGATGTAATGGACAAATTCGAAACATTCAGCGGCATCGCCGCTCCAATGCCATTGGTCAACATCGACACCGATATGATCATCCCAAAACAGTTTTTGAAAACGATTAAACGCTCGGGTCTGGGTGTGCATGCGTTTGATGAGATGCGTTATGATGATGACGGCAATGAAATCCCAGATTTTGTTCTGAACCAATCCGCGTATCGCGAGGCATCTATCCTGATTGCAGGCGATAACTTTGGTTGTGGATCGTCGCGCGAACACGCACCATGGGCCTTGTCCGATTTTGGGATCAAGGTTGTTGTTTCAACATCATTCGCGGACATCTTCTTTAACAACTGTTTCAAAAACGGAATGCTACCTATCGTACTTCCACAGGAACAGGTTGATCTGTTGATGAAGGACGCCGAAAAGGGTGCGAATGCGCGGGTTGAAGTCAACCTTGAGGATCAGACAATCACATCTTCAGATGGAGACGTGATCAAGTTTGACATCGACCCATTCCGCAAACACTGCCTATTGAACGGGTTGGATGACATTGGTTTGACCCTTGAAAAAGCAGCCTCAATCGACAGCTTTGAAGCTAAGGCAGGCGCAGCACGCCCTTGGGCATAATGATTACGGGTGCGCCCATACGGGCGCACCTATTTTCGTATACGAAAAATCAACGCAATATCGTCTAAGGCTTCTTTCTGATTTGGGCCAAGGCCAGTCTCGCATGTGATTTGATAGCAATTATTTGTGTCAGCACGCTGTTTCGCGAAGCGCACCAAGCAGACAATTCAAATACAATGTTGATGGCGATTAGGACAATCATTGGACATGGATTGGATTTCCCTTATTCGCCCATTCGGTTTGATTATCCTAACGCTCCCTCTCGACGTCAGTGAAGCGATTTTGGATGCCGCCCGCCTATCGGCTGGGGTGACATTTGTGATTTAGATCCTGACAGTCACCGGATTTTTCCGTTTCACCCGCCTATCATGTTGGCCCGTGTCCTTTGGGTCGTTTAACGTCTGGACAAACCTTCCTGTTCTGGACTCCACATCAGGCGTGGACATTGTCCTGCGACTGACACGAGAGGGCAGATCAAACATTGGGCTTGCACTGCTTAGCCCATTTTTGATGCCAATCTTGATACAAATCACAATGCTAATACTGCGATTGAAACCATTTCAATCGGCCCAATCGGCTGCTTGGACCGTCATTATGTGGGGAGTGTTGCCAACGTTTTTGGCAATGCGTGGGATCGCGATGTTACGTATTGCTGAATTGATCATCGAAAAGCGCCATTCAAATAACGCACACAGTATGCTGCAAATGGCGTAAATTTCCCACGCTTTCTTGACCATTTACACGGAAATCGCTAACCCGCTTGGGACAGTATAACCCAAGGATTCACAGCATGAGCAACCCATCAATTCTTATCCTCCCTGGTGACGGTATCGGACCAGAGGTCATGGCCGAAGTTCGCAAAATCATTTCTTGGTACGGCGATAACCGCGACCTTGCATTTGATGTATCCGAGGATTTGGTTGGCGGCGCGGCATATGACGCGCACGGCACGCCGTTGCATGACGACACAATGGCCAAAGCCCAAGAGGTAGACGCCGTTCTATTGGGTGCCGTAGGAGGACCGAAGTATGACAACCTTGATTTTTCTGTGAAGCCTGAACGCGGACTTTTGCGCCTGCGCAAAGAAATGGATCTGTTCGCGAACTTGCGCCCAGCGCAATGTTTTGACGCACTTGCCGATTTCTCATCACTGAAAAAAGATGTGGTCGCTGGTTTGGACATCATGATCGTGCGCGAACTGACATCTGGCATCTACTTTGGTGAGCCACGCGGCATTTTTGAAGAAGGCAACGAACGTGTTGGTATCAACACACAACGTTACACAGAGTCAGAAATCGAACGTGTTGCACGCAGCGCATTTGAATTGGCCCGCCGTCGTGGCAACAAAGTGTGTTCAATGGAAAAAGCAAACGTTATGGAATCTGGCATTCTTTGGCGAGAAGTTGTGCAAAAAGTTCACGACGAAGAATATGCGGACGTTGAACTATCACACATGTACGCAGATGCAGGTGCCATGCAACTTTGCCGCTGGCCTAAACAGTTTGATGTCATCGTAACCGATAACCTATTTGGGGATCTTCTTTCAGATGCGGCAGCAATGCTTACTGGATCGCTGGGCATGTTGCCATCTGCGTCGCTGGGTGCCCCAATGGCAAATGGCCGCCCAAAGGCACTGTATGAACCCGTACATGGGTCGGCACCCGATATTGCAGGCGAAGGCAAAGCAAACCCGATCGCCTGTGTCCTAAGTTTTGCGATGGCCTTGCGCTATAGCTTTGACCAAGGAGCAGAGGCAGATCGCCTAGAACAAGCGGTTGAAAAAGTGTTGGCCGATGGCGTTCGCACAGCAGATCTGTTGGGCGAAGAGGGTGTGACACCTGTTTCAACATCTGAAATGGGTGACGCGATTATCGCAGCACTAAACGCATCATTATAAGAGAGTTTTAATTTAACTCTTGCATGAATGACCCGCAGTGTGATTCTGCTAAAACAATAGCATTATTCCTGCGGGTTAATTTATGTCTACTAACGCCAAAGGCGCACTTTTCGCATTACTCGGGTTTGCACTCTTCTCGGCACATGATGTGGCGGTGAAATATTTAGGCGGACAGTATTCTACTTTTCAAATCATCTTTTTCTCGGTCTTGTTCAGCTTTCCGATGGTATTTTTGATGCACCTGCGGGAACGCAATGCAGATAATTTGTTCCCAAAACATCCTTGGTGGTCACTGCTACGCGTCGTGGCAACCTTGGTAACGGGGATATCCGCGTTTTATGCATTTTCGGTACTTCCTTTGGCACAAACCTATGCGTTCCTTTTTGGCATGCCCCTGTTGATCACGGTTTTATCTGTACCAATGCTGGGCGAACGTGTCGGGATACATCGGGGCACCGCTGTCATTGTTGGTCTGATTGGTGTTTTGGTGGTTCTGCGGCCTGGGTATGTTGAATTAGGATTGGGCCATGCGGCAGGTTTGACGGCCGCCGTTGGCGCCGCAATTTCATCGTTGATTGTGCGAAAAATCGGGAACGAAGAGCGCAGTACCGTTTTGATGATTTATCCAATGTTTGCCAATCTATTGTTGATGGCCGCTTTGTTGCCTGGCCGCTACGTTCCGATGGCACTGTTTGATTTGGGGACTGTGGCAACAATGGCGATATTAGCATCGCTTGCCTCTCTATGCATCATTTTGGCCTATAAAAACGGTGAGGCCAGTGTCGTAGCCCCCATGCATTATTCGCAAATGATATGGGCGATTATCTATGGATATTTCTTTTTTGCCGAACTGCCTGACAGGTTCACGTTGATTGGGGCATGCATCATCATCTCAAGCGGCTTATATGTTGTCTTTCGCGAAAGCCGCGTCACGGTTTCCGAAAACACACCCGTCCTACGAAACAAAAGCCGTGCAGAAACGGGAACCACGCCCAGGATCTCAACCCTTATTAATTCGACGGATTAGGCATCAAGGAACATCCGCAATTTTTGTTCCAATGTTTTAATTTCAACGGGCTTGGCAATGTAATCATCCATACCCGAGGCGAAACATTTGTCGGCGTCCCCCTTTAGCGCATTGGCCGTGCTTGCGATAATGGGTGTACGGTTCATGAATTCAGCCTGTTCAATATCCCGCAGTGCGCGCGACATTTCAAAGCCATCCAACACAGGCATATGGCAATCCGACAGGATCACATCGTAATCGCCCTCTTTCCACATTGTTAGGCCTTCTTGACCATTGCGAGCAATATCCGCGTTAAAGCCCAGAATTTCCAACTGTTTCAACATGACGATGCGATTGATTTCGTTATCTTCGACGAACAGGATTTTCTTTTCGCCACGCGCGCGCATATCAGGCTGCGTTTGGTCCAAATTTACAGGTAAATCAGTGGAATTCTCAGTCTTTAGTCGTCCTGCCAGCAGCCCAAACGCCCGATGCAGTTCTGTTGGCAGCGCTGGATACAACTGTGTTCGGAAAACATCGTCCTGCAACAGACCCAACCGTTCCGCACGGTTGGCTGTCATCATCAGAAATCGAGGGTTTTCAAAACGTTCACGCAACTGTTCTTGCCAACCCAATATGCGGTCGGGGGAACCGCTGCTGAGGACAAATATCTTTTGGCCCTTGGTTAGTATATTCAAAGCGTTCAAATCACACTCCGCATCATGCGTTTGCACATCAACGCCCTGCGCAGTTAGATACCGTTTAATCTCTTCGTGCCCATCCGCGGTCTCATCAGCGATCCAATCCACGGACAACCCGGAAATATCTACCAAATTCGATGGCGCGCGAAGGGATTCGAGTGGAAGGAAAACGGAAACTTCGGTTCCGACTTCTTGTTCGCTAATCAATTGAATACGCCCATCCATTCGATTGACCAAATGAAGCGAGATCACCAAACCCAATCCCGTGCCCCCAACGCGCTGCGTCGCAACTGGTTCACCCTGCATGAAGGGTTCAAACAGATTTTTCTGGACCTCTTGGCTCATGCCAATGCCATTATCTTTGACGTCAATCCGCATTTGGCCCGCGGACGTCATCGACACGCTGAAACGGACATGACTATCACGTTCTGTTAGATCATGCGCGGAATATTTTACGGCATTACTTAATAGGTTCAGCATAACTTGACGTAAACGCCCGCCGTCAATCATACCAAACTCTGGAACCTTCGGATCGATAAATAGGTGGATTTTCACACCCAAATCATCGGCCATATGCTGCAGGGTAAGGGCCACACCTTCGATTGTGGCGCGCATGTCTGTTTTTGATCGACTGATTTCCAGCTTGCCTGCATCAATTTTGCTAGCATCCAGAATGTCATCAATGATGCGCAGCAGCGAAAAGGCAGAGTTGCGAATAATACCCAAAACACGCTGTTGTTCTTGGGTAGGTCGCAAAGTTTCCATAACCTCAATCATACCAACCATGCCATTCATGGGCGTTCTGATTTCATGGCTCATATTCGCCAAAAAATCACCCCTGGCATTCGCCGCCTCTTCCGCACGCAGGCGCGCTTGGAAAAGTTCATCCTCTGTCTGTCCAGCAAGGATTGAGAAATAGGCAAGTTCAGCAACCAACAAAACCGCCACCGTCGCCATAAGCAGATAGTTGATAACTTCCGTTGAAAGCGAATTTTGAACTGGCGGAATCCCGAATAAGCGCTCAGAACTCGAAGCCAAATCAAAATAGATCACACAGGCCCATGCAAGGGCGCTGTAGGCCATGAACGCATACAAATAGCTCCGCTCTGTTTTCCATGAAAACGCCAAAAACGGCAGGGCCAAGATGGGGAAGAATAGTAGATCGACTTGCGTGCCATGTTCAGAAACGATGATCCCGAACACCGTTGTCAAAATGGCATTGATCAACCAAAATGCGCGAGCGATCGTGTCAAAACGAAACAGAAACAACAGCAGACTAAAACCATAAACACCTGCAACCGATCCTGCGATGGCAATTCCTGCCAAATCGCCCAACACAATCATCATCACAGCCCAACAGGTCGCAACGATAACAATCACCTGAACCGCTAGTTGACTAACTCGCACACGGCGTTCGCGATCAATCTCGATCATGTTAGGAAGTTCAGAGGCCGGCATCCACTCTACCACTCATAATATCGTTAAATCACCTGTATTCATGATCAACGACTTGCACATAAGTTAGTTTACATACAAATTCGCCACAAAATCTAGCGGGTTAATGCAAAATGAAACATGCTCTTTTGATAATTGATGTTCAAAACGACTTTTGTCCTGGTGGATCGCTGGCGGTCACAGACGGCGATCAAATTGTTTCAGGGATCAATGAAATCATGAATGATTTCGATTACGTGATATTGACCCAAGATTGGCACCCCGCAAACCACAGTTCATTCGCAAGCAATCAAAATGCCGATCCATTCAGCGTGATTGACATGCCCTATGGCCCACAAGTTCTCTGGCCTGATCACTGTATCCAAGGGTCGTTCGGCAGCGCGCTGCATGAAGATTTGAACACAACACGCGCCGATTTGATTATTCGAAAAGGTCAAAACCCTGATGTGGATAGTTATTCGGCGTTTTTCGAAAATGACCACACAACCGCGACTGGCCTGCATGGGTATCTTACAGAACGATCAGTGTCCAAAGTAACGCTTGTCGGTTTGGCCACGGATTATTGTGTTAATTTTTCGGCACAAAACGCCGTAAAATTGGGGTATGAAACACATGTTCGCATTGATCTGTGCCGCGCCATTGATCTTGATGGATCATTGGATCAGGCACGCAGAGATTGGGATGCGTTAGGAATAGGAACTTCATAATGGTGGATATCGCGACACGCGTTTGGAACCACAAATGGCGCATTGATCCCATTGTCAGATCACTGATCGACACGGATTTCTATAAACTGTTGATGTGCCAATCGATCCATCGCAACAAACCCGATACGCAGGTTACATTCAGTCTGATCAATCGTTCAAAACATATCCGTTTGGCCGAATTAATCGACGAAGGGGAATTGCGCGAACAACTGGATCATATCCGCAGTCTATCGCTCAGCCGCGGCGAAAGCACGTGGTTACGCGGGAATACATTTTATGGCAAACGCCAAATGTTTAGACCCGATTTCATGGAGTGGTTTGAAAACCTGCGATTGCCCGATTACCACTTAGAAAAACGTGATGGTCAATATGAACTGACGTTCGAAGGCAGTTGGCCCGAGGTTATGTTGTGGGAAATCCCCGCACTTGCCGTTTTAATGGAGTTGCGCGGCCGTGCCGTTTTAAAGGACATGGGGCGCTTTGAAATCCAAGTTTTATACGCACGCGCGATGACAAAACTTTGGGAAAAGGTGGAACGCCTGCGGCAATTGGAACATCTTCGGATTGCCGATTTTGGAACGCGTCGCCGTCATTCCTTTTTGTGGCAGGACTGGGCCGTACAAGCCATGCAAGAGGGGCTGGGAAACAAGTTCATTGGCACCTCAAACTGTTTAATCGCGATGCGTCGCGATATCGAAGCAATCGGCACAAACGCACACGAATTACCGATGGTCTACTCAGCACTGGCGGAAAGTGATGCTGATTTGGCACAAGCCCCCTATCAGGTTTTGGCAGACTGGCATGAAGAGCATGATGGCAACCTGCGCATCATCCTTCCCGATACCTATGGCACAGAAGGTTTTTTGAAAAATGCCCCAGATTGGTTGGCGGGTTGGACAGGTATTCGTATCGACAGCGGCAAACCCGAACTTGCCGCGGAAACGGCAATTCAGTGGTGGAAAGACCGTGGCGAGGATCCGACACAGAAACTTGTCATCTTCTCAGACGGGCTCGACACCGACGAAATACAGACGTTATACCGACGTTATACCGACAGGGTAAAAGTGTCCTTTGGTTGGGGTACAAACCTGACAAATGATTTCCGTGGATTGGTCCCCGATGCGGGGCTTGAGGCGTTTTCATTGGTCTGCAAAGCGGTGTCAGCGAATGGAAATTCAACCGTCAAATTGTCTGATAATCCAAATAAGGCAATGGGTCCAAAAGAGGAAATTGAACGCTATAAACGCGTGTTTGATGTTGGCCAACAACTGGCCATCGACGTAACTGTTTAGGCCCCACTTCACCCCATTATGTCATTGATATTCTGCGTCAGAATCGCAGCGAAAGGCAAATTTTATGTATCCATTTCTGAGACTTATCAAAGAGGTGTTCAAATTTCGAAAGGCACCGCAATTGGGTTTGGGTGATGTTCACATATCCCATCATATGTGCATGCCGTGGGATTTGGACCCATGGATCGAATTGAACAACGGTCGCACACTAACCCTATATGATTTAGGGCGCATCCCTCTTGCTGCACGCTCCGGTCTATTGAATGTTTTGAAAGAACGCAGATGGGGAATGACCATGGCCGGTGCCTGCGTCCGATACCGCCGCCGCATTCGTATGTTTGAACGCATCGAAATGCGATCCCGCGCCCTCTGCTGGGACGACCGATTTATCTATATCGAACAATCCATGTGGAAAACCAACGGCGACTGCGCAGGTCACATCGTTTATCGCGGTGCATTTGTTGGGCATGATGGCATTGTTTCACCAGATCGCATTTGGTCAGCATTGGGTGAAACAGCGGATCGACCCGACATTCCAGAATGGGTGGCAACCTGGATTGCGGCAGAGGATATGCGCCCATGGCCGCCTATGCAGGACTGATCAATTCGGGTCAAATTTTGGTCTGGGTCCACTTAATTCTTGACCCTCAATAAGTACTTGCGTTTTGTGAGTAAAAAATGGGGGCTTACATGTCACAGAGAAAAACGATCTGGGGTTGGTATTGGTTTGATTGGGCATGTCAGCCTTTTTTCACCTTATTGCTGACCTTCATTTTCGCCCCGTTTTTCGCACAAGTCGCCACAGAATATTATGCATCTGGCGGACTATCTGAACAATCTGCGGATGCCCGCGCGCAAACGCTATGGTCAACGGGTATTACGATTGCGGGCCTTATCATTGCCTTTTCTGCCCCAGTCTTGGGCGCGATCGCGGACTCTTCCGGGCGTCGGATGCCATGGATTTCCTTTTTCACCGCTGCGGCAATTTTTGGGGCCGCCGCGACATGGTTTATGGATCCCGCAGGTTCTAATCTAGTGACAATGTTGGTGGCCTTTGTAATCTGCTACATTGGCGCTGAGCTGGCCTTTATTTTTGCCAGTGCACAATTGCCAGACCTGGGGGATGACGACAGCGTAGGTGGGATTTCGGGATCAGGATTGGCCTTTGGCTATGTCGGTGGCGTATTGTCTTTGGTGATTGTGCTGCTGCTGTTTGTTGGTCAAGAAAACGGCAAAACCATTTTCCTAAATCTTGATCCACTCTTTGGATTTGACCCTGCCGAGAAGGAAGGCACACGTTTTGCAGGCCCCTTTGCCGCATTGTGGTGTTTGGTTTTCTCAATCCCCTATTTCCTATGGGTGCGTGAAGGGCGTCTTCCCAATCGTAGGCCCAACCTAAGCGGTGCACTGACAACCCTGTGGCAGGCGCTCAAAGGTGTCTTAAACCGACCCAGTCAAGGTAAATTCCTGATTTCATCAATGTTCTACCGTGACGCGTTGAACGGTCTTTATACATTTGGCGGGATTTATGCGGGCCTTGTTCTGGATTGGAGCATTGTTCAAATTGGAACCTTTGGAATCGTTGCCGCCATTTCCGCAGGTTTGTTCAGTTGGCTGGGCGGTAAGTTGGATAATCGTATCGGACCCAAACCCGTCATTTATCTAACGATTTTCATTCTAATGGGTGTTTGCGTTGTCATTATCGGGATGAGTAAGACGCAGTTCTTTGGCGTCGAACTGGCCGCAGGATCAACACTTCCTGATAACTTGTTCATGCTGTGCGGATGCTTGATCGGAGGCATGGGTGGCATGTTGCAATCAGCCAGCCGCAGTTTGATGGTGCGCCACGCAATGCCCGGGAAAGAAACGATTGAATTCGGGCTTTATGGCCTATCGGGTCGCGCCACAGCATTCTTGGCGCCGTTGTTAATCACAATCGCCACAACCATCACAGACAGTGCGCGATTGGGTGTGTCCCCCATTGTAATCCTGTTCGTATTGGGCCTTCTGTTCCTAATCGGCGTGAACGCCAAGGGTGACGCAAGATAGGCAAGGTTTTGCAATCAAATTAGAAATGATTGGCCTTCAACCGCTTCCTTGTTAGGTTTTATCCAAAGGAATGCGTTTATGGTTTTCAGAATTCTAACCCTATCCAGCCTGATCTGGCTATCCGCTTGTTCAAATTATGATCCCGAATTGGTGGCCCGTCTAAGCACGAAAGAAGCCAAACATTTATTCGGCGCCGTTGAACGCGGATCAAAACAGCGTCCCGCACCCCATGGTAGCTATGCCAAAGGATGCGTTGCTGGGGCCGAACAGCTGGCGGCAACTGGCCCAACTTGGCAGGCGATGCGATTGTCGCGCAATCGCAACTGGGGGCACCCAATCGCGATTGATTTCATCCAGGACCTTTCTGCCAAGGCGGCGCGGCAATCAGGATGGAACGGTTTGTACATTGGCGATATCTCGCAGCCGCGTGGTGGTCCGATGTTAACAGGCCATGCAAGCCATCAAATTGGGTTGGACATCGACATCTGGATGCGCCCTGCCGACGATCTGGCACTAAGCACGAAACAACGTGAAGAGATATCATCCATTTCAATGCGCCGTGCAAATGGTGCCTATGTCAACGATAAGTGGACCAAACAACACCACAACATCATCAAGGCCGCCGCATCCGACCCACGTATCGCCCGCATCTTTGTTTTTCCAGGGGCCAAGGTTCAAATGTGCAAAGATGAAAAAGGGGATCGGGCATGGTTGAATAAGGTGCGTCCTTGGTGGGGACACCATTATCATTTTCATGTGCGCCTATCCTGTCCAGCGGGTGCTACAAATTGCAAAAATCAGGCGCCACCACCCCCAGGCGATGGATGTAAGGATGCTGAACGTTGGGTGCGCGATATATTGAACCCACCGCCCCCAAATCCCAATGCACCAAAACGGAAACCCAAGCCACCCCTGACATTGGCGCGACTTCCACAGCAATGTGTTGGTGTTTTGCAGTCGAACTAAGTGGGCTTGTCATTTTATCCAAGTGACTTTAAACGCTTCTCGTTTCCGAATGGGAACCGAGTCTCCGAACACCTTCGATAAAAACGGATAAAGCTATGACAAAACTTCTTCCCGGCGTGATTGCCATGGCCACTATTGTGGTCGCCTCAAATATCCTTGTTCAATTTTTACTATTGAATGGCCTTCTTACATGGGGTGCGTTTACCTATCCATTTGCCTTTTTGGTCACCGACCTGATGAACCGTGTTTACGGGCCAGCTGCAGCGCGCCGTGTCGTGTTTGTCGGCTTTGTAACGGGTATCATTTGTTCCTTGATCGGAAGCCAAATCATGTTTGACAGCGAATACGGCCCCTATGCTGCCGTTGCGTTTCGCGTTGCAATTGGTTCAGGGATCGCATTCTTGACCGCACAACTGGTGGATGTTGCCATCTTTGATCGGTTGCGTAGTGGTGCGTGGTGGCGTGCCCCATTGGCATCAACGGTAATTGGATCCGCGCTGGACACTGCGATCTTTTTTACAATTGCATTTTCAGCATCCGTTCCATTTTTCAGCGAAGCACAAAATGCTGAAATCAGCTGGGCATGGGATAGCGCGCCATTGTTGTTATTCGGTGGTGATGCACCCCTATGGGTTTCGTTGGCGATTGCCGATTGGGGCGTGAAACTGTTGTTGGCACTGATTGCATTGGTGCCGTTCCGTGTCTTGGTCGCACGCCTGCAAGCAAATACAACATCTGTTGCGAATTAAAACATTTTGACTTTTCTAGAAACTGTGGCACCATCACTAGTAGTGAAACATAGTGAAAGGAGGTGGTCCAGTGTCTAGAGAGGTATTGGAGAGAGGTGTCGGAACAGTTTGGGAGGTCCTTGACTAAGGCAACCCTTGGTCAAGGACCAAATGAATTGGTGAAGCCTAACCGGCCCACCTCCGAAATTCTCGAGGGTCGTCCGCAACGGGCGGCCCTTATCAGTTGGCGATATGATAACGATAAACGATAAAATCAGTATTCAAGATTGGGAAATCACCGAACAATTCGTGCGCGCGTCGGGTCCGGGTGGACAGAACGTAAACAAGGTTTCGACAAAAGTATCCCTACGCTATGAGGCAGACCGTTCCCCGAATTTGAGTGCTGCAGTGAAGACCCGATTAAAGAAAATCGCAGGCACCAAATGGACAGTGGATGGCGCAATCATCATCCAATGTGATGAAACACGCAGTCAAATCCGCAACCGCGAGATCGCGCAAGATCGACTTAAGGATTTGATAAAGAAAGCGTTGGTCGTTCCCAAACGGCGCCGCCCCACAAAGCCAAGCCGTGGAGCAATAGAACGCCGGTTAAAGTCCAAGAAAATACGGGCAGAGGTAAAATCACTGCGTTCTGGGAAAATTAAATGAGGGGGTTTCAAATGCTGGTTAGGGTCGCAGTCGTCGTTTCACTCCTCTGTTCTGTCGCCGTTGCGCAAGAAGCAGGGCAAAAAGCACAGGCTGCTCATAAACATTTTTATTGTCATCATATCATCCCTCTCATGGCCGATGCAGATGGTGCAAAGCTATTGGAGCAGCACGAAAACCATGTTTGGGCCGGCATCAGAGAAGCCCGCAAAATGATGACCGAGATCGAAAAGTTCCAAGGCGCAAACCAAGAAGATTGGTTGAAACACGCACCCGCAAATTGGGGATATTATCTGAATGCTGGTCCAAGTGAGGATTTTGTCATTGGGATGCTTTATGAACAAGTGAGGGGTGTCGTAGAGCGACAAATCCTTCAGGAAGAGGATGGTCGATATATTTCGAATATAGCGCTTTACCAGGAAAATGCCCGAGCAAGCTATGACGAAAATGGGTGCAAGGATCTGAAATGACAGGACAAGGATTGGATCACTACCAAAAATTGGACGTTGATAAGCAGGACAATGATGATGCCCTGCGCGTGGTTTATGATGAATGGGCCAATAAATACGATCACGATAACGACGCTACATTAGGTACAATATCCCAGCCAAAGACCGTTGAAATTCTCTGTACCGTTCTTGAAAAACACGCCAAGATCCTTGACGCAGGATGCGGAACGGGGCTTGTAGGAGCAGAACTGGCAAAACAAGGATATGATGCATTTGACGGTGTCGATCTATCAGCCGAAATGCTGCGACACGCAAAAACACGCGGGTACGCAAAGCTTTTTCAATACAGTCTGAATGATCCACTACCCATATCAGATGGTGCATACGATGCGATCATCAGTGCCGGCCTATTCACGCATGGACACGTCAAAACCCATGCTATTCGTGAATTGATTAGGATCACAAAATCAGGTGGCTACCTATGTTTTACCATCAATGAGGGCGTTTATAACAGCCAAGGGTTTGATAAGGAAATCCAAAGCATCACCGATGAAAATCTGTGGGATATCAAAAAATTGGAAAAAGAAGCCTATATGACCAAGGAACAGGTGCAGGCCTACTATTGCCTTGCGCAGGTTCGATAAGTGCTATTTGGCGTGCGTTTTTACCAACGTCTCGATTTGTTGTGCAGGCATCGCGCCTGATTTGCGAAACACCTCTTTCCCGTCACGATAACCGACTAACGTAGGGATACCGCGAATACCCAATTTCGTTGCGACGGTTTGATATTGCTCAGCGTTCAGCTTGGCCAAGCGCGCCTTACCCGATAATTTTGATGCAGCCTTTTCAAACTCTGGCGCCATTGTTTTGCACGGCCCACACCAAGGTGCCCAAAAATCAACGACAAGCAAAGCGTCATCAAGGTTCTTTGCCTTTTCAAATATCTTTGGCGACAATTCCGACACCTTGGACGGCATCAAACCCGCGCCACAACTGGCACATTTAGGGCCCTGATACATCTTATCGTTGGGAACACGATTCCCCTGTCCGCACTTGAGGCAGGCAAGTTTGATATAATCCATACGCGTTGTCCCAGATACACTATGTGCATATCCATAGGGTGTTTCCCGCAAGCTTACAAACCTGATTAATTCAGTGGTACACTTTCTTGGTCGGCAGAACCGTTCATCATTGGCGCTATCTGAGATACGACAGACTGATCAGGACGCATGGTCGCGACCAATTCGGCAACTTTGATCCCAAATTTGCGCATTTCGGATCTGTTCAAAATCGCCCCATTTTCGGCCAAGTATAACCAATCCGTGACATCCAATGTATGCCCACCAGATTCCTTGGGCAGGACAATGCGATATTTCAACTGAATTGAAGATCCCGAAACTTCACCCTGCGCGGTTCCAATAATGTCATCTGCAGTTGCGGTAAAGGTATTGCCTGGGCCCTTTTTCAAAACCCATTTCCGTTCTTGGGTTTTCCCATTTGAATACGAAAAACTCTCTGAAAGGGTTCCGCTATCGCCGTCCCACGTTCCCATCATGTTTGCTACAAAAGTCACGCCCACCTTACCGTCAGGACCGTAAATCAGGCCTTCGGACAAGATGGGACCATTCAAATGTTTATCCAAAACAAATAATGGGCCTGTTTGCGAATAATCCTTGGGTGACTGAGAAGAAAAGCTAAAAAACCGCGATTTCACGCCGATCGCGGCAAGCAAAATTACCAATAAAATCGTAAGAAATTTCATCGTTACGATACTCCGATTTGACTGTGGCTACAAAGTCGTCTGCAAGTGAATTAGGCTGATCACAGTTGTTTTCAAGCACTCTCGGCGTGTGCCAATTCAACTTGAACAACCTGCGTATGACCCACCGAAAATGCAGCGGCGCAGATATCAAGGTAAAATTTCCAGTGCCGTAAAAATGGATCGTCGTAACCCAGACTTTTTATTTTGCTAGTTTTGGCCACCAAACGTTCGGACCATGTTCGACAGGTCAACGCGTAAGATTGGCCAAATTCAAAGTTGTCTTTCACAGTCAAACCAACATTCTTGGCCTGTTGCGCAATATGTGCACTCGAAAGCAACAATCCCCCAGGGAAAACATGCTGGCGGATGTAATCCGAACCCTTGGCGTAATAATCAAAACTATCATCTGGAACGGTAATCGCCTGAATCAATGCACGACCACCTTCACCCAAGTTTTGTTTAATCGCACCAAAGTAACTGGGCCAGTAACGCTGGCCAACCGCTTCTATCATTTCAATTGAAACGATATTATCAAATTTACCTTTCACATCGCGATAGTCGCGCAGTTGAACGTCGGCGCGACCATCTAAACGTGCATCTGCATAGCTGCGCTGTGCTTTTGAAACGGTAATTCCTGTAACGTGACGCCCTTGATCGGCCGCGCGTTCGGCAAAACCGCCCCACCCGCACCCAATTTCCAAAATGCCCTCTTTATCGGTTAGGCGTGACAATGCGCGGTCATTTTTGCGATACTGCGTGGCCGTCAAATCATCACCAGGATCATTATAAATCCCCGACGAATACATCATCGTTTCATCCAACCACAGTTGGTAAAATTCGTTTCCAACATCATAATGCGCGTAGATATTTTTTTGCGATCCAGATTTGGAATTCGCACGCACGACACGATCAATGATTTGATACTTTAACGAATTTAACCAAGTTGCGTCGTCAAAATCAGAAAATGTATCGCGATTTGCAAGACCAACACGAATGATGCTTTCAATTGATGGCGTGTCCCAAAGCCCATGTACATAGGTTTCACCTAATCCAATTTGTCCACGTGCAGCCATCGCGCTGACCACGGCCCAATCGTGAATTTCAAGAACAGCTTCTTCGCCTGATGATCCAAAGCGATGCGTTTCGCCTTCTGGGGTTTTGATGACAACAATGCCAGAGGTGACGCCCTCACACGCTGACAGGAACCGAGACTTCAGCGCGTTGTCCGTGAATTTCATGGCGATCACCTTTCAATAGTTCTGGCGCATTCATCGCGCGGATCACTCTCATGGCACTTGCAATCCCGTCCTCATGGAAACCATGGCGGTTATAAGCACCGGCAAACCATGTGCGATTTGCACCTTGCATATTCTTAATCATAGTTTGCGCTCGAATTGCTGCTGCGTCAAACAATGGATGCGCAAACTGCACATCATCATAGATCAATTCATCTGGGATATCGTCCGTTGGGTTTAGTGTGACGAACAATGGATCGCTTTCGGGAATCCCCTGCAGGAGGTTCATCCAATAGGTAACACCAATACTTCCGTATTGAGAGCGATAAACCCAACTGGACCAACACGCGCGGCGTTGTGGCATTTGGCGCACGTCCCGATGCAGCACAGCGCGATTTTCTTGATACTGTACGGATCCAAGCGCAGTTTTTTCATCCTTGGTCGCATCGGACCCCAGAATGCGCAGCGCCTGATCAGAATGGGTAGCAAAAATAATTTCATCAAACCCATCAAAGCTGTTACCACTGATGTGCACCGAACTGTCCAGGGGTCCACGCGTCACGCCAAGCACAGGTGCACCCAACTGAATGGTCGCCCCATTTTTCAAAAGTGCCGCGTCGATACGTGACACATATTCTCGACTGCCACCATCAACCGTCCACCATTCATGCGTTTGACCACCCGCCAACAATCCATGATTTCGGAAAAATTGAACAAGCGATTTTGACGGAAACTTATCAATGTCTGCAAGCGGCGTTGACCAAATCGCACCACACATGGGCAGCATGTAATATTCTTTGAACCACTTACCCAAGCGCAGTTCATCAATAAATTCGCCAATAGACTTATCATCACTGGCGACGTCCTCTGCACGAGCACCAAAACGAAAGATGTCGCGGATCATTTTGTAAAACTGCGGACGAATAAGGTTGCGCCTCTGCGCCACAAGAGAACCAATGCCGTTCATTGCATATTCAAGACGGCCGTTATCAATGGTGGCGGCAAAGCTCATATCGCTTTTCTTGATTGGTACGTCTAATTCATTGAACAAGTGCGTCAGGTATGGATAGGTTGCAAAGTTGAAAACGATAAATCCTGTATCCACGGGCTGATCGCCATTGATACCCGCAACCTTGGTGCGTGCATGACCGCCCAGACGGTTTTCCGCCTCAAACAGTGTGACGTCATGGTGTTTGGATAAATAATATGCACTAGATAACCCTGAAATTCCCGCTCCGATGACCGCAATTTTCTTGCGGGAAATATTAGGATTATCAAACATGAGTGCCTCGTTTAGTTTACACTTTCATACGGATATACCTCTGAGGCAGATCAATGTTTTTTTACAAATAAATAATAATAATCATTGAAACCACCCCAAAACATGATCCATTAGCCAAATAATTGCGTAAAAAGAGCACTATGTTAAAGATAATTTCAGGTCACACCTACCATGCACGTCGCGGCGAAATCAAAAACGCATTTCGCTATAGTGTCGATTATTTGTTACACGATTTTCAAAAAACACCCGACACTTGGTTGTTTTCGTTCGACCGTTTTAATCTTTGGTCTCTACGCACGTCTGATCATGGCGGCATGCCCAAATCAGGCAAGGGTGTAAAATGGTTTGAACAAATCTTGACCGAAAATGGGTTTGACCCTGAAACGTGCGATACGTTTTTAGTAACCGCGCCACGTTTCCTGTGGATTGAATTTAATCCTGTTAGCTTTTGGATTGCCACGCAAGGCGGATCACCTGTTGCAATGGTTGCAGAAGTAAACAGCACCTTTGGTCAACGGCACTGTTATTATTGCGCTAAACAAGACCAAAGTGTCATCAAACCAACGGACAGCTTGAAGGCGCAGAAACTGATGCATGTATCGCCGTTTCAAAAAATATCTGGCGAATATACCTTTAACATGGACTTTACCCCGGAAAAATTTTCCATGCGGATTGATTATCGTGACGGCCAGCAAGGTGTATTAGCGACACTGGATGGATCGATCACAAACGCCAGTGATACAACATTGGCATATGCTGCACTTCGCCGCCCATTCGGTGCGATGCGCGTTCTAACACTTATACATTGGCAGGCGATCAAGTTATGGGTCAAAGGAGCTACATTTTTAGGGCGCCAAAAACCACCATCAACCTTGGTGTCAAAACGCGATGCGTAGTTTCAAGAACAAATCAATCTGGCTGATCGGTGCAAGTGAAGGATTGGGCCGAGAAGTTGCCAAGTTGCTTAACGCAGAAGGTGCAAAACTTTTCCTGAGTGCACGAAATGAAACATCACTCCGCGATCTGTGCCATGAAATGCACGATGCTACCCCACTTCCTTTGGATGTCACGAATGCCGATAGCATCCGCGCGGCCTATGATCAGATCGGAAATTTGGACGTCATGATTTACAATGCAGGCGCGTATGATCCCATGCCAACTCAGGATTGGGATACAGACAAAGCGTTGCGCATGATTGATGTGAACCTAAACGGTTGCCTTCGCGCAGTTGGAGAGGTCTTGCCTGACATGTTGGCAAGTGGATCTGGGCATATAGTTTTGATTGGTTCGCTTTCTGCCTACGGCGGGCTGCCCAAAGCGATTGGGTATGGAGCAAGTAAGGCCGCAGTCGCCAGTATGGCAGAAACCATGCGACACGATTTGCAGGACACAGGGATTGATGTTCAATTGATCAACCCAGGATTCATCAAAACCCGCCTTACTGACAAAAACGATTTCAAAATGCCCCAATTGCTAACCCCTAGCGAGGCCGCAAAACACGTGATCAAAGGCATGCGGAAAAATACATTCAGATATGATTTCCCGTGGCCATTTTCACGTGTCATCAAATTATTCACGAGTTTGCCAGATTTCATCAGATTTCGCACCTGATGGTGACAAAAATACACTTCGTGAACGTCAAAACATTTTCAAGTTACGTGAAATAATTGAGGCAGCGAAGCAAATACGCTAACCGAGTTTTGCGAAATAAACATTCGAATAGCTGTACCCACTCCGCCTATAACGAACTACGGAGCGGTGCCGATAGATGTTAGACCTAAGTCAAAAAATGTGCGTTATTTTAACAAATGGTGCGCAATATCAATTCACGATACGTGAATTGTTCAGTCTTTTTACACGCAAAGAGTTTCTTTCGCTCGCGTTTTCGATGATGTGCCTCATGGCCATCTTTAACACTTCACATTTCATGTTCGTTTCTAAATTTTGAAAAGTAAAACATAGGCTTAATTCATGTTTCCAAAATGGAAACTATGGACGCGACAGATTCGCGGATCCAGACATTGCCAGCACGCCATCGTCACGCCTGATCCAAATTTCCACTTCTGACGGGGACGTTTGGCGCCCACAGACCTCGAACTTCATGGTATCAAACACAGGCGCCAGCGCGCGGAATTGAAAAAATTTTATCGCCGCGTCAGGAAAATTTTGCCGGACCAAATCAATCATCAAGGTGGCAAGCAACGGACCGTGTACCACCAATCCCTCATATCCCTCGGTTTCAATGCAAAACGGCTGATCGTAATGTATACGATGGCCATTGAACGTCAGCGCGGAATATCGAAATAACAATACAGGATCGGGGTTCACCGCATATGAAAAATCGGGCAGCGTTTCGGATGTTTTATAAACGGGTGCCATTGCGTTTTTGTCAGGCGCACTTCGATAAACAATGTCATGCTCTTCCTCAATACAGCAGGTCTCGTGTTGGAATACCTGATGCGCAACGGTGACAAATACCAAATCCCCAGATGTCCCAGATTTCTGTTGAATGGATTTTATTATGGAAACTTTGCGTGCCTTTGCCCCGATCATCAAATCATTCAAGAATGAAACGCGACTACCCGCCCACATGCGGCGAGGCAGTTTTACAGGTGGCAAAAACCCACCAAGCGCTGCGTGACCATCATAATTTGCCTGATCAAGTCGATAAATCGGTAAGAAATACAACCAATGCCAAAGGGGTGGCAAAGATGAACCATCGACATACTGTGTATCATGGTTCAACGTCGCCGATAACGCATTGGCAGGAAAGGCCAAAATTTGATCATGGCACTCTTCGCTGTTTCCCAACCAATCCGTTAAATCTTGCGAAGGCATTCTTATCCTTCGGGCATCGTTTGTTTAAATGCATCCATCGCCTGCATTTTCGCCTGCCATTCCGCCATCTTTGGATGACGAGACTGCCAATCGCGATCACCGTGGCGGAAATCGATATAGTCCAGTGCACACGCAACCGAAATCTGTCCCGCATTCAACGGACCCTGTAATTCTGCATATGCACCCGTTTCGAGCGACGCGATGGCGTGTTCCACTTTCGACCACTGTGCCTCTATCCAACTGGGTGACTGTTCATTTTCAGGGCGTAAACGTTTTTCGTATGAAATCGACACACCCGAGTCCATAATACCGTCGCCCAGCGCCTCGAGCGTTAGGACCTTCCAAATATTATCTGCAGGATACATGCCCAATCCGGCAAGATCGTCCAAGTAACGGCAAATAACACGACTATCAAACAGGGTAGAGTTGTCATCCAATATTAACGCTGGGATCTTACCTAGTGGATTTGCCGAACGCGCATCATCAGCCACGTTCAATGCCGTCGTCGCAACAGGTGTAAACGTAATTTTGTCAGTCAAATTTCCCAAGTGTGTATATACCGCGACCTTCCGCACAAATGGGGACGCAGGTGAATAAATAAGTTTCATAATACTCTCCGCTTTTTTTCGTGATGTTAGCTCAAACCAAAGCAATTGAAAGATTTATTGCGGCAGATCTTTCATCAATTTTGCAAGCTCTGGAACATGATCAGCCAAGGCCTTTGCGGCACCCAAGCGTGCTTGCTCTGGTTTGTTTTGACCCAGCTTCCATGTGCTGTGCAGTTCAGAGATTTCAAACTTAAACGGTAATATCTGACGCATCATTTTCGTTTTGACGTCATCAGTCATCTTTTCCATCGTCCAAGTTGGCTTGGGATGCAATTTTGACTCAAATTGATCTGATAGACGGACCAACAACGGTTCCAGGGCATCATCGGCTAACCGAACCAATTGACCTGTTAAATGGACGGCGACATAGTTCCATGTTGGCACTTGGTCGTCTATTCCATACCAATCTGGAGAGATATATCCATCTGGACCGTTCACAATTAATGTCGTTGGAACCGCTTCACCAACGTCAACACGCGCCATTGGGTTGGATCGGACCAAGTGCAATTCAATGTACGATCGGCATGTCGACAGCAAAAAAGGAGCATGTGAGACAACTGGCAAGCCACTGGTTGATTGAACAAGTGTTCCAAAACTGGTTTGTGACACCAATTCCCAACTATGTCCGCCTGATGTGTTTCTAAAGCTTGGATTTGGATGCATACGAATGCTCTAATTCTGATGTGGAAAATATGTTGGCGCGTCCCCGTTCGCCCATTTTGGATATTTGTTCATAATCGCCGCGAACCGAGCCGAATCCTTAAAATTCTGCAACCATACCTTAGTTTTTTCCCAAGGTTGCGCAGAAAACCAAGCCAAATCCACATGCGCAAATTGTCGTATGAACGGCAATATCGCAAAATCAACCAATTTGGGGTCTGGACCAAACAAATTTCCATCCAAACGCTGTTCCAATTCATGAATGAAACTTGACGCCGCATTGCGATATTCAATTGGATCTATCTCGGGATACCTATTCGGGTATTTGTACCGATCCAGCGCTAGTTTAAATGTACCATCGCATGTCGACATAAGCGAATAACCCTCAGTCAGCATTTGCATCAGGTTCTCGGGATCGTTTTGCCCCAGCGCCCATGCCATGATCTGCAAACTTTCATCAACAATGCGTTCACCTACCTTTAGACAAGGCACAGTCGCAGTGGGTGATGTTTCTAAAAACTCAGGCGCCTTATCGCGCAGAATAATTTCACGCAGCTCAACTTGAATTCCGCTGCTTGCAATCGCAAGGCGTGCGCGCATCGCATAGGGGCATCGGCGAAAACTATATAAAATAGGATAGGTCATGGTGTTACGGGCAATGCAAACAACTTGCCATTTACAATATCCGTGATTTGGGCTGTGACTATTTCACCTTCCTGTTGCGAAGCATCGAACCATACCTCTGTAAATTGCTCGCTTCGCCCCATGTTGGGGTTTTCCATCAACACCGCGTGGACCTTTCCAACCTGATCACGCAAATGTGTCTGTACTTTTTCATGACCCTTTTGCCGGAGTATCGCGGCACGTTCCTTAATCAACCTACCATCAACCGCTGGCATGCGTGCCGCAGGCGTTCCCTGACGTGCAGAATAGGGGAAGACGTGTAGCCAAGTTAGATCACACTCGTCCACCAACTTCACCGAGTTTTCAAAGTGGGCTTCGGTTTCGGTTGGAAAGCCCGCGATGATATCCGCACCAAAAATCATATCAGGGCGTAATTTGCGCGCCTCTTCACAAAATTGAATGGCATCATCTCTTAGGTGCCGACGTTTCATGCGTTTCAGGATTAGGTCATCACCATGCTGCAAACTTAGATGCAGGTGCGGCATCAAACGCGGTTCTGTTGCGATGGCCTGCATCAGGTTTTCATCAACCTCGATTGAATCGATCGAACTAATCCGAAGCCTGTTCAAATCAGGGACCAATCTAAGAATACGCATAACCAGATCACCCAACTTTGGGGTGGCAGGCAAATCAGCGCCCCAACTGGTCAAATCAACACCCGTCAGAACAACTTCGTTATATCCACTGTCCACAAGCCGTTTGATTTGATCAACCACAACCCCTGCTGGAACAGAACGCGAATTTCCGCGGCCAAACGGTATGATGCAAAATGTACAGCGATGATCGCAGCCATTTTGAACCTGAACATATGCACGGCTACGCGTACCAAAACCATCAATCAAATGTTCTGCTGTTTCGGTGACGGACATAATGTCATCAACTTGCACGCGTTCGGTTTGACCAATGAAACCGTTTGACAGGCCACGCCATGTATCCACAGATAGCTTTACCGTGTTCCCAATAACAGCATTAACCTCTGCCATTTCGGCAAAACTATCTGGGTCAATTTGTGCAGCACATCCAGTTACGATGATTTGTTTCTCAGGAAACTGCCGCTTTTGTTTTCTAATCTCTTGCTTTGATTTTCGAACCGCTTCGGCTGTTACGGCGCATGTATTAATGACATAGACATTGTCTACGCCTGCAGTCTGGGCCAATTCTTTCATCGCCTCGGTCTCATAGGCGTTCAATCGGCACCCAAGCGTTGTGAAAATAGGCTCATCACTCATCATAAGCGTTCCAAAAATTCCAATGTGAACACACCGTCAAAAACATGCGCTGTCGGGCCCGCCATCCAAACACCATCATCACGCCAATCAACCTGTATTTGACCGCCATCCAGATCAATTGTGACAGCGCGGCCTGTTAGCCCGCGGCGCGCGGCGGCAACAGCAGTTGCACATGATGATGATCCTGAGGCAAGCGTCACACCGACACCCCGTTCCCACACACGCATACGAAGGCGATTGGGTCCGATCACAGATGCGAATTGAACATTTGTACGCTCTGGAAATAGTGCGTGATGTTCGGTTTCAGAACCACGACTTTCCAAGTTTACCTGCTCTGCATCATCGACAAAAAATGTGCAATGCGGATTTCCTATTCCCGTAGCAGTAGGGGCGCCCTCAATTGGCAACGACAACGTGTCGCATTCATACGCCAACGGAACCTCGTTCCAATCTAACATGGGGTGTCCCATGTTCACGGCCGTAATGCCTTCGCCCTGATCCATAGCATGCAAAATGCCGCGATCGGTTTTCAGATCAAGCGTGGTTTTGCCAGTTTCATTCATCAAAAATCTTGCGATGCAACGGGTTGCATTCCCGCAAGCGGCAGATTTTGAACCATCTGAATTGTAAAAATCCAGATGCGCATCAACGTCGCTGGGTAAAATCACAGCAAGCTGATCGAACCCAACACCACGATGTCGATCCGCAACAGCCGAGATGAGAGAAGTCGTTAATTCGATTCTGGAATCACGTACATCCACGACAACGAAATCGTTGCCGAGCCCATGCATCTTCATAAACGGAAGGCGGATCTTGGACTCAACTGACATAAGCATGCATATACGTACCAAATCGCCCTGAATCCAGAGATAACGACAATTAATTCACTTTCGGGGTTGACCATACCCCCAGTTCTTTTTATTCAGCGCGCCAGTGGGCCGTTAGCTCAGTTGGTAGAGCAACTGACTTTTAATCAGTGGGTCACAGGTTCGAATCCTGTACGGCTCACCACTGTTTTCAATAACTTAGCATAAATTCAAGTCAAAAGTGTCTCTCTTGGGGAAACTCAGGGGAAACATTATCTGAATTGTATCAGAGTATTATCCATGCAAGAATTGCGAGTGCGATAAACACACCCACCACTAGAAATGCTGGCTGAGACGCACTTGGTTTCGCTTCACTCTCGGTATTCGCCTCAGGTTCTGTTGCTTCGGAAGCTGCCTCTTTACTTTCTGAGGCAGATGCATTCTCCAACAGCTCGATCAGCTCGGCTTTCTTCATAGATGATTTTGCATCGATGCCTTGTGATGAAAGCATTTCAAGAAGTTCAGTTTTCGTGTGTTTGCTTAGCGACATGTCTTTTCCTTGGCTACAAAGTTTACGGGTAAACCTAAGCAAATGAATTGTGAAACATCAAGAAAAAGGGAGGGGGGGTCAAAAACTCGACCGCTTTAGTTGCTAATGATCCCGCTCTCACATTTTTTCTGAAAAAGGTTCGAACTAATTAAGCCCTTTCAAAAGCAATCAGCCAGAGGAAGCCAATCTAGCGCGTGGATTATTTGTGGATAGCTGCCAAAACTGCTTGAAATAAAGTTGAGGTACTTGCAACATTTCACTGTGCTTAGAATTTATCAGTGACTCGAGGTAACTTGATGAAGCAAGATTATTCTTTGTTGGGACAGTCTGGAAAAGAGGCCATTGCTTCTGGTCTTGCTAACCCACATTGGTTTCGCCCAAAAGTTGATCCTAAAGAAATACGTGAACTAAGTATCAAACAAGACCTGCGCCCAACTATAGATGCGTTGATATGGCTTGGCTTGCTTGTCATCTCTGGCAGCCTCGCCGTGTATACTTTTCCATCTTGGTGGGGTTTGCCGTTTTGGCTTATTTACGGTGTCCTTTATTCTTCTGCGTCAGATGCTCGTTGGCATGAGTGCGGTCATTCTACGGCGTTTAAAACTCCATGGAAGAACGAGCTGATTTACCAAATCGCGTCCTTTTTTCTGCTGCGGTCACCGTACGTGTGGAGAGCGAGCCACGTCAGACATCACACTGACACAATAATCGTCGGCCGTGATCCAGAAATTCAAAATATGCGGCCCCCTGATCTTATTAAACAAGTTTTAGGTATCTTTGGTGTAATTGAGCTAAAAGTGAACTTAATAAGATGGTTCAGTCACGTTCGGGGAATGATAAACGCAGAAGAGGCAACGTACTTACGTGAGAAGGATTTTGCAAAGGTTTTCTTCGTTGCAAGGGTTTGGGGCCTGATATTTGTTGTAACGCTGGCAAGTGCGTTATTTTTAAATTCTGTTGTTCCGTTACTGCTTGTTGTTACTCCTCGTCTGTATGGCACGTGGCAAATGAGTATGACAGGCGCTCTGCAACATTTAGGAATGGCCGAGAACGTAACTGATCACAGGCTTAATACACGCACCGTGATGATGGGACCGATCAATCGATTTCTATATCTAAATATGAATTATCATGTCGAGCATCATATGTTTACTATGATACCATATTATCAGCTTCCTGCTCTGAGAGAATTGATTAAAGATGATTTGCCAGCAGCTGAGACGAGCATTTTTGCAGCATACAAACGACTGTTACCTGTGCTTTGGAAACAGTTGACAGATAGTAAGGCTGTGATTGTTTACGACTTACCTAAAAATGCTGTCCCTTATCGCGACGAAGTTGAACACTTGCTTCCTCATTCACTATGAAACTGATGCACATCAGGCAATCCCGCTGCCAGAAAGAAGAAGCCCCAACACCGAAAAGATGCAGGGGCTAGTTTTAACAACCGTGTAGGGAGGATGGTTGCTTATACAACAACATAATGCTGCATCGCAGCAATGCAAGTGCGGCGTTTTGACATTTGGTCTAAATACAATCTACGTTTACCGTTGGGCCATAATCGCACTTGTAGTCAACACAAGCAGCTTGATGAAGCGTGAGCAGGGATTGGGGGGTGCTTGTTCACGCGCTCTAAAATAGCCAAAAAAATGTTTGAAGATTATTGGACAGCTATCATTACTTCGTTGCGCCTCAAAAACGGCGGAGTGCTTGGGTCATTATAGAACATGTAGCGCGGCTTTTCTTTTGCCACGTATCCTAGCTCGTCAATCCAGTTCATCAACTCTGCGGTCTTTCGTCCGAGTAAATCTGCATTCGCTCGACCACTGAACCTGATCACCGCCGTTACGGTGGGAGGAACGACTTCTGTAAAAACCATATTATTGTTGGAATTAGGAAGGCTGTCTTCGTTGTATTTTGACGGCATCGAAAATGATACAATCCATTCCTGTTTGGTATCGTCAAGGATTTGCATCACAGGCGCAGTCATTGAGATTTTCTCTCCGTCTCTCTCTTTGGCGCCAATGTATCTCACCAATGGGCGAAAGCCGTTGCGAAGTGCATCATACTGATCACCACTGACTGCCACGGATTGAAGTAACATTTGTTCGTATGCTCGCACTTCGATGCTACCCTCTTTTTTGAGAACGCTATACGCTGGTTGCTCCAGAAACTTCGGTGCGAAATACCAAACTGCAGAAGCGCAGGTTATGAGGGCAATCGATGTAGCAGCTATAGTTTTTATCATCATTAAATCATTGTTTAAATATTTTGCGAGGCCTTGTAACCAATTTTCAACGCAGCTGCTCAGTATTCTGCGATCCATTTATGATAATAAAGTATCGAATGTCTTAAACATCTAGTATGCAAACATCTCTCAGAACTCGTTGTTGCACTGCAGTTGGGTCACTGGCATCCGTCTGGTGGTGCGTAACAATTGCCATTTGGTGCTGCCGGGTGATCGCCCGACAGGAAAAGAATGATAAACGGCAAAAGCATAATCAACATGATTAAAGCAAACAAGGCATTCACATAAACAATCTCGATTAGATTATGGATCAGCTTTCTTAGCCTTTTACGTTGGGTGTATTCTAACCTCCGTTCTAACCAATCTAAGAGCATATCACACCTCTACAGGCAGGAATGGCATCAGTGGAATTGGTACTGGTGGCACCAGATGCAAGCATCAAAAGAAATAAGAACGAAAATATAGTGATAGCGGTGGCGATTAGCCACTTCGATAAAGTTTTCATAAGGTTTTCCTGCTTCAATATTTCCTAGTCTTCGCTAGGTGGATTCGCAGGCTAGCACATGAATCGATTCCCTCAAAATTAGTAGAGAAAATGCCGACAGCATTTGGTCACTATCGGCATTGGTTGTTGCTTACTTCGACTTCTCTGGCGTCGCTAAAATGAAGTGCGTAATGACCTATATTAGTCAACGTCATCAAAGTAGTGAAACTTAAACTCGCCTTCTAAACGTGGTCCAAGAAAATCCATAAGTCCTCCTTCCACGCGCATATTTAAATAACCTTGATGTTCTTCTTTAGATGCCCATTTTTCGTACAAGTAGATGGTTTTATTGTCTTCTGCTAACAGTGTTTGGATCAACTCAAAGCCTGCCCACGCTTTTGTCACGGCATAGCCATCATCACTTTTGGTCCAATCCATAAATTCTTGTGCGCCTTTTTCCGAAAAAGGAAACTCAGCAATTACGTAAACAGACATTTATTCTCTCCTTGTTGATTGAGTTTATTTACTTTATTGGGGTTGCACCAGTTTCGACACGAATGATCTTTCCATCTTTGATGTGGTTAACGACAAGCACCGCTTCAGAAGTACCGTCAGCAAACTTCATAAATTGGTGTTCGATCATAATGTCGTCGTTTTCGTACAAACACCGTTGCTTACTGATCTCTAATGCACTGCTTTCCATCATTGCCGTGACGGTAGGTGCCCATTCCGCCTTTGTTACCTCAGTGCCAGACTGGTGCCTTACAAAAACAAAGTCGTCATGCAGGCAGGCTAGATATGCGTCTACGTCTCTTGAATCTTCAGCTGCTTTGATTTTCGCATAAAGTGACATTTGTTTTCTCCCTGTTAGTTAGTGCAAAAACCCTAACAAGAGCGATGCATGCCGCCAGTACAGAAACTGTACCTATGCGTTAGAGAAAAAAAGTGAGGTCAGCGAAGACATTATTGGGAACAAATCAGCTGACCCCACTTTCGGAGGTGTGTGACCAACAAGTCATTGCCAACCTGTTGATCACACTACATTCGCCGCGAACAACGACACTGCGGCAAATTCCTTAGCATTGGAACTTTATTGTTATTGGAAACCAGAGGCTCCTTGTGTTGGCTGCAGGGACACTAAAACAACATCGCAATTTCACCAAATCAAAGGAAAGATCGCAGCATGATCGGACAAATTTTATCCAGTGTAACTGGACTGGCTGCTCCGTGGCTGGACAGCAAAGCGCAGCAAAAACTTCACGAAACGGAAATAAAAAAGAAGCAGCTCACAGGTGAAATTGACTGGGAACTGGAGGCAATTTGTTCGGCTCAAAATAGCTGGAAGGATGAACTATGGACGATTGTGTTCGTGTGCATTCTTGCTGCTAATTTTGTTCCCTCTCTTCAAGACGCCATGGCGCGAGGATTTGCAAACCTTGAGACGACCCCCCTCTGGGTTCAGTGGGGAATGTATGCGTCGATTGCCGCCAGTTTTGGAATAAGAACCGTGCGGGGACTTAAAAAATAGTGTTTATACCAGATACTCTGCGTAGTTCGTCTACTTCATAAGCTGACCAACTCTCTGTCCTGCTGCCGCTGCTGTCTTTTTCAAGTAAGTGATCGACGCTGTCCAACCAATCAAGTCCATAATCTTGGTTATCAATAAGCTGATCAATAGTTTTACGAGCGGTTATTTGGATAACATGATAAATAGAGAGGCGCACGTCTTTGTCGGGATGGTTGTCCTCCAAGCATTTTGCACCATCCAAAAATTTATCAACACAACCCTCGAGCGGGCGGTATTTCACCATAGTCCAAATAGCCATCAGGTTTCTCTTCAAATTCTTTCCACAGTAAAACGAAAGAAAACTATGAAGCAGCTTCGGTATATGAACCATGAAGGGTTTGAAAAAGTAAACTAAAGACCGTCAGTCGTGGGCTTCATGTTGAACTTTGTTTTGCAGTTTTCGCGCATTTTATCTGCACAATGCTTCAATTGTTCTCTGCGCTTCGCATCAGACAAAACAATAACTGTCGCCGTGCCGCCCACTGCACCAGCCGTAACGCCAGCTAAAAAGATATTGGCGGCAGCAAACTTTATTGGAAATAGCATCTGTTTCTCCTGTTGGTTACAGCACGTAAATTGTCAGCATAATCGACGGCAATAGCATGAAGAAGGAAATGCAGAAGCGTTCGGCCCAGATGGCCCATGCTTTTGTGCGTGGTGTATCCCCAGCTAAGATTGAAGCGCCTGCGGCGTAAGACTGCGCAGATGCGCGGTTGCGTTGGTCGTTTATGCTTTGCACGGCGGTTTCGTAACGGGCTTTTAGCTCGTGGTTCGTCATGATGTTTCTCCCAATTGTCGGCTGCTTATGAGCTAGGCCACCTGTTTTTTCGTCAATGCAGGACGATATGAAAGAAAACTAAGACACATTCTTTGTTGAACTGATTAAGCACGAAGGCGGATTTACCGATGACGAGCGCGATCCTGGCAACCAGCGGGTCACTGGTCATGGCAATCGCGGTTCAACTAATCTTGGTGTGACAGCAAAGGTATGGGCTGAATGGACGGGCAAGCCTGCGCCAATTTAGGTCATGAAGCAACTTACCAAAGATGACATCAAGCCTATGTACAAGGAGCGCTATTGGGATGTCGTGCAGGGGGATCATCTGCCTTCTGGCGTGGATACATCTGTTGCGGACTTTGGTGTGAATGCTGGACCTTCAAGAGCGGCGAAACGATTGCAGCGGGTGGTGATGGCAACACAGGATGGCAAGATCGGGTCAAAAACTCGATCGCTACAGTTGCTAATGATCCCGCTCTCACATTTTTTCTGAAAAAGGTTCACCCAACCTTTATTCACCAAATGCCAAATTTACCGAAAGTTATATCTACTACTTTCAAACTTCGGTTAATACAATTTAAACAATTTATAGTTCTTTAGCTTTTGATGTTCATTTAGTGACATAGCATAAATTAGAATGTGTCACGCACACGCCAGCTTAACGGCATCAATAAATGAATTGTAAAATTCTGTATCTGTCGTTGTGCTTATCGCCTTCAAATTTTTTTCTAAATCAAAATTTGGTGTTGCCTCTTTTGCTGTTTTGCATTGCAATTTTGCTTCTGACATATCATTTTCGAACACCGCAATGGCTGCGAGATGCATGAGAACAATAACATTCTGAGTGCCTATCTCTTGTCGCGTTAGGGCTGTCTGTAGCAATTCTTTTGCTTTTGGATAATCTTTCAACGCGATCAAAGTGCCTGCATATTCAAACCAAACCCACTGCATTGGATTTGGATTTGTTCTAATTGTCTTTTCAAACGCTGGGCGAGCAGCCTCATAATTACCAACCCTACGTAGCAATGACGCTGCAACAGGCAGGACAGTATTATTTTTTGGTGCAACCTCTAGTGCGAGAGAAGCATTTTGTTTAACCGACTCAATGTCGCCATTCACTAAATCGATCCAGCCGAGTAGGAGATAAGGAGGACCTGGATAGTCATCTATGATGCCTTCGGCAATCTTGCGACTATTAGCTTTGTCTTGCTCAGGATTACTAGACCAACCCATCCAAGCACGTTGAAAGGTATTCCAACCGGACAGATATAAAACTACTGGATTTTTGGGGTCTCTCTCTAACAAGGCCTGAATACATCGTTCGGCTTGTTTATTGCTATCTGGGTTTCTTTCTCGAAATAGGCTATTACATTTTTGGTGTTCTAGATAGTCAACATTTGTTTTAAAAAATGAAAGGTCTGCACTGTTTACGCCTGCTACTTGGACTTGTACTTCTGTGAACACCGAGTTCGCGATCTCATCCAAAACATCGAACAAATCGTCTATATTACTATCAAATATCTGAGACCAAAGTGTTTTTCCTTTTAAAGCGTCATTGAGCTGCACGTTTACTCGAATTTTCTGATTAATAACCTGATAGTTTCCGGTTAGCACGTACCTTACGCCGGTCGCTTCAGCTATCTCTTTTATCTCTGGATTTTCTGATTTAGCTGCTGACGATGCATCAGGTGACATAACCAAAAGGTCAGGCGAGCCACTTAATACTGAGACAATGTTATCTGTGATCGATTTTTTAAGATAATTTGTATCTTCCGATGGATTTAAATTCTGAAACTTTGCTACTGTAATTGATGGTCCTTCTGGGATTTCATAGGCAAGATTTTTCTCATCAACTGGCTGAAAATCTTTACCGACTTGAACATATGCCAATACCGCAATAATTAAAACAACGATTGCTGAGAGGAGACCATATTTAAATGGATTGGATGTACTGGTTGTATTGAGTTTCCGCTTTTGTGACTCATCCAAAAGAAGATCAAAAGCATGAAATTCGTTTTGCTTTATCTTCTGCAGGCCAAGGTCATTGAACTCATACTGGGTCTTACTTTTTACGTAATCATAAATTACTTTAGAGATAGTTATTCCACCGCTTTGCGCTAACGCTTCTAATCTTGCTGCAATGTTCACACCGTCACCAAGAAGGTTGTCCTTCTCTTTGATGACATCACCAGAATTTATGCCAATGCGAAACTTTAGCTTTACCGATGTCTCGTCAGAGGAGTTTCTTTCTTTTATTGCTTTTTGAAACTCCACTGCACATTCAATAGCCGATACCGCACTTGGGAACTCTGCAAGAAATGAGTCTCCACCTGTATTAAACAAACGGCCTTTATGTTTCTCAAACAGCCCAGTCAGGATTTTCTCACACGCTCGAAGATTTATTACAGTGCCGCTTTCGTTGGCTTCCATGTGCTTGCTGTACCCGACGACATCGGTAGCAAAGATTACTGTAATCTTACGATCAATCTCTTGTTCAGACATACGCGAATCCTATTTACTCCACACCATGATTGCACGATCAGAAAACTCAGTCCAACTAATGGTATCATTGCCCTTTGGAGTTCTTTTCCATGAAATTGGAAGCAATGAGCCGATAGTATCCAATCGCTAACAGCATTCATTGATGCTTACGTTAGCCTCTCTAGCGGAGCATCTAAATAGTAATTAAAAGCGAATGCCAACTGTGTTTGTATTATGAAATCTTGCACCGCGCATTTTGGCGTCTACAAAACTTGCATTGCTTAAATTAGCTTCACCAAAATTTGTATATTTTAGGGTCGCACCGTCGAATATTGCGCCAGTAAGGTTTGCTCCACGCAACCTTGCATTACTTAGATTTGCTCCAGTGAAATTCGCACCACGAAGATCAGCATATTCTAAATTTGCTCTTTAAAGTTTGGCACCACTAAAATCTGCTTTCCTAAAGGCTGCACTTTCAAACCAAGCGTTATTCAAATCACAGGCAACGCACTTTTTTGTTTCTAACATTTGTGTTTCTTCAGCATCCCCTGCTAGTACATATGCACTCCCAAAGAACATGCACATCATTGCAGTAATAAAATACTTCATCATTGGCTCGCTCACTTTTCCTGTTTCTGCGATCAATTTAGCGTGGCAGCAAAATCGTAACAGTAAAGAAACTGTACTTTTGCTCAATCCAGCATAACTTCACCATGCAATTCCACCACATCGTGCATATGCTCTGATGCTAGATCGAAAAACTTCTGTACAACTTCTCTTGCACTTTCTGCTATTTCTTCGCTTTCGTAGACTGCCATCATCAAGGTCGAATTAGGGGATGTTCTAACTAACGTACGGCTGACGGCTTTCGGCATATTTTCTGGTAACCACTTTTCCCATTTTTTATAAAATATTTCTAAATCTTGTGATGACTTCAGCTCAATGTTTATCACTCTGGCGTATTTCATTTTGCACTCCGATTACTTCATCTAAGTGAAATGAACTTAGCAACAAGCCTTAAAAATCACCTAGTGGAAAAATCTTAAAATGAAAGGCCAATTCTAATCCATAGGGACTGCAGTGGCTACACCGGTAGCAATCAATCTGATCTTCATAAACGCTTTTGTGGTGAATGTGAGTTGGGGTAGGGGTGAAGCTAGTGAAGGGCGGGAGAGTCTGATTATGAACAGAAGCCCGACACTAGCAGTGCGTCGTTGTAATGAATACGCGTTTTGCGCCGGTTTAGATCACTGTCACGAAACTGAATCAGAATCATTGTTACTCTTGAAGGGTAGTAAGTTCCTACAATCCCCTGAGACCCTGACGTGTAGCGTCCCATCGTTCCTGCAAACACGTCGGGGTCTCTTACTTTATGACTATCAAGAAATTTAAATGCTATAGTCGTAGCAATCGCTTCGATCCGAATAAACATTATTGTGGTGAGTGGTTGGCAATGTAAGCTGGGTTAAGGATACTTGGGTGGAAGGTGTTTAACTTGTGTACCATTTAGAGAGAAGGTGGCTAGCGACACAAACGCTTCGATGATTGACGGTGCATATCCAGTGTTGCTAACTCGGCATAAGCAAGTGGCTGCGGATCGAATTTGAATTGGGCTTAAAATGAAACCATTACCTCAAACCAATCCTCAAAAAGCTGGGCTAAATAGTGAGTTGTTAGAAAAAGCTATACAGTTCGCTGTTGATAACGAGTCTTCGATGAATCGTGATATTGGAGCTGCATTAGAACACGGCCATTTTGAAGAGCCATGGCCCATTGGAAAAACTATAGGGCCTGTGAAAAATAGGAAAGCAGGTTCGGGCGTAATCCTGCGACATGGTGAGGTTGTTCAGACTTGGGGTGATGTCGAGTATACTGATATGACTTTCAGTATCAGTAAAAGTTATCTTGCACTGTGCATGGGCATAGCAGTCAAAGATGGTTTAATCCCCGATGTCCATCAGCCAATAAGGGCCACAATTTACAATGGTGGCTTTGATACTGATCATAACCAAACAATCACTTGGGCGCATATGCTTCAACTCACCAGTGAGTGGGAGGGTACGCTATGGGATAAGCCCGATTGGATTGACCGTTACAGAGACGTAATTGGAAATTCACCAACTGCTTCGTTGAAAGGGACAATGAGACCGCTGCAGCAGCCGGGAACTTATTGGGAATATAACGATGTCCGCGTCAATCAATTTTCATATGCTTTGATGCGTGCTTTTGGCAGACCATTACCAGAAGTTTTGAAAGAAAGAATTATGGACCCAATTGGTGCCAGCAACACCTGGGAGTGGCACGGATACGAAAACTCATGGGTGGAATTGAATGGTCGAAAAATACAGTCTGTTTCAGGCGGAGCGCACTGGGGCGGTGGTCTCTGGATAAATAGCATGGACCATGCTCGCATCGGTCAACTCATGTTGAACAAGGGTCGGTGGGCTGACACTGAGATCATTCCTGAAGAATGGATTGATCAATGCCTTACGCCATGTGCCTTAGCCCCATACTATGGTTACTTATGGTGGCTTAACGCTCCCGAAGGAGGGATGTTTCCGGGTGCGCCAACGAACGCATATTGTGCTATGGGTGTGGGAACTCAAATTATTTACGTTGATCCAGATAATGACCTCGTGGTCGTTGCCAGATGGATCGAAAAAGACAAAGTATCAGAGTTTATCAAACTGATATTGGCAGCCACTACTAGTTAGTTTGCATTACACTACTGATTACCGATTACTGGTCATCAGGGAAACACTGGGGAAACAAATATCATAATCTGGAATGTAATATATGATCCAGTATGAGGCAATAGAAGTGAGTAATATCGCTGCATATATGCAGTAAATTAAGGAACTTTGATCACTTACGATCCACGGTGATCCAAAAAGAGCAGCTAACTTTTAATCAGTGGGTCACAGGTTCGAATCCTGTACGGCTCACCACTATCACGAACTAATATATGCTTTTGGTCGCCTATTCATGGGCGGTGATCCAATTCCTTCGAGTATCCGTAATACATTAAGAATGGATGCACACTGGGTTGACACATGGCTGCGAAACGACTGTTATTGATGTTCGCGTTGGCATCCTTGTGTTGGGGCAGTGCGGTGACAGCTGACGATTTATCTACATCGGGAAATTGGGTCTATTTTTCAGACACGGTCATGGGAGGTAGATCGAGCGGCGCAGCCGAACGTGTGAATGTCGATGGCCGCGCTGCAATAAAGCTTACTGGAAATGTCACGACTGAAAATAATGGTGGATTTGTTCAAGTCAGGCGGAAAATAGACGCAGGACGCGCATCTGATTTTGAAGGATTATCGTTTAAAGCGAAAGGGAACGGTGAGACCTATTACATCCACATCCGGAATGGATCGTCGCGATTACCGTGGCAGTATTATTCAGCCAGTTTTCAGACATCTGGCGATTGGGAAACCGTGAAAATTCCATTTTCTAGGTTCGAGCGTTCTGGTTCATTTATGGCAAAATCACTTAAGAAAAATACAATAAATTCAATCGGCCTGGTCGCCTATGGGAAGGATCATCAGGCACTTGTTCTGCTCTCAAATCTCTCATTTTACTAACTTGGGGTTTTGAAATTATGCGATACTCGACGGGCTTCAAAACCTTGCTGTTTGCATCGGTATTATTCAGTTTTCCCTTGATGTCAGCAGCACAAACAAATGAATGGATTACGGAAGAAGATCGCTTCATAAATCTTATCGATGGTAAAAAATTAAAGCGTTTTTTGATAGAGTTGTCCGTTCAAACCGACGGTACAATAACTGGGATGGGGGCGGGCACCGACGTGACAGGAAATTGGAATTGGCAAGATAATTATTTTTGTCGCAACCTGTCCTGGGGTAATCGGGACCTGGGGTCTGATTGCCAAAAAGTTGAACTAAAAGATAAAAAGCTATTTTTCACTTCCGATCGAGGTCTCGGGACAACCGCGGGATTCACTATCCAAGAATATTTGCCATAAATTTCAATGAGTGCAGGCAATCATTACGGTTAAAGAGAAAATTTCGCACAGTACTTGCGCATCGTTAGATCATCGTATAGCACAACGTTACTCTCCGGCGGGTTGGCGGAGTGGTGACGCAGCGGATTGCAAATCCGTGTACACCGGTTCGATTCCGGTACCCGCCTCCAGAATTCTTGTTATTCGAATAGAGATATTTCCATACCGATAATGTAACCCCCCTGAAAACCGGTGGGCGCGCCGTAAATCATCATGCGGCTATTCAATTTATACGTAAGTCCGAATGACGGTTTCGGGATAAGCTTTGATCCCGTACCAAAAACACGATCACGGTATCCAAAGGCAGCACCGGCCATATACCCCCATTTCCCATGCGTGTCCTTTTGGTAGGTAAAGATCAACGCAGGTTCATCATATGAATTCCGTATAACAGAGATGGTTTTATTTTCACCCCAATCACACTTCACGCCAGGGTGTGTTTCATTGAAATCTGTATCGATATTCCCGTGATAACTCACCGCGAAAAACGGGCTGCAACGATCAAGTGACAGATCCGCATGTGATGCTCCGGAAGAATGCACAATCGCAAAGAGCGAAAGGCTCGTAATCAACAATTTTTTTCATATTGAACCATTTCTTTGACCTTAGTGAACTGTCTACGGAATTCTTAGATTATACAACATCTATAAGTGTTCAAAAATGTGTTGCGTTGTGGACAATCTTTGGCAGATTTAGGACAGTAATACCATGAGCAGTGATCCAATGGAGAAAGCGCCAGTTAAGGGTTGGAATTATGCGCCCAATGTTCCAATACAAGTTTCACCTATTTTCACGTGGCCTTGGAAACCCTTTGAAATCCTCAAATGGGTTTGGAATTCGTGGTTTTTGATCACTGAAAAGTTGATCGTCTTGGGTTTGGCGTTTTGTTCATTTTATTGGTTTCAACCGCCGTTGAGCGACATGAAAGCCCTATCCATTGATTGGGTACTTGTGCTTTATCTGCGAAACATGGCGCTGATGATTACCGTTGCTGGTGCGCTTCATCTTTATTTCTATACATTTTCGAAACAAGGTCATGCGCTTAAATACGATAAACGGCCCCTGATGAAAAACGGCAGGCAATTTACACTTGGCGGTCAAATTAGGGACAATATGTTTTGGACACTGGGTAGCGGTGTCACCATTTGGACCGCATACGAAGTATTGATGTTTTGGGCAATGGCGAATGGATATGCACCCGTTCTAAACTGGGCCTACAATCCAATTTGGTTCATTGCGCTATTCCTGATGATTCCACTTTGGGAAAGCTTTTATTTCTATTGGACTCACCGGATGCTGCACACCCCATTCCTGTATAAACACGTTCACGCGCTCCATCACCGTAATATCAATGTTGGCCCATGGTCTGGACTATCCATGCACCCGGTTGAACATATCATTTACTTAGGAACCATTTTGATTCACTGGGTCGTTGCGGCGCATCCTGTGCATATTTTGTTTCATATGCAGTATTACACTTTGACCGCAGCGACCACGCACACGGGATTTGCGGGACTGTTAATGAAGGATGAAAATCGCCTGAAACTGGGGACCTTCCATCATCAGATGCATCATCGTTATTTTGAATGCAATTATGGGTCTTTAGAAATTCCATGGGACAAATTTTTTGGATCATTCCATGATGGAACACAGGAATGCGATGATCGCATAAAAAAACGGCCCTAAAGCTAGGGCCGTTTTCCTCTACCAGATGGCTGGTTTTATCCGAACATGTCAGATGTGATACCTGCGTACCAACCGATGGACTCTTCATAAGTTGCCTTACGCAGGGCCGCATCTTCACCTGTTTTCGAAACAAAACCGTCAACTTTTGCAATCTTCTCATCGGTCGCTTTATATGTCGCGCCAACTTTGATGCCATCATCGGTATCCACCAATGACCAGCATGTGTTTGAGAATTTCGCAGGGAAGACTTTTGAACCTGTCAATGCACCGCGAACGGCCATTGCGGCAACTTTCGCCTGGCTATTCGCTGAGAATCCAGATTTTGGCATATCGCCCTGTGCAGACGCGTCACCAAGAACGTGGATATTCTCGTCAATGCGTGACTGCATTGTATGCGCTGAGACTGGTGCCCAGTTACCTTCTGTAATGCCTGCGATTTCACAGATACGGCCAGCTTTCATCGCTGGAATAACGTTACAAACGTCAACTTTTTCAACGCTTCCGTCAATCGTAACTGTCATTGCACCTGCATCAACGGAAACATTGTCACCGCCGAAATCTGGACCAATACGTTCGATCATGCCGCCGTAATGCTTTTGCCAACCTTCTTCAAACAAACCTTGCTTTGAGAATTTTGGCTTCGGATCCGCGATCAAAATTTTTGCTGTTGGGTTAATTTCTTTCAACAGGTGCGCAACCATTGAAACACGCTCATATGGCCCAGGAGGGCAGCGATATGGGTTGGGAGGCGCAACCATCGCGTAAACACCACCCTGTGGCATTGATTCGATTTGACGCTTTAGCAATTCGGTTTGTGAACCTGCTTTATATGCGTGTGGCATCGCGTTTTGTGATGAAACGTCCCAACCAGGAACTGAACCATCGATAAAGTCGATACCAGGTGACAAGATCAAACGGTCGTAGTTTAGTGTCGATCCACCTGCCAATGTCACTGTTTTCGCGCCGCGGTCGATGCCAACGGCCCAGTCATGCACAACGTTGATACCGTATTCAGCCGCCAACGTACCATAAGAATGGCCAATGCTGTCCATTGAGCGGAAACCGCCTAGGTACAAGTTTGAGAAGAAGCAAGTGTAATACTGACGTGATGGTTCGACCAATGTGACGTCGATTTCACCTTTGCTGTCTTTTGCGATGTAACGCGCTGCTGTTGCACCACCTGCACCACCACCAATTACAACAACTTTTGGACGTCCGTGTCCGCCAGCGTTAACCAATGGCGCGCTTAGTGACGCCGCTGCGGTCGTTCCGATAAACGCTCTTCTTGTTAATTTCATAAGGTCCTCCCTAAATGCCAGAATTGAAAATCATTCCAATCCTTCAAAATATGCAGCCAAGGCTGCAATCTCTTCATCGCCCAGTCCACCAGCCATCATTTGCATAACTGGGTTTGGACGAACTTTTTGTTTGTACGCATGCATCGCATAAACAAATTCTACGCGTGGCCATCCAACGATCGCTGGCACTCCACCATCACTTGCACCACTGACTTGGTGACACGTTTGACAATCACTTGCCAAATATTCGCCATAGGCGACATCACCTTCGATAGACAGAGTTGCATCAGAAAGTGTGACTTCACGTTCTTCTGCGGGGGCCGCGGCAAGTGTTTCAGTATCCGAAAACGTTGCCAAATATGCGATCACATTTTCCCGATCACTTTCTTTCTTTAGTCCTGAGAAGCTCATCTTGGTCCCAGGCATGTATGCCTTAGGCCTCTTCAAAAACTCAGAAAGTGCTGTTTCATCCCAAATTAGGCCCGCATCCGCCTGTGCAGCGAGCGCTTTGGAATACTTATAGCCTTCAACCGCGCCTGCAGCATTACCAACGATATTATTCAGCTGCGGACCAACCTTATTTTTTGCACCGTCACCGACCGCGTGACAGGCTTTACACTTCTTAAATATCTTCGCACCCTTCTCAGGGTCGCCTGCGACCGCTGTGGAAGCGTACATTCCAAACAAAACTGTGGCCGCCATTGAAAGCAACGTTTTCATGTTTACCAGAATCCAGATCTAAAACGCATTGTATTCAATAGTATTCATATATTTGCATTTAATCAATGGAATTTTATGTCAGAAGATAGCCAACAAAAGTAATAAAACACCCGCCAAGATCTGACGGGTGTTTTACCGTTTAAAAATAAACGTTTAAGCCTGTAATGGTTTAACCATCAAATCGCCTTCATTCCGCGCCTGCATTGCCATAACAGCAGCAATTGCAGCGGCAGCAGTCGTGAAATAAGGGATTTTATCGAATAGAGCGACCGAGCGAATCTCACGGCTATCGTTGATGGATTGTGTGCCTTCGGTCGTGTTTATGACCAACTTGATTTCGGCATTCTTCAAATGATCAACAATATTTGGACGACCTTCGTAAACCTTGTTCACCTTTTCACAGGGAATACCAACGCCTGATAACCATTTGCTGGTTCCTGAGGTTGCAACAATCTGGAATCCAAGTTCCACAAGGTTTGTAGCGGCTTCTTTCATTTCATCCGTTTTGTCATCATCTTTGATTGAGAAGAAGACTTTACCAGATTTCGGCAAATCCATCCCCGCGCCCATCTGCGCCTTTAGGAATGCACGACCAAAGTTGCGATCCCATCCCATGACTTCACCAGTTGAACGCATTTCTGGGCCCAAAATTGTGTCGACACCGGGGAAACGCGCAAACGGCATCACCGCTTCTTTCACACTGAACCACGGCAACATAGGGTCCGCCAATGTCATTGGGTCTGCTGAAGGGATCGTTTCGTCATATGAAACATCACGATACGGCTCCCGCTTTGGGAAGTTGGTGAGTGGCTCGCCCGCCATCAAACGTGCAGCGATGGACGCAATGGCGCTGTCGGTTGCTTTTGCAACAAAGGGAACAGTACGCGACGCACGCGGGTTCACCTCGATCAGATAAATTTCATTATCTTTCACCGCAAACTGAACGTTCATCAGACCAACAACATTCAATGCCTTGGCCAGCGCCTCGGTTTGTTCGATCAATGCGTCTGTGATCTCTTTTGATAGGCTGTGTGGCGGCAATGAACATGCGCTATCGCCGGAATGCACGCCCGCTTCCTCGATGTGTTGCATGATACCTGAAACATGCACATTTTCCCCGTCGCAAAGGGCATCAACATCACATTCCACCGCACCAGATAGATAGCTATCCAACAAAACCGGACTATCCCCAGACACCACAACGGCGTCCGAAATATATCGCTTTAACTGATCCATATCGCGCACGATTTCCATCGCGCGGCCGCCCAAAACATATGATGGGCGAATAACCAGTGGGAATCCGATTTCGATCGCGATTTCCAGCGCTTCCGCGTCCGTGCTGGCGATCCCATTTTTTGGTTGTTTCAGGCCAAGTTGGTTGACCAATGCCTGAAAACGTTCACGGTCTTCTGCCAAATCAATTGCATCTGGTGAGGTTCCAAGGATCGGAATACCCTCTGCCTCAAGCGCATTCGCAAGTTTCAATGGTGTTTGTCCACCAAACTGCACGATCACGCCGTGCAGCGTTCCGTTTTCCTGTTCTGTCCGCAGAATTTCCATCACGTGTTCGAATGTCAGCGGTTCAAAATACAAACGGTCAGAGGTATCATAATCCGTTGACACCGTTTCAGGGTTACAATTGATCATGATCGTTTCGTAACCCACATCGGTCAATGAGAAACACGCGTGACAACAGCAGTAATCAAATTCAATACCTTGGCCGATACGGTTCGGGCCACCGCCCAAAATAACGACCTTGTTCTTGTCTGATGGTCGCGCTTCACACTCTACTTCGCCCATCATTGGGGCTTCGTATGTTGAATACATATAGGGTGTTTGCGCCTCAAACTCGGCGGCACATGTATCAATGCGTTTGAATACGGCTGTGACACCAAGGCCATGACGCGATTTGCGCACATCCGCTTCGGTAAACCCAGTTAGTTTTGCCAAACGCGCATCTGTAAAGCCCATCATTTTCAACCGACGCATATCGGCGGTTTCTGTGGGCAGGCCATTTTGACGAACTTGTTCCTCTGCCTCGACAATTTCGCGAATACGATCAAGGAACCAAGGGTCAAACTTGGTCACACTGTGGATTTCATCATCGGTCAATCCATGGCGCATGGCCTGAGCGATGGTGCGCATACGATCAGGTGTTTGTTTACTGATCGCTTTGATGACGGCTGACTTTTCGGGCGCACCTTCGATCTCGACCTCATCAAAACCTGTCAGGCCCGTCTCCATCGACGCTAGTGCCTTTTGCAGGGATTCATGGATCGTACGGCCAATTGCCATTGCCTCGCCCACTGACTTCATCGCTGTGGTCAAATAGGGTTCAGACCCTTGGAATTTTTCAAATGCAAACCTTGGGATTTTCGTGACGACATAATCAATCGTCGGTTCGAATGACGCAGGCGTAACCTTGGTAATGTCATTGTCCAATTCATCCAGCGTATATCCAACCGCCAATTTCGCGGCGATTTTTGCAATTGGGAAACCAGTCGCTTTTGATGCCAGCGCAGATGAACGCGATACACGCGGGTTCATTTCAATGACAACCATACGGCCATCTTCTGGGTTAATGGCCCACTGAACATTTGAACCACCCGTTTCAACACCGATTTCACGCAGAACGGCAATCGACCCATTCCGCATGATTTGATATTCTTTATCGGTGAGAGTCAAAGCGGGCGCAACAGTGATTGAATCACCTGTATGCACGCCCATTGGGTCGACGTTTTCGATTGAGCATACGATGATTGCATTGTCCGCTTTGTCGCGCACAACCTCCATCTCGTACTCTTTCCAGCCTAACAGGGATTCATCCACAAGGATTTGATTAACGGGTGATGCGTCCATCCCCGTACGACAGTAATATTCGTAATCTTCACGGTTATAGGCAACGCCACCGCCTGTTCCGCCTAATGTAAACGCAGGACGAATAATCGCAGGAAGGCCGATTTCGTCCAACGCATCAACCGCGATGCGAACACCTTCATTCAGGTCAGTTGTTCCATCTTCTTTTTTGGGTGCGGTTACGATCGTCGCCTTTGGGTTTTCCAATCCAATGCGATCCATCGCGTCACGGAACAATGCGCGATCTTCTGCCATTTCAATCGCGTTGCGTTTCGCGCCAATCATTTCGACGCCGAATTTGTCAAGGACCCCCATTTCCTCAAGCGATAGCGCGGTGTTCAGACCGGTTTGACCGCCCATTGTCGGCAACAATGCGTCGGGGCGCTCTTTCTCAATGATCTTGGCCACAATTTCCGGAGTGATGGGTTCAATGTAGGTTGCATCCGCCATACCAGGATCCGTCATGATCGTGGCAGGGTTTGAGTTGACGAGGATGACCCGATATCCCTCTTCGCGAAGCGCTTTACACGCTTGTGCACCTGAATAATCAAATTCGCAGGCCTGACCGATCACAATTGGACCAGCGCCGATGATCATGATGGATGAAATATCGGTTCTTTTGGGCATTGGGGACCTCGGTATGTAAGCAGCAACAACATCGCGCGAAAATCTTCGCGCGCAAATTGTCCTGCGTTATACGCATCTTGATCCAAGGTTCAAGGCCCATCCGCATAATATAAAGCGTTTCGCAAATCTTTTAACGCCCGCAACCTCTCGTGCAATAAGGGCGTTGATGCTTACCCACCACCGAAATGTATTATAGAATATCCGCCAATTCCATCGCGGACCGTCTGATGTGACATACAGGCGCCACGCTAAATCCCCGTATCGCGTTTAACAAAGCATCTCGCGCGGTGTCGTATTCCACAACAGAAAACGTAAAGGTCACTGTTTCATCGTTTTCATGCTGTCCCCTGAAGAACCCAAGCGCAGAGTCGACCAAAAATTCGGACAATTACACGCGAATAATTTCAACCTCTTCCGAAGAAAGGGAAACGGTTGGCAGCGATAGGTCCAAAACATCCATTTCATGTTCGCTCAGTGATACGTATCCCTTGGCCTTACTGATCTCAATCTCTGCTTGGATCTTGGGCCAATCGGGCGCACCGTATTTCCTATGGATCAGGCGCTGACCAATTCGACCCTCTTTGACGACGATAGTCCCCTGTGATGACAAGTAAATTTTTGCAAAAATCGCGTCATGGATCATCTTGTACAGCAATTGATAATTGCAATTGTCCTGTTTGCGTTTGCCCATCTTGGCAATCATTAAGCGTCCTTTTGATTTCAAGGATGCAATCAACAGGGGAAAGGTTACTGTTTTTTTGGCAGAGACGGCCGGCACTCTTGACGGGGATCGATCACCAATTTTCTTGGTTCGCATAAGAATCCTCGTTCTATTGTATTCAATTTATGTTCCAAGGAATGCAAAGTGAATTTGTCATGAATGAGGCGATAAACACATTATTCATGTTTCCACAGGCAGGATTTGTTCGGAAATACTGCAATTCGCTTGACATCAATGCGACAACCTAGTGTATCCGTGCCAGCCGAAATAGTCATATGTCAAAGGGGCAAAGATCATGCACGCCTATCGCAGTCACACCTGTGCAGAGTTGAACAGTTCAAACGTTGGTGACACCGTACGGTTGTCAGGGTGGGTACACCGTGTACGTGACCACGGTGGGGTGCTGTTCATCGATTTGCGTGACCATTATGGCATGACCCAAGTTTTATGTGATCCGGATAGCCCAGTATTTTCACAAGTCGAAAATGTGCGTAGTGAATGGTGCATTCGTATTGACGGTGAGGTTAAGGCACGTGACGAATCCTTGATCAATCCCAAACTACCCACTGGCGAGATTGAGGTTTTCATTCGCGACATCGAAGTGTTGGGGCAATCAAGCGAACTACCCCTAATGGTGTTTGGTGATCAAGAATACCCAGAAGAGACACGCCTGCGGTATCGTTACTTGGACCTACGGCGTGAAGCGATGCAAAACAATATGACACTGCGTTCAGACGTTGTCGCATCGATCCGCCGTCGCATGTGGGACAAAGGTTTCCGCGAATATCAAACACCCATCATCACAGCATCAAGCCCTGAAGGCGCGCGTGATTTCCTTGTACCATCTCGTTTACACCCCGGGAAATTCTACGCCTTGCCTCAGGCGCCACAGCAATTCAAACAGTTGATCATGGTGTCAGGGTTCGACAAATATTTCCAAATCGCACCCTGTTTCCGCGACGAAGATCCACGCGCAGATCGCAGCCCAACAGATTTCTATCAACTTGACCTTGAGATGTCGTTTGTCTCTCAGCAGGACGTTTTTGATACAATCCAACCCGTGATCACAGGGATATTCAAGGAATTCGGCGGCGATCGCCGCGTTGATACGGATTGGCCCCAGATTTCATACAAAGATGCAGCGGTTTGGTATGGTTCAGACAAACCAGACCTACGCAACCCAATTAAAATGCAAATCGTGTCGGATCATTTCCGTGGTTCTGGATTTGCCATTTTCGCCAAACTGCTTGAGCAAGAAGGCACCGAAATTCGCGCGATCCCCGCGCCAACGGGTGGCAGCCGTAAATTCTGTGACCGTATGAATTCGTTCGCACAGAAAGAGGGTCTGCCTGGAATGGGTTATATTTTCTGGCGCGACAATAATGGCGAAATGGAGGCGGCAGGACCATTGGCCAAAAACATCGGCCCAGAACGGACAGAGGCCATTCGTCAGCAGTTGGGCTTGAACGTTGGTGACGCGGCCTTCTTCTTGGGTGGAAAACCGAAAGCGTTTGAAAAAGTCGCTGGCAAAGCGCGGGACGTTATCGGCGAAGAATTGGGCCTAACCGACAAAGAACGTTTTGCATTTGCATGGATCGTCGATTTCCCAATTTACGAAAAAGACGAAGAAACTGGTAAAATCGATTTCGAACACAACCCATTCTCGATGCCACAAGGCGGGATGGATGCGCTCCTTGGTGATCCGCTAGAGGTGAAGGGATACCAATATGACCTTGCCTGTAATGGGTACGAATTGGTGTCTGGTGCAATCCGAAACCACAAACCGGAAATCATGTTCAAGGCGTTTGAAATCGCAGGTTACGATGAATCCGAGGTACGTAAACGGTTTGGCGGAATGGTCAACGCATTCCAATACGGTGCACCCCCCCACGGCGGATGTGCAGCGGGGATTGACCGTATCGTGATGCTATTGGCAGATACGGTGAACATTCGTGAAGTCATCATGTTCCCGATGAACCAACGCGCCGAAGATTTGATGATGGACGCACCATCAGAACCACTGCCAGAACAATTGATGGAACTAAATCTGCGGGTCATCCCACAAGATTAATTCCAACTTTATCAGGTCAAAATGGTGGTACCAATTTGTGTGTGCCACCATTTTTACATTGCACTCATAAAACAGACCAATTTCGATATCTTTTTGAATTGTAAATCGGCATAAACGGGCCAATCGGGTACCAAATGTTCACCGTATTCGTGAAAAATTGTTAATTTGATTATCAATATTGTTTATGACAACTTAAAATTGCAAACAGCTACCAATTTAAACCAATGGTATCAATAGATGATACCATTTGAAGGATTATGGGAATGCTGGAAATACCAACCTCAACCGCCCGTGAATTGGACATTGCACCACTTCTTGTCGCGAATGCAACACGCAGCGAAATTGCGCGACATCTTGGGATTTCCGAAGAAACCGTCAAACATCACACATGAAACATTCTGCGAAAATTCGAAGCGCTAAGTGAGCATTTATATGTGTTCGGCAAAGACGGGTTGGGCGTTAATTATTTTTGCCACCGCTTTGAGTGTCATTTGTATCTGAAAGAAAATCGCATTGATGCTTTCGGAAAAGAAAATATTACGTTCGAAGCCATTTATTCACCAATGACTGGGTTCGTTTCCGAGCATTATGTGATCAATGGAAGCAAGGAAAACATGCGGTTCAATGGCAAACCGTTCGACAAACACGAGCGGATCGGGGTGAATATTGGATCTGTAAAAAAATTCACCAAGCCTGTCCAACCTGGGGAAAAGCTAACTTTTCAAACAACTGCGGATTATATTGGCGTGTTTCCAGATAATATCGAGTGGTTAAGTGTATTCGTACCGCATCCAATCGGAACAATCGACTATTGGGTTTATTTCAACGAAGGTGATCTTCCAAAAGAAGATTGGGAACACCATTACAATGTCGCGTCCAGCCGACACTTTGATGCCTTCCCAATCGAACTCGAAAACAACGTGACCCACATTCGCGTACTTAATCCGGACATGGAGAAAGTATATGACATCCGCTGGAAATGGGATTGATTGAGGACATAAACACCTTTACCTGCTGTTAAGGGGCAAAATTTGTCGGAGGATAAGCGGTGGCAGAAGGTAAATTGGGTAATATCCTAAAAAATTGGCAAGCACCTGAAGCGCCCGGTATCAAAGAATTGTCTGGACGGTATGCAAGGTTGGTGCGCCTATCGGCTGCCGATCATGCGGCGCATTTGTTTCGCGCATATGACGGACATGATCACATATGGGATTACCTGCCCTACGGTCCCTTTAACTCATCCGCCCAATATTTTCGCTTTGTTTCCGAACTTGCTAGCCAACCTGATCCGTATTTCGTTGCGATTCAAAATAAACAAACGGGCCAATATTTAGGGGTTCAATCATATCTGCGCATTGATCCAAACGCAGGCAGCATTGAACTTGGCCACATATGCCTATCCCCCGCCGCGCAACGGACGCCCGTTTCGACAGAGGCGTTTTTTCTGATGATACAGTGGGCCTTTGAAAACGGATATCGGCGTTTTGAATGGAAATGTGATGCATTAAATATGCCGTCACGGCGTGCGGCACAGCGACTTGGCCTAAGTTACGAAGGGATCTTTCGCCAAGCCACGGTTGTAAAGGGCCGAAATCGCGACACCGCCTGGTTTGCTGCGATTGACGGCGAATGGCCCGCGTTAAAAGAGGCGTTTAACGCCTGGCTATCCCCCACAAACTTCGACACAAATGGTCAACAAAAAGAAAGCCTTCGCAATTTAACGCGTCTGGTTCTTGCGCAGTCAGATCCGATGCAGGAACGTTAAAAAATGCGAACTTCGCGAATTTTCTGATCAATGATCAGTCCCAAATCCTCAATCGGTTCATTTTGCGCAGCACGCTCAAGGTGCGCGTCCCCGACACTTTTGGCGACTCCGGTCAAAAACTGACGTAAATAGTCACACATTGGTTTGTTCGGATCATGTTCGATCAGGGATTTTGCATGGTACAGGTCATCCCGCAGCGCAGTTGGATCAGGATGAACCATATCGTTTGACACCAATCGCAAACCAAATGGTTCTGAGGGGGGAAACAAATCAAGCAAGGTTTGTTGAAATGCGGCCAGGCTTTCGTAAGGTTTCGAAATGAACACATCCGCACCCGATTTCAATGTCGCGCTATGATGAAATTCATCCCCACTGGTTCCGATCAATGCAGGAACACGTGGCCGTGCAGACGACAATTCACGTATTAAATCCAACCCAGAACCATCAGGCAAACCAACATCAACAATAATCGCAGACGGCATATACACCCTCAAATGAGGTTTTGCTGATTGAATACTGTCCGCGCGACGTAATCGCGCCCCACTGCGCAGCGCCATAAATCGCATTGCTTCGCACGAATATCGACTATCTTCTACGATCAATATCGTCAAACCCAATAAGGGCCGATTTGGTGTTGGCTTCGGCATCAGGTTTAAGGGGTCTAGATCGTTCTCCATCATCACCTCCTATCGATTCCCAACCATGTTGCGTTCGGAAGGCTAATTAAGAGTTAACAAATTTAGCTGCGCGGAACTGTCCCCTTTGAAATTATCCGAAAAATCGGCATATAGGCGAAAACGAAAGAGGTTACCAAATGATCGGAAGATTAAACCATGTGGCGATTGCCGTTCCTGATTTAGAAGCGGCCGCAGATCAATATCGCAGCGCATTGGGCGCGAACGTCGGCGCACCACAGGACGAACCAGATCATGGTGTAACCGTCATTTTTATTGAACTGCCAAACACAAAAATTGAACTTTTGTACCCGCTTGGCGAAAACAGCCCGATCCAAGGTTTCTTGGACAAAAACCCATCGGGCGGAATTCACCATGTATGTTATGAGGTTGATGACATCCTAGCCGCGCGTGATCATCTGAAATCCACAGGCGCACGTGTATTGGGAACAGGCGAACCAAAGATCGGCGCACACGGAAAACCAGTATTGTTTCTGCACCCGAAGGACTTTAATGGCACGCTTATTGAACTAGAACAGGTTTAAGACTGGGGTATCGTTATGGGAATCACATCTGCATTAGTGTTGTTTGCTGTCATTTGGTTCATGACATTTCTAATCGTGATTCCATTTAATATCGAAACCCAAGGTGATCTGGGCGACGTTGTCGAAGGCACCCAAGCAGGCGCACCAGAAAATCACCACCTGCGTAAAAAGGCATGGATCACAACGGGTATTTCCGCTGTGATCTGGGCAATTGTGGCAGGTATTATTGTTTCGGGTGCAATTACCGTGGATGATTTAGATTTCTTTGACCGTTACGGTCCGCCATCCACCCTTGAAACAGATGGGTAAAACTTGCTGCGGCAAGGACAGGAACCAATAGGTTCAATAACGGGACGCTCATCGGTAGGACGAAGATCACACCGCACATCCAAACGCGAAAACGATGATCACGAAATGCGGATAACGCAGTGTCGCGCCCCAAATGGCGTTTTGCAGCCATATAAAAATACTCGCGTCCAATCAAATATCCGTTCAATGACCAAAAAATAATCGGCGCAAATACGGTAAATAAGGCGTAAAAAATCAACGCGATCAGGTTTGCCACCAACATTGTTCCCAGAAACCCAAGGCTCTCTCTGACCTCTTCCGACAGTTTTGAAGAATACTGCGCTTGGGTATTGGGATAGTGGCGCTCTTCAACGGCGCGGGCGACATCATCGACAAAAAATGCGGACATTGCGGAGGCAACGGGAACCATCAAGAACACCGATAATCCCAGTATAATCCAAAATGCCCCCCACCCAATCAGTGACCCACTAAATGTGATCGTGCCAATCCATGGCAGGGTTAAGTCGCCACTAAACAGCCATCCTAAAACGCTGCCACCACCCGCAGCCAAGGCCCAAAGCGCGACTATCGCAAGAACAATGGACTTAAGCACAACGCGTTGAAATCGACGATCAGAAAATTGTGAAATCGAAAGCGCGATTGCGCGCGTAATTTGCGTCATTCCCAACTCACAATATCGTCAAGGTTGGGGCGCGGACGCTCTGGCGGTGTGGCGCGTTCTGTGCCCAGATAAATAATCCCCGCAACGCGTTCATGTTCTGCCAAACCAAAGCCAGACCCGACAAATCCACGGTCATGCGATGGCCAACCAGAAATCCAATTTGCCCCCCAACCAGAGGCAAGCGCCGCATTCAACAACGCAAGGCACGCGGCACCCGCAGAATAGGTTTGTTCAATCGCTGGAATTTTCTCAGAGGGTTTTTGAACCTCGATAACAGCGACAGCCAGATGTCCCGTGTTATAGGCGCCCTGGGCCTTTTCAATTTTCTCGGGCTCATGTCCCAGCGCGGCACCACGATAAGCAACCAAATCTGCCAAACTGCGCAATTTATCTTTGGACAGGACAATGAAACGCCACGGTTCTAACTTGCCATGATCTGGGGTACGCGCGGCTGCTGTCAATAGCGACAATAACTCTGTCCGATCAGGGATAGGTAGGTCGAGCGTTTTTGCGGGGCGCGACCGGCGCGTCATCAAAAAATCCAGTGCAGCTTGGTTTACTTCGGGCATGTCCATTCCTTTTGGTTTGAACATATGTCGGAACGATCTGCCGAAAAACAACCCATTTCATCCAAATCGGATTAAAATCGTAATTTATCCATGATTGAAACCAGTTCCGAACTTATCTTGGGTTCGGACATCGCATGCCCTGCATAGGACATAATACGCACATCGCATCGTGGCCATTTCCGCGAAAGTTCATACGCCATTGCAGGTGGACAAATCATGTCATAGCGACCTTGCACGATATACCCCTGAATATGACGGATTTTTTCCATGTTATTCAGAATTTTTTGATCCTGATTAAGAAAGCCATCATTTATGAAATAGTGGTTTTCAATCCGCGCGAATGTGCGTGCATAGGCAGGTGGGCAATGCCCGCCAAACCCATTCGATTGAAACGATGCCAGTGCATTTTCCCAATGTGTCCAAGTGGTGCCAAACCGCATTTCTTCGCGCATGTCTCCCGAAAACAACCGTTTGTGATAGGCAGCAATCAGGTCATCACGCTCATGCTCCGGGATGACAGAAACAAATCGCTGCCACAGCTCGGGCCAGAATTTTCCTGCGCCCCCACCGTAAAACCAATCCAACTCAGGTTGCGTCATCAGGAACACACCCCGCAGGATTAGGTGACTGACGCTGTCAGGGTGGGTTTGTGCATAAATCAACGATAGCGTCGCGCCCCAACTCCCCCCAAACACGGCCCATTGATCCACGCCTAGGTGGGTTCGGATTTGCTCCATATCACGCACCAAATCCCACGTTGTATTGTGTTCGATGCTGGCATAGGGCAGTGAACGACCACATCCGCGTTGATCAAACATGATGATGCGATATTTGGTCGGATCAAAATATCGACGCATTGACGCGCTGCACCCCGCACCAGGTCCACCATGAACAACCACCACGGGATACCCTTCCCGCGCGCCGGATTGTTCCAAATAAACCTTATGGCCATCCCCCACATCCAACATTTCCTGCGAAAACGGGTCAATCGCGGGATATAACGGAGAATTTTCTGCTTTTTGCTCTGATCGGTTGTCCATATACGTCCTATATGTGATCTAAACCCAAGAAAACCAGACGGAGATGAAAATGCAACCCTCAGAGACGACCGTTGATCCAGCAGAAGTTGCAAAATTTGAGGCAATGGCGGCGGAATGGTGGGATCCCCATGGGAAATTCAAACCACTTCATATGCTAAACCCATGCCGTTTGGATTACATCACAACGCAAATCGCAGGCGAATTTGATCGTGATTTGAACGCACCCAATCCGTTTCAGGGGCTGCGCATTTTGGATATTGGGTGCGGTGGCGGGTTGTTGTGCGAACCCATGGCGCGTCTGGGTGCCACTGTGGTTGGTGTAGACGCAGCCGCACGAAACATCCCCGTTGCCGAGGCACATGCCCGCCAGTCGGGGTTGGACATCGACTATCGTTTTGGAACAGCCGAGGAATTGGCCGAGAACGGTGAAGTCTTTGATATCGTCCTAAATATGGAAGTTGTCGAACACGTGGCAGATCCGCTTGCCTATTTGACAGCCTGTCAAAGATTACTGCGCCCTGGCGGGTTGATGGTCTGTTCAACGATCAATCGCAATCCCAAAAGTTTTGCAATGGCGATCGTGGGGGCGGAATACGTTATGCGTTGGTTGCCCAAGGGGACACACGAATGGTCCAAGTTTATCACACCCGATGAACTCTATGCTCTGATCGCAAACGCGGGACTGGAACCAGTGGATCGCAAGGGATTTGTATTTAATCCAATCACGTGGGGCTGGAAATTATCTGATCGCGATCTGTCGGTAAATTACGTAACGGCCAGTATCAAATCCGCCTAAAAACGAACATCGGTTTCACGTCGATATCGTGTCGGTATAACGTCGGTGCGAGTGTTACCTAATCGTTAACCAGCATGTAGCCCGCACCGCGCACGGTTTGAAGGTAACGCGGTTCTTTCGGGTTGGCCTCTAGCTTACGACGCAGCCGCGTAATTTGAACATCAATCGCGCGATCTTGGGCTTGGCTGTCATCACGACCCAGTTCGGACACCAGCTGGGCGCGTGAAACAGGCTCATTCACGGACCCCGCAAATATCTTCATCAACTGCTGCTCTGTTCCTGTAAGTCGCACCAGTTGATCACCCTGCCATAATTCACCGCGTGAAATGTCATATCGATAAATCCCCAAGTGTAAAATTGTTGGTGTGACTTGAGAAATTTTTGGTTCGGGCACTCGGCGCAAAATGGCATTGATCCGCAACAACAATTCCTTTGGCTCAAACGGTTTGGCCAAATAATCATCGGCACCCGCCTCTAGCCCAACAATGCGATCCTCTGTTTCGCCCTTTGCGGTCAGCAACAAAATGGGCGTCTGACGGGTTTCGCGGATGTGTTTCGTCAGGCTTACGCCATCTTCCCCCGGCATCATGACATCCAAAACGATCATGTCGAAATCCAAACCAGACAGTATTTTTCGGGCGTGCATGGCATCCCGTGCGGCGCTGACCAAAAATCTATTGCGCAACAAAAATTGTTTTAGCAGCGACCTGATGCGTTCATCATCATCAACAATAAGAAGGTGGGCGTTCATTTTTCCGTCCCCTCATTATCACGTAATTTCCAATAGGCGCGCTTCATCTCTGGGTCCATCATCGCCTCTAACACTTGGCGAAATCCAGAAACGGCATCCGCCCCCACATCGCGATAGGCACTGCGCATGCGCGCGCGCTGGGCGTTTGACAATTCTTGTTCCAAGGATTGTCCCGTTTCAGTCAGATACAAATGTCGTTCACGACGATCCTTTTGGCCAACCTGCACTTCGACTAATCCATCTTCGATCAGGGATCGCAGCACACGGTTCAGGGATTGTTTGGTGACACCCAAGATATGCAATAGATTATTCACCGTCGTCCCAGGCACACAATTGATAAAGTGGATGGCGCGGTGGTGGGCGCGTCCATACCCATATTTATCCAAAATACGATCTGGATCGGCGGTAAACCCACGATAGGCGAAAAACATCGCTTCGATCCCCTGACGCAGCTGTTCATCAGTTAAAAATAACAGGGCCTCGCCCGTGGAACGATTAGAGGTCGCCATTTTCAGCATCCTTTTTACTCGGGTCCATTTTATGTCAGTGTTGTTGACATTCCAAGTCCGAACTGGTACCGATTCTCAGTTTTTGCGCAATATTATGACCGAAACGGACATAGTTTGTGAAAGATTACGAAAGATTGGCCCACGAAACACAGCAAGAGGATATTACGATGGCTGGCAGTTATGAAGATCGCGATGGCAAAATTTGGCTTGATGGTCAATTGGTTGAGTGGCGTGATGCGCAGGTTCACATCCTGACGCATGCGATGCACTATGCCAGCTCTGTGTTTGAAGGCGAGCGTTGCTATGAAGGCAAAATTTTTAAAAGCCGCGAACATTCAAAGCGACTCATCAAATCTGGTCAACTGATTGATTTCGAAATTCCATACACCGTTGATGAGATTGAGGCCGCGAAACAAGCAGCACTTGATGCCAATGGGTTGAAAGATGCCTATGTACGCGCGGTTGCATGGCGCGGTGCAGGCAATGATATGGGTGTCGCATCCCGTGGAAACCCCGTTCGCATGGCTGTCGCCGTTTGGGCCTGGGGCAATTATTATGGCGACGCCAAAATGAAAGGCGCGAAATTGGACATCGCAAAATGGCGACGTCCAGACCCTGCAACCGCCCCATCACAAGCCAAGGCAGCAGGCCTGTATATGATCGCAACCATGTCCAAACATGCCGCAGAAGACAAAGGATGTTCTGACGCGATGATGTTTGATTACCGTGGATATGTTGCCGAAGCGACAGGCGCGAACATCTTTTTCGTAAAAGATGGAGAGGTTCATACACCAACGCCGGATGCGTTCTTAAACGGGATCACACGTCAGACCGTGATCGACATGCTGAAAGAAAAAGGCATCAAGGTAAACGAACGTCACATCACGCCAGAAGAGCTGGAAAGCTTTGAACAATGCTGGCTGACTGGAACCGCGGCCGAGGTGACGCCCGTTGGTCAAATCGGCGATTATAATTTCGAGGTTGGCGCACTGACCCGCGATATTTCCGAAAGTTACGAAAAGCTGGTTCGCAACTAATGTAACCTAGGTTGCAGATGTTAGTTTGCGCGCAACAAAATTCCAGAGTGCGTGATACATGCAGCAGCGGTTAAGCACACGCCCGTGGGCGGTTAACGGGGCTAAGTGAAATGAAGCCCCCGCTCGATCGGACGGGCGTGGGCTGGATCATACGCGATTAGTCTTCGCTATGCTGCGACCACGCATGATCGAGGTGCATAAAGACACAAAGAGCCTTCGGATCCTTCAATTCATTTCACGCAACCACCACAGGCTAAGCACTTTGTAGTTTCATTTGCCCAACTCGTTTAAGAATCAAAAAGCCCCAAACTGGTCCTGAATGTCCTTTAGGTCTGGAATAACATCCGCTGTACCCTGACGCGAGACCATGATGGATGCGGCCTGCGATGCAAGTCGAATCGCCTGTTCCATCGGCATTCCGCGGTCCAACCCAGCCAAAATATAACCCGTAAACGTGTCCCCAGCGCCCGTTGTATCAACCACATCTATCGGGATCGCAGGATAATCATTGATGCGATCATTTTCATTATCAAACCAGCGGCACCCATCTGCACCAAGGGTAGCGATAACATCACGCACACCCAACTGATCGGGGCGCAGACCCAACGCGTTCGTTAATTGATCGGCCTCGATCTGATTCATGATCAGCATATCAATATACGGCAAAACGGCCTGAACCGCCTCCGCATCAAATGGGGCCGCGGCATAGGCCACGCGCAACCCCAACCGTTTTGCCATTTCACAAGCTTGTTGTTGGGCATTTGTTTCGTTTTGCGTGACGAAAATATCGCCTGTCTGTGCCTCTGACAGACTGGGCCCGATCAGATCAGATGTGATTTCATGATTTGCGCCCGTGAACAGGGTAATGGCGTTTTCGCCATCCTCTGCCACACAAATAATCGCGTGACCCGTGCACGTGCCATCGACAATAAACCGCGTATCAACCCCATATTCCGTCAGTCGATCACGCGTCCATGCCCCTTCAACGCCAATCGCACCAATATGCACGACACGCGCAGCACCGCGGGCGGCGGCAACGGACATATTCGCGCCCTTCCCCCCAAGGCCCACAGACATATGTCCTGCTGCAATGGTTTCCCCAGGCGCCGGAATGTGCGGCACCTGATAGAAATTGTCGATGTTGATCGAACCAAGATTATAAATCGCCATAGGACGATGTTAGCCGACTTTACACGCTGCCAAAACTGCCATGTTCAAAATATCTGTTGCTGTGGCAACGGACGGGCAAATTTGGATGGATTTATCAACCCCCGATAGGATCGGGCCAATCACTGTCGCACCTGCCATTTCCTGCATCAGTTTCACCGAAATACTGGCAGAGTGACGAGCGGGAACGACCAGGATATTGGCGGACCCACTAAGGCGTGAAAATGGATATTGCGCCTGTGCTTGCGCGTTCAAGGCAACATCAACCGTCATTTCGCCTTCGTATTCGAAATCAACACCGCGCTTGTCCAATACTCGTGGGGCAATGTGCATTTTTTCGGCCCGTTCTGAAACAGGATAACCAAAGGTAGAAAAGCTAACGAAGGCCACGCGCGGTTCAAGACCCAAGTGGCGCGCCACACCTGCAGCACGTTCGGCGATATTTGCCAGATCTTCCTCATCCGGCCATTCATGCACCAATGTATCGGCCATCAGAACGATCCGACCCTTGTGCAACAAGGCCGTGACACCAACCGCGCCATGATCCGCATCCGCATCAAACACATGATTGATAAGGTTCAGAACGTGCGCGGATTTTCGTGTCGCGCCAGTGACCAAACCATCGCCATGGCCATGCGCCAACATCAGCGCGGAAAACACGTGACGGTCCCGCGAAGCGAGGCGGTGCACATCAGCGCGGTCAAACCCCTTGCGCTGCAAACGTTTGTATAGGAACTCTTTATACGTATCCAAATGCTGTGTATTGGCGGCGTTCACAACCTCAAGCTCGCGCACAGCATCGCCCAGACCTGCGACCTCAAGCTTGGCTTTGACATCGGCGGAACGCCCCACAACCAAAGCCTTGCCCATACCCTGGCGTTGATATTCAACAGCTGCGCGCAACACGCGGGGGTCATCCCCCTCGGCAAAGATCATACGCGCCTGCGCCGCACGGGCACGTGCGTTCAATCCGCGCAGAATGCTTGCCGTTGGGTCCATGCGCGATTGCAAAGACACCTCATACCCGTCCATATCAACGATAGGACGACGTGCGGCACCTGTTTCCATGCCTGCCTGTGCAACCGCGGGTGGGATGCGGTGGATCAGGCGCGGGTCAAAGGGCGTTGGAATAATATAGTCACGCCCGAAGGTCAGTTTGCGGCCATAGGCCACGGCAACCTCATCTGGAACATCTTCTCGGGCCAATTCGGCCAAGGCCTGTGCACAGGCTATTTTCATCGGATCATTGATTGCACGGGCGTGAATATCCAACGCACCACGGAACAAATAAGGGAAGCCAAGAACATTGTTCACCTGATTTGGATAATCACTGCGCCCTGTTGCAACGATGGCATCTGGACGCACCTCATGCGCTTCTTCTGGGGTAATTTCGGGATCTGGGTTCGCCATGGCAAAGATTACGGGATTATCCGCCATGGATTTCACCATATCCTGCGTTACGGCGCCCTTAACCGACACACCCAAAAATACATCGGCGTTCACCATCGCCTGTTCCAATGTGCGCAGCTCCGTTTTGACGGCATGGCCTGATTTCCATTGGTTCATACCCTCGGTACGGCCCTGATAAATCACGCCTTTGGTGTCACAGACAATGCAGTTTTCATGCCGCGCGCCCATGGATTTCAACAGTTCGATACAGGCGATGCCCGCCGCACCCGCGCCGTTTAAGACGATTTTTACATCCTCAATCTTTTTCCCAGAAATATGTAGCGCGTTGATCAAACCCGCCGCACAAATCACAGCCGTTCCATGTTGGTCATCATGGAACACGGGGATGTCCATTTCCTCTTTCAGACGCTGTTCAATAATGAAACATTCGGGCGCCTTGATATCTTCAAGGTTTATGCCGCCAAATGTTGGGCCGATCAGTTTAACCGCCTTACAAAATTCATCAGGATCTTCTGTGTCCACCTCGATATCAATTGAATTCACGTCGGCAAACCGTTTGAACAGTACGGATTTCCCCTCCATCACAGGCTTACTGCCCAGCGCACCCAAATTACCCAAACCCAAAACCGCTGTTCCGTTTGAAATCACGGCGACCAAGTTGCCCTTGTTCGTGTAATCGTAAACCAGCTCGGGGTTTTCCGCGATCTCTTCACAGGGAACTGCCACACCCGGGGAATACGCCAATGACAAATCCCGTTGTGTGGTCATTGGGACGGTTGCGCTGACCTCCCACTTGCCTGGTGTTGGTTCAAGGTGGAAATTTAGGGCTTCTTCGCGGGTAATTTTAGTTTTCGTCATAAATGGCGTCCTTTGTTGCGCAAAACCTCCTTACAGCGCAATTTTATTAGGCGCAACCTGATCGTTTTTGGCTTTTCTGTAGAGTCGCGGATATGTAAGTTGGCAAGGCAAATATTAGGAGCAAGCCCGTGACACCAATGATGGCACAGTATCTGGAAATTAAGGCAGATTACCCAGATGCATTGTTGTTTTACCGCATGGGTGATTTTTACGAATTGTTCTTTGATGATGCGGTTGCGGCGTCTGGTGCGTTGGATATAGCCCTGACCAAACGCGGAAAACACAGTGGTGAAGATATCCCAATGTGCGGCGTGCCCCATCATGCGGCCGAAGGGTATTTATTAACGCTGATCCGCAAAGGGTTTCGTGTTGCCGTTTGTGAACAGTTAGAAAGCCCAGCTGAGGCGAAAAAACGCGGATATAAGGCCGTTGTCCGCCGCGATGTTGTCCGATTGGTCACGCCAGGCACCCTAACCGAAGACAGTTTGTTAGATGCGCGGCGGCATAACTATTTGGCCGCCTATTCCTTGGTCCGTGATGAAGGTGCGCTGTCATGGGTGGATATTTCCACAGGTGCGTTTCATGTCATGGCGCTGCCTTCGGTCATGTTAGGGCCAGAGCTTGCGCGTTTATCACCGAGTGAGGTTTTGGTTTCTGAATCAACCGAGGATCGGTTCCGTGAATTGGTCGAGGAATCGGGGGCATCCATAACCGCATTGGGGCGTGCCGCGTTTGACAGTCAGAATGCGGAAATGCGTCTAAAATCCCTATTTAGTGTCGCATCACTGGAATCTTTTGGTGGCTTTAATCGTGCTGAAATATCGGCAATGGGTGCGTTAATCGAATATCTGGATATCACGCAAAAGGGTCAACTACCCCGCCTGCAACGTCCAGTGAAGGAATCGACCCAGCGCGTGATGCAGATTGATGCCGCGACACGGCGCAATCTGGAAATTACGCAATCAATTCAAGGTGGCGGACGCGCTGGGTCCCTATTGGCAACAGTGGATCGCACCGTAACCGCGGGCGGCGGGCGATTGTTGGAGCGGCGGATTTCATCGCCTTCTATGGATGCGAGACTAATCAACAAACGGCTTGATTGCATCCAACACATGCTTGATCACCCAACAGATGTCGACGCATTGCGCGAAGCCTTGCGGCAGGTGCCCGATCTGGACCGTGCCTTGTCACGGATTGCCTTGGATCGTGCTGGACCACGCGATTTGGTCAACATTCGGTCAGGATTGACCCAAGCGTCTTATATTTCAATGAAATATGATCGGGGTGCTTTGCCCGATTTGATAAATGATGCTTTGAAAACCTTGATCAGATTTGATGCATTGGTCGCGCTGCTGCACAACGCATTGGTTGATGAGCCCCCACTATTGTCACGCGACGGTGGTTTTGTCGCCGCGGGCTATGATGCCGAACTGGATGAAACCCGCCAACTGCGAGACGAAGGCCGCGGTATCATCGCGAAAATGCAGCAGGAATACATTGAGCTGACAGAAATTTCGTCGCTTAAGATCAAGCATAATAATGTTTTGGGCTATTTCATCGAAACGACCGCAACACATGCGGACAAAATGATGGCACCCCCACTAAACGAAACCTTTATCCACCGTCAGACAACAGCCAATCAGGTGCGCTTTACAACGGTTCCCTTGTCGGAAATCGAAACCAAAATTCTGAACGCGGGCAATCACGCGATTGAGTTGGAAAAACGCATATATCACTTTCTAACACGGGAAATATTGAAACTTTCTGATGAAATTTCTGGTGCTGCAAGCGGTGTGGCGGAATTAGATATTGCCACAAGCCTTGCAAAAATTGCACAATCGAATGATTGGGTGCGTCCAGTCGTTGACGACAGCAAGGCATTTGAAATCTCGGGCGGGCGTCATCCCGTTGTTGAGGCCGCGTTGCAATCCGATGGTGCGCGCTTTGTGGCAAATGATTGTGCCCTGAATGATGGAAAGGTTTGGTTGCTAACGGGTCCAAACATGGCAGGTAAGTCGACATTCCTGCGCCAAAACGCATTGATCGCCATATTGGCGCAGTCGGGCTCCTATGTTCCTGCTGATCATGCGCATATCGGCGCCGTTAGCCAGTTATTCAGCCGTGTTGGCGCATCCGATGATCTGGCCCGCGGGCGCTCCACGTTCATGGTGGAAATGGTGGAAACCGCGGCAATCCTAAATCAAGCCGATGATCGTGCCCTAGTTATTTTGGATGAAATTGGTCGCGGGACCGCAACATATGACGGTTTGTCGATCGCATTGGCAACGTTAGAACATATCCACGATGTCAATAAATCCAGAGCGTTGTTTGCCACACATTATCACGAAATGACGGCCTTGGCGGATAAAATGGTCAACGTTGAAAACGCAACCGTTACTGTAAAAGAATGGGAGGGCGATGTCATATTCCTTCACGAGGTGAAAAAGGGGGCCGCTGATCGTTCGTATGGTGTTCAGGTTGCCAAACTGGCTGGATTGCCCAGCGCGGTGGTTGATCGCGCGCGCGTTGTTTTGGATGCATTAGAACAGGGCGAACGCGAAGGGAGCAGTACGTCCAAGGCTATCATTGACGATCTGCCGTTGTTCGCGGCAACTCCCACACCAACCACGCCCATTGCATCGGAACCCAATGAACTTGAACAGATGCTAAACGAAATATTGCCTGATGAATTGACACCGCGTGAGGCATTGCAAAAGCTGTATGAATTAAAAGAGGCGCTTAAATAAGCGCCCCTTTCACATTAACTTGCCGGTGTTGATGATACGCCAACTTGTGCGGGTCGCAACAATCGGTCGTGTAACATGAACCCTTCTGCGGACACCTGAATGATGTCCCCTGCTTTTGTTCCTGGCACAGGGGCCTCAAACATCGCTTCGTGCTGAAGGGGGTCGAATTTATCACCAACCTCGGGCGCGATAATCCTAATGCCGTGTTTTGAAAACACGTTCAAAAGTTCGCGCATCGTCAATTCAACACCTTCGATCAATGCGGCGGCCGCTTCGCGTTGTTCGTCCCCTACGGCCTCAATCGCGCGTTTCATGTTGTCATAGACAGGCAACACATCACGGGCCAGTTTCGATCCACCGTAATTTTCGGCCTCTTTACGATCTTTGTCTGCACGCTTTCGTGAATTTTCCGCATCCGCCAATGCGCGCATAAAGCGATCTTTGTATTCGTCACGTTCGGCGCACAATGCATCGATTTCATCAAATTCTGCCGCGGCTTCATCGATGTCGATCATTTCATCGGCATCTTGCTCTGCTTCTACATCCGCAATGTCATCCAAAAATTCTTGTTCTTTTGGCTCTGCCATCATTCACCTCTAACTTTGATCCGCGATCATCTTACCAACAAGCTGCGCGGTATAATCCACAATGGGCACAATCCGCCCATAGTTTAGGCGCGTCGGTCCAATTACACCCACTGCACCAATAATCTTTCGATCAGCGTTCATATACGGGGAAACCACCAAAGAGGAACCCGATAATGAAAAAAGTTTGTTCTCAGACCCAATAAAAATGCGCACACCGTCGCCCTGTTGGGTCAATTCCAGAAAATCGGCAATATCACGCTTGCGTTCCAGATCATCAAACAGCTCTTTTATGCGGAACAGCTCGGCTTCTTCTGCTTCGTTTGCCAAAAGATTCGAGCGCCCCCGCACGATCAATCGTTCGTGACGCTCTCCCTCGTTCTCCCAAAGTGCGCCACCTGTTTCAACCAACTCTTGTGCCAGCTTATCCAGCTCTTGACGGCGGGTTTTGATTTCGGCGTCAACAACTTGTCGCGCCTCGGACAGGGTATGGCCCTGCATGATAGAATTCAAAAAATTGGCTGCTTCTCGCAGCGAACTGGGTGTTTGGCCGATTGGCGGCGTGAATATTCGGTTTTCGACATGACCATTGGCAAATACCAAAACCACCAATGCGCGATCTGGGGACAAGGACACAAATTCAATATGCTTTATCGGCGCTTCCTGTTTTGGGGCCAATACAATTGATGCGCCTTGGGTTACGCCAGACAAGGCCGTGCTGACGCGGTCCAACATATCCCCAACATTGCGCGAATCTCGATCAGTAGATTGGTCAATCATTGTACGGTCTGTATCGGTGAGTTCACCAACCTCTAACAGTCCATCCACAAACATCCGCAAACCAAGTTGCGTTGGAATACGCCCCGCACTGATGTGCGGCGATCCCAATAACCCCATATGCTCTAGGTCTTGCATGACGTTTCTGATTGTCGCGGCACTGATTTTTTCGCTGAAATCGCGGGTCAGTGTACGCGATCCAACGGGTTCGCCATTATCCAAGTACCCCTCGACCACGCGACGGAAAACTTCACGTGATCTGTCGTTCATTTCGGTCAGAATGGCGTTCGAGTCAGTCATGGTGCTATCCTTTGTGGCGCACAATTAAAACCTGTGGATCTAATTCGTCAATCGGGCTTGCCTAATCTATATAGGGACAGGTATCCAGTCCACAACAAACGAAAGGATATTCCCATGCGCCCTTCTGGTCGGAAACTTGATGAAATGCGTTCAATTCAAATTGAAACCAACGTGACAAAACACGCCGAAGGTTCGTGTTTGATCAAGGTTGGCGATACGCATGTCCTATGCACCGCCACGGTTGAGGATCGCGTGCCACCCTTTATCAAAGGATCGGGTTTAGGCTGGGTTACCGCAGAATACGGCATGCTGCCCCGTTCAACATCATCGCGTATGCGCCGCGAAGCTGCATCAGGCAAACAGGGCGGGCGCACTGTGGAAATTCAACGCCTGATTGGTCGATCATTACGTGCGGGTGTTGATCGTGTGGCGATGGGTGAAATGCAAATCACCGTCGATTGTGATGTTATTCAGGCCGATGGTGGAACACGATGCGCCTCAATCACGGGCGGTTGGGTTGCGCTGAAGCTGGCGGTAAACAAATTGATGAAGGCAGGTGCGCTGTCGACTGACCCTCTTATTTCACCTGTTGCTGCGGTCAGCTGCGGAATTTACGCGGGTCAACCTGTTCTTGATCTGGATTATCCAGAGGACAGCGACGCAGGCGTTGATGGAAACTTTATCATGTTGGCGAATGGTCAGATGATTGAAACGCAGATGAGCGCAGAGGGCGCAACATATTCGCGTGACCAGATGAACCAACTACTCGATCTGGCCGAAAAAGGTGTGAATGAGTTGGTTGAACATCAACTTTCAGCAGTATCATGACCCGCAAATTCACTGACACAACCTTGTTGGTTGCCACCCATAACGCGGGCAAGCTGGAAGAAATCGTAAGCCTTCTTGCCCCCTATGGTATTTCGGTAAAGGGTGCAGCAGAGCTAAACTTGCCAGAACCAGAAGAAACCGAAGCAACATTTGTTGGAAATGCACGGATCAAGGCGCATGCAGCGGCAAATGCAACGGACCTGCCTGCGTTGGCAGACGATAGTGGGATCACAATCGATGCGCTGGATGGTGCGCCGGGTGTGTACACCGCGGATTGGGCGGAAACCGAAAATGGGCGTGATTTCGTGATGGCAATGGAAAGAACCAATGCAATGTTAGATGATCGTTCAGCGCCCTACCCCAGAACCGCGCAATTTCGCAGCACTCTGGTTTTGGCGTGGCCAGATGGACATGATGAGGTTTTTGAAGGGGTTGTGAGTGGTCAGTTGGTGTGGCCTATGCGTGGTCAGATTGGCCATGGGTACGATCCAATTTTCCAACCTGACGGCTATGACGTCACATTTGCCGAAATGCCGTTTGAGGAAAAAAACCGGATAAGCCACCGTGCAGACAGTTTCAAAAAATTTGTCGCGGGGTGTTTTGGTGACTGATTGGCGCAACGGCGGTTTTGGGATCTATCTCCACTGGCCCTTTTGCGCCGCCAAATGCCCCTATTGCGATTTCAATAGCCACGTTGCCAAATCCATCGACCAGTCATCATGGAAAAATGCATATTTACGCGAAATTGACCGCTATGCTGAATTAACCAACGGACGGGTTTTGAACTCTGTCTTTTTTGGCGGTGGCACGCCCAGCCTTATGCCCCCTGAAACGGTGCATGAAATATTGGAACGCATTCGTTTTCATTGGCCAAAGGCCAATAGTTTTGAGTGCACCCTTGAAGCCAATCCAACATCCGTTGATGCAGGGCGCTTTGCGGGCTACGCAGCAGCAGGTGTAAATCGAATTTCCATGGGAATTCAATCACTTAGGGATGATGACCTGGTCGCGCTTGGCCGCATGCACACGGTTGCAGAAGCCAAGCAAGCCTATGATATTGCAAGAAATAGTTTTGATCGCGTCAGCTTTGATCTGATCTATGCACGTCAACATCAGGAACCTGAAAGCTGGCGGATTGAGCTGAAAGAGGCGCTTTCCATGGCTGTCGATCATATGTCTGCTTATCAGCTGACCATTGAACAAGGAACAGCCTTTGGTGATCGGTACAATCGCGGTCTACTGAAAGGATTACCCGAAGATGAAAACGCCGAGCGTATGTATGACATTACACAAGAAGAATGCGCCACAGCGGGTATGCCACGATATGAGGTTTCAAATCATGCGGGACCTGGTCAGGAAAGCATCCACAATCAAGTCTATTGGAAATATGGCGACTATATCGGCATTGGCCCCGGTGCGCATGGTCGAATAACAACATCTCAGGGACGATACGGCACAGAAACACACCTGGCCCCTGAAATTTGGAAAAACAGTGTCTATGAAGGAAAAAATATAGAGTCGTGGACACATTTATCCTCAGATGATCAACTATCAGAATTCGTTCTGATGGGGATGCGAATGGCGTCTGGGATTAGCGTGCACCGCTTAAACGAGTTAAGCAATGGGTCGTTCAAGCGTACCAAGTTGCGTGATTTAATTGAAATGGACATGATTGGCGAAAGCGGTGGTATGCTGTTCGCCACGCAGGCCGGCACAAAATTATTAAACCAAGTCATCTATCACGTCTTGGATGCATGCGAATAATGCGGTTTTTTTGGATATCTGCGGGAATAATCGCCCTTGGAATTGGTATTGCTGGTATTGTCCTGCCACTTGTCCCTACAGTTCCACTGGTTTTACTAGCCTCTTTTTGTTTTGCGAAATCGTCTGAACGCCTACACAGCTGGTTGTTGTCACACAAAACATTTGGCCCAATGATTCATGACTGGAACAGAAGCGGTACGATTAGCCAAAATGCAAAACGCGCCGCAACGATTTCAATCATCGCGGTCGTCGGTATCTCTGCTGCGGTTGGCGTTCCACAACACGTTATCGTCATTCAAATTATGACACTAACATGCGTGTTATTGTTTATTTGGACCCGCCCAAATTCGTAGCACTTAAAAGCGCACACAGATCATCCAATTGATCGAGCGTTTTATACGATATCGTTAACGAACCAGCTTCAGTTCCCATTTTATGATCAACAGATACGCGCATTCCAAGGGCCGCGGACAAATCCTCCTCAAGCGCTTTTGTATCAGAATCCTTGTCGATCAAGGGTTTTGATTTGCCCGATTTCTCGCTCGTGCGATCATCACTCCCTTGGGCCGCTTGTTTCACCAATCGTTCCGTTTCGCGAACAGAAAGATCGCCGGCGATAATTTTCTTCGCCAACTCCGATGGATGATCCGATGTGATCAGCGCTCTCGCATGCCCAGCCGACAATTGACCAGACACCAGATATCCCTGAATATCATCTGGCAAGTTCAGCAACCGCAATAAATTGGCGATATGACTTCGACTTTTACCCAGCGCTTCTGCCAGTTTTTCTTGGGTATGGCCGAAACGGTCCATCAATTGACGGTAACCCGCTGCCTCCTCGACAGGGTTTAAATCCGCGCGCTGAATGTTTTCTATAATCGCAATTTCAAGAACTTCTGTATCGGTAAATTCTCTAACAATAACAGGGACTTGATGCAATTTTGCCCGTTGTGCCGCGCGCCAGCGACGCTCTCCCGCAACGATTTCAAATTGTTGTTGATTTCCAGGACGCTGACGCACGATCAATGGTTGGAAAATCCCTTTAGATTTAATGGACTCTGTCAGCTCATCCAATTTTTCTTCATCAAACGTACGACGGGGCTGATCAGGATTTGGAAAGACCAATTCAATTGGCACAGACCTATCTGACCTTGATGCATCTGTGCTTGATACTAGCTCTTCTGCTTTTGGTGCAACGTCTGCCATTAACGCTGACAAACCGCGGCCCAATCCTCTGCTTTTCTTATCAGCCATGTCGTCTCCTTATGCCGCTGCTGGCGCTGGCTTTGAAATACCCAACAGCTCTTTGGCAAGGGCACGATACGCACTCGCCCCCTTTGATGCGCTATCATATGAAATTACAGGCATAGCAAACGATGGCGCCTCGCTCACCCGCACGTTACGTGGAATAATCGTTTGGAACACTAATTCACCCAAGTTATCACGTGCATCCTGCTCGACCTGTTGTGACAGGTTGTTGCGTGCATCGTACATCGTCAAAACAATCCCTTCGATCCGCAGCGATGTATTCGCGCTACTTCTCACCTCTCTGATCGTCAGCATTAGTTGTGACAGGCCTTCAAGTGCAAAAAATTCACTTTGCAGCGGAATTAGGACGGAATCGGATGCCACCATCGCGTTTACGGTCATCAAATTCAATGAAGGTGGACAATCGATTAGGATATAATCAAACTGAAACTCTGTCATGGCCGGCTGACGCAGAGCATCATGCAATAAAAAGCTGCGTTTTTCGTTCGAAACCAGCTCCATATCAGCCGAACTAAGGTCCACAGTCGATGGAACAATAGACAACCCTGTCTGATCAGTTGGATGTATCACGTCGTTTAGTGACACATCACCCAACAATAGGTCATACGTCGTTAGAGTGCGATCCTCTACTTCTATGCCCAATCCGGTGGATGCGTTACCCTGCGGATCAAGGTCAATAATCAATACTCGTTTCCCAAGTTCCGCAAGCGCTGCCCCAAGGTTTATTGTGGTCGTTGTTTTTCCAACACCACCCTTTTGATTGGTTACCGAAATAACTTTTGGCCGTTTTGCCGCCATTATGTCAGACACGCGAAAGTCCCCTGATTTTAAGTATCACCGCATTGCTATCTGTTTCACTTTTAATCGCATCGTATTCAAAAGACCAATGATTCTGAGCTACTTCGATTTCCGAAGCCCAGTTTCTTCCCTTCTGAAACAGGAATGTTGTATTCTGATCCGCAAATCCCCGCGAGAGCGTGAAAAGATCTGTTAGCGGCGCCAGTGCCCTTGCCGAAACGATATCTGATATTGAGATCTGGGCATCTTCTATACGTTCATTTATGACTTCTGCGTTCGATAGGCCCAGCTCTCTTATCGCGGTTCTCAGAAAAACTGATTTTCTTTTGTCAGATTCAACCATCGTTACATTGGTTTGCTGATCTTCGCCCTGGGTCAGTGTGGCGATGACAATACCAGGCAATCCGCCACCAGAACCGATATCCGTCCAAATTGATGATTTTTCGCCAAAAGCAGCAGTGTAAACTTGCGCAGAATCGATAATGTGCCTGTTCCAGACATTCGACAACGTGCTTTTCGCAACTAGATTTATTGAGGGGTTCCATTTCCGGATGAGGGCCTCGTAAGCCCGCAACTTATCATATGTTTCACGTGAAACATTTTGTTCGAGTAATTCATCAATCATGCTGACTTCCGCTGACGTTGGCCTTTTTTCAACCTTGAAAGCAGAAGCAGCAGCGCTGCTGGTGTAATTCCATCAACTTTGGCAGCTTGACCAAGGTTCATTGGTCTTGCGCGCGAAAGCTTCATGCGCAATTCAGATGAAAGGCCGTCAATCGCCTCATAATCGAAATCGTGTGGGATTTTCAATACTTCATCCTTTTGAATCGCCGCGATATCAAGTTTTTGACGGTCAATATAGTTTGCATAAAGAGCGTCTTTGGAAATCTGGTCCGCGATTTTATCGTCTACGTTATGAAGATCACCATTCAACGCCTTCAGTTCATTGAACGTAACATTTGGGAATGCAAGAACCTGCAGAAGGTTACGACGCGTACCGTCCTGATTAATGTCTATGCCGGCGGTTTGGATTTGTTTTGGGGTATATAATGAGGTTTCGAGTATTTCTCGACATTCACTCAACTGATTTGATTTTTCTTGGAACGTGCTAGCACGCAGTTCAGAACAAAACCCTCTTTCAATCGCCATTGGTGTCAATCGCTGGTCGGCGTTATCCGCGCGCAGTGATAATCGAAACTCGGCCCGTGATGTGAACATGCGATAAGGCTCTGTAACACCCCGTGTAATAAGGTCATCAACCATAACACCAATATAGCTGGTTGAGCGCGAAAATTCGACAGGCTCCAATCCCCTAGCGGCTGCAGCCGCATTTAGGCCCGCGACCATACCCTGTGCAGCGGCCTCTTCGTACCCAGTGGTGCCGTTTATTTGTCCAGCCAAATACAACCCACGCACATCCTTCAGCTCTAAGGTCGCTGTCAGCGATCTAGGATCGACATAGTCATATTCAATTGCATAACCTGGCTGAAGGATTTCTACCTGCTCTAGCCCGCGAATTGAGCGTACATACTCATCCTGAATATCCACCGGTAAGGACGTTGAAATCCCATTTGGATAAATCGTGTCGTCATCAAGTCCTTCTGGCTCCAGAAAAATCTGGTGAGACGTTTTATCCGCAAATCTTACAATTTTATCCTCAATCGATGGACAATATCGCGGGCCAACACCATCGATATGGCCACCATACATTGCTGATTTGTCCAAATTGTTGCGAATGACATCATGCGTATGTTCATTCGTGTGGGTAATTGCACATGCAACCTGACGCGCAACTGGTTTACCGTTCAGAAAACTGAACATCACAGGATTGTCATCACCTGGCTGTTCGTCCAGTATATCCCAACAGATCGTTTTCTTGTTTAGCCGAGGAGGCGTACCTGTTTTCAATCTACCAAGCTGAAGGCCAAAATCGTCGATACGCTCGGCAAGTTTGACAGATGGGTCATCTCCCATACGCCCAGCCGCATACGACACATCACCGATGAACACCTTCCCGCGCAGAAATGTTCCTGTCGTCAAAATAACTGCGTCACACGTGATTTTTTCACCTGAACCCAAGACGACCCCACCAACACAGTCACCGCTTGTTATCAGGTCAATGACTTCTCCACCAACAAAAGTGAGGTTTCGATAATTTGACAGAATGCTTTGAATTGACCGCATGTACCGCTTGCGATCGGCTTGTACGCGTGGACCCTGCACTGCCGGTCCCTTTCGTCTATTCAAAAGACGAAATTGGATTCCAGAAAAGTCAGCAGCCGTTCCCATGATCCCATCAAGGGCATCAATTTCGCGAACCAAGTGACCTTTACCCAATCCGCCGATTGCTGGGTTACAGGACATCACACCCATGTCAGTTGATTTAAGCGATACCAGTGCTGTATTCGCACCAAACCGTGCTGCCGCTGCCGCTGCTTCGCAGCCAGCGTGACCGCCTCCAACCACAATCACATCAAAATGTTTCACGTGAAACACTCCTACTTTCCAATACAAAAGCTTGAAAAAATCTCATCCAAAAGGGACTCTACGTCCACTCGTCCGATAAGCGTATCCAAAACTCTACATGATATCCGAAGCTCTTCTGCCCCAATATCATACATCTCTGGTCCCTGCTGAACAATTGATTCTGCATTCACCAGATGCACCAATGCTTCTTGCATCGCTATCCGGTGACGTTCACGGGTCGCTATTCCAACATCCCGCAACATATCACCAAAACGCTGGGTCAACTGCTGGACCAAATCCTCGATCCCGTTTCCAGTATGGCCTGATATACCGTCTGAATAATCGCCGGTATCATCTTTAGCGCGCAATCGAATTACAGTTTCATCACCTTCGAATGCTGCCAATTGCGCTGTATCATCGTACAAATATACAATTGCATCCGCCTCAGCTGCCCGATCCAGCGCGCGCGAGACACCTATCCCTTCGACAACATCACTGGTTTCTCGAATACCTGCGGTATCAAGGAGCGTCACTGGTACACCGCCTAAGTCCATTCGAACTTCAATGACATCGCGGGTGGTGCCAGCAATTTCCGACGTTATTGCGGCCTCTCTTCCCGCTAAGGCGTTGAGCAAGGTCGATTTTCCCAAATTTGGTGCGCCAACTATTACAACCTCGAAACCACTTCTTACGCGTTCCGCAATCACGCTACCATTAATCTCTTTAGTAATAGAATCTCTAATTTCTCCAATAATATCAGTAACTTCATCTGAAACATCGACAGGGACATCTTCATCTGCAAAGTCAATTGTCGCCTCGATCAAAGACGCGGCACGAACAAGCTTTTCTCTCCAATAATTTGTAAGGTTACCAAGCTCTCCTGATAAAACACGCAAGGCCTGCATCCTTTGCGCTTCAGTTTCCGAGTCAATTAAATCAGCAAGTCCTTCAACCTTAGAAATATCCAAATGATTATTTTCAAGCGCTCTGCGTGTAAACTCGCCTGCGTCCGCGTGGCGTAGATTTTCAATAGCGCTCAATTCACGCAAAACTGCCTGCACCACTGCAATACTTCCGTGAACATGTAACTCAACAACATCTTCACCGGTAAAGCTGTGCGGCTTTGCAAACCGCAACACCATCGCCTCATCTATGTGTGTGCCGTCCTTGCCAACCAATGCACGCACACTGGGCCGACCAACTGGGACAGCTGGCGATGATAAGGCATTCAGCGCATTTTCTGCATCTGGTCCAGAAATCCGAACGATGGAAACCCCAGCCTTACCCTGCGCTGTTGCTAACGCAAAAATGGTATCCATGGTCTATTCCAATACACCTAGGTATTCATCGAGTCGAAGAATTCACCATTTGTTTTTGTCTGTTTCAACTTGGACATTAGGAATTCGATTGCATCCGTCGTTCCCATTGGATTTAGAATACGGCGCAACACGAATGTTTTTTGCAGATCAATCTTATCCACAAGAAGATCCTCCTTCCGCGTACCAGACTTAAGAATATCAATCGCTGGGAATACCCGTTTATCCGCAATCTTGCGGTCCAGAACGATTTCTGAGTTACCCGTGCCCTTAAACTCTTCGAAAATAACTTCGTCCATGCGGCTGCCCGTATCAATCAAAGCGGTAGCAATAATCGTAAGTGAACCGCCCTCTTCGATGTTACGTGCCGCACCAAAGAAACGCTTTGGTCGCTGCAATGCGTTTGCATCAACACCACCCGTTAAAACTTTACCTGATGATGGGATAACAGTGTTAAATGCTCGGCCCAGACGTGTGATTGAGTCCAGCAAAATCACAACGTCCCGTTTATGTTCAACCAGGCGTTTTGCCTTTTCAATTACCATCTCGGACACCGCGACGTGACGGGACGCTGGTTCGTCAAAGGTTGATGAAATCACTTCACCTTTAACGGAGCGCTGCATGTCCGTAACTTCTTCGGGGCGTTCATCAATCAACAGCACGATCAAATAACACTCTGGGTGGTTCTGTTCGATGCTATGCGCAATGTTTTGCAACAGGACCGTTTTACCCGTTCTGGGCGGCGCAACGATCAGCGAACGCTGTCCTTTACCGATTGGGGCAACTAGGTCGATAACCCGCGCTGAACGGTCCTTAACTGTCGGATCCTCAATCTCCATCTTCAAACGCTGATCCGGGTACAGAGGTGTCAGGTTATCGAATGCGATTTTATGACGTGCTTTTTCTGGGTTTTCAAAATTAATCTTTTCCGCTTTGATAAGCGCGAAATAACGCTCGTTATCATCAGGTGCTTTGATAAAACCCTCAATCGTATCACCCGTGCGCAACGAATATTTACGGATCATGTCAGGTGATACGTAAATGTCATCAGGCCCAGCAAGATAGTTCGCCTCGGGTGAGCGAAGGAAGCCAAAGCCATCTTGCAGCACCTCAAGAACGCCATCACCAGAGATTTCCCAGCCCTCATCCGCGCGCTCGCGCAGAATTTGGAACATCATTTCGCCTTTACGCATGGTAGATGCGTTTTCGATGTCTAAATCCTCTGCCATAGCAAGCAGATCTTTGGGGCTTTTCGCCTTTAGCTCGGATAACGATAACCGTTCAATGGACATATCTTGCCCCTTCACAACTTAGAAATTTTTATAAGAAGAATCCCACTCGGACGAGTAGACCGTTGTCGTATACACCGATACTGGCCAATACGTCAATTCGATCAGAATTTCACAACAACAGATACAATAATAATCAGCATCAAAATTGTTGGTACCTCATTCATCATTCTATATTGACGCCCTGTTAAGGTATTCTGTGACGCTTCAAAATCCTTCCTCCGAAGGCCAAGCCAGTGATGAAACCACGTCATACCAATCACAGATACACCTTTTAACCAAGGCCAATACGCTGACCAATCCACGATCCCAGGTGTGAAGACCATCAACAAACCACAAACCCAAGTCACAATCATAGCCGGGTTCATAATGACCCGTAGTAGTTTGAGTTCCATTACCTGAAACACCTGATCAACATCTGAACCAGTCGATGCGCGTTCAACATGATAAACGAATATTCTAGGTAAATAAAAAAGCCCTGCCATCCATGACATGACAGCCATGATGTGTAAGGATTTTACCCAAGGATACGATATTGAGAGAAGATCAGTCATAAGTGTCATTCATCTCAGATAATAATAATAAAGTATATATATAAAGAAGAAGATGTTGTAATAGGTACCATTTTCTGTGGATCAAATGATACCCACCAAGTTATCCACATCACCACAGTCAATGTAATAACCTTCGCAAAGATTATTATTATATAATATCAGATACTTAATTGATATTTTGGAGTATCAAAAATAAGTTTTCCAAAGACGAATGATCGAAATTTTATTGAAATCCACAGTGAATAAAACCAATAAATTCATTTAATGAGTATCATTGTTTTACACAGTGATTGGCGAAGGAAAATTATTCGACTAGTTATGAGCGCAATAATACTGAAGGTACTCACATACTTATGCACAGCCAATCCATTTTAATCCTGGCCTCTGGGTCCGAAATTCGCAAAGAATTGTTACTGAACGCAGGTCTATCCATCGATGTTGTAAAACCAATGGTAGATGAAGAAGCGTTAAAATTGGCTTTACAAGCCGAAAATGCATCCCCGCGAGACATAGCAGATGGCTTAGCCGAAATGAAAGCAGCGCGAATAGGGAATAAGCATCCAAATTCATTGGTATTAGGATGCGACCAAGTTTTAGAGTTTGAAAAACAGATCCTGTCCAAACCAGTCAGCAAAGAAGACGCTAAAACACAACTGTCCAAAATGTCAGGCAAACGGCATAGTTTGTTAAGCGCAGCAGTGATCTATCATGAATTACAGCCAATTTGGCGCCATGTCGGACAGGTGCGATTATATATGCGCACGTTGTCAGATGCATACATTGAACAATATGTGGAACGGAATTGGTCGGACGTTGCACATTGTGTGGGAGGTTATCAAATTGAGCGCGAAGGCGCGCGCTTGTTTTCACGGATTGATGGCGACATATTCAATGTAATGGGTTTACCGCTATTAGAGATTTTGAATTATCTAACCCTAAGAGGAGATATAGACGGATGAACACAGTACCCGTTGTTGCAGTTTTGGGGTATCCCATTCATCATTCAAAATCCCCAAAAATGCATGGGTACTGGTTGGATCAGGCCGGGGTATCGGGATACTATGTTCCTTTGGAAGTACACCCAGACAATTTTGAAGCGGCGCTGAAAAACATGCCTAAATTGGGTTTTCGCGGTGCAAATGTTACCATCCCGCACAAAGAACGCGCATTAGAGATCGCAGACTTTGTTTCAGAACGCGCCCAACGTATTGGCGCGGCAAACACGTTGTATTTCGATGTGGATGGTAAAATTCACGCGGACAATACAGATGGATATGGTTTCATAACGAACCTAAAAAAGGGTGCGTCGGAGTGGAGTGCAAAGGACGGTCCTGCACTTGTTTTGGGCGCTGGGGGTGCGGCTCGGGCAATTTTAGATGCCTTAATTACTGAGGAAACGCCAATAATTTATTTGACAAACCGCACGAAAGAACGAGCCTTAGATCTGGCAAGTGAATTTGGCAACGGTATCGAGGTTTTGGATTGGGACAAAAAAAACTCTGTCCTTGCGGAAGTCAAAACACTTATTAACACCACGTCTTTGGGTATGAATGGCGTAGGTGACTTGGGATTGGATTTCTCACAACTTACTGGCGCTATGACCGTAACCGATATTGTATATACACCGCTTGAAACGGATCTGTTGAAACACGCAAAACAACGCGGCTGCACCTGTGTTGATGGATTGGGTATGCTGATTTATCAGGGCGTGCCGGGGTTTAGCAATTGGTTTAGAGAAAATCCTAAGGTAACGGATGAGCTTAGAGAATTGCTTTTGTCATGACCTTTAAATTGGGCCTTACCGGATCAATCGGCATGGGAAAATCAACGACTGCCCAGATGTTTGCAGAGCTGGGGATCCCTGTCTGGGACGCAGATGCCGCGGTTCATAAGTTGTATTCCACAGGCGGCGCAGCCGTTCCCGCGATTCAAGAACTGTATCCAGAGGCGATCGAACATGGAGAAGTTGCACGACCAGCGCTGAAACGTCTTATTCAATCTAACGAAAACGTCCTTAGTGAGATAGAACGTATCGTACACCCACTTGTAGCTGTCGATCGCCAAAATTTCATTGGGACATCAGACTCAGATATCGTTTTGTTGGATATTCCGCTGTTATTTGAAACGAACGGTGACAAACACATGGATGCCATAGCATGTGTTAATATTGACCCTGAAACACAGCGCGAACGGGTGCTTCAGCGAAATACAATGACCGAAGAGCAGTTTGAACAAATCCTTAACAAACAGATGCCAAATGACGTAAAGTGCAACCAATCTAATTTTGTTATACAAACTGACAACCTGGATCATGCAAAAGAACAAGTCGCTCATATTATTGAGTTAATTCGGAAAGATTACATCAATGCGTGAAATCGTAATGGATACTGAAACCACAGGATTTGATCCAGAAAGTGGTGATCGTATTGTTGAAATTGGCGGTGTGGAACTGTTCAATCATGTTCCAACGGGAAATATATATCACCAATACATCAACCCAGAACGAAGCATGCCACAAGAGGCGTTTGAGGTTCACGGTTTGGGTGATGACTTCCTGCGTGATAAGCCAGTTTTTTCAAAAATTGCACAAGATTTTTTGGATTTCGTTGGTGATGCAAAGCTTGTCATTCACAATGCATCATTTGATATGAAATTCCTAAATGCCGAATTGAAATGGATTGGAAAACCCGCCCTTCCATGGGAACAGGCTATTGATACATTGGCCATCGCAAGAAAAAAGTTTCCTGGATCCCCTGCATCCTTGGACGCCTTATGTCGGCGGTTCAATATTGATAACTCGTCCCGAACATTGCACGGCGCATTGTTGGACTCGGAGATTTTGGCGGAAGTCTATCTAGAGCTTATCGGTGGAAAGCAGCCAGATTTTGCACTTGATATAAGTGCTGGGCAAAGCAAAACGGCGCTGAAAGATGCGGGACAACAGAACTGGAAACCAGTGCCAAGGCCCAATAAATTACCCAGCAGAGTTTCAGAAAAGGAAAAGGCAGCTCATGCTGCCTTTATCGAAAAACTTGGGGAATCTTCAATTTGGTCAAAATGGACCAATTAGATCAATTGATCGACTCAGCAGGTTGTTCTGCCTGACGACGCTCAAGTTCTTGGCGGTAAAGCTGTAGGAAATCGATTGTTTCCAGATTTAGCGGTGGGAATCCGCCATCACGTGTAACGTCACTTACAATACGGCGCAAGAATGGGAACAACATGCGCGGGCATTCAATAAGCAAGAACGGGTGCAATTGTTCGTCAGGCACACCGGTTACCAAGAACAAACCAGCGTATTCAATTTCAAGCAGGAACAGGTTTTCAGTTGTGCCCTTGTTTACTGAACTAACTTTCAATTTAATTACGATTTCAAATTGATTTTCTACCGTGCGTTTTTTCGCATCGATATTCACCTGAATTTGCACATCTGGCGCTACTTCGCCGCTTGCACCCTTTTGCGAAAGGATGTTTTCGAACGACATGTCGCGGATATATTGCGCAAGAATTTTCATTCCTGGCTGCGCGGGCTGTTGTGCTTCTTCTGCCATCATCGGCCTCCTAAAAATAAAATTTGATGATACCTAGCATCATCTTTTACTGGCCTCAATCCTTCGGTTTGGACTCATTGGCCCAAGGTGAATTTTCGGAATTTGACACAGGCTCATACTCGCCCTCGTATATGTTTTGAGACGATGAAAATTGCGTTTCAAAATTCGACTTCTGTATATTTATACGTTCTTTCACTTTTTGAAAAACAGTGGCGCGAACATTTGGGATTAGCAATAAAAATCCAATAAAATCTGTAAAAAATCCAGGGGTCAGAAGCAGCGCACCGGAAAACAAAATCATGGCCCCGTGCGCCAGTGGTTCTGATGGGTCGTTCATTTCGCGAAAACGAGATTGTAATTGTGATAGAACTGAAAGACCCTGAGCCCGCACCAAATATGTGCCTGCGATTGCTGTTATTAAAACTACAGCCAACGTTGGAAACAATCCAAGAAAGCCACCAATCTGAATAAACAACGCGATTTCAATTATCGGTACCGCGATAAACGCGATCAAAAGCCACATATTTTTTACTCCAATTCGTTGTGCTGGTGGACTCATCCAACATTGTTACCTACATAAGGGCTGACGTTGAAAATTTCTAGAAAGCTGACGAGGCAACTTATGAGCCCTGCAATTATTGAATTATTGGTATTGGCTGGAATCGCGATTTTTTTGATCATGCGCTTGCGCAATGTTCTTGGAACGCGGGAAGGGTATGAAAAACCTGCGGTACAAGAAGCACCAAAAGCAGAGCGCCCGAATTTTAAAGTGATTGAGGGTGGAGAGGATGCTGATATCCTCGACAATGTGGAAAAAGGCAGTGCCGCGGCAGAAGCGTTAGCCATGATGAAGCAACGTGATAGCAGTTTTACAGTGAATGATTTCTTGGCTGGCTCGAAATATGCGTATGAGATGATTTTAATGGCGTTTGAAAATGGAAACATTGATGAAGTGCGCGATTTTATTTCCGAGGAGATTGAGGATGTTTTCGATCAGGTTATCGAAGATCGTAAATCCAAAGGGCTGGTCATTGAGGCGGAATACCTAGGCACACGCGAAACCCGTTTAACGGATGCCACATTTGATCACGCAACAGGATGGGCCGAAATTTCGGTTTCATTCTCTGCTGAAATGACGTCTGTGGTATTGGATAGCGACGGTACTGTTATTGAAGGCGATTCAAAGCAGGTTAAGCGGCAAAAGGACGTTTGGACATTTGCGCGTGATATGTCGTCCAATGATCCAAACTGGCAACTGGTCGCAACAAGTGAATGATACGAACGCTATTACACGTATTGGTACTTTTTTTGGCGTGGGGATCACATGCCCACGCTGAAGTCAAGGTGAGCGTTTTAGAGTTTTCAAATCTGCCCAATTGGACAAGTGATGCAAAATCAGATGCGCGAACCGCGTTTTTGGAAACCTGTCCCGATCTAAAATCAAACGATTGGACCGCGATTTGCGCGGTTGGACAACACACGACTGACGCGGACAAGTTTTTTGAGGCGTTGTTTAAACTTATCAAAATTGAAACGGCTGATCCCAGTTTGTTGACGGGATATTTTGAACCAGAATTGCAGGCGTCACGCATCAAAACGGGACGATTTGTTTATCCAATTTATCAAAAACCAACCGAACTACCTAAACGTGGTCGGTGGCTGACGCGCGCTGAGATCGAAGATTCCAAGGTTATGGAAAACCGCGGTTTGGAAATCGCGTGGTTGGATGATCCAGTTGATTTATTTTTTCTTCACGTGCAAGGATCCGGCCGATTGCGCATGCAAGATGGAACAATTGTCCGTATAGGCTATGCAGCAAAGAACGGGCACAAATATCGCTCGGTTGGAAAAGAACTGGTTGCCCAAGGTGTCTATAACGAACATCAGGTATCTGCATCTGTCATAAAGAATTGGGTGAAACGAAATCCTGCCGTTGGTAGAAAATTACTACAACACAATGATTCTTATGTGTTTTTTCGTGAAATATCCAATATTCCGAACCACCGCGGCCCCAAGGGTGCTATGAACCGATCATTGTTTCCAATGCGTAGCATCGCAGTTGATCCAGAGTTTATTCCTTTGGGTGCGCCAGTTTGGATGACGATGGATGGGAAAGAACCGCTTAATCGTCTTATGATCGCCCAAGATAAGGGATCAGTGATTAAGGGCGCCCAGCATGCTGACATTTTTGTTGGCAGCGGCCCCAAAGCGGGCAAAGATGCAGCCCGCATCAAAAATTCTGGTTCACTATACGTTTTGTTGCCTATAAAACGCGCGCTTGCGTTAAGCCGTGGGTAATCCGAACATGCCGCGTAGAAAACTGAAATCCGATGAAGTGGAGCTGTGGGAGCAAGTTGCAAAATCTGCAACACCATTAAAATTACCCCAAAGCATCAAAACTGTTTCCAAGCCTAAGCCAAAAAAGACCACCAAACAGACAGAAAAATTTGAGCTTAACAAGTTCGAAGTTGGCGAGAAGGCGGCGCAAAAAAGTATCAAAAACGATCTAAAACCCAGTATTTCAACAGCACTCGAAAATGCACCCGTTCAGATGGATTACAAGTCATTCAAAAAGATGAAGCGGGGAAAAAGCACACCTGAAGCGACGTTTGATTTGCATGGAATGACAGTTGCGCAGGCACATTCAGCACTCATTCATTTTTTGTTGACCTCTTATTCGCGAAACATGCGTCTAGTTTTGATTATAACTGGGAAAGGTAAATTTCAAAAGGACACTGGGCCAATCCCGCGGCAAGTCGGTATTTTGCGTCATCAAGTTCCCCTGTGGCTACGTATGCCGCCGCTGCGCGACAAGGTATTGCAGGTTAGTGAAGCGCACGGAAAACATGGTGGAAGCGGTGCTTACTATGTGTATTTACGCAAATAGCGATGTATTAAAGGTAAGCGCGATGTTCTCTTCTTTAGCTGGGTTTTTGTCTCCTAGACAGGCTAGTTAAAAATTGCCTTAGTGTGTCTGGTTCGATAGGTTTATGCAGCAACCGTAATTCGTTCTTTTTGCAGAGTGCAGATATTTCAGAAGAGCGATTGGCGGTTAAAATTGCTGCTGGCACGCTACCGTGAATGTTACGAATATTGAAAATCGCGTCTGTTCCAAACTCTCCATCATCCAATTGATAGTCCGCCAAGATGACATCAGGACATAACTCAATCTCTGCCAATAATTCACGGGCTTGGGTTGCGGTGGTTGCCGTTAATACATCAGCACCCCAACCCTCGAGTGTGATCGAAAGCGCATTTTGCAACACAAGGTCATTTTCCACGAGTAGAACCACCAAATTCCCCAAACTGGGCATTTCCGTGATCTTTGAATAGGGGAATAATGACGTGTTACGCGTCTGATCTGATTCAGTTATTGGAGCATCCACAATAAATACGGTACCCAAACCAACCCGGGATTGAACGCGCAATGGATGTTTTAAAATTGCACAAGCGCGCTCAACAATGGCAAGCCCAAGACCCATTCCCTCAGCTGCACTCGCACTGGCATTTAGGCGTTGGAACTCTCCAAAGATTACTTCTTGTTTATCTTCGGGTATACCGGGCCCCGTATCCCAGACCTGAATACTCGCTGAACCACCATTTTTGCGCACGCCCACCAAAACCTTTCCACGGTCAGTGTATCGAATTGCGTTGACGATCAGGTTTTGGAGAATTCGCCGCAGATACGTATTGTCGCTAATCACAGTAAGGTCTGCTGGAATTATGCGCAGCGAAAGGCCCTTTTGTTTTGCTAGGGGCGCCAATTCTTCTCCAAGCTGCTTTAAGAGTTTGCTCAATGAAACGGGTCGAACATCCAATGCGATCCGTCCCGAATCCAATTTCGAGATATCCAGTAAGGCTTCAAGGATCCCTTCAACGCTTCCCAATGCACGTGTTGCTTTGACGATAATTTCCTTAGTTTCTTCAGGAACAGAGCTATTTTCGATTGACGCAAAATATAGCTTTGCTGCGCTTAGCGGCTGCAACAGATCGTGAGACGCAGCTGCGACAAAGCGCGTTTTTGACGCATTCGCCCGTTCTGCATCTGAAAGTGCGTCTTCTAATTCAAGTGTTCGATCTAATACGCGTTGTTCAAGTGTTTCATTTGCGATTTGAAACGCCTTTACCGCGTCCCGTTCCGACGACACGTCTGTGAATGATATCACGAAACCCTGATCAGGCATTTCTTGTGCGAACGCATCTAACGTGATGTTTTGTCCATGTGTGGCCTCAAAACGAATGGGTGCTCGGGACGTTTCTGAATTAACCCAAGCAAGGAGTTGCTCTGCATTCATTCCATGTGAAAATTTAACCCGATCTTTGAGTTGAAACATGAGTGTTTCAAATCGTGCCCCCATACGCATCAAAGAGATAGGCAGTGGCAAAAGATCGACCAAACGTTGGTTCCACCCCACCATTCGGCCTTGTTTGTCAAAAATGCACACCCCTTGATCCAAGTGTTCCAATGTAGCTCGGATCAAACGGGCCTGATCATCCAACATTCGTTCGCGTTCTTGGCGTTCAATACGCATGATGTCAGAAACGTCGGTTTGCAACATAACGGTCCCGCCATCAAATGTTCGGTGTTCACTAACCTGGACCCAACGGTCCCAAATCATTTGAACATTAAACATGACATGACTGCTTTCATGCCGCTGCATCCGTTGCGCGGCCCAATCTGACGCCTGTGTATCTTCGGGCAGGTTCAAAAAGGTGCTCTCACTAACCATTCTGACATAGTCATTGAATAATAGACCTGGGACCAAATATTCATGAATGTCCGGCATGTGCATTCCAAATCTGGAATTGCACATCACCAAACGTCCTGACGGATCGAACAATGCAAATCCCTCTTGAATTGACTCAATCGCACTTGTCAGATTTGAACGTGCTTTTTCTGTCTCCGCATTCGCACTGGCAAGCCTCGAGTTTGATTCGTTCAGCAAATCTAACGCTTGTTCTAGTTCTTTTGTCCGGGCTCTGACCTCGTCTTCCAAAATTGCTGCACGCTGAAACTGCGCATAGGCCGCGCCTGACGCATCGGTTTCACGCTCAACGCGGGTCATCAGCGACTCAATGATTTTGATGAGCTTTTTATTCTGCTCTTCGATTGGGTCGTTTGGATTTATAATTGCTTCGATCATTCGCCCGCCTCGGGTGGATAGATCGCAACGCCTGTCAGTGTTTGGTTCACATGCATTGAATTATACTGTTCACCGTAGGTAGAAAATCCAAAAACCCGATTGTCGGACAGGATTTGAGAAAGCACGTGCGACTTTTGCTTTTCTTGGGCTTCTAATCTTCTCAAAATGCAATCGCATGCCAACACAATATCTGGCGCGCGTTTTTTCGACAGCTTTGCCATCTCTTTTTCAAGATGATCAGACATATCCATAGGATCGGCAAGTGTTAGTACCAAGCCCTCGTCAATTGCGGAGAAGAAAATGAGATCACCGTTTTCGGAAATGCGTTGAATTGCTCGAACATGGTGCGTGCCCCCAACTTTAACAACAACAGGATGCGCCGCAAACGTGAATGTGGACAATTGTTCGGGGTCTTTCCCCAATAGTCGCGCATATTCTTTTGCCGCCGGGGCTGCATTTATTTCACTTACCGTGCGCTCTTCTGGATTGGCTTTGGTAACCACCATCCGCTTTTCTGTGGGAATAAGGTGATCTGTTTTGAAGACGGATATTCCACAAAGTGTTCTGACTTGCATAAGAACGGCAGCGTTTTCGTGCCAGGTCCCTTGGTGCAAAAGTTTTGTTTTCGTGAATTCAACCCCGTCAGCAGATGATCCACCAAACAGCGGAACGGAACCCAGTGCCATCGAAAGTGCGGAAACGAACTTGTCCTCGCATTGCGATAATCCATCAATGAGTAGAAAATTAAATTCATTTTCCCAATCAGGATGCTCCTTTTCGAGGTCGGCTTTATTGCGCAGCATTAAAGTTGAAACGTTGCTATAATCTGCATCATCGACGTTGGAAACCATTTGAACGCGACATGAAAAGTGCGTTTGGGGTAAGCCCAATGCCAACATTCGATTCTCTGCATACCCGTCGTGGCAAATTTCACCTGCTGTCGAACACCCGATGACCTGCGCAGTTGGAAATCGGTTTGAGAATACATCGGCTAAATTTTCAAAATCTGCTCTGGGGGATACCATTAAAATTATGGCCGAAAAAGGTGACGAGCCAAGTTTGTCAGCCAATAATTCTGCGGCGCGGTTTTCTTCGCAACCAACGTCTGCGGTTACTACAATTCTTTCCAAATTTCTTTTGCCATACGCACTATTAAATACGCATGAAACTCCTCGTTTTTGTGGGAATTAAACTGGAATATAATTATTCTTGCAAGACACTTACAAAGCTTGCTTCTTTTGCCAATAAAACCGCTTGTGTTCGGCTCTGCACACCCAATTTTCGCATAATTGCTGTGACATGTGCTTTCACTGTTGTTTCGGCGATTGATAATTCAAACGCGATTTGCTTGTTCAACTTGCCTTCGCATATCAATTGAAGAATGCGCGCCTGTTGATTTGTCAAAGTCCCTAAGCGAGCAAGAATGTCGCCTTGGTCAGGGGTCCGCATTTGACCGTCATCTAACAAAACAAAACCATCTGGCACAAAAATGTGCCCCTGTTTTAATGCGCTGATTGCGGAAATAAAAACTTCGCGTTTGCTGTGCTTTGGAACAAACCCAGATGCGCCTGCTTTGATACACGTAGTGATCATGCGGTTGTCAGCCATAGAGGACACAACGACCACAGGCGCGTTAATCATATTTTTTAATCGAACCAGGCCCTCTAAGCCATCTACGTCTGGTAGATTCAAATCAAGTACTACTAGATCAGGCTGTGGTTCATCATCCAGCTTTTCAACTGCGCTCTTTAAGTCTGTGGCAGTGGAAATCTCTTGGATATCTGAAATGGCGCGCAGAGTCATGGAAAGCGCATCACAAAACAATGGATGATCATCAATTATCAATGCCGTTGAAAAATTTCGGTCACCTTTAACTGTGTTGCGGTCCATAATCGTGCCTTTGGTTATTCTTTATTATATTAACAGCGTCGAATTCCGGTGGCTATTAGACCAAAGGTTTAGAGACAAAAAATAAACAGATTGATTGGTCTTGCTTACGAGATAGCAGCGGCAGCTAGAGATAAACCTAGCTGGAAGCGTAAATATTGATAATATTGAACCTTAGTCTAAGACTCACACTTTTCGCTTTACAAGATGGGCGGTAGTACGCAGTTTTGTTCACCACGGCAACGCAACGTTACTGCCAAAAATTCGCTAACTAAGCCCTTAGTCTAATATCGCACACACGGACATGTCGGTTAGCATGTCAATAACTGGAGAATAATTATGAATCTTTCTGATTCTAAACTGATTGCAGCAGATCGAAATGAAGTTTGGCAGGCATTGTTGTCTGCGGAAGTGCTACAGCAATGCGTACCCGGCTGCAAAGAGATGAGCGGAAGCCCAGAAGAAGGGTTTGAAGCGACAGTTGTACAAAAGGTCGGACCCGTAAAAGCGACGTTCAAAGGTGCGGTCACCCTGTCCGATATCGTCGAGGGTGAAAGCCTGACCTTGTCGGGCGAAGGCAAAGGCGGCGCAGCAGGGTTTGCCAAAGGTGGCGCCAAGGTTGTCTTGACGGATGAAGAAGGCGGCACATTGTTATCATACGATGTGGAGGCCAAAGTGGGCGGAAAACTTGCGCAACTTGGCAGTCGCATCATCGATGGGTTCGCCAAAAAAATGGCGGACCAGTTTTTTGAAGAATTCAGAAATGCTGTCCAAGGACCCTTAGAAGAGGTTGAGGGTTCTGAAGAGGGCGAAAAGAAAAAAGGTTGGTTGGGACGTCTTGTCTCAAACTAAAATTAGATCTCACTAGGGAGGAGAAAAATGGCAAACATTACCATGACAGTAAACGGCAAATCCGTTTCTGGCGAGGTTGAAGGGCGCACGCTGCTCGTTGACTTTCTCAGAACTGATTTGCGCCTAACGGGGACGCACGTTGGTTGTGACACCAGTCAATGTGGCGCGTGTACCGTTCACGTCGATGGCATTGCTGTTAAATCATGCACGATGCTCGCAGCAGAGGCAGATGGCGCAGACGTGTCCACAATTGAAGGTCAGGCGAATGCGGACGGATCACTAAGTGCAATCCAAGCGGCGTTCCAAGAACATCACGGACTACAATGTGGTTTCTGTACACCAGGTATGGTGATGGCGGCAGCAGATCTTTTGAAGAAGAATGCTAAGCCAACAGAAGCAGAAGTCCGTCACCACCTTGAAGGCAACATTTGCCGTTGCACAGGGTATCACAACATCGTCAAAGCGATCATGGCTGCATCTGGACAAGACGTAAGTCAATTGGCCGCTGAATAACTAAAACTAGGGAGGAAATCATGCCAAAAGATAGTGGCATTGGCGCAAGCTCAAAGCGCCGCGAAGACGTCCGGTTTTTGACAGGTCAAGGTCAGTACACCGACGACATCAATATTCACGGACAAACATACGTTCATTTTGTACGCTCAGACGTTGCGCACGGAAAAATCAATAGCATTGATACATCCGCAGCCGAGGCGATGCCAGGCGTTGTTCGCATTTTCACAGGTGCCGACTTTGAAGGTATCGGTGGTCTGCCCTGCGGTTGGCAGGTAACGGACCGTCATGGCGAAGCCATGAAAGAGCCAGCACACCCAGTTCTTGCACAGGGCAAAGTGCGCCACGTTGGCGATCCAATTGCTGCCGTGATTGCAGAGTCGTTGGAACAAGCGCGCGACGCGGGCGAAGCATTGAACATCGACATCGAAGAACTGCCAGCAGTTGTTGATATGAAAGCTGCACTGAGTGAAGGGTCCGCAACCGTTCATGATGATCTAGGTGATAACCTATGTTATGACTGGGGTTTTGTTGAGGAAAACAAAGGCGCAGTTGATGAAGCGATCAAAAACGCGGCGCATGTGACAACATTGGAATTGGTCAACAACCGCTTGGTTGCAAACCCAATGGAGCCGCGTGTTGCTGTTGGTGATTACAACCGTGCAAACGACGAAAGCACACTGTATACAACATCGCAAAACCCACACGTCATTCGTTTGTTGATGGGCGCATTCGTCTTGGGAATTCCTGAGCATAAGTTGCGTGTTGTTGCACCTGATGTAGGTGGTGGATTTGGAACAAAAATCTTCCACTACGCAGAAGAGGCATTCTGTACATTCGCAGCACGTCAAATCAACCGTCCAGTTAAGTGGACCGCGTCACGCTCAGAAGCATTTATTTCGGATGCCCATGGTCGTGATCACGTGACAAAGATTGAATTGGCACTTGATGCTGATAACAACTTCACAGCTGTACGCACCGAAACATTGGCAAACATGGGTGCCTACCTATCTACATTTGCACCGTCTGTTCCAACATGGCTGCACGGTACATTGATGGCGGGTAACTATAAGACGCCATTGATTTACGTAAATGTGAAAGCGGTATTCACAAATACTGTTCCTGTTGATGCCTATCGTGGCGCGGGTCGTCCCGAAGCAACATATCAGCTTGAACGTGTGATTGACAAAGCAGCGCGTGAATTGGGTGTTGATCCGATTGCATTGCGTCGCCAGAACTTTATCACAGAGTTCCCATATGCAACGCCAGTTGCTGTGGAATATGACACTGGTAACTATGTTGCGACAATGGATAAACTAGAAGAGATCGCAGATATCTCTGGTTTCGAAGCACGTCGCAAAGCATCAGAAGCGAATGGCAAACTTCGTGGTCTTGGCGTCAACTGCTACATCGAAGCCTGCGGTATTGCGCCTTCAAATCTGGTTGGCCAATTGGGTGCGCGCGCGGGTCTGTATGATGCCGCAACGGTGCGCGTAAATGCAACAGGTTCAATCAGCGTGATGGTTGGTGCGCACAGCCATGGCCAAGGTCATGAAACTGCATTCCCACAAGTGGTTGCAGAAATGCTGGGCATTGACGAAAGCATGATCGAAATCGTGCATGGCGACAGCTCGAAAATTCCATTTGGCATGGGCACATATGGATCGCGTTCAATCGCGGTTTGTGGTTCTGCAATGGTTCGCGCGACTGAGAAAATCATCAACAAAGCGAAGAAAATCGCCTCTCACCTGCTAGAAGCATCTGAGGCGGACATCGAGCTTAAAGATGGTCAGTTCACAGTTGCCGGCACGGATAAATCATGTGCATGGGGCGATGTCACATTGGCTGCATATGTTCCACATAACTATCCGTTGGACAACATTGAACCAGGTCTAGAAGAAACTGCATTCTATGATCCATCAAACTTCACATACCCATCAGGCGCATATGCCTGCGAGGTCGAAGTTGACCCAGATACTGGTAAGGTCACGGTTGAGCGGTTCTCTGCTGCAGATGACTTTGGCAACATCATTAACCCAATGATTGTTACGGGTCAGGTGCACGGTGGATTGGCGCAGGGTATTGGCCAAGCGTTGATGGAAAACTGTGCGTATGACGAAAATGGTCAGCTGCTAAGTGCATCATACATGGATTATGCGATGCCACGTGCGTCTGATGTGCCGTTCTATGCGGTTGATCACTCTTGCCAAACGCCATGTACGCACAACCCATTGGGCGTAAAAGGCTGTGGCGAGGCTGGTGCCATCGGTTCACCACCCTCTGTTGTTAATGCGGTTGTAGACGCGTTGCAATCAGCGGGTCATAATGTAACTCATATCGACATGCCTGTATCACCTTCGCGTGTTTGGGCGGCGATGAACAGCTAATCGGAGGCAAATAAGATGTATAACTTTGATTTCGAAAAACCTTCGACAATTGCAGATGCAGTTTCTGCAATGGCCGCAGAAGAGGCACAAGCACTGGGTGGGGGTCAAACATTGATCCCTACGCTAAAGCAGCGTTTGGCCAGCCCCTCAAAATTGGTAAGCCTATCTGGCATTGCCGAAATGAAGGGTGTTTGCGAAGCGGACGGAGGCATTTCTGTTGGTGGTGCAACAACGCACGCAACTGTAGCCGCAGAAGCAGGTGCATATCCTGCACTTGCCGCGCTTGCGTCAAACATTGGCGATCCAGCTGTCCGCAACCGCGGAACAATCGGCGGATCACTGGCCAATAATGACCCAGCGGCGTGCTACCCATCTGCAGCCTTGGCATCAGGTGCAACAATTGAAACGAACTCTCGTGAGATTGCTGCAGATGATTACTTCCAGGGTATGTTCACAACGGCACTAGAAGAGGGAGAAATCATCACAAACGTTCGCTTCCCAATTCCAGAAGCGGCCAGCTATCAAAAATTTGAACAACCAGCGTCACGTTTTGCGATGGTTGGTGTCTTTGTTGCGAAGTACGTAGACGGTGTTCGTGTTGCTGTAACTGGCGCGTCAGAGGATGGCGTTTTTCGTTGGACAGAAGCAGAAGAGGCGCTTAGCGGCAACTTTTCTGCGGATGCTGTCGAAGGACTGTCTGTCTCGGGCGATGGCATGATCAGTGATCTGCATGGGTCTGGCGATTATCGTGCACACCTTGTTAAGGTGCTAACAAAGCGAGCAGTTGCTGCAGCAAGCTAAGGTTCGAATAACTAAAATAAAGCGGCTGCTGAATGTTCAGCGGCCGTTTTTGTTTACGCAGAAAACGACTTTCTGATCGCGTCCATGTTTTGTCCGTACACCTCTGGTTTATCTACGGATCCGCCTTTGAATACGGCTGAACCAGCAACCAAAACATCTGCGCCTGCCTCGACCAATTTTGGTGCTGTATTTGGATCTACACCGCCGTCGATTTCAATATGAACGGGACGATCACCGATCATGCTGCGCAATGCGCGCACTTTATCCGTCATATCGATAAATTTTTGACCACCAAATCCTGGGTTAACGGTCATCACGCAAATCAGATCGACCATGTCGAGCAGTTGTTGAACAGATTCCGCTGGTGTTCCAGGGTTTAATGCAACACCTGCTTTCATCCCTGCCGCCTTGATTGCCTGAACTGTACGGTGGATGTGCGGCCCTGCCTCGATATGGGCAGTCAGGACATCAGCACCCGCATCAGCATAGGCATCAATATATGGGTCCACTGGAGCAATCATCAGGTGAACGTCCATCACTGTTTTTACATGTGGGCGGAATGCCTTTACCGCAGGTGGACCGAAGGTCAGGTTCGGAACAAAATGCCCATCCATGACATCCACATGAACCCAATCTGCACCTTGATCTTCGATTGCACGGATTTCAGCTCCGAAATTTGCAAAATCTGCGGACAAAATTGATGGGGCAATTTTAACTGAACGATCAAATGCCATGATGCACTCCAACTGATGATTTTGTGCGTGCATAATAGGCTTATCCCTCGATGTCGAGTGCGTGCGTATTGTCGAAAGCGAAACTTGGATTGTCCTTCCTACATTTTCAAATTATAGGATGCCCAACATTTATTGGGAGAATCCGACATGTCGAACGAACAATTGGAAGTAGCAATTGAATCCGCATGGGAAAATCGCGACGCGATTACACCTGCCACGCAGGGTGAAACACGCGAAGCCATCGAAGATACGCTAAATGCGCTGGACAGCGGTTCATTGCGCGTTGCACAAAAGTTGGATGACGGTTCATGGCACGTGAATCAGTGGGCCAAAAAGGCGGTTTTATTGGGTTTCCGTATCAAGGACATGGAAATTCAATCTGGTGGCCCACAAGGCAGTGGCTGGTGGGACAAGGTTGATAGCAAATTTGTTGGCTGGGGCGAAAACCAATGGAAAGCTGCAGGTTTCCGCGCGGTTCCAAATTGCGTTGTTCGCAAATCTGCATTTATCGCACCTGGCGTTGTTTTGATGCCATCTTTTGTAAACCTTGGCGCATATGTTGACGAAGGCACCATGGTTGACACTTGGGCAACTGTTGGATCATGCGCACAGATTGGTAAAAATGTGCACCTATCTGGCGGTGTGGGCATCGGTGGTGTTCTTGAGCCTATGCAAGCTGGGCCAACAATTATCGAGGACAACTGTTTTATCGGTGCGCGTTCAGAAGTTGTTGAGGGCTGTATCGTCCGCGAAGGTTCCGTGTTGGGAATGGGCGTTTACATCGGCAAATCAACCAAGATCGTGGATCGTGAAACGGGTGAAGTGATGTATGGTGAGGTTCCACCCTATTCAGTTGTGGTATCGGGTTCGATGCCATCGAAAAACGGAATTAACCTGTACTGCGCCGTGATTGTAAAACGCGTAGATGAACAAACACGCAGTAAAACAGGTATCAACGAACTATTGCGTGACTGATATTTGGTTTTCGGCTTGGTTAAGTTTAAGCCCAAAACGCGTTATCAATGATAGAAATAAAAAGGCGCCCAATGATTGGGCGCCTATTTTTATTATTCTACTACGCGAACCGCGCCTTGGGCTGCGGAGGTTGTCAGCGCCGCGTATGCCTTTAGCGCAGTTGTCACTTTGCGTTTACGTGGCTTTGATGGCTTCCAGCCGTGCGCCTCTTTCGCAGCGCGGCGTTCGGCCATAACTTCGTCGGAAATGACTAATTTGATCGAGCGGTTTGGAATATCGATTTCAATGGTGTCACCGTGTTCTACCAACGCAATCGCGCCGCCTTCTGCCGCCTCGGGCGATACGTGACCAATTGACAAACCAGAGGTGCCGCCAGAGAAACGTCCATCTGTTACCAATGCACATGCCGCACCCAGTCCTTTTGATTTCAGGTAACTAGTTGGGTACAGCATTTCCTGCATTCCGGGGCCGCCACGTGGACCTTCGTAAAGGATTACCACGACATCGCCCTCTTTGACCTTACCTGTCAGAATGTCGTTCACGGCATCATCTTGGCTTTCTACAACATATGCAGGGCCTGAAAATTTCAGAATGCTTTCGTCAACGCCTGCAGTTTTCACGATGCAGCCGTCTTCTGCGATGTTACCGAACAAAACAGCAAGACCACCATCCTGAGAAAAGGCATTTTCTTTGTCGCGGATCACGCCACCCGCGCGATCCATATCAAGTGTGGTGTATTTGTTGGATTGCGAGAATGCTTGTGTCGTGCGAACGCCACCCGGTGCAGCACGATAAAAATCATGAACATCGGGGTTGTTGGTCCGCATGACATCCCAGTTGTCCAATGCATCGCCCATCGTTGGTGCGTGCACAGTTTTGGTGTTGCGATGTATCAATCCCGCACGATCCAATTCGCCCAAGATTGCCATAATGCCACCCGCGCGGTGGACATCCTCCATGTGAACATCACTTTTGGCTGGTGCCACCTTACTTAGGCATGGAACCTTACGCGACAATCTATCGATATCTTCCATCGTAAAGCCGACCTCACCTTCGTAAGAGGCCGCCAAAAGGTGCAGAACCGTGTTCGTTGATCCGCCCATCGCAATATCCAGCGCCATCGCATTTTCGAAGGCCTCGAATGTGGCGATGTTGCGGGGCAGTGTGCTGGCGTCATTTTGTTCATAACAGCGACGTGCAAGATCAACGATGCGTTGACCGGCCTCAAGGAACAGCGCCTTACGATTAGAATGCGTTGCAAGCGTTGAACCATTTCCAGGCAGGGATAATCCCAGAGCTTCGGTCAAACAGTTCATTGAGTTCGCGGTGAACATACCAGAGCATGATCCACAAGTTGGGCACGCAGCCTCTTCAATCTGTTGGACCTGTTCATCTGTGTACTTATCATCCGCGGCAGCAACCATTGCGTCGACAAGGTCAAGTGCGATTTCCTTGCCATCAATTACCGCTTTGCCGGCTTCCATTGGACCGCCAGACACAAAAATTGTTGGGATGTTTAGGCGCATTGAGGCCATCAACATACCCGGTGTGATTTTATCACAATTTGAAATACAAACCATTGCGTCGGCACAATGGGCATTCACCATGTATTCGACTGAATCTGCGATGATTTCACGGGATGGCAGGGAATAAAGCATGCCATCATGGCCCATCGCAATTCCATCATCGACAGCGATGGTATTGAATTCCTTGGCAACACCGCCTGCGGCCTCAACCTCGCGGGCAACCATTTGGCCCAGATCCTTCAGGTGCACGTGACCTGGAACAAATTGCGTAAATGAATTGACGATTGCGATGATTGGTTTGCCAAAATCGCTATCTTTCATACCAGTGGCGCGCCACAATCCGCGGGCGCCTGCCATGTTACGACCATGGGTAGAAGTTCTTGAACGATACATTGTTTGATCTCCTTCGTTGAAACCAGAAACAAAAATCTATGCTTGAACGCAAGCCCAATAGGAAAAAAATGCGCACGAAATTGATATTTTGAAGGTTTGCATTCCCCAATTGGCATGGTTACATCGGAGTGAAACCCAATAAGGCCGCCATAATGTCAGAAAAACGCGAAAAAAAGCCAAAGAAACATCAGGTTTACACTTTGCTTGTTCAGGTGGGTCGTTCACAGAATGATGGCTTACCCAAAAAGGCGACGGGTGCGGCGTTGATTTGTTATTCAAGCGGAGTTGATGAGGCAGAGGCCGTACGTGAAACGGTTGCAATTTTGAAACAGGCCGATTTAGCACCATTGGATGTCACTGGGTACGGAACCTTAGACGAACGTTTGTCAGAGGGGCATGAAATTGACGATGCCGAGATCGAGCTTATGAACCGAGCACTTGAGGAAAATTCAGTAATTGTTGCGCAGATGACGCCTTTTTTCGGTGATGAAGCGCAATCGGGGACAGAGCATTGAGTAAGGTCATTTTCCTTGATCTTGATGGCACGCTGACGGACGCGGGCCCTGGCATCAAGAACTGTTTTAATTATGCCTTGGAACGAATGGGCTTACCAGCAATCAGGACGAATAACGATTGGATTGTTGGTCCGCCCTTGTGGGACAGCTTTGCGAAAGTCGGCGTTGCCGACGACCAACTTGATCACGCAGTTGATCTATACCGTGAAAGGTATCGCGATACCGGCTACCTTGAAAACGCGTTGTATGATGGTGTCCTTGATCAACTAAGTCGATTGAAGGATCATTCCTTCACACTTTGCTTAGCCACATCAAAGGCAGCAGAATACGCCGTTAAAATAACCGCGCATTTTGGCATTGATCGATATTTGGACCATCAATTTGGATCCGAACTTGATGGAACTAGATCTGCTAAGACTGATTTACTGAAACATGGTTTAAATGTAACCAATAGCAGCGCACAAGATGCTGTGATGGTTGGGGATCGTAGCTTTGATTTATTGGGAGCACATGCAAACGAGATGGCGGCATTTGGTGTGTTGTATGGCTATGGCAATCAAGATGAACTGGAAGGCGCTGGTGCAGATGGGTTAATTCAGGACCCATCTGATCTTGCGCACTCGTTAATCACGTTTTTTGAATAGAGACTGAAATGAAGAATATTGACCCATTCGAGTTAACGGCGAACCTGATCAAATGCCCGTCTGTCACCCCAGACGAAGGTGGCGCGATCACGTTATTGGATGATTTATTGTCGCAAAACGGGTTTGAATGTACGCGCATCGAACGAGGTGGTGTCAGTAACCTTTTTGCGCGTTGGGGCAGTGGCAATAACGGGCGCACCTTTGGGTTTAACGGTCACACAGATGTTGTTCCCGTTGGCGATATCGCTGCATGGAGTGTTGATCCATTTGGTGCAGAGGTTAAGGATGGATTCCTGTATGGGCGTGGTGCAACGGATATGAAATCTGGTGTCGCGGCCTTTGTTGCAGCGGCAATTGATTTTACGTCCAATACCCCGCCTGATGGTTCGGTCGTCATAACCATAACGGGCGACGAGGAAGGCGATGCTATTGACGGTACAACAGCCATTCTTGATTGGATGAATGAGCATGGTCAGTCGATGGACCATTGTTTGGTTGGCGAACCAACAAGTCCAAATCGCATGGGTGAGATGATGAAAATCGGCCGCCGCGGATCATTGACCGCGTTCATAACCGTGGAAGGTGTTCAGGGACATTCCGCCTATCCCCACCGCGCCAACAATCCCGTTTCGGCAATGGTTCAATTGATAACTGCGCTTGAGGAGGCCGCCTTGGATGACGGAACCGAGCATTTTGATCAATCCACGCTTGCAATCACAACGATCGACGTAGGCAACACAGCAACAAATGTTATTCCAGAAACGTGTCGGGCAACTGTGAATATTCGATTTAACGATGCCCATTCGGGAAAATCGCTGACGGTTTGGCTGCAAAATCATTTGGCTGCAGTTTCTGAAAAAACAAAAACCCGCATTCAGATGAATGTGAAGATTTCGGGTGAAAGTTTTATTACTCCGCCTGGTGAATTGTCCGATCTTATTTCCCAAGCGGTGCAAGCAGAGTTGGGTGTGACACCAGAAATGTCCACAACTGGTGGCACATCTGATGCCCGTTTTGTCAAAAATTTATGCCCTGTCACCGAATTTGGATTGGTCGGAAAAACAATGCATGCAGTTGATGAACGGGTCGAAATTGCCCAAATTCATCAATTAAAAAGCATTTATGGGCGTATTTTAAAGAACTATTTTGCCTGATCGACGCCCGATATTGATCGTCATGGTCAAAGCCCCAGTGGCAGGCCGCGTAAAAACGCGACTTGGCCGTGACATCGGAATGACAAATGCGGCCTGGTGGTATCGTCATCAAACAGCACGATTATTGCGCCGACTGCGTGATCCAAGGTGGCATATTGTTTTGGCGGTTGCAAAAGCGCCTAATCAGCCTGATCCACCGATCTGGCCCAAAGAACTACAGAGAATTGATCAGGGAACTGGTGACCTTGGTCAACGAATGAAACGGCTTCTCTCCTGTTTTAAAATGGCACCCGCTGTTATCATTGGCTCTGATATCCCTCAGATTGAAAAGCGTCATATTGCCGAGGCGTTTAAACGTCTGTCCAAAAACCAATTTGTGTTTGGGCCATCAACCGATGGAGGTTTTTGGTTGGTCGGTGCGCCACGGTGTGCATCGCTTCCAAACTCAATATTCACAAATTGTCGATGGTCGACTGAATACGCTTTGATGGATGCAAAGCGCAGCCTATCTGATAGAACCAGTGAAGATGTTGCAACCCTGTCCGATGTTGATGATGTAAACGACTTGCTTGAATTCGGATTTGCAATGACGACAAAAAATATCCGTGTTAGTGAGCCACATGAATAAGTTACCACCAAAGCAGGAAATCCTAGATTGGATTTCGGATAACCCAACGCTGACTGCAAAACGTGATATTGCGAAGGCATTTGGCATAAAGGGCCCAGATCGGATTGAGCTAAAGAAAATTTTGCGCGAACTTGAAGCGGATGGCCACCTGAGTAAGCGCAAAAATTCTTTCCGCGATCCCAACCAATTACCGCCTGTTAGCATTGTCGAGGTGATGGCGCCGACATCTGACGGCGATTTGTTTGCGCGGCCGCTTGAATGGGATGGCGATGATGTAGAGCCGATTATTTTATTGATGACACGTAAATCGGACCCAGCGCTGGGTCGTGGTGATCGGATACTTGCAAAACTAACAAAGGTATCTGATGAACAATATCAATATGAGGGTCGCTTGATCCGCAAAATAGGGATCAGCTCCACCCGGGTCCTTGGTGTGTTTCGACAATCGTCTGAAGGTGGTCGCATTGTTCCAATTGATAAAACGGGCAAGGAATGGAGCGTCCCCGAACAGGGGCGGCGCGACGCGAAAGATGGAGAGTTGGTTTTAGCCGAACAGATCGGTCCGAAAGCGCGTATGGGATTACCCAAGGCGAGCGTCGTTGAGAGATTGGGCAACCCGTCAGCGCCAAAAGCCGTATCATTAATCGCGATCCATCAACATGGTATTCCAGATCATTTTCCGGATGATGTTGTTGCCGAAGCGGATAGTCAAAAGCCAGCGCCACTGGGTGATCGGACCGACTTTCGGGATGTACCCTTTGTTACCATTGATCCTGCGGATGCGCGCGACCATGACGATGCATGTTTTGCTGAACGTGATCCTGATCCGAAAAACAAAGACGGTTATCTAATCTGGGTCGCGATTGCGGACGTTGCCCACTATGTCACGCCCTCGTCAAAATTGGATCAAGAGGCGCGGTTGCGGGGTAATTCAACATATTTTCCAGATCGCGTTGTTCCAATGCTTCCTGATCGTCTATCTGGCGATTTATGCTCCTTGCACGAAGGCGTTCCGCGCGCATCAATTGTTGTGCGTATGCAGATCGATAAAGATGGTCAAAAACTGGGGCACACGTTTTTTCGGGGATTGATAAAATCGCATGCATCGCTGACTTATGAAGAGGTGCAAAGCGCAGTTGATGGTCAGCCAAATGATAAGTGTTCGCCCTTATTAGAGACAGTTATCCGCCCATTATACGACGCATATCATGCATTGACTAAGGCGCGCGAACTACGTGCTCCCCTAGATCTTGAACTGCCCGAACGCCGTGTTGAGTTGAGCGATGAGGGCAAAGTGACATCCGTCAATTTCAAAGATCGGCTTGATGCACATAAGTTGATCGAAGAGTTTATGATTTTGGCAAATGTATCTGCGGCAGAGGTTTTGACCGAGAAAAAGTCGCCCTTGTTGTTCCGCGTTCATGAAGAGCCATCAGATGATAAACTGGAGTCATTACGCGAAACCGCAAAATCGGCCGGATTGGTTCTTGGCAAAGGACAGGTTCTTCGCACGAAACACCTGAACATGTTGTTGCGGCAAGCGCGCGACACAGAGCATTCAGAGCTGATTAACATGTCAACGCTGCGATCAATGACACAAGCCTATTATAGTTCCGAAAATTTTGGACACTTTGGTTTGTCGCTTAGATCATATGCACATTTTACCTCGCCCATTCGACGATATGCAGACTTGATTGTGCATCGTGGTCTGATTTCTGCGCATGGATGGGGTGACGATGGCCTGACGGCATTTGATATCGAAAACCTGGCTGAAACGGCGAATAAGATTTCGGAAACGGAACGTCGATCAATGTTGGCAGAGCGGGACACAACGGATCGCTATTTGGCGGCGTATTTGTCTGAAAAAATGGGATCCGAGTTTCAGGGCAAAATAAGCGGAATTGCCAAGTTTGGGATATTTGTTCGATTGGATGAAACGGGGGCTGACGGCATTATCCCCATTCGTTCGTTAGGGCGTGAATATTTCGACTACGATCAAACAACCAACACTTTGATGGGCAGCGAAACGGGCATCACATTTTCGTTGGGCTTGCGTGTTACGGTGCGTTTGACCGAAGCAGAGCCAACGGCGGGTGGCGTTGCATTCGAACTCATATCAATTAACGACGAAATATATAAGCGCACTGGCGGACGGCGGGGTCGCGGTGACCGACCCAAGCGCATGCTGGTAAAGTCCAAACGAAAGGCTGCAAAATCGAAATTGAAAGCCCGTCGTAGACGGACAGGTTCATGAATTTTGATCAATGGATTACTAAGCATTTTCCAAAACTGATGGGGCATGTTCAGTTGCTTCCTGAGGTATTGGAAAAAGATAAACAGCAGGCCGAATTCATATTGCCCTCATGGGATTACATTGATCGGCTTGCGACACCAGAACGGATGATCCTAGGGCAAAAATATTTGGTTGAATTTGATACAGAATTAAACCGCATATTTGATAGTTACGGCGTATCACCTTCGCTGTTATTGGCGATTTGGGGCATTGAAACAAATTTTGGTAAAACCTCGGGCACCTTTCCAATTGGATCAGCACTCGCAACACTGGCTTTTGCAGGCCGCGCGCGACGCAGGCCATATTTTACCGCACAGCTACATTATTATTGCTCGGAAATTTATCCAATGCAGGGTGAGGGGCAACCTATTTGTGGCAGCTGGGCTGGTGCGTCCGGGCATATGCAATTTATGCCAGAAACTTACACCAAATTTGGAGTTTCATATTGCGTTAGCGGGCCCGCGAATATTTGGGCTTCGATCCCTGATGCATTGATGTCAGCTGCGAATTATTTGGCCGCAGAAGGGCTAAACGAAGGTGACTATCTTATCAAAAAGCCCAATATAGAGACTGATTTGGGTTATTCTTGGGATGGGATTAATCATGCAGCTGACGCCACAGTCTGGGAAAATCGTGGCCTAAAGATTGAGGACGCGAAAGACGGGGAAAAATATTTTTGTGTATCGCCCGTTGGTCGACATGGACCACGGATTTTATTGGGTGGACAGGCGTTGGCCCTTTACCAATATAATCGTTCTACGAATTATGTGTTGGCGGTTTCAAAACTTGCGACAATGATTGATGGTGGACATGTTGATTGGTCTTGGGATCGCACGGCCAGACGGTTGGGTAGATCAGAGATCATGGATTTACAGTCAGTTTTGACCGATCTGGGATATAATGCAGGTGCATCAGACGGAATTATTGGGCCAGATACAGTACGTGCAGTGATGCAAGCACAAACTGGGCTGGGAATTGAGGCGGATGGTTATCCAGATTTGGAACTTCTTGCGCGCCTAAAGACCCTAAAACATTAACCTTCGCCCCAAGGGATCCAAACCGTTTTCTTTTCTATTGCGTGATCCAAGAATTCGCGGATCTCTGTCTCGGCATTCATTTGTGTCCAAGTGTGTTTTAAATTTGTCGCTGAATGTTCTTCGACCATTGATGAAATTGCTGCGTTTTCTTCACACCAAACGGCATCGATATCCATGTGCATTGCAGTGTGTTTTGCAATATCGCTATGGTCCGCAAACAATATATTCACCACGCCCGCTGGAATATCAGATGTCTCAATCACTTGGATCAGCTCTCCCGCAGTGACTGGATTGATCTCTGATGGGAATACGATCACACGGTTTCCAACCGCGATGGTTGTGGCGATCATATGCACCAAACCCAGCAAAGCATGTTCTGCGGGCGCAAATGCGGCAATCGTCCCGACAGGTTCGTTCAGAGACAAAGCAAGGCCGCGCATTGGCACATTGCGCACGTCGCCATCAAATTTGTCAGACCATGCCGCACATTCAAAAATGGTTTCTAGTGTCGCTTCCACCTCATCCGCGCCTGAGATGCCACGTGGTTGGAACGTATCGATTAGTGCGGCGAATTCATTTGCACGCGCTGAAAGATTTTCGGCAAAATAATAAAGTATTTGCGATCGTAAATGACCAGTTGAAGATGACCAACCAATGGCTTTATTTGCCGCCTCAACAGCATTTCTAAGATCTTTCCTGTTCGAGATTGGGATATCGTATGTTGCGGCGTTGGACGGATCCGCGATTTGTTTTGTATATCCACCATCTGGCCGTGAATGTTTTCCAGCAACATAATTTTTATAGGTCCGATTAATGGAAGCGGCGCGATTTATAATTGTTTCGGTTGCTGAATATTTAGCGGGCTCCTTGGGTACATTCACTGGGCGGGTATAGGCCATTAGTCCTTCCCAACCACCTTCGCGTCCAAACCCGCTTTCTTTGGTCCCGCCAAACCCAGCGGCGGCATCAAAGAAATTTGTTCCATTTACCCAAACAACGCCCGCTTTCAGTTTTGGGGCCATTCCAAGTGCAAGGTTTATATTTTCACTCCAAACCGATGCGGCTAGGCCGTATCGGGTGTTATTCGCCAATGCGACAGCCTCAGATGGTGTTCTGAATGTGGTGGATACTAGGACGGGGCCAAATATTTCCTCTTGCATCAAAGTATCGCTTGTTTCCACGTCCTGAATTAAGGTTGGTGGGTGATAATATCCATCGTCAGGCATCGTCGTCGCAACTGTCGTGATTTTTGAGGGATCACAGGACGATAGCATGGACTTGATGCGATCCAATTGCGCCTGATTGTTGATCGCACCCATATCAACTGATTTGTCTAATGGATCGCCGATCCGCAGCTTTTTCATTCTGTTTACAAGTTTGGAATGAAATTTATCCGCGACACCTGCCTGAACCAATAATCTTGATCCCGCACAGCAGACTTGCCCCTGATTAAACCAAATGGCATCAACAACCCCTTCGGCTGCGCTGTCTAAATCCGCATCATCAAAAACGATGAAGGGTGATTTTCCACCAAGCTCAAGGGTTAGTGATTTCCCAGAACCCGCTGTCGCCCGACGGATTTTACAGCCCACGTCAGTTGATCCAGTGAATGCGATTTTGTGTACGTCTTTATGACGTACGATCATGTCGCCAACATCTCCATCCCCTGTTACGATATTTACAACTCCCCTTGGCACACCGGATTGCGCGCAGATTTCTGCGAATAACAGGGCAGTAAGCGATGTGGTTTCCGCAGGTTTCAAAACAACTGTATTCCCCATGGCAAGCGCGGGTGCGATTTTCCACGCCAGCATAAGCATCGGAAAGTTCCACGGAATAATTTGTCCACAGACGCCGATTGGTTCGCGATGTGGCAGCTCTTTGGACATCAGCTGCGCCATACCAGCGTGATAGTAAAAATGTCTGTGGACAAGCGGGATATCAACATCACGCGATTCTCGAATAGGTTTGCCATTATCTAGCGTTTCTGCAACACTAAACAGGCGCGCATGTTTTTGGATGTTCCGCGCGAGCGCATAGAGCACCTTTGCGCGCTCAAATCCTGAGCTTTTGCTCCAGTCATAAAACGCATGGCTCGCTGCGGCAACGGCGCTATCTACATCTGCAGATGAAGCCTGGCTCACATGTGCCAAAGACTTTCCAGTGGCCGGATTTATAGTTTCGAAGTGACCTGTTCCTGAAACGAATTCACCGTCGATAAAGTGACCGAAAATCCGATTATTCTTAGCCAGCCACGCGTTTGCCTCATCTGTGCTTTCAGGGGCGGTTCCGTAATCCATAGTTTCGTAGATTTCCTTGATATCCATTTGATCACCCCATTGCGTGTCTAAATGACGCTGAATATGCGCCAGTTGCAAAGTGTTCGAGTTGACGTTCTATATCCCCCAGTAATGATGATGCGCCAAAACGGAACAGTTCGGGGCGGGTCCATTCAACACCCAACTCTTCTTTCATCATCGAGAGGTAAACCAAGGCGTCTTTTGCTTTTGATATTCCACCTGCAGGTTTGTAGCCAACTTTGTAGCCAGTTTGTTCATAAAATTCACGGATCGCACGCACCATGACCAAAGAAACGGGTAGGGTCGCGTTAACGCTCTCTTTTCCTGTCGAAGTCTTTATAAAATCCGCGCCCGCCATCATGCAGATCAAGGATGCCCGAGCGACATTACGCAATGTCCCAAGCTCACCAGTCGCTAAAATCGCTTTGACGTGTGCATCTCCGCAGGCTTCTCTGAACAACTTCATTTCGGTGTAAAGAGCTTGCCAATCTTGGTTCAGGACATGTCGCCGACTGATCACAATATCGATTTCCGTTGCCCCAGCCGCAACGCTTTCTTCAATTTCTGCAATGCGTAGCTTTAGCGATGAAAGGCCCGCTGGAAATCCAGTTGATACCGCTGCGACAGGGATTTGGCTTTCTGACAAGGCAGCAACAGCAGCAGAAACCATTTCGTGATAAACGCAGACCGCACCAGTTGTAAGCGTATCCATACCCAGGGATTTCGCCAGATCGGCCCGCAATGGGTGCCGCGCTTTGGCGCATAATCTTCGCACGCGCCCTTCGGTATCGTCACCCGATAACGTCGTCAAATCGATGCAGGAAATGGCGCGCGCCAGCCAAGCGGCCTGGAATTCTTTCTTAACGCTTCTGCGCGTTCCAAGGGTCGCTGCACGCCGTTCTATCGCGGATTGGTTTGCTTGGGTCGACATAACCCAATCTAAATCCAGTTCGTGGCAGATATTCCTGTTGATGGTGTTCGACATATTCATCTCAGTGTCCGTTCGCCGATATGCAAAATGGATTACAGATAACGGGTATAAACACAAATCCAAAATATGAAATTGCGAGTCATTCGCAATTAGATTGACTTTTTGCGAATGACTCGCATATTCAAACACGTGAAGTAAGGAGCCGTTCTTTGAGCATCAATCGTCGTCGTTTCGTGGGTTTATCTGCCGCTGCTATCGCTGCGCCGCACATGGCATTTGCGGGTCAGTCATTGAATATTGTCTGCACGGTCGGCATGCTCGCGGATACGGCCAAGCAAATTGCCCCTTCAAACATCACAATTCGTGCATTGATGGGGCCCGGCACGGATCCCCATGCGTTCCGACAGACACGAAGCGATGTTGTTGCTTTAACGAAGGCGGACTTGATTATACGTCATGGACTGTATCTTGAGTCGCAGATGGAGGATTTGTTTGCCAAATTAAGCAAACGCAAATCGATTTTATCGGCTGGCGAAGCTGTCCCTAATCAGCATCTGTTGCCATATGATGATGCGTCGGCGCAGTATGATCCGCATGTTTGGATGGACCCAACGCTGTGGGAACATGTAGCAAGCGCAATCGCAACGGAATTATTGTCTAGATTGCCGAAAAACTCTGCTGAAATCTCCGAAAATCATGCACGCTTTGTAACAACTTTGAAACGATTGACAGATTATGGCCGTGACATATTGGCCAGCGTTCCCAAGCACGCGCGTGTGTTGTTAACAGCACATGATGCGTTTCGTTATTTCGGATCGGCCTATGATTTTGACGTTATGGGCGTCAAAGGTATTTCCACGACGAGTGAGGCGGGCCTCTATCGGATCGAGGAGTTGGTAGATCTGATCATAGAACGTCAGATAAAGGCCGTTTTCGTTGAATCCTCGCAATCAGACCGTAATATTCGTGCTTTGATCGAAGGGACCGCTGCCCGTGGTCATGATTTGAAACTTGGTGGGCAGTTATTTTCTGATGCGATGGGACCGGCCGGAACATATGAAGGAACATATGTTGGGATGATTGATCACAATCTAACCACCATTGCGCGCGCACTTGGCGTCGATGCCCCGAAGCGGGGCATGAATGATAGATTGAACGTGTAACATGTCTGCCAATGCAATTACCGTAAACGAACTGACGGTTGATTACGATGGAGTAACAGCGATCGAAGATGTCTATTTTGCCGTCCACGCTGAAAAACTGACTGCGATTGTTGGCCCAAACGGGGCGGGAAAATCGACACTAATTAAGGCGCTTTTGGGGTTAATCCCAACCCGTACGGGGACTATTTCGTGTTTTGGGAAGTCACCAAAACAGTACAGAAAAGACATTTCCTATGTCCCGCAGCGCGCGCAAATTGACTGGGAATTTCCAGCCAATGTTTTCGACGTTGTTGCAATGGGTTTATATGGTGAATTGGGCCTGCTGCGCCGCTTTTCATCGGCGCACAAAGACAGGGTGCGAAGTGCATTAACGGACGTAGATATGGCCGATTTTGCAACGCGTCAGATTTCACAATTGTCAGGTGGCCAACAACAGCGCGTATTTCTGGCGCGTTCTATTGTACAAGATGCTAAACTTATTCTGCTGGATGAACCGTTCGGCGGGATCGACGCAAAATCCGAAGCTGTGATTGTCGATATTCTGCGTCGTCAGAAACAAAATGGAAAATCAATAGTCGCGGTTCATCACGATTTGTCGACTGTCAAAGACTACTTTGACGATGTAATTTTGCTAAACAAAACAGTGACCGCCTTCGGCCCCGTCAATGATGTCTTCACAAAGACAAATGTTGAAAAGACCTATGGTGTTTCCAATCTGGATTTTTTGACGGGCCGTGCATGACGGAACTGATTGGTTATAATACCGCGCTTGCCCTTGTTGGCGCCTTGTTATTTGGCTTTTCCAGCGGCCATGTGGGTGCGTTCGTTTATCTGCGTAAGGCAAGTTTGTTAAGCGATTCACTAGCCCACGCAACGCTTCCAGGATTGGTCATCGGCTTTCTTGTTTCTGCTTTTTTGGGAATGGAAGAGAAGAACTCCTGGGTGTTGCTCTTGGGTGCTGGGATATCCGCACTCTTTGGTGTGGTTGTGATTCAATGGATTACGGCGCGTACGAAATTGGGATTTGACACTGCAATCGCAGCTGTACTTTCGGTCTTTTTTGGCTTTGGGATAGTGTTGTTGACGGGCGTTCAATCCGTGTCAGTTGGTCAACAAGCGGGGCTTGAAGATTACATTTTAGGTTCTGTATCAGGGATGCTGTTACAAGACGTGATTGTGATCGGTTTGGTTTCAATCATGTGCAGCGCGGCAGTGATGGTATATCGCCGCTCATTAACCGCATTCATATTCGACTCTGTGTTAAGTGAAATGGCGGGGTACGCTCAACACAGAATGTCATTTTTGCTAAGTCTATTGGCATTGGTAATAACCATCATTGGACTGAAGATTGTTGGTTTGATTCTGGTCGTCGCAATGTTGACGATTCCTGCGGCAACGGCCCGTCTTTGGACAACGGGCGTGTGGTCGATGTCTTTACTGTCGGCCGTGTTTGGTTCGACCTGTGCTGGCATCGGTGTGATAATTTCCGCGTTGCTTCCAAACCTGCCTTCTGGCGCGGTCATTGTGGTAATCATGTTTATTGCATTGGGCCTGTCGATTGTTGTCACGCATCTGAGAAGTTCAAATGTTTGATGACTTTTATCTAATCAGCTTTGTACCGATCTTAACGGGCCTTTTCTCGGCCCTTTCATGCACGTTGGTTGGGAATATTTTGGTGCTACGAAAACGGGCGATGTTATCCGACACAATCAGTCATGTGGTTCTACCAGGCATTGTTATAAGCTTCCTAATTTTTGGAAACCTTGGATCCTATTTCATGTTGGTTGGCGCGGGGATCGCTGGCCTAACAGCTGTTGGCACAATTGCGGTACTACGAATATATACATCCATGGATAATTCTGCGGCGATGGCCACCACATTATCGGTTTTCTTTGCTGCAGGCGTTCTGATGATTGAATTGACCGCGGGCGGAAACGTTCATTTAGATGTCGAACATGCGCTTTATGGAAATTTGGAAAGTTTGATCTGGATTGATGGGGAAAGTTTGATGTCCGTTTTCGACCCAGTCGCACGCCAAACCATACCTGTTGAACTGACCCGTGCCATAATTGGTTTTGTTCTTATTATGACAGTGATGTTGGTATGTTGGAGATTTCTTATCGTTTCGACGTTTGATCAAACATTCGCTGAAATTTCAGGTGTGCCTGTTGGGATTGTATCTGCTGGTGTGGCATTGGCGGCAACACTTGCAGCGGTTATTTCATTTGCTGCAGTGGGTTCAATTATAGTTGTTTCAATGTTTGTCTGCCCGCCTGCCGCCGCGCGTGTTCTAACCCAGAGCTTTCGCGATCAAGTTTGTCTGAGCGTTTCATTTTCCGCAATATCCGCTGTTCTGGGATACGTGGTTGCTGGATATGTCCCAATTTTATTAGGATTTGAAACGTCAATCAGTGCTGCGGGAACCATCGCCACCCTAAGCGGTGTGATTTTGGTATGCGCCATATTTTACAGCAAACGCCAACGATCTTACGATTTCATCGACGGACACCAAACATAGCCGTCATGACATTGAATAAATGCTTCTCTCAAACCATGTGGTTTCGTAATCGCGGGCTCTAATACGTGATATTGGTGTGCTTCTGCGTTTTTAACAGCTGTATCAGGATCACAATCATACAGTCGAATTTCAATTCCTAAACCACGCGGTGGGTTTTCAGGAACCAGATTGATCATCGGATGCGAGTGATATGTATGATCCGCATGCAATTGAAACACATGATTGTCGTGAGATACGATCGCAAAGTCATTGCTTACCTGATGACATTTCAGCACGAAAACACGTTCCAAAAAACTCACGGTTCTGAGAGCGTCTTTTACTAAAATATTTACCCCGACGCCGCTAAGCGATCGACCAAATTCGTCCGCTGATATAGTTTTGTAATTCATTTGGGCCTCTAATTATTGTTCTATAATTTACATATGCGCTGTTATCATTCAGCATGATGCAGATAGGTCTGTCGAATAAAAATATGTACTGCAACAATCGAGAAATTACATGCACGAAACGCCAAATGGAATTTTGATACCAGAACCCATTGAAACAAAACAATTTCATGATGCGAATGATGCATGGGAACATGTTAATGCGATATATATGTCTTCCATCACTTTTTTACGTTCCAAGTTTCAGGCAGTTTTATCTCATCAATCGGGGCATCAACGTTATCGGGCATACTATCCCGAAATCCGGATTACAACGACAACGTACGATCAAATTGATAGCCGACTAAGTTTCGGTCACGTTCCAGGTCCTGGCCGATATTCCATCACTGTGACACGTCCAGATTTGTTCAAGAATTATTTGACGCAGCAAATGGCTTTGTTAATTGAAAACCACAAGGCCGCCATTGAAGTTGCAGTTTCCAAAACGGCAATACCTATTCATTTTGCGATGATAGGAGCGACCGATCTTGAGGTTCCATCAGAAAGTGCGGGAAACCTTAGTTTACGGGATATTTTTGATGTTCCTGATTTGGGTACGACCAATGATGACATTGTGAATGGGTTGAACACAGGTGAAACAGAGGAAGAGGCGCTGGGGCTGTTCACAGCGCAGCGGGTTGATTATTCCTTGGCGCGATTGGCACACTACACCGCAACTGATCCTGAACATTTTCAGAACTTTGTTTTGTTCACAAACTATCAGTTTTATGTGTCTGAATTTGAAAACTATGCGCGCAAAATGCTTGCCGATCCTTCGTCTGAATACACAAGCTTTGTTAGCACTGGGAATGTTGAAATTACTGATCCAGATGCCGAGATCACCTATCCAACGAAACTACCGCAAATGCCCAGCTATCACCTGAAGCGTCCCGATGGGAATGGTATAACCTTGGTAAATATTGGTGTTGGCCCATCAAATGCAAAAACGGCCACGGATCATATCGCTGTTCTGCGGCCGCATGCTTGGCTAATGGTGGGCCACTGCGCGGGTCTGCGCAATAGTCAGAGTTTGGGTGACTTTGTTCTGGCGCATGCCTATCTACGCGAAGATCGCGTGTTGGATGATGATCTGCCGGCGTGGGTTCCAGTTCCGGCTTTGGCAGAAGTACAAATCGCGTTGGAAAAAGCGGTTGCTGACATCACCGAGGTGTCTGGTTTTGAGCTTAAGCAAATAATGCGAACGGGAACCGTGGCGACAGTTGACAACAGAAACTGGGAATTACGCGATAACAGTGGCCCTGTTCATCGTCTAAGTCAATCGCGCGCCGTTGCGCTGGATATGGAAAGCGCGACAATCGCCGCGAATGGGTATCGGTTTCGCGTACCCTATGGAACGCTGTTATGTGTGAGTGACAAACCGTTGCATGGGGAACTTAAGTTACCTGGGATGGCATCATCGTTCTATAATACGCAAGTTTCGCGGCACTTGCTGATCGGAATTCGCGCCATGGAATTGCTTTGTGAAATGCCTCTTGAACGTCTGCAAAGCCGAAAATTGCGCAGTTTTAACGAAACAGCGTTTCTTTAAGCATAATTTTTTGGAAAAAAAGGATGAATTTGTCAGAAAAAGTCCACTATTTGTTGTGTTTCGTCGCAACATTCAGTTAAATCCGTTTCACGAGGCCCAAAAAGTAGGGCAGTGTAAGGAGTATAAGAATGTCTAAACCAATGACAAAGACACAGCTTGTTGCGGCGCTGGCCGAAGAAATGGGCGCTGACAAGAAATCTGCAGGCGCGGCTTTGGACGCGATCTGCGGAATTATCACACGTGAAGTTTCTGGCGGCGGTGCTGTCACTTTGCCAGGCGTTGGTAAAATCCAATGCCGTGAACGTCCAGAGCGCATGGTGCGCAACCCATCAACTGGCGAACAGTTCAAAAAACCAGCTGACAAAGTTGTTAAAATGACAATCGCGAAAGCATTGAAAGACAGCGTAAACGGTTAATCCGAACAATTGTCGTTCAAAGTTTTTTGGGGTCGCGGTTTTCGCGGCCCCTTTTCATTTGGGATTAGGCGTGAAATGAATTCCTACGAATAGTAATGGAGTGCGACATGGACGGCAGGGCGGTATTTTTGGGATTGGCCTTTGCGCTTATGTGGTCCTCTGCATTTACCTCGGCTCGTATTATTGTGGCGTATGCGCCGCCGCTTTATTCACTTTCTGCACGATTTTTGATTTCTGGCTTAATCGGGGTGATGATTGCGCTGATATTGGGGCAGAGCTGGAGGCTAAGTAGAAAGCAATGGATATCTGTCGCTGTCTTTGGGGTTTGCCAAAATGCGCTATACCTTGGTTTGAATTTCGTCGCTATGCAAACGGTAGAGGCCTCGTTGGCGGCGATCATTGCGTCCACCATGCCGTTGATTGTTGCATGTGCAGGCTGGATTATCTTTAGGGAACGTTTATCAACGCTTGGAATTTGCGGGCTAATCGCTGGTCTGATTGGGGTTGCGTTGATTATGGGGTCACGCATTCAGGCAGATGTTGATTTATTTGGTATCGCGCTTTGCATTGTTGGCGCAGCCTCTCTTGCCGCTGCCACTCTTTTGATGCGTGGTGTTTCCTCATCTGGGAATTTTTTGATGATTGTTGGTCTTCAGATGTTGGTTGGAAGTCTGACTTTATGGGTTCCTGCGATGATGCTTGAAACGCCAACTATCGTTTGGACGAACGCCTTTGTATATGCGTTTATTTATACAACGCTTGTGCCAGGACTTTTGGCAACTCTTGTTTGGTTTATCTTGGTTGATCGAATTGGCGCGGTGCGTGCGTCAACATACCACTTTCTTAATCCCTTTTTTGGGGTCGCGATTGCGGCGGCGATACTTCGTGAAGGATTATCATCCCTCGATATCTTGGGTGTTGCTATTGTTGCAGGTGGAATTTTGGCGGTCCAACTCGCGAAACGCTCCTAGCCGATCATCCCCTGATTTTCACCAATTTGACCACGGTGTAGAAGCATGTGATCCAAAATGACACATGCCATCATCGCTTCGGCGACAGGAACCGCACGAATACCAACACAAGGGTCATGCCGTCCCTTTGTAATGACTTCGATCGGTTGACCATTTTTCTTGATTGAATTTCTAGGTGTCAGAATGGAAGATGTGGGTTTTACAGCAAATCGAACAATCAGGTCTTGGCCTGTGGAAATTCCGCCCAGGATACCGCCAGCGTGATTAGAGCCGAAATAATGACCATTGTTGCCCATGTAAATTTCATCGGCGTTTTCGGACCCTGTTAGGGCCGCGGCTGCCATCCCATCGCCAATTTCAACGCCTTTCACGGCATTGATCGACATCATTGCTGCCGCAAGATCAGTATCTAACTTACCGTAGATGGGTGCACCCAAGCCAGCGGGGACGCCACGTGCAACAACCTCGATCACGGCCCCAACAGAGTCGTGGGATTTACGCAGTTCGTCCAAGTAAATGGCCCAGTCTTCCGCCGCCTTTGCATCAGGTGTCCAAAACGCATTTTTTTCTATTTCGTCCCAATCAAAGTTATTACGGTCAATTGTCTTGGGGCCAATTTGGGTCATGTACCCAGTGATTTGAACGTCAGGGCACAATGATTTGATTGCTTCACGTGCAACGCCACCTGCTGCAACCCGCGCGGCCGTTTCGCGCGCCGATGATCGACCACCACCGCGATAGTCGCGAATGCCGTATTTTTGCCAATAGGTGATATCGGCATGACCTGGGCGAAATGTCTCGGCGATATCGCCGTAATCTTTTGATCGTTGATCGGTGTTTTTGATCATTAGCTGAATAGGTGTTCCCGTCGAAACGCCATCAAAAACACCAGACAGAATTTCAACTTCGTCTGGTTCGCGCCGCTGCGTGGTAAATTTATTTTGTCCTGGCTTTCGCTTGTCCAGCCAATGTTGGATCATCGCTGCATCAATCGCCACGCCAGGCGGGCAGCCATCAACAGTTGCACCGAGTGCCGGACCATGGCTTTCACCCCAAGTGGTGACGCGAAATAAATGTCCAAAACTGTTCATACTCATTTTGATGCTCCTTGCTCTGGGACTAAGTAATTCCACAACATTCAAGGTGCAAGATATTCTTCTAATTGCTTGAGGTATCAGAAATGCGATTGGGCTCTTATTTTCCTTGTCTTTGCTTCTGTTGCACACTAAGTTTCGCTTCACCTCGGGGTGCCTTTGGGCTGAGACGCATGTGCGGACCCGTTGAACCTGATCCGGGTAACTCCGGCGGAGGGAAGGTCCAGAAAACGTCTGGGTCCCCTCTTCACCAAGAAGGGAATGTTATGAAAAATACTCTACTTATCTCTACTATGTTGTCGGCAACTGCGGCATTCGCCGAAACACCAGTTTTGACCGTATATGCACCTGACTACTTTGCATCTGAGTGGGGCCCTGGCCCTGCAATTGAAGCGGAGTTTGAAAAGACATGCGGATGCGATTTGCAGTTTTCTGCCGGCGATTTGCTGCCGCGTATTATGCTTGAGGGCAGCTCCACAGATGCGGACATCGTCATAGGTTTGAATACCGATGTCACCAAAAAGGCACGTCAAACGGGATTGTTTGCGGAACACGGCCAAAACAATGCGGATCTGAAACTGCCAATTGAATGGACGGATGGCACGTTTTTACCATTTGATTGGGCCTATGTATCGTTCGTTTATAATGCTGATAAAATGTCCACCATGCCATCCTCATTCGAGGATTTGGTAAATCTGCCTGCTGACCACAAAATCGTTATTCAGGATCCGCGCAGTTCGATTTCTGGGCTCGCACTCGTTTTATGGGTGAAAGCGGTGTACGGAGACAAGGCCGCAGATTATTGGGCGCGCCTGTCACCAAACATTTTGACAGTCACCAGCGGTTGGTCAGAAGCTTACGGTTTGTTCACAGAAGGTGAAGCCGATGTGGTGCTATCATTCAACACATCGCCCAGCTACCATATCGTCGCGGAAGAAGACGAAACCAAAAAAGCGGCAATTTTCGAAGAAGGTCATTATCCCTACTTTGAATTGGTCGCCAAAGTTTCATCAACGGATGTACCCGATGTGGCAGATGCATTTATGAATTTTGTGATGTCATCTGAATTCCAGTCGATCATCCCGTTCACAAACTGGTCATATCCTGCGGCCCAATCATCTGATGAATGGCCAGAGGTTTTTGCAAATCTTCCTGCGCCCGCAAAGACCGTTTATTTTAATGAACAACAGGCAGCGGATCTTCGAAATTCCGCGGTTGAGGAATGGCGCAACGCGTTATCCAAATAAGTACGAGCATCTTGTATTTGCTTGTTTTCGCCATGCCCATTTTGGGCCTGGCTATTTACGGTGGGGTGGATTTGCAATTCACCGCGTCTGACATCGCTGCAATCAGATTTACGGTCCTGCAGGCAATTTTGTCAGCGGTCTTAAGTGTAGCTTTGGCTATCCCCGCGTCACGTGCATTGGCACGCCAAAATTTCAAAGGGCGCGAATTGCTGATTTCTATCTTGTCTGCGCCTTTCATATTACCTGTGATCGTCGCAATTAGCGGCGTACTTTTCATTTTTGGCCGCGAGGGGTTCCTCAACCAATTTCTCGGCTCTTTTGGCCAAGAAACCGTGTCTATTTATGGACTTTCTGGTATCCTGCTGGTGCATGTATTCTTTAATCTACCACTTGCTATTCGGATATTATTGTTTGGTTGGGGCGCAATACCAATCGAACACCACCGAGTTGCACGCGGTTTAAATCTAAATGCTTGGGCTAGGTTCAAAATCATCGAATTGCCAATGCTTGTCTCCCGCGTGCCCGCAGCAACGGCAATCATTTTTGTGATCTGTTTATCCAGTTTTGCAGTGGCACTGCTACTCGGAGGCGGACCACGCGCGACAACAGTCGAATTGGCAATTTATCAGGCATTTCGGTTCGATTTTGATATTGCCAAGGCAGGGCAACTCGCTTTGGTTCAGACGGGTTTCGCCGCTGCAGCGATCATTATCAGTTTGGCAGTGATGAAACGTTTGGACGTTGGCATTGGATATCTGCCAACCGAACCCATGGGGCATTCGCGCACTGTGCGTATGGTCGATTTGGGCATGATTTTGATGGTTTCAATTTTTATGTTGGCTCCAATCCTCACGGTCATATATCGTGGGTTGCCTCATCTGACTGAACTGCCGACATCGGTTTGGAGCGCCGCTGCGACGTCCATTTTCATTGCATTGCCTTCAGCTGTGCTCTGCATACTTATCTCCGTTTTTATGGCTCACCGACTGGGTGAAAGTATCAGTATTTTGGCGCTTTCGATCTCGCCATTGGTCTTGGGAGTTGGGTTATTCGTTATAATTAAACCCTATATTAACCCTTTTGACGTTACTTTATTGATTGTGGTGTTATTGAATGCGGTGTTGGCAGTTCCATTCACCTTACGCCTTATTTTGCCTGAAATTCAAAAGGCCCAGTCAGACTTTGGGCGTTTATCCCGAACGATGCGTATGTCTGTTTGGGGAATGTGGGCTTGGGTGATATTGCCACGCCTATTTCGACCGCTTGGGTTTTCGTTTGGTCTTGCACTTGCCCTATCTCTTGGGGATTTGGGTGTGATTGTTTTGCTTGGCAGTCCCGAGAATGCGACATTGCCCTATCAAATCATGCAGTTACGTACAGGATACAGGCTTGATGCGGCGGCAGGGGCATCAGTGTTATTACTTGTCATGTGTTTGTTCGCGATTGTTACTTTCGATGGACTGGGACGCCGATATGCTAAGCATTAAAAATCTAAAATTTGGTCATGGATCACATCTTGTGGTTGCGGAAAATACTGCCTTTGGCGGTGGTATTTATGGGGTAATCGGCCCTTCTGGATCTGGCAAATCTACGTTTTTAAATACATTGGCAGGTTTTCATGAGGCTGAATCTGGATCTGCAATGTATGAAGATCGGGATTTGCTGGCCCAAAGGGTCGAAGATCGACCAATCGCAATGTTGTTTCAGTCAAACAATCTATTTCCGCATCTTTCGATTTTTCGCAATGTAGCACTGGCCATGACATCACGGCGATGGCTGACAAAAATTCAGCAACGGCAGGTTAGCGATGCATTGGATCGCGCGGGCCTGTCAGGCTTTGAAAACCGTAAACCTGGTGAACTGTCGGGTGGCCAACAAAGCAGAGTAGCATTGGCACGCGTTCTGCTTCAGAAAAAACCGATATTGTTGTTGGATGAACCATTCGCCGCATTAGGGCCAGCGATGCGGAACGAAATGTTGGATATGGTCAAAGAAATCGCAGAAACCGACAATCAAATCGTTTTATTGGTTACGCATTCCCCAGATGACGCGTTGCGGATTTGTGATCAGACCATCTTCGTCTCAAACAAACGGCTTTGGCTGGCTGGTGACACTAAAATTGCGTTGCAAAACATTCCAAGTGAGATGCAAGATTACTTTGGTTAAAGCACAAACCGACTTAGGTCCGCATCACCGCTAAGTTCACCAATGTTTTGCTGCACAAATGCCGTGTCCACAGTAAATGCTTCGCCAGATTTGTCAGGAGCCGAAAACGAAAGTTCTTCGAAAATCCGTTCCATCACGGTGTACAAGCGGCGCGCACCAATGTTTTCGACGCTTTGATTTACGCTGGCTGCTATTTTCGCGATTTCGCGAATACCACTGTCTTCAAATTCAACCGTGACGCCCTCAGTTTCCATCAGGGACGCATATTGACGCGTTAGGGCGTTATCGGTTTCGGTTAATATGCGAATAAAGTCATCTTCGGTCAAAGGACGCAACTCAACGCGAATTGGCAAACGGCCTTGAAGCTCAGGCAAAAGATCCGAGGGTTTCGCCACGTGGAATGCACCTGATGCAATAAACAATATGTGGTCGGTTTTGATTGGGCCGTGTTTTGTACTGACGGTTGTCCCTTCGATCAAGGGCAATAGATCACGTTGTACACCCTCTCGGCTGACATCGGCGCCTCTTGCATCGGCACGGGCACACACTTTGTCAATCTCGTCCAAAAATACGATGCCATTTTCTTGTACGGATTCTAATGCGATGCGCGTCACTGTTTCGTCATCCAACAGTTTATCGGCCTCTTCTCCGACCAACACATCATGGCTTTCTGCGACGGTCATTTTGCGTTTCACTGTGCGCCCACCAAAGGCTTTGCCAAATATGTCGCCAATATTCATCATGCCCATTTGGGATCCTGGTTGTCCAGGAATGTCGAACATCGGCATTGGGTTCGCTGTTTCGGACACCTCGATTTCGATTTCTTGATTGTCCAATTCACCATCCAGTAATTTGCGACGGAACATTTCGCGTGTTGCATCACGCGCGTCCGGACCTGCGATCGCATCAATCACGCGATCTTGAGCCTGTTTCAATGCGTTTGCCTTCACGTCCTCGCGCATTTGAATACGGGTGGAGTTTATGGCGGCGTCTACCAAATCCCTGATGATTTGCTCGACATCACGGCCGACATAGCCAACCTCTGTGAATTTTGTGGCCTCTACCTTGATGAATGGGGCATTCGCCAGTTTTGCCAACCGTCTGCTGATTTCGGTTTTCCCAACACCTGTTGGGCCGATCATCAGGATATTTTTTGGATACACCTCATCCTGCAGGTCTGCTGGCAATTGTTTGCGCCGCCAACGTGAACGCAATGCAACAGAAACGGCGCGTTTTGCATCGTTTTGACCAATAATAAAACGGTCCAACTCTGACACGATTTCACGAGGTGTAAGATCAGTCATATTAAAGGCTTTCAACAGTAAGGTTGCCGTTTGTATAAACGCAAATTTCAGCAGCAATTGACATTGCTTTGGTTGCGATCGTATGCGCATCCAGATCACTGTCCATCATTGCACGCGCCGCCGCCAAGGCAAAGTTGCCGCCTGATCCAATTGCCGCAATATCGTGCTCTGGTTCGAGTACATCACCTGCACCCGTAATAATCAGCAATAGATCACCATCTGTCACAATCAACATCGCCTCAAGCTTTTGGAGGTATTTATCTGTGCGCCAATCTTTGGCAAGTTCGACCGATGCACGGGCAAGTTGTCCCGGACTGGCCTCTAACTTTGCTTCTAGGCGTTCAAGGAGTGTGAATGCGTCCGCGGTTGATCCTGCGAAACCCGCGATGACGTCATGACCGCCTGGGGATAATTTGCGGACTTTTCGCGCCGACCCTTTGATAACGGTTTGTCCAAGGCTGACTTGACCATCCCCCGCAATGACAACTTTGCCGTTTTTCTTTACACCGACAATCGTCGTGCCATGCCATCCGGGAAATTCGTTATTATCCAAGGAACACTCTTTAATCTTAATGGTCGGGATAAGAGGCTTTATTCAAAGCCTCTTAGCTTTTTTCATCTACAGCTTAGATGTTTAGATTGAGTCTTCAATCCACTTTTGAAGGGCCGCTTTCGGTGCAGCGCCTGCGCGATTTGAAATGACTTCACCATCTTTAAAAATGAACAGCGCTGGAATACCGCGCACGCCCATTGACATGGCCGCATTTTGATTTGCATCTACGTCCACTTTGGCAACTTTTACTTTGCCAGCCATTTCATCTGACAATTCCTCTAGGATGGGACCGATTTGTTTACAAGGTCCGCACCATTCTGCCCAAAAATCCACGACGACTGGGACATCTGAATTACGAACTTCTTCATCAAAGGTCGCGTCTGTTACTGCAACTGTTGCCATCTGGCTTCTCCTAAACATTGATTAATCAAGAAGTATGCAAGCCGCGTTCAAACGTCAAGATTTGCAAAGGTTAGTTTTCGCATCCGACAGGATACGCTGTGGAATTTCCATGAATTTCGCTTCAGCCGTCCATAAGATACCCGTTTTGATGGCGTAGTTCGGATAAAGCTGTTTGATGGCGTGCTCGTAGATCACCATTTGGTTTAAAATTCCAACGGGGATTTGATTTGTGGTTTCTGGGATTGCGCGGTTGGTTTTAAAGTCGACAACGAAAACAGTTTCATCCTGCATGATCAGGCGATCAATGATCCCATAAAAGCAACGCTCGGAATATTCAGGCAGAACCGTGACAAAGGGAACTTCGGCAAAAGCATCTTTTTCAAAGATCCAACTTAGGTCAGGAGCGCCTAATACCTTTTTTGCACTATCAAAAGCGTGCAAGGCAATGTCATCATCTATCGGCTGTTCCAATTTAACGCGCAGATTATTCGCAATCCGTGGCCAATTTTCCGTTGGATGAACAGGCCAATTTTCCAGCAGTAGATGAACATAGGAACCGTAATTTTTTGCGGTTTCGCTATCCCAATTTACATCGCTGGGCAGAGCCTTTGACCCTGGTAGTTCCGAGGGTGATATAAGAACCGAACGTTCTTCTTGATTTGCTGAAACGTTTTGTGTCCATATGGGCACTTCTGTTTGGTTCTTTGCATTCTTTTCAACATTGGCTTTTTTTAGAACAGGCCAATCACCATACTCAACGCGCCTGCCTTCACCGACAGGCGTTGTTAAATGGACCCCACCAGCAGCCTCGATGCCTTCGGTAATTTGTGAATGCCAACATTCAGAGGCATCTTGTACTTTGCCAGCCCCGGCAACGATTAGCCATTTTTCCGCCCGCGTCATTGCGACATATAACAATCGATTGCGTTCTTCTTTTTCTTTTTCAACGCGCAGATCGTAAAGCTTTGCTGTCGCGGCGGGGCGATCATTTTTGGTTCCACTCCACACAACAAAATCATCAGCATCAAAAAAATGCCCGCGCACATCGGCGCGCCGATCAACCGTATCAGGTAAAATGACAATGGGCGCCTCAAGCCCCTTTGAGCCATGAACTGTCATCACACGAACTTGGTTCTGTGCGTTATCCATTTGGCGCTTTATCTCGATATCTTTGTCGCGGACCCACGCGGTAAAGCCGACCAAACTGGGCACTTCGACGGTTTCGTATTCCAGTGCGATGGATAAAAGTGAGTCAATACCGTCTTTGGCCTCGGGTCCCAGGCGCGACAAAAATCTTTCTCGTCCCTTATGTTTTGTCAGTATACGTTCAAGGATATCAAAAGGGCGCAACAAGTCGGTCTTGTTGCGCAAATCTTCTAGGATCGAAAGCTCGTTCCGATATTCCGCGCGATTGGCGCGCATTGCCTCAAACAGATGCTTGCCACCCCGATCGTGCGCAAGTGTGAATAATCTTTGCTCATCCCAACCAAACAAAGGGGACTTAAGTATCGTTGCCAAAGCAAGGCTATCTTCAGGAAGAGCTAAAAATTCAAGAATGGCGAGCAAATCTTTGACAGCCAATTCAGATAACAATCGCAACCGATCGGCACCCGCAATCGGGATATTCAGATTTTTGCAGGCCCTTATGACTTCGTGAAATAGATCCTTACGGTTTTGAACAAGGATCAGGAAATCTCTTGGTTCGATTTTACGTCCAGCCCATTCGCCGTCGATCAGTTGGTCCGGCAGCACCGTTTCAGAGTTTAACAATTCGGAAATTTCGTGTGCGATAGACTGTGCCAAGTGTCCTGTTTCACTGGAACGGCCCATAATATCAACGGGGTCTTCCCAATTCCCTTCATCTTCGGGCGCACTGGGCGGAATAACGGGCCAAAGATCGACCCGACCAGGCAAGGTGGTATGAAATGCTTTGTGCGTTGCCTGTTCTGTAAACCCAGCTTTGGAAGCTTGTGCAAATATATGATCCACACACCGCAGGATTACAGGTGAAGATCGAAATGAATATTCCAATGCTGTTGATTGAAACGCCTGTTGGGATGCGTTTAATTTGGTTGCAAATTCTTCTCTCATCCGGTCGAATTCGCGCGGATCAGCCCCCTGAAACGAATAGATCGATTGTTTTTTGTCGCCAACAACGAAAATGGTCCGATTAATGTCTCGAGCACCGCTTCCGCTTGTGAATTCTTCGGCTAGTTTTTCAATGACGGCCCATTGGGTCGGGCTTGTGTCTTGGGCTTCATCAACCAAAATATGGTCAATCCCCCCGTCCAGCCGAAATAGAACCCATTGGGCGACCGCAGATATTGAAAGCAGGTCTTTAGTTTTCAAGATCAAATCTTCGAAATCTAACCAACCGCGTCTTTGTTTTTCCTCTTCATAAAGTTCAACAAAGCGACATCCAAATTTTGACAAAGTGATGCTTGCGTTTAATGATTTGATCGCATTTTTTGCATGCTTGAAATCATGAATGCGCTGCATGAACGAGTTCAATTCATTGCTACATGGGGCCAATTCCCCTTCGCGCAGTGCCTTGGTGCCGATTTTATCTATCTTTGGTTCAAATGGGGGTGCTGATTTCAGAAAAACAGTCTCTAATATGGCAAATTTTTCGACAGACAGTTCAGTGCACAATAGCAACTTTTCGGATAATTTTGCGGCAGATGCACCGTTTCTCTGTAATATGGGGACTAGTTTTTTCACAAATTCCAAATCCGCATTATTGAATGATGAAAGGAACAATTGTTCAACGGATGTATCTTGTGGGGCACCAACAAAGCTTGCGATCTGCGTGCTGGCTGCCCCGCTGCTAAAGTGCGATTTTTTTGCGATTATCTCGGTTAAAAGAGTGTCAAACGACGCTTCGCTGACCAATCGGTTCATGTCATTGAAAAGGACGCGATCTGTTTGGTTTTCACAAATCTTATCCAGAACAAGTTTTGCTATTTCCTCTCTTGTTAATTCGTCAATTTCTGTAAAATCAGGCGCAACTCCTGCTTCAAGTGGAAAACGTCGCAAGAGTGATGAGCAAAACGAATGAATGGTCTGAATTTTCAGTCCACCAGGCGCCTCAATCGCACGCGCAAACAGGGTTCTGGCATGCGCAAGATCACTTTCTGAATGCGTTGTTTGATCTGTAATTTCGCTTAGAGCGTGACGTAAGTCGTGGTTATTCAACATTGCCCATTCGCCCAAACGCTTGAACAATCGGTTCTGCATTTCGGCTGCCGCAGATTTGGTGTAGGTCAAACATAGAATATGCTCGGGGGCAACGTCTTCCAAAAGCAATCTCGCAACGCGATCTGTTAAAACACGTGTTTTCCCAGACCCTGCATTGGCCGACAACCAGGTAGAGGTTTCGGGGCGTGCTGCATTCAATTGTGCTCTGCTGGCTTCGTTCATTGCAATCGCTCCTTCTTTGAAGGGTGCGATACATCCCATTCCCCGAAATGTGATAGGTGATCATAGTCTGAAAAATCGTCAGACTTGAACAATGCACGACGTGCGGTGAAACCCTGCTCTGGATCCTGATAACGTTCAATCAGTTGACGCAGTTTGCGATATGCCTCTTCAACACTTTCCTTTTTGAACGGCGCGTTTACGATCTTGGCTGGGTTTCCCAAGCCTACGAATGCAGCATTAAACACCTTATTAGGCTCTATATTTGCGAAACCAGAGTGTTCTGCCACTAGTGCAAGAAGGTACAATTGTTTGTCAAAGTATAGTTGTTGTTTTTCGGTCGGTGCGACGCCGGTTTTGTAATCGTATATTACGAATGATCCGTCTGAGCGCTGATCAACGCGATCCGCGATTGCGCGAATTGTGAAGTCTAAATCGGGGATCTCCAATCGACCAGAGGCCTCAAATCCAATTGGTTGGGCATTTTTGCGGCGCGCTACCTCACCATCTATCAGCCAATCCATCACTTGATCTAATCGATTACGCCAAAATACTCTGGTTGATGGCCAGGGAACCGAGTTTTGAAGAGTGTCTTCCAATATCTCGATAAATTTTGCCTGACGCCACTCAGCTGGAATATTGGGCCATTCGCGAAAGTAATTTTCTAATATTTCGTGAACAACTGTTCCACGCATTCGCGCATCTGGCGTTGCATTTAATGGATTTAGTCGACGCAAACGCAGGATATGTTTTGCATAAATTGCATACGGATCGCGAATTAGGGTACGAACATCGGTCACGGCTAATGATTTCGGTCGTGCGCTAATCGGCGGGCAGGGTGCAGGGCGCGGAGCTGGCCCAATAGAACCCTCGCAATTCGCATTGTCGATTTTATCCGTTAGCGCCAACCAAAATGCGCCACGTTTCCTCATGTGCTCCAATGCGATAGGACCACTTTGTTCAGGCAAACCGTTTAGCAGGTTCAGTAAACGGTTAATCCAGCGGGACGGAACTGTTTCGGCGTCGTTTGATCGAATGGAACGTGTAATCCATACGTTTTTTTGACATATTAATTGTTGATAATCATGTGCAGAGAGGCCGATTTTGCGCTCCGGCACACGCAGACCTGCGTCTTTTCGCATTTGCCGGTTCAACCATGGATCGCTGTCACCAGTTTCAGGCCACGTTCCCTCGTTCAATCCTGCAAGGATATAGAGATCAGCACCCTGAACACGTGCCTCCAATGTCCCCCAAATCAAAACCCTAGGGTGGGTTTCATTTGTTTCGCGCAGTGAATCTTTGGCCAATAGCCCCTTGAAAATGCCTACATAGTCTCTAATATCACATTCCAACGCCGTTTCGCGCGTCTCGTTTAATTGATCAATGATCCGACGGATGGGTTGGGGAGATGGTCCCTGCCAAAGACGACTCTCTTCACCGCTATTGTGAGTGCTTCCGTTTGCGATTTTCTCACTTAGCTCCACGTGTGTTTGCAGCCATGTATCGAAATCTTGCTCATTTTGTTTCTTGAGATTTATGAAACAGTTGGAAAACCACTCACACCACTGTTCTACCAAATCACTTGATTGTTTTTCTGCCCAATCCGCCAACACTTCTGTTGTCAGTGAGACTATGCCATCTCTTCGAAGATACAGTTCAAGCTCACGGGTCAGGCGCAGATGTTCGCCGCGGGCTTCATCATCGTTGTGACAAAGCGGGTGTTGGAGAATAGCGAAAATCTGAGAAATCTTGACGTCACTGCTCAGTAAATTCGCGGTTTCACGTAAAAATCGACCAACTGGTGTCAGGGACAGCGGTATACCCGCGCTATCATCTGGGGTGATTTCCCAACGCGCCATGATCGAAGATACGTAACGCGAAATCTCTCGATCTGGTGTAATTAGGGTCGCGGTTTCCCCCGTCTCAACGGCCTGACGCAGCCGCAGGGCGATCGCCAACGCCTCTTGTCGTTTTGATGTCGCCTCCACCAGGGTGATTCCGTCTGTGGCCTGAATTAAGTTCCTAAGTTTTGGCCCCTCTCTCATCCAGCTATCTGTCACTGGTGCGGGCCGTAGGCTGAGCGAGATCAAAGAGGATCGGTCGGTGTCAGTAGGCACGTTTGCCCAGTTTGAAACCTTTGTCGGGTCGGCGCCACATGTTTCGACGACTTTTGCTAGGCGAAATTGTGGATGATCCTCGGTTGCGCGGTCCGATAATAGATGCGACCACATGGATTGGGGTGCATCAAAATCAAAACCCGGCAATATGATGTGGCCATTTGATAGTTGAGAGACGGCAGCCATCAGGTCCAATGTTGGTTTACGCGATCCAGTTGAGCCCAGTACATAAATAGGCTCTAACACGGGATTTTTTGACCAATACTCTGTCAAATTTGCCGTTTGGTCCTTCAATGAACTTGCTGCGATTTGCCCATTTTGATTGTCTATGTATCCAAATATAATTTTCAGAAATTCCAGCGCGTTTCGCCAGTGTCCTGATTGATCTTGAACGTTCAGTTCCATCAAATTCTTGGCGCTGACGTCTTCTTCCACAATCTCGTTCATTAGGCTTTGAAGGCTATCAGAAAGTGAAAATAGGGACGATTTTGGCGCAAAACTGGGCTGCGCATTCAGCAGTCCAGACACAAGGCGAATAAACTCGAACTTTTCGCTAATTGTATTCGCGTCATTCGTTGGAAAGGACCCATGCATGAGGCTGCCCAGATCCCCTATCAAATGTAATTTGGGAAGCAGCATGCATTTTTGTTCGGCGAAAATCTCTATTAGGCGCGAACGCATCCGTGATGTATTAACGATCACATTTATTCGGGCAAGTTCATGTGGGGGTCGATCCGCATATCTTTGGATTAGTCCATTTACGAATTCGCGTGGATAGTCCGAACCCAAGGGAATGCCATAAATACGTGGATGTGGTTCTTTAACTGCCATGGAATTTCTGTTTTGCCTGCTCGAATGCCTGTTTGGTTCCAATATCAATCCACGGATCTGGGTATATCACGGCTTTTGCGCGTTTGTGATAGATCATGTCGTCCCAAATTGCGTTAAGTGAAAAAACTGTCTGGCTAAAGTCTCTGACAATCTGTGATTTTAAGATTTGACAACTGGCGTATGTGTAAATCCCGCCCCGTGTTATCACGTTATCATCACCAATTGAAAAGTCACCTTTTTTGCCTGTTCTGCCCACTGCGTTTTCGGGTGCTACACACAACAACAATGCATCCATTGTTTCGGGATCCCACTGTTCCATCAAAAGTTCCAGAGGGTTGATACCCGTCCATAAGGTATCGGAATTCATTGTGAATACGGTGCCTAAGTTTTGCGCCAAAGTTATTCGTTTAAGCCCGCCACCTGTATCCAAAATCTCATTCTCTTCAACGAAAACAGTGACATCTGACCCAGAGAAATAATTTACTAATTTTTCTGACTGAAAATGTGCGTTTACGGAAATCGAGGGGGCCTTGCTATTTCTTGCGTGGCCAATTGCATGTTCGATCAATGCCGAACCGTTAAACGACAGAAGTGGTTTGGGGGTGTTGACAGTTAATTCCTGCATTCGCGTTCCAAAACCTGCTGCGAAAATGACCGCTGGAAACATTACTACCCCTCAAACTTTTGTTCGTAGCGTTCTAAAGGCAATGACAAATCCGCTTTCAAAATATCGCACTCATCTGTCTCTAGTGCTTGATGGACGTACCTTAATGTGCGCGGAATAAAGGTAGCGTATTTGGGCTTCCCTTGACTGATCAAGCGATCAAAAATGCCCAATATACGCAGGTTTCGCTGCAATTTTAGTGCATTTATTGCTGGGGATAGCTGCCTTTGATCAATCCCTTTTTCAAAGGCAAAAGAATTGATTAAACTCTCGCGCAGGTCGTCGTCCAAATCTCGTCTTACGTCCCACAAAAGTGAAACAAGATCATAGCAAGGATCACAGTTAAACGCGTCTTGGAAATCAAGAATGCCAACGCGTGCTGGTCCCGTTCTGCTTGGCATCCAAACCAAGTTTTCGACGTGACAGTCACGTAGGGATAAGGTGGTTTGCTTTGATAGGGATCGATTGAACAACTCCTGCAGTTTTGGGCGCAGAATTGGCAAATTAACATGGGTGCAATTTGCAACTTCGGGGACCTCAAAAAATGGATTCAGCATTTCTATCAAAATGTCTGGTGTCGCAATTGATCGCTTCATGCCTGGTCCAGCTTGTAATCGGCACAGCATCGAAACGGCGGCTTTATATCTTTCGTGTTCTAAAGCCTGGTCTATTTCGAAATCTTCGGCAAATGTTCTAACGCCAAGGTCCTGAAGCAACATCAAACGATGTGTTCGATCGCTTGCATAAATTTCTGGTGTGCTTAGACCAATGGAATTCAAGTAATTTGCGACGTCTTGAAACGCGTCAAAGCTTTTCGAGCTTTCCAATTCACCATCCATTAAAATTGCCGAACCAGAACGGCTTGTGAGCCTAAAATATTTACGATTTGAGGCATCGGGCGATATCGGGACGATATGATCATAGGTCCAGTCAGACTTGGTCAGGAAAGTATTATAAACATCATTCATGACCAGGTAGCTTTTCATCCCATTTTTTGTCTGTCCAACTGAACCGAAACACCCGCGTTTCATGATCGCTTGTATTAATGTTGATATTCAATGCGGAGTTTGGAAGGAAGTCAGTGATTTGATCGGGCCATTCAATCAGTATGATGGCGCTTTCAATCGCATCCAACAGGCCAAGTTCTATGACTTCGGTGGGGTCACTTAATCGATATAAATCCGCGTGCCAGAGCTCTCCGATTTCGGTGTCATATTGCTGAACGAGCGTGAATGTGGGGGATGGGATATCTTCTTCATATTGTAACACTGATTGGATCAGTGCGCGGCAAAAATAACTTTTCCCTGCGCCGACGTCCCCACTCAACAAAATTATATCTTCAGGAGCAAGGTTTTTTGCCAACTTCGCTGCATAAATCGCTGTTTGTTCGGGGCTATCAAATTGTACGGTTCTCGAATTTGCCATGAACAACAAATGACAGTTCGAAATTTGTCTGACAAGAGCTTTAGTAGGTAAAACAGACTGCGGTATGCTGCCCCATTAGAGGGACAATTTGTACGCTAATGCGCTGATCGTTTTCGTAGACTATGTCCTCTCTCCAACCTTCGCGTTCGTCGATTTGATTAACAAAATCGCGTATTTCTCCCCACAGACCGGTAGGTTTAGAGCGCAATTTCCACAGCTTGCTGGCTTTTTGGATTGTTGATCGGTTTTCTGGGCCGGTTGATAAGCCACCCCATAAATGCGCGTGTGCTTCGTTTTGGTGATACAATTTACCGGAAATTGAAAAGATGGCGATTGCGCCGTCTAGATTGTTCAAAAGCTCGCGGTGTAATTCCAATTCGGCAGTAAAACGCCACTACATTGATACTTCTGCGGTTATATCTTCAAACAAAAACGCCAATGCGCCATCTGGGTGCGGACGCCCGGAAATCCGAAATGTTGCACCAGTGGGTAAATTCCAAATTTCGGTGTAGGTTCCCTCGGTCGCTGCCGCGACCAAAATGGCAAGCTTTTCCCTCCAGGTCGCATAATTTTTGGGTTCGGGCATGATTTGATTATCCCGAAGCTTATCGAACACCGTTAACAAATTTGGGCGCGCGCTCAAAAAATCGGCGGGAAGGGTGGTTAGGTCAATTAACGCGGGATTAAAAAGCATTAATTGCCTATTTCGGTCAAAAATCGCCAGACCAATGGAAAGCGTGGCAAAGGTTTTTGTAAGGGTTTGAACAAAATTTTTCTGTGTTTGCTGTGCGCGTACGATTTCTGTGACTTCCAATGCATATTGAACCGAGCTTTTGGGTAATGAAAATTTGTTGATATCGAACCAGTGCGGTGGTTTGTTTTTTTCGACCTCGAATTTCACACGCTCGACATGAATATTGTTCGATGTCGCAAAGTGAATAAGCTGCTTCCCGAGATCGCTTCCAAGTTCGCGGAAGGCGGCATTCGACATCATGACGTTTCCCGATTCAGCGATCTGCCAAACGGGAAACGGCGTGTTTTCCACGACATTCTGTACCATTTCCAATTCACGTTTTGCGCGGCGCAAAGTATAAATTTTAGAAGCAGTTGTAGGATCTATGAGCTTTATCTGTACATCTTCATGTTTTTTTGTAATCCGCAAAATTGCCTGATCGTGCTTCCAAGACGAATCGAGATCGTTGATGTCGTCTTTGCCACCTGCAATCGATGTCGCACCAGGAAAACGATGCTCGAAAAACGCTAATAAATCTGTTAAACCAACGGCCAATTTCAAGTCTCGCAGCATGTCGTGTGCGGCATCTGTACTTTGCTTTAATTCGTTTCCCTGAAACCAAAATGCGATCTTTTTATCGCTTTCTGCGGATTTGGAGCTCAACGGAAAGTTGGTTTTTATTATAATTAAACCTGAAACCAGCAGGATTGCTGAAACTGGCGCCAAAAAAACAGTAATTTCAACAAGATGTTCCATAAATACGTCCCATGATTTTGGGTTCAAAGGACGGAAAACTGGTTAATAATTCGTTAATATTGATCCATCATGACATTGGGTCCAAGCTCTTTGAGCTTATGCTCAATCTGCGAACGTTCCCAGGTGATTTGAACGATTGCGCCTGATCGTTCAATTGATTTTTGACGAACCGAATCTGCGTTTGAACCGTTGGCGAATTTCAACGATGCACCCGTGCGTTCCAATAGTGTTTTGGCGATGAATAAACCTAACCCCATTCCTTTGTATCCGGGTCGTTGATTGTGATCAGAACCCTGTTTTTTTGAACGCACAAAAGGGTCTCCAATACGTTTTAGCATATGCTCGGGATATCCTCGGCCATCATCTGAAATTCGAATGGTGATGTTTTCATCGTCCCATGAATAGTCCACCCAAATTGCACTATTCGCAAAATCCACTGCGTTTTGGATCATATTGCGCAGACCATGGATGATTTCAGGATGTCGATAAATTTTGGGCTGATCAGCAGGATCAAGATCACCAATAATTGCTGAATTGACTATTTTACCACGCTCGACATGTGGTTCGGCGGCTTCACGTAAAACTTCGCTTAATGGCGCATTCCTTAGGTGCAGATCATCTTTACCCACACGCCCCATCGAGTGCAAAATATCGCGGCAACGATTTGCTTCTTGTCGGATCAGTTCCGCATCTTCTTTCAGATCAGGATCATCTGACAGTTCTTCGACCAATTCGCCCGCGGTCAGTTTGATCGTTGCCAATGGTGTTCCAAGTTCATGTGCTGCCGCGGCGATCACACCACCCAGATCGGTGAGTTTTTGTTCCCGCGATAGTGCGATCTGCGTCGCAAATAGGGCATCGCCCATTGTTGCCATTTCTTGAGTGGTTCTGCGCGCATAAATGCTCAGGAACACAACGGTAATGACAATCGCTGCCCAATTCCCAAAAACAAAGACCTTTGGGATTTGCATGGTGAATCCCTGAGCTGTCAGCAAGGGAACGTAATATTTGGACAACACCGTAACAATGATTAGCGAAATTCCCCCGATCAATACGGCGGACCGGATCCCCAAAACGGAGGATGATATTACCACTGGTGCGATGACCAAGATGCTAAACGGATTATTCAAACCACCAGTAAGATAAATCAAAGCCGAGAGCTGGAACAAATCGAATAAAGCAAACAACAAGTTTTCTGTTTCGGATAATCGTTTGTTTTCGGGATATAGATAGGTGGCCAGCAAATTTGCGATGATCGAAAGCCCAATGAATAAAAGGCAGAAATCAATCGGAATTTGCAGCCGATAGTATTGCAGTGCCACGAACACTGCAATTAACTGCCCGACAATCGCCACCCAACGAATTGCGATTGATGTGCGCAATCTGATCCAATTACTGCGTGTATCTTCAATAAAAAGCGATGGATCATCGGACATGTTTGTCGCATCCCTGTTTTCGTTTCGTTTCGAATAGCTTATATGCCCAAGATATAACAGCGATTAGGGATAAGATACGCCAATGCAACGGATGATTCAAATTACTGCAATTCTGCTTGTTTGCGTGGGTTTGTTGGTCTCGGTATTGTTTGCGACAGGTGTCGGCCCATTTTCAGACGGGGATGATCAGTTTGCCGATTGTCGTACATCGGCTGTAGCAGGCGGTAGTGCTGCGATCGGCGGTCCATTTGAGTTGGTTGATCACAAAGGACGCAACGTTACCGAGCAAGATGTAATCGTTGAGCCAAGTTTGATCTATTTCGGCTACACTTTCTGCCCTGACGTGTGTCCATTTGATACCGTTCGCAATTCCGAAGCCATAGACTTATTGGCAGCGCAAGGCCTTTCTGCCACCCCGATCTTTATCTCGATTGACCCCGAACGCGACACGCCCGAGGCATTGGATGCATATGTTGAAAATATACACCCCAAGATGGTCGGGTTAACGGGAACAGAAGAACAGGTAAAAGCCGCATCAAAGGCCTATCGCACGTATTACAAACGTCACAATGATGATCCTGAATATTATATCGTGGATCATTCAACGCAAACCTATTTAATGTTGCCCGAACATGGGTTTGTTGAGTTTTTCAATAGAAACACAAGTGCCGAACAAATTGCGGATACCGCAGCATGTTTCATTGAGAATAGCTGACAATATCTGGTTTGACCCCAAAGCTTTATATCGCTAACCTAAGGCCTAGACGACGCGAGAGTGGAGAAAAGTTGTGAGTCCCAGCGATAGCATTGATCTTGGTGAAGACAGATCTCTTTTACTTGTCGATGATGATGAACCGTTTCTTCGCCGCCTGGCCAAGGCTATGGAAAAACGCGGGTTTGAGGTTGAAACAGCGGGCTCTGTTGTCGCAGGACGGGCAATCGCCACAGCACGTCCCCCTGCGTATGCCGTTGTTGATTTACGACTTGAGGATGGCAACGGTTTAGACGTTGTTGAGGTTTTGCGGGAAAAGCGCCCGGACAGTCGTATTGTTGTTTTGACCGGTTATGGGGCAATCGCCACCGCCGTTGCTGCCGTCAAAATTGGTGCGACGGATTATTTGGCAAAACCTGCCGATGCGACAGATATCACCAATGCGCTGGTTGCAAATGGTGATGACCTACCACCACCACCTGAAAATCCAATGAGTGCAGATCGCGTACGTTGGGAACATATCCAGCGCGTTTACGAGCTATGTGACAGAAACGTGAGTGAAACAGCACGACGTTTGAATATGCACCGCCGTACCTTGCAGCGGATTTTGGCCAAGCGAAGCCCAAAGTAATCTATTTCTGATCCAACAAATCTTGGAATGTGTCGACGAATTCATTGCGAACCTCTTTTGGGGGACGCAATTTGATTTTGAAAGTGTCCACATAATATTCGTCTATGACACCAAATAATTTATTGGCCTCATTTTCAGAAAATCCTGCAATTTCAGATGCCTCTAGTCGCGCACTATATTTGTCAGCCTGCTTGATCTGCTTCTTTAATTCCGCGGGAATTTTGGCAGGCAGCCCAAACCGAATGTGAATCGCCGCTGCAAGGCGTTCGTCCAATTCTTCATAACCCGAACCCACAGCATGCTTTACAGGTGATATCATGTCTCCGATGACGTATTCAGGTGCATCATGCAGCAATGCAAACATACGTTCCTGTACATTTGCTTTTGGTCTCATCCCTTCAAAAATACGAAGAACCAGCAAAGAATGCTCAGCTACGGAATAGGGGAAGTCTCCGTGTGTTTGCCCATTCCAGCGCGCGACAAACGACAAACCGTGCGCGATATCTTCGATCTCGATGTCCATTGGCGTTGGATCCAATAAATCCAATCGTCTCCCCGAGAGCATTCGTTGCCATGCACGTTTTTGTTTCAATTTGTTCTCATGCTGTTGTTTGGTTTTAGGTGCCAAAAATTTTGGTTTTATGCAAGGCAGCGGTGGCGCAGTCTGGCTAATGTAAAAAACCACACCAAAAAATAGCATCCGCAGCAAGAGTTGTGTCGTATTTCAATGTATGTTACGCGACCCCAACATCATTGGAGACAAAGCGAATGAGTGATTATGTTGTTAAGGACATAGCTTTAGCGGATTTTGGCCGCAAGGAATTGGACATTGCGGAAACCGAAATGCCTGGATTGATGGCGCTTCGCTCTGAATACGGCGAAAGCAAGCCATTGAAAGGCGCACGCATCGTGGGCTCGCTTCACATGACGATCCAAACAGCGGTTTTGATTGAAACATTGGTGGCACTGGGTGCTGATGTGCGCTGGGCGTCTTGTAACATCTTCTCAACACAGGACCACGCAGCAGCAGCCATTGCAGCAGCGAACATTCCTGTTTTTGCGATCAAAGGCCAGTCTTTGGAAGAGCATTGGGATTACTTGGATAAATCATTCATGTTCCCAGAAGGCCCAAACATGATCTTGGACGATGGTGGTGATGCGACATTGTACGTTCTATTGGGCGCACGTGCAGAAGCGGGTGAAGATATCATTCCCGTGCCACAGTCCGAAGAAGAGGCCGTGATTAAGGCGCAGATCAAAAAGCGTATGGAACAATCGCCAGGTTGGTTCACGACAACCCGCGATGCGATCAAAGGCGTGTCAGAGGAAACAACAACGGGTGTTCACCGCCTGTATGAATTGGTGAAAAATGGCCAGCTACCGTTCCCTGCGATCAACGTGAATGACTCGGTCACGAAATCAAAGTTCGACAACAAATACGGATGTAAAGAATCCCTTGTTGACGGTATTCGCCGCGCAACCGACACGATGATGGCGGGTAAGACCGCAGTTGTCTGTGGATATGGCGACGTGGGCAAGGGCTCTGCCGCGTCACTTCGCGGTGCAGGTGCGCGTGTTAAGGTAACCGAGGTTGATCCGATCTGTGCGCTTCAGGCCGCGATGGATGGGTTTGAGGTTCTAACACTTGAAGATGCTGTTGAAACGGCAGACATCTTTATCACCACAACAGGCAACAAAGACGTCATTCGCATCGAACACATGCGCGCAATGAAGGACATGGCGATTGTTGGAAACATCGGTCACTTTGACAATGAAATCCAAGTGGCACACCTAAAAAACCACAAATGGACCAACATCAAAGATCAGGTGGATATGATCGAAATGCCATCAGGCAATCGCATCATTCTGTTGTCAGAGGGTCGTCTGTTGAACCTTGGTAACGCAACTGGCCACCCATCCTTTGTAATGTCGGCCTCGTTCACGAACCAGGTTTTGGCACAGATCGAACTTTGGACCAAGGGTGATGAATATAACAATGATGTTTACATTCTGCCAAAGCATTTGGACGAAAAAGTTGCACGCCTGCATTTGGATCGCATCGGTGTGAAGCTTACGACACTCGCTAAAGATCAAGCAGACTACATCGGTGTCACACCAGAAGGCCCATTCAAGCCAGAACATTACAGATACTAAACGCTAAGTTTAAACCTATTGCTTGCAAGCCCTGCATGAAATTCATGCAGGGCTTGTTTTTTGTGCGCTCTGCGCCACAACTTCTATTCTTCCCCGCAGATTTTGTTTGTCATCGCACTGTTTTTGAATAAACCTAACAAAAGTAAATAAAATAATTCATAAGGGTATATTATGGGAAAGCGTGACGAAGTGATCGAAAAGTATGCAGATGATCTGAAAATGAATGTGGGATGTAGCCAGACATGGACTTGTTGACAGCTGTTACCATTGGCTGTGGACCTTCAATCTATAATGCGGATGCGTCCACAGTTGCTGGGAGCCAAGAGAGCGAGTTGGAAACGGTCAAAAACAATTTTCTGATTAAGAAACTTGGCTTGGCTGATGGGCCTGAATTAATGGATGCCATCAATAGCGTGATCGAAACATACGGCCGTTCCGAACGGAATAAATATCGCGCCGTTGTTTATTACATGCTGACCAAGCATTTCGGTAAAGAATCCGTATATTCTTAAGGGTTTCAATAGTTAAAGACTGTTTTGAATAAATTTCGAAATAGTCTTTGCTTGGAAATCGCACCCTGTCATGTATTGTCGTTTTGTCAGGCTAGGAAGACCGGACCCCATTTCTTTTACATCGCTGTCAATATTAGCCCAATCAATCCACACCCTGTCACAGCGTATCCGCCATCAATCAGTGTTAGTTTGAAGGGGCGCATACCGTAGGCATTGTTAATCATTATCCAAGGCGAGATGAAAAATAGTCCGACGCCGAGGCCACTGGTTAGCCCTTTGCCCATTGTATCAATTGCGGCCATTTCAAATGTCTGACGCATCATTCCAGAGACCAGTAGCATCGCAATCCCTGACATCACAAATGGTGTTATCATGCGACCGCAAATGGGATTTCCGTTTTCGTCACATTTTATTCCTGATGCGTTGATACAAGATTTTGACAACACTGAGTACCATACTGCACCAAGCATGAATGCCGCCGCTGCAGCTACAATAACGCTGATATATTCCATGTAATTCTCCCTTATTCTGACATAAGAGAATCAGAAAACATGAAATTTAGTCAGGATTTGTTTGACCAAGTCTACAGATAATCGCCCACTCCTCGGTGGTGACGGGTTGCACCGACAACCGAGAGTTTTTGACCAATACCATTTCGGTCAAACGTGGATCCGTTTTTATCTGTTCTAAGGTCACAGGAATTTGCATCGGTTTAACGGCGCGAATATCCACGCATTCCCAACGCGCTTCATCCGTTGTGCTATCTGGATGGGCGTTTGCACAAACTTCGACAACGCCGACGATTTCTTTGTCCTTTTGTGAATGATAAAAGAATCCTAAATCACCAATATTCATCTGACGCATAAAATTACGCGCCTGATAATTACGCACACCATCCCATTCTTCACCGACATCGCCCTTGGCGACCTGCTGATCCCACGACCACGTGGACGGTTCAGATTTGAATAACCAATATTGCAAGGTTTAGATTACCTTATTCCATTGAATAAGTTCTGCACTTTGGAACAAGCCTGCAAGGTTATAGGGATCATTCTTTGCCCATTCTTCCGCTTGGGCCATGGTGTCCACTTCTAACACAACAAGCGAACCACACATATTCCCATCGCTATCAAGCAGTGGACCCGCATGCCGCGCAAGACCAGTTTCCTTCATATAAGCTAGATGATCTTCACGATTTGCTTTGCGTGTTTCCAGGTGATCAGGTTTATCTCTCGCGATTAATGCAACAAGCATCATTCTTCCTTTTGTGGGCGCGCAAGCAACGCGGCTAGTAGTGTTTCTACGTCTTTTTTGCCAGTAACTAGATCAGAAACTGATCTAATGATTGGCACATCCAAACCTAATTTATCTGCCTTCGTCAATGCGGCTTGGGCGGTAAACTTTCCTTCAACTGTTGTATTTTCTTTAAAATAACGCCCTTGACCCAGTTGAAGCCCGTAACGAAAATTCCGTGACTGTTCGGACATACAGGTCAGGCTTAGATCGCCAAATCCTGATAGCCCGCATAACGTTGTATCACGACCGCCTAAGGCGGCTGTGAAGCGGCGCATCTCCGCAAATCCGCGTGTCATCAGCGCGGCGCGCGCGCTTTCACCTAATCCCGCGCCAATTGCCGCGCCGCAACCAATGGCAATCACGTTTTTCAATCCGCCACCCAATTCCGCACCAATGATATCCTGTGTACGATATAGGCGAATATTCTTTGACGTTAGCTGATTTTGCAGTGCGATGCCTAATTCTGCCTGTTCGCAGGCCAAGGTTAGTGCTGTGGGCAGTCCTCTTGCGATGTCATTTGCAAAGCTGGGGCCGGTAAGGATTGCGGCCTGATCTGATGCATTTTTCAGCATGTCCACCGGCCCTTTCCCGGTTTCCATGTCAAATCCCTTGCAACATGCGATAAGCGTTTTTCCTCGCAGATATGCGTGATTTTCTTCTGCAAATTTGCGCAGACTTTGTGTTGGAACCGCGATTAAAATTGCATCTGCATCACTAGCTAACTCCAAATCAGATGTGACACATAATGACATTGGAAATGGACAGTTTGGCAAACGGTCTTTGTTTTCTCGGTCTTGTAAAAACGCGGTAACTTGCTTCGGGTTTCTGCCCCACAATGTTATTGAGTTTTCGCCTGTCGACAGCGAAATTGCTAAAGCGGTTCCAAATGCACCACTGCCTAAAACAGAAATCTTCATGCTTTGGCACCCTTTTTACCATGCCCTATCAATGGCCGTTTTGATTGATCTAGGGGCCATCGCGGACGCGCCACCAAATGCGTTGGATCGACCAAATCATTCATGTAAATTTCTGCAGCGGCATAGGCGATCATGGCCGCATTATCCGTACAATATTTCAAAGGTGGTGCATTAAATGCAATCGAATGATCTGCACATAAATCTTGCAGCTTGGCGCGGATCTCTGAATTGGCTGCAACCCCACCTGCCACGGCAAAGGTTGGTGTTTGCGGAAGTAGTTTCAAATATTCTACAATTGCACGGCGCGTTTTTTCGACCAAGACATCTGATATCGCTCTTTGAAAGCTGGCTGCAATATCGTTGATATCCGATTGATGAAGCCCACCTTTTTCACTGATGATTTCATCACGAACACGCAAAACGGCGGTTTTTAAACCTGAAAATGACATGTCACATCCCTCACGGTCCAACAGTGGTCGTGGAAGCGCAAATTCCGTTGGGTTACCATCACGTGCTGTGGCATCAATTGAGGGTCCCCCTGGCTGTGGCAGGCCCAGCAATCTAGCCGTTTTATCAAATGCCTCGCCCGGGGCATCATCAATGGTGCCGCCTAGCCTTACAAATTGATTTGTCCCTTTAACAATCAAAAATTGGCAGTGCCCGCCAGAGATCAACAGCATTAAATATGGGTATTCGATTGCATCTGTCATTCTGGGCGTTAGGGCATGACCTGCTAAATGGTTAACGCCGACCAAGGGTTTTTGTGCGCCCATCGCAATTGCCTTGGCTGACATGACACCAGACAAAACGCCACCGATCAAACCAGGACCTGATGTGACCCCAATTAAATCGACATCTTTTAGGTTCACGGATGCCTGATCAAGTGCTTGCTCTACACACAGATCAAGCATTTCTGCATGTGCCCTTGCCGCGATTTCAGGAACCACACCGCCAAAGTCTTTGTGCAAATCCGCTTGCCCAGAAACAACAGAGGAAAGAATCTCGGTATCTGATTCAGTTGACACTCTCAAAACGGCTGCAGCGGTATCGTCGCAACTGCTTTCTAGCCCTAAAACCAATAACTTACCATCAGTCATGTTCTATCCGTTGTGTCCAGTTTAATTGGCAGCTATCATTACAATGTAACGTACTTAACCTTATGCAATGAACCAAGATCATAAACCTAAAATTATTCTGACACGTCCCGAGCCGGGGCTGACGAAATTTTCAGGTCAGCTTGCACAAGAAATCCCAAGTGCAAATGTATACTGCGAAGCCCTACAAGTAATAGATTTCATACCCTATCAAGGTGATTTAACGCGGTATAGCGGGTTTGTTTTTACTTCGTCAAATGGTGTTCGCGCAGCCAAGCGATGGAATTTGCCCGCTCGCCTTGGTTTTGGTGTGGGAAAGGTCACGACAGAGCTTGCGCGTTCATATTGTGATCCGGTCTACGATGGTGGATCTGATGTCGAGGCGTTGATCGCGCTGATAGAATCAATTATGCCTGACGGACCATTGTTGCATATCCGCGGGCGTGTCAGCGTTGGAAATCTGGCCACGCGACTTTCGGAAATGGGAATCGAAACACATGAAGCGGTTGGGTATGAACAAAACCTTTGTGCGCCTTCGGATGCATTGATCCAATTGTTACAAGGGGGAAAGCCGATGATACTTCCCCTATTTTCGCCGAAAAGTGCAGAGATATTAAAAACGCTGTCCACAAATCGGGAACATTGGCATGTTATCGCCATGAGCCAAGCTGTCGCAGAGATTTTTGATGCCAATGACGTATTGAAGTTGGAAATTGCGCAAAAACCGAATGGGGCCGCGATGTTGAATTGTGTAGTGGATGCATGGCGACGTTATGTGGTTTGAGACAGAAAGCGTTATTGTTGTTGGAGTATTGGAATGACAGATGAAAAAGATGAACAAGCTGTTGAACCGATTGATGATCAAATCCACAACATCGAGGATGCGATTGTTGTAGAAGACGCGCAGGAAATCGTTCGCGATGAACCATCAGAGGATGCTGTCGCTGATGCTGCAGAGGCAATCGATACAGAACGGAAATCAACTGGTGTTGTGCCATTGGTCGTTGCTGGATTTGTTTGCGCTGGGCTTGGATTTGGTGCTGCAATTTTGTCCCAACCCTCTAACCCGATCTGGCCTGTGCATCCTGATGTGGCACAGTTTCGCGATGAAACGACTGGTCAAATCACAGGCATAGACACACGTTTAAACGCGTTAGAAGGGCGTCTTACAGACGTCGATCAACGTGCAGTTGGTGATGTGTTCCAATCTGATCTTGATGAACTGACCACTAGCTATGATCAGCGATTTTTAGAAATCGCATCGCAGCTTGAAAACTTTGACAAGCGCCTGGCTGCGTTAGAAAAAAGCACAATTGACTCTGCAATACCTGATGAATTGGTCGCACAGTATCAGGACGAGGTGAAACGCCTGAAAGAAACACTAGAGGCACAGCGCGAAAGCCTTCAACAATTCATGTCGGAAACAGCAGAAACCGCAAACGAAGTGGCTCAGCGGGCAAAAGATACAGTTGCACGTGGTATCCTTGCGCAAATCCGTGCTGCGATTGATGCGGGCGGCCCATTTGACACCGCCATACAGGAATTTGATGAACAGGTTGGACAGGCGCTTCCAAACCAGTTGCGTTCGTTTGCAGAAGAGGGTGTTCAAACCTATCAAGAATTGCGCGATAATTTTGCAGAGGCTGCACGGTCGGCTCTAAACGCAGCGCGTGATGAACTTAACGAAAGCGAAGGTTTCACGGGAATTGGCAATTACCTGCGCAAACAATTTCAGGCCAGATCAGTAACACCAAAAACGGGTGACGATGCGGATGCGGTTTTGTCGCGTGCGGAACAAGCGTTGCGTGAGAACGATTTGAATGGCGCGTTGAACGAATTGGATGCATTGCCAGATGCAGCGCGCGATCAGATGCAGCCATGGATTGATCAAGCGCGAGAACGTCAAGACGCGTTGGAACAATTAGATATTTTAAGCCGAGAAATAGGAAACTAAGTCATGCTGACATCACTGTTTAAAATTGTGTTATTCCTCATGATTGTGGTGGCTATTGCCTTTGGCGCTACATATTTGATGGACGGCGACAATACCATCATCGGTGATTTGATGATCACCTTGGGTGGGGTTGAATACACCCTGAGTGCAATTGAAGCCGTCATTGTTTTAACGCTTCTGGTTGTGTTGATTTGGGTTGGGTTGAAGTTGTTGTCGCTGCTTGTCGCGACACTGCGTTTTATCAACGGTGATGACACTGCTATTTCGCGCTATTTTAATCGATCCCGTGAACGGCGTGGGTATCGCGCGTTGTCCGAAGGGATGATGGCCCTTGCCTCGGGTGATGCGGATGCCGCGATGACCAAGGCAGGTCAGGCAGAGCGGTATCTGCAGCAGCCAACCTTGACTAACTTGCTTGCGGCGCAGGCTGCGGAAATGTCGGGGAATACGACACGCGCTGAACAGATTTACAAAGAATTGATTAAGGACCCCCAAACCCGATTCGTGGGTGTCCGCGGGATCATGAAACAACGCCTTGCGACGGGCGATACTGATGTGGCGCTTAAACTGGCGCAAAAAGCCTTTGAATTAAAGCCCAAGCACGAAGAGGTGCAGGATGTTTTGCTACAGCTTCAGGCGAAATCGCACGACTGGCAGGGTGCGCGAAAAACCCTTGGTGCGAAGCTCAAGCAAGGGAAAATTCCACGTGATGTTCATAAACGCCGAGAGGCTGTTTTAGCGTTGTCCCAAGCCGCGGATATTATCGACGAGGAAAATTCAATCGAGAAACGAGAAGCGGCGATTGAAGCGAACCGTCTGTCACCAGATTTGGTACCCGCAGCCGCGATGGCGGCGCGTGAGTATATCGCGCAGGGCAAGCCAAAATTGGCGGTTCGCGTCATTAAAAAGGCTTGGGAAAGTCAGCCACATCCTGATTTGGCAGCGGCCTTTTCAGAAATTGCACCAAATGAAACGCCGCAAGAGCGCCTAAAGCGTTTTACACAGCTTTCAAAGTTGAGCCCAGATCACATCGAATCCCGTTTAATGATGGCTGAACTAAACCTAGCAGCCGAAGATTTCCCAGAGGCGCGACGCGCATTGGGGGACATCGTCGAGAACGAACCCGATGCACGGGCGCTCACGATCATGGCCGCGATTGAACGTGGTGAAGGCAGCTCGGACGAGGTTGTGCGCGGCTGGTTGACCAAGGCGTTGTCAGCGCCGCGTGGACCTCAGTGGGTTTGTGACAAGTGTAACACCATCCATTCCGACTGGGTGCCTGTCTGCTCATCGTGTGATGCGCTAGACACCCTAAGCTGGAAGGAAGCGCCGCAAAATGAAATGCAGACAAGTACAGGGATTGAAATGCTCCCACTTTTGATGGGAGCAAATCCGGATGAAATGGATGAAGGTGATCTAATTAAAATAGATGAGCCAGTGACGGATCAAAGCCAAAGCTGAGGTCCTGACCAACCTCTATTTCGGGCACATCTTGTCCCGCGAAACGGAATGGTGTTCCGTCTTGGGTGCGTAATTCTACGACGGTTTCCGTACCTAAGCGTTCGACAAGTGTCACTGTACCCTTCAGCTGACCATTGGGATTCAAAACCAAATGTTGTGGCCGCACACCCATGCGAGCCGCAGCACCGTTTGATTTGTCGGTCGCGACAAGGCGCAGACCACTTATCTGCATTCCTGATCCACTGAATGTGGGTGTCGACGCATCTGTTAATTCGCCATCAAAGAAATTCATTTTGGGTGATCCAAGGAAGCCCGCTACAAATTCATTATCGGGAAAATTAAACAGATCCATCGGTGAACCAACCTGCATGATTTCACCGTCTTTTAGCACCACGATTTTATCGGCAAGCGTCATAGCCTCGACTTGGTCGTGGGTCACATAGATCGTGGTTGCACCCAGTTGTTTGTGCAATTTTGCAATTTCAACGCGGGTGTCATGGCGCAGCGCGGCGTCAAGGTTTGACAGTGGTTCATCGAATAAAAATACATCTGGATTGCGCACAATCGCGCGTCCGATTGCAACACGCTGACGCTGACCACCGGAAAGCGCAGCGGGACGACGATCTAATAGATGTTCCATTTGCAAAATTTTAGCAGCAGCCTCTACACGCTCTTGAATTTCGGCCTTGGCAACGCCTTGCAAGCTTAGCGAAAACGCCATGTTGTGAAAAACGCTCATGTGTGGGTAAAGCGCATAAGATTGGAAAACCATTGCAATGCCGCGCTCAGAAGGTGGCAAATCCATAACAGGGCGGTCGGCGATGATGATTTCACCGCTTGTCAGGCTTTCTAATCCCGCGATCAGGCGCAGTAGGGTTGATTTACCGCACCCAGATGGTCCCACAAAAACAACAAACTCACCCTTTTCGATCGACAGGTCAACGTCGCGGATGACGCGGGTTTTGCCGAATGTCTTCTCAACATTTCTAAGTTCTACCTGTGCCAAATTAAATCTCCTCAAAGGATGCAGTTAGTGTGTCAAAATCAAAGGTGCAGCGCAGAGTTTGCGCGTCGCTGATACGATCAAATATCAATGTACGCGCATCACCACTTACGGCGCTCATCGTATTGGCATTCATGATCGCAGGCTGATTTTTGCGCCAAGCCAAGAATTGCGCAAATTGTTGATAGATTGATCCATCTGTTTGGGCCATGTCCAATCCAGCGCGCTGCAAATGTTGACTGGAAACAGGCAACCATGTCGCATCTGCTGTAGAAAACCCACCGTGTTGATTGGATTTTTCCCAAACCATCGGCGTGCGACACGTGTCTCGTCCCAGAAACGCTGGTGCGAATTTTACGCCCCAGGGGTCTTGCATTTGCTCGACAGGGATATCTGTAACATCCTCAAGGCCAAGTTCCTCGCCCTGATAAACACAACTTGAACCGATTAAACACGTTTCCAGTTTCAGCAGCAACAGTTGCATTGCATCGCTTTGGTCAGGACCAAGACCCAGTGCAGTAAGTTGACGTGTTGCGGAACGTGGAACGTCATGGTTTGAAAAGGCAAAACATAGACGACCAGAGCCATTAAACGCATCAACGGCATTGTTGATCGCATCGCGCAGGCCATCAACACTCAACCCACCCCATGCCAATAGATCAAAGTTATAGGTCGCGTGTAGCCGTCCAGTATCGGTAAAAGTTTTGCTGACCTCCATGGCGCGGCCTTTGTCGCCGTCCACTTCACCCATCAAAAACCGATCGCCATCGTATTCATCGGCGATTTTTCGATAATTTTCACTGAATGTTTGAATTGCCGGCTGATTTAGCTGCGCAATATCGTGCAATTGGTGGAAAAATGGTTGTTGTTGTTGTGGTAGGTCACCAGGAACAAAATCTGGATTTGCAGTATTATCCAAATAAGGTGCCTGATCGCCATTGATTGTATGAACCGCATCCAATCGGAATCCATCGACACCCCGATCAAACCAAAACCGTGCAACTTGGTTCAACGCCTCTCGAACCTCTGGATTGGCATGGTTCAAATTCGGCTGCTCTGATAGAAAGTTGTGCAGATAGTATTGCTGACGGCGTGGCTCCCAGCTCCATGCTTGGCCACCAAAGAATGATAGCCAATTGTTCGGAACGGTTCCGTCAGGATTTGGGTCAACCCAATGAAACCAATCCGCTTTTGGATTATCGCGCGATTGGCGGCTTTCTTCAAACCAAGGATGCAAATCCGAACAGTGTGCTGGAACGATGTCGATCATCAATTTCATGCCCAGGTCATGAATTTTTGCGATCATTTCATCAAAATCAGCAAGCGTTCCATATTCAGGATTTATATCGCAATAGTTTGAAATGTCATACCCAAAGTCCCGCTGAGGCGACATGAAAAACGGGCTGATCCAAATTGCATCAACTCCTAATCCTGCGATGTATTCCAACCGCGATGTGATCCCTTTTAGGTCACCAATCCCATCCCCATTCGAATCCTGATAGGAGCGAGGATAAATTTGATAAATGACGGCGGTTTCCCACCATTTGAGATTTGACATTATTTATCCACCCTTGACGGATCCGGCCAAGAGGCCGCGAATGAAATAGCGTTGCATTGACAAAAAGACGATGACAGGAACAATCATTGAAATGACCGCTGATGCGTTAAGTAAGTGCAGCTGATCTTTGAATGTTCCCAATTGTTTCTGTAGACGGATCGGGAAAACCAAATCCTCGGCATTGTTTGGGCCAATATAAAGCGCCACAATCAAATCGTTCCAAACCCATAAAAATTGGAAAATACTGAATGATGCCAGTGCAGGTACCGACAGTGGCACAATCAATTTCGTAAAGATTTGCAGATGGTTGGCCCCATCAATTCGCGCACTTTGCAACAGTTCTTTGGGCAGTCCGACGATATAGTTGCGCAGTAGATAGATCGCCAAGGGTAGGCCGAACGCAGTATGTGTAATCCAGAGGCCCGCAAATGATTTTGAGGCAACTTGACAAGTGTCATTTACCTCGCAATCCGTCAGCCACTGGTTCAATTGTGTCGCCCATGATGCGATGCCGCTAAACCCTTGCAAAACAGGAAGAAAGGCAAGCTGGGTTGGGACAACCATCAAAGAAACCACAATAACAAATAACCAATCGCGCCCCGGGAATGACATCCATGCAAAGGCATAAGCGGCAAATGCGGCGATTGTGATTGGTATGATCGTGGCCGGAATTGTAACGATAAAGGATGAGATTAGAGCGTTTGGCACGTTTTTATTGTCAAACAAAACTTCAACATAGGCATCTGAACCGAATACAGGATCCTGATCGATGAACGCATCTAATTTCTTGGGCTTTGGTGCGGTTTCCTCGGGGAAGGTCCAGGTAAAATCGCCATTTTCCTGAAACACAAAATCCCCGCCGCGCACATCCATTACCTCACCAGCGGGAACCAGTTTGCGGATCAGCTTGGTTTTGTCTGGATTCTCGGGGTCAGGCACACGCCCCTTAAAAAGGATGGAATTTACTTCGCCCGTTACAGGAAAGCTTGGGTCATCCTTGTTGAGGCGTTCAAAAATATTTCCCGTCATCACGGTCAGCTTTTCAGCTGCACCCTTTTCGTGCGTGCTAAAGCGGTGACCCAATTCGGTTGGCGTAAAGGCCGTCCAGAAACCTGACGTCTTTGACGCGGTTTCCGAGCGAAGCGATGTCGTAACAAGCGCAACAAATGGGACAACCCAGATGAATACAATTAGCGCCAGCACAACGTGTCTAAGTGATCGTGCAACCATCTCGCCTACCCCTTAATGGCCAAGTTCTTTTTGTTCGCGGCGGATGCGCCACGCGTTGAAAATCATGTTTGGAACAACCGTCAGCATCAGCATTACGGCAATTGAGGCAAACAGGTTGTCAACATTATCACCACCGATGGACCAGTTATTGCGCGCATTTTCCATCATTGTCGCCAGCAACAGTTTGTCGTCGTCATTCGCGGACAGGGCATAGGGAATGTCGAATACCTTAAGCACCAGAATGACAAGCGTTGTCCAAACAACCAAAACCGTGGAATAAATTTGTGGCAGTTTCACACGGAAGAACAGTTGGAATGGATTGGCCCCATCGATTGTTGCGGCTTCAATGGTGTCTTGTGGAACACCGCGAAGTGCGGCTGAAAAAATGACCATGGCAAATCCAGTTTGGACCCAAACCAAAATCCACATAAGAAAGAAATTGCCCCAAAATTTCAGATTATACAGCGGTTCGTTGTATTCTGCGGTATGACCAAGCAGGGCTTTTAACAAACCAATTTGATAGGAGGGCGTGACACCGTTTATGGTTTGCTGTGCCTCAATCCCGCCGCCAGCAAAGATATTGCGCCAAATCACCGCGGCACCAACAAATGAGATTGCCAAAGGTACAAAGATCAGCGTTTTAGCGACAATACCCCAGCGTACTGAGTCCGCTAATACGGCGATCAACAAACCCAAAGAAATACAGCATGTCGGTACAAGGATCAGCCACATCAAACTGTTTCGCATCGCCAAGCGGAATTGCAGATAACCCAATGCAGATTCATCCCAAAGGAACGCATAGTTGCGAACAGTTGGTGTGCCATCCGCCTCTTGGAACGAAATGCTAAGCGTTGAAAAGGCGGGGATTAACAGGAATAGAAGTAATAAAACAAGCGCAGGACCAACAAAAATCCAAGGTTGAATAGCCTCGATAATTGTTGACTGGCGACCAAGGGAACCCCGCGACGATACACGCGCAAGCCCCATGTTTAACCAGTTTGAAATCCAGAAATACAGAAATGAAATTCCGACTGCGATAAAGATTGCGCGGATTGCGAAACCAATTTTTGAAAAACGTTCAATAGTGTCAAATTCTGGAAATGACCATTCGTTCGTGCGATGCAGCCAAATACCGATATTTGCAAAAAAATCATCAATCGGCCCAGTCGCAACGAAGGCAACTACGGCTGTTGTGGGCAGAAGAAAGACAACGGTTAATATGATTGCCAAACCATTGCCGGCGATTACAGGTCTAATTGAACGCATGAGTGGGTCCGAAACGATTTAATGATGTTTCAAATTGAGGAAAGGGCGCAACCGCGCCCCTTCGCTATAGTGTCTGCAATCTGAATTACTTGATTGCGTCCCAAGCTGCCTGAATATTGTCGGCAGTTGTTTTTGCATCTTGACCGTTTGCAAAGGCTGTCATCTCTGACCAGAACGCGCCCGCACCGATCGCACCTGGCATTAGGTCAGATGCGTCAAAGCGGAATGTTGTTGCGTTTGACAGAATTTCACCTTGCTTACGAAGTGCTGGTGTCGCGTATGCGTTAAGGTCTGCACCTTTGTGCGCAGTTAGGAATGTACCTTGTGACATCCATGCTTCGTGTGCTGATGCTTCTTTCATGTACTCAAAGAAGGCACGTGTTGCAGGTGAGTCTTTGGTCATTGTCCAAAGAGTACCCGCACCCAAAACAGGGTTACCTAGGTCGATTGACGCATATGGTGGGAAGTAGAAGAAGTCCGCTTCACCGTTTGCAACTTCTTCACCTTTTTTCGGGAAGAACGCTGGAATGAATGACGCCTGACGGTGCATCATGCAGCTTGCTGGTGATGAGAATAGACCCTTTGGCGCATCGCCAAAGAATGTTGTCGCAACAGATGACGCACCACCCGCAACATAATCGTCATTGCGTGAGAATTGGCCATATACTTCCATCGCGTTCAATACTTCTGGGCTGTTGAACGGTAGATCGTTTGATACCCAGCGGTCGTAGTTTTCAGGAGACGTTGTGCGCAGCATCAAGTCTTCCATCCAGTCTGTCGCTGTCCAACCAGTCGCGTTTCCAGATTCCACGCCGATACACCATGGCGTGTTGCCGTCTGCAACCATTTGGTCTGACAATGCGATTAGCTCTTCCATAGTTGATGGAATTTCATAACCGTTGTCTTCAAACTGCTCTGGTGAATACCAAACCAATGATTTCAGGTCCATTTTGAACGCAAAACCATAGAAGTTTTTGTTTCCATCAGCGTCCGCATATGTTCCTAGGTCAACCCATGATTGGCCCGCACCGTAGTTTGCCGCCATCCAATCAGCAGATGCCTGACCTAGTGGTACTAAGTGGCCTTCTTTCGCCATGTCACCCGCCAAACCTGGCTGTGGGAAGATTGCGATGTTTGGCGCGTTGTTTGAGCGAAGATCTGCAACGATCAATGCCGCAAAGTCACGAGAACCAGAGTACTTAACAACTGCACCAGTTGCTTTTTCAAAGCAGCTAACAGTGTTTGTTAGCATCTCTTCGTCCTTGCCCTCCATAGAGCCCGCGATTGTGATGACTTCACCGTCAAAGCGACCTAGGTCACCCAATTTTGATGGTGTGTCACACACGTCAGCACTTGCAACGCCTGCAAGCGTGAAAGATGCAACAGCAGCTGCACCCAGTGTTTTGAAGTTGATAGCCATAAAAATTTCTCCCAATTTTTTATGATTGGTGATTTTTCACCATTAGGGATCCGCTGCAAATATCCACACCGTATCCCGATATTTACCGCTAACATTTTGTGAAATTATTGGTCAAGCTAAGATAGTATCAAACACGCGAAAAAGGCCTATATTTATGGATTTTTTCCTATTTTTTGCATCATTTAGCTTACGTAGCGTAAGATCCATCACATGGAATTTACCCAGCGACGTATTTTCCATTTGAAAAGATCAATGATGACCCTTCGGTTGCCTGAAAATCAATAACTTTCCCAACGATAATCGTGTGGTCACCGCCGTCAAAGGTTGCGTGTTGCTTACACATGAAACGTGCAACACCACCCTCTAAATATGGGCATCCAGTCGCAGCTTGTTTCCAATCAGTGTCGCTGGATCCGCCTGCTGACTTCGCGAAATCACGACAGAGGTCCAGTTGGTCATATGACGCGACATGAATTGCGAATTCAGTTGCATTCACAAACGCCTCATAACGACGCGAGGATTTCGCAGGGGACCAAAGCACAAGCGGTGGATCAAGCGAGAGGCTTGCAAAACTGTTTGCGGTGATCCCCATTGGTCCGTCTGGGCCGTTGCATGTGACAATGGTCACACCTGTCGCAAAGCGACCCAATGCATCGCGAAATGCGCGCTCATCAAAGCTTGTTGGCGTTGTCATCTTTATCCCTACGCAACTTCACGTTCAAGCGCGGCCGTGTAAATTTCATACCATGTTTGGCGATCCATTTTTACGTCCAATGCGGCTGACATGCCTTTTATCCGTTCAAGTGAATTCGTACCAAGCACAGGTAGTATGCGAGAGGGATGTGCCAAGAGCCATGCAATCGCAACAGCGGTTTCATCGACATTATTTTGTGATGCCACATTGGATAGGGCGCTCATGACGTCCGGGTAATCGCCAGAAAACAGCGCGCCACCTGCCAATGGCGACCATGCCATCAATGGTGTTCCGATCCGCTGATGAAAGGCCACATCGCCATTCACAAAGGAGTCATGCGCCAAAACACTCAGTTCAATTTGATTGGTGACAAGCTGATTTTTCATCGCTGATTGCAAAAGTTCCCAGTCGTAGGGTCGAAAATTCGATACGCCAACACTGCGAACCTTGCCAGATGCAATGACTTCGTCCAATGCGTCCCCTGTTTCGTGATGATCCATCAATGGGTCTGGGCGGTGGATCAGCAGCAAATCAATGTGATCAATCCCCATTAAACGAAGTGAATGATCAACAGACGCCATGATATGCGCGCGCGACGTGTCATAATATTTCACACGTGCGTTTGCGTATCGACCAACAGGCGCGATGATATCGCATTTAGTTACGATTTCCATTTTGTTGCGCAACGTTGATCCAGAAAGCGCATTTCCCAAAATTTCTTCGGCCTCATACCCACCATAGATATCTGCCTGATCAAATGACGTAATGCCCTGATCCAAACTTGCATCGATTTTGGCGCGCACGTGTTCAGGACTGGTATTTTCGTCATCGCCTAATCGCCACATGCCATAGACGATCCGTGATAGGCTAACCTCATTATTCAGGGACATACGTTCCATTATTTTCTAACTCCTGCGCCCAGTGGCGTCATTGGTGTTTCAGATGGCACGCGACCATATGCATGTGGCAGCGAACATGTTTTCATGTTCGGCAACACTTTGGTGCCAAAATGTTTGCATTCGTCAATATGTGGGTAGCCCGACAAAATGAAAGCGCGAATGCCCATTTTTTGATAGGCTTCAAGTTCGCTCAAAACTTGATCCGCAGATCCAACAATGGCCGCCCCACACCCTGAACGCGCGCGCCCCACACCTGTCCAAAGGTGGGGTTCAACATATCCAAATTCATCTGCAATATCGCGGTTCTTGGCCTGATGCGAAACGCCCAAGGATGTGCTATCCAGTGCCCGCTCGCGGATTTTGCGACCATGTTCATCATCGAGCTTTGACACAATGTAATCTGCGTATTCTTTTGCCTCGGCTTCGGTATCACGGACGATCACATGAACGCGTAAACCATAGTCTAATGTGCGATTATAACGCTCTGCCACGGCATTCACGGCCTTCATCCGTTCTGCAATTTGTTCTTTGGGTTCAGGCCACATCAAATACACATCACAGTGCTGACCGCATAGTTCCAGCGCTGCGGGTGAATATCCGCCAAAATACAAAAGCGGTCCGCCCGTTTGATACGGTTTGGCCGGATCTGTTGTCAGACCCAGGAAATTGTAAACTTCGCCCTGATAGTTGATTTCGTTCTGCGTCCAGGCTTGTTTCAGGATTTCGACCACCTCGCGCGAACGCTGATAGCGAAATGCGCTATCCGCCTTTTCACCTGGAAAATCGCTACTGATAATGTTTACGGTCAATCGTCCGTGCATCATGTGATCCAATGTCGCGATCGTACGCGCCAACATGATTGGCTGCATTTCTCCGCACCGCACAGCGGCCAGCATGTTGATCCGATCGGTAATTGGGGCACAGCCCGCGACAAAGCTTAGTGTGTCTTGGCCCACCTGATAGGATGAAGGGCACAGAATATTGCGAAACCCATGCTCTTCTGCGGTTTTTACAATTGTGCTGCAGTGATCCCATGACGAACGCAGTGATCCATCGGGTTGCCCCAAAAATTGATAGTCATCTGAACACAGAGCGGAGAACCACGATACCTCTACTGCGTCCAAATCTGGCGATGTTATGGGAACAACCGTCATGACAACCTCATCCATTGAATTACCACTTGCGTAGCATCAGATTTATAGTAGATCAATAGTGTATCAATTTTTTGTTCTGGATCAGATGAGCACTCAACAAAGCCTGCCAAAATATCTTCAGATTAGTGAACTGCTGATCCGCGATATCGCCGCTGGTCGCCTGGAGGATGGTGCGCGTCTGCCCACGGAGCGTGACTTAGCAGCGCAATTATCAACATCTGTTGGTACACTGCGCAAAGCATTGTCGGAATTAGAGCGGCAAGGCTTGTTAGAGCGGGTCCAGGGATCGGGAAATTACATTCGATCCAAATCAGAAGTGAATTCGATTTATTCCTTCTTTCGCGTGGAATTGTTAGAGGGCGGCGGGCTTCCTCGGGCAGAGGTTCTTGATGTGTCCAAGCAAGCTAAACCCACTGAATTTCCCTATTTTGGGTCTAATAATGAAGGCTTCAGGATCCGCCGTATGCGGTATTTGAACGACATTCCAGCCGTGCTGGAAGAGATTTGGTTAGATGCAAATCATGCAAAAACTATCACCCCTGCGGATCTAAACGAAGCGCTGTATGTGTATTATCGAAAATCGCTCGATCTATGGATCACGCGGGTCGAGGATCGCATTGGACTACAGCCAAAACCAACGTGGTGCCCCGAATATCTGCACCTTAATGACACCACAGTCTGTGTTGATCGGCTGAGTTTCGATCAGCGCGATCAACCCGTTGAATTTTCCAAAAGCTGGATCAACTCAGACGTTGCCCAATACGTGGCACGCATAAAATAGGAGCAGTTATGAAAACGGTTAAATATGGAATAATCGGTTGCGGCATGATGGGCCAAGAGCATCTGCGCAATATCGCATTGCTGCCGGAAGTTGAGGCGACAGTCATTTTTGAGCCTGACGCAGGGATGCGTGCGGCGGCGGCTGAATTAGCACCCAAGGCGAAGTTCGTTGACAGTGAAGCGGGTGTTTTACATGACCCTGATATTGATTGTTTGTTGGTGGTTTCGCCAAATCACGAACATTTGCGTCAGTTGGAATGCGCATTGGACACACCCCATCGCCCGATCCTGATGGAAAAACCCCTATTCACCCAAGAAGATGGGGCAGAACGGATCAAACAATTTGCCGCGCAGTATTCCGCACCAGTCTGGGTTGCCATGGAATACCGCTATATGCCGCCTGTTGCAGCACTGATCGATAATTTAGAGACATCCACTGGTGGCACACGGATGTTGACCATTCGTGAACACCGCTTTCCGTTTCTGGAAAAGGTTGGGGATTGGAACCGTTTCAACGCCAACAGTGGCGGGACATTTGTTGAAAAATGCTGCCACTTTTTCGATTTGATGCGTTTAATTCTGAAATCAGATCCTGTTCGCGTGATGGCGTCGGGTGGGCAAGCCGTAAACCATTTAAATGAAACCTATGATGGTCAGGTGCCTGATATTTGGGATCATGGGTACGTGATCGTTGATTTCGCAAGCGGTGCGCGCGCCATGTTGGAACTGTGCATGTTCGCCGAAGGTGCTGAATTTCAAGAACACATTATCGCAACAGGGCCAGATGGCATTATTGAATCCCTTGTGCCCGGTCCCGAACGATTTTGGCCGACTGAAACATTGGGGCCCAGTCCAACGCCTAAGTTAATTGTCAGCCCGCGCAACCCAAAAGGCCCGATTCAGAAGGAAATTCCCGTCGATCCAACAATCTTGGCCGCAGGGGATCACAATGGATCAACCTTTTATCAACATCAAAAATTCGTTGATATGGTGCGCAATGGTGGGCAGCCAGAAGTTTCACTGAGTGATGGAATGTGGGCAGTTCGCATGGGTCAAGCCGCCCAAGAAAGCGCGCGAACAGGTCAAGCCATCATCGTGTAAAAACGATCACAAACGAACAATATTGACCAAAAACGAAAATGCGAACATAAACGCCCCAGGTCGGCTAAGGGGCGTTTAAGATGTCTGATTATGATTTCGATGTCTTTATTATTGGGGGCGGTATCAACGGGTGTGGTATCGCACGCGATGCAGTCGGACGTGGGTATCGCGTGGGTCTGGCCGAAATGAATGACCTTGCCTCTGCAACATCGTCGGCCTCTACAAAGTTATTTCATGGTGGCCTTCGTTACCTAGAATATTTTGAGTTCAGATTGGTGAAAGAGGCGCTTATTGAACGCGAACATTTGCTGCATGCCATGCCGCACATCAGTTGGCCAATGCGTTTTGTTTTGCCAATCGCACCCGACATGCGATTTGATAACAGCACGCCAACATCACGATTGTTGCAAAGGATCATGCCGTGGATGAAGGGCCGTCGGCCTGATTGGTTAATCCGACTGGGTCTCTATCTCTATGACCACATGGGTGGCCGAGAGGTTTTGCCCGCGACCAAAACATTAAATTTGCGGCGTGCGGAAGAGGGCCGTGCGTTGAAAAATTCCTTCAATAAAGCATTTGAATATTCCGATTGCTGGATCGAAGATTCTCGGCTTGTTACATTGAATGCGCAGGATGCAAAACAGCGTGGCGCAACGATCATGACGCGCACCAAGGTGGTTGCGACCAGCCGAAAGGCAGATCATTGGATTATCACGCTGTTGGATCAAAATACCCAAGTTAGACACGAAATCACGACGAAAATGATTGTGAATGCAGCTGGTCCGTGGGTTGGTGAATTACTGGGGCAAACACTGGGATTGAAAACCAATGAAGGCGTGCGATTGGTTCGTGGAAGCCACATCGTCACCCGCAAGTTATACGATCATAATAAGGCCTATTTTTTTCAGGGCACGGATGGGCGCATCATTTTTGCGATTCCCTATGAAAATGATTTCACTTTGATCGGTACAACGGATCAGGATCATTTAGATCCAAATGCGCCCGTGGAATGTACTGCTGAAGAACAGGCATATCTATTGAAATTTGCCTCGCAATATTTTGAAACCCCAGTAACCAAGGATGATATTGTTTGGACGTTCTCAGGTGTGCGTCCGCTTTACGATGATGGCGCGTCATCGGCATCGGCCGCGACGCGGGATTATGTGTTAAAGGTTGATAATTCAGAAGGGCAAGCACCCGTTTTGAATATTTTTGGCGGGAAAATCACAACCTATCGAAAATTGGCAGAAAGCGCGTTGCTTGAAATCGAAAATGTGCTGGGCGTCAAATCAGGGCCATGGACAAAACGCATCCCATTACCTGGCGGTGATTTTGACGTCGGTGGGTTTGATGCATTGGTCGAAAATCTGTTGGATACCTATGATTTTCTAACACCTTCTTGGGCCGCACGAATGGTTCGGATGTATGGAACGAATGCAGCGAAAATCATTGCCACAGTCGCGCAAACGCCTGATCAAAAACAGAATTTTGGATGTGATGTTACCGCGGCTGAACTGGATTGGGGCATTCAAAACGAATTTGTTCAAACGGCAGACGATTTTGTATGGCGGCGCACGAGGCTGGGTCTCAAAATTACCCCGGAACAGATTGAGGCAATCGATACATATATTACGGATGGCCAATAAAATCAGCGCGCTCTTGTTCTTTGTCGCAAAAAACCTTACCTCCTGTGTAACCAAGGAGTGTTCACCATGATGGCAATTTACGGACCTTTGCAACTGATCCTAAGTGTTGTGTATTTTATGATGATTATCCACATCATCATGAGTTGGCTGATCAATTTTCAGGTTCTTAATCTTCATCAGCCTTTGGTGGCGCAAATTTGGATTGGTTTGAACAAATTGCTTGAGCCGATCTACCAACCCATTCGCCGCATTTTGCCAGATACACGCCCAATGGATCTGGCGCCTTTGGTGGCGTTTATCATTGTCATTTCGCTGCAGAATTACATCCTTCCTGAAATTTTTAGCGCGTTTCTTTAATTAAAACAAAGACCTGCAATATTTAGCTATTCCGTGCCTTGTCATGGTCATTGACCTATGGGACATTGCGAAAAAGAGCAGTAGCCAAGGTAAATAATGACGCAGGCATCAGCAGTTTTGCGCGATGTATTCGGGTTTGATGACTTCAGACCCGGGCAAAAGGATATTGTTGATGCGGTCACGCAGGGCGAAAATGTTCTGGCCATTATGCCTACGGGTGGTGGAAAATCCCTTTGTTATCAACTGCCTGCCCTATTGCGCGATGGTGTGACGATTGTGGTATCCCCGCTGATTGCATTGATGCGCGATCAGGTCCGTGCCTTGCGTTCCATTGGTGTTGGGGCTGGGGCGCTGACATCGGCAAATACCCAAGAAGAAAATGATGAAATTTTCGCGGGACTTGAGGATGGCTCCCTGCGTCTTTTGTACCTCGCACCCGAGCGTTTGGGATCCGCGCAAATCACGTCGGTATTACGTCGGTATCGCGTCGGTATGATATCGGTGGATGAGGCCCATTGCGTCAGTCAGTGGGGTCACGATTTTCGTCCCGATTATCTAAAGATTGGCGAATTGCCCCGACAGCTGGGTGTCCCACTATCTGCCTTTACGGCCACTGCAGATGCCGAAACACGCGCGGAAATCGTTGCGCGCCTATTTGATGATCATCCGCCAAAAACGTTCCTACGTGGATTTGATCGCCCAAACATTCATCTTGCTTTTGCGGTTAAAAACAATCCGCGCCGACAGATTGTTTCCTATGCCGATGCGCGGCGTGGGCAGTCGGGGATTGTGTATTGCGGCACACGATCAAAAACCGAAAGCCTGGCCAAGGCATTGGCGGACGAAGGGCACCAAACCTGTTTCTATCATGGGGGAATGGACCCCGTTGATCGGCGTGTGGTTGAGGAACGCTTTAACAAAGAAGAGGGCTTAATCGTGGTGGCCACGGTGGCCTTTGGCATGGGCGTAGATAACCCCGATATCCGTTGGGTGGCGCATGCGGATCTGCCCAAATCAATCGAGGCGTATTATCAGGAAATTGGTCGCGCGGGACGTGATGGGGCCGAGGCTGAAACCCTGACGCTATATGGTGCAGAAGATATTCGTTTTCGGCGCACCCAAATTGATGAAAGCCTTGCGCCCCCCGAGCGTCGCCATGCCGACCATGGGCGTTTGAATGCCCTCTTGGGATTGGCCGAGGCGTTGGAATGTCGACGTTCTGTCCTATTGGGATACTTTGGGGAACAGGCGCAGAATTGCGGCAAATGTGACCTATGCGAAAAACCACCTGAAACCTTTGACGGCACGACGGCCGTGCGCAAGGCACTTTCTGCGATGCTGCGCACGGATGAACGCTTTGGCGCAGGCCATTTGATTGATATTTTGATCGGGGTCGATACCGAAAAAATGCGTCAACATGGCCATGCCGATTTGCCCACCTTTGGCGTGGGACGTGATATCAGCAAACAGAACTGGCAAGGTATTTTTCGGCAGATGATGGGCCATGATCTGGCGCGTCCTGATCCCACCCGCCATGGGGCGTTGTGCATGACCCAAGCGGGTCTATCGATTTTAAAGGATCAACAATCCATCACATTGCGTATGGATACGCTGAAGGTTGAAAAATCACGACCAAATGTAAAGACACTTGTGTCGGACGAGGATGCACCGCTTTTGTCTGCGCTAAAGGCCAAGCGGCGTTTTTTGGCAGAACAGGCGGATGTTCCCGCCTATATCGTTTTCAATGATAAAACCCTGATCGAAATGGCCCAAAAACGTCCCAAGAATTTCGATGAAATGGCCAAAATCAGCGGAATAGGGTCAAAAAAGCTGGATACCTATGGTGCGGCATTCCTTAAGGTCATTGCGGGTGAGGTTCAGGAAATGCACCCGAGCCGAAAAAAGTTCGCAGGCCGTAATGAAGGCACCGTTTATGACCAATTGCTTGAGGCGCAGGCGGATCTGATGCGGGGCGAATGCGGCACGGAAAAACCGATGAGTTGTTCCGCATCACTCCTTGCAAAGATTGCTGAACTAAAGCCGCGAGATGCTGTTTCGATGAACCGTATCTTGGGCGATCGACGTGCGGAACGGTTCGGATCGGCGTTCTTGGCTGTCATTGCCGCGCATTGAATATGTGGCTCCATCCACTGCTTTTGCAAAGTATGTTGAATAGCGCCCTACATCACTCTAAATCAGGGATATGAAAGGATGTTCAAATGCTTGTAGTCGTCTCGCCTGCCAAAAAACTTGATATGTCGCCCTTAACGGATGTGACGGTCACGCAGCCGCGTTTTCCCGAGGACGCCACAAAATTGGCGAAGGCCGCAGGACGTCTGACAATCCAAGGATTGCGGGATTTGATGTATTTGTCCGAACCATTGGCCAAGTTGAACAAAACGCGATTTTCTGAATTTGGTGAACAAGAAAAGAAAGCCGCGGTTTTTGCATTCGCTGGCGACACCTATCAAGGATTTGAGGCCGCAACGATTGATGAGGATGCGTTGCGCTGGGCGCAGGATCATTTGCGTATTTTGTCGGGTCTTTATGGTTTGTTGCGCCCCTTGGATGAAATTGAACCGTATCGTTTGGAAATGGGCAGTCGTTTGAAAGTAGGACGCAAATCCTCACTCTATGAATATTGGGGTGATCGGATCGCAGCCGAGCTGAACCAAGACGCAGAGGCAGCGGGATCAGAGATTTTGGTCAACTGCGCATCCCAAGAATATTTTGGGGCAGTTGATTTGAAAAAACTATCCTTGCGCGTCATCACGCCGCAATTCTATGAGGAACATGAAAAAGGCCCACGTATCGTCAGTTTTTATGCAAAACGTGCGCGTGGATCGATGGCCCGTTTTATTGTGGAAAATCGCATCAAAACGGTAGATGCGCTGTATGATTTTACGGTGGGTGGATATGCATATCAACCTGAAATGTCATCGCCCGAAAAACCAGTATTCCTGCGCGCCTCTGACTAGGTGACAATCGTCCGAACGCGGCGTATAAGGCGCGCAAAAGATGATTTTGCAAAGGACGACTGCAATGACACTACAGATTTTTGGCCACAAATCCCCTGACACAGATTCAACTGGTTCTCCCATTGTTTGGTCATGGTATTTGAACGAGGTAAAAGGCATTGCGGCCGCACCAAAACTATTGGGTGAACCCAATACCGAGGCCGCATTCGTTCTAAAGCGTTGGAACCTTGATAAGCCAGAAATCATTCACGGTGTGGATGCTGGCGCACCTGTTGTGATCGTTGATACGAATAACCCCGCTGAATTGCCCGATGGTATCAATGATGCGGATATTCAGGCCATTATTGATCACCATAAATTGGTGGGTGGTTTGGAAACGAAGGGTCCCATTGATATCACGATCCGTCCGTTGGCCTGCACAGCAACAATTATGTACGATCTGATGGGGGATGATGCCGCAAAAATGCCCGAAGCGATCAAGGGCGCGGCCCTATCCTGTATTTTGTCTGACACACTGGAATTCCGCAGCCCAACAACAACTGATCATGATCGTGCGGTTGCCCAGAAATTGGCAGATGATCTGGGAATTGATATGGCTGCCTATGTCGCTGATTTGTTTGAGGCGAAATCAGATGTATCGGCGTTCAGCGATGCCGAATTGTTGCGCATGGATTCCAAGGAATATGAAGTGGGTGGAAAACAGTTCCGCGTGTCTGTTTTGGAAACCACAGCGCCGAAAATCGTTCTGGATCGCAAAGATAGCCTGATGGCCAGCATGGTGGGCGTCGCGGCAGAAGATGGCGCGGATCAGGTTTTGCTGTTCGTCGTCGATATTCTAAACGAAGAGGCGACATTGCTGGTGCCCAACGATTTAGTCAAATCAGTTGCCGAAAAATCATTTGGCGCGATCGTCACAGGTGACACCGTGGTTCTACCCGGTGTGATGAGCCGTAAGAAGCAGATTATTCCTGTTTTGGCCGTGTAAGGCGGATTACCATGACACGGATCGTCAACGCCCTATCCGATATATCGGCGCAGTATGATGCCTTGTTCGTGGATCTATGGGGGTGCGTGCATAACGGTGTGCGTGCCTTTGATGCCGCGAATAAGGCCTTGATCGAATATCGCGCGGGCGGTGGCATTGTTGTATTGGTAACGAATTCACCCAGACCCCGTGCCCAAGTGGAGCAGCAATTGGCCGATTTCGGTGTTGCATGCGATGCATGGGACAGTATCGCGTCATCAGGTGACAGCGCGCGTTCTGCGTTGTTCTTGGGTGCTGTTGGACAGAAAATCTATTTCATTGGTACTAACGCGGAACTTCCCTTTTTCGAACCTTTAAAACTGATTGATGATCCGATTCAGATTTCGCATGTCCCGATTGAAGAGGCCGAGGGTATTGTTTGCACGGGCCTACCAACCGCCGATGGCACACCCGATGATGTGCGTGCGCCCCTGCTTTATGCCAAACAAAAGGGGCTAAAACTGCTTTGTGCGAACCCAGATATTATTGTGGACCGTGGCGACAAACGTGAATGGTGCGCGGGTGCGGTGGCACAGGCGTACAGTGAAATGGGTGGTACCTCGCTTTATTTTGGGAAACCCCATGCGCCGATCTATGATTTGGCGCGCCGCCGATTGTCGGCCATTCGCCCAAATATCCCAGATGATCGTATTCTGGCGATTGGCGATGGGATCACAACCGATATCCAAGGCGCACTAGGCGAGGGAATCGATAGTTTGTTTATTACGGGCGGATTAGCGGCCAAAGAAACCGCGACGGTGACACAGCCTGATCCTGAAAAATTGTCGCAGTATGTTTCGGAAAAACAGTTGGATCCGACATATTCAATTGGCTTTTTGCGCTAAGTCACTGTTTATAAATTGTAATACACAATAAATTCAGTGGATTCTCTATGCACTAGGATTTGTTTCGCGTGTGCAACATCTTGTTTTCTGCAGTTGCAAAGTAATAAAATTACAATTATATATGTATAAAGTAATTATTATTACGCATCGAACAGGGAAATCAGATGTTGGACAATCAACCGCGCGGCACAATTTGCATCGAAGATATCGAAATGGGAATGACGCGTTACATCCGCAAGGTTGTGACAGACAAAGACATTGAAATGTTTGCCGAGGTATCCACCGATCGCAATCCAGTACATTTGGACGATGCATATGCACAACATACAATCTTTGAAGGGCGCATTGCGCACGGTATGCTGACGGCTGGTCTGATTTCTGCTGTGATCGGTGAACAACTGCCTGGGCATGGCACAATTTACATGAGCCAGAACCTAAAGTTTCTGGCCCCTGTGCGTCCCGGTGATCTGGTTTATGCAGAGGTGAAAGTCACCGACATCGTTATTGATAAGCGACGCGTAAAGCTTGAATGCAAATGCGAAGTTGAAGGCAAAAAGGTGCTGGTTGGTGAAGCCATGGTTATGGCGCCAAGCCGTAAGTTTGACTAACATCACATGACGCAGTGTTGCCGCTTGCATCAGCGGCGGGCGCAGTTTACCTCAGTCATATGAGAGTTGTCCGCGATTATCAGTTCGTCGATCCAAATGATAAAGGTGCCAGTGTTGCGATTGGCAACTTTGATGGTGTGCATTTAGGCCATCAATCGGTCATTGATTTGGCACGCGATGGTGCAAAACGCCATGATGCACCGTTGGGTATTTTGACATTTGAACCCCATCCGCGCAGCTATTTTGCGCCCGATGCTGCCCCATTTCGTTTGATGGATGCGCATGCCCGCGAAACACGCTTGGCGAAATTGGGAATTGAACGCTTGTACCAATTGAATTTCAATGCATCGCTTGCAGCATTAACACCGCGCGAATTTGCGCAGCACGTGATTGTGGATGGTTTAGGTTTGGTTAACGTGGTTGTTGGCGCTGATTTTTGTTTCGGAAAAGGACGCGCGGGTACAACCATGGATTTGGTGAAATTTGGTCAAGAGATGGGGTTTGACGTAACAATTGCCCCCCTGATCGAAGATGCCAGCATTCAAATTTCGTCAACCGCAATCCGAAACGCATTGTCAGATGGGCGCCCGCGTGATGCGGCCGCTCAGTTGGGCCATTGGCACCGCATCGAGGGTGAGGTGATCGGCGGTGAACAACGTGGTCGTGAACTGGGTTATCCAACTGCGAATATGGCACTGGATGGGCTGCATTTGCCAAAATTGGGTGTTTATGCCGTGATTGTTGATGTGCTGGATGGTCCACATGTGGGATCCTATCACGGGGCGGCATCCCTGGGTGTACGTCCAATGTTTGGTGAAAATACGCCCAATTTAGAGACGTTTATTTTCGATTTCTCAGGCGATTTATATGGATCAACCTTATCTGTCGGTTTGGTTGATTTCCTGCGTCCTGAATTGAAATTTGACGGACTTGATGCGCTCATCACCCAGATGGATGCGGATTGTGCACAAGTGCGTGAAATCCTTCAATCGTTATGAGTACTGATCCCATAAAACGCGGTGGATTATCCCCAAAGTTTTGGGAGAAAATACCGCTAAAAGACATGAACCCCATTGAATGGGAAGCCCTCTGCGATGGGTGTGGCAAATGTTGCCTAAATAAGATTGAGGATGAAGATACGGGTGATGTGTATCTAACACGTGTCGCCTGTCGGTTATTGGACGATCGAACCTGTCGGTGCGGACAATATGACATACGCCATCAATTCGTTCCCGAATGTATTGTCCTAAATCCTGATACGATTGAACAAAATGCCTATTGGTTGCCGAAAACTTGTGCCTATAAATTACTATGGGATGGTTTGCCGCTGTATGATTGGCACCCCTTGGTTTCGGGAACACCACAGTCTGTGCATGATGCAGGGGTTTCTGTTCAGGGTATGACCGTTCCAGAGTTTGAAGTGGATGAAGATGATTGGGAAAATCATCTGATTGAGGAGCCTGAATAATGTTTTTCGCCTCTGACAATGCGGGACCTGTGCCGCAACAAGTTTTGGATCAAATGGTTTCGGCCAATTCTGGATACTTGCCCAGCTATGGGGCCGATCCACAGATGGAACAGGTGACCCGCCTGGTTCGGGAGAAATTTGAAGCACCTGATGCCGCAGTATATTTGGTTAGCACGGGAACGGCCGCGAATGCGTTGGCGCTGTCTACTTTGTCTCAGCCATGGGAAACGGTTTTCTGCTCACCCGTGTCGCACATTCACGAGGATGAGTGTAATGCGCCAGAATTTTACATGGGTGGCGGCAAGCTGACCTTGGTTGGCGATAGCGATAAAATCACCCCAGAGGCCTTGATCAAATCGATCGAAGGTGAAGAAAATCGTGGCGTTCACGGCCCCCAACGCGGGCCTGTTTCCATTACTCAAATCACTGAAAAGGGACATTCCTATTCCGTGGAAGAGGTGCAGGCCATTTCCAAAGTGGCAAAAACCTATGGCCTTGCCCTGCATATGGACGGTGCGCGATTTACGAACGCAATTGTGGCGCGAAATGCGTCGCCTGCTGAAATGACATGGCGTGCGGGTGTTGATGCCCTCAGTTTTGGGGGAACGAAAAACGGATTGATGGGGGTTGAGGGTGTAATCTTTTTCGATCCGAAACATGCATGGGAATTTGAACTACGTCGCAAACGTGGGGCGCATCTGTTTTCCAAGCACCGTTATTTGTCGGCGCAGATGTTGGCCTATCTTACGGATGAATTGTGGCTGGATCTGGCACGCCGCGCAAATGAAAATTTCGCGCGTCTAAAAGCGGGGCTGGAAACAATCCCCGATGTGCAGTTGCGTGGCAATCCAGATGGCAACATGACCTTTTTCGATATGCCCCGTGCGCTACACAAACGTGCAGAGGCCGCAGGTGCCGTATATTATTGGGATGATGTCGAGGGTCCGATGGACCAAATGATTATGGGACGGTTGGTCTGCGATTGGTCAATCACATATGATATGATTGACCAATTCATCGCTTGTTTGCGGTCAGATTAAAAATCCAAGTTTTCGACGCTTAGCGCATTGCTTTGAATGAACTCGCGGCGCGGTTCGACGACATCGCCCATAAGTTTCGTGAACAAATCGTCGGCCTCGGCAGCGTCTTCGATTTTGACTTGCAAAAGGGTACGTGCATCTGGGTCCAATGTGGTTTCCCACAATTGATCAGGATTCATTTCACCTAGACCCTTGTAGCGTTGCAATGTCAGACCCTTTTCACCTTCTTTCAGGATGGCATCCAATAGATCCAGTGGCCCATGAATGGCCAAACTGCGGTCTTTGCGCACCAATGTCGCGGTGCTGCCATAGACTTCCTTAAGGCTTTCGGTAAAGCTGCCGGCCTTACGCGCTTCACCTGATCGCAACATTGGGCCATCAAGAGTACGCATTTCCTCAACCCCCCGCAAAATACGCGACAGGCGAATGCCGTGATCTTGGGTAATACGTCCTGTCCAACCGCGTTCATATTCCAACGCGATTTGGTTCAAACGTTCCGCAACCTGATCTGCAATTCCCTGTAGGTTTGCATCAACGGCGCCTGGGACAAATGCACCTGCAATGGCGGCTTGTTCCAAAATATGGCGTGGGTAATGCGTTGGGAAGGCTTCTAAAACGCGGCGTAGTTGGCGCGCCTCTTCCACAACGCGGGCCAAATCCTGCCCCGCCATTTCGGCACCTGAGCCGAGGCGTAGAACCGCACCATCAATCCCCTGCTGAACCAGATAGTCATCCAATGCGCCCTGATCCTTTAGGTAAACTTCGGATTTTCCACGGCTGACCTTATAAAGTGGGGGTTGGGCGACGAACAAATGGCCAGCCTCCACCAGTTCAGGCATTTGGCGGTAAAAGAATGTTAGCAACAGTGTACGGATGTGCGCGCCGTCAACGTCGGCGTCCGTCATGATGACAATCTTGTGGTAACGCAGTTTGCTCAGATTGAATTCATCGCGCCCAATCCCTGTGCCCAATGCCATGACCAGGTTGCCGATTTCCTGACTGGCCAGCATGCGGTCAAATCGTGCGCGTTCCACGTTTAGGATTTTACCGCGAAGGGGCAGAATTGCCTGTGTTCGACGATCACGCCCTGTTTGCGCGGACCCCCCAGCCGAGTCACCCTCGACCAAGAATACTTCGGTTTTGGATGGGTCTTTTTCCGAACAATCTTTTAACTTACCAGCAAGGAAATTCACATCCAGTGCCGTTTTACGACGGGTCAGTTCGCGCGCCTTGCGCGCCGCCTCGCGGGCAAGGGCTGCCTCGATGATTTTACCAACGATTGTTTTGGCTTCGTTTGGATTTTCCTCAAACCATTCGGCCAGTTTTTCGTTCATCAGGCTTTCGACAGCGGGTCGAACTTCTGACGAAACCAGCTTATCTTTGGTTTGGCTGGAAAATTTGGGGTCAGGCACTTTGACCGATAACACGCAGGTTAAGCCCTCGCGGGCATCATCACCTGTAAAGTTCACCTTTTCCTTTTTGGCGATACCACTGGTTTGTGCATAATTGTTGATCGTTCTGGTTAACGCGGCACGGAAACCCGCCATATGCGTCCCACCATCACGCTGTGGGATGTTGTTGGTAAAGGGTAGAACGTTTTCATGATAACTGTCGTTCCACCACATCGCGACCTCAACCCCAATATCGTCACGTTCACCCGTGACGAAAATGGGTTCTGGCATCATAGATGATTTTGAACGGTCCAGATATTTGACGAATTCCTTTACGCCACCTTCATAGAACAACTCGGTCCGAAGAGGTTCCGCAGGACGCTCATCCTCAAGAATGATGCGCACCCCTGAATTCAAAAACGCCAATTCCCGCAGACGCTTTTCCAACGTCTCAAATGAGTATTCGAGGTTTGAGAATGTGTCGGTTGAGGCAAGAAAGCGAACCTCGGTTCCCTTTTCTCCATTCGCATCGCCAATCACCTTTAGGTGTTCGGCGGTTTCACCATGTTCAAAGCGTGCGATATGGACTTTATCATTGCGCCAAACCTTTAACTCCAACCAGACGGATAGGGCGTTCACAACAGAAACACCCACACCGTGCAGACCGCCAGACACCTTATAAGAGTTGCTGTCAAATTTACCGCCAGCGTGTAGTTGTGTCATGATGACTTCGGCTGCTGAAACGCCCTCTTCTGGGTGCATATCAACGGGAATGCCGCGGCCATTGTCGCGCACCGAAACGCTGCTATCGGCATGAATTTTCACGTGAACATAGTCGGCGTGTCCCGCCAACGCCTCGTCAATGCCATTGTCGACAACTTCATACACCATATGGTGCAGACCAGAGCCATCGTCCGTATCCCCGATATACATTCCGGGACGTTTGCGAACTGCCTCTAACCCTTTGAGAACCTTAATAGATTCTGCGCCGTATGAATTGTTGTTTTGCTCTGGCTCTGACATTCATGCCACCTTTTATTCTTTTGCGAAATTATACGATTTCTGGGGGCGAATGTCACGCCCCAACACAATATTTTGTGTGTTAAGTCAGGGGGATGACGATACCCACCACGATCAAGAGAAGGCCAGAAATTATATTGACCTTACGCAGCGCTGAAGGAGAGTTCAGAAGATGGCGTACGCGGTCAACCATCAACGAAAGCCCAAGGTTGCCAAGGAAGGGAACAATCGCTGAGATCGTGCAAATCGCGATGATATCCAGTGTGGTGACGCCAGAGAGATCAAAAAATCCGGGCAGAACACCCATGTAAAATAAGATCGCTTTTGGATTGCTGAGGATGATCGCAACACCAGCAATGAAACCCGCCCATTGGCCTGGTCTGGTCAATCTATTGTCCCCGCTTATGGACTGATCGGCATTGCGGATCAGGCTGATCCCAAGGGCGAAAAAGATCAGGGTGGCCGCATATTTCAGGACATCCAAAAATCCGTCATATTGCGTTGCGACCCAGCTTACTCCAAGGATTGCGAGGATCGGCCATAAAATATCGCCCACCACAACCCCAAGCGCCAAGGGCCATGCAGAGCCAATACCCCCAGACAGGGTACGTGCGACAATTGCCATCCACACAGGCCCAGGTGTTAGGAACAGGACGAAAATCCCACCCGCATAAAGTGCCAAATCAAAAATGCTTGCCGTCATGAACCGATCCTTTGACCGATGCACTACGCGCGATGATCAGATTAAACAAGACTCATGTTGCGTGCAGTGTGACAGGCCGTCTGCATCCGTCACATGTATCGCCTGCGCACGATCACCAAGTTCATGAAAAACATCGATTTCAGTGCCCGTCATCCATGCCTGTGCACCTAAATCACAGATCTCTTGATAGAGGGCCGCGCGTCGTTGATTATCCAAATGTGCCGAAACCTCATCCAGCAGGACCAATGGTGCCGCGCCAATCTGGTCCTTTAGCGCGCGCGCATTGGCAAGGATCATGGAAATTAACAATGCCTTTTGCTCACCCGTTGAACAATCCTTGGCAAGAACACCTTTGCGCTGAAATACACCGATCATATCCGTGCGATGCGGCCCGACCAAGGTGCGGCCAGCGGCCATGTCACGGAACCGGCTTTCCTCAAGTGCGCTTTTCAAGTCATCGACCAAGGTGGGCATGTCGCCCTCGCTTTGTTCAAGTGTCAACTGCGCTGCTGGAAATTCAGTGGTGGCTGTGTCTTGTGCGTTTTGTATCAGGTCCAGCGCACGCATCCGCGCCGTGTGAATTTCTATACTAGTTTGCGCCATTTGCAATTCGATGGCGCGATACCAATGGGCATCGCGAATTTGCTCTTTCAACAACTTATTACGTTCGCGCATCGCCTTTTCATAATTCAATGACGCTTCGGCGTGAGAGGGGAAAAAGCTAAGCGTGATACGATCCAGAAAACGGCGACGTCCTTCTGCACCTTCTATCCATAGACGGTCCATGGCGGGTACCAACCAAATGACCCGTGATATTTCCCCAAGGGCGAGCTGCGATACAGGTTTATCGTCAATTAAAACCCGCCGTGCGGCACCTTTGTCAGATGTGATTTTTGTCTGATGAATACGTTCATTCCGAACAAGGTCAGATTGGAGTTGCCAACCCAAGCTTTCGGGTCGACGTGTCATATCCAATGCGCTGGCGCGTCGCATGCCTCGACCTGGGGAAAATAGGGATACAGCCTCGAGGATGTTTGTTTTGCCCGAACCATTGTTGCCATAAATTGCAACAGGGCGCTGATCAAATGTCAAACGCGCCAGTTTGTGAGAGCGAAAATGAGAGAGAACAAGGGTAGATAGATGTAACATTACCTACCCAATGCCGACCCGCGGATCACACACGCATCGGCATAACAACATAGACTGCTGTCGTGTCATTGCCTTCGCGCATCAATGTGGGATCACCAGATGAGTTGAACATAAATACAGCGTTTTCGCGATCAACTTGGCTGGCAATTTCAAGCAGGTATTTGGCGTTAAATCCAATTTCCAAACGTTCGTCCCCATAAGCCACCGCCAATTCCTCTTCTGCGGCGCCGCTGTCAGGGGAATTCACAGACAGGACCAAACGATCTTCGTCTAGGGACAATTTTACCGCCCGCGACCGCTCTGATGAAACGGTTGAAACACGATCTACCGCCTTGGCAAATTCGCTTGCATCAACTTCTAGGCGGCGGGTGTTGCCCGCGGGAATGACGCGTTGATAATCTGGGAAGGTGCCGTCAATGACCTTGGATGTTAGGGTGATTTCAGGGGTCGCAAAGCGGACCTTGGTTTCTGACACGGAAACAGCGATCTGAACATCGTCATCTTCCAGCAGTTTGCGTAGTTCACCAACTGTTTTGCGCGGGACGATGATGCCCGGCATGTCGGATGCGCCGTCGGGTAGATCGGCATCAATGCGTGCTAAACGGTGACCATCTGTTGCGACACAGCGCAACACCTGACCCCCATCAGCGTCCGCAATGTGCATGTAAACACCGTTCAGGTAATAGCGTGTTTCTTCGGTAGAAATAGCAAACTTAGATTTATCAAACAGTCGGCGCAGCACAGGCGCAGGTGCCGAAAAATTTGAATCGTATTCAGATGATGCCATCACTGGAAAATCTTCTTTTGGCAGGGTCGCCAAAGAGAAATTTGATCGCCCTGCGTCCACTGTCAGGCGACCCTTGGCTGCATCGTCGGTCAGTGTGACCAAGGCGCCGTCTGGTAGTTTGCGAACGATTTCATGCAGCGTGACAGCAGAAACCGTGGTTGCGCCTGCGCGTTCAACCTGAGCTACCGTTTTGTCGACAACTTCGATGTCCAAGTCAGTTGCACGGAACTGCACATGTTCGCCCTCGGCCTCGATCAGAACATTTGCAAGGATTGGTATCGTGTTGCGCCGTTCCACAACTGATTGTGCCTGAGAAACTGCTTTTAACAGAGCGCCACGCTCAATGCTAAGCTTCATAATCCTTGCTCCTATCTTAGCCGGGACTGGTAAAATACGACATTCAACTGCCGGCTCAAGTCTTTTCTCTGTTGTCAACGGAAATAACACCACCGTCAAGGCCAATTGGCCTTGGTCATGGATGTTTAGCGGAGTGTATTTTGCTTATGCCTCAAGCGCGCGGCGCAGCATTTCCAAATCTTCTGCGATTTGCCCGTCTTGGACCTTTAATTCCTCAACACGTTTCACACCATGCATAACAGTTGTGTGATCACGACCACCAAAACGGCGTCCGATTTCAGGTAAGCTGCGGCTGGTCATTTGTTTGGCCAAATACATTGCAATCTGACGTGGGCGGGCGTAGGTGCGCAAACGCTTTGGTCCGATCATATCAGACAAACGAATGTTGTAATGCTCTGAAACCTTGCGCTGAATTTCTTCGACAGTGATTTTGCGCTCAGAGGCGCGTAAAATATCGGCCAAACAATCTTGGGTCACCTCGAGCGTGATGTGGCGGCCAACAAGTGACGCAAATGCGAATAAACGTGTTAGCGCCCCTTCAAGAACGCGCACATTGGTCGAAATGCGCAATGCAAGGAATTCCAACACATTCTTATCAAATGTGACGTCTGGATATTGGGTGCTGTACTGCTCGACCTTGGACTGCAAAATGCCAAGGCGCAACTCATAGTCGGTTGGATGTAAATCAACGACCAAACCACACTGTAGACGGCTTTTAATGCGCTCTTCTAGGTCTTTTATCTCGCCTGGTGCGCGATCTGCTGAGATGATGATTTGTTTGTTTTGATCAACAAGTGCGTTGAAGGTGTGAAAAAACTCTTCCTGTGTGCTGTCTTTGCCCGCAATGAATTGAACATCGTCCACCATTAGAACATCAACTGAACGGAACAGCTGTTTGAAATCCATCATTTTACGTTCGCGCAAAGCCTGAACAAATCGGTACATGAATTGTTCAGCGGATAGATACACCACGTTAAGATCAGGTCTGCGGCTTTGTAATTCCCATGCAATTGCGTGCATTAGGTGGGTTTTACCCAAACCAACCCCGCCATACAGAAATAGTGGGTTAAAACTGACGGCTTCGCCTTCACCAACACGTCGCGCAGCGGCGTGCGCTAGTTCATTTGGTTTACCGACAACGAATGTGTCAAACTTGAAGCGCGGGTCCAGTGGGGCTCCAGGAAGTTCGTCAGATGATTTCGCTTCGTGTTCAACATTCTCAACCACTTTGCGCGCTTTTGGCTGTGCAGATTGTACCGAAGTGGCAACATCAAAACGCAAACGACGCACATCACCGAACAATGTGGATAGTTGGAACAACAGCACGTCAGAGAAGTTTTGGGCAACGTAGTTTCCGATGAAATTGGTGGGCACTTCAAAAACCGCAACGCCATTTTCGATTTCACAAAAATTTAGGGGTGCAATCCACGTGTTGAAGTTATTCGCTCCAACTGTTTGCTTGATCGTTTCTTTGATCTCTCCCCAAATTTCCTGCGCCATGTGTCGTCCGTTCTTATATTTTTTGTGTCCCTCGACTCGTAACGCACAAAAACCACAGGGCCCTGATATGGCACACACCAGGCGATCAAGTAGTCAATTTTATGAATGGGCAGTAGTGGTTTTCGTAGTAAAACTACGAGTCAGCGCACATGTACGCTTCATAAAACCAGCTGCCCCCCCAGGCGATGCGAGTCGCAAGTACAAGGTAACAATTTCGAATTGTTGAGGGCAACAATTCTTATAGCTTGACTCTTACTTTTCCTGAAAAGAATCTCTTTTCGAAACTTTTTTACGCAACAAAAAATACGCCACCCGCAGGGCGACGCATTCCGTGAGATACATATAATTTCAAATTCTTATGCGATTGCTTTCACGCGAGCAGACAGGCGTGACATTTTACGCGCTGCTGTATTTTTGTGAAAGATACCTTTTGTGACGCCGCGCATCAACTCAGGCTGTGCTGCACGCAGAGCGGCAGAAGCCGCGTCACGATCACCACTCTCGATTGCTTCTTCAACTTTGCGCAAGAAAGTGCGGATACGTGAACGACGTGATTTATTAACGTCTGCACGACGCTCTGATTGACGTGCGCGTTTTTTAGATTGAGGCGTGTTTGCCATGCGATTCAAATCCCACTGTTTGGGTTACATATTCCTGAGGTCGCGTCTTTAGGCCCGACTCGAAGCTGAGTCAACAGGTCAGAGACCAAAAACACTAAAAACGCCCCCAATTTTCTTTATTTGTCGCGAAACTGTGCTTCGCGTTTCTCGATAAAGGCGGCCATTCCTTCTTTTTGGTCCTCCGTCGCAAAGAGCGAATGGAATAAGCGACGTTCGAATAGCAATCCTTCATCCAGCGTTGTTTCGTAAGAACGATTAACGGCCTCTTTTGCTGCCATCACAGCCATCATGGATTTTTCAGCAATTTTAGCAGCAGCGCCCATTGCCTCATCCATCAATTTTTTGGTTGGCACCACGCGGCTAACAAGCCCGCAGCGCTCCGCCTCGTCCGCTTCCATGAAGCGTCCTGTTAGGTTCATGTCCATTGATTTGGATTTACCAATATAGCGGGTCATGCGTTGCGAACCGCCCATACCCGCAATCACACCCAGATTGATTTCGGGCTGACCGAATTTGGTATTATCCGCTGCGATGATAAAGTCACACATCATCGCCAATTCGCATCCACCTCCAAGCGCATAGCCAGAAACAGCCGCGATGATAGGTTTGCGAATGCGTCCAATTCTGTCTGATTCTTCGCCAAAAAGATTCTCATTAAAGACATCTGAAAACGACTTGCTGCTCATCATCTTGATATCAGCGCCCGCCGCGAATGCCTTTTCAGAACCAGTGATCACGATACAGCGCACCATTTCGTTTTTCTGCGCGGATTCAAGGGCATCAACCAGTTCCGTCAACAACTCAGCATTCAATGCGTTCAGTGCGTCGGGGCGATTAAGTTTAATCAGGGCAATGTGGTTTTCCACTTCGACGATGATCGTCTCATAAGCCATGAAGATATCTCTCAATTGTTACATTCAGTCCACTTGCTTATCACGAAACGGACATTGATCAAGCTATCTTTGACATTTGGGACAATAGAAACTTGATCGTCCAGATTGGACGATACGCTTTATTTCCGCCTCACAGTCAGTGTTGGAACATGTCTCACCTTCGCGACCGTATACTTTGAATGTGTGTTGGAAATATCCCAGTTCACCATCGCTGTGTCGAAAATCCTTTAGTGTGGAACCACCTGCTTGGATCGCTTCACCCAAAACGTCTCGGATGATTGCGACCATAGGCGCCGTCCGCTTGGCGCTGATTTTACTTGCCAATTTTTTAGGAGAGACCCCTGCACGAAATAAAACCTCGCAAACATAGATATTCCCTAATCCCGCAACAATGCGTTGATCCAGCAGTGCAGATTTTATAGGAGAATTTTTCTTTTTGAGAATATTCACAAGGTAATCTTCGTGAAATTCATTGCCAAATGGTTCAGGTCCAATGTTGCGTAGCAACGGATGTTCATCGCCTGAATTGGTATCTAATAAATCCAGTGCACCGAAACGACGCGGATCGTTAAACGTGATACGCGCGCCATTTTCCATCGAAAAAATGACATGATCATGTTTTTCGATTGGTGGGTGGTCGTGCACAAAGTTGCCCAGCGGGTCACCAGAAACCAAAATTCGCCCAGACATTCCCAGATGGATCAAAAGCGTTTCGTTGCTATCCAAATCGGCCAAGATGTATTTGGAACGTCGACGCAATCCCAGCACTTTGGCCCCTGAAACACGTTCTGCCATACCGCCCGGAAACGGCCACCGCAGGTCGGGGCGATTGAGGATGAGCTGATCAATCTTATACCCTGTCATTGCGGGCTCTATCCCGCGCATAACAGTTTCGACTTCAGGTAATTCTGGCATTACACCCCCATATTACAGTTTTGGGATTAGTGACGTTTCACGACTAAATAATTTAGTCGCATTGTAACCCCCTTCAATCGGATTATAAGTAGGGGGAAACATGTACTATGGATAATGTTATGACCACTGACGAAAACGGCACAACCCATTTTGGATTTCAGACTGTTCCTGAAACCGAAAAAGCATCCAGAGTACAAGGCGTGTTCGGCAGTGTTGCGAATAAATATGACATTATGAACGATGTCATGTCAGGGGGCATTCATCGGTTGTGGAAAGACGCAATGATGGACTGGCTTGCCCCGCGTGCAGGTCAGCGATTATTGGACGTTGCGGGTGGCACGGGTGATATTTCTTTTCGATTTTTAAAGCGTGCAGGCGCAGGACACGCCACGGTGCTTGATTTGACAGAACCGATGTTGGTTGAGGGCCGCAAACGTGCAGAAGCAGGTCAGATGGCCGAACAGCTCGACTGGGTTGTTGGCGACGCCATGGCGCTTCCGTTCGAAGATAACACATTTGATGTTTATACGATCAGCTTTGGAATTCGAAATGTAACGCGCCCCCAAGAAGCGTTGAATGAGGCGTTCCGTGTCTTGAAACCAGGTGGGCGTTTGATGGTGCTAGAGTTTTCGCAAATTCCAAACGACCTGCTGCAATGGGCATATGATCGTTATTCTTTCAATGTTATCCCGAAAATGGGGAAAATGATTGCGAATGATGCGGATAGTTATCAATACTTGGTTGAATCAATCCGTAAATTTCCAGATCAAGAAACATTTTTGAGCATGGTCAAATCCGCAAGTTTTGAGAATGCAAAATATCGCAATCTAACGATGGGAATTGCCTGTCTTCATTCTGGTTGGAAAATCTAAATGCGGGGCGTGCATAACATTTGGCGCCTTATCCGGACGGGCGCAACCTTTGAACGGACTGGTGCCATGCGTCAGGTATTGGAAGCCGTTGAAGCGCCGCGTGGGGTTCGCATTGTTGCAAGGGTTCTGGGATATCCATTTAAATTGCTTGGCTACACTGGTGATCCGTCGATGCCGCCTGTTCCCCGTGCGCTGACGGCGCTGGGTCCAGCGTATATTAAGTTTGGCCAAATCCTAAGTACACGACCAGATGTTGTTGGCAGTGAAATGGCGCAGCAGTTGCGCGTTTTGCAGGATAAACTGCCGCCGTTTTCTGTTGAGGTTGCAAAGAAAACCGTTGAAGCCGAATTGGAACGCCCAATTGGGGAGATGTTTTCTGAGTTCAGCGAACCGATCGCTGCAGCATCGCTTGCGCAAGTGCATAAAGCACGGTTGGACGAGACTGGCGAATGGGTTGCTGTCAAAGTTTTGCGCCCCGGGATTGAGCGATCCTTTATTCGCGATGTGGATGCCTTTTATTTGGCGGCCAATATGATCGAGATATTTGCGCCTTTCGCACGACGTTTGCGTCCGATGGATGTCATTCGCCATTTTGAAGGCGTTGTTCGGGGTGAACTTGATTTACGACTAGAGAGTGCTTCTGCTTCTGAATTTGCGGCGAATACCGAAAAAGATGATGGTTTTCATGTTCCTAACGTCCGTTGGAATTATTCCGCAAAGCGCGTAATGACGTTAGATTGGGTCGAGGGCATTCCGCTGGGTGATAATGATGCACTTGATGACGCTGGATTTGATCGCGAGCGTTTGGGCGAGAAAGTTTTGCAAAGCTTTCTGACGCACGCATTGCGGGATGGATATTTCCACGCTGACATGCACCAAGGTAACCTGCGTGTGGGCGCTGCAGGTGAGGTTATCGCACTCGATTTTGGGATTATGGGGTATATCGACGAATATACTCGCCGCGTTTATGCCGAAATACTATTTGGATTTATCCGCCGTGATTATCACCGTGTCGCCCAGGTGCATTTCGAGGCGGGCTACGTTCCAGCCACACAGGACGTCGAAGAATTTGCGCGTGCACTGCGCGCTGTTGGTGAACCTATTTTTGGAATGGATGCCACGCAAATATCAATGGGACGCCTGTTAAATCACCTGTTTGAGGTGACAGAACGATTTGGAATGGAAACGCGCACTGAACTTATTCTGCTGCAGCGTACCATGGTGGTGGTTGAGGGCGTTGCACGTTCGCTGGACCCCCGCATTAATATCTGGCAGGTGGCAAAACCCGTTGTAGAGGGGTATATCCGTGACAGTATTGGACCGCTGGCAGTCTTGAACGATCTGAAAAACACATTGGCGGTTGTCGCGCGTTTTGGTCCACGTTTGCCAGGGATCGTCGAACAGGCTTTGATGAAGCAGGCAACCGCAGGCGATGCACCTGAGAAAAAATCAAAAAGACCGCTTATTTTTTGTACCCTATTGGCCATCATTGGCGCAGGCTTAGGCGCGGCTATTGCGCTTCATATTTAACGAAGCGCAATAACATTTTGCGGTGCAATCGTTTCACCACTTTTTCAGGTTAACGTTGCAGCACCATTACCCTGCGCGGCCTCGATCAGTTTTTGGAAACTGAAAACAGGCGCATTTTGCAGAGGCTCATCCTCATTAAAAGGGACTAAAATAGTCTGCGATCCCTTTTTTCTGTTGTTCTGTCGTCGCGTTTAACAGCCACATCAACATGAAAAAGGCCATCATAGCAGTCACGAAATCGGCATAGGCCACTTTCCAGGCACCACCATGATGCCCATCTGCTGCAATGATCTTTTTCCGTTTGATGATAACTGGCGCGACCGTTTGGTCATTTGCCATGTTCACCACCTATATCTCACCCAAAGTCAGGTATAGGTGACAATCCTTAACGGGTCCGTTAACACATACAATTTTAATAGCTAAATTCGGCAAAGATCCGATTTAGGTCACCGGCCCACGCACCGTTGTAATGATCCATAAGTTCGTCAGCAGGTGTTTTTTTCGTTTCTACGCTTTCCATAAGCGCGTTTAGAAAATGTGTTTCATCGGGAATCATGCCACCCGCACCAGGGCGCGCGCGTTTTGCTAGGCCCGCATGCGCGATGTCCAAAACAGATTTGGAAAGTTCGTGCATGTCGATATTGCCAACCTTTGCATGCAACCCATCGACAGATGCTGCCACGCGCAGCGCCTCGCGCGTTTCGGCATCCCAATCTTTCACCAAATCCCATGCGGCATCTAGGCTATCTTGTTCGTAACACAGGCCAACCCAGAACCCGGGCAATGCGCATAATCGCCGCCATGGACCACCATCTGCGCCGCGCATTTCAATATATTTTTTAATTCGTGCTTCTGGGAACGCAGTTGTCAGATGGTCTGCCCAATCGCTGAGCGTTGGTTTTTCACCGGGAAGTGCAGGTAGTTTTCCATCCAAGAAGTGGCGGAAAGATTGTCCCAACGCGTCAATGTATTTTCCGTCGCGATAGACAAAATACATCGGTACATCCAACGCATATTCCACCCAACGTTCGAAACCAAAATCATCATCAAACACAAATGGAATCATACCTGCGCGGGCATTATCGGTATCGCGCCACACACGGCTGCGCCAACTTTTGTGGCCGTTTGGTTTGCCTTCAAAAAATGGTGAATTTGCAAAAAGGGCGACTGCTACAGGCTGAAGCGCGATGCCAACGCGCAGTTTTTGGATCATGTCAGCTTCGGATGAATAGTCCAAATTGACCTGAACGGTGCTGGTCCGACGCATCATGGTGCGCCCCATCGTGCCAACTTTGCCCATGTAGGCATCCATTAACTTGTAACGCCCTTTGGGCATCAAAGGCATTTGTTCGTGCATCCACGTAGGCGCCGCACCCAGTCCAATAAAGCCCACGCCGATTTCGTCTGCGATGTCCTTGACCTCTTTCAGGTGGACATTCACCTCGTCACAGGTTTCATGGATCGTCTCAAGTGGTGCGCCCGATAATTCCAGCGCGCCACCAGGCTCTAGTGAAATATTCGCCCCGTCTTTTGTCAGACCGATGAGTTTGCCACCTTCGCGAAGCTCTTGCCAATCATGGCGGTCACGCAGGGCGGATAACACGGCATGGATGGAACGTTCGCCTTCGTATGGCAGCGGTAATAAACTGTCTTTGCAAAATCCGAACTTTTCATGCTCGGTTCCGATCCGCCAATCCTCTTTCGGTATACATCCCGATGCCAGATATTCGGCCATTTGTTCATAACGTTCGATGGGGCCGCCACCGGATTGAGGGATCGACATTGATAAGTCTCCGATCGTGGTAGTTTGTTAAGGGATTAATACGATTTTCCCTTATGTCAATGAATGTACCTTGATTGATCTAAATATTGATTAGATTGCCAAATCACATCTTCGTGCGACTGATTATCCTCTAGTCGCGACAGGGTGAATTCGACATTCCAATTCGGCAATAAAACAAATGCGTCAAACAGGCGATCTGCGCCCTGTGCATTTGTTGGAATAACCAACGCTGGTTGCGCAGGCTGCTCGATGACCCAAACGTTTTCACGCCCAATTTTGCGCAGCACGACGCGCGTAATATCGCCAACGGCAACGATCCCACCACTTTCTGGTCCGAAATATGTTATTTGCCCTTCTACGAAATGAACGATGCCCTGACCTTCGGTGTTGCGATGAAATCTAAGGCGTTGAATTGCAGAATATCCAAGGGCGATACCAATAAACGTGACTGGATACCCGACAATCATCAGCAATCCAAAACTGTTTAAAATCCAATAAAGGCCCAAACAAATTGTGCAGAGGGCAATTATCAATCCACTAAATCGTTGAAGTGTTTCAATCGCGTCCTGTCGCATCAGCACCAGTCCCCTAGATGTTCCTGCCACAAAGAAAGCGCCGCAACCGCAGCCGTGTCTGCGCGTAAAATACGCGGTCCCAAGCTAACGGGAAAGGACTGTTGCATATTTGAAATTTTCGTTCTTTCACGATCAGAAAAACCGCCCTCTGGTCCAATCAAAATCGCCCACTTACCAGATGGAAGGGCGCTAAATGCTGTTGCTGTGCCAACCAGACCTTCATCACAGTAAAGCAGATGGCGATCATGCGGCCATTGATCCAGAACAGAATCCAGTTTTTGTAATTCATGCACGGTCGGCACATAGGTTCCGCCACATTGCTCGGTTGCCTCGATTGCATGGGCCTGTAGTCGGTCCTGTCGAATGCGCTCAGAATTGGTGAAGTCTGTTGAAATCGGAAAAATCGCGGCGGCACCTAATTCGGTGGCCTTTTCCACGATGAAATCTGTCCGTGCCTTTTTAATGGGCGCAAACAACAACCAAACATCTGGCGGCTCTTGCAAGGCTTTAGCTTTGTGTATGCATTTAAGGGTAGCGGATTTTTTGTTGCCTGCCTCTATTTCGGTCTGCCATTCGCCATCTTTGCCGTTAAAGACCAATATGGCATCCCCAACCGATAGGCGCATTACCGCAAAAAGATAGTTCGCTTGATCACGATCAAGCGGAACAAGTTGCGCTTCTCCAAGCGGGTGATCTACAAAGAGCCTAATCTTGACCGTCATGGAGCCACCTTATGTCGCAATTTTCCCCAACACCAGAGGTAGAGGGACAAGTTTCTGACGCTGTTTCAGGAAATTGGGTCGATCTGCTTGCACCGCGATTTTCGCGCCCATATTTGCGCCTGTCGCGTGCTGACCGTCCGATTGGAACATGGCTTTTGTTGTTGCCGTGTTGGTGGGGATTGGGATTGGCTATTTTGGCGGATGGTCAATTTGCGTTGCACGATGTCTGGATCTTTGTGTCCTGTGCCATTGGTGCGTTTTTGATGCGTGGCGCGGGCTGTACGTGGAATGACATCACGGACCGCAAAATTGATGGTGCTGTTGAGCGCACACGTTCCCGGCCAATTCCATCTGGCCAGGTGACTGTGACACAGGCGATCATATGGATGATCTTGCAGGCGGGTATCGCGGCACTGATCCTATTTTCGTACAATGTGCAGGCCATTATCCTGGGGTTTGCATCGCTTGCTTTGGTGGCGATCTATCCATTTGCCAAACGCTTTACTTGGTGGCCGCAGGCGTTTTTGGGGCTTGCGTTCAATTGGGGGGCATTGATGATCTATGTCGCGCATTCGGGCGTTTTGCGCATAGAGGCGGTTTTGCTTTATGCCGCAGGGATTATTTGGACGTTATTTTACGATACGATTTATGCCCATCAGGATCGTGAAGATGATGCTTTGATTGGTGTAAAATCCACTGCGCGTTTATTTGCAGATCGAACACCAACATGGTTGTTTGCATTTTCGATCCTATCGGCAATATTACTGGGCATCGCGACGTATTTGGCGTGCGGCGAACGTGGGACGCTCTCAACCCTTATCGCGATGTTAGCGTTGCCTGCGTTTTGGATACATCTGCGTTGGCAGATGGGGCGCTTTGATGCAAACGATCCGATCCGTTTGATGATGTTGTTTCGTTCAAATCGCGATGCGGGATTAATTGTTGTGCTGTTTTTCGCTATTGCCGCAATGCTATGATTGCAAGTGTGCGCTGATCTGATTATCAGTTTTGCAGGGAGCAATCAGGGCATAACATGCGACTATCGACATTGGTGTTTTCATTCGCATTTTTGCTGGTCGGCGCGGGCCTTAGTGTTTTTGCCGCAATCTTAGCTGTGAATTTGATTGAAGAGACAACCGAAACAGATGTGCGCCGCGCACTGTCTGAGGCAGGGTATCATTGGGCAGATGTCGAAACAGAAGGATTGCAGGTTTTTGTGATCGGAAATGCGCCCTCTGAGGCGATGCGTTTTAAAGCCAAAAGCGCCGCTGGAACAGTGGTTGACGCGGCCCGTGTGATTGACCAAATGAACGTTATCGACAGCGTCGAAATTACGCCCCCAGAATTCAAACTTGAAATCCTTAGAACGGGTAAGTCCGTTTCATTAATGGGAATGCTGCCTACGCGCTATGGTGTCGATAGTTTGATCGCCTCGATCAACGGCGCAGTCGGGGACGAGGCGCAAGTTTCACAATTGTTGCAAACTGCTGATTTTCCCGTGGCTGAAAGTTGGCCAATGGCGGTCCGTGCCTCTGTCGAACTTCTATCATTGGCTGACACTGCGAAATTGACTGTGAAGACCGGTGAAATTCGGGGAAATTTGGTTGCGAATGACTATGAGCAGGGTCAGGCGTTTGAACGTCAAATTGGCATGATGGCCTCGGATGATCTGACAACCGATATCACAATCAATGCGCCGCGCCGTGTCATTGCACCATTTGTATTTTCGGTTTCAAAGGCAGCCACCACGAAAGAGATTTCCGTGTGCACGTTCCAAGAGGAAGCTGCCCTGGACGAATTTCAATCTACTGCGGCGAACTTGAATTTTGAAATCAAACGGGATTGTCAGATGGGTCTGGGCAGACCAACGGCCGCGTGGAAGGAAACTGTTTTCGCAACATTAGGTGCCGTTGACCAATTCCAAGAGGCGGCAGCCACAGTTCTGGGCACTGAGGTTAAATTGTTGGTCTCAAAGGATACGGATGCGGAATTGTTTAGTCGTGTAAAATCCGAGCTAGGCCGTGATCTGCCGACAGAGTACATGTTGCAAGCCGAGCGGCCTGAACCCGATAAAGAAGTGAATTTTGCGCCTGACTTTTTGATCACGCTCAGCCCGGAACGAAATGTTCAGTTGCGTGGTGTCCTGCCAACAGAAGTTGCCAAAGATATGGTTCAAAGCATGGCCGAGGCTCGCTTTGGAAAGGATAATGTGCATCTTTCCGTTCGGTTAGATGACGCATATGACGATGATCGCACGATCCATGCGCTGACCGCCATTGAGGCAATGGCAAACCTGCGCCAAGGCAGCGCAACTTTATCTTCGGGTGGGGCAGAGATTTCTGGCCAAACTTATGATGACACATTGAACGCGCAAATTACGGGATTGTTCCAAGATAAGTTATCACAGTATCAGGCTTTGTCGCTTTCTATAGATACATTGGAAGAACCCCATCACGAGGAACCCGTGGGCCCATCAGCAGATGAATGTATTGCTGATATCGGCGCTCTAACCTCAGCGCGGAAAATCAATTTTGAGCCAAGCTCAGATCGCGTTGATTTGACGGCCCATCAGGTGTTGGATGATATCGCTGATGTGTTGCGTGAATGTGGTGAAATACCATTGGAAATTGCAGGGTATACAGACAGCCAAGGGCGCGCTGAAATGAATTTGGGACTGAGCCAATCGCGCGCGACATCCATCCTAAACGAATTGCAGCGCCGTCGCGTACTCACGTCATCTTACGTTGCGAACGGATATGGCGAAGCCGATCCAATCGCAGACAATGAAACGGAAGAGGGGCGCGAAAAAAACCGCCGCATTGAATTTCGTTTACTAGACACACATCAACACGATCACCCTGAAGGTACAGATCATGAATAGACTTGAATTCATCATCGCCATTTCGGCAGTTTTATTTGTGGCCTTTGCTTTGGGTTGGTTTTCGCATTGGCTGTTGCGCCGCTTTACGCGAGTGTCCAAAGCGGATTTGGGTGAATTCGAAAAAATGGCACAAGAACTTCACGAAGCCGAAGAAACGCGTGATCAGGCAATCACCTATTTGCAACAACGCGAGGCGGAATTAACAAGTCAGCTAACCCAAACTGATGCGGAATTGCGTGCTGCAATGGATGGTCTGCGCGAAGCACGGTTAGAGGCAGAAGAGCTGCGCGCCTATATCGAAAAGATTTCAGCACCCAAAGAGTGATTTACCAACGCGATAGGGCGTCTTCGTCCTCGGGTTTTGCGTCAACCCAACGTGGTTCGCCGTTCACGATTTCCTTTTTCCAAAATGGCGCACGTGATTTCAAATAATCCATCAAAAACTCTGCCCCTTTGAATGCATCATTTCTGTGCGGCGCTGCTGTTGCAACCATCATGATCATTTCGCCGGGTTTTAGGGAACCATACCGATGGATCACCAAAACTTCGGCAAGCGAAAATCGGTCTTTTGCGGTCTTGGCATGGGCCCTGATCGCCTTTTCGGTCATTCCGGGATAATGTTCAATTTCCATGGTGCTGAGGCCGCCCAAGTCATCATCGCGCACGATCCCACAAAATGTGACCACCGCGCCCACATGCGTATGACCCTGGGCAAATGCGTTTGATAATGCACCATAATCGAATGGCTCGGCCTGCACAGAAATCTTCATATCACCCACCTGTCATCGGTGGGAAAAACGCCACTTCTTTTGCGTTTTCTATGGAACTGTCCATGTCGACAAGGTCCTGATCTATGGCCACGCGAATGGCGCTTAGATCGGAAAATGTGACGGCATAGCGCTCTTCTTTTTGTTTTAATTCCTCAATCAAATCGTGCACGGTTTTTGCGTTTGTTTCATGGCTTTCACGTGCCTCGCCGATGCGTTCGCGCACCCATGCGAAATAAACCAGCTCAATCATGTGTCATCCTTTAAATGTGGTAGCGCCTTGGCAAAGTAATCGATGCCCGTGATTAATGTTAACGCCGCTGCGATCCAAAGCAACCAGAGACCAATTTGGCCCGACCAATACATTGCCTCTAACTTCCATACTAATCCAAGTTCGTCGACAACATCGCCCGCAATGATCCCAGTGATGATATCGTCGTTCATGCCATATGTGGACATTCCCACATAGTGTTCAAACACGCCTTGTGAAAACAGGGTTGCGATCGCAATCATTTGGGCGGTGGTTTTTAATTTAGCCAGTTTTGTCACTTTCAACGTGCCTGCCGTGTCGCCAAGAAATTCGCGCAGTCCTGAAACGAACACTTCGCGAAACAGGATCACGGTGACAGGAAGGACAAGCCAAGGTGACATGGACGAATATCCAACGATGATCATTAGGGCGATAACGACCATTGACTTGTCTGCAATTGGATCCAGCATCGCGCCAAATTTGCTTTCCTGACCCCACGCGCGCGCAAGGTAGCCATCAAACCAATCGGTCAATGCGGCAGACACGAATAGGACTAGGGCGAACCAGTCCGCATAAGGACGTGTAAAATACAAAAACATCAGGGCGACCGCAGGTGCTGCCAGCAGTCGAAGGATTGTCAAAACGTTAGGTAGTGTCCAAGTCATGCTGTGTCATACCCAATTTAAAAACCTAGGGAAAGCGATTGCCGTGCCTCAACCTCTATTAAATACAGATTTAATTCGCTAAGTAAGTGGTATCCAAGGATATTTCATGACTTCGTTCAACATATCGATACAAAATATGACCTGTGCAGGCTGTGCTGGACGCGCGGAACGTGCGTTGAATGCATTGGTCGATACGCAGGCCGTTGTGAATCTTGCCACGCATTCCGCGCGTGTGGACACATCAATTGCGCCTAAAGAGTTTCAGCAGGCTTTGCAGGCCGCCGGGTATCCAGCAAAAATTGATAAAGTTATAATTCAGATTGCGGACATCCAAGCGGGCGCACAGGCCGATGCGTTAGAGCGTGAAATCATTGACCATCCATCCGTCACCGCCGCCAGTTTGAACCGTGTGGCGCAAAGCATTTGGATCGAATTTATCGCTGGAACGGCCAGCACAGATGAATTTTTGGAAATTATTGAACGCGCGGGATTCGTTGGACAGGTTGAGCAGCAAGGTGATATTCAGCCTATCCGAAACATGGACTTTCGGCGTGCCATTTTGGCGGCGCTGCTTACGCTTCCTGTTTTTGTCGTTGAAATGGGTGGGCACATTTATCCACCAATCCATGCCTTCGTTCGTAGCCTTATCGGGATGGACCGATGGGCAATAATATCATTTTTATTGATTTCGGCTGTTATGATTTGGCCGGGGCGCGCGTTTTATACGATTGGGCTGCGGGCATTGCTAAAAGGTGCGCCCGAAATGAATTCATTGGTGGCGACTGGGACATTGGCCGCATGGGGGTATTCAACCTGTGTTGTGTTTGCGCCCGACCTTTTGCCCAGTGATCAACATTTTTTGTATTTCGAGGCGGCTGGTGTCATCATCACCTTGATCTTATTTGGGCGGTTTATGGAAAGCCGGGCCAAGGGACAGGCAGGTGCCGCGATTGAACGCTTGATCGGGCTTCAACCCCAAACGGCGTGGATCAAAATCGAGGATGGGTTTTCCGAAACCCCGATTGATCAGGTCCAAAAAGGCGCCATTGTGCGCGTTAAGGCGGGTGAAAAAATCCCAGTTGATGGTGCGGTGATCGCGGGCGAAAGCTATGTTGATCAGGCCATGATAACGGGTGAACCGATGCCCGTTGTTCGATCCATTGGGGATCATGTGATTGCGGGCACCGTCAATCAAGATGGGACATTGGACATCAAAACAAAGGGTGTCGGTGCCACCGCGATGTTGGCGGGCATTGTCCGTTTGGTGCAGGATGCGCAGGCCACCAAACTCCCCGTCCAAAAACACTTGGATGTGGTGATCCGCATCTTTGTGCCTGCGATTCTATTTATCGCATCGGGAACGTTTCTAGGCTGGCGTTTTCTTGCGCCAGATGCAGGCGTTAATTCGGCCATTATCGCGGCGGTTAGCGTTCTGATCATTGCCTGCCCATGTGCGCTTGGCCTTGCGACGCCGACCTCAATTTTGGTTGGTACGGGCCGTGCCGCAGATTTGGGGGTCTTGTTTCGGCGTGGCGATGGTTTGCAACTGCTGGCCGATGTGAAGGCGATTGCGCTGGATAAAACCGGCACGCTTACGGTTGGTCGCCCAAGTGTCACATCCTTATACCAAACCCACGAACATGCATCAGAGCTTGCCTCGCTGCAGTCCCGAAGCACCCATCCGATTGCCAAGGCGATGGAGGCAATGGCGCGGGACATCGGTGCTACGCTGATGGAGGTACAAGATTTCCGCGCAGAACGTGGACGCGGGGTGATGGGTGCGATCGATGGCGTTATCTGGCGCATTGGATCAGCCGCTATGATGAGCGAGGCAGGAATTTCAGTACCTGATGTAACTGGCCCCAAAGCTGCCTCATTGATCTACGTGGCAAAAGGGCGCGATGTAGTGGGTGTTTATGCCGTTCATGATGAAATCCACCCCAAAGCGCCCGCGTTAATAGCGTCATTGAAACAGCGCGGGATAGAACCCGTAATGATCACGGGGGATCAGAATGCAGCGGCGCAGGCGGTTGCGGATCAGTTGGGGATATCCATATTTCACGCCCAAACATTGCCCGCGGACAAAGCCAATCTGGTCAAAGCATTGCAGCAATCAAATGGGATCACCGCATTTCTGGGTGATGGCGTAAATGACGCCCCCGCAATGGCGCAGGTCGATGTTGGAATCGCAATTGGAACAGGCAGCGACATCGCCATTGAAAGCAGTGATGTGGTTTTGGTGGGCGGTGATCCAGCAGGTGTTTTGGTGGCACAAAAATTGGCAAAGGCCACAATGGTAAACATCAAGCAGAACCTGATTTGGGCCTTTGGTTATAACGTTGTTTTGATCCCAGTTGCAGCAGGGGTCATGGTACCGTTTGGATTTGGAATGCTAAATCCGATGTTGGCAGGTGCTGCCATGGCGATTTCGTCAATCTGCGTGGTAACGAACGCCCTGCGGTTGCGCCGTGCGTAGTTTATTTGGATAGCAGATGCGCGGCCTGCCGAAGTCCCAATTCGTAACCATGTGTACCACAGCCAACCACAATGCCATCGGCGCGCAATGAAACATAGGAATGATGACGGAACTCTTCGCGCTTGTGGATGTTCGAAATATGCACCTCGATCACTGCACCTTCGAATGCATGAAGCGCGTCCATGATACCGATTGAAGTGTGGCTATAGGCGGCTGGGTTCATCACGATGGCGTCAAACTCTTCACGGGCCTCTTGGATCCATGTGATCAATTCACCTTCATAATTGGACTGCTTGCAGGTTACGGTTAAACCCAAATCGGTACCGACATTCACGCAGTTTTGTTCAATATCGGCAAGTGTTTCGTACCCATAAACTTCGGGTTGACGTTTGCCCAGCATGTTGATGTTGGGACCGTTTAGAACCAAAACTTTTTTCATCTGCTCTTTCCTTTGCCACAAATACAATTCGGCGTGGGAACCGCAATAACACAATCGCTAAAAATAGGCCAACCCTAGTAATCCAAGGCCCAGTATCACGCGATAAATGACATATGGCGTAAAGCTAACACGTCTTAGCCAGCGCATCATCAGCGATAGTGCCAAAAACGCAGCGACGGCGGAAAATAAGATGGCCAGTAATATGTCGCCCAGCGGCACAGAAGATTTTTGGCCAATGACATCCAGTGTTTCCATTCCACCCGCGGCAAGGATTGTGGGAATGGACATCAACATCGACAGACGCGCGGCGTCGATGCGTTTGTAGCCAAGCAGACGCGCACCTGTAATGGTGATGCCAGAGCGCGATGTGCCAGGAATAAGCGCAAGCGCCTGCCACATCCCAAGGACAAGCGCATGTTTAAATGTCCATGTTTCGGCCTGTCGCGCCATCGCCATCTTGCTATCTGCCCACCACAAAAGCAGACCAAACAAAAGCATGGTCCATCCGATGATTGTGATGCTATCGCGCATGGCATCTGATGCTCCGCTAAGTTTTAGGATCGCGCCAAAGATGATTGCGGGAATCGTTGCGATGATTAATGCCACTGCCAAATGGGCGTTTCGGGTGTGTAATTGCCCCCTGAACAGCCCTAAGAACCCAAAAAGTGCATTTTTTACATCGCCCCAAAAATACAGAACCACAGCGATAAGCGTTCCTAGGTGCACCGCGACATCAATAATTTGCCCCTGATCATCAAAGCCAACCGCCTGTGGAAGCAAAATTAAATGTGCACTTGATGAAATCGGTAAAAATTCTGTAATACCCTGAATTATTGAGATAATTATAAGATTAAATAGGGTCATAACCTGTCCAACGCTGTCTTTGGTATTCGATATACGCTAGAAAACCAAACTTTGCATTTCCTATATTATGCCCGAATCGGACCTAAAAAATACGAATTTTATGCCCAAATGGATTTACGCATGGCGCAGTTTTCAATAAAAGGTCAGTATTAATGACTTTTATTGTGTTTATTGATGGTGTAGACGACGCATGACACTCAGTTAGGAGGCAATCATGGCAAAACAACCAATGTTGAAATTTGTGAAAATCGATCGCGAGATGCCGCAAAAACGTGCCGCAGACACGCGGAACAAAGATTTCAACGAAATTTATGCTGAGTTCGCAGCCGAAAAGGCAAAAGAACAAGCGAGTCGTTGTAGCCAATGCGGCGTACCGTATTGCCAATCGCATTGCCCGTTGCACAACAACATTCCAGACTGGTTGCGCATGACGGCCGAGGGTCGGTTGCAAGAGGCTTACGAAACCTCACAAATGACGAATACCTTTCCAGAGGTATGTGGACGCATCTGCCCACAGGACCGTCTGTGTGAAGGCAACTGTGTAATCGAACAATCGGGCCACGAGACCGTAACGATTGGGGCCGTTGAAAAATACATCACAGAGGCGGCTTGGGAAAATGGCTGGGTCAAACCAATCTCACCCGCTGCTGAATTGACGCAAAGCATCGGTATCATCGGCGCAGGCCCAGGCGGTATGGCCGCTGCGGATCGTTTGCGCCGCGCAGGATACCAAGTAACGGTTTATGACCGGTATGATCGTATGGGCGGTTTGCTCACCTACGGTATTCCCTCCTTTAAGTTGGAGAAATACGTCATTGAACGCCGCACAAATCAGTTTGCAGAAGGCGGCATTGATATGCAGCTGAACACAAATGTTGGTGTGGATATCACATTTGAAGAATTGCGTGAAAAGCATGACGCCATCCTGATTGCGACAGGCGTTTATAAACTGCGCGAATTGGACGACAGCACCTATGGCAATGACCTGACAGGGAATGTTCAGGCGTTGGGCTATCTAACTGCGTCGAATAAGGCGAATTTTGGGGATGATGTGCCCGAACACAATGATGGCACCCTGAATGCTGCGGGCAAACGCGTGGTTGTCATCGGCGGTGGTGATACGGCAATGGACTGCGCGCGAACAGCACTGCGTCAAGGGGCCGAAAAGGTAACTGTGATGTATCGCCGTGACCGTGAAAACATGCCGGGATCACAACGCGAAGTACAAAACGCCGAAGAAGAAGGCGCAGTGTTTGAATGGCTATCTGCCCCATTGGGGTTTGTATCGGACAACAACGTCACTGATTTTGCAAACCCTGGCCAGCAATCTGGCAAGGTCACTGGCGTTGTCGCGCAGCGTATGCGCCTTGGGGCGCCTGATGCCTCAGGTCGTCGCACACCCGAAGTGATGCAGGGCAGCGAATTTTTGATCGAGGCGGATATTGTCGTGAAAGCATTGGGTTTCACGCCAGAAGATTTGCCAACACTTTGGGGTCAACCTGAACTACCCGTAAGCCGCTGGGGAACGATTAAGGCGGAGTATGGCACGGGTCGCACGGACCTTGAGGGTGTTTATGCCGTTGGTGATATTGTGCGCGGTGCCTCACTTGTTGTGTGGGCAATTCGCGATGGACGCGAGGCCGCAGATGCCATTATCGCGGACCTAGATTCCAAACAAACAATCGCCGCTGAATAACCACATGTTTCACGTCGGTATCGCGTCGGTATGACGTCGGTGCAAACGTTAAAAATTACCTAATAGGGTGTCTTGCACCTTGGGAGACTGAAATGACAAAATTTGATGAAAACTGGGTCGCTGCAGAAGAAGCCAAGCGCCAATGGATGGCAGAAAACGGTCTGTATCGCGAAGAGTATGAACACGCCTCTTGTGGGGTGGGTTTGGTTGTCTCAATCGATGGAAAGCCAAGCCGTAAGGTTGTTGAAAACGGGATTGCGGCGCTGAAGGCTGTTTGGCACCGTGGTGCTGTGGATGCGGACGGCAAAACGGGTGATGGCGCGGGTATCCACGTTCAGATCCCTGTTCCGTTTTTCTATGATCAAGTGCGCCGCACAGGCCACGAACCACGCAAGGGTGAATTGATTGCGGTTGGTCAGGTATTTTTGCCTCGTACAGATTTCGGCGCCCAAGAGACATGCCGCACAATCGTAGAAAGCGAAATTCTACGCATGGGCTATTTCATCTATGGTTGGCGCCATGTTCCTGTTGAGGTTGATTGCCTTGGCGACAAGGCGAACGCCACACGTCCAGAGATTGAGCAAATTCTAATCTCAAACAGCAAGGGTGTGGATGAGGAGACATTCGAGCGCGAATTGTATGTAATCCGCCGCCGCATTGAAAAGGCTGCCGCTGCTGCAGGCATCAATGGCCTGTACCTTGCGTCGCTGTCATGTCGTTCCATTATTTATAAGGGCATGATGTTAGCGGAACAGGTTGCTGTGTTCTATCCCGATCTGATGGACGAACGCTTTGAATCCGCGTTTGCATTGTATCACCAGCGTTATTCAACAAACACATTCCCACAGTGGTGGTTGGCTCAGCCGTTCCGCATGTTGGCGCACAACGGTGAAATTAACACGCTAAAAGGCAATGTAAACTGGATGAAAAGCCATGAAATCCGCATGGCCTCCTCTGCGTTTGGCGATATGGCTGAAGATATCAAACCAATCATTCCAGGAGGGTCATCTGACTCGGCTGCATTGGATGCGGTGTTTGAGGTTTTGGTGCGAGCAGGTCGGAATGCGCCAATGGCGAAAACCATGTTGGTTCCAGAAAGCTGGTCAAAACAGGCCAAGGACCTGCCACAAGCATGGCGTGACATGTATTCCTATTGCAACTCTGTGATGGAACCATGGGATGGCCCTGCGGCACTTGCTATGACAGATGGTCGCTGGGTTTGTGCGGGTCTGGATCGTAATGGTCTGCGCCCACTGCGCTATGTCATCACGGGCGACGGTCTGCTAATCGCAGGGTCCGAGGTGGGCATGGTTCCAACGGATGAGGCGATTGTGCGTGAAAAAGGCGCGCTTGGCCCAGGTCAGTTGCTGGCGGTCGATATGGCCGAAGGCACATTATACCAGGACACCGAGATCAAAGATAAATTGGCCGCGGCCCAGCCATTTGGCGAGTGGGTTGGTAAAATCAAAGACCTTGATGAGGCGCTGGCACAAGTCACTGAAAAACAACTGTTCAGTGGTGAAGAGTTGCGCAAACGTCAGATTGCCGCTGGCTACAGCATTGAAGAGATTGAACAAATCCTTGCCCCAATGGCAGAGGACGGCAAAGAAACATTGGCATCCATGGGGGACGACACGCCATCTGCGGTTCTGTCGAAAAAATACCGCCCGCTGAGCCATTATTTCCGTCAAAACTTCTCTCAGGTGACGAACCCACCGATTGATAGTTTGCGTGAATATCGCGTGATGTCGTTGAAAACACGTTTCGGTAACCTGAAAAACGTGTTGGACGAAAGCAGCGCGCAAACCGAAATCTTGGTTTTGGACAGCCCCTTTGTCGGAAACGCCCAGTGGGACGTTCTGATGGAGAATTTCAACGCGGATATGGTGTCAATCGACTGTACCTTTGACCCAAGCGTTGGTGAAAACGCATTGCGCGACGCGCTTGAGCGTATTCGCAGCGAGGCCGAGGATGCAGTTCGTTCAGGTGCGGGCCACTTGGTCCTAACAGATATCGCATCGGGTGATGGTAAAACAGCAATGCCAATGATTTTGGCAACCTCTGCTGTGCATTCGCATCTGACACGTCGTGGATTGCGCACATTCTGTTCATTGAACGTGCGTTCCGCGGAATGTATCGATCCGCATTACTTTGCTGTTTTGATCGGCTGTGGTGCAACCGTTGTGAACGCCTATTTGGCTGAAGACACATTGGCAGATCGCATTGACCGCGGATTGTTGAACGGCCCACTGACCGAAGCGATGAGCCGCTATCGCGAAGCGATTGACCAAGGTTTGCTGAAAATCATGGCGAAAATGGGTATCTCTGTCATTTCGTCCTATCGTGGTGGTTTGAACTTTGAGGCGGTTGGCCTGTCGCGTGCGATGTGTGCCGAATATTTCCCAGGGTTGATCAGCCGTATCTCAGGAATTGGTGTGTCAGGCATCCAAAAGAAATCCGTTGAAATCCACAATGCGGGCTGGTTGGCTAATGGGATTTTGCCAATCGGTGGTTTCTATAAATCACGCAAAACTGGCGAAACCCATGCGTGGGAAGCGCAGACTATGCACATGATGCAGGCGGCGTGTAACCGCGCGAGCTATGATCTGTGGAAACAGTATAGTCAGCGTATGCAGGCCAATCCGCCCATTCATTTGCGTGATCTGTTGGCCATCAAACCCATCGGTGCACCCGTGCCGTTGGAAGAGGTGGAAAGCATCACCTCCATTCGCAAACGGTTCGTAACACCAGGTATGTCATTGGGTGCCTTGTCGCCCGAGGCGCATAAAACCCTAAACGTTGCGATGAACCGCATTGGTGCAAAATCAGATAGTGGTGAGGGCGGAGAAGATCCCGCACACTTCCATCCTGAACCAAATGGGGACAATCCATCGGCCAAGATCAAACAGGTTGCTTCTGGTCGTTTTGGTGTGACAGCGGAATACCTAAATCAGTGTGAAGAGCTTGAGATCAAGGTCGCGCAGGGTGCGAAACCCGGCGAAGGCGGCCAGTTGCCTGGTATGAAGGTGACAGATCTGATTGCGCGTTTGCGCCATTCGACCAAGGGCGTGACATTGATTTCACCACCGCCACACCACGACATCTATTCGATCGAGGATTTGGCGCAGTTGATCTATGACCTAAAACAGATCAACCCGCGCTGTAAGGTAACGGTGAAATTGGTTGCGGCCTCGGGCGTTGGGACCATCGCCGCAGGTGTGGCCAAGGCCGAAGCGGACGTCATTTTGATTTCTGGTCACAACGGTGGCACAGGCGCATCGCCTGCCACCTCGATCAAATTCGCAGGTTTGCCATGGGAAATGGGTTTGACAGAAGCGCACCAAGTGCTTGCTATGAACAACCTACGTGATCGCGTCACATTGCGGACTGATGGTGGTCTGCGCACGGGTCGTGACATCGTCATGGCCGCAATGATGGGCGCCGAGGAATATGGTATCGGTACCGCCGCGTTGATTGCGATGGGCTGTATCATGGTGCGTCAGTGTCAGTCGAACACATGCCCCGTAGGTGTGTGTACACAGGACGAAGCCCTACGTGAAAAATTCACGGGCAATGCGGATAAAGTTGTCAACTTGATCACTTTCTATGCGCAAGAGGTTCGTGAAATTCTGGCCTCAATCGGGGCGCGTTCCTTGGATGACGTCATCGGTCGCGCGGACCTGTTGGGTCAGGTCAGCCGTGGTTCTGATCACTTGGATGATCTGGACCTGAACCCGCTGTTGATCAAGGTAGATGGCTCTGACAGCATCAATTATGATCGTGATCGTCCACGCAATGCGGTTCCTGACACATTGGACGCCGAAATCGTTCGGGATGCGGCGCGTTTCCTAAACGATGGTGAAAAGATGCAGCTGTCCTATGCGGTGCAAAACACGCATCGTACGGTGGGCACACGCACCTCAAGCCATATTGTGCGCAACTTTGGCATGCGCAACAGCCTGCAACCAGATCACCTAACCGTGAAACTGACAGGGTCGGCTGGTCAGGCGCTTGGCGCATTTGCGGCACCTGGTCTTAAGATCGAAGTGTCGGGTGATGCAAACGACTATGTTGGTAAGGGTCTCTCTGGCGGGATCATCTCGGTCCGTCCACCGATGGTCAGCCCATTGGTTGCAGCGGAAAACACCATCATCGGGAACACGGTTCTATACGGTGCGACAGATGGGTATTTGTTTGCTGCAGGACGCGCAGGTGAACGTTTTGCCGTTCGTAACTCTGGTGCCAAAGTTGTCGTTGAAGGCTGTGGTTCAAACGGGTGCGAATATATGACAGGCGGTATTGCGGTCATTTTGGGCACAATCGGCGCGAACTTTGGCGCGGGTATGACGGGCGGTATGGCCTATCTTTATGATCCTGAAGGTCAAGTTGACGACATGTTGAACATGGAATCGCTGGTCACGGGACCTGTTGCCGTGCAGCATTGGGAGGATCAATTGCTGGGTCTGATCCAACGCCATGTCGAAGAAACCAATTCAGCGAAAGGCGCGGAAATCCTGCGGAATTGGGATCTGGAAAAGGCGAATTTTGTTCAGGTCTGTCCAAAAGAGATGTTGGATAAAATCCCCCATCCATTGACCCTAGAACAGGGTGCGGTTCCCGCAGAATAAAACAAAAAACGGCCGCATCATGCGGCCGTATCTTTTGGGACTAATGACTTTGAATTATTCGGGTCATGATGTGGTCCTTTCAATGCTTTATGCCATTTGTGATGACATCGCGTAACTGGCTCCACCCTATCAGGGTGGCCGTGGTCCGGGGTTAACAAAACCAACGCTTGGTTTCACATTCTTGGGCGAAAAATTAACATAATTGGTAATTTTGAGGCTGCTACATTATCCGCTTATAGTTGAATTTTTCATCACCTCTACCCTTGGTTCATGTTGCTGAACGCGGTAAGCTGTCCAAAAAACGGATATTTGAGGCATGGCAAAAAAGGCGACCAAACGCGCACCAAAGAAAAAGTCAAAAACAGGCTCTAATAAGGCGAATTGGCGTAAAATCTTGCGCTGGATTGGGATTGGCGTTCTGGCCTGTTTTATCGCCGTCTTCATCGTTTTCCGCTTTGTCCCCATTCCAACAACGCCCTACATCCTGTCGGAAAAATCTCGACTGGGGTCGGTGCATTCAGAATGGATGCCGATTGAGGAAATTTCAGACACGCTTAAACTGACCGTTGTCGCAGCCGAGGATGTGAATTTCTGTCAACATTGGGGCTTTGACATGTCCGCCATTCGCGCCGCGATTCAGGATGGCGGGGATCGTGGGGCATCGACCCTGACACAGCAGGTTGTCAAAAATACCTTTCTTTGGCACGGGCGCAGTTGGGTGCGCAAAACGCTTGAGGCCTTTTTGACGCCTGTGGTGGAATTGTTCTGGTCAAAACAGCGGATTCTAGAGGTCTATCTAAATGTCGCAGAATTTGACGAAGGTGTTTTTGGCGCTGAGGCTGCGTCCCTGCATTATTTCGGTATCTCCTCTGATAGCCTGACCTTGGCCGAGGCTGCGCGCCTTGCCGCGATTTTGCCTGATCCCAAGCGGCGCTCTGCATCTGCGCTAACGCAATTCGTGTTGGATCGTGCAGACAATATTCAAGATGGTGCGGTTCTGATCCAAAAGGATCAAAGATCACACTGTTTCATGGATTGATCCCTGCCTCGAAATTGTGCCATTCATACACTGATTTTGAATTGAAAGTTGCCCCACGATGTTGCGCCTTTATCATGTTCCATTGTCCCCTTTCTGCCGCAAGGTTCGGTTGGTTTTGGCCGAAAAAAAGATGGACGTTGAACTGATTGAGGAACGTTACTGGGAACAATCAACGGAATTTTTGCGTCGCAACCCTGCGGGCAAGGTCCCCATCCTGCGACACGAAGGGGCGCTGCTGACCGAAAGCACGCCGATCTGCGAGTATATAGAGGATTTGAATCCCGAACCTTCATTGATCCCCAAGGACGCCAAGGCGCGGTACGAAATGCGGCGATTGGTGTCGTGGTTTGATGATAAATTTCATCACGAAGTGACCTCAAACCTGCTGTATGAACGAGTGAACAAAAAGGTGTCAGGACAGGGATTTCCAGACAGCAAAAACATCAAAGAGGGTGCGCGCAAAATCAAATACCATCTGGATTATATGGCGTGGTTGTTGGAACATCGTCGTTGGTTGGCCGGTGATACAATGACATTGGCCGATTTTGCGGCCGCTGCGCATTTGTCCAGTTTGGACTATATTTCAGATGTGGATTGGAACCGATCATCTGTTGTAAAAGATTGGTATGCAAAAATTAAATCGCGCCCTGCGTTTCGCAATATCCTATCCGATCAGGTGTCGGGCTTCCCGCCGCCCCGCCATTACAATGATTTGGATTTCTGAAGCATGCATGGTTTTAGGGGGTCACAGTGTCCCTTAAACAGGCGATCATTGATCAGGCGCGGGCTAAGGGATTTTCGCTTTGCCGATTTACCCATCCAGACAGCATTCCGCATGTCCCGGACAAGCTCTCAGATTTTATCGAAGCAGGGTATCACGGGCAAATGTCATGGATGGCAAATCGCCAAACATGGCGGGCAAATCCGCGTGCGTTGTGGCCCGATGCGCAAACCATTATCATGCTGGGCGAAAGTTACGCACCAGATCATCATCCAACGGACATCCTGAGGCATCCTGAAAAAGGGGCCATATCCGTTTATGCACAAAACAAGGATTACCACGACCTTGTCAAAAAACGCCTGAAACGATTGGCGCGCTGGTTAATCGCGCATTCGGGTGGCGAGGTGAAAGTGTTTGTTGATACGGCCCCTGTTTCTGAAAAGCCATTGGGACAGGCCGCAGGTTTGGGGTGGCAGGGCAAACATACGAATTTGGTCAGCCGCGATTTGGGAAACTGGTTCTTTATCGGGTCTGTTTTTACCACCTTATCTATTGAACCTGATGGGGCAGAGGTGGATCACTGCGGGTCTTGCCGATCCTGCATCACAGCCTGCCCAACAGACGCCTTTCCCACGCCATATCAATTGGATGCGCGTCGATGCATTTCCTATTTAACCATCGAACATTCGGGCCCTGTCGATGTGGATTTACGGGGGTTAATGGGCAATCGCATTTATGGATGCGATGATTGTTTGGCCGCCTGTCCGTGGAACAAATTCGCCAAAGAGGCCAGCGATATCCGCTATCGCGCGCGTTCGGATTTAATGGCCCCAAATCTTGGCGAATTGGCCATGTTGGACGATGCTGCATTTCGTACAAAATTTTCGGGCAGCCCGATCAAACGCATTGGCCGCAATCGGTTTGTGCGCAATGTGCTTTATGCGATCGGCAATTCAGAGCGGTCCGATTTGGTTCCCGTTGCCCATGGTTTGATCGACGATCCTGATCCCACCGTTTCTGATGCCGCCAGATGGGCGGTTCAGCGATTGTCGCAAATGGCGCGCTAAACATGCCGCAAATAGACAGACGTTTTTGGTTCGCCGCGCTATCTCAGCGGAAATGAAGGAGCAGGCATGACATACCTATTGGGCATTGATACGGGCGGCACATATACCGACGCGGTGATCCTGCGCGATGAAGAGGAAGTGATCGCCTCGGCAAAGTCGTTGACGACCCGCCATGATCTGGCCGAAGGCATTGGCAAGGCTGCGGCTGCAACCCTTCAGTCAGCTGGCATCAATGCGGGTGACATTGCGATGGCCTCGCTCTCAACCACTTTGGCGACAAATGCCTTGGTCGAGGGGCAGGGGGGTCGCGTTGGCCTGATCTTTATCGGGTTTCGTGGGGGTGATTTGGACAAACATGGCCTGACCCAAGCATTGGCGGGTGATCCCGTTTTGTCCATCGCAGGGGGCCACAACCACGCAGGGGGTGAGGCGGTGCCGCTTGATCTAGCTGAGATTGAAGAATGGGTCGAACAGCAAAGCGGGATTTCGGCCTTTGCAGTTGCATCGCAATTCGCAACACGCAACCCCGCCCACGAATTGGCGGTTTTAAAGTTACTGCGCGAAAAAACGGGTAAACCCGTTAGCCTATCACATCAACTATCGGCCAAATTAAATGGTCCGCGGCGTGCGCTGACCGCCTTATTGAATGCGCGCTTGATCGGACTGATTGATCGGCTGCTGCAGCGCGCGCAATCCGTGCTCTCTGATCTGGGTGTGAACGCGCCACTGATGGTGGTGCGTGGCGATGGTGCGTTGATTTCACTGGATCAGGCGCGTGAAAAACCAATTGAAACGATCCTAAGCGGCCCTGCGGCCTCAATCGTTGGGGCGCGGTGGTTGACCAATTCTGACAATGCATTGGTTTCAGATATTGGCGGAACCACCACTGACATTGCCGTTTTGCGCGATGGATTGCCCGCCATTGATCCCGAAGGCGCCAAGGTGGGTCCATACCGCACCATGGTCGAGGCCGTTGCCATGCGCACCTTTGGTCTGGGTGGGGATAGTGAGGTTCACTTTGTCTCTCAGGGTTTGCAGGGCGGCGTCACATTGGGCCCACGCCGTGTGTTGCCCGTATCCCTTGCCGCAACGATTGACCCCGACATCGTTCATGCCGCCTTGGATGCTCAGTTGCGCGGCACGCTGCCTGGGGATTATGATGCCCGTTTTGTACGCCGCATTGATGTCTTTGAAGCGGGGGGATTAAGCGCACGCGACGAGGGTGTCTATAATCGCATAACCGCGCAGTTTCAGCCAATCAGCGATGTTTTAAAAACCCGGATCGAGGCACAGGCCCTGATGCGGTTAGTGTCGCGCGGATTGGTCCAGATTTCTGCACTAACCCCATCTGATGCGTCGCATGCATTGGGGCGTGTTGATGTTTGGGATACTGATGCCGCGGTTAAAGCACTGTCGCTGTTTATGCGGCGCAGAACTGGGTCGGGTGAATTATTGTCGGATGATCCAAATCACATGGCGCAGATTGTGATTGATCAGTTGACGCATCAAACCTGTTTGGCCGTTTTGGAAACTGCCTTTGCCGAGGATGCGTTTGATTTTGAAATGGCCCCTGATGACTTGGCCAAACATATTATGACAACGCGTGGGTTGGCGGGGCACCGCGGATTGTTACGGATTGATTTGGGGATTGATGTGCCCGTTGTGGGGCTTGGCGCCTCGGCACCCAGTTATTATCCAGCGGTCGGTGAAAAATTGGGATGCCCAATGGTGTTATCGGAACATGCAGGTGTCGCCAATGCGATTGGTGCTGTGGTCGGCCGTGTTACATTTCGCAAATCTGCCACGATAACCAGTCCGTCTGAGGGTCTTTATCGGGTGCATTATGGGGACAACCCCCATGATTTTGCCGAAAGCGATGCGGCATTATCCTTTATCAAGGATGCGCTCTATTCAGCTGCGCTATCAGATGCGCAGGCTGCAGGTGCCGAACAAATAGAAGTGGCGTTGGATCAAGACATCAAAATGGCCGAAATCGATAGCCGTCAAGTATTTGTCGAGGCATTGGTCACTGCTACCGCAAAGGGTCGTCCGCGCGTTGCGCATTAGCCTGACCTGGCGCAGTTCTTGCAACTGTTGGCCACAGGAGGCTGATATGGAAAATACCGCACGTCTGTTTATTATTGTGATTGGCTTTTGCTTTTTGATCACATTTGTCGTCTGGATTTTCGTTGCCTCTTCCAAAACCCGCGTTGTTTGGAAAACACAGAAGAGGCGGTACGCGTCTGCGGTGAAGGCAATGTTGCCTGGGTGCGATTTGTTAAAATAAAGTATGCGATATGCCATTATCTATTGCACTGCTGAATGAATGCGGTGTCAAATGGAGCCAAACAAACGGCCAAGCGGGTTTTCATACGCAATTTGGACCGCATAAGATTGGGACAAAGTGCCCTGAGGTATCAGTATGACGGCAGTCGGTTTGGATTTAGGCGGGTCTAAGATTGAGGCGCAAATTTTTGACGCGGATTGGGCGTTAACGGATAAGCGCCGTGTTGATACGCCGCAGAACTATCATGCGCTATTGAATGTGATTAGGGATCTGGTTGCATGGTCCAAAGCAGATCAGCCCAATGCTCCGATTGGAATTGGCGCCGCAGGGGTGCTGTCGGCGGATGGGCGCGCGCTGACTGCGAATTTACCAGCAACAAATTACAAGATTGTGCATGATATTCATGCACAAATTGATGGCCGCATAGTCTATGTAAACGATGGGCGTGCATTTGCCCTGTCTGAGGCTGTGTTTGGTGCGGGACGCGGGCATGATATGACGCTTGGCTTAATCCTTGGAACAGGTGTTGGCGCGGGGATGACATGGCGTGGTGAACTGATTGGAGAGCCGCATTCAATTGCAGGCGAAATTGGACATGTCGCAGCCCCACTGTCGCTATGCAGAGACCTGCCAGTCATTGAATGTGGGTGTGGCCGCTCCGCCTGTTATGAGGCCTATGCCTCGGGTCCGGGACTATCGCGATTGGCGCTGCACTATTCGGGAGAAACGCTGTCGCCTATGGACATTGCCGATCAAAAATCGAAAAGCCCATCGGTACAGATGGCGTGGGAAAAATGGTGCGAAATCGTTTCTGAAATGATCATCACCTCGTCATTTCACATTGCCCCCGACGTTGTTGTTTTGGGGGGCGGTTTATCAAAGATTGCTGGTGTCATTGATGATCTGGCGATTGCCGTTGATAAACGCGCGTTGGCGAATGTGAAGCGTCCCAAAATCGTTTTGGCCGAAGCTGGAGATGCCAGTGGTGCGCGCGGTGCGGCCTATGCCGCCTATTTGAAAGGTCAGGTTGGATGACAACAGGCACATACATACTCCCAACCGCAATCTATGTGGAAAAGGCGTTGGATAGGTCACATGCTGTCCATGTTATGGATGATCGTGCGCATTTGGTTCAGCGCGACACTGTGCCTAGTGATGGACGGGTGATTAAGATTGACGGTATTGTTGCACCTGGGTTTCTGGACCTGCAGGTGAACGGTGGCGGCGGCGTCCTGTTCAATGATGAACCATCGCCACAGGCGATTGAGCATATCCGTGATACACATGGCCGATACGGAACGATTGGGATTCTGCCAACCGTGATCACGGACGCGCCAGATGTCATAGATCGGGCGGCGGACGCTGTCATTGAACATGGTCCAACGGATCATGTCTTGGGCATACATATTGAGGGGCCACATATTTCGCAGGGACGTAGGGGCACGCATTCTTCGGAATTAATACGGCCCTTTGATGAACGTACCTTTGCAACATTGTGTCGTTTGCGCGATGCGAATATCACCACGAAATTAACGCTTGCCCCCGAGGTGGTTGATCCCGAAACTGTTCATCGCATTGCAAAATTAGGTGTCATCGTTTCAATCGGGCATACAGTTGCCAGCAATGCCCAAACATGGGCAGCAATTGATGCGGGCGCCAGTTGCGCGACACATTTGATGAACGCGATGCCGCCGTTGATCAATCGTGATCCTGGCCCTGTTGTTGCGATTATGAACGCGGGCCTTGCCTGTGGTATCATTTGCGATGGGATCCACGTTCAGGACGAAATGATCAAACTTGCGCTGCGTGCACATGCGCATCCTGATCGAATTTTCTTGGTTTCAGATTCGATGCCAACCATTGGCGGGCCAGACCAGTTTGATCTTTATGATATGACCGTGCGTTTGACAGAGGGCCAATTGATCAATTCAGAAGGATCATTGGCAGGTGCGCATATTACACAGGCAGAGGGGGTTGCCCGACTTGTCAACGCCATTGGCTTGAACGTTGTGGATGCCCTGCATATGGCGATTGATGCGCCTGCAAATGTGATGCGGCGATCCGATCTGAAAAATGTCGATGGTCGTTCGATCAGCGATTTGGTGATATTGTCGAATTGTGCGCAGCACACAACGATGTTGCACGCCATCCTTGAAAAAGAATGGGCCGGTGAACCGGCCCAATAATTCAATTATGCAACGTCGAATTGCAGTGGTTTCACTTGTTTAAACAAACCTGTCGCTTCCAGGTCCTTTAGGACAGTGGCTTGGATAGGTTCGTCTACATAAAGCAGCGCAATCGCTTCGCCACCTGCATCTGCGCGGCCAAGGGTAAAGTTGGCGATATTCACACCGTTTTGACCCAATGTTTGACCCAATGTACCGATAATGCCTGGGACGTCTTCGTTCGTTGTATAAAGCATGTTTGCGCCGACTTCCGCGTCGATGTTGATGCCTTTGATCTGAATGAAACGTGGTTTTCCATCACTGAACACTGTGCCGCCGATCGAACGTTCGCGTTCTGCTGTCACGACTGTGACCTTGATATAACCTGCAAATACACCTGATTTATCTTGGTTCGTGGTGCTGATCTTGATACCCCGTTCCTTGGCGATCACTGGTGCGGAAACCATGTTCACATCTGGATTGGCCTTTTTCATGATCCCTGCAACAACAGAACAATTCAGGGCATCCAAATTCATTTCGGCAACGGAACCGTCATATAGAATGTTGATCGCTGTGATCGGCTCATCCGTCATTTGGCCCACGAAGTTGCCCAAGTGATCCGCCAATTTAACCCACGGACCCATGATTTTGGCCTCTTCCGCGGTCATGGATGGCATGTTCAGCGCGTTTTCAACGGCCCCTGATAGCAAATAGTTTGACATCTGATCTGCGACTTGCAGTGCCACGTTTTCTTGTGCCTCTGTCGTGGCAGCGCCCAAATGTGGTGTGCAGACAACATTTGGCAGATTGAACAATGGGTTTTCCGTTGCAGGTTCAACCGAAAACACGTCAAACGCAGCGCCCGCAACATGCCCAGATTGCAGCAACTCAGCCAGTGCAACTTCGTCAACCAAACCGCCGCGCGCACAGTTGATGATGCGAACGCCCTTTTTGGTTTTGGCTAAATTCTCACGGCTTAGAATGTTCTTGGTGGTGTCTGTGAACGGAACATGCAGCGTGATGAAATCAGCAGCTGCCAGCAATTCGTCCAGCTCTACTTTTTGAACGCCCATCTGCTTGGCCTTTTCTTCGCCAAGGAAGGGGTCAAATGCCATTACCTTCATCTTTAGGCCGCGCGCACGGTCGCAAACGATCCCTCCAATGTTCCCTGCGCCAATAACGCCAAGCGTTTTGCCCGTAAGTTCAACACCCATGAATTTGGATTTTTCCCACTTTCCCGCATGCGTGGATTCAGAGGCCTCGGGAATCTGGCGCGCAACGGCAAACATCATAGCAATCGCGTGTTCGGCTGTGGTGATCATATTGCCAAAGGGGGTATTCATAACAATGACACCCTGTTTTGACGCGGCTTCTTTATCAACATTGTCCGTTCCAATGCCCGCGCGGCCGACCACCTTTAGATTGGTGGCATATTTCAAAATTGTGGGTGTCACCTTGGTTGCGGATCGGATGGCAAGACCATCATATTGTCCAATAACCTCAGCCAGCTTTTCTTTGTCTTTGCCCAGATCAGGCATGAAATCCACGTCGATCCCGCGATCCCGAAAGATTTGGACAGCTGTTTCACTTAGTTTGTCAGATACAAGTACTTTAGGTGCCATGATTATTCTCATTCTATGGAATTTGTATGCGCACCCCCTTATTGGGGATGCTGATTATTCAATTTAGTCAGTAGGTTACTGCGCTGCGATTTCTTGTTCGAAGGCCCATTCTAACCATGGAAGCATCGCGACGATGTCCGACGTTTCGACTGTGCCACCACACCACACACGCAATCCCGCAGGGGCATCACGATAGGCGCCGATGTCATAGGCTACGTTTTCGGCTTCCAACCGCTTGGCTACCGCTTTGGCGAATTTTGCACCGTCTTGAATGCGATCATCTGTAAATTTCAGACACACAGAGGTATTTGAACGTGTGGCGGGATTAATCGCCAAATTATCAATCCAATCGCGTGTTTCGCAGAAATCCCAAATTGCCTGAGCATTGGCCGTTGCGCGCGCGATCAAGCCGTTTAGCCCACCAACATTTGCGGCCCAATCCAATGCTGCGATGTAATCCTCAACCGCCAACATGGATGGCGTATTAATTGTTTCGCCAACGAAAATACCTTCGATCAGCTTGCCGCCTTTCGTTAGGCGGAAGATTTTCGGCAGCGGCCAGGCAGGTGTATATGTCTCTAACCGTTCGACCGCACGGGGTGACAGGATCAACATACCATGCGCCGCTTCACCACCCAGCACCTTTTGCCAGCTGAATGTGGTGACATCCAATTTGTCCCATGGCAAATCCATTGCGAAGGCCGCTGAAGTGGCATCACAAATTGTTAGCCCCTTACGATCTGCGGAGATCGCATCCCCATTGGGCATACACACGCCAGATGTGGTGCCGTTCCATGTGAATACAACGTCCGTGTTGTAATCGACCACAGCCATATCAACGATTTCACCGTACTCAGCGGTGCGTACATCCGCGTCAAGTTTCAGTTGTTTGACAACATCGGTCACCCAGCCTGCGCCAAAACTTTCCCAGGCGATCATGGTCACGGGGCGCGCGCCCAACATGGACCACATCGCCATTTCAACCGCGCCAGTATCAGAAGCAGGAACAATCCCGATACGATAGTCGGCGGGGATGTTTAGAATCTCTCGTGTTTTTTCGATTGCTTCCTTAAGCTTGGCCTTGCCCACAGCCGCACGATGCGAGCGGCCCAATGGGGCATCTGCCAATTTATCCAAAGAAAACGCGGGGATTTTGGTACACGGACCAGAAGAAAAACGCGCGTTCGACGGCCGCGCAGCCGGTATATTCATAGCCATCAATGCTACCCTTTCAGATATGCGCCCCTCGTTGGGGAGGGGTGTCCCACGAACCGAAATAGAGAGAGAAAGTTGGTTTCACAACAACAAAAAGGTCTATATAGCGACATTCGAGAATAATTTTGCGACGCATATGTCCCTTATAGGAAACAGAAATCATGTATCAGGTCACGCTTATCGGTGCGCCAACCCAAGAACGATTGAATATGACGGTGTTGGATTCCTTGCGCCATGCATGGGGTGGGGGCGATGCGGTTTGGTTGTCACATGCAGAGGCCGCAGAGTTTCCGATTGAAACCGTCCCGAGCAATCAGTGGCAGGTGTGGCAAGAGTTTCAAAACATGGGCATCGATATGGTTGTTCAGCGTGCACCTGAGCGGCGCAAAAAGATGTTATTGGCCGATATGGACAGCACTATGATCCAACAGGAATGCATTGATGAATTGGCCGATGAAGTTGGTGTTGGGGATCGCGTAAAAGAGATTACCGCGCGGGCCATGAATGGTGAATTAGATTTTGAAGCGGCGCTGGATGAGCGCGTTGCGCTGTTGGCGGATCAGCCTGCGAGTATTATTGATAAGGTTCTGAAAGAACGCATAAAATTTATGCCTGGCGGGCGCATATTGATCGCGACCATGAAGGCAGATGGGGCCTATGCCGCATTGGTGTCAGGCGGCTTCACGGCCTTTACACACAAGGTTGCAGAGACCCTTGGATTTGATGAACATCACGCCAACACACTCTTGGTGGATGGGGATAAACTAAGCGGTAAAGTCGCGCGCCCCATATTGGGCAGAGAGGCCAAAGTAGAGCAGTTGGAAAAGATTACGGCCAAACTTGAATTATTAGTGAATGATGTGATCGCTGTTGGGGATGGTGCCAATGATTTGGGCATGTTGGGACGTGCGGGAACAGGTGTGGCACTGCACGCAAAACCCGCAGTTCAGGCGGAATGCGATGTGCGTGTGAACCACGGCGATTTAACCGCCCTGTTGTTTTTACAAGGTTATTCTAGGGACGAATTTTGCGGTCTGTAAAACGTCGGTATCGTGTCGGTATTACATCGGTGCGCGAGCGTTCAGGCGCGCGACGCTCGTGCAGAGCACATCGCCCCGCCCACCCTCCCGTAACGGGTTGTTGATCGGTTCTTGATGCTTGGTAAAATTCGCTTACCTTATGGGGCAAGCGAAGAGGAGATCATCATGAGTGCAGGCTATTTCAAAGATCCCGATGCCATCGCGCGGTTAAGCGATGAGGAATTTTGGGTAACCCAAGAAAGCGGGACAGAGCGGCCCGGGACAGGCAAGCTTCTTTATAACAAAGAGCCAGGCATTTATGTTGATATTGTCTCTGGCGAACCACTATTTGCATCCTCTGATAAGTATGAGAGCGGATGTGGGTGGCCCAGTTTTACCAAACCGATCGAAGTGGCACATATAAATGAGTTGCGTGATACAACCCATGGCATGATCCGTACCGAAGTGCGCAGCACGCATGGGGACAGCCATTTGGGCCACGTATTCCCAGATGGTCCGCAGGATCGTGGCGGATTGCGCTATTGCATCAATTCCGCATCGCTTCGCTTTGTGCCGAAGGATGAGATGGAAGGCGAAGGCTATGGCGCCTATTTGGACCAAGTGGAGGACTAAGATGGAAACGGCGGTATTTGCAGGTGGATGCTTTTGGGGGATGGAGGATTTAATCCGTCGCATCCCTGGGGTTCACAAAACACGTGTTGGCTACACTGGGGGCCATGTGGACAATCCAACATATCGATTGGTCTGCACAAAAACCACAGGGCATGCGGAGGCGGTTGAGATCAAATTTGATCCATCGGTTGTCAGTTATCGAAAATTGTTGGAATTCTTTTTCCAAATACACGACCCGACAACAATTGACCGCCAAGGAAATGATATTGGCGACAGCTATCGCTCAGAAATTTTCTATACAAATGATGCGCAAAAAGAGATGGCCGTAAAAACGATTGAGGATGTGAATGCCTCTGGTTTATGGCCGGCTCCTGTCGTGACCAAAGTGTCGCCTGTGGTTACATTTTGGGAGGCAGAACCAGAACATCAGGATTATTTGGTGCGTCATCCGAACGGCTATACCTGTCACTTTCCCCGTGCGGATTGGGTTTTGCCAAGCGTGGGTGCAGAAACCTAGGTAAACACAATGACCGCTGCATGTCATCTGGCGCGGCGGTCATAAATCTACGCTTTGGGCCAGCGCATAGATTGGCGCGAGCATATAGCGGCGAAACCGCCCCAGCGGAAATTGCGTAGGAATGTGTTGAAACGCCTTGGGGTAGGGGCGCGTGCCGATCCGATCCAACACCATATCGGAGAGGAGCGCACCTGAATAGCTGGCCATTGCGACGCCATTTCCGTGATAACCAAACCCTGCATAGCCCCCTGCGTATCCTGGAATTTCGCCGATATAGGGCGTTTCAGATCGGTTAAGCGCAACAAGCCCTGACCATTCATAATCAATGGTCACATCACGCCACGCGGGAAACAACCCAACAAAATCGTGCCTGATTTTTTGACGGATCAGTTCATTGGAACGCTTTGTGTAGTGCAGCCCACCACGCATTCCAAACAGGAAACGATTGTTCGGCATCATTCGGAAATAGTGCAGCAAAAACCGACTGTCATAGGCCATTTGCGCGCTGGTCCACCCTTGTGCCGTTTGTTCCTGATTCGTGATCGGACGTGTGACGATGACGGATGACTGTACGGGTAAAAAGCGTGCGCGCATCCATGGAAACATATCCTCGGATGAATAGCCATTTGTGGCAATGATGAATTTGTTGCAGGATATTGTCCCGTTTGGGGTTGCTATGTCGTATCCCAATGTCGTCGGCACAATGCGCAGGGCGGGTGTGTTGGCATAGATTTTGGCACCCTTTGTTTGTGCAATTTGCAACAATTCGCTGGCATATTTTTGGGGATTCAATCCAAAGCCGATGGGGGTTGTGATGGCGCCATGAAATGCGCCGCCGAGCCCATTTTGGCGAAGTTCTGGTTTTTCCAAAATCTCGGCGGTGACGCCGTAGTCGCGCTGAATTTCGTCCTGAAGCGCGGGAAAATCCTGTGCGTGTTTTGGCTTGTGGGCCAAGAGTGTTTCGCCAACTGAGTGGCGGTCCACATCTAAATCATGGTTGGAAATAAATTGATCAACCAGATCGACAGCGGCCTTTTCCGCTTGGCGATATAGCTGGCGTTGATCCGACCCACAAAGCCTATCTAAACTTGCGTTTGAAATTGTCCCGCCGCCCAAACAGCAGAATCCCCCATTACGTCCTGTTGCGCCGAACATGGGATGCTGTGCATCCATCACGGTGACATCAACACCTGCTTGTCCCAAATGATAGGCCGCGGACAAGCCCGTAAATCCAGCACCTATGACGGCAACATCGGTTTTCTGTGATCCGTGTAATGTCGGCAATGAAACAGGTGGAACTGTCGTTGACCAATAAAGGTCCCGAATGGGATCGGGACCATAAGCGTCAGTTTCATAGACATAGCGCATTTAGGAACGCACGGCTTGCTGTTCTTCTAATCGTTGGCGCACCGCAGCGCGTTTTGAAATCAGTGAGGCCGAAATCACGCCAATGGTCACAATTGCAATCATGATCGTTGACAGCGCATTGATTTCTGGACTGACCCCAAGGCGCACGGCCGAGAATATTTTGATCGGTAGGGTCGTGGCCGACGGACCGGAGGTGAAAGATGCGATCACCAAATCATCCAATGACAGCGTAAACGCCAAGAGCCATCCCGAGATGACCGCAGGTGCAATGATGGGTAATGTCACCAGACGAAATGCCTCAAACGGGGTGGAGCCCAAATCCAACGCGGCCTCTTCCAGTGACATTTCAAAGGTGGCAAGGCGCGATGACACAACCACAGACACGTAGCACATCGAAAAGGTTGTATGGGCCAAAACGATTGTCATGACGCCGCGATCCAGACCAATGCCAATAAATAGCAACAGAAGGGATAGGCCTGTGATCACCTCTGGCATCACGAGAGGCGCATAGATCATCCCAGAGAACAATGTCCGCCCCCAAAACCGCCCTGCGCGGACAAGGACATAGGCGGCCAAGGTGCCCAACACGGTGGCAAATGTTGAGGATAACACCGCAACCTTAATCGTAACCCACGCCGCATCCAAGAACGCCTCATTCCGCATAAGCTCGCCATACCATTTTGTGGAAAACCCAGCCCAAACCGTAACCAGTTTCGACGAGTTGAACGAATAGATCACCAAAATCACCATGGGCAGGTAAAGAAAGGCGAACCCAAGCGTCAGGGATGTTGTGTTAAACCAAGTTAGACGTCTCATCCCTCAGACTCCCGTTGTTTTTGTTCATTGCGTTGGAACAAGATGATTGGAATGATCAGGATCAATAACAAGATAACGGCCACCGCAGAGGCCAAGGGCCAATCACGGTTTGAGAAGAATTCGTCCCAAAGAACCTTACCAATCATCAATGTGTTTGACCCGCCCAATAGGGATGGGATCACAAATTCGCCCAAGGTTGGAATAAAGACAAGGAAACAGCCCGCGATGATCCCACCGCGGGACAATGGGAATGTGACTAACCAGAATGCCTTGATACGCGAACAGCCTAAATCCTCAGCTGCCTCCAACAACCTATCGTCCAGTTTTTCCAATGCCGAATAGATCGGTAAAACCATAAACGGCAGATAGGTATAAACGATCCCGATATAGACCGCGATGGGTGTGTTCAGGATGATCAGGGGGTCCGACGTCAACCCAAGGAACATTAAGGTTTGGTTCAAAAACCCCTCTTGTCCCAAAATGCCGATCCATGCGTAAACCCGGATCAGGAAGGATGTCCAAAACGGCAGGATCACCAACATCAACAGCGTTGGGCGCCATTCCTCGCTTGCGCGGGTCATCGCATAGGCGATTGGATATCCAATCAGCAATGTCAAAAAGGTCGAAATTGCAGCGATTTTCAAACTGGATAGATACGCCTTGTAATACAAATCATCCATCATCAGGAATTCGAAATTTTCGAAATCCAATGCACCTAAAAATTTGGTAAATCCTTCCCACCCCTTGGCAAGTTCCAACTGGGGTAAATATGGGGGGATTGATAGTGCGATATCCGACAGCGAAATTTTGAAAACAATGGCAAAAGGCACCAAAAATAGGGCCAAAAGCCAAAAATACGGAATCGCAATAAGGGCAAATCTACGCATGACTACCCCTTTAACAAAACGCCAGCAGTGGCCGTAAAGCTAATCCAAACCGTGTCGTCCCATGTGATCGCACGGCGCGACAGGCGGCGTGTATTTGCGCTTTGTGTCTTGATGATCTGACCGTTCGGCATTTCAACGTGATAGGTCGACAGGTTGCCCAAATAGGCGATGTCCAAAACCTTTCCTTGGAATGCATTAGGTGTGTCGTCAGGTTTTTCAACACTGACAGACACTTTTTCAGGTCGAATAGCAAAATGCACCTTTTCACCGTTATCAAAGGATTTGTCGGTGGTTCCCGTAATGTCGGACACACCTTCACCCCAGGCGATTTGAACGTGTTCACCTGACGGTATTGCGCGTCCTTCTATGATATTCACGTCGCCGATGAAATCGGCCACATAAACGGTGTTTGGCGCCTCATAAATCCGCGCGGGGGTGTCGACCTGGATCATGCGTCCTTCATCCATGACGGCGATTCTGCTTGCGACAGTCATCGCCTCTTCTTGGTCATGGGTCACAATCACAAATGTTGTGCCTGTTTTTTCCTGAATATCCATCAGTTCAAATTGGGTATCCTGACGCAGTTTTTTGTCCAGCGCGCCAAGTGGTTCGTCCAACAACAACAGCTTTGGCGCCTTGGCCAAGGAACGTGCAAGCGCCACGCGCTGACGTTGACCGCCTGAAATTTGGTGTGGTTTGCGTCTTGCAAATCGTTCCAATCGCGTCAGGCGCAGCATTTCATCAACACGACTGTTTAGGGCGTCCCCCTTTATCCCTTCGCGTTTTAGGCCAAAGGCGATGTTTTCCCAAACAGACAAATGTGGAAACAGCGCGTAGGATTGGAACATCATGTTTACGGCGCGTTTGTTCGGTGGGATCGGTGCAATGTCCTGACCGCTAAGTAATATTGTACCTTCGGTTGGGGTTGCAAACCCCGCAAGCATCCGCATCAATGTGGTTTTGCCGCAACCCGATGGACCCAACAGGGCAAAGAATTCACGTTCAAAAATATCGATTGTTAAATCATCAATCGCGGTGAAATCCCCAAATCGCTTGGTCACATTTTTGAATTGGATCAGTGGTTTTTCGTCTGGATCATTCCAAGGGGCGAAAACAGGTCGAAGGGCTTCGGTCATGGTGCATCCCAAATTTGAAAACAAAAAACCCGCGCAGTTTGTGCCGCGCGGGTTTTGGATTGTTTGATTAAGTGCCTGACTTAATCTTTGTCCACATGCGTGTTACGACACGCTGAACGCGTGCATCATATGGGCGTGTGGTGAACAAATTCGCAAGCGTTGCTGCATCTGGGTAAACCGCTGGATATTCAAGGATCTCTGGATCGATGAATTCCTGTGCAGCTTTGTTTCCGCTGGCATACCAAACATAGTTTGTTGCCGCGGCAGAGTTTTGCGCATCCATGATAAAGTTGATGAATTTATGCGCTGCATCTGGGTTTGGGGCGTCCACTGGGATCGCCATTTGGTCGAACCACATTTGCGCGCCTTCTACTGGGATTGAATAATCAATTTCATTCCCATTTTCTGCCTCTGCGGCGCTATATTGCGCCTGGAACACATCGCCCGACCAACCAACGGCAACACAGATTTCGCCATTGGCCAGCGCGTTGATGTATTCTGAGCTGTGGAATTTACGGATGTATGGGCGCACAGCGGCGTAAACGGCCTCTGCTTTGGCAATTACTTCTGGATCATGACTGTCTGGATCTTCGCCGATGTACAGCAATGCAGCTGGGATCATTTCAGATGGGGCATCAAGGAAGTGAACGCCGCAATCCGCCAATTTTTCCATGTTTGCTGGATCAAAAACCAATGACCATGAATCAAGCGGCGCATCAGCACCCAATGCTTCTTCTACTTTGCCAATGTTATAACCAATGCCGGTTGTTCCCCACATGTAGTTAACGGAGTGCTCTCCACCTGGGTCATACTGATCCGTACGCGCTTGGATTTCGTCCCACATGTTGCCTGCGTTGGGCAGCTTGGACGTATCTAACTTTTGGAAAGCGCCCGCTTGGATTTGACGCTGTAGAAATGTCCCAGAGGGCACAACAACGTCATAGCCTGAGCCACCTGCCAGCAGTTTTGTCTCAAGCACTTCGTTGCTGTCAAAGACGTCATAGATTAGATCGATGCCTGTTTCAGCTTCGAATTTTGTTAGCAACTCTTCGTCGATATAATCGGACCAGTTGTAAACACGCACTTCCTCGGCAAAAGCGCTTGAGGCGATCATCGCCAAACCAGCTGTTGCTGATAAGAGATTAGTTTTCATGTCTCTCTCCCATTGGACCACGGGGTTTTCCCCATTGTCACATAATTTGATCAAAAATTGCGCAGATGGCAACAACTTTATGTTCCCACGCGATTGTCGCAGGCGCAAGAGAAGTCGTGTAATTTGCCGCAAGATACTCTAAAGTATGCGATAAATAAGGATTTGCAGGTAATGACAAAAATGACTTCAGCAGGGCTTCCGGCACACGAAATGACCTATCGCGCACTGAAAGAGTTGCTGTTGTTTGGTGAAATTGCACCGGGTCAAGCAGTTACAATTCAGGGTTTGGTGGCCCGATTAGAAGTTGGAATGACGCCTGTTCGCGAGGCGCTGCGCCGTCTGATTTCGGAAGGTGCATTGGAATTTCAGGGGAATCGCCGTGTAAGTGTGCCTGTATTAACGCCCGAAAATTTGTCCGAATTGAAGTTTGCACGCGCGATGATCGAACGTGAATTGACGCTTAAAGCCTGTTCAAACATTGATGAAAATGGCCTAAAACAGCTTGAGTCATTGGATGCTGGCCTAGACTCGGCAATCGCATGCGGTGATATCGGTGCTTACCTCCGACACAATTACGAATTTCACAAAACGCTCTATTCATTTGCGGGGGCACCGATCTTAGAATCGTTAGCCGATAATCTATGGCTGCGCTATGGACCATCGCTTCGGGTTGTCTGTGGTCGGGTTGGAACGCAGAATTTAGTTGATCATCACAAACAAGCCATTGCCGCCGTACGCAATGGCCAATTTGATGAGGCTGCCGCCGCAATGTCCGCTGACGTGAACGAAGGCATTGACTACGTGATCGCCGAATTTTCGCGCTGAGGATACTCGGTTTGATTCGATTGACAAAATAAAATTTGATCATATTTTGGGGTCTGACCCGCAAATACGCGTTTATTCCACCAAAATGGATCAAAATTATGAACCAAATTTTCAACCACGCCCCCACCCATGAATTGCAAGCGCGCGATGCAGCGCATCATATGCACCCGTTTACAGCACAGGGGCAATTGGCGGAAAAAGGTGCGCGCGTCATCACCGCGGCAAATGGTGTATTCGTTTACGACAGTGATGGTGAGAAAATCTTGGACGCAATGGCGGGGCTATGGTGTGTCAATATCGGTTATGGCCGAGAAGAGCTTGCCGATGTGGCGCATCGTCAGATGAAACAGCTGCCCTATTACAATACCTTCTTTCAAACGACTCATATCCCAGCCATTGAATTATCAGAACGCATTGCAAACCTTGCGCCCGCGGATTTGAACCACGTATTCTACGCGGGTTCTGGGTCCGAGGCGAATGATACAAACATCCGCATGGTGCGTCATTATTGGGCGATGAAGGGCAAGCCGCAAAAATCAATCATCATCAGCCGCAAAAATGCCTATCACGGGTCAACTGTTGGAGGTGGGTCGCTTGGCGGGATGAGCGCGATGCACGAACAAGGCGGGATGCCAATCCCTGACATCCATCATATCAATCAACCCAATTGGTGGAGCGAAGGGGGCGATATGACCCCCGAAGATTTCGGTCGCGAACGCGCCGCCGAGTTGGAAGAGGCAATCAAGCAGCTGGGCGCCGATCGTGTCGCCGCCTTTATCGCCGAACCGGTCCAAGGGGCGGGCGGCGTGATCGTGGCACCTGACACCTACTGGCCCGAGGTGCAGCGCATCTGCGATCATTACGGTATTTTGCTAATCGCAGATGAGGTTATCTGTGGCTTTGGCCGTACAGGGAATTGGTTTGGGTCCGAAACCCTGAACATTCGCCCCCATATTATGACAATCGCCAAAGGGCTCAGTTCGGGCTATCAGCCGATTGGTGGGTCGATTGTCTGTGATGAAGTTGCCAAAGTCATCGCAGGGGACGAATTCAACCACGGCTACACCTATTCCAGCCACCCCGTCGCTGCAGCCGTCGCAAATGAAAACCTGCGCATTATGGAAGAAGAAAATATTGTCGGCCATGTGCGCGACACCACCGCCCCCTATCTGAAACAGAAATGGGAGGCGATGACAGATCATCCCATGGTTGGTGAAGCGAAAATTGTCGGCATGATGGGATCAATCGCACTGACCCCGAACAAAGCTACTCGCGCCGCGTTCAAATCGGATGCAGGAACGGTTGGGTATATTTGTCGCGAACGCTGTTTTGCGAATAATCTGATCATGCGCCATGTTGGGGACCGTATGATCATTTCACCCCCCTTAATCATTTCCAATGATGAAATTGACCTGCTGATCACCCGTGCACGGACATCATTGGATGAGGCGATGGAAATCGTCAAAGAACAAGGATTGTGGGAAGAACAATAGGTTTCCGCGGTCTGCGCAATCAGGCTTTGGCACCAGCCAAGGGCGTTTGGCGAAACAAACGCTGATCTGGTTAATCGTGCCGAAACCCGTTTACACCTTAAACATGTAAGTTGCCCCAAGCAAGTTATAGAGGCCGACCAAAATTTCTATTTTTTGATCTGGTATGTCTGATCGTTGGTCGGGAACGCGCGGGATTTTACATCTTTGGCATATCCCTCAACCGCATCCTCGATCCCCTGCAATAGGTTTCCGTATTGTTTCACGAATTTGGGCGGATTGGGGTTTAGGCCCAGCATATCTTCCAACACCAGAATTTGACCGTCACATTCAGCGGATGCGCCGATGCCGATTGTCGGAATTTTGATTTCTTTGCTGATTTGCGCAGCAAGCGGTTCAACCATGCCTTCCAAAACGATTGAAAATGCGCCTGCTTCTGCAACGGCTTTGGCATCGGCTTGGTAAATGGGCCATGTGTCTTCGTCCCGTCCTTGCGTTTTGAAGCCACCCAGCGTGTTTGTGGATTGTGGGGTTAGGCCGATGTGTCCCATGACGGGAATGCCGCGTTCGACTAAGAAATGGATTGTGTCGGCCATGCGGGCCCCGCCCTCTAATTTAACGGCGCCACAGTTTGTTTCTTTCATGATGCGGGCGGCATTACGGAACGCGATCTGCGGGCTTTCCTCATATGTACCAAATGGCATGTCCACGACGATTAGGGCCTGTTTCGTTCCACGCACCACAGCGCGGCCGTGCATGATCATCAAATCCAATGGAACAGGAACAGTTGATTCCATGCCGTGCATGACCATTCCCAAACTATCCCCCACAAGGATAAAATCAGCATAGCGGTCAACAATCGCCGCAGTATGGGCGTGATAGGATGTTAGGGACACAACCGGTTCGCCACCCTTGCGGGCGGTGATTTGCGGTGCTGTGATGCGACGAATGGGGGCTTGGGTACTCATTTTAGTTCCTAATTTGGGGTGATCACAAATTGATCAATCAACAATACGGGGTCAAAGGTGATTGCCAATAAAATGACCGCGGGTTGCGTAATGGGGCCGTTTATTGGTTCAAGTGTTTCAGCGTTGCGGATATCGACGGATTGCACGTCGGCCAACGGTTCGGTTCCGATCATATCATGTATGAACTGTGACAGTTCCTCTGCGCTGGGTCGATCGGCCATGCGATCTTGGGCGGCGAGGCAGGCTTGATGCAAAATCGGCGCTGCGGCACGCGCATCGGGGGACAGGCGCGAATTTCGCGATGACATCGCAAGGCCGTCGTCATGGCGCACAGTTGGTACGCCGCGCACAATAACAGGAATATCCAAATCTCGAACCATGGTGCGAATGACGGCAAGTTGTTGATAATCCTTTTCACCGAAATAGGCGCGATCTGGTTGAAAAAGGTTGAATAGTTTCGTCACGACTGTCGCCACGCCGCGAAAATGCCCGGGGCGTAACGCGCCCAACAATTTATTAGCCAAATCCGTGGTTTCGACAATGGTCTGCGCCGCATCATGATACATTATATCAGGCGTTGGCGTGAAAACCGCCGCGACACCAGCCTCGCGCAAAAGGGGCAAATCATCCTCAAGCGCGCGGGGATAATTTGTTAGGTCGTCTGCATTTCCAAATTGTGTGGGGTTGACAAAAATCGACGCGACAGTGTGATCATTTTCCTGCAAAGCATGCTGAACCAATGACATGTGACCGTCATGCAGATATCCCATTGTGGGCACCAGTCCGATGGACCCAGTGCGTCGCAACTCTGTCAGCGTTGTGCGAAGTTCCTGTTTCGTATGACAGATTTTCATCTTGAGCCCTTAAAAATGCTGCGCGTGCAAACAATAAGCGTGTTTTTGAGTGGGTGCAATTAAACAGTTTATGCCTGCGTCAAAACGGGAACAGACCAAAAATTCGTCGAAAAACGTAAAAAGCTGGTTGCACCATAAGCTGTTGATATGCTTACAATCGCCGCAAGAGCGGCAAAAGACCGTGGGAACAAGGGAGCCTAGTTTGGCCTTAGACGAAACAAACAACGCATTCGTTCGCTTTGATCGGGTGCAAAAAAGCTATGACGGTGAATCCCTCGTCGTCAAAGATCTTAATCTGGACATTCCAAAAGGCGAGTTTCTGACAATGTTGGGGCCATCAGGCTCTGGTAAAACCACGTGTCTTATGATGCTGGCCGGTTTTGAAACCGCCACGCACGGCGAAATTTTGTTGGATGGCGTTTCGATCAACAATATTCCACCGCATAAACGTGGGATTGGCATGGTGTTTCAAAACTATGCCCTGTTCCCGCACATGACGGTTGCGGAGAACCTGTCGTTTCCGCTGGAAGTGCGGAACATGGGAAAATCGGAACGTGAAGCTAAAGTGAAGCGCGCGCTTGATATGGTTGAAATGGGGGATTTCGGTGGTCGCCGTCCCGCACAGCTTTCTGGTGGGCAGCAGCAACGAATCGCATTGGCGCGTGCTTTGGTGTTTGAGCCCGAATTAGTTCTTATGGACGAACCCTTGGGCGCCTTGGATAAACAGCTGCGCGAAAAGATGCAGTTTGAAATCACACGTCTGGCGCATAATTTGGGCATTACTGTTGTCTATGTCACGCATGATCAGACAGAGGCGCTTACAATGTCGGACCGTGTTGCCGTGTTCAACGATGGTGTGATCCAGCAGATTGATGCGCCAGACGTCCTTTATGAACAACCTAAAAACAGCTTTGTTGCGCAGTTTATTGGTGAAAATAACACACTTGAAGGCGTGATTGAGGATATTAAAAATGATGTCGCACTGGTCAAACTGGATAATGGTGATGTGATTGATGCCAAACCAGTAAACGTCAGTGCCAAGGGTGAACGCACGCGCGTTTCTATCCGTCCTGAGCGCGTAGAATTTAGAAAAGATCGCCTGAAAAAAGGCGCGCATCTATTGAACGCAGAAGTTTTGGAAGTGATCTATATGGGTGACATCCTGCGGACGCGTTTGAATGTGGCAGGCAACACAGAATTCATCGTGAAAACACGAAATGCTCCGGATCAGACACGTCTGACTGTCGGAGAAGTAATTGAGATCGGGTGGCTACCGGAAGATTGTCGTGCGCTTGACGCGTGATGATTTTAAAACTTTGAAATTGCCCGCGTGTCGCGCGCGGGCGTGTAAACCAACTGGGAGAAGATAATGAAAACTATCATGTCATTAACAACGGCAAGCGTTCTTGCGATCAGCGCAGGTACGGCATTTGCTGAAGGTTCCATCACCGCCGTGTCTTGGGGTGGTGCATATACAAAATCGCAGGTCGAGGCGTATCACAAGCCTTGGACAGCGGCGACTGGTAACACAGTTGTTTCAGAAGACTATTCAGGTGGTTTGGCGGAAGTCAAAGCACAAGTTGAATCAGGTTCTGTAACCTGGGACATCATTGACGTTGAAAAGTCAGACGCCGTTCGCGGTTGTGACGAAGGTCTATTCATGGAAATCGATCACTCAGCATTGCCAAATGGTGCGGATGGCTCAGCGGCTGCTGATGACTTTATTCCTGGATCATTCACAGATTGCGCGGTTGCAAATATCGTATGGTCAACAATTTTCGCATATGACTCATCTGTCATGGCGAATGGCCCAACATCTATTGCAGACTTCTTTAACCTTGATGCCTTCCCAGGTAAGCGTGGTCTACGTAAGTCACCAAAAGCAAACCTAGAAATGGCGCTTGCAGCGGATGGTGTTGCATCAGCAGACATCTATGAAGTTCTTGGTACAGATGAAGGTGTTGACCGTGCCTTTGCAAAACTGGACACAATCAAAGACAGCGTTGTTTGGTGGGAAGCAGGCGCGCAGCCTCCACAACTGTTAGCAGATGGCGAAGTTGCAATGACTACTGCGTATAACGGTCGTATCTTTAACGCCGTTGCATCAGAAGGTAAGCCATTTGAAATCGTTTGGGACGCACAAGTCTTTGACGTTGACATGTGGGCAATCGTAAACGGTGCTCCTAACGCAGAGTTGGCGATGGACTTCTTGAAGTTCTCAACCGCGACTGAGCAGCTAGCGGCACAAGCGTCATACATTTCATATGGCCCAGCGCGTAAATCATCTGCGCCTTTGGTTGGTTCATACCACTCAAACGCAAGCCTAGAAATGGGCCCACAGATGCCAACTGCACCAGATAACTTCGCAACAGCGATTTCAAATGATTTTGAATTCTGGGCAGACAACCAAGACGAGTTGAACGAACGTTTCAACGCATGGTTGGCGAACTAATCACGATTTGGGTGCGCGAGGGTATCGCGCACCCTTTTTTTTGGATAAAAAATGTCTGATACAACAACATCCCTTGTCGCTGCCGACGGAACGCCGCTGAAACGCAAATTGGCGCAGTCTTTGATGCGATCTCGTGCACGTGCATTTGGTTTGGCCCTTCCGTTATTGGCCTTTATCTTGGTGTTGTTTGTATATCCCATTGCGAATTTTTTGACCCAAGCCTTTTACGATGCACGTTTCGCGACATTGATGCCCGGAACAACCGAAGTGCTTAAGGATTGGGATGCAGTCAGTGCACCTACAGAAGAGATGGCTGCAGTACTTGTTGCTGATTTGGTCGTGTCGAAAAAAGAAAAGACCATTGGTAAGGTGGCCACACGCGTGAACCGTGAATTATCGGGGACACGTAGTTTGTTCACCAAAACGGCCCGCTCTGCCAAGAAAATGGAAGCCCCCTATATGGAGGCCCTGATTAAGAAAGACAAAGATTGGGGCGATATCGAGGTGTGGCAGGCCATGAAAACCGCATCCCGCGTTTATACGCCCGCCTATCTGGCTGCGGCTGTAGATTTAAAAATGCTGGCCGATGGCAGTATTGTCCGACAAGACGAAGATCGTCGTATCCACGTGATTCTATTTTGGCGCACGCTTGAGATTTCGTTTCTTGTGACACTCTTCTGTTTCATGTTGGGCTATCCCGTGGCCTACATGCTATCGACGCTACCTGCGCGTACATCAAACCTGTTGCTTATTCTGGTGTTGCTGCCGTTTTGGACGTCCCTATTGGTGCGGACTACTGCGTGGATCGCGATGTTACAGGCGCAGGGTGTATTAAATGATTTGTTCGTCGTCTTTGGTTTGGCGGCCGACGATGATCGGTTTAGTTTGATATACAACAAGACGGGCACATTGATTGCGATGACGCATATCCTGCTGCCGTTTATGATTTTGCCACTGTATTCAGTCATGAAAACCATCCCACCCAGTTATGTGCGCGCCGCGAAATCAATGGGTGCCACCAATTGGACAGCGTTTTGGCGTGTGTATTTCCCGCAATCGGTTCCTGGGATCGGGGCAGGTGCGTTGTTGGTGTTCATCCTAGCGATTGGTTACTATATTACGCCCGCATTGGTGGGTGGTCAGGATGGCCAGATGATTTCAAACTTCATCGACTTCCATATGCGTAAATCATTGAACTGGAACCTAGCGGCCGCCATGGGATTGGTCATGCTGGTGTTCGTGTTGTTCATGTTCTGGATTTATGACCGCATCGTCGGCATTGATAATATGAAATTGGGTTAGGCGATGTCAGGTCAATATCAATATATACCCCCTCAACCACCTCTTGGCTTTACGCTGGGAATCATCGGCGGTTTCGGTGCGCTGACAGGTCTTTTGACGGCCCAAGGTGACTGGGGACTGATGCCACTGTACTGGGTCGTCGGCGCACTTTTGTTTTCGGCGTTTGGACTTGCGCTTTTGAAATCTGGTGTTGGGCGCGGATCGTCCGGCTGGGTTGGTCTCCTTGTCTTTTTGGCTGTAGGCAGTGGTTTGATCAGCTTCCCATTCGGTGTGCTTATGGCCGTCTGGGGATTTTTCATTGGACGGATGGTTTTGTGGTTGGATAGCGGCCGCTATCGCTTGCCATTGCCACCCTACGCAAGTTCTAAGGAGGTTCTTTGGTTCTACACGTTCCGCACAATCTGTGGCGCGATATTTGTGTTCTTGATTACACCGATCATCATTCTAATCCCGCTGTCGTTCAACCAAGAGCCATATTTTAGCTTTACACCTGGTATGCTGGCGCTTGACTCTGCAGCATTTTCGACGCGCTGGTATTGGGATATCTTGCAAAACGGCATGGTCGACCCCGAGGCGATCACAGGCTGGTGGTCGGATGTTTGGAACAATGCGCAATGGGTACGTTCGATCCGAAATTCATTCTACATAGGTATTCTAGCGACAATCTTGTCGACTGCCCTTGGGACACTTGCGGCGATTGGCCTTGCTTCAAGTGACATGCCATGGCGTCGTCCGATTATGGCGCTGTTGATTTCGCCGATGATCGTCCCATTGGTGATTACAGCATCTGGCTTGGCCTTCTTCTTTGCGGACATTAAATTGGTTAAAACCTATTGGGGAATTATCCTTGCGCACGCTGTTTTGGGAACTCCATTTGTGATTATTACCGTTACAGCTACGCTTTCAGGGTTTGATAAATCATTAACACGCGCCAGCGCAAATATGGGCGCAGGACCTGTTCGTACCTTTTTCAAAGTGCAAATGCCGCTCATTTTGCCCGGTGTGATTTCAGGCGCACTCTTTGCGTTTATCACGTCATTCGACGAAGTGGTTGCAGTGCTGCAATTGGCCGATGTGCGGCAACGTACCATTCCGCGCCAGATGTTCTCGGGTATTCGTGAACAGATTTCGCCAACGATTCTTGCGGTTGCGACGATCCTTGTGATTATCTCGATTGCGCTTTTGACAGTTGTTGAACTGTTGCGCCGCCGTTCCGAACGTTTGCGCGGCATGTCCCCCAGCTGATCAGGACGATTATGAAAACCGCCTTGATCACTCACGCGGATTGCTTCGATCATGTTACGCCCGCTGGTCATCCTGAACAGGTTGCCCGTCTGGAGCACGTGTTGCATGCACTGGCCCCACTGGATTTAAATCGTGTCACGGCGCCTTTGGCAGCGGATGATGATTTGCTGCGTATTCATCCAAAGTCCTACATTGATGAAATCAAACAGATGCGACCAGAATCTGGGACGTTTCAGGTGGATGCAGATACGCATATGTCACCTGGATCAGTGGATGCGGCCTATCGCGCGGCGGGTGGAACATTGCGCGCCGTTGATATGGTTCTGAGGGGTGAGGCAAAGAACGCATTCGTGGCAGCGCGTCCGCCAGGACATCATGCAGAAACGGCGACGGCAATGGGCTTTTGCCTGTTTGGAAATGTGGCATTGGGCGCAACACATGCCTTGGATTTTCATGGCCTGAAACGGGTTGCCGTTGTTGATTTTGATGTGCACCACGGAAATGGGACACAAGATATCCTTTGGGACGAGCCACGTGCACTGACGATTACGTCACAACAAATGCCGTTGTGGCCGGGAACGGGTGCGGCGACAGAAACAGGTGCATATGACAACGTATTGAATATCCCACTGGCACCCGAAACTGACGGTGCCACTATGCGGTCCGTATATACACAAACCGTGTTTCCGCGCCTGCATGAATTTGCACCCGAGCTGATTTTGGTTTCAGCGGGTTTTGATGCGCATCGGGATGATCCACTGGCGCAACTAAATTGGGATACTGAAGATTTCCAATGGTTGGGACGCGCATTATGTGCAGTTGCACGTGAAATATGCGATGGGCGTCTGGTGTCCGTTCTGGAAGGCGGTTATGATTTACGGGCCTTGGCCGCGTCTGCTAAGGTGTTTGTGAACGAATTGATCGAGGCCGCTAATGAGTGAAACACCCGTCGAAGACATGACATTTGAACAGGCAATGTCCGAACTGGAACGCGTTGTTGGACAACTTGAACGTGGTGACGTGGCATTGGATCAGTCAATCGCACTTTATGAACGTGGCGCATTGCTGAAAAAACGTTGCGAAGCGAAATTGAAGGAAGCCGAAGAAAAAGTGGCCGCCATCACATTGGATGCGACAGGCACACCGACAGGCACTGCGCCGCTTGATGGTGCATAATGGATTTTCGCCACCGCATTGCTGCCAATGCCGCCACGGTTGAGGCGCATTTAAACGCCTATATTGATACATATGAACACCAGCCAGTTGTGGATGCTATGCGGTACGCCGTTCAGGGTGGCAAACGCATGCGCGCCTACATGGTTATCGAAAGCGCGGCGATGTTTGGCATTTCAATGGAGCAGTCGATCTGGCCCGCCGCTGCGATCGAGGCAGTTCATGCCTATTCATTGGTTCATGATGATATGCCGTGCATGGACGATGATGACATGCGCCGCGGACGACCAACTGTGCATAAGGCATGGGACGAAGCGACAGCAGTGCTTGCTGGTGATGCGCTGCAAACCATGGGGTTTGAATTGGTTTTGAATGATCAGGCGGGTTCGCCCGATGTGCGTGCAGAACTGGCCAAAACATTGGCGAAAGCATCTGGCGCACATGGAATGGTCTTGGGGCAGGCGTTGGATATTGCTGCGGAAACCGCGGAGACACCCCTGACGCTGAAGCAAATTGAACACCTACAAAATGGAAAAACAGGTGCATTAATTGAGTGGTCCGCGATCAGCGGTGCGCTTATGGCCCGCGCAGATATCACGCCCCTTTCAACCTATGCCAAGGCTGTTGGTTTCGCATTTCAAATCGCCGATGACATCCTGGATGTAGAGGGAGACGAGGCCAAAACAGGGAAACGCCTGAACAAAGATGCTGACGCAGGCAAGGCGACATTTGTGTCCCTGCTGGGTTTGGACGGCGCAAAACAACGGGCGCGTGCTCTTGTTGATCAGGCGGAAGAGGCTATTTCGTGTTACGGAAATAAGGCGCAAAACTTGCAGGATGTTGCGCGCTTCGCTATTTCTCGGGAAAATTAACCCAAGGCGCCCTTTGTTTTATGTCACATCGTCCGAATACTCCACTGCTTGATCGGGTGCAGTTGCCCGAAGACCTGAAGCGTTTCTCAGATGCCGAACTGAGCCAAGTGGCCGAGGAATTGCGCCAAGAAACCATTTCAGCGGTTTCTGAAACGGGTGGACATTTGGGCGCTGGATTGGGCGTAGTTGAATTAACGGTTGCGCTGCACGCGATATTTGACACCCCGCGCGACAAAATCATCTGGGACGTCAGCCATCAGGCCTATCCCCATAAAATCCTGACAGGTCGTCGTGACCGCATTCGTACCTTGCGCCAACAAGATGGGCTAAGCGGTTTTACCAAACGTGCTGAAAGCGCATACGATCCTTTTGGCGCGGCGCATTCAAGTACGTCAATTTCTGCGGCCCTTGGGTTTGCAGTGGCGCGTGATTTGGGGGGTGCCTGTGACACGGGGCATGGGGATGCCATCGCTGTGATCGGTGATGGATCAATGAGCGCTGGTATGGCCTATGAAGCGATGAACAACGCAGGACATTTGAAAAAGCGCCTGATCGTGATTTTGAACGATAACGAAATGTCGATTGCGCCACCCGTCGGTGCCTTGTCGTCCTACCTATCGCAACTTTATGCAGAAGCGCCGCTGCAAGATCTGCGGGATGTTGCGCGTGGCGCCATCGGGTTTTTGCCTGAGCCTTTCCGTGAAGGGGCCAAGCGTGCCAAGGAAATGATCAAGGGGATGACCGTTGGTGGCACCCTGTTTGAGGCATTAGGTTTTTCATATGTCGGACCGCTGGATGGTCACGACATGAACCAACTCTTGCCAGTGCTGCGAACGGTCAAAAGTCGGGCAGATGGGCCCGTTTTAATCCATATCGTTACCAAAAAAGGCAAAGGATACGCCCCAGCGGAGGCCGCGCGGGATAAGGGCCACGCGACTGCCAAGTTTGATGTGTTAACGGGTAAACAAGTTAAAACACCTTCGAATGCACCCAGTTATACTTCTGTTTTTTCGGATGCCTTGTTAAACGCTGCGGCCGCTGATCCACGCATTTGCGCCGTGACCGCAGCGATGCCTGATGGAACAGGGCTTGCAACCTTTGCCCAACGTTATCCCAGCCGTTGTTTTGACGTTGGGATCGCGGAACAACACGGTGTGACATTTGCGGCGGGCTTGGCCGCGGGCGGGTTGCGACCATTCTGTGCCATGTATTCGACGTTTTTACAGCGTGGATATGATCAGGTTGTGCATGATGTGGCGCTACAGGATCTACCTGTGCGTTTCGCGATTGATCGCGCGGGATTGGTTGGTGCAGATGGTGCAACACATGCGGGCAGCTTTGATACTGCATATCTGGCGAACCTGCCGAATATGGTTGTCATGGCGGCCGCGGACGAGGCGGAATTGACACATATGGTGGCGACGGCTGCAGCATATGACGATGGCCCCATCGCGTTTCGTTATCCAAGAGGAGAAGGCGAAGGTGTTGAAATTCCTGAAACGCCTGAACGATTGGAAATCGGTAAGGGGCGCATTGTTCAACAGGGTTCTAGTGTTGCCATTCTTTCATTCGGTACGCGACTGGGTGAGGTTCATAAAGCATCCGAAAACCTGCGGGCGCGTGGCATGACGCCCACCATCGCTGATGCACGGTTTGCAAAGCCGTTGGACCGTGATCTGATCATGGATCTTGCGTCATCGCATGATGCGATCATCACCATTGAAGAAGGTGCAGTAGGCGGTTTTGGCAGCCATGTCTTGCAATTGCTTGTCGATGAAGGTGCGCTTGATACAGGATTAAAGGTGCGCACAATGCAATTCCCTGATGTTTTTATTGATCAGGCAAGTCCCAAAGCAATGTATGACATGGCAAGGTTAAACGCATCAGATATCGAGAAGAAGGTGCTGCAGGTATTAGGTGTCGATGTGATCGAAACAAAAAAGGCCTAGAGGCCTTCTTCTAACCTGACCAGCGCATTAAGTCCCGCTTTGTAATCAGGATATTTTAGTGAGATCCCTAATTCCGATTTGATGCGTTCATTCGCAACGCGTTTATTTTCGGCATAAAAACTTTTTCCCATGGGGCTTAGGTTTGCATCCTCAAACGCGATTGCAGGTGGAATGGGTAGTCCAAGCAATTCGGCAGCATATCCAATCACATCTTGGGGCGGGGCGGGATAATTATCACACACATTATACACGCCACCATAAGTGTCCGCGGCGATAGATGCGCATAGAACCTGAACAAGGTCCTCCACATGGATGCGGCTGAAAACTTGATCCTTTTTGATTATGCGTTGGGCCTTGCCTGATTTTACCTTTGAAAACGGACCGCGCCCTGGGCCGTAAATCCCCGCTAATCTGAAGATGTGCAAAGGTAGGTTTGGTACCTCGGACCAGGCTTCTTCAGCCGATTTACGTTGCTGACCGCGTGTCGTTGTTGGGTGTAGCGGAGTTTCTTCGTCAACCCATTCACCTTCGGTTCCTCCATAAACACCGGTTGTAGACAGGTACCCAACCCATTCAAAGCGATTTTCAACAAATAATGACCGATAGTCATTTAATGTTGGATCCCCGTTTTCTGAAGGTCCCGCAGAAATCAGGACATGTGAACAAGCGCTCAGCCTCTCTGAAACCGTTGGATCGTCGACCAACAGGGGATGTGCACCTGATTGCGCAATTTTGTCAAACCGTTCCTGGCGCCGCGTCGTTCCATAAACGGTCCATCCCTGTTCCGTCAGTTTTTTTGAAAGATAGCCCGCGGTATACCCCGCGCCGAATATAAACATTGATTTGGTCATGCTTCTAATTTGTATGACAGGTACTAAGTTACAAGCAGAAAATGCGCAGAAATGACGACACGTTCCAACTGACATTGTGGATGAGTTGAGCATAGTGGGCACAATAAGACTGAAGGAGCGAATATGACCGACATCGTTATTTTGGATGGGGCACGGACCGCAATCGGCACGTTTGGTGGATCATTGGCGGCAACGCCCCCAATTGAATTGGGCACTGTTGCGGCGAAGGCCGCGCTTGAACGCGCTGGTGTTGAAGGCGGGCAAATTGGCCAGGTTGTATTCGGTCACGTGATTAACACGGAGCCCAAAGACATGTACCTAAGCCGCGTTGCGGCCATGCAAGCAGGCATTCCAGATACCACGCCTGCCATGAATGTGAATCGTCTATGTGGTTCTGGCGCGCAGGCGATTGTATCAGCGGTTCAGGCGCTTATGCTGGGGGATGCGGATTTTGCCCTTGCAGGTGGTGCCGAGAATATGAGCCGATCGCCCTACATCGTGCCCAACCAACGTTGGGGTGCTAAAATGGGCGACATACGCACATTGGACATGATGCTGGGGGCGCTGAATTGTCCCTTTGGAACAGGTCACATGGGGGTGACTGCGGAAAATGTGGCTGCAGAACACGATATTTCCCGTGCGGCGCAAGATGCCTTTGCATTGGAATCACAAAACCGTGCGGCGGCGGCGATTGAGGCAGGATATTTTGACAGTCAAATCACTCCTGTGGATGTTAAAGTCAAACGCGACATGGTTCCATTCCTGCGCGATGAACATCCCAAAGCAACAACGGCCGAAGCGTTGGCAGGACTGCGGCCCGTTTTCCAAAAAGATGGTTCTGTCACAGCAGGCAACGCAAGTGGCATCAATGACGGTGCGGCTGCGATTGTTTTGGCGACAGCAACAGCTGCGGACAAATCAGGATTAAAACCACGCGCACGGGTTCTTGGATATGCACATGCCGGTGTCCGCCCCGAGGTCATGGGCATAGGCCCCATTCCAGCGGTTGAAAATCTGATGGCGAAAACGGGCCTATCAATTGGTGATTTTGACGTCATCGAAAGTAACGAGGCATTTGCAGCACAAGCATTGGCAGTGAACAAAGGGTTGGGAATTGATCCTGCCAAAGTGAACCTTAATGGCGGCGCGATTGCACTCGGTCATCCAGTGGGCGCAACGGGGTGTATCATCACGATTAAGGCGCTTTACGAACTTGAACGCATCGGGGGTGGCAAAGGGCTTATTACGATGTGTATCGGCGGCGGTCAGGGAATCGCGATCGCGATCGAGACGCTTTAAAGAATTTTTCATTTTGGTTGGACAAAGATGCCATTGGGCCTTTGTCCGCCGCAGTAATCTATGGATATTGCCACAAAACTTGCCGAAGAACGCCGTGCGCGTTTGGCAGCAGAGCGTTTGTTAGAGTTAAAAGAAGCTTAGCTGAATGCGGCAAATACTGCGCTCCCTATAATTCGCTATATCCATTCATCCGGACATATATTAATTCACATGAGATTGCTTTTAGATGCGCAAAAAGGAATAACACGGTTATATGAAAAAACCGGCCCAAGTGAGCCGGTATTTTGGTCTTTTAGGTAAATTAGCCCTTCATAGAATCCCAAAAGGATTTCACAGACGAGAAAAAGTTTGAGCTTTCGGGACTATTTTCTTCGGAAAGTTCCTCGAACTCACGCAGTAGTTCTTTTTGTTTGCTGGTCAAATTGACGGGTGTTTCAACGGACAATTCAATGAACATATCGCCAGTCTGACTAGAGCGGACCGCTGGCATACCTTTGCCGCGCAGGCGCATTTGGCGGCCAGATTGGCTGCCCATCGGTACTTTCACGCGGCTACGGCCGCCGTCGATTGACGGAACTTCGATGTCGCCTCCCAATGCGGCTGTCACCATTGAAACAGGGACACGGCAATAGAGGTTTATGCTATCGCGCTGAAAGATTTCATGTTCGTCCACTTCGATAAAGATATAGAGATCACCTGTACTCCCGCCACGCAATCCTGCTTCGCCTTCGCCAGACAGGCGAATGCGTGTGCCTGTTTCGACACCCGCAGGGATGTTCACACTCAGCGCGCGATCTTTTTCTTTGCGGCCCTGACCGTGGCAGGACTTGCATGGGTTTTTAATGATCTGACCGGCACCCGAACATGTTGGGCAGGTACGTTCAACCGTAAAGAATCCTTGGGTTGCGCGCACTTTACCCATCCCTGCACATGTTGGGCAGGTTGCGGGTTCTGAACCACCTTCGGCACCACTGCCATTACATTCGTCGCAAGCGACAGATGTTGGAACATTTATCGTTTTTTGAAGACCGTTGAACGCTTCTTCCAACGTGATGCGCAGATTATAGCGTAAATCCGCACCACGTGTTGCGCGGTTGCGGCCACCGCCACGTCCGCCGCCCATAAAATCGCCAAATAAATCGTCAAAAACATCTGAAAACGCACTGGAAAAATCGCCTTGGCCAGGGCGTGGTCCACCACCACCCATTCCGCCTTCGAATGCAGCATGACCATAACGATCGTAGGCCGCCTTTTTATCCGCGTCTTTCAGCACATCGTAGGCTTCATTGGCTTCTTTGAATTGCGCTTCTGCGTTTGGATTGTCAGCATTGCGGTCAGGATGAAGTTCTTTGGCTTTTTTGCGAAAGGCTTTCTTGATCTCATCTGCAGACGCGCCCCGCGCGATCCCCAGCACATCATAGTAATCTTTTTTAGACACCGATTGCGCCTCCTTCAGAATACTTGCGCCGACCCGATAGTATCAGGCCGGCGCGTCGTTCGATCAATGACTTAGCGTTTGTCGTCGCCTAGGTCCTCAAAGTCCGCATCAAGGATGTCATCGTCCCCGCCGTCCTCTTGGCCCATATCCATCGGACCTTGATCATCGCCCTCTTGGCTTGCCTTATAGATCGCTTCACCAAGGCGCATAGACGCTTCGGTTACGTTCTGAATGCCAGATTTAATTTTATCGGCATTTTCATTCTCAAGCTCGTCTTTCAATGCGGCAACGGCCAATTCTATCGCTTCGATGGTGGATGGATCAACCTTATCACCATGCTCTTCGATTGATTTTTCAGTTGCATGAATCAAGCTCTCCGCCTGGTTCTTGGCTTCGATCAATTCGCGACGTGCCTTATCCGCATCTGCGTTCTCTTCGGCCTCGCGAACCATGCGATCGATGTCATCATCTGACAATCCGCCGGAGGCCTGGATTGTGATGTTTTGCTCTTTGCCGGTTCCTTTGTCTTTCGCAGAAACAGACACGATGCCGTTCGCGTCGATGTCAAAGGTCACTTCGATCTGTGGCATACCACGCGGTGCTGGTGGGATGTCTTCTAGGTTGAATTGGCCTAAGATTTTGTTGTCAGCTGCCATTTCGCGTTCGCCTTGGAATACGCGAATTGTTACAGCGTTTTGGTTATCTTCGGCTGTTGAGAATACCTGTGACTTTTTCGTTGGGATAGTTGTGTTGCGGTCAATCAGGCGCGTAAACACACCGCCCAGAGTTTCGATACCCAAAGACAATGGGGTTACGTCAAGTAGAACAACATCTTTGACATCGCCCTGCAAAACACCCGCCTGAATTGCCGCGCCCATCGCAACAACTTCATCTGGGTTTACGCCCTTATGCGGTTCCTTGCCAAAGAACTTGGACACTTCTTCCATAACCTTTGGCATACGTGTCATACCGCCGACCAAGACGACTTCGTCAATATCTGATGTTGTAAGGCCCGCGTCCTTTAATGCCGCCTGACATGGTTTGATTGACGCTTTGATCAGATCACCAACCAATGACTCTAGCTTCGCGCGTGTCAGCTTTAGAACCAAGTGTAACGGCTGCCCTGTTGCACCATCCATTGAGATGAACGGTTGGTTGATCTCAGTTTGGCTTGCAGATGACAATTCGATCTTGGCCTTTTCTGCAGCTTCTTTTAAACGCTGTAGCGCCATTTTGTCTTGTGTCAGATCAACACCATTTTCTTTTTTGAACTCTTCTGCAAGGTAGTTGACGATGCGCATGTCAAAATCTTCACCACCCAAGAAAGTGTCACCATTCGTTGATTTCACCTCAAATAGACCGTCGTCAATTTCTAAGATGGTTACATCGAACGTACCACCGCCAAGGTCATAAACAGCGATTGTTTTTGTTTCTTTTTTGTCCAAACCATAGGCCAAAGCAGCGGCTGTTGGTTCGTTGATGATACGCAGCACTTCAAGGCCTGCGATCTTACCCGCATCTTTTGTTGCCTGACGCTGTGCATCGTTGAAATATGCTGGCACAGTGATTACGGCCTGCGTGACCTCTTCACCCAAATAGCTTTCGGCTGTCTCTTTCATCTTTTGCAAGGTGAAAGCAGAAATTTGTGAAGGAGAATATTTGTCGCCCTGCGCCTCAACCCATGCATCACCGTTACCGCCATTGATAACATTGTAGGGGAGGTTCTTCAGGTCTTTTGCCAAATCGGCGTCATCCACGCGGCGGCCAATCAGACGTTTCACACCAAACACTGTGTTTGACGGGTTTGTAACGGCCTGACGTTTTGCAGGCTGACCAACAAGGCGTTCGTCATTTGCAAATGCAACGATTGACGGCGTTGTACGTGCGCCTTCTGCGTTTTCAATCACGCGTGGTTGAGAGCCATCCATGATAGCAACACAACTGTTTGTCGTACCCAGATCGATACCAATAACTTTTCCCATTTTGATCCCTTTCTCAATTAGGCGATATAATGCAACGCGAACCCATTATGGCATTAGCGCCGCGTTATCGTGTGTCCGAGTTTTTCATCGTTCCGACCACGACAGCGGGTATATAGGCAGGCATTTGCGCAACTGCAAGCTTTGGGGGCAATAGTTTCAAGCTTAATTGATGAAATTTGACTTATTGGATAGATTTCTACCGGTGGTTATGTGGACTACAGCGATTCAACCAAGCTTGATCCCGACTTTTTTCATGTATTTTGTTCTGTACATTTTAGCAAATATGAAACGTGAACGTTAGTTTTAACAGATGCTCTAAGGACCGGTTGTATTGTGCGTCACTGAGAGATCTTAAATCTGCATAACTGGTTAATAGCATGAAACAATGTGTTTCGATCGAATATGGCTGGCGATCTGTCTGGCAGTGACTGGCAATTATGTATGCTATAAGAATAGGAAAAACCGCTTACGGTACGTAGAACGAAAATAGTGCGAATCGTCACGCCGTACACTCCCAACTGTGGAACATTGACAGAAACGCTGGTGCGGATAACGTCATTCGCAAAATCGATGAAAAGATAGACATCAATGGAATTGTATGAGATCGACGTATTTCGCTAACGACACTGTTCAGGACTATTCAACACATTTGCGGCATAGAGCTAACCGATGATGGTTGTTTGGTTGTTGCAAGAATTATGTGTCTGAACTAACTCTTGCATCAGTACAGTGGAAAGTTTCCTATTCCTTGAGGAAAACAGAGCGTTACTTCCTTTTTTCTTAAACGGTGGCGAAGAAAGAAATTTAAATGGGTTGCAACTTGGACTACGCAAATATCGTTTCTGTAATTCGTGATCTCGCTTTGAAAGCTGGTAACGAAATTATGAAGGTGTATGACTCGGGTGATTTCGGAGTTGATACCAAATCCGATGATAGCCCCGTTACAAGGGCAGATCGCGCAGCCGATGAGATTATTTCAGCAGGTTTAATGGAGAATTTTCCTAAAACAGCGCTTGTCACCGAAGAGCAGTCTAACACTCATAAAGTAACAGCCACTACGTTTTTTATTGTAGACCCCTTAGATGGGACAAAAGAATTCATAAAACGTCGCGGAGAATTCACGGTAAATATCGCTCTTGTGGAAAATGGGGTTCCTACCTTGGGTGTTGTTTATGCGCCTGCGATCGGTCGATTGTTTTATACTAACGAAAATGGTCAGACAGTCGAAGAGTTGGGGGCCCATCGTGTTGGGCAAATTGGTGAAACCAACGTGCTTTCAGTAAGTGCTGCGGATAATTCTGCCCTAACGGTTGTTGCCTCAAAATCCCATCGCGATCAGGCGACGGAAGATTATATTTCAAGATACCAGATAAAAGATATGACCGGTGCAGGTTCATCGCTTAAATTCTGCTTGGTTGCATCTGGTGAAGCAGATTTTTACCCACGGTTAGGGCGCACGATGGAATGGGATACCGCAGCAGGGCATGCGGTTGTACTTGGTGCTGGTGGTCAGGTACTTGATTTCGGCACGCAGGTCCCGTTGATGTACGGCAAAAATGGATTTGAAAACCCGTTCTTTGTCGTTATGTCACCCAAGGTTAAATTATGTTAATCCACAGGGCGCAAACCGTGTTCTTTGCTAGTGTAGCAAGTGTAGCGCAAATTGTGCCGCCTGATTTTGTCATTCGTGAGACGGAGTTGATGTCTGTGTTATCATTCATCGCGAATACACAGTGGCACTCTCAAACAACACTCAACGACGATATTGTGGATCCTGTAGATTTGTCCTTTGATCAAATTTACGACCCAGCATCAGAGGCCAAGGCCAAGGCGATCTACACAAAAGATTATGAAATTTTCGGGTTTGGCGATTACGCTGCTTGAGTACGATAAGCTTCCGTCAAAATCGTATACAGCGTTCCAGCATCCGTGTTCGCGCGCAGCTTAGAACAGACGCTGTTATCACGCAGGGTTCGGGACACAAGGGCCAACGCCTTTAGATGTTCAACACCCGCATTTTCAGGCGCAAACAGGGAAAACACGATGTCCACGGGTTGGCGATCTGCGGCACCAAAGTCCACTGGCTTCTCTAGCAAAACAAATGTCCCACAAACGCGGTTTGCGTCTGCGAGGCGAGCGTGAGGAAGTGCAACGCCATTGCCCACACCCGTTGGTCCCAATGATTCACGTTCAACAAGCGCGTCTAATGTAAGTGACTGCTCAAACCCGTACGAGATATTTGCAACTTCGCTGACATCTTGCAAAAGGCGTTTTTTGCTTGAAGCGGCGGTGATTACTCGGACCGCTTCAGGCTTTAGCAAATCAAACAATTCCATAGAAACTTAATTCCCCCAAGCGTAACTATGGATAGGATTTAAGGTTCTATCCAACCTACGTTTCCGTCATCGCGACGATAAACGACATTTACGCTTTGTTTGCCCTCGTTCTTAAAAATCAAAAACGGAGCACTTGATAATTCAAGCTGCATGACCGCTTCACCGACAGAGATAGAAGGAATTTTTGTTTCCATCTCAGCGATGATTATAGGTTGCAGTGAATCGGGCTCCGAATCCTCGTTTGCATCATCTGAGGCAAGGATATACGAGGAAGCTTCCAAGAGTTCAACTGGGTTTGGGCGTTCTTTGTGGTGGTCCTTTAGTCTGCGTTTGTAGCGGCGCAGTTGTTTTTCCATTTTCTCGCAGCAACTATCAAATGCGGAATATATTTCTGGATTAGACGCTTTGGCCTGCGCAGTTAGGCCAGTCGATAAGTGTACCGTTGTTTCACACACGTATTCGTGCCCACTTTTTGAGAATACGACATTTGCGTCAGTCGGTCGCTCGGCGTATTTGATGACCGCATCACCAAGTTCGTTTTTGACATGAGTTTGTAGGGCTTGACCGATATCGATATGCATTCCAGAAATTTGATAACGCATTGTAACTCCTTTAATAATTCACGAAACAACCACGTGCCCAAAGGCATTACCACATCTCGGGCGTAGTGGACGTCCGTATCAGGAAATGGAAGAGAACAAGAGGGGACGTTTACATCCATTTTCTGGGCAAAAGACTCGCCTAGAAAACTTCTCTACCACTTTATAGAAGGCGACGAAGGGGCCTTGTGTCAACCTTAAGATCGAATTTTTATGATTTGGATCAAACGATTTTAAAATTATCACCCAGATAAACACGTTTCACGTTTGCATCTGAAACAACTTCGTCGGCGGTTCCCGACATAAGAACTTTACCATCATGTAGGATGTATGCACGATCCACGATTTCCAAGGTTTCTCGCACATTGTGATCCGTAATCAGAACACCAATACCACGCGTTTTTAGGTCCGAAACTAAATCACGAATGTCGCTGACTGAAATCGGATCAACACCAGCAAAGGGTTCGTCCAATAACAGATATTTGGGCTTTGCGGCCAGCGCTCTGGCAATTTCGACGCGTCGGCGTTCCCCACCAGATAAGGCAACGGCAGATGTTCGTCTTAGATGTTCAATAGAAAATTCGCCAAGCAATTCTTCTAATCGTTCGCGGCGGGTGTGGCGATCAGGTTCTGAAACATCCAATATTGCTGATATATTGTCTTCAACGCTTAGTCCGCGGAAAATGGACACCTCTTGGGGTAAATATCCAATGCCTAGTCGAGCGCGGCGATACATGGGCAGGGTAGAAACATCCACACCGTCAACTTTAACTTGGCCGCCATCAGGGTTGACCAAACCAGCAATCGAATAAAAGGTTGTGGTTTTGCCAGATCCGTTTGGTCCAAGCAGTGCAACAACTTCCCCGCGATGCAACTGCATGGACACATCATGGATCACTGTGCGTTTTTTGTAGCTTTTTCTGAGGCCTTTAATGGTTAGCCCAGAGTCTGATGATACTTCGCTTAATGTTGCTTCGGCCAACGTCAATTACCCCCTGGGATTAACGTTGTGGACACGCGGCCTGTCATCACAGCCGATCCAGTGTCTGTGTTCAATTCAATGTTCTCAGCATTCAGTGTATTGCCCGCCTGCAGCAGCATTGCATTGCCGTTCAAATAAATCATGTTCTCGGACAATTGATATGTTGCCTCGTCACCTTTGGCGACATCGCCAGAACTCTCTAAGTAGACCGAGCCAGATGCGTAAATTGTTTCTATGTCACTCTGATCCTCAGTGTATTCAATTCGAACAAACGCAGCGGTTAATTTTGTGAGCCCTTGAATAATTTCGACAGCTCCAGACATCTGGATTTGACCCGTTTCTTCGTCTATTTCCATTTTGTCAGCCTTCGCCTCGATCGGTTGACTGCTATCTTCAGCCAATGATCCGAATTGTCCCGCAGTATCTTGGGCAACAACGTATGTGGTCGTGAAAATAAGAACCAATATTGCGCGAAGAAATGTCATCAATTGTCCAATTCGTTATTGTTCTGGATTGTATATCAGTTTCACGTTGTCAGTAAAAACAAATCTACGGGGTGAGGTGGAAGTTTGGCGAAATATCTCCAATTTCTCCGAGGTGATTGAATTATTCCGATCAATTATTTGCACACTCCCGTTAAACACAGAATTGGTCATATCGCGATTTGTGAGCAGTTTGCCCGCATTCACTTGTCGCGTTTCATCGTCAGTCATCACAACATTGCCGATGAATGCAACGGAATCTGTTGCGGTGTCCAACCGTGCTTGGTTCGCCGTGATGATGCCCAGGGAAATTTGATCACCAATGAATTCTGCACGCACAGTTGTAAACGTAGTAACCTCTTGATCATCCTTCGCAGGTACCAGCCGTTTGGCGGATACCCTGACCTCAGTGCCGTTTTGTGTTGAGCCGATGTAAAGTGGATTGGCAACAGCTTGCTCTCTTAACCGTTCGCTAATTTCACGAACAGAGAAGGGCAAGTTGGTTTGATCGGTTTGCCCGCGTGATAGAGCAAAAACACCGACGATTAACAGGATCGCAACCGCGGGCAAAATGATTTTCACAGCAAATATGGTCTGTGAATATGTCAACTTGCGCCCTGCCATTGTGCATCAGTGAGAGAAGATATCTTCGTCGGGCCATCCTTGTAAATCAAGCAAGGCACGTTGTGGCAGAAAATCGAAACAGGCTTGCGCAATTTCTGCGCGTTCTTCTCTTTCCAACCGTTCATTTAGTACATCGCGTAAACGATGCAGATACAGAACATCCGAGGCTGCATAGGACACTTGCGCATCTGAAAGCTTATCTGCACCCCAATCGCTGGATTGTTGCTGTTTGGATATGTCGACCTCTAGCAATTCTTGAAGTAGGTTTTTCAAACCATGTCTGTCGGTAAATGTACGCACCAATTTGCTTGCGATTTTTGTGCAGTAAACGGGTGCGGTCAAAGCGCCGAATGCATGATACATCGCGGCAATATCAAATCGGCCGAAGTGGAATAGCTTTAGAACCTCAGGATTTTCCAACAATTTGCACAGGTTTGGTGCAGATTTCTGTCCCTTGGCGATCTGGACCAAATGTGCATTTCCATCGCCACCTGACAATTGAACAACACATAAACGATCACGATATGGTTTTAGGCCCATTGTTTCACAATCGATTGCGACGATAGATCCTAAATCTAAATTATCGGGTAAGTCACCTTGGTAGACGTGGTTTGCCAATATTCTAACCTTTTTCCTTAGTTTTTACTGACATACGTGGGTTTCTCGTCCTTCGCAACTTTTACCGAATAGGAAGATGACGTTACGGCGATAAACAACCTACTGGACCATGTTGAATTGTTTTTTCATAGTTTTTGCAACGAAAGGATCGAATATGACCCCAACCACGCTTTTTGAACTGAACGGGAAAACGGCTCTTGTCACTGGCGGGGCTACAGGCATTGGCAGGATGGCAACAACAGCGTTAGCCGCGGCAGGAGCACGGGTTTTCATCGCATCACGGAAAAGCGATGCCTGTCGTGCGACTGCTGATGAAGTCAATAGCCTGGGTTTTGCAGGCAGTGTGCATGCCATGCAGGGGGATGTCGCAACAGAAGATGGCATTGAGCAATTAATCAATGACTTGGACAACCAAACGGACAAACTGCATGTTTTAATGAATAATGCTGGTCGCACGTGGGGCGCGCCACTGGGAACGTTTCCACACGGTGCTTGGGCAAAAGTCTTTGACCTAAATGTTGCGGGGATGTTTCATTTGACCCAGCGTTTAACCAATAAATTGGCAGAATCGTCTTCACCTGATGATCCTGCACGCGTTGTGAATGTCGGTTCAGTGATGGGTGAAATTCCGATGGGGGATGGCGCCTATTCATACGCGGCATCAAAGGCTGCGGTGCATCAAATGACGCGTATTTTGGCAAAAGAGCTTGCGGATCAGCATATCACTGTCAATGCGTTGGCACCTGGTCCATTTCGGTCAGGCATGACCAAATTTGCGATTGGAGAGGACAGCGGAGGAGATCGTGTTGGGGCGCGTGTGCCACTTGGTCGTATCGGACGACCAGAAGATATTGCGGCATGTATGCAGTTCCTATGTGGTGCAGGCGGCTCTTACATTACGGGTGCGATTATTCCAGTATCGGGTGGTATCAATGTTATGACCGGCCCAAGTATCTTTGGAGAAGATGAATGACGAAACCGATGACTATCGCTGAATATCATGCGCGAGTTGGAACAAGGTTTGGCGCGAGTGAGTGGTATTTGATTGACCAAGCACGTATAGATGACTTCGCAAAAAACACCGAGGATTTTCAATTCATTCATATCGACACGGAACGCGCCAAACACACACCATTTGGAACAACAATCGCGCATGGTTTTCTGACTTTGTCCATGCTGTCCGCCATGTTTTACGATGTGGTACCTGACATCATTGGATCAAAAATGGGCGTAAACTATGGGTTTGATAAAATCAGATTCCTTGCGCCTGTCAAAGCGGGCGCACGCATCCGCGGCCACTTTACCCTGCTAGAGTTACGTGAAGCGCGGCCAGGGGAAGTGACAAACGTATGGGAAGTTAAGGTCGAAATTGAAAAAGAAGATAAGCCCGCATTGATCGCAAAATGGATCGGCCGCGACTACGTGGGAGAATAAAAGTGCCCAAGATCATATTTGTTCGACACGGTCAGGCGCAGTTTGGCCAAGCGAATTACGATAAACTGTCCGATGTTGGACACGAACAATCCGTTGCGCTGGGCAAAGCGCTGTTCGAACAAGGGATTACAATAGATCATTGGGTTCGCGGGGATATGGTGCGCCACGCGGAAACCCTGAAGGGTATATCACAGGGCACGCGAACGCAGGTCACACACCAAATCGTTACACCAGATTTAAATGAATACGATTTTACAGGTCTATTGAACGCGCGTTTTGTCGGCGGCCAAGCGCCCGCGGGACTGCATACGGATCGCAAAACACATTTTCGCTTGCTTCGTGAAACTCTCGCTCTGTGGCAGAACGATGAAATTGCAAACCCCCCAGAATCCTGGGCCACGTTTGAGACACGCTTAAAGCGTGCGCAGCAGACGATTTTTGGACTCGAGGGTGACACAATTTTGGTGGTGACCTCGGGCGGTGCAATTTCAAAGATTGTTGCCAACGCGCTAAGCGTATCACACGCAAAGCAAGTTGATCTTCAGCTGCAAATCAAAAATGCCTCCATGTCGACATTTATCTATTCCCGTCGCACGGGCGGTTTTTTTCTGAATGCGTTCAACGAAACACCGTTTGTTTCTGCGAAAACGCAGCATCTATTAACCTATAGTTAGGATGTGTGATTATGGACCATGAACTTGTTAATCCCGCAAAATTAGAACCCTGGCTCAATGAACATGTTCAAGGGTTTCAGGGGCCTTTTGATACTGTCAAACTGGCTGGAGGACAGTCCAATCCAACATTTCGATTAGATGCGCGCAGTGGATCCTATGTTCTTCGGCGCAAGCCACCTGGTGTTTTGCTAAAGTCGGCACATGCGGTTGATCGTGAGTTTCGGGTACAAAGTGCCTTGTCTGCAACAAACGTCCCCGTCGCGCGAATGCACGCACTTTGCGAGGATGACGAGGTGCTTGGCGCCGCATTTTATGTGATGGACATGATTGATGGGCAGGGTTTTGATGACCCGCAGTTGCTTGAGGTGAGTATAGATCAACGCAGAGCGATTTATTCTGAAATGAACCGAGTTCTTGTGGAAATTCACACGGTTGACCTGACAGCGACGGGTCTGGACGATTATGGCGCACCTGGAAATTACTTTCGACGCCAAACTGACAGATGGTCAAAGCAATACAAGGCAACGGAAACTGAACGTATTTCAGATATGGATGATTTGATGATCTGGCTGGATCAAAATATGCCAGAGGACGATGGCCAAAGAAGCTTGGTTCACGGTGATTACCGGATCGATAATCTATTGTTTTCAAAAGATGGACCAGATTGCTTGGCCGTTCTTGATTGGGAATTGTCAACGCTTGGGCATCCATATGCGGACCTTGCGGCTGTTATAATGCAGTGGCGCATGCCAGTCGGCGAAGACGGCCGTGGTTTAGCAGAGGTGGATCGCGCAAAACATGGACTGCCCACTGATCAGGAATTCATTGATGAATATTGTGATCGTCGTGGGATTGCGGGCATTGAGGGCTTTGGGTTTTATTTGGCCTTTTGTTTTTCCGAATGGCGGGGATTCTGCAAGGTGTTAAAAAACGGGCATTAGATGGAAACGCGGCTGATCCACAACGGGCATTACGATTGGGGAAATATGTTGATGAATTTGCACGCCAAGGCCTTGCCGCGGCAAAAACGGTTTGATCATGCATCCTGTTGAATTAAACGAACCGCTCAGTGGTTTTCAAAAACACATGGGCTATGAATTGGTCGAATGGTCCGACGGGTTTGCAAAACTCATCATGCCGATTGGTCCGCATTTATTAAATCGTGAGGGTATTCCGCACGGCGGGGCGCTTGCCACCGTATTGGATACGGCCATGGGTTTTGCCGGATCATACACGGGTGACCCCGATAAACCACATATTGTGATGACATTAAATCTGTCGGTGAACTACATGGCAAAAGCGAGTGGCAACTGTTTGATCACATACGCTAAAGTGACAGGCGGTGGATTTAAAACATTCTTTGCCGAAGCGCGTGTCAGCGATGAATTGGGAACAGTGGCCGCGACGGCCACTGGAGTGTTTAAACGCAAGATTTAAAGGTTACAGCCAGCCTTGCAGGTTCCGACTGATGATCTGTGTCAGCGCATCGATATGCGCGTCATCATCGTTCAGGCATGGAATATAAGTGAATTCTTCTCCGCCCGCTTCCTCAAAGCTTTCTTTAATTTCTTCGTTAATCTCTTCCAATGTCTCAATGCAGTCGGCTGAAAACGCAGGTGCAATAACTGCAATCCGTTTTTTGCCGTCTTCTTCTGCAAGTCGTGCCACTTCTTCTACGGTATATGGCTTTAACCACTCTTCTGGCCCAAACTTGGATTGGAATGTTGTCACTATGTCCGTGTCGGCCCATCCCAAACGCTCTTTCAGAAGTCGTGTCGTTTTTTGACATTGGCAATGGTAGGGATCGCCCTGCATCAGATAGCGTTTTGGAACGCCGTGGTAGGAACAGACGAGAACCTCTGGTCTGTTTTCCGCATCTGCATAGGCCTTTTCAACAGATTGAGCCAAGGCCTCAATATATGCAGCGTCATCAAAATATGGTTCGATGACACGCGCGATGGGCTGCCATTTTTCGTCCATCAGAGCGCGGAAAAATTGATCGTTCGCCGTTGCGGATGTCGCACCAGCGTAGTGCGGGTACAAAGGAAAGAACAATATTTTTGAACACCCTTTCGCAACCATTTCGCGCACCTTGGACTTGGTCGAAGGATTGCCATAGCGCATGGCGAAATCGACGACGACTTTATCGCCATATATTTCATGGGTGCGCTCTTTGATCTTGGCTGTCTGCGCCTTGGTAATTGTCATTAGGGGGCTTTCGCCCTCTTCTTCATTCCAGATTGATTTATAGGCCGCGCCCGAACGGAATGGCCGAGATGTTAAAATAATCAGTTGAAGAAGTGGTTGCCAAAGATACGCTGGATAATCGATCACGCGTTTATCGGATAGAAATTCGCCCAAATAGCGACGCATAGACCAATAATCATAGTTATCGGGTGTTCCCAGATTCGCAATCAGGATCCCGACCTTTGGTTCTGGTACTTTTGGATGATCTGGTGCTGCGTGCACTGGGCAACTTAGGGGCGTATTTTTATCAAACATTCTTCTGTCATTCCGTTAGTCCCACCAGACATAAGGCAATCACGCCTGTGGTCAATCTTTCAAATTGTGTTCTGCGACACCAAGTGCATCTGCAAGCCGCATTTTTGCGGACCCTGGGCGTAGCGGCTTTTGTTGACTTTCGTCTGGCGCCCAACCCGTCAGGAAAATTTGTTCAAAGGTTGCGAGCAACTGTTCGTCAGAATTTGCAAATTCTGTTTTGTAAATTGACTCTGCGCGCTGGAATAGGCCGCGGGGCGTGAAGCGTCGTGAACGATCGGTCATCGGGTTTGTTTCACCCATCGCGCGTAGATCCCTCATCAATGCGTGTAAATTTGGATAGGCCACGGTTTGCGCTGCGCTATCCGCCACAGGTAACGCAAGGTTCGCACGTTGAAGCAAGGCGCCCAAATCCTGAAGATCAGCCATGGGCAGAACACGTGGCGACAGCCCGCCTGTAATCTGGCTTTCTGCTGTTGCCAAAGAACTCCTAAGTTCTTGCAAGGTCTGACCACCAAAACAGATCCCAATAAATAAGCCATCTGGCCGCAGGCTGCGCGCGCATTGAATGATCTGTCCCACAGGATCGTTTGCGCAGTGCAGGGCCAATGCATGTATGATCAGATCACAACTTTGCACAGATAAATCCAACACATCTGTGTCCTCAATCACCCGTGCTTCTGGAAAGGCCGTGGCCCATGGATCTGCCCATCCCGTGACGATCACGATATCCTTAAAGGATCTGTTAACCATCATCAGCCGATCTTGAACATCAGCGATCGCAAGGTCGTGCAAAAACGTTCCCTGTTGCGTCACACGACGTGCGCGGTTTTGTAAAAGCGCCTTGCGGTCAATTAATTGGTTTTGTCCTGCCATAATGGTCAGATATGCTGAAATCGCCTGTAATTCAAACTGCTATCCGCATGTTGTATCCACCAAAGTGCATTATGCGTCGCTAAAAACTACAATCAGAACACGCGCTGTGCGGTTCGTGTTGGCGCGACATGCCGTTTAACACGGATTGCGCGTGTGTTCGTTGCGGTGCATCGTTGATTGGAGTTATGGAAACTGCAGGTGCAGAGTGCGATGACTGCATGCAAACCCCACCTCCTTGGGCCGAAGGTCGGGCAGTTTTTCGTTACCAAGGCTTAGTGCGGAAGATGATACTTGAATTAAAACACGGTGACCAACCAGAGCTTGCCGCGCTAGCTGCAGCTTGGATGGCGCAAATTGCGGCGAATATGCTAACCGAAAAGACGTTAATTGTCCCGATCCCAGTGCACTGGCAGCGATTTTTGCAACGCAAATATAATCAGGTGGAAGTATTGGCAAAACACGTTGCAAAACATTCTGGGGCTGAATTGAAGCCTGATATTCTGCGGCGTCCCCGAAAAACAGTTCCTTTAAAGGCGGTTAATCGAAGTGAGCGTTTTTCAATTCTAGAAAGTGCTTTTGAAATTAACCCCGATAAGGCGCAGGAGATACAGGAACGAAAAATGGTCTTGATTGACGATGTGATGACCTCGGGCGCCACGCTGAGTGCTGCTACCCAAACGCTTCAACACGCAGGGGCCGGGGATATTTCCGTTCTTGTACTGGCAAGAGTGACAGAAAACGCTTAAATGGTTGGAAAAGGATAGGATGAGATGAGCATTCAAATTTATACCAGCCCACTCTGTGGTTACTGTCATGCTGCAAAACGACTTTTGCAAAGCAAAGGTGTTGAGTTTGTGGAAGTAGACCTTGCCAACGAACCAGAGCGTCGAGAAGAAATGGTCCAACGATCCAGTGGCGGTCGTACGGTTCCGCAGATTTTCATTGATGATCATCATGTCGGTGGGTGTGATGATCTGTATGCTTTGGAACGCGTAGGAAAGCTTGACCCGCTGTTACAGGCATCTTGATGAAAGTTGCGGCCCTGCAATTATGCGCGTCTGACGATCCAGTTGCAAACCTTGCGCTGACTTTATCCATGGTACAACGGGCCGCTGAAGCGGGAGCACAGTTCATTGCAACACCAGAGGTGACCAACTGTGTTTCAAGTTCGCGTCGCCGCCAAAATGAAGTTTTGGTGTTGCAGGAGAATGATCAAACATTGGCGGCAATGTGTGCCGCCGCTGCTCGGTTAGGGGTTTGGCTTTCTGTTGGTTCACTGGCGTTGAAGTTGCCGGATGATGATCGATTTACCAATCGATCTTTCATGATCGATCCATCGGGTCAGATCATCGCGCAATATGATAAAATACATATGTTTGACGTCACGCTTTCGGAAACGGAACAGTATCGCGAATCTGATGGATACCGCGCGGGCGGTAATGCGGTGATCGCAGACACCGCATTTGGAAAAATCGGAATGACAATCTGCTATGACATTCGCTTTCCACATTTATACCGTGGACTGGCAAAATCGGGTGCATCAATTCTGCTGATACCCGCGGCCTTTGCACAACCAACTGGCCGTGCGCACTGGGAAGTGTTACTGCGTGCGCGTGCGATTGAAACGGGTTGTTTTGTGATTGCGGCGGCACAAACGGGTGAACACCAAACCAGTCAAGGACGCCCAAGAAAAACATATGGGCACTCGATGATTGTCTCACCCTGGGGTGAAATCATGGCCGACGCGGGCGAAGATCACGGTATAATTTATGCAGATCTGGATTTATCGCTTGTTGAAAGCACGCGTGCCCGTGTACCATCAATCCTGTCAAATCAATCATTTAGCGAGCCACGACATGGTTGACAGCGAAAGTGCCCTTGCAATTGCATTGTTTGGTGAAATCCTGACGGTGCATCAACTTATACGCAATCAGTTGGATCGTGTATTGCCAAAGGGTATGGAGCTTTCACATTTTTCGGTGCTTAATCATCTTGCAAACACCAAGAGTGAAAAAACACCAGCGCAATTGGCTAAAAGTTTCCATGTCACGCGTGGGGCTATGACCAACACATTGGGAAAATTGGAAATTTCTGGATACATACACATCCGACCTGATTGGGATGATGCACGGCGTAAGTTGGTGGCGATCAGTCCCGCAGGCGTGCGGGCGCGTGACGATGCAATCGCATTGGTCGCACCGGTTATTTCCGAGTTGGTGCGCGATTCAGGGGCAGACGAGATAAAGTCCGTTCTGCCAGTATTGCGAAATCTAAGAATTCATCTTGAATAGCCTGCAAAGTCCGAACAAAAATTGTCAAAATTGAAATAAAAGATGCTTATGTGAACCAAAAAGCATAAAAACAACGCGTTCCGTGTCGAGGATATCCATGTGCATGGAATAAAATGCAATATCGGGGCAATCTTATTTGTCCAAGTGGGAAAAATGCTCTATGCCAACGAGGCTGATCGAGCAGACGAGTGAGGACACACACATGTATCGCGTATGGAATTTCTTAACCAACTATTCCCTACTTTTGATCTTTGGTGCGATCATCGCACTAATTTGGGCGAATATCGACTATAAGAGTTACCACGATTTTGTTGAATTCAAGATTTGGGATCACGCCCCAATCGGGCACTATCACCACGGGCATCGCACGCTGACCTTGCACTACTTGGTCAATGATATTTTGATGGCCCTATTCTTTGCAATTGCTGCAAAAGAAGTTTGGGAAGCTGTCGCATTGAAAGACGGCAGTTTGCGCGGCAAAAAGGCGGCAACACCTCTCTTTGCAACTTTGGGCGGTATGGTGGGTCCGATTTCGATTTATTTGGGCGTTGCGTACCTTATGGGATCGACAACGTATGACGCTGTTGCGAATGGTTGGGCGATTCCAACGGCTACGGATATCGCATTTAGCTATCTTGTTGGGCGCATCGTCTTTGGTGCTGGGCATCCGGCGGTACGCTTCCTGTTGCTATTGGCGATTGCCGATGATGCAGCGGGTCTCATTATTTTGGCGATTTTCTATCCTTCGGGGGAATTGGCACCGATTTGGTTGTTGTTGTCATTTGGCATCGCAGCGGTCGCTTATATCCTATTCAACTGGTTGCCGCGCACGATGGACCGCGGCGATCAACTACGTCGCAAATCAACATGGGTGCGCAAAACGCTGTCGTTTTGGCCATATGCGATTGCTGGCGCGATCAGTTGGTATGGTTTCATGCGTTCTGGCTTACACCCTGCTTTGGGTCTGCTTCCGATTGTGCCAGCTATTCCACATGCGGATCGCGCGTTTGGAGTCTTTAACCAAGCGGAAGAACATCTGCACGACCTGTTGAACACCATGGAACATGCGTTGAAGCATCCGGTAGAGATTGTTCTATTCTTCTTTGGCCTATGTAACGCAGGCGTGAAGTTTGAGGCTATTGGGGACGCAACTTGGTTGGTTCTTCTTGGATTGATCGTTGGTAAACCGATCGGCATTTACATCTTTGGCTGGCTGGCCGCGGTGCCACTGCGCCTTGGTATGCCAGAGGGCATGCGATTGGTTGATTTGATTGTAATTGGTTTCGTTGCTGCGATTGGTTTTACCGTTTCCTTGTTTGTGGCCTCTGTCGCATTCGAAGCGGGACCCGTGCAGGATGCCGCCAAAATGGGTGCACTCTTTAGTTTTGGTGCAGCGGTGCTTTCGATTATCGCAGGAAAAGTGTTCAGAGTTCAGAAAAAAGAACTGTAGAAACCGATACAGATTTGAAATTAAGCCCAGCTATTTGGCTGGGCTTAATTCTTTCTCATGTGGCGCTGACAAGAAAATATTGGTCCTTTGCGCCACACTTGGTCCGAATTTTGACAAAGAGGTTAACGGTGCGTTAACCTTTTAAATTGCGGTTTCCAGTGGGCGCAGGTCTCAGGTCAGGCGGCCGTGGCAATGCTTGAATTTTTTGCCAGAACCGCAAGGGCAGGCTTCATTGCGTCCTGTTTGCTCCCAACCCTCAGGCAGTTCAGATACATCCAACGCTTCAGCTTCTTGTTCGGCTGCAACTTGCTGTGCACCTTGTGCCTGAATTTGCTGCGCCAACATTTGTTGCATCATCGCTTGCCGCTCTTCTTCTGTCAGCGGGCGTACACGACCAATTTGTTGGGTCACATCGACACGCAATCCATTCAACAGAGATTCAAATAACTGGAACGCTTCATTCTTGTATTCGTTCAATGGATCGCGTTGTGCGTATCCTCGGAAACTAACAACGCTTCGCAAATGTTCCAACATCAACAAATGTTCGCGCCATTTACTATCAATTGTGCTGAGCAATACTTGGCGTTGGACCTGGGCAAAGCTTTCTATGCCAAAGGCCTCTTGTTTTTCTGCAAGCTGCTTGTCCGCGGCTTTCTCTAAACGTTCGCGCAATACGTCATCGTCAACACCCTCTTCTGCGGCCCATGCAATGACAGGCACGTCCAGATTTAGGTTTTCAATGATTGCTGCGTACAACCCTTCCGTATCCCACTGGTCAGCATATGACCGTGGGGGCATGTATGTTTCGATCAGATCGTCGATAACATCGTTGCGCATATCAACGATGATTTCGTTCAGATCTTCGGACTGCATGATATCCAAGCGTTGTTCGAAAATCGCCTTACGCTGATCATTCATGACATCGTCAAATTTCAACAACTGTTTGCGGATATCAAAGTTGCGGCCTTCGACTTTCGCCTGCGCGCGTTCCAGCGACTTGTTCACCCATGGGTGTTCAATGGCTTCACCCTCTTGCATACCCAGAGTACCCAAAATTTTATCAAGGCGTTCAGAACCAAAGATGCGCATTAGGTCGTCATCAAGGCTTAGGAAGAATGATGAACGGCCGGGATCACCTTGACGGCCGGATCGACCACGTAACTGATTATCAATCCGACGGCTTTCGTGGCGTTCTGTGGCCAAGACAAACAAACCGCCTGCATCTTTGACCGCTTGTTCATCCGTTTTGTGCGCTTCTTCGATTTGCGTACGAATTTCGTCTGGGTTCCCGTCTGGGTTTGCGGCGATAGCGTCCATGATCTTGAATTCGACATTGCCGCCCAGTTTGATGTCAGTACCACGGCCTGCCATATTGGTCGCGATTGTAACGGCACCCAATTTGCCCGCATCCGCAACAATTTGCGCTTCTTGTTCGTGCTGACGCGCATTTAGAACGTTATGTTTAATTCCCGCATTTGTCAGTTGTTGGGACAACAATTCCGATTTTTCAATTGATGTTGTACCAACCAAAATTGGCTGACCTTTTGTGTTGGCCTCTTTAATCGTTGTGACAATGGCATCGTATTTTTCTTGGGTTGTGCGATACACCTTGTCATCTTCGTCAAGGCGTGCAATCGGGCGATTGGTCGGGATTTCCACAACGCCAAGTTTGTAGATTTCCATAAATTCTTCGGCTTCCGTTGCTGCCGTTCCTGTCATGCCACCCAATTTGTCGTAAAGGCGAAAGTAATTTTGGAAAGTAACGCTGGCCAATGTAACATTTTCGGGCTGAATTTGGCATCCTTCTTTGGCCTCGATCGCTTGGTGTAGGCCATCGGATAAACGGCGCCCTGCCATCATACGTCCTGTAAATTCGTCGATCAAAACCACTTGACCGTCACGCACGATGTAATCTTTGTCACGGGTAAACAGTTTGAACGCACGCAAACCTTGGTTTACGTGGTGGACGATTGTGGTGCTTTCTGGATCATAAAGTGACTGACCCTCGGGAAGCACGCCATGCAGTTGAAGGATTTCTTCAAGGAAATCATTGCCTTCATCTGTGAAGCTTACATTTCGTGTCTTTTCATCAAGCGTGTAGTGTTCGTCTTTTAGCTCGGGGATCAACTGATTGATCTTGATGTAGAGGTCCGAGCGATCTTGGGATGGGCCCGAAATGATCAATGGTGTTCGCGCCTCATCGACCAGAATACTGTCCACCTCGTCGACGATTGCAAAATGATGATCGCGTTGCGCCATTTCCTCGATGCTGCCGCGCATGTTGTCGCGCAAATAATCGAACCCTAATTCGTTGTTTGTGGCGTAAGTCACGTCGCATGCATAGGCAGCTGATTTTTCCGCCTCTTCTTGTTGTGGATAAACAACACCTGTTGTCATCCCAAGGGCGGTAAACACATTTGACATCCAGTCTGCGTCACGCTTTGCCAGATAGTCGTTTACGGTAACCACGTGTACGCCGCGGCCAGTCAGGGCATTCAAATAGGCTGGGAAGGTCGCAACCAATGTTTTACCTTCACCCGTTTTCATTTCCGCAATGTTGCCGCGATGCAGGAAAATACCACCTATCAACTGAACATCAAATGCGCGCAGACCAAGTGCACGTTTGGCGCCCTCACGACAGTTTGCAAATGCTTCTGGTAACAGCGCGTCCAGCGTTTCACCATTTTCATAACGTGATTTGAACTCGGCCGTTTTCTCAATCAATTGGGCGTCGCTAAGAGCCTCGAACTCGGATTCCAATGCGTTGATTTTTTCGATCAACGGACGAACGGATTTAACTTTGCGGTCGTTTTGGGTGCCAAACACCTTACGCGTAATTGTTCCTAGACCAAACATCGTCACTCCGTTCATCTCGTACTATTTTACATTCATTGTCTTGCTAGGCGTACGCGCAGCAATTAGAGAGGAATAGCACTTTTTTATATTGCTCTTAGCGATGTAAGGGGGCGAATAATAAGTGTCAACGGCGCGGGCTAATCGACAGGGCGAATATAGGAGTTTTCTATGAAACTATTGCAAATTGTGACCAATATAACGGTTGCAGCAGGCTTATTGGTAAGTGCGGCAAATGCACAGTCATCCGTAGACTCGGATGTCGTCGTCGCGACCGTGAATGGCGAAGAGATCAAGATGGGTCATGTTGTGATGGTGTACGATACCTTGCCGCAACAGTATAAGTCATTGCCTGCCGAGCAAGTATTTCAAGGAATTGTCGAGCAGATCGTTCAACAAACCGTGCTTGCTCAGGCGGCCGCCAATCCGAATGCAAAATATATTGAATTTGCAGTAGATAACGAGCGACGCATTCTAACGGCATCGCAAATGATTGACGAAATCACCACTGAAGCGACCAGCGAAGATAAGTTGCGCGCGTATTATGATGCAACATATCAGAGCGCGGATTTAGGGCGTGAATATAATGCATCGCATATCTTGGTCGAAAGCGAAGAAGAAGCCAAGGACCTGATTGTCAAACTATCTGACGGCGCAGATTTTGCTGCATTGGCGCAAGAGTTTTCAACAGGTCCGTCTGGCCCCAACGGTGGGGCGCTTGGCTGGTTTGGTCAGGGTCGGATGGTCGCGCCATTCGAACAAGCGGTGATGAGCCTGACAGTGGGTGAGGTTTCCCCGTTACCTGTGCAAACTCAATTCGGTTGGCATGTGATCATACTAAACGACATGCGGGCAGTTCAGGCTCCTGCATTTGAAGAAGTCAGCGGAGAAATTGCAGCCGAGCTTCAACGCGTCGCAATTGAAGAACGTGTGAAAATCATGGTTGATGGCGCAGCAGTTGTACGTGTTGATCAATCAACGCTGATCGTTGATGCGGTCAAAACAGATATCTCAGAATTGGACTAACACATGGCCGTTATCACAAAGGTGTCCCCACTGGCTCCAAAGGCGTTTCCAGATTTGCCTGTGATTAAGGGGGTGCGGTTTGCAACTGCTGCTGCTGGTGTCAAATATCAGGGCCGAACAGATGTCATGTTAGCCGTTGCAGATGCGGGCAGTAGTGTTGCGGGAGTTTTCACAAAATCCGCCACGCGGGCGGCGCCAGTTTTGGATTGTCAGGACAAAATCGGGAAATCCAGCGATGCGGGTGTGGCCATTTTGGTGAATTCTGGGAATGCCAATGCATTTACAGGAAAATATGGCGGTGCATCGGTAGAGGCAATCACATCTGCCGTCGCGGCTTCAACAGATATGCCTGCTGAACGCGTTTTCACGTCGTCAACGGGTGTCATTGGTGAACCATTGCCACATGATCGCGTCATTGCGGTGATCGATGAATTGAACAGCGCTTTATCCGAAAACGCGCTCGAGGATGCGGCGCGCGCGATTATGACAACAGATACTTACGCCAAAGGTGCGGCTGCTGTTGTCGAAACGCCAGCGGGGCCTGTTAACATCGCTGGGATCGCCAAAGGCTCTGGCATGATTGCACCGGATATGGCGACAATGCTGGTTTATATTTTCACGGATGCAAAAATTGAACAGTCGGTTTTACAACAGATGATTTCGTCAATCACCGATCAGACGTTCAACTGCATCACAGTCGATAGTGATACATCCACCTCTGATACACTTTTGGCGGTTGCCACGGGCGCAAGTGGGATCGTGATCGCTGAGGCGGATAAAGCATTCAGTGACGCGCTAAACTCGGTCATGTTGGAACTTGCGCATCTGGTCGTTCGGGACGGGGAAGGGGCCACCAAATTTGTGGAAATCAATGTGTCAGGCGCCGCCAACGATGCCGATGCGAAAACGCACGCGATGGCCATTGCAAATTCGCCCCTGATCAAAACCGCAATTGCAGGCGAAGATCCCAATTGGGGACGCGTTGTAATGGCAATTGGAAAATCAGGCGCGGCGGCAGATCGTGATCGTTTGTCAATTTCGTTTGGGGATATCTTGGTTGCGAAAGAAGGTTGGGTTGCAGATGACTATCGCGAAGAAGATGGTGCAAACTACATGAAAAGTGATCACATCGTACTGAATATCGATGTCGGAATTGGCGACGGTAAATCAATCGTTTGGACCTGTGATTTGACGCATGGATATATCGAAATTAATGCGGACTATCGGTCATGAAGATAATTTTGGTTTCTGCTGTCGCACTTATTGATCCCGATGGACGCGTTTTGTTGGCAGAACGACCAGAGGGTAAATCCATGGCGGGGTTGTGGGAATTTCCAGGGGGCAAGGTTGAGGCTGGTGAAACACCCGAAGATGCGCTTGTCCGTGAGTTGCATGAAGAACTGGGGATCGAAACATGGTCCAGCTGTTTGGCGCCACTTACGTTTGCGTCGCACACTTATGATGATTTTCATCTCTTAATGCCACTGTTTGCTTGCCGAAAATGGGATGGCATTGTTCAGGGAAGAGAGGGTCAAAAATTGGCATGGGTGCATGCAAAAGATCTGAATAAATACCCGATGCCTCCAGCGGATATTCCGATCATTCCGATATTGCGAGATTGGTTATAAAAAAACGCCCCGGATTGGGGCGTTTTCCATTTAATCTAGTGTACGTGCAACTTCTTCACGTTCAAAGATTTCGATCACATCGTTAGGTCGAATATCGTCATAGTTTTCAAATGCCATACCGCATTCTTGACCGGACTGAACATCTTTGACTTCGTCCTTAAAGCGTTTCAACGTTTTCAGCGTTCCTTCATGGATCACCACGTTGTCGCGTAGCAGACGCACGCCTGCACTGCGACGGGCAACGCCCTCGGTCACGATACAACCCGCAACCTTTCCAACGCCAGACACTTTGAACACTTCTTTGATCTGCGCGTAACCGATGAAGTTTTCGCGAATTTCCGCAGACAACAGACCACTTGCCGCTGCACGAACATCGTCCACCAAATCGTAGATGATCGAATAGTAGCGGATTTCTACGCCTTTTTGGTTCGCGGAATTTCGTGCAGATGCATTGGCACGCACGTTAAATCCGATGACAGGCGCACCCGATGCTTCGGCCAAACCGACATCGGTATCCGTAATCGCGCCTACACCGTAGTGCAGCACTCGCACGCGCACCTCATCATTGCCGATTTTTTCCATCGCTTGCACGATCGCTTCAGCAGAACCTTGTACGTCTGCCTTAACCAAAATTGGCATTTCGGTAAGGTTTTCGTTTTCTTTCGCACGCGCCATCAATTGTTCAAGCGTTGTGGCCGCACCTGCTGCTGCACGTTTTTCTTTCGCAAGGTCGATACGATAATCTGCGATTTCACGCGCTTGTGCTTCTGTGTCAACAACGTTCAAAACGTCGCCCGCTTCTGGTGTACCGTTCAGGCCAAGTACCTCAACAGGTACAGATGGACCTGCTTCTTTCACGCGCTCGCCTTTGTCATTGATCAATGCGCGGACCTTACCCCACTGTTCGCCAACAACGAAAATATCGCCCTGTTTCAAAGTTCCTTTTTGAACCAGAACAGTTGCAACAGGTCCACGCCCCACATCCAACTGTGCCTCGATCACGGCACCCTGGGCTGCGCGTTTTGGGTTGGCTTTCAGTTCAAGGATTTCTGCCTGTAGCGAAATCGCCTCAAGCAATTGATCCAATCCTGTTTTTGCCAATGCTGACACTTCAACATCTTGGACATCACCTGACATCGCTTCCACAATGACTTCGTGCTGCAACAATTCTGTACGTACGATATCTGGGTTTGCATCTGGTTTATCACACTTGTTGATCGCGACGATCATTGGAACCTTCGCGGCCTTGGCATGATTGATTGCCTCGATTGTTTGGGGCATCACACTGTCGTCGGCCGCAACCACCAACACCACAATGTCGGTGACCTGCGCACCACGCGCACGCATCGAGGTAAATGCAGCGTGACCAGGTGTATCCAAGAACGACAACAAGGACCCATCAGGTGCCGTAACCTGATAGGCACCAATGTGCTGTGTAATACCACCAGCCTCGCCGGATACCACATTTGCCTGACGGATCGCATCCAATAGTGATGTTTTACCGTGGTCAACGTGACCCATGATGGTGATCACGGGCGGACGTGGTTTAAGATCTTCTTTTGAGTCTTCAACTTCGTTGATGACATCCTCGACATCCGCGTCAGAAACACGAACAATTTTGTGTCCGAATTCTTCGATAATCAATTCGGCGGTATCTGCATCAATGGACTGGTTTTGTGTGACCATCATGCCCATTTTCATCAGCGATTTCACAACCTCGGCAACGCGTTCGGCCATCCGGTTGGCCAGCTCAGAAACCACGATTGCTTCGGGCACTTGCACTTCGCGAACAATCTTTTCGCGCTCTTGGGATTCACCCATTGCCTTTTGACGTGCACGCTCTTGCTTACGGCGCATAGACGCCATCGAACGTTGACGGCCGCCTTCTCCACCGCCAAGTGCCTGAGAAACCGTTAGCTTGCCTGAACGACGGTTTTCGCCTTCGACGCCACGAGTTTTGGCGCGACGCTTGTCGTCTTCTTGTTCGCGTTTACGTGAAACTGGGGCCGCTGGTTTTGCAGTGCGTGCGTCGTCGGAACGTGGCTGCGCTGGCTCGGCTCTTGCCGCCTTTTCGGCGGCTTCGCGTGCTTTTTGTTCTTCGGCTTCTTTTTTGGCACGCTCATCCGCTTCGGCTTTTGCCTTGGCGCGTTCTTCTAATTCGCGCTGTTCGCGTTCTTTGTTTTCTTGCTCGGCCCGGCGACGTTCGCGCTCTTCCACGCGCGCTTGTTCTTCTGCTTCGCGTGCGGCCACTTCTTCCGCTTCGCGTGCTTTTGCGGCTTGTAGTGCTTTTAATCGGCGCTCCATCTCGGCATTTTGAATGCCACCAGCACCCGACGCACCGCCTGCACCTGCACCACCGGCGGCAGGTTTTGCAGCACCCGGTTTTGGCACGACAACGCGCTTACGCTTGGTTTCGACCACGACATTTTTAGAACGGCCGTGGCTAAAGCTTTGCTTTACGTTCCCAGAACGTGGACCGCCGCCACGAACACCCAATGTTTTTTTGCCGTCACTATCGCTCATCTAGCTGTCTTTTCCTTCCCGGTTGCAGTTTTGCCACCGTTATTTTCGCGAAGACCCTGCAGTCGTTTCGCATCATCTACTACACGTTGCGTCAAACCGCCAGAGGCGAGAGCACAATGTATTACCGTTTGTCGCCCGAAGGCTGCGCCCAATTCATCGGCCGTCAACCAACCGATAAAGGTTCCGCCATAAGGCGTGCTTAATTTTGACTTGCCTCGTTCAGACCCATCAGATGCTTGTATCAGAACTTGGGCTTCTTCTTTCAAAAGCCAATCTTTCACCTTTTCATACCCTGCAACTGCACGGCCTGATTTGCGCGATAGGCTAATTAATTCAACCACACGACGCCCCATATTTTCGATCAAATCGGTCAACAAGTTGGGATCAACACTTACGGGTTTTTTTGCACCGCGGGAAAAAAGGCCGTTGCCAATTGCCGTAGAAACGGCGTCATTCGTCGAACTTACCCAAATACCGCGACCTGGCAATTTCTCTGCCAGATCAGGCACAATTTGTTTGTCGGGCGACACGACAAAACGGATCAGCCCATGTTTGGGCTGAACCTCGCCTGTCACGATGCATTTGCGTTCTGCAACATCGGACTTCATATGTCTTTCGCCACGGCCCATCAGGTGTCTTAGTCCTCTTCGACTTCTCCGGTTACGTCTTCTGCAACCAATTCCTCTGGATCAATCCAACCCAACATAACCCGTGCGGTCATGATCAAATCCTGTGCTTCTTCCAATGAAACGTCGAATTCTTCCAATAGGCCTGTGTCTTTTACACGCTCGCCGTCGACTGTCGTCCAGCCACCTGCCAGTTCCCAGTCGGCGCATGTTGCGAAATCTTCTAGAGTCAGAACACCATCTTCTGCCAATACTTGTAGCATCTGTGGTGTCAGACCTTCGAAGTTAATTAGGCTGTCTTCGACGCCAAGCTCTTGTGCGCGTTCCATTGCGGCATGTGCTTGCGCTTCTAGGAATTCGCGTGCTCGGGTTTGTAGTTCGTCCGCAGTTGCCTCATCAACACCGTCGATAACAAGGAGTTCATCGATTTCGACATAGGCAACTTCTTCCAGATTGGTAAAGCCTTCGGCTACCAACAACTGTGCAAAGAATTCGTCAACGTCCAAGGTTTCCATGAACAGATTGGTGCGTTCTTCGAATTCTTTCTGACGGCGTGCCGATTCTTCGGCTTCGGTCATGATGTCGATATCAAGTGCGGTAAGCTGACTTGCCAGACGCACGTTTTGACCACGGCGACCAATCGCAAGCGATAGCTGCTCTTCTGGGACAACAACCTCGATTTTGCCTGCTTCTTCATCCAAAACAACTTTTGAAACTTCTGCAGGCTGCAATGCGTTGACCAAGAATGTTGGTTGATCTTCGTTCCATGGGATGATGTCGATTTTTTCACCCTGAAGTTCATTTACAACGGCCTGAACACGGCTGCCGCGCATACCGACACAGGCGCCAACGGGATCGATAGAATGATCGTTTGTGTAAACCGCAATTTTTGCGCGTGAACCAGGATCGCGTGCGACGGATTTGATTTCAATGATGCCTTCGTAGATTTCAGGCACTTCCATTTTGAACAATTCCGCCATGAATTCTGGCGCCGTACGCGAAAGGAAAATTTGTGGACCACGCACTTCACGACGGACTTCTTTGATGAAGCAGCGCACGCGATCATTCGGGCGATAGCTTTCACGACCGATTTTTTCGTTGCGGCGCAGGATGGCTTCTCCGCGGCCCACGTCAACGATCACGTTGCCATATTCTTCACGCTTAACAACACCATTAATGATTGTGCCCGCACGATCTTTGAATTCTTCGTACTGGCGATCACGTTCGGCTTCACGTACCTTTTGAAGGATAACTTGTTTTGCGGATTGGGCTGCGATGCGCCCCATATCAACAGGTGGAATTTCTTCGATGAACTGTTCGCCAATCTGTGGATTTTCCATGTACTGCTTGGCTTGTTCAACAGTCATTTCAGCCTGATAGTTTTCAAGCAATTCGTCCTCGACCACGGTGCGAACGCGGGTGAATGTGGCGCGACCCGTTTTGCGATCAATCGAAACGCGGATGTCCATTTCTGAGCCGTAGCGAGATTTTGCAGCACGGGCCAAGCTTTCTTCCATCGCAGATACGACCAAACCGGGGTCGATCATTTTTTCGCGTGCAACCGCTTCGGCTGTCTGTAGCAATTCTAGTTGGTTGGCTGAGGTTATTGCCATTCTTATTCCTCCTCGGACTGTTCGGTCACGATTTCATCGAAATCATCTTGGTTGATATCGCCCGACGCTTTGCGTTGGCGTAGCATTTCTTTGATTAGATCATCGGTCAGGATCAGTTTGGCTTCTGATAGCCAATCAAATTCCAATCCAATTGTTCCTTCTTCGACATTGATCAGCACTTCATCGCCTTCAATGCCTGCAAGTTCCCCACGAAAACGGCGGCGTCCGTCGATCATGTCCGCTGTTTCCAATTTTACTTCGTATCCTTCAAAGGTTTCAAAATCTTTCAACCGTGTCAGGGGGCGATCAATCCCAGGGCTTGATACCTCAAGTGTATAGGCGTCTGTGATTGGATCCTCGACATCCATAACCGCGCTGATCGCAGTGGAAATGTCGGCGCAATCATCCACCTCGATACCGCCATTTGGTTTGTCTGCCATGATCTGAAGCGTTTTCGTTTGGCCGCCCATCAAACGAATGCGCACCAATTCAAATCCCATATCTTCGATGACGGGATTGATGATTTCGGCGATCCGCTGATCCAACGCTGTTTTTGCAATTAAGCTATTCGTCATATGTCCAAACACAAAAAAACGGGCGCGCGGCCCGTGAATTACTTTCGGTGGAGTGCTGTTTCCAACAAACCGCTGTTGCGCGCTACATACGCCTCTCGATCCGAATCTGCAACCCCTGAATCGTTTTGTTGTGATTGCATCTGAGTAAATGTTTTGAAACTATAGTGCGTGAAACAGATCGGCAGGCACATGCTATATTTCGGTGAACAAGAATTGGCGGCGATTTTGCTATCGCTAAAGGTTGCCATTTGGGCAACTTTTTTATCTTTGCCATTCGCCGTATGGGTTGCGTTTTTGCTGGTGCGTCGCCGTTTCTGGGGGCGTGAGGTTTTGAATGCGTTAGTCCACCTGCCATTGATTTTGCCACCCGTTGTCACGGGTTACCTATTATTGATGTTTTTTGGTCGTGTTGGGTTTGCGGGGCAAATCCTGAATGACTATTTCGGGATCACGATCGCCTTTCAATGGACAGGCGCGGTCTTGGCGGCGGCAATTATGGCGTTTCCGCTGGTCGTACGTGCCGTGCGGCTTTCGATTGAACAAATTAGTCCCGATTTGGAACATGCTGCCCTGACGCTAGGGGCCCGTCCAATCACAGTGTTTTTCACGATTGCGCTGCCCATGGCGTTACCTGGTATCGTTGTTGGTGCCATTTTAGGCTTTGCTAAGGCATTGGGGGAATTTGGGGCAACGATCACGTTTGTGGGGAATATTCCAAACCAAACCCAAACAATCCCTTCCGCAATATACGGATTTTTGCAAATGCCGGGCAAAGATCAGGGCGCGTTTACGCTGGTGTTTGTATCTATTGTAATCTCGGTGACGGCTTTATTGCTGTCTGAATGGTTGGCACGGCGTGTTCAAAAACGGATGCACGGTCAATGACACTAACTGTTTCCATAAGGCACCAATTTTCTGGGTTTAACTTGGACATCACGTTCAATGCAGGATCGGGCGTGACGGCGTTGTTCGGGCGCTCTGGAGCTGGGAAATCAACGATTGCACAAGCGATCTCGGGAGCTTTTGCACCGATGGAAGGGCATATCGCCGTGAATGGCGAAGTTTTGTTTTCCACTGATCAAAGGGTCAACCGCCCAGCACATCGCCGTGGCATTGGGTATGTGTTCCAACAGGATTTGTTGTTTCCGCATTTTTCGGTGCAGGGCAATTTGGAGTATGCGCAACGATATGGCCGCAGCGGGACTGGCGCGACCAACCTGTCTGTAGTTTTGGATATCTTAGGCATTGGTCATCTGCTCCATCGTCGACCAGCGGGGTTGTCGGGCGGTGAACGTCAGCGGGTTGCCATCGCGCGCGCGCTGCTATCAAACCCGTCGCTTTTGGTGATGGATGAACCTCTGTCTGCCTTGGACGATCCAAGAAAGGCGGAAATCCTCCCGTATATTGAACGTCTACGCGATCATTCCAAAGTTCCGATTCTGTATATTAGTCATTCGGTTTCCGAGATTGCGCGATTGGCAGATCAGGTTGTGGCAATCGACAGTGGGCGTGTGATCAAAATGGGATCTGCGACAGATGTTTTTGCCGATCCCAACATTGTGCCCCAATTGGGTCTTCAATCGGCGGGGGCGTTGTTAACTGCGACGATCGAAAAACATGAAGATGACGGCCTGACCAAGCTGAACAGCGCGTCAGGACCAATTTATTTACCTGAACTCGACGCTGAAATTGGGCAGACCGTGCGCGTGCGTGTGTTGGCACAAGACGTCATGCTGTCCACTGTGCAGCCCGAAAATATATCGGCACTAAACGTGATCCAAGGACGCGTCAGCGCGATTAAATTTGGGCGTGGGCCAGGGGCGATTGTCTCTATCGAAAGTGCGGGAAACACCATTCTTGCACGCGTCACCCGCCGATCGGTGCAAGCATTGAACCTTGAAATCGGCAGTTCGTGCTTTGCGATCATAAAATCTGTTTCGGTTGCCCCAAACCAGATTGGACGCGGTTAATCCTGACGATCCGTGCGCGAATAAATCCCTTCGGGCAAAGAAATGGCCGCAGCCAAATCTTTCATCTGGGTGATCGACATCGTGACCTTTTGCATGCCATTCGTCGTTGGGTCAAACTGTTGAATTGTGATGCAGTCCTCAAATCCATTGATAACAACGTCCTCTTGTAGAAACCCGTCGCCTTCGTCCATGAGAGTGACCACAGTGCAGTCAAATTCGTGTTCGATGGTAAACATAATGTTATTTTCCCATAGCTTGCAGAAATCGTGTTCATTTATAGTATGGTTGAAATTCAGTTTACTACAAAGACAAACTCAAATGATTTTACGAATATCTTCCATTTTTGCTGCATTGATCTTGGCTTCTTGTGCGCCAACGCCACAAGTTAAGCAAATACCACGGGTGCAGGCGCAGCCTGCGGTTATTTCTACTGGGAACGAAGATTTGACGTCGATGACAACGATGCGCCGAATTGTTGCGCGGGTTGAACCCATTGGTGAACAAATTTGTCATGACACGGGGCGTGTGTCGAATTGTGATTTCAAAGTTCAGGTGGACACCAGTACGCCAGATGTTGTGAATGCCTATCAAACCCTTGAGAAAGATGGGCGTCCGTTGGTGGTTTTTTCGATTGGCTTGTTGAAGGCTGCGCGAAATACAGATGAGGTTGCCTTTGTTCTGGGGCATGAAATGGCACACCATATTGCAGGACATATTCAGCAGCGGCGCGGTTCTGCGGGATTAGGTGGCCTGATATTGGGTGGCCTGATTGCGTATTCTGGTGGATCTGTGCAGGATGTTGATACTGCATTTGACCTTGGTGCGGCTGTGGGGTCGCGCGTTTATTCAAAAGATCACGAACTACAGGCAGATGAGATTGGGACCATGATCACGTATTACGCAGGCTACGATCCCGTACGTGGTTCAAAATTCTTTACACGTATTCCTGATCCAGGTGATAAATTTCTGGGATCACATCCGCCGAACGCGGCCAGAATTGACCGCGTGAACCGCACGATGGCACGCGTACGTTAGGGTTTGCGCGCGATCAAGAATAGGTTGTTCGCGGGCATTTCGATCACATGCATCATTTCGAGCCAGCAGTTTTCAATCAAGTCGATGATATCGAAATCGTCTTTGTATCCGATTTCGGGGTCTTGGATTTGCAATGTCGCGTGAAACTCTGCATCCCCTTCGCTTGTTAAGTCACCACCGCGCATAAAGGGTCCGTAGATTGCCAAAATACCATTATGGTTTAGCACCTTGGCCGCACCTTGGATAAAGGAATTTACCGTGGCATCAGGCACCAGATGCAGCAGGTTGGATAAAAATATCGCGCCGTGGCCGTTTACTGTTTCTGACCAATCTGAGCGTGAAATATCCACGGTTATGGCAGAACGCAGATTGGGCAATTGGGATGTATCCTGATATGCATTGATGCTCTTGATCCGTTGTGGATCAATCTCACTTGGTTGCCATGACCAATCTGGGCGTTGCGCGGCAAAGTGGACGCAATGCTGGCCTGTGCCGCTCGCAATTTCCAACACGTCGGCATTTTCTGGAAATACTTCGCTCAACACATCGAAAATAGGTGTTTTGTTCCGTTCTGCATAGGGCGCAAACATCCGTTCATCTGAGCCATGCTCTGCTGTTTCGGGCAGGTTTAAGTGATTAGTCATATCGCACCTTTATCAAATAAATAGGGCCCCGATAATCACCGATTATCGAGGCCCCAAGATGTCTTTGCAATCCTTATTGTGGGATTGTGCCAGTTAGACCTTCTACATAGAAGTTCATGCCCGCAAGTGTGCCATCGTCTGCTGTTTCACCAGCCGCCAACCATGGTGTGCCATCTTGCTTGTTCAGTGGGCCAGTGAATGCGTGGTATTCACCTGAACCCAATGCATCACGTAGTGCTTCTGCCTCTGCTTTAATGTCCGCTGGAACTGCAGATGAAATTTCACCAATTTTCACCATGCCTGGGCCGATACCGTCCCATGTGTCCATTGATGTCCATGTGCCATCTAGGACAGCTTGTGTACGTGCAACGTAGTAGGGGCCCCAGTCATCAATGATAGATGAAACGCGTGGTAGTGGGCCAAATTCAGCCATGTCAGATGCCTGACCGAATGTGATAACATTACCCGCTTTTTCCGCTGCCGCTTGTGGTGCTGTTGAGTCTGTGTGTTGTAGAACAACGTCACAGCCTTGCTCGATCAATGCGTTTGCTGCGTCTGCTTCTTTTGCAGGGTCAAACCACGTGTAGGCCCAAACGATGTTGAATTCGACATCTGGGTTCACTTTTTTCGCGTGGATATAGGCAGAGTTGATGCCGCGGATCACTTCTGGAATTGGGAATGAACCGATGTAACCAATTTTGTTGGTTTTTGTCATTTTACCCGCGATGTGTCCTTGTACCGCACGACCTTCGTAGAAACGTGCAGAATATGTTGAAACGTTGTCTGCGCGTTTATAACCAGTTGCGTGCTCAAATTTCACATTTGGGAATTTCTTGGCAACGTTGATCGTTGGATCCATGTAGCCAAACGATGTTGTAAAGATAAGGTCAGCACCCTGAAGTGCCATTTGTGTCATCACACGTTCTGAGTCAGCACCCTCTGGAACGTTTTCTTGATAGATCGTTTCGACGCGATCGCCGAATGCCTCGACCACAGCTTTACGGCCTTGATCGTGTTCGTATGTCCAGCCGCCGTCGCCCACTGGGCCAACATAGACAAAGCCGACTTTGATATCGGCGGCAATTGCGGCTGTGCCCAAAGCGACAGCTGCAATTGCAGATGTTAGGATTGATTTGAGTTTCATAGTTTACTCCCTAGTCAGGTATTGACCTCAGTTTGAGGCGTGGAACGGTCGACCAAGTGAAGCAGGAGCACCCTGATTTCCTCTGGCCGATATAATCACAAGCACCGCGATAGTTATCAAAAATGGCGACATGGACAAGTACTCAACTGGTATAGCAACGCCTGCAGCCTGTAAATTTAGCTGTAAAACGGTGATTCCGCCAAACAAATAGGCACCAATCAACGTGCGCCATGGTTTCCAGCTGGCAAATACAACTATGGCGAGTGCGATCCAACCTGCCCCTGCGGTCATGCCTTCGGTCCATTGCGGCACGCGGACAAGGCTTATGTATGCGCCGCCCAAACCGCTGCATGCGCCACCAAACATAATAGCAAGGAAACGAATGCGGATCACTTTGTATCCCAGTGCATGTGCCGCATCATGGTTTTCACCTACCGCTCGCAGAACCAAACCGGCGCGTGTGTATTTCAGAGTGTACCAAACCAAACCGACGATCAGGATTGAAACATACACCATCGCGTCATGCGAAAATAACATGCGACCAAAGATGGGAATGTCCGCCAAGATTGGGATATCCAGTGATTGAAGGGTTGGTGATTTAATCCCTTCATAGGGTTTCCCAAGCAAGGCTGAAATCCCTAAGCCCACCAAGGTCAGGCCCAGACCTGTCGCGACTTGGTTCGATTTTAGATGCAGGACCAATGTTGCAAAAATGGTCGATAATAACGCACCTGCGATTGCAGCAGTTACAAATCCGATGGCTGGATTTTCGGTATTCACAGCGGTGATAAAACCCACAACTGCACCAACGATCATCATGCCCTCAACACCCAAATTCAGGACGCCAGATTTTTCAACGACAGTTTCACCAATCGCGGCAAGGAGGATTGGCGTGGCCGATACCATTAGGGATGCGATCAATAAAACAGGATTAATTCCTAAAAAATCCATTATTTTGCCCCCCCGATGCGAATGCGATAGTTGGTAAAGATGTCCGTCGCCAATAGGAACAGCAGCAGCATCCCCTGAAACAATTGGATGGATGCCCCAGGCAGGCCCAGCATTAATTGTGCAAGTTCGCCGCCAATGTAGGTAAGTGCCATTAACAATCCCGCAAGTAAAATTCCTATGGGGTGCAAGCGCCCCAAGAATGCCACGATAATCGCGGTGAACCCATAGCCCGAGTTAAAATCAATAGTGATTTGTCCAGATGGGCCCGACACTTCGAACATGCCTGCCAGACCAGCAAGCGCGCCTGATATCCCCAAGCAGAACACAACCAACCGCGTGGTTGACGTACCCGAAAAACGCGCAGCTTTCGGTGCCTCTCCCATAAGGCGCACTTCGAAACCACGAATGTGCCGTGTCATCATCACATAGGCGCATATCACAGCAATAAATGCGCTAATCACCCCCCAATGCATGCCAGAGTTTGCGATCACTTCTGCATTGAATGCGCTGGGGTATTGTTGCAGGTTGCGTGATCCTGGAAAGCCATAACCTTCTGGATTTTTTAACAGTCCCTGCGCAACAGACGCCAAAATCGATTCAGCGACATAGACCAACATCAATGAAACTAGGATTTCGTTTGTGTTGAATTTGGTACGCAGGATTGCTGGGATCATCGCCCATAACCAACCGCCACAGGCCCCCGAAACCACCATCGCAGGGAACAATAAAACAGAGTCTGCAGGATAGGCCGCCAACGCCACTGCGGCCCCAAAAACGGCGCCCATTATATACTGACCTTCTGCGCCAATGTTCCAAATACCCGCCTTGAATCCAATCGATAATCCTATCGCGATTAGGATCAGTGGTCCCGCTTTCACAAGAAGTTGCGGGCGCGAGTAGGATGCGAAATTTGGATCGAACAAAGGATCCCAGAAAATAATTCGGATCGCTTCAAGCGGAGGTTTGCCCAATGCGGCGAACATAATGCCACCAGCAATCATGGTTAGGATCACTGCAATAATTGGCGTTACAACTGTGGTAATACGGGACGGATTCAGGCGTTTTTCAAAATGTATCATGCGTCCGCACCTTCTTGCTCTGCGGTTGCGCCGCCCATCATCAAACCAATTTGATCCATTTCCAAAGTAGCGGTTGGAACGATTTTGGACAAACGGCCCTCATTGATCGCGCAGAACCGATTGCTTATTTCCAATAGCTCATCCAAATCCTGACTGATGACAATCACGCCTGCGCCATTATCGGCCAGATCCAAAAGTTTCTGACGGATGGACGCCGCCGCCGCCGCATCAACCCCCCATGTCGGTTGATTCACAACAAATACTTTAGGATTTTGCAAAACTTCACGTCCAACCACGAATTTCTGCAAATTGCCGCCAGATAATGATCCAGCGGGTGTATGTGTTCCCAGAGTCCGTACGTCAAAGTCGGCAATAATGTCCTGCGTGTATTGATCCGCTGCGGTCCAGTCGATGAAGCCGTTGTTCAATAACGATTTACGCTCTGCCGCTGTGATGACAGTGTTTTCCCGCAACGACATTGCAGGTGCCGCCGCATGACCCAAACGTTCTTCAGGCGCGCTTAGCAATCCGATTTTACGGCGAGCTGTTGGGCCCTGTTTGCCAATCGCTTGGCCATCGAGGATAATCATGTCCGAAGCGACTGTCATTTCGCCAGAAAGGGTGGCCAATAATTCGTCCTGTCCGTTACCAGCGACGCCACCAATCCCAAGGATTTCACCCTCTTTCAGATCTAAACTAATACCTTGAAGCGATGTTCCGAACGCTTCTGCTGAAGAAGCGGAAACATTTTTTAATGACAAAATCGTATCGCCCATTTCACGATTTGCTTTGATGGGGTTGGCAAAACTTGCCCCGACCATCATTTCGGCCATTTCCCGTGCGGTGGTGGTTGCTGGAATACAGGTATCAACTTTTTCACCGTGACGCAGGATAGTCGCCGTATCGCACAGGGCACGAATTTCCTCTAATTTATGGGAAATATACAGGATAGATGTGCCTTCGCTTTTCAATTGTCGCAAAGTTTTGAACAGCACTTCAACTTCTTGAGGCGTCAAAACGGATGTGGGTTCATCCATGATCAACAATTTCGGGTTTTGAAGTAGGCAGCGAATGATTTCAACGCGTTGACGTTCACCCGCAGATAGGGTGCCGACAATGCGATTTGGTTCCAAAGGCAGGCCATAAGCATTTGAAACCTGCCTAATGTTCTTGGCCAGATCCCGTGATTTTGGGGCATCATCCATGCCCAATGCAATATTTTCCGCAACTGATAGCGCATCAAATAGCGAAAAATGCTGAAACACCATCGCAACACCAGTGCCGCGCGCGGCGTTTGGCGATGCTGGCATAAACTGTTGATCCTGAAAGGTCATTGATCCGCTGTCTGGTTTTACCAGACCATAGATCATTTTTACCAATGTACTTTTCCCCGCGCCATTTTCGCCAAGCAATGCATGTACTTCGCCACAGAGAATTTGAAAGGAGACATTGTTGTTTGCCACGACCCCAGGATAGGCTTTGGTCAGGCCGTTGATGTCCAGTAATATGTCTTTCATCTCGCTACTCTGTCCCCATAGGTATTGGCCTGTTCGTCGCTTAGTAAATTACAGAGTATGCCGATGGCAATCTCTGATGGGTGCTTTCCATACTCTGGTCGTCCAATTGGGCAGGTGATACGTTCAATATCACTCATCTCAAGGCCCGCATCGGTTAATCGTTTTCGAAATCGCGACCATTTTGTGTCTGAACCAATCAGGCCCGCATATTCAAAGTCATGCATTAGCAACGCATGACACAGCGCCAAATCCACGTCGTGTGAATGCGTTAGAATGAAATGATGTGTATCTGTTGGCGCATGTGGGACCAACATCGGCATGTCGGTGGCCTGAATAACGGTTGTGGATGGATCTGTATTAGGGGGAAAACGGTCCTGATCGAAATCAATCCACGTCAGGTCAAATTGGGGCAACGTTTGCATTACATGTATCAATGCACGCCCTACATGACCCGCGCCCCAAATCCAAATTGGTTTACCACTTGGGCGCAGGGGTTCGCGGATTTCACCATTTTGGACCGTTAAATTGGAGTGCTTGATGGGTTTTATTTGACTGGGCGCAGGGCGTTTCACCAAATCTGCCGATGCCGTCGGTAATGTCGTATGATCAAAAACCTCGCATAAAATCCCTACGGAACCCCCACAGCACTGTCCCAAATTTGGCCCAAGTGGATAGGTATGCGCCCATGTGCGTTGTTCTTTCAGCGCCTGTTCTGCGGCATTCGTCACCTGATATTCCAACGCGCCGCCGCCGATTGTGCTGTCTTGCCCATTGTCCCAAACAAACATTTCAGTGCCAACTGTGCGTGGGGTTGATCCGCGCACATCTGTGATAACGATGCGCGCGACCTGTCCGTGGCAGTCAATCAATTGTTTCAGGCGCTGCAGATCAAAGGCCATTCTGAACCCTTTCAACAGCCTTTAACACCCGTTCCGGTGTTGCGGGTGCATCTAGGTTTGGATAGGCGGGTCCACAGTTGGAAATCGCATCTGATATCGCCAGCCACGCAGAAATACCCAGCATAAAGGGTGGCTCACCAACCGCTTTTGAGCAATAGATTGTTGGCTTTAGATTGCCTCGATCCCATAGATTTACATTAAATTCTCGGGGTCGATCCGACATTGCCGGGATTTTGTATGTTGAGGGCGTATGTGTGCGCAAGCGGCCGTGATCGTCCCAGACCAATTCCTCGGTCGTAAGCCATCCTGCGCCTTGAACATAGCCGCCTTCGACCTGCCCAATATCAATGGCGGGGTTCAAGCTGTTTCCGGCGTCATGTAGGATATCGGCCCGTAGGATGCGATATTCCCCTGTCAGAGTATCAATCACAACTTCACTGACCGCCGCGCCGTAGGCAAAATAGTAAAAAGGTTTCCCGACGCCACGGATACGATCCCATTCAAGATCAGGTGTTTTGTAAAATCCCGTCGCCGACAGACTGACACGTTGTTCATAACAGGCCTTGGCTGCATCGCCAAAGGACAGGACGCGGCGCCCGATATGAACCTCGTTCTTAATGAATGCGACGTCATCGGGTGATTTGTTATATTGCGCGGCTAAGAGTTCGGCCATGCGCGTTTTGACATTTTCGCAGGCAATTTTGATTGCCATACCGTTCAAATCGCTGCCTGAACTTGCCGCTGTGGCCGATGTATTGGGAACTTTGGCAGTGTCTGTCGCGGTTATTTTGATGGCATTGATTGATACACCAAATTCTTCTGCCGCGACTTGGGCCGTTTTTTGAAACAGGCCTTGGCCCATTTCCGTGCCGCCGTGGTTGATCCGAATGCTGCCATCGGAATAAACATGTACCAATGCGCCTGCCTGATTCAGGTGGCTGAGGGTGAATGAAATCCCAAATTTCACAGGCGAAAACGCAATTCCGCGCTTCATGATATGATTATCAGCGTTCCACCGTTCAATCGCCTGCTTGCGGTTTTCAAAATCGCAATCTGCCAACAATTTAGTTGTCATGTCCTGTAGATTAAAATCCTGCACCGGCATGTGATAATGGGTTGTATCGTGCTCTGCTGCCACTGCGGGGCGGTAATAGTTCACGTCACGAAATGCAATGGAATCGGTGTTCAGATCATGTGCTAAATGATCCATAATGCGTTCCATCCCCAAAACCCCCTGTGGCCCACCAAACCCGCGAAATGCGGTTGCGCTTTGCGTATTGGTTTTCAGGCGGTGGCTTTCAATACGGACATTGGGCAGGAAATATGCGTTATCTGCGTGCAACATTGCGCGATCGGCAACGGGCAGAGATAAATCTTGCGCCCACCCGCAACGGGCATAATGGACCACATCAAGTGCGATGATTTTATTGTGTTGATCAACACCTGCCCGGTAAGTGATACGGAAATCATGGCGTTTGCCTGTGATCAACATGTCGTCGTCACGGTCATAACGCATTTTGCAGGGTTTGTTCGTTCGATGTGCCGCAATGGCGCAAGCCATGGCCAATGCATTGCCTTGACTTTCCTTACCACCAAAACCGCCGCCCATTCTGCGTACTTCGACACGCACGTTGTGAAATTGCACCCCAAGTGCTTCGGCAACTTTATGTTGCACCTCTGTTGGATGCTGGGTCGATGAATGCACAACCATTTCATCGTCTTCTTGGGGAAGGGCAAGTGCTGCTTGTCCCTCAAGATAGAAGTGTTCTTGCCCACCAATTTCAATTGATCCTTCAGCAATCTTGGTGGCTTGTTCAAATCCCCGTTTTAGATCCCCGCGGTTCCAAATGCGGGGGCCTTCCTCAAATCGTGAATTCGCGGCAAGGGCATCTTCAATGCTAAGGATTGGACTGTCTTGTTGATAGGAAATTTTGACGCGACTCGCGGCTTTGCGTGCCTGAATATGTGATTTGGCAATCACAAGGAAAATCGGCTGACCCAGATAATGGATCGTCCCATCCGACAGCAATGGTTCATCATGAATGCTGGGTGAAACATCGTTCGCATGGACAAGGTCGCTGGCCTGAAGAATATCAATCACACCGTCTGAGTTTCTGACGGTTGTCAGGTCCATTTCCTGAATACTGCCACGCGCGATTGTAGATGTTCCAAAGCAAAGGTGCAGACAATCATCGGGAACAGGTAAATCATCGATGTAACGCGCGCTGCCACTGACATGTAATTTAGCAGCATCATGAGGGAGCGGTTTGTTCACACTCATGCGGACACCTCTTGAATTTCCGTGGGGTTGTCCGACAGATCGTAGAAATACCGCGTTAATAAATTCCGTGCGACGGATAACCGATAGTCTGCTGATGCACGCATATCTGTTAGCGGTTTGAAATCTTGTGACCACTGGTCATGAGAGGCTTTTATCGTATTCATATCCCATTTTTGTCCCGTCAAACAGGCTTCTACGTGCTTTGCCCGTTTCGGAATCCCCGCCATGCCGCCAAAGGCAATGCGCGCGCCTTGGACCATTCCATCTTTGATATGCAGATTAAACGCCCCACAAACGGCCGAGATGTCTTGGTCAAACCGTTTTGAAATTTTATAGCAGCGCAGATTGTTTTGGTTTTTTGGGATCAGGATTGATTGGACAAATTCACCGCTCTGCAAATCTTGGTGTCCGTAAGCGATAAAGAAATCTTGCAGATCAATGGTTCTGGTTGTGTCCTTTTTGAGAAGGACCAATTTTGCACCCATGGCAATCAACGCGGGCGGGCTATCGCCAATCGGTGAGCCGTTCGCGATGTTGCCGCCCAAGGTCGCAGAATTGCGAACCTGTGTGGATGCATATCGTGTCAGCAATGGTGTAAGGCTTGCTTGCGCATCAACGCTCCACACTCGCATTTGTTCAATTGTGACATTGGCCCCAAATTTCCAATGATCGGAGTGTTCCGTAATGTGTTCCATTTCCGTGATGTTGTGGATGAAGGCCATTGGCGCGATGTCGCGCAAATCCTTATTTATCCATAACCCAACATCCGTCGCGCCCGCGATCAATGTTGTTTCGGGTTCTTCGGCTAGAATATTTGCCAATTCATCAGTTGTTGTGGGGAGTTTTGCATCAACAGATTGCGCAAGCGTCCTTAGATCGCTTTGATCGTCGTAAAACCATTTTGGCGATTTTGTTCCTTCACAGGCCTGTGCCGCACGAAAAATGGGTGCATACCCTGTGCAGCGACACAGATTGCCCGCCAATGTGACATCGTGATTGGTATCGTTATTTATCTGTGCGGCAACCATCGAAGTGATAAATCCAGGCGTGCAAAATCCACATTGGCTGCCATGGTGGTCGATCATGCATTGTTGCGCTGGGTGCGGGGCGTCAAGTGTTGAAATACCTTCGATCGTGCGCAACGCTTTATTTGCAATTTGAGGCAAAAATACAATACATGCGTTGACCGCACGCGCACCGTTTTCGTCGATCACGATCACTGTGCAGGCGCCACAATCGCCCTCGTTGCATCCCTCTTTCGTTCCGGTCAGGCGTTTATTTACGCGCAACCAATCCAACACGGATGTCGTAGGTTCCACATCCTCAATGACTTGGGGCTCTCCATTTAGAAGAAACGATAATTTCATGAAACTTTTGCACCGCGGTACCGAATACTCATAATAATCCCACCTTCGATGCGGCGTAGAAAGTAGGGAGCCGTTGGCAAGACATTAAGCCCGAGGGATAGTTTTTGGCAACAATTTTCTATTGCCGCTGATGTCATTGGATCACTATAACCTTGTAACGACAGACTTTTATTTAGCGTAAGGCAACTTTGTTCAGCATGTCCCGTTTCATTCATTTACGCGTTCACACGGAATATTCGCTTCTTGAGGGCGCAATGCGTCTTAAAAAATTGGCGGGGGCGTGTGCCGATATGGACATGCCTGCGGTTGCGGTGACGGATAAAAACAATTTATTCGCAGCGCTTGAGTTTTCGATCTACGCCGCGGATGCGGGGGTGCAACCCATTATCGGATGTCAATTCGACCTTGCCTTCGAAGATCCCCCTGCACCAGATAAACCAGCACCGTTGGCGCCGATTGTGTTGTTGGCACAAAGCGAAGTTGGGTATGAAAACCTGATGAAGCTGAACAGTTGTCTTTATGTCGATAAAGGTGGCGCGTTACCACAAATCACCTTTGAACAAATGACCCAGCATGCAGAAGATGTCATTTGCCTGACGGGTGGGGCGTTGGGACCCGTTGGTGAAATTCTGCAACGTGGCGCCCGCGCAGCGGCCAAGGCAAAGTTGCAGCAATTTTTGGATATTTTCCAAGATCGCCTATACGTCGAGCTTCAGCGCCACCCAGGTGAAAATGGTCTACCCGAAGTCGAGCAATCGACCGAGCGTGGATTTATCGAACTGGCCTATGAAATGAATATTCCATTGGTTGCAACAAATGACGTATATTTCCCAAATTCAAAAATGTACGAAGCGCATGACGCGCTGATTTGTATTGCAGAAGGCGCCTATGTCGATCAACAAACACCACGTCGTCGCCTGACAGCGCAGCATTATTTTAAATCGCCCCAAGAAATGGCAACGCTGTTCGCGGACTTGCCCGAGGCGCTGGAAAATACAGTCGAAATTGCCCAACGCTGTGCGTTTATGGCGTACCGTCGTGATCCAATCCTGCCGAAATTCGCTGAGGATGAGGTTCAAGAATTACGTCGTCAGGCCAAGGCGGGATTGGAAAATCGACTGGCCGTGATTCCCCATGCGACCAGTGTTGAGGAATATGAAAAACGCCTGGAATTTGAATTGGATATCATCGAGGGCATGGGGTTCCCTGGATATTTCCTAATTGTTGCGGACTTTATCAAATGGGCAAAGAACCATGACATTCCCGTGGGCCCAGGCCGTGGTTCGGGGGCGGGTTCGTTGGTGGCCTATGCATTGACGATCACAGATTTGGATCCACTTCGTTATTCGCTTTTGTTCGAACGGTTCCTAAACCCCGAACGGGTTTCGATGCCTGACTTTGACATCGACTTCTGCATGGACCGCCGAGAAGAGGTAATCCAATACGTTCAGGAAAAATATGGTCGTGATAAAGTGGCCCAAATTATCACATTTGGTGCGCTTTTATCCAAGGCTGCGGTGCGCGACATTGGACGCGTTTTGCAAATGCCCTATGGTCAAGTTGACCGCCTGTCAAAAATGATACCTGTTGAGGGTGTCAAACCTGTTAGCATTGAAAAGGCCCTGCAGGATGAGCCGCGGCTGAAAGAAGAAGCAAAAGCAGAAGAGGTTGTTGATCGACTTTTGACCTATGGTCAACAGGTTGAAGGGTTGCTGCGAAATGCATCAACCCACGCGGCGGGTGTTGTGATCGGTGACAGACCGCTTGATGCGCTGGTCCCTCTTTACCAAGATCCGCGATCTGACATGCCAGCCACGCAATTCAACATGAAATGGGTTGAACAAGCGGGGTTGGTTAAATTCGACTTTCTTGGTTTGAAAACGCTTACTGTTATTCAAAATGCCGTTGATTTGATCCTGAAATCGGGCCGTCAGCTGCACATTGCGGAAGATGGTCGTGAACTTTATATACCTGCCGAGGGTGCAGAAAACCAAATCAACGCGATCCCATTAGATGATGAACCCACCTATGATCTGTATTCAGCCGCAAAAACCGTTGCGGTGTTTCAGGTGGAAAGTTCGGGCATGATGGACGCGCTAAAGCGTATGAAACCTACCTGTATCGAAGATATTGTTGCGCTGGTGGCGTTGTACCGACCGGGTCCGATGGAAAATATTCCAACCTATTGCGACGTAAAGAACGGCAAGAAAGAGCGTGAATCCGTTCATCCCTTGATTGATCACATTTTGGAAGAAACCCAAGGGATCATCGTTTATCAGGAACAGGTGATGCAAATCGCGCAGGTCATGGCGGGGTATTCGTTGGGTGGCGCGGACCTGTTGCGTCGCGCGATGGGTAAAAAAATCAAAGAGGCGATGGACGCCGAACGTCCAAAATTTGAAAAAGGTGCCGCCGAAAACGGGGTAGAGGCCAAAAAGGCGAGTGAGGTTTTCGATCTTCTCGAAAAATTCGCAAACTATGGCTTTAACAAATCGCATGCGGCCGCCTACGCTGTGGTGTCCTATCAAACCGCATGGCTAAAGGCGAACCACCCTGTTGAATTCATGGCAGGCGTCATGAACTGCGATATCCATCTAACTGAAAAATTAGCCGTTTATTTTGAAGAGGTTAGAAAAGGGCTGGGCCTTAAATACGTGCCACCTTGTGTGAATCGATCCGAGGCCAGCTTTGACGTTGTTGACGGGGCATTGGTCTATGCCCTGGGTGCATTGAAAAACGTTGGGATTGAGGCGATGCGCCTGATTATAGAAGCCCGTGGCGACAAATCCTTTGTCAGTCTGTTTGATTTCGCGCGCCGTGTTGATTTGAAACGCGTTGGAAAACGCCCGCTTGAAATGTTGGCACGGGCAGGGGCCTTTGACGTGCTGGACGCAAACCGCCGCCGCGTATTTGAAAGCCTTGAAGGTTTGGTGTCCTATTCTGCCGCGATTGCCGAACAAAAATCATCAAATCAAGTGTCTTTGTTTGGTGAGGCGGGCGAAGATTTGCCCGAACCCCGCCTTGTGCCCGTGACTGACTGGCTGCCTGCCGAACGGTTGTCCGAAGAATTTCGCGCGGTTGGGTTTTATTTGTCTGGTCACCCGCTGGATGATTATTTGGTTGCCCTGAAACGCAAAGGGGTCATGACGCTGGACGAGGTGACGCACAAAGCACAATCAGGACCCACAGTTGCGAAATTGGCAGGCGTTGTTGCGGGCAGGCAGGAACGTAAATCCGCCCGTGGAAATCGCTTTGCATTTTGCCAATTGTCCGATCCGACAGGCGCATACGAAGTGACATTGTTTTCTGAGGCACTGGAAAAATCGCGCGAACATTTGGAAACGGGACAAAAGGTGGTCATCACCGCTGAAGCCACAATGGAGGCTGACCAACTAAAATTGCTGGGTCGCTCTGTTGCCCCCGTTGATATTGCTGTGGCGGATTTGGGCTCTAAAGGTCTGCGCATTTTTGTTGAGGCAGAGGCTGCTTTCCCCGCGATTTCGTCCGTCTTAGATCAGGCAAATACGCAATCGGGCACCAAGGGGCCGGTATTCCTATGCTTGATGAACCCTGAACTGCCCGGTGAGGTTGAATTGGATGTCGGTCAGGATTTCGTTGTGAACCCGCAAATTAAGGGTGCGCTGAAATCCCTGCCTGGTGTTTTAGAGGTCGAGGAAGCCTGATCGTCGCGGTGACGACAAACCCACTGTACCATCCCGAATTTTGACGATATGGCTAGACGCCGAGGCGCATCACAATACTTATATGCCAAGGCAGAGGCTATGACTGATCAATTCCGCATAACAATCGCACAATTGAACCCTACCGTTGGGGATTTGCAGGGCAATGCAGCCAAGGCACACAGGCGTGGTTGCAAGGCGCAGAACAGGGTAGCGATTTTGTAACACTGCCTGAAATGTTCATAACAGGGTATAACACCCAAGATTTAGTGATGAAGCCCGCGTTTCAAAATGATGCAATGAATGCAGTTCGGGCGCTGGCGAAAGAGTGCGCCGATGGTCCTGCGCTGGGGATCGGTGGCCCATGGGTAGAAGACGGGGCGCTGTTTAACGCCTATTTCATTTTAAATGGTGGCGACATTCAGGCGATTGTCAAAAAGCATCATTTGCCGAATGAAACGGTGTTTGATGAGGTGCGCATCTTTGAACCTGGCCAAGTCAGCGGTCCCTATGTGATCAATGGTGTGCGCATCGGTAGCCCCATTTGCGAAGATGCATGGCATAGCGATGTTGTTGAAACGCTTGAAGAAACAGGTGCCGAGTTTTTGTTCATCCCCAATGGGTCGCCCTATTATCGCGGTAAATTGGATGTGCGCCTGAATTTAATGGTGTCCCGCGTCGTCGAAAGCGGTTTGCCGTTGATATATTTGAATCTGACAGGTGGACAGGATGATCAAATTTTCGATGGGTGTAGTTTTGCCCTAAACCCCGGTGGTGAGTTGGCCGCTATGTTGCCGATGTTTGAGGAAAGCGTTACGGAACTAACCCTAAATCGCACAGACCAAGGATGGCGTATTGCCGAGTCTGTGAAGTCGAAGGTCCCAGATCAATTGGAGGCGGATTATCACGCCATGACGATTGCCCTGCGGGATTACTGTGCAAAATCTGGATTTTCTAAGGTGCTGTTGGGTCTGTCGGGCGGGGTTGATAGCGCGTTGGTCGCGACCATTGCCGCGGATGCATTGGGTGCGGAAAATGTGCGCTGTATTATGCTGCCTTCTGAATACACATCGGATGAATCCCTGAGTGATGCCAAAGATATGGCCGAAAACCTTGGTTGCCGATACGATTATTTGCCCATCGCGGAAGGGCGCGCGGCGATCACAAACACGCTTGCCCCCTTGTTCGAAGGGACTAATCCAGATTTGACAGAGGAAAACATTCAATCCCGTTTGCGCGGGTTATTGTTGATGGCTGTTTCAAATAAGTTTGGTGAAATGCTTCTGACTACGGGGAATAAATCCGAAGTCGCAGTGGGATATGCCACGATCTATGGCGATATGGCGGGCGGGTATAACCCGATCAAGGATTTGTATAAAACCAGTGTCTTTGACATCTGTCGTTGGCGCAATGAACAGCATCGCGATTGGATGTGCGGCCCAGCGGGAGCCGTAATCCCCGCAAATATCATCGAAAAACCACCAAGTGCCGAGTTGCGTCCAGATCAAAAAGATAGTGACAGCCTGCCAGATTACTATGTTCTGGACGGTATTCTGACGATTCTGGTGGATCAGGATGGATCAATCGATGATTGCGTCGCAGCAGGGTTCCCCAAAGAAGACGCGCTGCGCGTTCAGCATCTGCTTTATGTCAGTGAATATAAACGGTTCCAATCCGCCCCTGGCGCACGTTTGTCACCCAAGGCATTTTGGTTGGATCGCCGTTACCCAATTGTCAATCGTTGGCGCGATCGTTGATCCGTTTCAATTGTCGTTGATATCGTGATCAAAGGTTTGAACGTTCCCTTTAGGGAGTTTGAAAACCTGTCGCAGTAAAACCCAACTGATCAATGACGCAATCGCAAAAAGCAGCATCAGATATTGCGCCGACATCGTGATCCCAAGCGCCAGCGTTATGCCCGTCACAATCGCGCCAAATCCAAAGCCCAAGAACAAATAGGACGGCATCATTAATTCAAGCAGCATTAACACAATGCCAAATCCCACCCATGCCCACCATGTTTCAATGATTGCCATTATCCGCGTCCTTTCAACATTTTAAACGCATCTGCAAAGGCATCCAATGCGTTTGCGGGCAAGATCACCGTTTGATTGCCTTCGCTGTTGCCAACTGCGGTTAATGCTTCAACCTGTTTAAGGGCAACTTGATATTGCGCGGCCTCAATCCCGTTTTCGGCAATGGCTTGGGCAACAACGGATGTTGCAAACGCTTCAGCCTCGGCCTGAATGCGGCGTGCTTTGGCGATTTGCTCGGCTTCGTAAAGTTGCGCATCAGCGGCCAATTCAACCGCACGCTTCTGCCCCTCTGCCTCGGTGACTTGGGCACGGCGTGCACGTTCTGCGTTTAACTGCTGTAGCATGGCCGCACGCGTGGCATCGTCCAAGTTCACATCCAGAATTTCTGCGCGGGTGACTTCGATCCCCCAATCATCCACCATCGTGGCGACAGAGGCGCGAATTTTTTCAATCAGATCGTTACGATTTGACTGGACCTCATCCAATTCCATTTTACCAATTTCACTACGCACAATACCCGCAACCGTTGTTGCAATTGCATCGTCCACATCACGGATGCGATAGACGGTTTTTTCGGGCTGTGTAATGCGGTAAAACACACTTGTTTCCACCTTGACCAAGACGTTGTCAGCGGTAATGGCATCTTGCATTGCCGTGGGCAACTGACGTTCCAAAACCGAGATTTTGTGCGCCACGCGATCCAAATAGGGAACAATAAGGTTGATACCTGGGCCCAAAACGCTGTGCAGGCGACCAAAACGTTCAACCACATGTTTTTCTGACTGTGGGACGATACGCACGCCCAGCACCACTGCGGAAATAATTGCAATCGCCAGCAGGACAATAACAATGTTTTCGCCCAATAGCTGAAATATCAGTTCCGGTAAAACGGCGTCGTTCATGTGTAATGCTCCCTCATAACCTGAAGCAAAGATGTGCATTTATTCGCTGCGGGTCAAGGATTGGTTGGTGTTGCATCGTTGCTTTGGTATAGATGCGTCATGTCTGCTTTGTGTCGCGATTGCACGAAAATCACGGAAAACACCCGTCGGTGCACGCATTGTGCCTCGCCCCGTGTGTTTGTGCATCCCGAGCTTTTTTCGCTTGAGATTGCGCATATGGATTGTGATGCATTTTACGCCAGTGTTGAAAAACGCGATAATCCCGAATTGGCGGATAAACCCGTGATCGTGGGTGGTGGACGGCGCGGTGTGGTTTCGGCGGCATGCTATGTGGCGCGCATTCGGGGTGTGAAGTCCGCTATGCCTATGTTTCAAGCGTTGAAAAAATGTCCAGATGCCGTTGTCGTCAAACCGCGGATGGATGTTTACGCAGCGGTTTCAAAGGAAATCCGCAAGATGATGGAGGAATTGACACCTGCGATCGAACCTCTTTCCTTGGATGAGGCATTCTTGGACCTACGAGGAACCGAAAAATTGCACGGTCATCCCCCTGCTGTGATGTTGGCGCGGTTAGTCAAACGGATGCGGGATGAATTGGGGATTGGGGGGTCCATCGGTCTGTCACATAACAAATTTTTGGCAAAAATCGCCTCGGATTTGGACAAACCCCAAGGCTTTGCTGTGATTGGGCAGGCGGAAACACAACAGTTTTTAAATGATAAACCCGTGCGCTTGATTTGGGGTGTGGGCAGCACGACACAAGATGCATTGGAGCGTGCTGGAATACGTCTGTTTTCCGATCTGATGCGATGGGAGAGGGAGGATTTGCATGCCCGTTTCGGGTCAAGGGGTGAACGCTTGTGGCATTTGGCACGGGGCCAAGACAAACGGCGGGTTTCCCGCAATGCGCCCATTAAATCCATTTCCAACGAAACTACATTTTTTGAGGATACATCCGATCGCGAGATCCTGCTCGGGCATCTTTGGCGCATGTGTGAAAAGGTGACGGATCGCGCCAAAGCGCGTGAATTGGCAGGGGCGGTCGCGACGCTAAAACTAAAGACAACAAAACACGGCATACTGACCCGTCGCGTGACACTGCGCGATCCAACGCAAATGGCCGAAACCCTTTTCCAAGCTACAAAATCGCTGTTTGATCAGTTAGATCATAAACAGGGGTATCGTTTGATTGGTGCGGGTTTGTCGCAATTGCATCCAGATACGCTTGCCGATCGCACACCCGATTTGCTGGACCCAATGGCGGCGCAGCGCGCAACAGTTGAACGCGCACGCGACGACATTCGCAAAAAATTTGGAAGCGATGCAATTATTAAGGGTCGCAGCCTGCGTTGATTTATTCAGCGGCCAATGGCAGTTCTGGCGCGCCCAACCGCGCGATCCCCTCAAACGCCTGACGCAATTTTTCGCGGGTTTCTGCGAAGTGATCGCTTGGCGCCACTTGGGCTTCATCCAGATAGATGCCACGATCAATTTCAATCTGAATGGCATGCTGATTTGCTGAAGGACGCCCATAGTGTTGGGTGATAAAGGCTCCGGCAAAGGGTGTGTTGTGCGCTGTTTTAAGGCCCGCGTTTGCAAAACAGGCCTCGACCTCTTCGACCAGCGCACGGGACGCAGATGATCCATGGCGATCCCCGATCACGATTTCAGGGGGTGTCACCAGTTTTGACGGCGATGAAACGGCATCATGTGGCATTGAATGCACGTCAATTAACACACTGTATCCATGGCGCAATTTCGCGGCCTTTAACAGGCGCAGCAATGCGTCGTGATAGGGGTGCCAATATTTGCGCAAACGATCCTTGGCCTCTTGCATCGGGATTTTACCGCGATAGATGGGGCGGCCGTTTGCAACGACGCGGGGGATGACGCCAAGTCCCGATGATATTCGGGGGTTTTGCCCGCGGGTTTGTGCGCCATTCACTATGGCAGGGTCTAGTTCATCTGCCGAGCGATTTAAATCAACAAAGGCGCGCGGGGCATGCGCCAGCAAAAGTGGCGCACCAAATTTTGGTACATAGTCGATCAACTGATCCACATAGGCATCTTCTGAGGATCGCAGGGTCACAGTATCAAGAATCGATTGCCCCTTAAATGTGTTGGAATAGTCGCGTCCACTGTGCGGAGAGGCAAAAACAACCGCTGACTCCCATACCTTTGGGGCCAATATCTTGTATGCAGAGGTGGTTTCTGACCTAATATCCATAAGACTCATCATAGACTAAAAACATTCTGGTGCAAAAGCCCTTGATCCTCTTGGAACAAGGTTTTATAGACCCTCCACCGGCGCGGGAAATCCGCGCCCCATTTTTTGGGGCTCGCTCGTTACGGTATGGGCGGTTAGCTCAGCGGTAGAGCACTACGTTGACATCGTAGGGGTCACTGGTTCGATCCCAGTACCGCCCACCATGAATTCACTGCCTCAATCCTGAGGCGACCTGCCAATGGCGCATTTGACGCGCCGCGAATGAAGGAGACGGCCATGAAGGTCAAAAACTCACTCCGCTCGCTGAAGCAGCGTCACCGCGACTGCCGTGTCGTGCGCCGTAAGGGCCGCGTATACGTCATTAACAAGACGCAACGCCGTTTCAAAGCCCGTCAGGGTTAAGAGCTTTGTCCCAATTGGGACCCGAAAAAAACCCCACCTTTTTGGTGGGGTTTTTTGTCTCTGACAGGTATCTGTATCGCGTCGGTAACGCGCCGGTGCGAAAGTTAACGAAAACCTAACCATCAAAATCAGTGCTGTCGCGGATTACCTTGGAAATCTGTTCTATTCCAGCAGCGCTATTTTGGGCTTGTATTTAATTCAAAAAATGGAATATGTTTGCGGCATTCATATAAGGAATCAAATAAAATGGATCATAATCAGCAAGCCGTGAAAAAAATGAGTGATAAGCAAATGTTTGCTCTTGGGTTATTTGCAGCGACCACAATTATTTCGCTTTTGCTGACGGCGATGAATGTGCGTGCAGTCATTGAATACGGGTGGCAGGTTGTTTTGTTGTGCCAAATGCCGATGGCGCTGACTGGGTTCTACCTTGGCTACACCTTGATGACAGCGGGGCGCAAAGAAGGATTAAACGCGGATTAAGGGATCGCGCGTTGCGGGTAGCGCAGGGGGATCAAGCGTGTTTTGATCCGCGAAACCAATAAATTTACGTGCTAAATTTTGTTCCCGGCCAATCGATAGATTGGCAGACGCCGACCGCCCCATTGGGCGGCGTCTTCGTCGTCACCCATGGTCGGCTTGGGACAATGAAATGTCTTCAATATAGGTTTATCGAAGGTCGATGTTGACGATCGGGTCAACAAACACGCCTATCGCTGCGCCAATTGCGTGGCGGCATCGGGGTTAAATTCGGCGATCACATCTAACGCCGCCTGACGCGGATCGTCTGCGCGCCAGATGGGGCGGCCAACCACAATATGATCGGATCCGTTTGCAATCGCCTCGCCCGGTGTTGTTACACGTTTTTGGTCCCCCAAATCCGTCCCCGCGGGACGCACGCCCGGGGTCACGATCAAACGGCCCTGTGATTCTGGTAAAGCGCGGATCAAACCCGATTCTTGGGGGGATGCGATGACGCCATCGGCGCCTGCATCAAATGCACGTCCTGCCCGTTCGACAACCAAATCAGGAATATCCCCGTCCTTGATCATCGCATTATCCAAATCCTGACGATCAAGCGATGTCAAAATCGTCACCGCCAGAATTTTCAAATTGCTGCCTGCGGCCCCCTCTTTGGCGGCACGCACCACATGGGGATCTCCATGAACCGTTAAGAAATCCAAATCATAATGGGCAATCCCGCGCACGGCCGCCTCGACCGTGGCGCCGATGTCAAAGAACTTCATGTCCAGAAAGATGCGTTTGCCGTGTTCCTGTTTCAATTCATTGGCAAGGGCAAGTCCGCCGCCCGTTAACATGCCAAGGCCGATTTTATAAAAACTAACGGCATCCCCAATCCTGCCTGCCAAGTCCAAGCCCTGAACAACATTTGGAACATCTAGGGCAACAATTAAACGATCATCTGACATGGGGGCGCTCCTTTGAAAACTTGCCCCTGCTTTGTCAGAGCGGGATCAAATGGTCAAGCAACGCGGGACATCAGCATATCGTGAACGGTCATGCTGATCACTTCGTTGGGCAATTTGTTTCCAAGACGCAGTTTCCGCTTGGCCTCTTTGATCATCGGGGCTTGGGGCATGGCAAGCTCGGCCTCGGTTTCTGGTTGGACCTGACCTCGACATGAATTTGCCCTTGGTCCGTATCAAAACTGACCAGACCAAAGATGATTTGATGATCTCCAGTCTGCGTACATTCGATGTGCGTGCTGTGATAATGTGCATTCCTCACTCCTTTCGGTGTGTGATACTCTTAATAACGACCTAAAAGGATAGCATATTAGCCCGATGGATAAATTTTTTACGAAATCTTGATCAGATAGGTTTGAATGCCCACATTGAGAGTGAGGCCAAGACCTGTGTGCCGATGTCGGGCGCAGGAAAAACGGTGCTTAGAAAAGGAGATTACCCATGGACTTCAGCAAGTTCACGGAGCGTGCGCGCGGGTTTATCCAAGCGGCACAAACCATCGCAATTCGCGAAAACCATCAACGTATATTGCCCGAGCATATTTTGAAGGCGCTTTTGGATGATGACCAAGGGTTTGCATCCAATTTGATCACGCGATCAGGGGGTGATGCAAAATCGGTTTGTGATCATGTTGCAGCCACGCTTTCCAAACTGCCCAAGGTTGAAGGCGGCGCTCAAGCCTACATCGACAATCAAACCGTCAAAGTGATTGGCGAGGCCGAGGAGATTGCCAAAAAAGCAGGGGATCAATTTGTCCCTGCGGAACGCATTTTGACCGCGCTTGCCATTGTCAAATCAGGTGCTAAAGACGCTCTTGGCGCGGGCCGCGTTTCTGCGCAGTCACTGAACAGCGCGATTAACGACATTCGCAAGGGGCGCACCGCAGACAGCGCCAATGCAGAAGAGGGATATGATGCACTGGGCAAATATGCGCAGGATCTGACCGAAGCGGCGCGGGACGGTAAAATTGACCCGATCATTGGGCGTGATGATGAAATTCGTCGCGCGATGCAGGTTTTGTCACGTCGCACCAAAAATAACCCTGTTTTGATTGGGGAACCCGGTGTTGGTAAAACGGCCATCGCCGAAGGAATGGCATTGCGCATTATTAATGGGGACGTCCCAGAATCCCTGCGCAACAAAAAGCTGATGGCGCTGGACATGGGCGCATTGATTGCGGGTGCAAAGTATCGCGGTGAATTCGAAGAACGCCTTAAAGCGATCCTAAATGAAATCAGCGCAGCCGCGGGTGAGATCATTTTGTTCATTGATGAAATGCACACCCTTGTTGGGGCTGGAAAAACAGATGGCGCGATGGATGCCGCCAATTTGATTAAACCTGCCCTTGCGCGGGGGGAATTGCATTGCATCGGCGCGACCACTTTGGATGAGTATCGCAAATACGTGGAAAAGGACGCGGCACTTGCCCGTCGGTTCCAACCTGTGATGGTCGAAGAACCCACGGTTGAGGATTCCATTTCCATTCTGCGCGGGATCAAGGAAAAATACGAACTTCATCACGGGGTGCGCATTTCTGACAGCGCATTGGTGGCGGCGGCGACATTGTCGCAACGCTATATCACCGATCGTTTCCTGCCTGACAAGGCGATTGATTTGGTGGATGAAGCGGCCAGCCGCCTTCGCATGGAAGTGGACAGCAAACCAGAAGAGTTGGACGCGCTGGACCGTGAAATCTTGCAAAAGCAGATCGAGGCAGAAGCATTGCGGTTAGAGGATGACACCGCATCCATCGACCGCCTTGCCACTTTGGAAAAGGATTTGGCGGATCTGCAGGATCGCAGCGCCATCATGACCGCACAGTGGCAGGCAGAGCGTGATAAACTTGCCTCTGCTCGGGATCTAAAGGAACAGTTGGACCGTGCCCGCGCAGATTTGGAAATTGCGAAACGCGAAGGCAATTTGGCGCGTGCGGGTGAATTGTCCTATGGCATCATTCCGCAGTTGGAAAAACAACTGAGCGATGCTGAAAATCGCGAGGATGAAGGAATGATGGTTGCCGAAACCGTGCGTCCCGAACAAATCGCATCCGTTGTCGAACGGTGGACCGGAATTCCAATGTCCAAAATGTTGGAAGGTGTACGGGAAAAATTACTGCGGATGGAAGAGGAACTGCACAACCGTGTCATCGGCCAAAATCTGGCGGTTGGGGCGGTGTCAAATGCGGTGCGCCGTGCGCGTGCGGGGTTGAACGATGAAAACCGCCCGCTTGGGTCCTTCCTATTCCTTGGGCCAACAGGTGTTGGTAAAACCGAATTGACCAAGGCGTTGGCGTCGTTCCTCTTTGATGATGATATGGCGATGGTGCGCATTGATATGTCCGAATTTATGGAAAAACACGCTGTGTCCCGTTTGATCGGTGCCCCTCCTGGCTATGTCGGTTATGACGAAGGGGGCGTTTTGACCGAGGCCGTGCGCCGCCGTCCCTATCAGGTGGTTTTGTTTGATGAGGTGGAAAAGGCGCATCCCGATGTGTTCAATGTCCTGCTTCAGGTACTGGATGACGGGCAATTGACCGATGGTCAGGGGCGTACTGTTGATTTCAAACAGACGCTGATCATTTTAACGTCAAACCTTGGGGCGCAAGCGCTCAGCCAACTGCCCGATGGGGCCGATAGTGCGGATGCAAAACGCGATGTGATGGATGCGGTGCGTGCCCATTTCCGTCCCGAGTTTTTGAACCGTTTGGATGAAACCATCACTTTTGATCGTCTGGGGCGTGCTGATATGGACGGGATTGTTGATATCCAATTGGCGCGTTTGCAAAAACGCCTGATGGGTCGTAAAATCACGCTGGCCTTTGACGATGTGGCGAAAACATGGCTCGCAGATGAGGGATACGATCCCGTCTTTGGCGCACGCCCCTTAAAACGAGTGATCCAAAGGGCCTTGCAGGACCCATTGGCCGAACTGTTGTTATCAGGGGATGTCAAAAACGGTGATACGATCGCCGTATCCGCAGGGGCAGAGGGGTTGATCATTGGGGACCGCATCGGTGCCACCAACCGCGAACGCCCTGGTGACGCCGTAGTTCACTAAATGAAAAAAAACGGCCATTAGCGTGAATGGCCGTTTTCTGTTGGGTTAAACGAAACTGGTGTCAGTTATCGTCAATTGACCACCTAATCCAATCCGATCGCGCTGCGGGTAATGTCATCTAACAGTGCTTGAACATCTTGCAGCGCGCCCTCTGGATAAACATCGTATCCGATGATGACGGGGAATCCTTCACTGATCTGGTACAGAAATATATTGTAGGGACAGAAACGAATGTTCATCGGGTCCTCTAACATTGCAGCACGAGATAGTGGCGCCGAACAAAATCCGAAAATATCTGCGTAGGCATATATTGTCTCGGTCGCGTCCAGATGGGCCTTGGTCCGTTCCAACATATCACCCACATGATTGTGTTCTGAAATGACCAAACCGAAATCCAGGATTGCGTTTTCCAATCCAAACATGACGTCGTCATAGGATTGATCTGTCACCTCATATGTTACTGTGTCGTTTGCCAGTGCCGAATGGGCCAAACCCGCAATTAGGATCGTGGCGGCCGTAATCAGATGTTTCATTATATATAGTGTCCTGAATTAATCGCATTCAGGTTATAGCATGTATTGATTGCAGATTATCAACAATATCATGTTTAGGTGGCGTTAATAATCCCGCCCATTGTGGTAAATCCGTTCCAGACGATCTTTCATGGATGCGATGTCCATACCCGCGCGCTGCCTGTTGAATCAAATCCTCTGGCGCGCGTTGGTGTGCAAATTCAAACGCCCATAACATGGTGCAACGCCGTCCCGTGGCACAATGGGCAAAGACACCGCCATTTGTGTTAAGAACCGCATCTGTTTGCCTGCGCACAAGTTCAGGCGAAAAACTGGTCATAGTGACGGGGTTATAATCAAATGCCATCCCCGCTTCGTTGACGGCAATTCGCATTTGTTCGCTTCGCTCTTCGAAGGGCGCTTCACTGTCTAGACGATTACAGATGACTTTCACGATTCCCAAGCGCTGTAACAGACCAACTGATTCCGGTTTTAGGACGCCTGTGATATGATATTTGGGTGTGATTTTGTAAATGTTCATCTGATTACTCGTCTGAGCTTGCTTTCAGGGGTAACGACGAAACAATCGTATTCTTTATATCCATGCGTGGAATTCAATTATATGGGCCCAAACCCCTTGTTTTGTTGACGCTAACAGCCGTGCTAAAATTTC